>NZ_BATJ01000001.1 GCF_000467125.1 Vibrio proteolyticus NBRC 13287 | reverse complement strand
CAGTCTGCGTCAGTTGATAGGAAATCAATCATGCTGCTGGTGAAGTAAGCGTTTGAACCTGCAAATGATCTGTTTGCACGCACAATTTGGTATGCTTATCGGTATGACCTGTTCGCGCTGAACAGGCTGCCAATAATACGCAGTGCGCCCGAGAGTGGGCAGAGGAAGTGAGTATGTCCATCATCTTGGGTATCGACCCGGGCTCCCGAATTACCGGATACGGCGTGATCCGTCAGAACGGTCGCCATCTTCAGTATCTCGGTAGCGGTTGTATCCGCATGTCGGAGAAAGAGTTGCCGGGGCGTCTGCGTCAGATCTACGCAGGGGTAACCGAGATCATTACGCAGTTTCAGCCGGATGTCTTTGCCATCGAACAGGTTTTCATGGCAAAAAATGCCGATTCGGCGTTAAAGCTGGGACAAGCCAGAGGCAGCGCGATTGTGGCGGCGGTGAATGCAGACCTGCCCGTATTCGAATACGCAGCGAGACTGATAAAACAGGCGGTTGTGGGGACGGGTGGGGCAGATAAAACGCAGGTTCAGCACATGGTTCAGCACATGTTGAAACTGCCTGCAAAACCTCAGGCGGATGCGGCGGATGCACTGGGCGTGGCGATTTGTCATGCTAACACCAATAAAACGCTGGTGGCGATGGCGGGCAAAGCAACCAGCGCTCGTCGTGGCCGGTATCGCTAATCGGGAAAGTGAGAGCTGACAAGCAGTTATCGACGCCTTTGTTGTTATCATTTTGTTAAGTAACTAAAGTGGTAGGAGGTCTAATCAGAACTTTGTATCACTATGACAATCAACCCGCTATCCTGGTGGCGTGCTTTCTGCCAGCCAGCAGACCCTCAATGGGATAACCAGACAGCACGTCAGGCTGACATCATCAGCCTGTTTACCTTTATTGCTTTTCTTGTGGGCGTATACAGCCTGTTGAAATGGTCGCGCCACCAACACGAAGCGCTGATCATCACGTCCATTCTACTCGTCCTGCTCGAACTCGCCTCTGCGATGTTGCTGCGTGTCACGCGACGGGCGGGCTTGGCGCTGAACATCGGGTTTGTTGGCATGACACTGCATGCCCTCAATATCATTTATCAAAGTGGCGGCATCGTGGATTCGACTCAGACCTATTGGGTGCCGCTGCTCATCGTGGCATTTTTCCTTTCTGGCACGCGTACGGTGGCGATTGTCTGGAGCCTTGGTGTGACTGTGATCGCCGCAGCCATGACGGCGGCGCGGCAACAAGGGTATGAGTTTCCTCAACTGCTCTTGAGCCCATCGGCCCAGGCGGTGGAAACTTGGTCTGGTGTGATGTTACCTCTGGTTGTCATTGCGGTGGCTCAGGCGTTTACGGCCCGCCAGCGCGATCGTGCGATTTACCAAGCGGAAAGTGCCTTAGTCAGCAGTGAACAGGCAATGGAGAATGTGGTCGCCGGAGAAAAGAAAATGGCGCACGTGCTTCATCAGGCCACCGACAATGCCGCACAGTTGCGAAATGTGTCGGGCCAACTGGAGTTACAGGCGACGGAATTAGACCAACAAGTGACTCAACTCAATCAGAACTGTGAATCGCAGGCGAGTGCGGCAGAACAGATGAGCCAGCAGGTGCATTTGCTCTCTGAAACAGTGGGGGAGTCATCGCGTTTTGTTCAGGCGCTGAAGCGGCAAAGTGAGCAGGTGGGCCAACAGGCCGGTAAAAGCAGCCAACTGCTTGATGCCTCCACCGCGGCAATGGACAAGATCATGACCAGCCACCAAGACATCATGAAAGTGGCCGACTTAATTACTTCAGTGGCGGAGCAGACCAACTTGCTGGCATTGAATGCGGCGATCGAAGCGGCGCGGGCAGGAGAGCAGGGGCGAGGGTTTGCGGTGGTGGCGGATCAGGTGCGTGAGTTGTCGGCGAAAAGCAGTCAGTCAGCGATTGAGATCCGTCAGTTGCTCGACAGCAGTGAGCAGGATGTCGAACAAGGACAAAAAGTGATGCAGGCCAGTGCCGGACAGATGAACGCGATCATTACTCAGGTAACAGGCATTTCGGGTGAGGTCGAACAATTGGTGACGGTGATGGGGCAACAGATGAGTTCACTCCAGGAACTCGATCTGGCCAGCAGTGACGTTGCTCGTGGGGTCAACGACACCAAAAGCGTGGCAACGGTTGTGGCCAGACAAGGGGAGGAACTGCATCAACAAGTGGATGATGTTCGCCGCCTGACGCACAATTTGGATCGAGTGGTATCACAGGCCTGAAGCGACGACAAATCTGCACAAAGAACTGGATGTGTATCCAGTTCTTTATTATCCTGTCTCAAATTTCCTTCCAACAAGAGAACACAACGTGATTGGACGTCTTCGAGGCACATTGATCGAAAAACAACCCCCGGAACTGCTGATAGAAGTGAATGGCGTCGGCTATGAAGTACAAATGCCGATGAGCTGCTTTTACGAGCTGCCGAATACCGGAGAAGAAGCCGTCATCTACACTCATTTTGTTGTCCGTGAAGACGCTCAGTTGTTGTATGGTTTTAACACCGTGAAAGAGCGCGCACTGTTTCGTGAAGTCATCAAAGCCAACGGTGTTGGTCCGAAACTGGGGCTGGGCATTTTGTCCGGTATGACCGCCAGCCAGTTTGTGGCCTGTGTCGAGCGTGAAGATATTTCCACCTTGGTGAAATTACCCGGTGTGGGTAAGAAGACTGCCGAGCGATTGGTGGTGGAAATGAAAGACCGTCTGAAAGGATGGGGGGCTGGCGATCTGTTTACCCCGGCAACGGATGCGGCGCCAGTCGATTCTGCGCCAGTGTCTGAGCAACAAGAAGCGGAAGAAGAAGCCATCAGCGCACTGCTGGCGCTGGGTTACAAACCGACTCAGGCGTCCAAAGTGGTGGCTCAGATTGCCCAGCCAGGTATGAGCAGCGAAGCGCTGATCCGCGACGCCCTCAAGTCGATGGTTTAAGTGGATAAGTCAGGAGGCCCGTTATGATTGAAGCTGATCGCCTGATTGCCCCGGAAAATCCGGCATTTAAAGACGAAGACGTGATCGACCGAGCGATTCGACCGAAAAAGCTGGAAGACTACCAGGGGCAAGATCACGTCCGCGACCAGATGGAAATTTTCATCAAAGCCGCGCAGCTGCGTGAGGAAGCGCTTGACCACCTGTTGATATTTGGTCCGCCGGGCCTGGGTAAAACCACGTTGGCCAATATTGTTGCTAACGAAATGGGGGTGAATATCCGTACCACCTCGGGGCCAGTATTGGAAAAAGCCGGTGATCTGGCTGCGCTTTTGACCAACCTCGAAGAAAATGACGTTCTGTTCATCGATGAAATTCATCGTCTTAGTCCGATGGTTGAAGAAGTGCTGTATCCGGCGATGGAAGATTACCAACTGGACATCATGATCGGGGAAGGCCCGGCCGCGCGTTCAATCAAAATTGATCTGCCGCCGTTCACCCTGATTGGGGCGACGACCAGAGCGGGATCGCTGACATCACCGCTGCGAGACCGTTTTGGCATTACGCAGCGTCTTGAGTATTACAAAATCCCCGACTTGCAGCATATTGTGCAGCGCAGTGCCGAGTGTTTGAGCCTGTCGATTGACCCGGAAGGGGCACTGGAGGTGGCGCGTCGTGCCCGTGGTACGCCACGTATCGCCAACCGCTTACTGCGCCGTGTCCGTGATTACGCGGAAGTGAAAGGCAATGGCCATATTTGTCCCGATATCGCCGACAAAGCGCTGAACATGCTGGATGTTGATCATCAGGGTTTTGACTACATGGACCGCAAGTTGCTGTTGGCCATCATGGAGAAATTTGGTGGCGGACCGGTGGGCATCGACAACATGGCTGCCGCCATAGGTGAAGAGCGTGACACGATAGAAGACGTACTCGAACCGTATCTGATCCAGCAGGGTTACCTGCAGCGCACGCCAAGAGGGCGAATCGCTACCGACAGGGCTTACCTCCACTTCGGAATTGAAAAATAAGTTTACCAAGCCGAACTTCACAGTTCGGCTTTTTATTTAGTGTGACCAAGCTCACTAAACCGCAAACTCGTATAACCCTTAGGGCGTAATGATCTATGGTGGGTTGTTATGGAGATGTTTATCAACAATTCCGATAACTTGCTGTGGATCACTGAAATGCAACATCAAAATTCAAATTGGCTTGATTGAAATCAATTTGTCTGTTTTTTAGTCAAAAATGAGAGCGAAAACTTGACCTAAATCAAAGCGTTTTTCGCCCATAAACCTTTTGAAACAAGTTGTTTTTAGCAGTAATATTAGCCCTAGCTATATTAGCTGATGCTTAACAATTAACTAACCATTACGGTACATAATTGCAACAATATGATGTTTTTTATCAACAAGTTTCAATGTTGAACAACATGGGGGCTTGCGTTGCTCGTTATGTCGATAGTGTCATTTCAGCCGACACAAAGGAGTTACCATGATTGACGTCGTTGATCTATCGCGGTTGCAGTTTGCGCTCACTGCGATGTATCACTTCTTGTTCGTTCCACTGACTTTAGGTATGGCATTTCTGCTGGCCATCATGGAGTCACTCTATGTAATGACCGACAAGCAAATCTACAAGGACATGACCAAGTTCTGGGGTAAGCTGTTCGGTATTAACTTTGCTCTGGGTGTGGCTACCGGCCTGACCATGGAGTTCCAGTTTGGTACAAACTGGTCTTACTATTCCCACTATGTTGGTGACATTTTTGGTGCCCCTCTTGCCATTGAAGCCTTAGTGGCCTTCTTCCTAGAATCGACTTTTGTGGGTCTGTTCTTCTTTGGCTGGGATCGCCTGACAAAACGACAGCACCTTGCTGTAACGTGGTTAGTTGCTCTGGGTTCAAACTTCTCTGCACTGTGGATTCTGATTGCAAACGGCTGGATGCAAAACCCGGTAGGTGCTGAGTTCAACTTTGAAACCATGCGAATGGAAATGGTGAGCTTTGCTGAGGTTGTCTTCAACCCGGTTGCTCAGGTGAAATTCGTACACACTGTTTCTGCTGGCTATACGACTGGCGCGATGTTCATTCTAGGCATCAGCTCATACTACCTGTTGAAAGGTCGTGACATCGCATTCGCGCGTCGTTCTTTTGCTGTGGCAGCTTCGTTTGGTATTGCGGCCATTCTGTCGACTCTGGTTCTGGGTGATGACTCAGGTTATGAACTGGGTGAAGTTCAGAAAGTGAAACTGGCGGCGATCGAAGCAGAATGGAACACGGAACCTGCGCCGGCGTCATTCACCCTGTTTGGTCTACCAAATCAGGAAACAATGCACACCGATTACGCCATTAAGATCCCTTACGTGATGGGCATTATTGCTACCCGTTCACTCGATGAGCAGGTCACTGGCCTGAAGGATCTGCGTGCTGAGCACGTTGAGCGTATCCGTAACGGTATGTACGCTTACGAGCTGCTTGAAAAACTGCGTGCCGGTGACAAGTCGGAAGCCAACATGACTGCCTTCAACGAAGTGAAAGGCGATCTGGGTTACGGCCTGCTGCTAAAACGCTACACCGAAAACGTGACAGACGCGACTGAGCAACAGATCCAGGCGGCGGCTGATGATTCCATCCCGACGGTATGGCCTCTGTTCTGGTCTTTCCGCATTATGGTGGCATGTGGCTTTGTTATGCTGTTTGTCTTCGGCGCGGCGTTCATTCAGACTTGTCGTCAGAAGATCGAACAGAAACGCTGGTTGCTCAAAGCGGCGCTGTTGAGTATTCCACTGCCTTGGATTGCGATTGAAGCCGGCTGGTTTGTTGCAGAGTACGGCCGTCAGCCTTGGGCTGTGGGTGAGATTCTGCCGACACACTTTGCGGCATCGGCACTGACTGCGACAGAGATTATCACATCGCTGGTGGCCATTTTGGCGCTGTACACCGCATTCCTGATTGCTGAAGTGTATCTGATGCTGAAATTTGCACGTAAAGGTCCAAGCAGCCTGAAAACGGGTCGCTACCACTTCGAACAGAATCCGCAATCTGCACAAGATAAGCTGGATCGCCAGGTAGAAGCGTAAGGCAAGGAGAGACTATTATGTTTGATTACGAAACTCTGCGACTGATCTGGTGGGTACTGATTGGTGTCCTGCTGGTTGGCTTCGCGATTACCGACGGTTTCGATATGGGGGTTGGTGCGCTGGTCCCTGTCATCGGTAAAGATGACACTGAACGCCGTATTATGATCAACTCAATTGCCCCACACTGGGACGGCAACCAGGTATGGTTGATCACCGCAGGTGGTGCGCTGTTTGCTGCGTGGCCACTGGTGTACGCAACGTCATTCTCTGGTTTTTACCTGGCGATGATCCTGACGCTGGCGGCGCTGTGGCTTCGTCCAGTCGGTCTGGACTACCGCTCTAAGATCGAAGATCCAAAATGGCGTAAAAACTGGGATATCTGTATCTCTATCAGTGGTTTCGTACCGCCACTTATCTTTGGTGTGGCGTTCGGTAACTTGTTGCAAGGCGTACCATTCAAGTTGAACGAACTGCTGATGCCGACATACCACGGCTCGTTCTTCGCCCTGCTCAACCCGTTTGCACTGCTGTGTGGTTTGGTCAGCCTGTTTATGATCATTATGCAGGGCGCGACCTGGCTGCAGATGAAAACCACTGGCGATCTGCATACCCGTGCTCGCGGCGTTGCGCAAATCATGGGGCTGCTGACTGTGGTTGCCTTCGTTGCGGCTGGTTTCTGGATTCAGAGCATCGACGGCTACGTGATCACCAGTGCTATCGACCACAATGCCGCGTCGAACCCACTCAATAAAGTGGTAGAAACGTCGGCGGGCGCATGGATGAACAACTTTAAGGAATACCCACTAATGTGGATTGCTCCGGCGCTGGGCGTGGTGATGCCGCTGCTGGCGGTGTTGGCATCACGCGTAGAAAAGTGTGGCTTTGCATTCCTAGCGTCCAGCCTGGGTAACGCCGGTGTCATTCTGACTGCTGGTTTTGCAATGTTCCCATTCGTTATGCCGTCTAGCCTGGTGGCCAGTAACAGCCTGACCATGTGGGATTCGACGTCAAGTGAACTGACTCTCGGTCTGATGACTGCCGTTGCGTTTGTGATGGTGCCGATCATTCTGGGTTACACGTCCTGGACCTACTACAAAATGTTTGGTCGTCTGGACAGCAAGTTCATTGAAGAAAACAAAAACTCACTATACTAAGGAGCCTTTACTATGTGGTATTTCGCATGGATTCTCGGTGTACTACTTGCTTGTGCATTCGGTATCATCAACGCTCTTTGGTTAGAGCATTCGGAAATGATGGACAAAGACAGTGAGTAACCTCGCTGAGCAGGTAACCCGCTTGCATGCTCTGGTGGATAAGGCTCTGTTGAGAGCTTTATCCCTTATCCTGGGCTTTATGCATGTGGGCTTGGTGATGTGGGACCCACACGCCTATGCCAATGCCATCGGTGGTTTTAACGTGATCATCGCGCCACTGATGATCTGGGCACTGTGCGCCAGCATGGTGTTTGGAATAGGTTTTAAACCAAGGCGCTGGTACTGGCAGGTTCTGTTCAGCCCGTACTTTTCGCTGACGATTTTGCTCTATCTGACTTACCAGTATTTCGTGTGAGACAGATTGTAACAATTTACCTGCAGTTCTGAATTTTCTCTGAATTAGCGCTACTTCGTCGGGGTAGCGCTAATTTTTTGTCCGATTGCTGTGAAAACGGTGAATTGCCTTTCACAACTGGATACGGGTTGCGTTATAGTAACCGTCTAATTTTGTTGTTGAATTGGTGCCGTTTTGCAAGCTACAAGCCGTGAATTTATTTGGCCGGTTGTTGTGTACTATGAAGATACCGACGCTGGTGGGGTGGTGTATCACTCCAACTATCTGAAATTCTTCGAGCGTGCCCGCACAGAGATGCTGCGTTCGGTAGGCGTTTCACAACAACTTCTTTTGGAACAAAGCATTGGCTTTGTTGTCCGACACATGGATATCGACTTCCTTCAGGGAGCGCGATTGGACGATCATCTGAACGTCAACACCACCATTTCTGAGCTCAAAAAGGCCTCGATCACATTCTGTCAGGAGATCGTCAATCCTGAGGGGCATATATTGTGCCGGGCAATGGTTAAGGTAGCATGTATCGATAATAAGAAAATGAGGCCCATTGCTATGCCTCAATCAATTGTTATGGAGTTAACACAGAGTGACCGCTGAAATTTCAATCCTTGACCTCTTTTTACAGGCTAGTTTGCTGGTCAAACTGGTCATGCTCATTTTGTTGGGGATGTCGATCGCTTCCTGGGCAATGATCATCAAGCGCAGCAAAGTGCTTTCTCGTGCAGAAAAAGACACTGAAGCGTTTGAAGACAAGTTCTGGTCTGGCAACGATCTGTCCGTACTGTATCAAAGTGTGAAGAAAAACAAAGACGAACTGACCGGATCAGAAGAAATCTTCTACTCCGGTTTTACCGAGTTTGCGCGTCTGAGAAAATCCAACGCCTCATCTCCGGAGTTCATTATGGAAGGCACTGGCCGTGCGATGCGCGTGGCGGTGGCTCGTGAGGTGGATGATCTTGAAACCAGCTTGCCATTTTTGGCGACCGTGGGTTCGATCAGTCCTTACATTGGTCTGTTTGGTACCGTTTGGGGGATCATGCACGCCTTTATCGCGCTGGGTGAAGTCAAGCAAGCAACGTTGGCCATGGTGGCACCGGGTATCGCAGAAGCACTGGTTGCGACCGCGATGGGCCTGTTTGCTGCCATTCCGGCCGTTATGGCTTACAACCGCCTGAGCAATAAAGTGAGTAAGCTAGAGCACAACTACGCGACTTTCTCAGAAGAGTTCCACAGCATTCTTCACCGCCAGGCGATGGCCAACAAGGAATAAGCGATGGCGGGCTACCAAAGAAAAAAACGCAAGATGACCGCAGAGATTAACGTCGTACCCTATATCGACGTTATGCTGGTGCTGCTGATCATCTTTATGGTGACGTCGCCCTTTATTACTCAGGGTGTCGATGTCGAGTTGCCTAAAACCTCGACCGCAAAACCAGCCAGCGAAATGGCCGGGGACAGCGACGCGAGCTTCATCATTGTTGAAATTGATAAACAAGGTCAGCTTGGTGTCAGTGTCAACGATGAAGACATGGTGCGCGGCCTGTCACTGCAGGACGTGATCGTCCGTGTTAAAGCGGAGCTGTCACTCAAACCGGACTCTCCGGTAGCGGTGGGGGGCGATGCGCAAACTCCGTACGCTGAAGTTGTTTTGGTGTTGGATGAATTAAGCCGAGCAGGCATACCGAAAGTCGGCCTGTTAACGGATATCAAGGAATAAGTTCCGTAAAGCAGATGAAAAACCACAAATCCAAAAGAAATGAGTATGGCAAACCGGTCGCAATATCGATCGGTCTGCATGCCTTGCTGGTGGCGGCTCTGCTGTTTGGCACGGACTTTACGATGAATAAGCCACAGCAAAGTGGCCAGATGGTTCAGGCGGTTGTCATTGACCCGTCGGCCGTGCAAAAACAGGCTCAGCAAATTCGCAGTCAGCGTGAAGCTGCGGCGAAGAAAGAGCAGGAGCGTCTGGACAAACTCAAACGCGAAAGCGAGCAACTGGAGAAAAACCGCAAAGCCGAAGAAGAGCGCATTCGTAAGCTGAAAGAGCAGCAGGCGAAAGACGCACAAGCAGCCCGGGAGGCAGAAAAACAGCGCGCGCAGAAAGAGCAGGAGCGCAAAGCCGAAGAAGAACGGGTTCGCAAGGAACGTGAGCGGGCTGCTAAGCTTGAAGCGGAACGCAAAGAAAAAGAAGCGGCGATTCAAAAAGCTGAGCAAGAACGTTTAACGCGTGAGAAAGCAGCGAAGGAAGCCGAAGAGAAAGCGCGTAAACAGCGTGAAGCGGCGGAAAAGGCCGAAAAAGAACGTCTGGCGAAAGAAAAAGCCGCCAAAGAGGCCGCAGAAAAAGCGCGCAAAGAGAAAGAACGCTTGGAACGTATTGAGCGTGAACGTAAAGAACAGGAAGCGGCTCTGAACGATATTTTTGCAGGCCTGGAAGATGAATCCGCGCAGAATCAGGTCGCGAAAGGTCAGCATATGGCGAGTGAAGTGGCGCGATTCTCGTCGATTTACACTCAGTTGATTCAAAGTCGAATCATCAAGGACGACTACCTGTTGGGAAAGTCGTGCCGGGTTAATATTAAGCTGGTTCCGACTGGCAGTGACGCAGTGGTCAGCAGTGTGTCTGTACTGGGGGGTGACTCACGACTGTGTAACGCGGCAAAAAGTGCGATCAGTCAGGTCGGTAACTTCCCGATGTCCAAAGATCCTGATGTGATCAAACAACTGCGTAATATTAACTTAACCGTTGATTTTTAAATAAAGGATGACCAACGTGATCAAACGATTATTGCTAGGGTTAACGTTACTGATGTGTACCGTTGCCAACTCAGCGAATGCCGCGCTCGAGTTGGTGATTACCGAAGGGGTCGATTCAGCACGACCAATCGCGATCGTACCTTTTAAGTGGGAAGGCGCGAGTAAACTGCCGCAGGATGTCTCAGCGATCATTGCCTCTGACCTGCAACGCAGTGGTAAATTTAGCCCTGTGGCGACCAGTAAAATGCCACAGACGCCATACAGTGACACCGAAGTGAATTACCCGTCTTGGACGTCTCTGGGAGTGGATTCACTGCTCACAGGGTCGATCACGCAAGATGCCAATGGTAACTACGTGATCAGCTATCAGTTAGTCGATGTGGTCCGTGGTCAATTGACGAAAGGCCAGAGCCAGGCATTGAGTGATGACGGCCAGCTCGTTGCTGCTCAGGACCACGTTTTGTTTAATAAGCGTGCCACCGTGCCAGCCAACCGCCTGCGTGAATACGCTCACCGAATCTCAGATCTGGTCTACGAGCAGCTGACAGGTGAGCGTGGTGCATTTTTGACTCGTATTGCTTACGTGGTCGTGAACGACAAAGACACGTATCCGTACCAACTGCGTGTGGCTGACTACGATGGTTACAACGAGCGACTGGTATTGCGTTCGAAACAGCCTCTGATGTCACCAGCCTGGTCTCCGGATGGCAAAAAGCTCGCGTACGTCAGTTTCCAGAATGGCCGTGCAGAAATCTACGTGATGGATATCTACTCAGGTGAACGTGAGAAGATGACGTCATACCCGCGTCATAACGGTGCGCCAAGATTCTCACCAGATGGCAGCAAGCTGGCATTGGTATTGTCTAAAACCGGCAGCCTGCAAGTGTACATTCTCGATTTGAACAGCAAGAAACTGACTCAGGTGACTTCAGGTCGTGCCAACAACACTGAACCATACTGGGCGCCGGATGGTCAGTCATTGATCTTCACGTCAGACCGTGGTGGACGTCCACAGATCTATCAGGTCAACCTGGCTGACAATTCAACCAAACGTGTCACCTGGCAGGGGATGCAGAATCAGGGCGGACAAATCACTCCGGATGGCCGCTTCCTGGTGATGGTTCACCGCAGCAACTCAGGTTTTAACCTGGCAAAACAAGATTTAGAGACCGGCGCAGTGCAAGTTTTGACGCAAACAAAACTGGATGAGTCGCCAAGTATCGCTCCGAACGGCGGTATGGTTATCTACAGCTCTATCTATAACGACACAAACGTTCTGTCGATGGTGTCGATTGATGGGCGATTTAAGGCTAGACTACCGGCAACTAACGGGCGTGTAAGAGCGCCGGCGTGGTCACCGTTTTTATAGCAAGTAAATACAAAAAAGTAAGGAAAAAACAAAATGCAACTTAACAAAGTTCTTAAAGGGCTGCTGATTGCGCTACCAGTACTTGCAGTGACTGCATGTAGTTCAAGTGATGAAGCGGCTAACGCTTCAGGCTCTGAAACTAACCAGTCTACGTCAGGTTCTGCTAACGGTGTTGATACTACAGTGGTATCGCCAATCGATGGCAACGGTCAACTGACTGAGCAAGAGCTGAAAGAGCAAGCGCTACGTGAGAACCAAACTATTTACTTTGCATTCGATAACTCAACGATCGCTGGCGATTACGAAGATATGCTGGCTGCACACGCGGCATACCTGGTGAAGAACCCTTCAGTGAACGTCACTATCGAAGGTCACGCAGACGAACGTGGTACTCCTGAGTACAACATCGCACTGGGTGAGCGTCGTGCACAGGCAGTCGCGAAATACCTGGAAGCTCTGGGTGTAATGCCAAGCCAAATGTCTATCGTCAGCTACGGTGAAGAAAAGCCACTTCTTCTGTCTCACTCAGAAGAAGCGTACGCTAAGAACCGCCGCGCTGTTCTGGTTTACTAATCGAGGAAATGCCTCATGTTCAGTAACTTAAAGCGAATTACCGCGCTTACGTTACTGGCAAGTGCAGCGAACCTGGCGTTCGCTGCACCAGCCCCAGTATCTGATCTATCAAACTCCTCATCTTCATCTCGCGCGTCTGCGTCAGCCAGCAGCAACGAGACGGATGTCGCACGCCTGGAGCGCATGCTACAAAGTCGTAACCGCCTGCAGATTCAGATGCAGCAGCAAATTGACGAGCTGTCACACGAAGTCAGCAGCCTGCGTGGTCAACTTGAAAAGAACAACCATGACATGCAGCAGATGTTGCAACGTCAGCGTGAGCTGTTTGTCGAACTGGATAAACTGCGTAGCGAGATGAATTCCGCGCCTAAAGCCGCAACGAGCGGCAAAGCGGCGTCTGCCAAGTCGGCCGGTGGTACGTTTAGTACTAACGCCAGCGAGCAGGCCGCGTATCAGGATGCGGTTGATATGATCCTGAAAAAGCGTGATTACACCGGTGCCATTGCGGCATTCCAAAAATTCCAGAAAGATTATCCGGATTCGTCCTTTACCGCGAACTCGCATTACTGGCTGGGTCAGCTTTATTTTGCCAAAAAGCAGGATAGAGACGCCGCCAAGAGCTTCGCTGCCGTACTGACGTACGAAGAGTCCAACAAACGTGCAGATGCATTAGTGAAGCTGGGTGATATTGCCGAGCGCAACAACAATGATGCACAGGCACAAAAGTTCTATAAGCAAGTGGTCGACGAGTATCCGACCAGCGCTTCTGCTGAGCTTGCCAAGCAAAAGCTCAAATAGAAACCAGATGCGTATGAGAAGAGGCTGCCCGTCAGCCTCTTTTGCTATTCTTTGATCCACAGCTGTTAACAGGTGTACAATACGCGGATTACTGGAAGTTGCGTAGGCAAGAGCAATGAGCCACATATTAGATAAAATAGATACCGTATACCCGTTTCCACCCAAGCCAGTTCCACTGACTGAAGCACAAAAACAAGTCCACATTGACAACATTAAGACGCTGCTTAAGCAAAAAGACGCGGTCTTAATTGCCCACTATTACACTGACCCTGAAATTCAGGCTCTGGCGGAAGAAACCGGCGGCTTTGTCGGTGATTCGCTGGAAATGGCCAAATTTGGCAACCGCCATCCAGCGTCTACGCTGATCATTGCTGGCGTGCGCTTTATGGGGGAATCAGCCAAGATCCTGACACCAGAGAAACGAATTCTGATGCCCACACTGGAAGCTGAATGTTCGTTGGATCTGGGCTGTCCTGCGGATAAGTTCACCGAATTCTGTGACGCGCACCCGGACCACACCGTGGTGGTGTACGCCAACACGTCGGCTGCAGTGAAAGCGCGAGCAGACTGGGTGGTGACCTCCAGTATTGCACTTGAGATCGTGGAACACCTGGATGCGGAAGACAAACCCATCATCTGGGGCCCGGATCGCCACTTAGGTTCGTACATTGCCAATAAAACGGGCGCAGACATGCTGCTGTGGCAAGGTGAGTGCGTAGTGCATGATGAATTTTCTGCCGACGCTCTGCGTAAAATGAAATCCCTGTACCCAAATGCCGCGATACTGGTTCACCCGGAGTCACCAGCCAGCGTCGTGGAATTGGCCGACGCTGTCGGCTCGACCAGTCAGTTGATCAAAGCGGCCAAAGCATTACCGCAACAACAGATGATTGTGGCCACCGACAAAGGCATCTTCTTCAAAATGCAACAACTGGTGCCGGAAAAAGAGCTGATTGAAGCACCAACGGCCGGCGCTGGCGCGACATGCCGCAGTTGTGCGCATTGTCCTTGGATGGCCATGAACGGGCTGAGCGCAATTGAAAGCGCGTTGCGCGATGGCGGCAAGGAACATGAAATCTTCGTTGATGAAGAGGTGCGTGTGAAATCGCTTATCCCTCTTAATCGCATGCTGGACTTTGCAGAGCAACTGAATATGCAAGTCAAGGGCAATGCTTAACGGATTGATAAGGTGCACAGAATTAGAACCAGCCCGTAGCGGCTGGTTTTTTTGTGCCTGATACTTACCCCATGTTACACATCGTGGACGTCACACAGGAATATCAATGTCAATCTGGTTAACGTTCAAACAATGGGTCAATGCGCGACTGTTCGACATCAGCAATCGTAACCTGTTGTTGTTTCTGATCGCGTATTTAGTCTTATCGTGGCTGTTGCTCCGTTTGGCGGGCGAGCAGGCGTTGACGGACGACCCGGCAACGTTTGTCTACTACCTGATGGTGACGGCCTCGACCGTCGGTTATGGTGATTACTCGCCGCAGTCGGATGCGGGCAAATGGGTGGTGTTGCTGTTTGTAATACCAGCCGGGCTGAGTTTGTTTGCAGCTTTACTGGGTCGTATTGCCAGCGAGGCGGTGGAGTATTGGAGAGCAGGAATTCTGGGGAAACGTAAAATGAATCTGAGCAACCATATCTTGTTATTAGGCTGGAATGGCCAGCGTACTATACACATGATCAGAATGCTGCAACATGAAGAAACCGGTAAGCGTCCGATTGTATTGTGCAGCCGCAGTGATATCGAGAATCCGTTGCCCGGGGAAATCGGTTTTGTGCGCGTCAACAGTTACACCGATGCAAAAGAAATGGAAAACGCCAGTATTGATCAGGCCAGTTGCATCATCGTTGATAACTTGGAAGACGACGTGACGCTCTCAGCAGCGCTCTACTGCGCCAACCGTAATCCTAACGCGCATTTGCTGGCGTATTTTAAAGATGAAGCGCTCAGCGAGCTTCTGAGCCAACACTGCCCGAATGCCGAGTGTATTCCGGCGGTTGGCGCTGAAATGCTGGCGAAAGCGGCGGTGGATCCGGGCTCCAGCAAGTTGCACCAGGAGCTGCTGGCCTCAACGCGAGGCATGACACAATATTCTACCGTCTACCCCAAACACAGTGACGCCATCAGTGTTGAGCGGGTGTTTACCTTCATCAAAGCGCGCCACAAAGCGACACTCATTGCCATAGACAGCGGGCGAGGTATTCAACTGAACCCGGAGCTGGATACCGTGATCAATCCAGGCGATCGGGTGTTTTACATCGCCGATGAACGCATTGATGACTTTGACTGGCATGCGGTGGAAAAATAAAAAAAAACCTGGCAATAGCCAGGTTATTTTGCCGTAACGTCAATGCTTACTGATCGGCAGCCAGCATTGCGCCGCGCATAGCCAAACCACTTAGCATCGTTGGCATCGCATTGTAAATCTCTTCAAACTGCTCTAAGCCCTCAATGCCTTGTTCAGCCAGAGTCGCAATTGAGGTTTCCGGATCGTAGAGCATGCTCAAAGACAGCAGAACGCCGCCTAGTAGCGCGTTGTCTTCGCTGTCTTCCGGCATGATGGTTTCCCAATCGTCGCGTGACAGTTGCCAGCCTTGCAGAACACCTTCACAAAAATCACGTGTGGCTTCGTTGACGATCTCTTCTTCGTCTAACTGACACAGCTCTGGCCAGATCCAGCCGTTGTTGAGCAGAGCGGGGCGATAGCCATTCCACAGGGCAATTACCGCCTCAATGTAGCACTCCAGTTGTTCGCCATCAGAAAAGGGCGCCACTTCTTCACCGCCCCAAAGGAACGGCAGCCATTCGTGCGGAGAAAGTTCATGAGGAGCAGCCGCCATCGCGGTAACGAAACCGTGTGTTTTTGCTTCATTGAGCAACTTGCCCTGCAGCTCTGGCAGCGCGAGGAGTTCTTGTAGAGTCAATGTAATTACCACTGTGATGAATTCAACAGGCGCCATAGTAGCAGTCATAGAATTAGATAAAAAGACTTGATGCCTTACAGCATTCGCTATAGCTTTTAGATAGAAGGAGATAATCAATCACTTATGGAAATTCGTTCCTCGCTTAAGCGAAAGAGCATCTTTGCTCTCGCCGTCTATCTCTGCTTTATTATCGCCACTATCGGGACGGTCAGTTACCTCGTGGTTGAACCGCCGCTCCGCTTCACGCTGGAGCAAAACCTCGATTCCCGAACCGAATTGCTTGCCGCTCAGGTTGTGGAACCGCTCAACAGCTCAATGGGCATATTACAAAGTATCGTCAGCATCGGGCAAAGCGGTCAGGATGCGCAGGGTCAAGACAAAGCATTACGGTCGCTATTTTCTGTGATTAATGGTGTGACGGTGAGTGGCGGGCTGTGGCCCAAACCTTATTCGGTACGTCCGGATACCGCCTACGCCAGTTTGTTTTATAACCGTACCGAGCAGGGGCACGTCGATCGGGTTTATTCCTGGAACAACCCTCAGTCCGGCGGTTACGATCGCGAAACCTGGTACATTACGTCTGCAAGCGCGCAGCCCGGAAGCATCGCTTGGTCGCGAGTCTACATTGACCCTTATACCCACATTCAGATGCTTACTGCCTCTTCACCGTATTTCGTCAATGGCGCATTTGCCGGTGTGGCCACGGTGGATCTGTCACTCAACAGCCTGATTGATTTTGTCAGTCGCATGGCCGAAGACCACCAACTCGGTGTGTTTTTGCGTGACGCGTATGGTGATGCGATCACTGAACACAACTTTCGAATCGCGAAAGGTGTGTACATCAGTGAATTGTCCTTCGGGGATTTTCGCTGGCAGATGGACGTGGTGAACGCCCAGCGGCGGATCAACGATGAAGTCTATCAGTTGGTATCGCAGGTCGAGTTTGCCTTGCTGCCGATTTTGTTGCTGTGCGTTATGCTGGGCTACTATCTGTTGAATCGCTATTTACTCAAACCGATTGTATTGATTGCTCAGGAAGTCGACGCCTCCCGCGAAGGAGGGATCATCGATATGGATTATCGCAGTCAGGATGAAATTCGCCATCTGATCGACAGCTTTAACCAGAAGACGGTCTATCTGGAAGCCGAGAAAGTCAAAGCGCAGGCATCGACCAAAGCAAAAAGCGCCTTTCTGGCCACCTTGTCTCATGAGATTCGCACCCCGATGAACGGCGTGCTGGGTACTGCGCAGATCCTGCTGAAAAGCGATCTGACGGATGAGCAGCGTAAATATATGAAATCACTCTATGAATCTGGCGATCATATGATGACGTTGCTCAACGAAATCCTCGATTTCTCCAAAATAGAGCAGGGGCATCTGGAACTGGAACACGCCCCATTCCCGCTCGACTCGATCATCGGCAGTATTAACAGCGTCTACCACACGCTGTGTTTTGAGAAAGGCTTGCAGTTTAAGGTGTTCTCAGAAGTAGAGCCGGGGCGTTGGTATCTGTCTGATAAGGCACGTATTCGTCAGGTATTGTTTAACCTGCTCAACAATGCGGTTAAATTCACCTCTTTAGGCTTTGTCGAGGTGTACCTCAAAGAAGTCGAGATGAACGACAAAACCTATTTATCGGTGAAAGTGCGAGATACCGGGATCGGGATCGCTAAAGAAGCGCAGCGGCGGATATTCAAACCTTTCGAGCAGGCCGAGTCTTCAACCACCCGCCGCTTTGGGGGCACCGGATTGGGATTGGCGATCGTCAAGCAAATCTGTGAGCTGATGGACGGCGATGTTACTGTGGTCAGCGAAGAGGGTATTGGCAGCAACTTTGACGTTCTGATTGCCGTTGAGCCGTGTGAACCGGGCACGGTGGAGGTCGAGACGCACAGCAAGCTGGACTACACCGGTTTACGTTGTTTGATTGTCGAGGATAACCGCACCAACACCATCATTATGGAAACGTTCATGCGTTCCAAAGGGTTTATTTGTGACTGTGTGGAAAACGGCGAGCGCGCGGTGCGCCAGTTACTGGATAAACACTACGACTTGATCCTGATGGACAACCATATGCCGGTTATGGACGGCGTGGAGGCGATTAAAGCCATTCGTCAGTTGCAAAACCGCAAAGCCAGAACGTTGATCTTTGGTTGCACGGCGGATGTGTTTAAAGAAACCCAGCAGCGGATGATGAACGCGGGCGCCAACCATATTGTTGCCAAACCCATCGACGAAAACGAACTGGATGACGCTCTGTATCGCTACTCGCCGCTACTGTATCAGTTTGTCAGTGAAGCGACTTCTCAACAGCCCTCAGTGGTGATTCACGAAGAAAGCCTGGTGGCCCTCTATGTGGACATTGAAAACCATAAATACCAAGATGCGCGCCTGCGTTTAAACAAAATAAAGCAGGTGCTGGGCGTGCAACTGACACAACCAGCGGCAGATGTCATCGAGCGAGTAGGAGAAGCCCTGGATAATCAATCCAGTCCCTTAGCCGAAGATCTCGATTTACTCGCCGTCTTGCTCTCTGATTTCTGTAACTAAATAACGTTTTTCTATCCTTTCAACAAAAATTCGATCACTAGAATCCTTTATTAGTGAATAAAGCTAGTTTTTGTACGTAAATTGGTAATTTATTTACCACTTATGTTAAAAAACGGAATCTATATCTTTAAAGACTATGTTCTAATAGTCTCATAAACTGCTTGTTTGCTTAAGTTGTGGTTTATGGTTTTGCACTTTGTGCTTTTTTATAGATATTTATTCTGGAAATGAATATGAAAGCTAGAGGTCCGTTTTGTATTCGTCACGCCGCTGCTGACACCTTTGCAATGGTTGTGTTTTGTTTCATCTCAGGGATGATGATTGAGGTTTTTGTATCGGGCATGACGTTTGAACAGTCGTTGGCGTCAAGAACGCTGTCGATCCCGGTCAATATTGCCATTGCTTGGCCGTATGGGCTGTTCCGTGACTACGTACTGCGCCAGGGGCGTCGCCTCTCAGATACGCGGCTGAGCAAAAACGTTTCGGATTTGCTGGCTTATGTGTTGTTCCAGTCTCCGGTATATGCTGCCATTTTGTGGACAGTTGGCGCGTCAGGCGACCAGATCATGACCGCCGTAGCCAGTAACGCCGTTGTGTCGTGTGGAATGGGCGTACTGTACGGCTATTTCCTGGACCTGTGCCGCAAATGGTTTCGGGTACCGGGTTACTATCAACAAGCATAAATCGGGCAAATATAGCTCGGTTTAGCTAATTAGTGACCAAACGATCCCATTCAGCGCTTTTTTTTGCTATTTACCCTTGACCAACACCAATGGAATCATTAAATTAGCGCCTCGTTGGCTAACGCAGTCAACGCAACAATTTGGTGAGTTGTCCGAGTGGCTGAAGGAGCACGCCTGGAAAGTGTGTATACGGCAACGTATCGAGAGTTCGAATCTCTCACTCACCGCCACATTCAAAACCCCAGCAGAAATGCTGGGGTTTTTTCGTTTTCCAGCAATCGTAGATCTTATTGCTTCGATAACACGAATATTCTCTATCAAAAGAGTTAATTTTCACATGCACTTAGTGAGTGAGCTTATCTCTTTTAATAACACTTTTTAGTTAGGTACTGGTCACAATATTCCATCAATTTCTCATACTTTATCGTTTTATATTTGTGAACCGTATATCATCAGTTGACGAAAAACAAAGTGATTGGCTATGTCTTTAATGCCTTTTTTTTACGATAAAAATGCAGTTTCTCTGGCGAAATACTATGACTCGGTAGAGTTTGAATCCGTTCACCATTCTTGTCGTACCTATTGGCCTCGTTCAGGTAGTTTTGTTTTAGATGTAGGGGCAGGAACGGGACGCGACGCAAGGTGGTTCCATAAACAAGGTTGTTCGGTCGTTGCTGTTGAGCCTTCAAGTGGGATGCGTCAACTTGGTATTGAGAACAGTGCTAAAGAAATTAATTGGATCAACGACTCTTTGCCGGATTTGACCAGTGTTGTCAGGTTAGAAAACCTTTATGACTTTATTTTGCTCTCTGGTGTTTGGATGCATCTTCCGACATCTAACCGTGCTGCGGCCTTTAAGACTTTATCGGATTTACTCTCTGACAATGGGATTTTGGTTATTACGTTGCGTCATGGTTCGTTTCATGATGAACGAGAACACTTTGATGTGTCGGTATCAGAGCTAGAGAATTTATGTTTGTCGTCATGCCTTTCTATATGTCAGGTTACTGAACAAACAGACATGCTTAAAAGACACGATATTACTTGGCAAACCGTAGTATTGAAGAAGATTGCTTAGAACTAAGAGGAATATATGTCGCTTGAGTACTACTTAGAGAAACTTCGCAATCTGAATATGAATCGAAGGGGTAGCAGAAAGAGTCCACATAAAGTTTGTATGCTTCTGGCCGTGATGGATCTCATTAAGATCGGGGTCATTGCTTCAAATCGGATCAAGCTCGATCAAGTGCTTAAGGACCAATTTACTGTACATTTTAATAACCTTTCAGAAGGAAAGGATAAAAATACACCAGAGAACCCATATTTCCATTTGAAGAGTGAAGGCTTTTGGCACCTCGTATACGAAGAAAATTTTGATGCTTTTAATACCAACCGATATTCGGCCAAAGCGATTTCTTACGCTTATCTAGATGACGAGCTATTTCATTTTATGAAAAGCTCTATTGTATCAAATGAACTTAAAGATGCCTTGGTGTCGAACCTATCGGATTTAGCTGCGTTATACTTTCAGTGGCTGATCGATATCGGCAAGAAAGAAAAAACAGCTGAGAACTATTCTAAGGCTGTGAGATTCTCAATTTCAAAATGGCTGAAAGACGCTGGAGAAATCCGAGAGCCTATCACCGACATAGGATCTTATCGTCAATTTCTGCAAGTGGAAGAAAAAGCCAGGCAGTTAGATACATTCAAGCGTCATGATAGCAAAGGTAATGGAATGTATAGTGCCGCGTTATCGAGTTACCACAAATTTCTTGTCGATCTGGCACAAGTTGATGTGAATGCAGATATCAGACAAGTCATGTCTGACGATAATCTAACGGATACAGAAAAGAAGATATTAGTAAGCACGAGAATAGGGCAAGGGATTTTTAGAACACAATTGATTCAATTGTGGAGAAAATGTGCGGTGACTGGCTATAAAAATACTCAGATCCTGATCGCGTCGCACATCAAACCATGGAGAGCTTCCAGTAACGAAGAACGTTTGGATAAGTATAATGGTTTGTTGTTGTTGGCAAATCTGGATAAAGCATTCGATCTTGGCTTCATTTCGTTTGATGAGCATGGTCGGGTTATGATCGCCAGTGATTTAGAAAATCCAGAGATAATTGGTGTCAGCGAGGGCATGTCATTTGAAATAAGAAATGAGCATAAAAAGTATCTTGCCTACCACAGAGCTGAATTATTCAAAGGCCTATGACATTCTACCGCTCTTGCTTTCCTTAACTCCCCCTAACCGCAAAGGAGCAATTCAGCTCCTTTGCGGTTTATCCTTCCCTTCACCCACCAATCAGTACCGTTGGCAAGCCCATAACGATCGTGCCGCCGTGGGCGGTAAGATCGCCCATGCGTGCGGCGGGTTTGTTGTTGATCAGCACCGTGGCGCTGCCTTTGACTACGCTGTCTGGTGGGCCGACGCACACGCACATTTGACCCATGGTGGCCGCCGGTAGGTTGCCAATCAATACCGTGGTGGGCAGGGGCAATAACGGGCCACCGACGTGCGGAATGGGCACGGGTGCCGGGGTTTGCATTGGACACATATGCATGTCGGTGGCACGGGCTGCGGGTAACATAAAAACTCCTAGCTTTCGCCGTTTCCGCCAGCGGCGATGTTCAGGCCGATGTCGATAAAGTCGCGGTAGCGCTGTTTGGCGTGTTCACCGTCGGGTAAGACGGCGCTGAGGTTGATACTGCCGGCCACTGCCTGCGCGTAAAGGTAAGGCGGGGGCGGCACTATGGGATCATCGGGTTTGGTCATGCTGCCGCCACTCCAGAATGCCGATTGCGCGGCCCAGCCAGCGCCGGACTCCAGCCCGGCCAGATCGGCCATTTGTTCGGCGTGACGACGGCTGGTCTCGTCCGGGGTATGCACCCAGGCTTTCGCCGCGCGAACGGCATTGGCTTCGTGTTCATTCCAGTCACTGCGCGTAGCGGCGCAGCAGGCGGCCCACCATACGGCTTCCCTGACCGGCATGGCGTGGGCGAGAAATGTGACTGCGTCCGCAAACATTTCCTGCTCCATCGCGGCGTTAATCACCTCTGTGGGGGAGCACTCATCGGCGGCCAACTGACTAAACTGCGCATTTGGCGAATAAAATTCAATGATGTCCCTGGCGTATTGATATGGAATTTTGCGTAAAGTCATTAGTTTACCTTTGCTATCGCTCCCTGAATCTGCACCATGGCGCCGGCTTTAACCTGCGTCATAGCGCTGCCATTTACCGTCACGAGTGCGGCTTTTACATCGGCTTTTCCTTGTCCTTCGATGTTGACCATTGCCGCCTTCATTTCGGCTTTTGCTTGTCCATTAATCGCCACCTGCGGCGCGTCAATCTTGATGCCACTTGCGCTGATCTCAATTTTGCTGGCGCCGACTTTGAGCTCAATTTTGCTTTTCCCGCTCAACGATATCGTACTGCCGTCGACGGTGACCGACGATTTGGCCGATAACGCCATGTTGGATGCCGCCGACAGGTTGAGATCTTTGCCGCTGTCTCCGGTCCAGTCTTCCTTACTTTTGGCAGTGAGGGTTTTGTCTCCCTCAACCTGAATGGCTTCTTTGGCATTCAGGGCCACCGTTTTGTCGACTTGTGTGCGTTTCGCTCCTTTGATCGTAGTCTGATTATCGTTGTTAACCTCAATCAGCAGATCTTTTTCCGCATGGAGAAAGATATGTTCTTTGTCTTTCTGATCCTCGAAGCGCAGTTCATTGCCTTGTTTGCTGCTGCCTTTCGGGGTCGAACGGGTTTTCAGGCCGCTTTGCGAAGCTGCGCTATAAGGCGCTGCGTTTTTGGTGTTGTAGAGCGAGCCCGTAACCACCGGGCGATCGGGATCGCCGTCGATGTACTGCACCAATACTTCGTCGCCGATACGCGGCGTGAACTGAGCGCCAAACCCTTTGCTGGCTAGCCCTTGTGATACAGGCAGCCAGCAGGAGCTGTTTTCGTCACGCTTACCGTCTTTGTCCCAGTGGAACTGGACTTTGATTCGTCCGGCTTTATCGCGGTAGATTTCCTCACCGCTGGGGCCGGTCACGGAGGCAGTATGGACACTGTGCACTTTGGGCTTATCCTGAACCTGAGGGCGATAGGTGACTGAAGCCGGAATGCAATGGAACTGGTTACGATACACCGGCGATGTACCACCTTCGTCGGTGGAAACGTGATGAGTCAGCCGGGTAACAATGTACTCCTGATTCATTGAACTGAGCGGGTGTTGATTGAGACGGAAGGTAAAGCCACAGGCCAGCGCTGCAATACTGGAACTGGCTTTGGAGACCGATTTGACCGCATCCAGTGCGTCCATCTGGCGTTTAGCGGCATCACGTGCTTCGTTTTTGTTGTCGAGCCCCAGACCAAACCAGTTTTGCGCCAGCGCCGATGGGGAGCTGTCAAACGCGCTTTTACGCTCGCCGCTTTCAAACACTTCTGCCAGTGCCTGAGTGTGGTCCGCCAACGACACTTTGGCGCTGCCCATGTGCGTGGCGTGGCTCCAGTTGCTGAGTGCCCGATGTGCAGCCTGGCTACCGTCCTGGTAGTACAGTTTGGGTTCAGGTATTGGTTCAAATCTTTGGTTAGAGTCGGCGATCACCACCGACGGCTTACCCGAATCATGACGGACATGAAAATGCCAGCCCTCGCTGGCGAGCAGGCGCCGGATAAACTGCTGATCCGTTTCATCCAGTTGGACGCAATAGTCATGTTTTTTGCCACCGCCGGATACCGAAAACGAAAAATAGTTTTTAAAGTCGCTATCGCCAAGTAACGTATCCAGAATCTGTTTGGTGGTCATATTCTGGAAGATCTTTCGGTTACGTCGATAGGCCAGTAACGCCAGAGGATCGGCGGCTTCAATCTGATAGAAATAGAGTTGTTTTTCCTGGCTGAAACCGGTGAATTCAATCGAGATACACAAACCAGACAAGGTTCGGGTTTCAAACAACTGTTCAAGTGAGATTGACACACTCTTACCGAGGTTGCTTTCGTTGATTTCTGCGTTTGAGGCCACAGACAATGAAAAACGGCAACCTTCAGAAACTGCTTCTTCTCCCGTTAAATGGGTGACAACGTATTTCTTATTGTCCGCGAGTTTCGCCGTCAGCGGGCGACTTTTGGCTAGCAATTCACTGCTGGTCATAATTTCTCATTTCCTGTAAGCAAAATGTGGTTTTTTGCTTAAATAAAAAACACATCAACATAAAAGTAAACGCGTTGATAAACACTTAGATCAATAAGTGCCTAGAGAGAGTCAGGGAAAAATAGCAAAGCGCATTTATAGTTAATTTATTGTGTGTACGTCCGGAATTCAAGTCATAAAAAGAGTTTTATTTTTATCTGTAATCTATTTAATTGAATACGGTTCTAATGTAATCGATTTACCTAAAATAGAGTAAATGCTCCAAATTAACTTTCGTAACAATATTTGCCCTTTATGGATTATTTTTAACCAATATTTCCATGAAATATTATGTGTTAGATATGCATTTTTTGATGTTTTTGCTTCTGTAATGATGCATGAAATGGACATAAAATTGTGTCCATTAACATGCTTTAAAATCATGTTCTTACGTTATAATTTGGGGTGTTTTTTGTGACTTGAAAACAACGTTAATGGCCTAAAAGCCACCCAAATGTGGCGTGAATGTGCCTTTTTAATGTTGAGTGTCTGGATATAATCGACTTCAATTGGTAATCCAAAAATTTCTTAAATTAAAAAAATTAAATTTAATGAAATTAAATTTTCTGTTCTCAGGTCTGTTGTTTTTATAGACACGGAAAAGGATAACTTAACCTTATTCTAATATAATGCTCAGTAGTGGTCTTCTATATCACTAAATTAGAAATCACTTACATTAAATGTTGTTATCGATATATAAATTAATAGATTTTTAAAGCCGTTTATATATTCGTGTAGAAGATAAATATAAAAGTCGACGCGTATAAAGCGACAAGATGTGAAGTTAAAAATCACAGCTTGAGGGGTTCTTTTGCTCAAATTTTGACTGGGACTTGTCTAGCCAATTCACCGCGCAGATTGATAACAAAAATTACGCAGGTAAAGCATGCCGTTTTCAAAACAAAACATTGAACAACTTGTGGTTCCGATTGCGTCTGATGCCGTGTGCGGACGCTATCTCAAGCTTGATAAGAGTGCGTTTCGTCCACTGAGAAATGAATTCAATGTGGCACAAACGGCTTTGCGTAAATTGAGCCAGAACCCCAGTGAAGATGAGCTTGAAGATCTGCAAAAAGCATGTCTGGCGAGCTGGCAAACCTTGGCTGAGAGTTTGTTGAATCAGTTTGAGACCACCACACGTGATATTGAGTTGATCGCCTGGTTTATTGCAGCACAAATCTTACTGGATTCGTCGCTAAACAGCGCTGCCAACGTGTTGCAATGGCTGGCCGAGTTGGCAGAGCAACACTGGGCTTCGCTTCACCCGGTGTTGCCTGAAGAGAAACTCAAATCGACTGAGCCAGATCAGCAACAGCGTGAGCAGGCCGATGCCAAAGTGAAAGCTTTTTTCCAGCTCAACGGCGACAGCGAAGAAAGTTCGATTGTGTACGCGCCCTTATTGCAACAAGTGTTGGTGGGCAATGTTTCGTTTTACGACTATCAAAGCGCAGAGCGCAAAGGCGAAGTCAACCAGCTTAAAGCTCAGGTGTCCGCCATGGCGTTGCAGCAACGAGCGGAAATACAGGAGCGGATGGACAACACCGTGCGCTGTATTGAACAGGTTGAGCGTCTCGCTTCGGTGGTCAGCCAGCACACCCAAAATGTGGGCGTGAGCGCGGCTAACTTTGGGTTCGTCAAAGCGCTGTTTCAGCGTCTGGAGCACGCTCTCCATCAACTGACCGGGGTGAAACCGACGCCAAAAACGACGTCTGCGCCGACGGCCGTGACCTCAGAACAGCCTGAAAACAGAGTGCCGAGTGGGGCTGATGATGGCTTAACGCCTTACCAAGCCGCACAAAGTTATGTTGTTTCCGGCGCCCCGCTGAGTCTCAGTGCCGGCAACCTCGCTCAGATCGCCACCACCAATAATATGAACCGCGACCTGGCATTTCATCTTCTGCGCGAAGTCTCCGATTACTTTCGCCAGAGCGAGCCGCACAGCCCGGTGTCTTTCCTGCTTGAGAAAGCGATCCGTTGGGGGTATTTGCCTCTGCCGGAATTGTTGCAGGAGATGATGGCGGAGCAGGGCGGTGACACGTTAAGCAAAATTTTTAATGCCGCCGGGCTGAATCATCTCGACCAGGTCACGTTACCGGATGTAGAGATGCCAGCCGTCGACATTGAAAACACTTCGGTACCCGAAAAGGCTCCTCCCGTTACTGAGTCGATGAGTATTGAAGAGCATGTATCACAGACTTCCACTGCTGATACTCAATCACAACAACAAAGTGAAAGTCACGAACCTGCGGGCTCGACAGCCCTGCGTTGGTAAGTGCACATCCTACTTATAAGGAAGAACAAATATGGCAAGTATTTACATGCGTATTGATGGCGTTGACGTAAAAGGTGGCGCAACGGTTGAAGGTCTGGAAGGTAACGGCTGGTTCGCTATCTCTTCATACTCTTGGGGCGGCGTTCGCAACGTAGCAATGGATATCGGCAACGGTAACAACGCGGATTCGGGCATGGTCGCAATGAGCGAAGTGAACATGTCTAAACAGGTGGATGGCGCGTCTGAAGATCTGCTGTCTTTCCTGTTTAACCCGGGCAAAGAAGGCAAAACGGTGGAGATCGCATTCACCAAGCCAGAATCAGACGGTTCAGGTGCAAAGCTTTACTTCCAGGTGAAACTGACCAATGCACGTCTGGTTTCTTACAACGTGAGTGGCAGTGACGGTACTCAGCCTTACGAGAGCATCTCTCTGTCTTACGTTGAGATTTCTCAGAAACACAACTACGAGCTGGAAGGCGGTGAGATCAAAGATGGCGGCATCGTGACTTACAACCTGCCACAAGGCAAGTTGCTGTCAGGCTCTAAATAATATTCGCCGAAGCTCCATCTCAGATGGAGCTTCTTCCCCGATGCAAATTCTTAACTAGGACACCGTTATGGCATTGAATTCACAACATAAACGCGTCAGTAAAAACCGCGTCAGCATTACTTACGATGTTGAGACGAATGGCGCAGTCGAGACTAAAGAGCTGCCGTTCGTGGTCGGCGTGATCGGTGACTTCTCCGGCCACAAACCAGAATCGGAAAAAGTGGATCTTGAAGAGCGTGAGTTTACCGGTATCGACAAAGACAATTTTGATACCGTGATGGGCACCATCCACCCACGTCTTTCTTACAAAGTTGATAACAAACTGGCTAACGATGACAGCCAGTTTGAAGTGAATTTGAGCTTCCGCTCGATGAAAGATTTCCACCCGGAGAATCTGGTTGAACAGATTGATCCGCTGAAACAACTGGTTGAAACACGTAACCAACTGAAAGTACTGTTGAGCAAAGCGGATCGTTCGCGTGATCTGGAGCGTTTGCTGAAGGAAGTGCTGCAAAGTGCGGATGCCATCCAAGGGCTTGCGCAGGAACTGGGTCTGGAAAAAGAGGGAGCGGAATAATGTCTGTTGAACAACAAACCGCCACACAGGGCACGGCGGAAGCTGAAACGTCACTGAGTTTTCTGGATCGGGCGATCTCAGCCACGGCGCAAACGCCGGTGGACACCACCAAAGAACTGCTGAGCATTCTGACGTCGCAGGTGATGGAAGGCACAGTGACCTGGGATAAAAACCTCACTCTGACGATTGAAAAAGCCATCAACGCGCTGGATGCAAAGATCTCAGAGCAGCTTTCTTCAGTGATGCAAAACAACGACTTTCAGAAACTGGAAGGTACCTGGTTGGGTCTGCAGAAACTGGTAAAGAACAGCGAACTCGGTCCGGATCTGAAGATCAAGCTGGCCGATTACACCAAAGACGAGCTGTTGGAGCAGTTCGAAGACGCGCCAGCGATCGATCGCAGCCGCTTTTTCACTATGGTGTATCAGGAGGAGTTCGGCACTGCGGGCGGGCAACCATACGGTGCACTGCTGGGTGACTACGAGTTTGGCTACGGTGACGAAGATGTGGCGCTGCTACGTTACATGGGCGAGGTGGCGTCTGCTTCTCATGCGCCATTCATTGCCGCGGCGAATGCCAGCATGTTCGATTTTAACTCGTTTGCCACGTTTGCCGACGGTAAACCCGTTGCGGCGGGTTTCGACTCCCCGGCTTACGCCAGCTGGAATGCTTTCCGCGCCAGTGATGACTCGCGCTATGTCGCATTGACGCTACCAAAAACCATGGCTCGCCTGCCGTACGGTGCAGCGACGGTGCCAGTGAAATCGTTCGACTTTGAAGAGCTGAAAACCCGTGAAAATGGCCAGCAAATCGTCACATCAGACAGCGACTTTGTCTGGAGCAATGCGGCGTATGACTTCGGTCTGCTGCTGACTCAGGCTTACACCCAGTACGGCTGGTGTACCGCGATTCGCGGCACGGAAAACGGCGGTAAAGTCGAAAATCTGCCGAACTTCACCTACTACTCCGACGCGGGTGATTTACTGCAGCAGTGTCCGACACAGGTCAACCTGACCGATGAGCGTGAGAAAGAGCTCAGCGATCTCGGCTTCTTGCCGCTGGTGCACTACAAAAACACCAACTATGCAGTGTTCATGGGCGCACAGACCACACAGAAACCGAAGACATACGCCGACGCCGATGCGACGGCGAATGCGGCAATTTCAGCCCGTCTGCCATACACCATGGCCAGCAGCCGTATCGCTCAATACCTCAAAGTGATGGGGCGTGATCGTATTGGCTCAAACCTGGATCCAAACGATGTTGAGAAAGATCTCAACACCTGGATTCATCAATACGTGAACCCGAATGCCATCGGCAATGAAGCCAAAGCGCGTCATCCGCTGGTGGAAGCCAAGGTCACGGTGGAAGAGCAGGCCGGCCGTCCGGGAGCCTACTCGGCAGTGGCTTACCTGCGTCCATGGCTACAAATGGAAGAGCTGACTACCTCATTGCGTATGGTAGCCAACATTCCGGGTTAATCCGATTCGGAGGCTACCCCGCCTCCGAATGTTTTAAATTGAGCAGTCGATGAAAACACACCCTCAGAACACAGCGATTCCACCGTTGCTTGCGAACCTGGCCTGGCAGGAACTGATGACGTGTGCCAGAAATGATTCGACTGCTCAATTCAAAGCACGTCTGATCGCGCTAATTGCCCAACTGGACAGCGCGATCAGTGAGCAGTTATCCGCCGTAATCCAAGCGCCGCAGTTTAAGCAGCTTGAAGCGTCGTGGCAGGGATTAACGTCACTGACCTCGCTGCCGGTGTCGCAGCGACGGGTCAAAGTCAAACTGCTGGATTTAAGCTGGGATCGGGTTTCAAACGATCTCAATTATTCGTTCGATCTTAAGCAGAGCGCTCTGTACAAAAAACTGTATGCCAACGAGTTTGATACTGCAGGGGGCACGCCTTTTGGTTTGGTGATGGTCGATCACCAGGTAACGTCAGATTATGGCGATGAGCTGGGCTATGACGATTTGTACACGCTGCAACTGTTGTCAGAGCTGGGAGAGCTGGCCTTATGTCCGATGGTCATGGGCGTGGATGAAGACTTTTTTGGTGACGATCAAAGCCGCCAGTTGCACGACAGTGCCAGAGCCGAACGCATCCTCAACAGTCGTGATTTTACCTCATGGCAATTGCTGCGCGACAAACCATCGGCACGCTTTCTTTACCTGGTGTTGCCGGAATATTTGCAGCGACCACCTTATCAGCAGTACCCCGCAGGTTTTCTGTTTAATGAGCCTCAGGGCAAAGAGCATGCGCTGTGGGGCAACAGCGCCTACCTGCTGACCAGCAACGTGATCCGGGAATTTGATCGCATCAGCTGGTTTGGCTTTCTGCGCTCGTACGATGAATTCGCGTCGTATGGCGCCATCGTAGCGGGGGCAGAATCGGTGCAGGCCAAAGTTGACCTCTACAGCGAAGAAGACGGGTTTTGGGCGAATCAGGGATTTGTGCCGCTGACCAGCCTGTACCTGAGTGGTCACAAGGGTTTTTTCAGCAATCAGTCGGTGTGGCGCGCGCCAGACGATGCTGCGCGTCAGCTTGGTATGTTGCAGACCAACCTGATGGCGTGTCGGTTTGGTCACTATATCAAGGCTCAGATACGTGACCAGATCGGCCGCTATGACAGTGCGGAAGATTGCAAGCGCAGCCTGGAGCGTTGGTTGCAGAACTACATCAGTGAAGTGGATTACGGTGAAGACTCGATCATGGCGCGTTATCCGCTCAAGTCCTGTCAGGTACGCATTGAAGAACTGCCACAGGATCGCACCCGTTATCGCTGCGACATCATGCTTCAGCCGCAATATCAGTACGAAATGATGGATGCCCAGGTGGTTCTGACCACCTCGGTGTCTGGCTTGGAGATTGGAGCGAACGCATGAGCATGATGGCCAAATTAACACAGACCTGGAACGACGACATCGACAGTGTGCGCGATGCGATTGTCGACAACGTCTGCACCTTGATTTCCAGCCGGGCACCGATCTGGCCCACGGATCACAATGGCGCTGAAGGCACCATTACCAATCTGGGTATGCGCAATCTGGCACGTTCTCAGAGCAAATCCAACAGCGATGTGATTGTGGCCGAAATTGCCAGCCTGATCCGCCTGTACGAACCGCGTCTCAGCCAGGTTGAGATTGAAGTTCAGGAGATTAAATCGGCTCAGAACCAATTGTGTTTCCGCCTTTCGGCGGTGGTGCACTCTGAGCTGGGTGAAGAAGCGATTGTGTTGGATTCATTTTTGGATCTCAGCAGTAACAAATTAGATGTAAGGAAATCGAATCTTGTCTGATTCTCTGCTCTCGTATTTTGAACAGGAACTGCGCTTCATCCGTGATGAGGCCACTCAGTTTTCCGCGCGCCATCCGGGCGCGGCGCGTGCGATCGGGATCCGCAAAGACAGCATCGATGATCCACAAATCGCCCGTCTGGTGGAAAGTGTTGCATTGCTCAACGGGCGTTTGCAGCAGCGGTTAGATGATTCGTTCCCGGAGCTGACCGAAAGTCTGGTCAGTTTATTGTTTCCGCATTATCTGCGTCCGGTGCCGTCTTACACTGTGCTGGATTTCGATATTGCGCCGGACGCCAGCGCGGTGCACCGCGTTCCGGCAGGCACAGAGTTTGAACTGGCCGACGAGCAGGGCAACAGCGTGATATTCCGCTCGACCCAAAACGTGGAGTTGCTGCCGGTATCCATTCGCAGTGCTGAAGTGGCATTTGCCCCGTTTGAACTGAACAAACCGCTCGGTGCCGAGAACGCCAAGGCGATGATTGAACTGACCATCGCGGCCACAGACGAGGGCTTTGACTTGTCGGCACTGGATATTACAACTCTGAGCCTGCACCTCAAAGGGGACAGCCATTTCGTCCTGCGTTTGTATGATCTGCTCTCGCACGGTACGGCTCAGGTACGGATCTGTGACCATCAGACCAGTGTGGACCTTGGAGCGAAAGCACTGCGTCCGGTGGGCTTTGACGCCGAAGACACGGTTCTTCCGTATCAGGCGGCCAGCTTTGGTGGGTTTAAGCTCCTGACCGAATTTTTCATGTTTCCTGAACGTTTTCATGGTTTTCGTCTGGATGTGCGAGACGCCTTGCCACGCATGACAGGCAGCGAATTCCGGGTTCAGGTTTTCGTCGAAGAGCTGAGTGTTGAGTTGTCCCGGACGTTAAACGCGCAGCATTTCTCACTGTTTTCGACACCTCTGGTGAACTTGCATCGGCAAGAATCCGAGCCGATGCCGATCGATTTTTTTCACAAGCAATACCCCATTCATCTCGATGCCAGTCAGGGGAAAGCGTTGGAACTGTTCTCTGTGGATCAGGTGTTGGATGTGACCAGTGGTGACCCCGTCTGTGTGCCGCAGATATACAGCGAAAAATTTGACCGGGCTGACACCGGGTTACGCTGGCAACTGGTGCAGAACATTCATGAACGTGGTGTGCTCGACAGTAGCCTCAAAGTCGCGGATCCGCAGCATCATTACGCCACAGGCTCACCGCGTGTGTGGCAGGTCAGCGCCACCGCGACGGATGGCGTGCGCGCCGGTTCGCTGCCTGTGAACAGTCACGTGACCTGCCGTGAGTCACTGACTATTCCAGCGCGTATGCAATTGCTGCGTCGCCCGTCGTTGCCGGTCAGAAGTCGCGATGCCAACAAAAATGTGTGGGCGCTATTGTGTCACCTGCATTTTAACTATCACGCGATACTCGGCACCGACAATCCGACGGAGACACTGAAAAACGTGTTTGATCTCTACAACCATAACCAGAGTGCGCAAAACCATCTGTACATCGACTCGGTCCAGAAGATCGAACAAGAGCAGGTCGTTGCGCCAATCCGGGTGTCGGGGAAAACCTGTTTTGCTTACGGGACCAAGATCACCGTGACTCTCGCGCCGGCCAATGTGAACGGTGGCATCGCGTTGTTCAGTCACTTGCTGGATCATTTTTTCGCCTACTTTGCTGGATTTAACAGTTTTACGCAGGTGGATATCTGTCTTGAAGGTCAGGACGGGGTATTTATGGCCTTTCCGAGGAGAACCGGATGCAAGAATCTGCTGTAAATCGTCTGCTGAGCGGCCAGTTTAACGTCGCGTTGGAAAAAGCCTGGCAGGTATTTAAGCATCAGGCGCAGTTGGCGGGACGTCGTCCGCAAGTGCGCTTCAGTGCGGAGTGGCTACCGGCCTACTACCACAGTGAAGTCACGGCGGTGGATGTTGATGCGCCATCGGGCTACATCCTGAAAACTTCGTTGCCGGCGCTGTCGGGCAGTCAAAGTACCATGCCTCGCGCACTGTTTAAGGAGGCGCTCAGCGCGCACTTTGACCTGGGTGAGCAGGCGCCGCTGGACTTTTTTGACACCTTTAATAACCGCTATTTCCGCCTCTATTGTCAGGTGCAGACGAAACACGACTTGACCGCGCAAATCGAGGAAGCGTCATTTCGCTGGAATCAGCATCGCCTGTCGATCACCGCCATGTTGGCGAATCTGGCCGGACAAAGTGGGGATGACGCGCCGATCCCGGTCAGTCATCTGATTCAATACACCGGTTTGCTGGGGATGAAGCTGACGTGCCCGCTGACACTCAAAGCGCTGCTGGAAGATTACTTTGCAGCCGAGTTTGCTATTGAACGCAGTGAACTGGAGTACTTGCCACTGACGCCATGCTCTCTGACACAGATTGGCGGCGCGGGGCAAAATCGTCAGCTCGGTATGGGGGCGCTGGTGGGTAAAACCACGCCGATGGCCGGACAGAAACTGAACATCAAAATCTGCCCCAAGGATTACAACCATTATCTGGCGATACGCCACGACAAGGCCATGATTCGGGCGTTGGACCATCTGGTGCGCAGCTACATGGGCGTCAACACCAAATACGCGTTGTACATGAAAGTAAATAGCCAGTATTTGCCGCGAGTAAGGTTGTCTTCACACAGTGACAGCGCGCTGCGCATTGGCCAGTCGGCCTGGATGAACAATCAAACCAATCGCCGGCAATTTGTCGAAATGCCGCTGACCTTAAGTTAGGAAAGACCATGATCAATATTGAACTGCAAAGCCTGGTCAAAAGGCTGACCCCAGAGCTCAAAAGCGCCCTTGAGGCTGCGGCGGGTGAGTGTGTCAGCCGCGGCCATTTCGCCATTGAACCGCAACACTGGTTTTTGCCGCTGTTGCAACAGGCGAAAGGCTGGGAAAGTGCTCTGGTACAAGCGTCGCTTGCCAAAGAGCCGCTGCTTGAAGGGCTCAGCGATCATCTGTCCGGATTGCCACGTGGCAATGATGCCTCGCCATCGTTATCTCCCCAACTGGTCGAGCTGTTGAAAGACGCCTGGATGATTGCGTCACTCAACCAGCAACAACTGAGCGTGAATGAGTTTCATCTGCTGATGATCCTGAAGCAGCGTCTCGATCAGGGGGCGTATAACGGCTTGCTTAGCCAGTGGGTCGCCATGTTGTCGTCAGAATGGCTGCGCAGCCAGTCGCTGGCCATCAGTGTGCCGGGTGAGCGTTCAATCGATAGTGCGCCAGCTAAGGGAGAGGTGGTGACCCCGGCACTGGACAAATATTCGCAGAACCTGACACAAGCTGCGCGCGATGGCCGCCTCGATCCGATTTCCGGACGCGGCGATGAAATCCGCAAAGCGATTGATATTTTGTGCCGCCGCCGTCAGAACAGCCCAATTCTGGTCGGTGACCCAGGGGTCGGTAAAACCGCGATTGTTGAAGGTCTGGCCCAGCAAATAGTGGAGGGGAATGTCCCGCCAGCGCTGGCGAACGTGGAATTGCGGAGTCTGGATTTGTCGCTGCTTCAGGCGGGCGCCAGCATTAAAGGCGAATTTGAAAACCGCCTCAAAGACGTAATTAACGAGATCAAGCAGTCCGGCACGCCGATCATCATGTTCATTGACGAAGCGCATACCTTGATTGGGGCCGGGGGCGCCGCCGGACAAAATGATGCGGCCAACATCCTCAAACCGGCGCTTGCGCGTGGTGAGTTCCGTTCACTGGCCGCAACGACCTGGGCGGAATACAAACAGTATTTTGAATCGGACGCCGCACTGACTCGCCGTTTTCAGGTGGTGGCGGTTGGTGAGCCGAGTGAAGAAGACGCAGTACATATGCTGCGCGGTGTGAAAAAGAGCCTGGAGCAACACCACAACGTTAAAGTGATGCAGGAAGCGATCGATGCAGCGGTATCGCTGTCGGTACGCTACCTGCCGGAGCGCAAACTGCCAGACAAAGCCATCAGTCTGCTGGATACCGCATGTTCACGTATTGGCCTGAGCCAGAGCGCCACCCCGCGTCAGATGGAATCCATCGCAGAACAAATTCGTTATGCTGACAACGAAATCGACACTCTAAGCCATGAAGCGGCGCTGTGGTCGATTGAACATCCACGCCTGGATGAGGCGCGCCAACGTCGTGAAGCGCTGGCTGCTCAGTATCAGGAGATTGAAGGTCGCTGGCAGCAGGAAACGCAACTGGTAGAGACGATTTTGGCGTTGCAAACCCGGCTGGATGAGCAATTTCTGGCGGGAGAGGATCTGAATACCGCCGCTGAGCGAGCGCAACTGGCGGAAAATATGGCGCAACTGCGCGACATACAGGGTGAACAGCCGCTGGTGTTACCTCAGGTAACACAGCAGACCATCGCGGAAGTGGTGGCGCTGTGGACCGGCATCCCGGTGGGCAACATGCTGAGTGCGGAAGTGAAACGCCTGATGCATCTTGAGTCACACATTGGTGAGCGCGTGATTGGTCAGGTAACGCCGATTGCAGAAATCTCTCAAGCGATTCGCATGGCGCGCGCCGGACTGACGGATCCGCGTAAACCGGTCGGTGTATTTCTGATGTGTGGCCCGAGCGGGGTCGGAAAAACCGAAACAGCTCTCGCGCTGACCGACCTTTTGTACGGCGGGGAACGCAATATCACCACCATCAATATGACCGAATTCAAAGAAGAGCACAAAGTCTCGATGCTGCTGGGATCACCCGCTGGTTACGTCGGCTATGGCAAAGGCGGGGTGCTGACCGAAGCTGTCCGCAAAAACCCGTATTCCGTATTGCTGCTGGATGAAATGGAAAAAGCCCATCCGGGCGTGCACGACATTTTCTACCAGATCTTCGACAAAGGCTCTATTTCGGACAGCGAAGGCCGTGAAATAGATTTCCGTAACACCATCATCATCATGACGTCGAACGCGGCGGACAGTGCGGTGGTGAATGCCTGCGTAAACGGCCGTCCTTCGATTCCGCAACTGACCCAGGCAATCTTTCCCGAGTTGCAGCAATTCTTCAAACCTGCGTTTTTGGGCCGTGCGACCATTGTACCGTACTTCCCACTCAATGATGAGGAGATGGCGCAAATCGCGACCTTGTCACTCAAGCGGATCCGCAAACGGGTTGCTGAGCATTACGGCGCCCGTTTTGACTATCAGCCGGAGGTCGTTGAGCAGTTGGTTGCCATGAACCAGTCTCCGGAAACTGGTGCTCGTGCGGTGGAGCAATTGATCAACCGACAACTGATGCCGGAGCTGGCCAACCAATGCATTGTTCGCATGAGTGAAAACAAGCCCGTTCAGGCCGTCTTGGTTACGGTGGAAGAGGGCCGTTTCGAGATTCACATTGACTGACGGAGTGTGGATGGCGAGCCATCCGCATCAGCAAACACAACTCCAATACAAACAATAACCAGAATACCAATTGCTGCCACCGCCGACCTTAAGTGTCCGGCGCATTGAGCAGCACAAACGACAGGTATAAAGGACATGACGCACGCGGTTTTTTCGCCAACACAACTGGAGTGGATCCGCCAACATCTCAAGGTGGCGGTCATTCATGGCGGGGACAAGTCCCACACCAGCAGTTTTATTTTTGAAAACCTCAGCCCGCGCTCGAGTAAAACCTACGCCGCGGTGGCGCACGATATCGCCTGTGCACTGATGGAGTCCGGTTTTCAACACGTCGAGGTGTTGGCTGAAGACATCGAGTTGGCGCAGCAGTTGCGGGAAAAGCAGATCGATCTGGTGATCACCAACAGCGGTGGTCTGCAAGGATTCGATGCCATGTGTCATTTGCCGTCGACCCTAGAGATGCTTGGGGTGCCTTACGTCGGACATTCGCCAATGACCGCCGGTGTGCTCGACAACAAGCATCTGTTCAAGCATGAGATCACTGCTGCCGGTCTGCCGACGGCGCCGTTTGTCACGGTGGGGATCGATGAAGCGTTTGAGGCGCCGGACAAACAGGCTGCCATTGATGCCATTGCCGGGCGTTTCAACGATGGCTTTATTGTGAAACCGGTCTCCGGACGCGCTTCGATTCACGTCTATCCGGTGTTTGACCGCCGGGAGCTGGCAGCCGTAGTAGAAAAAGTGCGGCTGGCGACCAGCCACACGGTGATGATAGAGCCGTTTCTTGCCGGACGTGAATTTGTGGTCGCGGTAGCGGGTGAGTATGTATTCAAAGAGGGTCGATTAACCCAGTCTTCAACACCGCTGGCATTTTCGATCACCGAGAGGTTGCTGGCAGCGGATGAGCCCATCTTTACCTCTATGGACGTAAAGCCTATCACTCAAGATCGCCTAGTGGCGGTTGACGAGGAACCGCTGCGTAGCCAACTGGCGGTGATTGGTCAAAAGATTTTCCGTCAGCTTGGGCTACAAACTCTGGTTCGCGTAGACCTGCGTATGGACACACGCGGCCAGTTATACGTGCTGGAAACCAATCCGAAGCCTGATTTGAAACGTCCGCAAGGCAATCAGATTAGCTTGGTTTGCCATGATCTGGCCCGGGAAGGGATGAGTTACACCGATTTAGTGCAATCACTGGTGTTTAACCGTTTGTCGTTCCTCAAAGCGCAGCGGCCGCTCGCGGTGGCGCATTGTCTTACGGCGCAGTTTGATGCGCTGTATGAGGTTCAGGAGGGGTCATGAGTAAGCGTATTGGGGTACTTCTGACGTGTCTGACGGTCAGCCAGAGTGCACTGGCGGACAGCCGTCCTGAACGCCTACTGCTGGCGACTCAAGAGTGGTTCCCATACCAGTATCAGGTCAACGGCGTAATGAAAGGGCCGGGCATCGACAAAGTGAAATGCGTGATGCGGGTGATGCAACAGCCGTATCAGTTGACCATGACCAAGTGGGACAAGGCGCAACTGCAAACGGAGGTAGGCTCTCAGCACGGCTTCTTTCTGGCGTCACACAACAGCAAACGCGATGAATACGCCGTGTACTCAGATGCCCTGGCGGATCAGAAGTGGAGTTGGTTCTCGCTCTCGGAAGCCTCTGAAATCAACAGTTCGATGTTTAAGCCTCAGGTTGAGGTTGCCGCGCTGTTTGGCTCCAACAAATGGTACTGGCTGCAGAAGAATGGCTATCAGGTGAGTAAAAAACCACGCACGCCCAAAGCATTGCTGGAGCTGATGCTCAACGGCGATGTCGGCGCGATCCTCGGCAACGATGCCGTCATTGAACAGACGATTAAGAAAATGGGCATCAGTTACCGGGCCATCACCCGAACCAAAATGAAGTCGCAGCCACTTGGCGTCTACTTCTCGAAAGCATTTGTCACACAGTATCCCCGTTTTCTGACGGAGTTTAACCAAGCTGCCAAGCAGTGTCGTTAACGCCGTCGCGAAATTACAGCAAAGGTAAATCATATGCCGCTATCAATCAGAATCATCAGCTCTCCAGACGGCGAAAGTATTGCGCAGTGGAATCAGGCCTTTCCAGAGGAAGGGGGCGAAATCGGTCGGGCGTTTGGTGCGACGCTGCAACTGAGCGACGCCAGTCGTGAAGTCTCTGGAACGCACGCTATCATTCGCAAAACCTCACGCGGTTATCAGATTGCGGACAACAGCACCAACGGCCTGTTTATCAACGGTTCGGATGAGCCGCTTGGCAAAGGCAATCAGTCAACACTGAGCGACGGCGACGTGTTGGATATTGGTCGTTATCGTTTGCTGGTGTCGTGTTTCATTCCGGAGAAAGCACAGGCTCAGCGATTGACGGAGGTTCCCACTGCCTCACCGTTTGGGGATGACCCGTTTCGTACCGAGCTAAGCAGCATGTCGGTTGAGCCGAGCGAACCCGAAGATCCGCAATTCACGATTTCAGATTTTGATGTGGTTGACGACGATCCGTTTCTAAGTGACGACGTCACGCGTGAACGTCAACGCCTTGGTTTCGATCTGGAGTTTCAGACTGAAGAAGATGATCCGTTGGGCGAAGAGGCTTATCAGGCATCGTTGCCAGCGACAGCGCAGGAGCCGTCTCCGTTTGAGGCGCAGCCCGTCCAGTTTGCGCTGACGGAATTTCGTAAACACGAACAGCGACTCCAGCAACAGACAGATAAAGCACTGGAAATGGCGCTGACGCGTTTGTTGGCGGACATTTCTCCGCAAGCGATGGAGTCAATGTTTGACGACCTGTCCGGAGCCGGTTTCTGGTCTCGCAAGCCTAAGTACTGGGATATGTACAAACGCTACTTCGCCCGCCAGGTCGACAACCGCGACTGGCAGGTGAAATTTCAGGCTTATTTTCATGACGCGCTACGTCTGCAACGCAATCTGGAAGGAGACAAGCAATGATGCGTCGTTTGAGTGTACTGCTACTGAGTCTGGTGTTGTCAGGTTGCAGTTTCTGGGGCGATGAGCTGGTGGTCCCACAACTGGTGGTCAACATCAAAGCGGCCTCGAACATCAACCCGAATGTGGAAGGTAAGCCATCGCCGGTGGAACTGCGCATCTACCAGTTAACCGACAGTCAGGCCTTCAACCAGGCCGATTTCATCCAGATTTATAACGACGAACAAGGCGTGTTGAAAGCCGAGCTTTTGTTAGCACGTCAATTGGCCAGTGTGCTACCCGGCGAAAGCCGTCAGGAGATTCTGCCGATGGCGGCGGGGAGCAAATACATCGGCGTGATCGCCGGCTTTGCGGATTATCGCGAGGCAAAAAATAAAGTGATTTACAAACCGCTGATTGTTAGCTCAGCGGCCATCAATATTGAGATCGACGGCATCAACCTGTCTGTATCGGGTGAAGAGGAAAAATAATGGATACCAATAAAGTCGTCTGGAGCGAAGGGATGTTTCTCTCTCCGCAACATTTCCAGCAGCAAGAGCGTTATCTGGAACACTTTGCACGCGAGTTTGCTGGCCAGATCAGCCCTCAGTCGTATGGCATGACGCAACTTGAGCTCGACCGTTCATTACTGGATATCGGTAAAGTGTCGGTGCGCCGTGCACGAGGTATTTTTCCGGACGGAACACCGTTTGATATTCAGCACTCTCTGGTGTTAGATGTGGCGAAAAATACCCATCATAAAAAAGTCTATCTGGCGTTGCCGGTGAGCCGGCCAGGTGCCGTAGACGTCGGTGAAGACAGCCGTTTGCGTCACACTGCCAGCGAACACCCGGTGTTTGATACCAGTCGTGAACACAGCGATCCAGTGCCACTGGAACTGGCGACCCTCAATATTGAACTCAAGCTGGAGGGGGATGAACTCCAGGATTACACCCTGATTGCGGTGGCGGAAATCAGTGAACACAAGTCGGAAGGAGCGGTGGTGCTCAATCAGGCCTTTATTCCGCAAAGCCTGCATTTTGGCGTATCCAGCTATCTGAAAGACTGTGTCGCCGACGTATTCGCTCAGGTGCAATACCGGGCGCGGGCCATTTCTACCCGTTTACAGGCGGAGACCAACAGCAAGAGCTATCAGGCTTTGATGCGCGATTATCTGTGGTTACAGATTTTGGGCGTGTGGATGCCGAAACTGGAGCAATGGAACAGTGACGGGACACTGTTAACCCGCCACCTCTATCTGGAATGTGTCGCCATGGCGGGCCAGATGCAAGGGCTGGAGGGCAAAATGCCGAAGTCGTTTCCGCTTTGGAATCAGAATGACCTGTACGGGATTTTTTCCGCGGTCTTTTCTGAGCTGTTGGTGCTGCTGCGTGAAGTGCAGATCGATAACGTGACTACGTTGAAGTGGGATCGCCAGCTGTTTGTCACCCGTCGTTTGCTGCGGACTCTGGTTCAGGATCGCAGCCTCTACCATCAGGGACGCTTTATTCTGGTCGCGACGTCATCCATCGGCGCTGCGCGTCTGGGCGAAGAGTTCCCTCGTGCCACTAAGCTGGCTGGCAACAGTGATATTGCCGGTTTGGTGCGCAATGCCTTGTCGGGGGTGTCATTGCGCCATTTGCCGTATGCGCCTTCTGAGCTCAAATCCCGCCATGATGCGGCTTACTTTGAAGTGGATACCAAGTCAGAGCTGTGGCAGTCACTGGTAAAGAAAGACGAAGCGATCGCGCTGCATATCGATGAGCGGATTGAAGACATCAACGTTGAATTTCATGTGATCAGGTAGGTAGTTGTGGCAGGACTTTTTAACGAAGAACCCACGGTTCAAATCCGCCGAGTCGCGGGTAATCCGACGCAAACACAGCGGGTAGCCAAAACCAGTCAGGCAGACATTTCTGGTACCGAGCGCCTGATTGAAAGTCTCGCTGTGTACGGCAGTCCGCTGCTCAATGCCGCGACCGAATTACTCGGGATTCTGGTGACCGTCCCGCGCCAGGGATCGCCACGGGATATAGATCGCTTCCGGCAGAAACTGCTGGATGCCATCGCCCTGTTTCGCCAGCGCGGGCTGTATCTGGAATACCACCCGAGCATCGTCGAGAAAAGTTGTTTTGTACTGTGCGCGGCATTTGACGAAGCGATTCTCTACACCGCGTGGGGAGAGCGGGCACGCTGGGAAAACCATTCTCTGCTGAGCAAAGTGTTTTCACAGCGCAACGGAGGTGAAGCTTTCTTCGCCTTACTGGACAAGGCCAGCCAGCAGCCGGGCAAACTGGTCGACTTTCTTGAGCTGCAATATGTGTTGCTGATGCTCGGCTTTAAAGGTCGTTATCGCCATGACGACGAGAGCCCGTTGCACGAAATTAAGTCTGATGTGTATGCCCTGATCCGCCACTACCGCAGTGAGAGCGCGTTGCCGGTACCGCGAACCCCCGAACTGATTGAGGGTAAGCAGCCCTGGCGCATGCTGAGTATGGGCAAAACGCTGGCGTTGGCCACGCTGATTGCTGCCGCAGGTTATGGTGCCTCTGAGTACTGGTACTACAACCGCAGCCAGCCGATTTTGCAGCAGTTCAGTACTATTGACATGTCTGGGGTGAACCTCCGGCAGGCCGATCAGGATCTGGTTTATGTCAGTACCGAAGAAGACATCGGCCATGTGCGCCCGGAACTGAGCAACGCAGTAGCAACACCGCAGAGCACGACCCGTCCACAGTGGGACATTGTTCTGGCTGTATTTTCCCGTGCCGACGATGCCGCGCGGCTTGCCTCTGAACTTAAACAAGGCGGATACGATTCCTATACCCGCGAAACGTCACACGGCATCGAGTTGTTTATTCGCGCGGGAGACAATCTGGCTGTGATTCGCAAGCTGAAGAATGAGCTCAATGTTCGCTTTGACCTCAACGCGACGATAAGAAGAGCGCAGAAATAATATGATCAAAAAAATTCTTGTATTGATATGGATTGTTGCGTTGATCACCGCGTGCAGCGCACTTTGGATAGGGTTACCAGCGGAGCAGCCGCAGTGGCCGAAATGGCTCGCGCTGGGTATCACGTTGTTGTTGATTGGCGCCACCTTGTTCTGGTGGTGGAAACAGGCAAGTAAAGCCTCGCGCGATAATGAGCTGCATGATCAACACGTGTTGCTCAAACAAGACACCAGCGTGATCCAGCAACTGTTCAGACTGGCCACTAAGAAGGTGCGTGGTCATGGTCGCAACAAGTTGGACAGCATTTACAGCCTGCCTTGGTATTTATTGCTTGGCGGTGAAAAAGACGCGAAAAGTGCTATGTTGCTGCAAAACGGTTTCGAACCGGTCACGGAACGTCATCTGGAAGACAGCGATACCGAACAGTACCTGCGCTTCTGGAGTAATGATCATGCGGTAGTGATCGAAGCCGGTCACCGTATCTTTGACAGTGAAGGCGTCGACGAAGCGCTGTGGCAGGTACTGGGACAACAACTGCTTAAATATCGGCCACGTCAGGGTCTGAACGGCGTGGTCACTATGATCGGCTGTGATCGTTTGCTCAAGGGCGACCGCAAAGAGCGCCAGAAACTGGCCAGCATCTATCAGGAAGCGGCGTTGTCGATGAGCGCCCTGCTCAACATCAATCTGCCGGTGTACAGCGTATTCTCCAAAGCGGATGCGATCGCCGATTTTATCGAGTTTTTTGCAGGGTTTTCCGGCTGCGATGTGGAAAACCCGTTCGGTGTGACATTCAACTGTGATGCGGATCGCCGTTTCGATAAACACCAGTTTGAGCTGCAAAGTAAAGCGCTGCTGAAAACGTTGGCGGAGCAACAATTTGAGCTGCTGCGTAACATCAGCAGTGAACAGTCCGGTTCGGTGATCGCCTTGCCCTACCAATTGCGGATCTTCTTTGAGCGCATCAATGAACTGCTGACGGACATCGGGCGTGAAAACCGGGTGCGCGAAGCCGTATGGATTCGCGGTGCGTATCTGCTGTCATCCGGACAAAAAGGCGTGGAGCATGATCTGCTCACACAAGTCGTGGCGGAGCGTGCGGAATTTAACTCATCCAGTACCCGGGAGCAGCTGCCGGGACGTCGCAGTTACTTCACGTCACGTTTGTTCAGCCATGTGATCCTGCCGGAAAAAACCATTACTGGTGTCAACGAGTTGCGCCATGCCGGTTACCTGGCGGTGCGCTCTCTGGCGGTTGTGGCTGTGGTCGGTGTATTGTCGGCTGCGGGCTTAGTGCTGAAAGACAACTGGAATCAGGATGAGCAGTGGCGTGCAGACGCCATGACTCAGCTGCGTTTGTACGGCAGTGACATTCAGCGTCTGGAGAAGAACTATTCCATGCCAGACATGATTGCGGTACTTAATGAACTGCGCACGGTGGCGGAGCAGGGCATTCAACCCAAAGCCTGGTATCAGCAGGTCAGCATCAAACAGAGCGATACCGCGGCGCGGATTTACAGCACCTATCAGGAACAGTTGAACCTGATCCTGTTGCCAAAACTCGAAGAGCTGATCAGCAGCGAGTTGTACGTTTACGTCAATCTGGGGAACCCGAGCAAAATCTTTGAGATCCTGCGCTATTACCAGATGCTGTTTGACCGTCAGCAACTCGACATTGTGGGGATGCAGGCCTATCTGCTGGATAACCTCAAGGATCAGGGCAATGTGTCGTCGGATGACATCAATACGCTGTCACTGCTGATCAACGACCTGTTTAAGAGCAATTACGACCAGCGCCTGGCCCCTAACTACGAGTTGATTGCCGTGGCAACCAATAATCTGGAGGGCTTGTCACCGGAGCGCCTTATCTATGCGCGTATCAAGAGCTTGCCGGAGTATCGGACTCAGGTGGATGTCCGTCGTCAACTGGGCGAAAAGTTCGACAGCATGTTCATGTTTTCGGAGGATTTCCATGGCTATTTGATCCCGGAGATTTTCACTAAGCAGGGTTACAGCCAGATCGATCTGAGTGCCAAGTCAGAATTGCTGCGTAAGCAATTGAGTGAGTTCAAAGCCATTCAGGGCGACATGTCGGGAGCATCGATTGCCGAGCTGACGGATTTGAGTAAGCAGATCCAGCGCCTCTACTTTGCCGACTACATCTACTACTGGAAAGATCTGATCAATAACATCCACATCCGCCAGTTTAACAGCCCGGTGGAGTTGGCCTACGCGCTGAGAAGTGCACGTGAGCCGGCCACCAGCCCGGTGCTGGACGTGCTCGGCGCGGTGGTGGTCAACACGACGCTCGCCGTCGAAGAACAGCCGGACACCAAAGAGAATAAACGGACGGCCAGTCAGCTGGGGCTGAAGAAGGTTGCTAAGGGGTTGCGCACGGCAGACAAACTCAACCGTGCCGTCGGCGAAAAGCTGCTGCGCTTGCAACCTTCATTTGTTGTTAATGAAGCGTTCCTGTCGTTTGCCAACTATGTCAACGGTAGCGGGAAAGCCGGAGATGCGGTGCCACTGGATGGCCTTATCCAGCAGTTTGATGCGCTCAACACCTACTACGATGCCGCATTATCCAGCTCCAATCCGGGCAAGGCGTTTCACGGCTATGCGCTCGCCCATGCGGAAGGCAGCCAGGATGCGATTGTTGAATTTCAGCGTCTGGGGGCCAAAGCGCCCGGGCCGGTAGCACAGTGGACCAAAAACATCAGTGCACAGGCGTGGCGCCAGGTCGTGACGGGCAGTGTGAGCTACCTCGACAAACAGTGGGACGAACAGGTCTACCAGTTTTACGTGGCCGCAATTGAAGGACGTTTCCCGTTCGCGTTGCAGGGTCGTGGTGAAGTGAACCTCAACGATTTCGCCCAGTTCTTTAAACCACAAGGTCGGGTAGACCAGTTTGTTGACCAGTTACTCAAGCCATTTGTTTACTGGGACAACGGCGTGCTCAAGTTGCACGAAGTCGATGGTGTGACCCTACCCATTAGCCAAACCAGCCGTCAGCAACTGCAACGGGCTCGCCGACTGAGTAAAACCTTCTTTGGTCCCACGGGGCAGGAGTTGGCGCTGAAACTTGGCCTCAAAGCCAGCTCGATGAGTACGGACGTAACAGAGTTCCAGCTGAGAGAAGCGGAAAGCGTGTTCAGTTACAAGCACGGCCCACGCGTGTGGCGTGAAGTGGACTGGCCGACAACCGGGGTAGACGGCTACCTGAGCGCCAACTTTTACAAAGGGGACAATCGTGTTGCGACCCAGGCATACACAGGCCAGTGGGCCCTGTTCCGCGCGCTGTTTGAGGGCGACAGTAGTGCGACGGCAAGCCGGTTAGTACGCAAGCTGAATTACAAGATCAGCGACAACAACATCGTACTGGATTACACCCTGCGTGATTCCAATCAGACGTTGGATAAGTCCCTGTTCACCCACTTCAGTCTGCCCAAGCAGTTGTGATGGTCAGGGCCGAACAGGTAGGGGCCAAAACGGAGCCTGCCGAGCAAGCGCAGACTTACGTTAAGCACTATGCGTCGCCAGAGGCCATGTGGCGAGAATGGCAGGCGCTGGAGGCCTGTCGTGGCGTCGGCGTTCAGCGTGTGCATGCGGTGGATACTGATAGGCAGGCCTTAATGCTGGAGTTCGATTCATCGGCGATGCCACTGAGTGAATTTGATGAGGCCGATCTGGCTCTGTTTGTCGCAGTTTTGCCTGCGCTCGTGTCGGTGATTCAACACTGCCACGCGCGGGGCTGGGTTCATGGGGACATCAAGCCCTCAAACATTGTGTATGTTCCCACGACCCAAACAATTCGATTGATTGATTTCGGCGCGAGTTATCGCATTGGCACATCCCGGGAAGCACTGTCTGAATGGCAGGTGACACCTATGTTCGCCACCGGCCAGCAGGTACGTGGGGAAGGGCTGGTGCAAACGGGAGATGACTGGTATGCGCTGATTAACATCATCGATCAGGTCATGCCTTTTGCGCATGACCGCCTATTACTCCAGGCGCTTCAAAGCGTTCGGGACGGTGTGGCAGCCGACATTAAACAATCTGAGAGAACAACAAAATGATAAATGATTTACAAAATGCCACTTCCTTGGGAAAAACCATTTATGACCAGGCGACGGCCGGTGAATTTAACGGCGTTGCCATTGGGGACAGCGCGTTTGATTTCACGACCGGTATTTTTGAGAGTACGCCACTTGGCAAGGCCGTCGATATTCCGGTGGAAAAAATTGAGCTTGGCTTTAGCAAACTCGAGAAGACTCAGGCGGTGGAAGAGGTAAAGCAGAAATTCCACCAGTATATCAGCCAGAAAACGGCCAACAACGTGTCTGCCTTCACCACGCCTTCGGTATTGTCGGCAGACCGACGTTCCCAACTGCAAGGGAAATCCGGTCAGGCCTGGTTGACCGGTGCGCAGCAGATTTACGCCAAGCACCAGGGCGAACGATTCTACAAAATGCAGCGCAAGGCACAGGACATGGCACGTTCGCTGAAAAAGAACCCAATGAAGGTTGTTAAAGTGCCGTTGAGCGTGGTCCCGCTTGGTGAGATCGCCAAGCTGGGCATCAAGGCTGGCGAGTACGCGGTGGGTAAGTACACCGGTAAGCGGCGCGCGCGTAAGAAAGGAGAATACACTGCTGCGGGTAACAGCAACATGCTGACCGCCAAGTTGGGCAAGCAGGAATACAACCGCAAAAAGGCCAAATGGCAGGCGAAAGACATTGCTGACTTAGGGCCACAAATTCAGCGGAATTTGTACAAGCTCAAACAGTCGGTGGAGATCCTCAATGCACGCAAACAGCAGATGAATGTGTGCAGTCAGAAGTTTCATCAAGATCCGACCAATACCGCCGCTCTCGGCGCTTTGGTTAAGAGCCGTGAGGATGCGGCGATGAGTCTTTATGAAGTAAAGCACTACGTCGAAAAAATATCTGGTATGTGCAAAGCCATGGAGGCGACAGCGTTCACCATCAACGCTTATATGGAAGGCTTGGATCAGATCACTGATCAATCAGAGCAGGACATTCTGAGCACATTCTGATGAAGGTAACAGAGGCTGTGATTTTTCACGGCCTCTGTTGTTTCTGGTTACACGTTAATAAAAAGGAAAGGCCTATGACCAACCCGACTCAACGTTCGCTTGAATTTGATATATTCATGATAAAGAACGAACGCGGTAATCTGTTGCCGATGGGAAGCTGTACCCGACACCTAGAGCAGTGGCTGGACACGCTCAGTGCCGGACTCGGCAAGAAAAACTCCTATCGCGCTATCCCCTATATTCAGCGTGGTGTGGATGTGATTTACTCCGTGCTGGAAACCATGATGTTTGTTCATCACAAAAAGCTCAGTAGCAGTTATGGTTACAGTGCCACTGACGTAACTGAGCATCCGCTGTGGAAGATCCTGGTTTCTCTGGTCACCCGTAAATATCCCGACATCATTAAAGTCGTCCGACCAAGCCGGACACCGAATGAATCTGTCCGGGCTAAGTTTATTAACCGAACGTTTTTTCAATTCCTGCTGCATAAGCAGCGTTTGCTGCAAAATTTGCAAAATGGCATCAAGCAGAGTGGCGAACTCGGCCGGATCCAGGCGCAACTGCTGGATGCTCAGGTCGAGTCAGTCAATCAGGCCTACCAGAAACATGGCCGAGCCGACGACGCGTTGTGGCAGGTACTTAACGATTACTACAAGAAGCAGCGTCTGTTGCAAATGACCCGCCAGCGTGGCAAAAAAACCGAGGTGAAAGGCAAGTGTGACTCTGAGAACGGTGCGCTGTCGATCGATGAAAGCGCGGAGCTGTTTGCTGAAGCTAAAGTCGAAATCACCAAAAGCTGGGACTTCGGCTGCATCCGTAATGAGCTGACCGGTGCCGCGGCAGCAGGAGCCAAAACCTTGGTCAGTGCCAATATGCACGCCAATTTTGGCACCGGTGGCGGCGCCACGTATCTGAAAGGCGGAGCGGGTAAGCAAGAGCCCAATATTGTTGAAATGCCCGGAGTGAACATCGGTAAAAAGTACACCGACTTTACCGAAGATGAGCTGGAAAACCGCAACGGATTTGTGCCGATACAGCTGATCCCGGGTATTGATCTGGGCGTCAACGCGGTTCTGGCGGCAGAAGCCGGGCTGAGGTTAACCGTAACGCACCAACTGACGGTCGGCCAGATCATGGCCATGACCAACGAAGCTGAGCTGTTTGTCGGGGCTGAAGTAAAAGCAGAGTATAAAGCCGCACTCAACACCAGTAACATCATGGGCGCAGACGAGGTACTGGCTTTCACCCTGGCGGGAGGTGCTTTTGTGGGTGCGAAAGCCAAAGGTTCGACGTCAATGACGTTCAAGGCGCGTGGTATCAACGCCGTGTCGGGCAAAGTGTCCGGTGAAGTCTCTGCCGGGGTCGGGGTGAACGGCATCATTGAATCGATTGTGCGTGGGTCCGGCGATGTTAAGTTGCGTATGGCGGCCAGCGCTTCAGCAGGTGTGGGCACCGGTGTGGATTTTGACACCACCGTGAATCCGATGTTGCTCAAAGTCATCTTGTGGGATGGCATGTTCCATCACCTGACCACCAAAAACTATCAGCGCCGTCGTGATGCCAAACTGGATCTCAAAGTGAATTCGGTGGTTGTCACGCGTTGTAACGAGAAACTCCAGATGTACATGGGGCAGCTCGATGCCGACCATAAAACACTGGCGGAAGAGTTATGGCGTTTACCGATTGACGCCAGCCTGTCGTTAAAAGGCGGGACGTTAACCCTCCATGATGAGGTATCAAAGCCACATCAACAGGCCATGGAGCAATACATGAGTTCGCTGGGAGTGGATGGCGTGCATGATCTGGACGATGAAGACGAAATGACGAACGCAGAGGCCGGGATCAAGAATCGCGCCCGGGCGCAACACGACGAGGCCAAGCAGGCCAAAAAAGCCATGTCGAAACGCAAAAAGGCCAAGAAAGCGCTAAAAGGGTTGTTGGTACTGCCTCCACACCCGGAAGCCGCGTGATCCTTGCCAACATAGCGGGCCAGAGCCCGCTGTGTTTTTATTGGTTAGCGCTGATAGCGTTTGCGGTATTCTAACGGCGTCATGTCGTTGGATTTTTTAAACAACTCCCTGAAGTAACGCACATCCTCATAGCCTACTTCACGGCTGATGTCTTCAATGGTCTGCTTGGTTTTCTCCAGCTTATCTTTGGCAATGGAGAGCCGAATTTGCTGGATGTACTGGATGGGCGTTTGACCGGTTGCCAGTTTAAATCGTCGCTTCATCTGCCGGTCGCTCAGATGGACTCGTTTACTCAGCACATTGACTGAGAATTCCAGGGTCGGGCTGCTGTGCATCCAGTCTTGCAACTGATGGATCAGCGTGTCGTTATGCTGACGGTACGGAATGAAGTTCGCCAGCGCTTTCTGCTGAACCTGATCGGTATCGCCAAAAATAAACTGGTGGCAGCTTTCACGGACCGACAGGCCAAAAAACTGTTCGACGATCAGCATCATTACGTCGCTGTATCCGCTGATCCCAGAGGTGCAGTAGCGGTTGTTGTCACAGGTGACACGGCGATCCACCTGCAAGCGGGTGTCCGGAAACATATCGCGGAACATATTGGCAAAATGCCAGTGTGTGGTGGCGGTGCGGCTTTCCAGCATCTGTGCTTTGGCCAGCACAAATGCGCCGGAACAAATAGAGACAATTGGAATACCGTGTGACTCGAACTGTTTGAGCCACTCAAGTGTGTCGTCACCCAGAGTCGCCAGATTACTGTCTGGAAATCCGATCGATCCGATCAGCAGGATATCCGTTTGAGTAACCTGTTCGATATCAATGGTGGGCGAGATGATGACGCCCCCCATGCCCCGGATAGGTTGATTGTCCTGAGTGACAATATGGACGACCGGTTCCGGTGCGCCCGCCAGATTCGCAGCAATAGACAAAACTTCGATTGGCCCGGAAATCGATGTTGTGGGTGCATCAGCGAATGCCAGGGCGGTGAGTGTTATAGATTTTCTTTCCACAGGATACCTTATCAAATGGGAGAAACATCCATGCCACCATTCCCTTGGTGCAAAGTGTTTAGAATTATAAATTATGTGACTAATAATATAGTTATTAAGCAGTTTATAAATGGGTTTTATATCTGGTCTGAGTAGTTGATTCAAAAGTGCAATGAAACGTAAGGTGGTTATTCAGAATGCCGGGCGGTTATTTTCTGCTCAGAGACGTATTTTGATAAGTTAAAGGGTCGTGCTTTTGCTGAGGCGTTTTATGTAACTGATACGGTAAAAGGCTGGGATCACACAACATTCACGTTATACTGATACCTTCTTCATATTCTGCGTGAGTTCTCACGTCCGCTCTGAGGTAACACCATGATCAAGCTTAACGATGCCAGCCTGTTCCAACAGCACTGTTTTATCGATAACCAGTGGATCGACAGCGATAACCTTGCGACGTCCACCGTCACTAACCCTGCCAATGCCGAGGTACTCGGCACGGTGCCCAACCTGACCTGCGCGCAGATAGAGGCGGCCATCCACAGTGCACATCAGGCGCATCTGGCATGGAAGCAGACGACCGCTGAACATAAATCCCAAGTACTTTATCGCTGGTATGAGTTGATCATGGACAACCTGGATGATCTGGCGACCATTCTGACCAGTGAGCAAGGCAAGCCATTGGCAGAAGCGCAGGGCGAGATCCGCTACGCTGCCAGCTTCATTCAGTGGTATGCCGAAGAAGCGAAGCGCGCCTACGGCACGATTGTGCCGAGTCATAAGGCCGATGCCCGGATTCTGGTGACCAAAGAGCCCGTTGGAGTGGTGGCGGCCATTACGCCGTGGAACTTTCCAGCCGCGATGATCACGCGCAAATGTGGCCCGGCTTTTGCTGCCGGATGCAGCGTGGTGCTCAAACCGGCGCCGGACACCCCGTTTACGGCGATGGCACTGGCGCAATTGGCGCAGCGGGCGGGTTTGCCTGCCGGTCTGTTACAGGTGATGACCGCGGATGCAGAGCGCATTGGAGAGCGCTTTGCCAAGAATACCAAAGTCCGCAAACTGTCTTTTACCGGCTCGACCCGTGTTGGCAAGCTGCTGATGGAACAGAGCGCCTTCAATGTGAAGAAGCTGTCGCTGGAATTGGGCGGCAATGCGCCGTTTATTGTCTTTGAGGATGCGGATCTCAATGCCGCGGTGGATGGCGTGATGATTGCCAAATTCCGCAATGCCGGTCAAACGTGCGTGTGCGCCAACCGAATTTACGTACATGAAGCCGTGCACGACAAGTTTGTCAAAAAGCTGGTTGATAAAGTTGCCCGGCTTAAGGTCGGTGACGGTCTGACCGGAGCGGATATTGGTCCGCTGATCAATCAGGCCGCGGTTGACAAAGTCCGTCGTCATATTGAAGACGCGGTGGAGAAAGGCGGTCAGATTCAATTTGGTCAACTGAGCGAGCAGGGTTGGTTTGTGGAGCCGCATGTGATCACCGAAATGAGCGATGACATGCTGGTGGCCAGTGATGAAACCTTCGGTCCGTTAGCAGCTATTTTCCGTTTTTCGGCCGAAGAGGAAGTCACCACCCGGGCTAACGCGGTGGAATCTGGCCTTGCCGCATACTGTTATACGCAGTCTCTGTCGCGTGCATTCCGCATGAGTGAGCAACTGGAAAGTGGTATGGTCGGGATCAATGAAGGATTAATTTCAACGGCGGCGGCACCGTTTGGGGGTGTCAAAGAATCCGGTTTAGGTCGTGAAGGTGGCCATCAGGGTCTGGAAGAATTTCTGGAAGAAAAATACACCCTGATGGGCGGGATTCGCTGAACTACTGCGGCTTCTTCTTCTCTTCTAAGGTGACCCATTTAAGAGCGCCATTGGTTTCAAAACTGTTGGCCTCTTTGCACACCATGTAATGGTCTCCGACCTGCACAATCGCACCGAGTGAATACGCCTGATCCTGGTAATAGCACACACGTTTGGCGATGTCTGAGCCGTCCAGTGCGACGAGTGGTTTTTCGCCCGGTGTTGTGATGACTTTAGCGGCGGCTACCGGTGCGATCATCATCAATAGTACTGCAAATGATTTGTTCATTGTCTGCCTCATATCCGTTATCTGCTCAATCAAATTTTCTTTGATATCTCGGGAGCATACTTTCATTGCCTAAAATACCACCCTGGTGAATATAGAGCAGGGTTTTATCTCGATTGGCGTGATACCAGTTCAACAAACAGCGCCACATCATAGGGTCATACAGCAAATCGAATTCGACGTCGGTCTGATCCAGCAGGGCTTGCCAGGTGCGGTAGTCGTCACGATAGAGTTTGCCGAAATGATGTTTGTGGTCGAGGGTGAGAATTTGCGGATGATCCTGCTCACCAAGTTCATGGAATTGGTGGCGCAGATATTCGGTCCCGCTAACACAAGGACAGGTCAGCACCTCGATGCCATGGGGCTTAAGCGTTTTATGCAGATATAAAGCGGTTGCCCCGGTACCAGCCGGTAGCGCCACGACTAACGGTTGTTTGACTTGAAACCGTGCCCAACTGAGGAGCTCCATACCCAACTGACGAACGCCAGCTTCGGCTTCGCGGCTACGTCCACCTTCGGGCACCACCAGGCACTCGTCTCCCGGTTGACGAATCTGCGTAATGTAGTCACGTGGGTGCATCGCTGCAGAGCTGAGTTCACGCACATCCAGGATGTGAGCGCCAAGATCAAGTGCGCCGCGGTAATTGCCGGTTGGACGCTGTTTTTGCCATGGGGCGATATGGTCGACATAAAACTCCAGCTGCCAGCCCTTGATTCGGGCCAGGGCCGCCAGCGAATAAAGCGCGTTTGATTGGGCAGAGCCATAGCAAATCAGCGTGGTGATACCCGGTAAATCCTGCTTCAGCAAAGACATAAATTTGCGAGCCTTGTTACCGCTGAAGTGGCTGTGTAACTGATCGTCCCGTTTGAGAAAAAACGGAATCTGCTCGAAACAGTGCTGGGTTATCGGACTCTGGCTTAGGTTCATTTTGACTTCATGGGATCACAAAAAGCCCAGCATAATAGTATAAATCGAACAGATTGACATGATCTGGTTTAAGCCTCGGGCACAATCTCCGGGGAGTTAACGGCAGGCGAACCGAAATCAATTTCAGCCCGGCAGCCACCATCAGCGCGATTGGTCAGATTGAACTGCCAGTGATAACGACGGCAGAGATCATCCACGATAAGTAGCCCCAGGCCATGCCCGTCTTTATTTGGCGTGGTGTCCAGCCCTTCGCCCTGGTCGTCAATCACCAGACTATTTTCGGTGAGGCGAATGTGGATCTCGCCTTGATTTGTTGCCGCAATCGCATTGCGAATCAGGTTACCGACAATCATGTTCATCACGGCGGGCGAGGCTTGAACGTCTGGCTCCGCATCGACGTTTTGATGAATCTGAATGGCTTTCTCCCAGGCCTGATGCGAGTTTTGTTCAACGATCCTGCTCAGTTCACTGGCGGTAAACATCCGGTAGGGCGTATTGCTTTCATCGCGCTCGTAGCGCACCAGGCCGAGCAGAGCATCGATCATGGTACTCATCTGCAGTGTCGCATCATCGATACGTTGTCGTTGCCGCTGTTGAAACTCCGCATCCTGATTCTTGCTCATCAGTTTTTCGGCCCCTTTGATGATGGTCAGCGGGGTTCTGAGTTCGTGGCTGGCATAACGGGCAAACGCCTGTTCGCGTTTGAGTACGGTATGGATTTCACTTCGATAGCGGTTCATTTCATCGGCTAATGTCTGAAATTCGATGGCAGCACCGGGTTTGATGGTGAAATGGTGGCTGGAGTCCCCTTTATGTCGTTCAAGTTGCAAGGTTAGGTCGTTGATGGGTTCGATCAGTTTTTCAGACAGACGAAACAGCAAAGTACCGAAGATGAACAACATGACTGCCACACAGCTCAGTACCAGGATCCCGGCGAACGTCATCTCCTCTGCACCGAACTCGACAGCGTCGATCTTGGTCAGCAGGATTAACGGTTTTTGTTGCCCATTGGCATAGTAATGTGAGACCAGAACCATCCGCGAGTTCGGATCTTCCCCCACTTCAGCAAGAAAGGTATGTTTTCCTTGGATGTAAGTCCGGTAAGGCTCTGGAACCAGCCTGACATCGTTGTAAGCATCGGTCAGGACATCAATGACGATTTTGCCGTTCTCACCATGCAGGAAACGCGTGGCTGCTTCATCACGGTCAATCTGGATACGTCGTTCGCCCACGCGATCTTCTGACCATTGTAAGGCTGCGAGAAAGATCAGCAGTGTGGCTGCGCCGAGGATCAGTGACACGCCAGAAAAAAACAGTGCCAGTTTGCCGGTCAGTGTTTTGGTGCTGTAGAGAAAAGGGCGCTTCACTACACGTTCTCCAGGCGAAAGCCAATTTTTGGGATGGTGGTCAGCATGGGGACGCTGAATGGCTTGTCGAGCTGATTGCGCAGTTGGTAGATGTGACTGCGTAATACGTCATTGTTCGGTTCTTCTTCGTCCCACAATTTGCGTGCGATCTCCTGACGGGTGACCAGCTCCGGTGCTTTGCTGCACAGCATTTCGAGGATCGTGTACGTGGTTGGGTTCAGCGCCAGCAGTTTGTCATTGCGGTAGGCTTTGCGGGTTTTCTGATCGATCTTTAAACTGCCGAAACTCAGCTCGCAGCTGGCCACTTTGCCATGGTAACGACGGATCAGGGCATTCATGCGAGCTTCGAGAATTTCGAGATCAAACGGTTTGGTCAGATAGTCGTCGGCGCCGTGTTCAAAGCCTTTCAGCATGTCTTGTTTGTTGTCCAGGGCGGTCAGCATCAATACGGGCGTGGTATTGCCCGAATCCCTTAACTTATTGCACACGGTCAGGCCGTCCATTCGAGGCAGCATCAGATCGAGAATGATGATATCGAAATGGTTTTCCATCGCCAGTTGCAAGCCCAGCTCGCCGTTGTCGGCGTAATCAAGCTCCATGTCCATACATTCAAAGTAATCAAACAAGATACCAGCAACTTCGCGGTTGTCTTCCACCAGCAGGATTCGTTTCATGTGTCCAGGGCCCTTTTCTTTTCGCGCGGCTATAGGAACAAAATCAGCGTGAAAAATATGTCGACAACACATCATTCACATCCGGGCAGTTAGGGTAATCCTATTGAAACCGCTGGGATAACCGCTATGACCTACTCAAACGATACGTTACCACGAATTACCCCGCCATGTACCTTATCGGTGATTGTGCCTTTTTATAATGAGGCGGATGTGCTGCCTGTTTTCCATCAACGTTTGACGTGTGCGTTGGATTCACTGCCGGATCGCTGCGAAATTGTCTATGTCGATGACGGCAGTACAGATACCAGCCGTACGTTGGTGGAACGACTGGACCCGGGCAGCAGCCGGGTGACTTGTATCGGTTTGAGTCGTAATTTTGGTAAAGAATCGGCCATGAGCGCCGGACTGGAGCATTGCCAGGGGTTGGCGGTGATCCTGCTTGATGCGGATCTGCAGGATCCACCGGAGCTGATCCCCGTGATGTTGGCGAAATGGCGGGAGGGATACGATGTGGTCAATATGCAGCGTCGCCGGCGTTTGGGTGAAAGCTGGTTGAAGCGCACGTCAGCAGCTCTGTTTTATCGCCTGCTCAATACCCTGACGAAGGTGGAAGTGCCAGAGAACGTTGGCGATTTTCGCTTACTCAGTCGTGAAGTGGTTGATCACATTAATACCTTATCTGAACGTAACCGCTACATGAAAGGAATTTTTTCCTGGCCGGGCTTTCGTCAGGCCACCTTGCCTTTTGACCGCGATGCGCGCTTTTGCGGCGAGACCAAATGGAATTACCTCAAACTGCTTGGTCTGGCTGTGGATGGCATCACCTCTTTCTCAATTCGTCCGTTGCGACTGGCGACCATCTTAGGTTCGTTGATTGCACTGTCTGCGTTTGTGTATGGGGCGGTGATTGTTGTGAAAACACTGCTGTTCGGTGACGTCGTTTCAGGCTACCCAAGCATGATGGTGGTGCAATTGGCACTGGGCGGCATTCAACTGCTTTGTATCGGGGTGATGGGTGAATACATTGGCCGAATCTTCATTGAAACCAAGCGTCGTCCGTTGTACATCGTTGAAAGCATTGCTGAACAAAATAGTCACGACAGTGCCAAGCAGGAGAAGCGCGCGTGAAAATCAACCCAATTCACCTGTGGACGCTGTTGATCGCGGCGTTATTGATCCGGCTTTTGTCACTCGGTACGTACCCACTAATGGACACCACAGAAGCACGCTACGGAGAAATGGCACGCCTGATGGTGGAAACCGGTAACTGGCTGACACCGCAGTTTGATTATGGCGTGCCGTTTTGGGGGAAACCGCCGTTGTTCACCTGGATGAGCGCATCGGGTATTGCATTGCTGGGCGTCAACGAGTTTGCGGTGCGGATGCCTCACTGGCTCGCTGGCGTTTTGGTGATCGTCCTGATGGCCTGGTTTGCGCGTCGGCAGGGATACGATGCGTTGGTGACGGCACTGGTGCTGGCGACGTGTGGCCTGTTTTCCATCGCGGCGGGCGCAGTGATGACCGATATGGCGCTGACGCTGGGGATGACTCTGGCGATGCTCGGTTTTTATCTCTGCTGGCTCGGTGAACGCCGTTGGGGTTACATTGGCTTTGTTGGTCTTGCGATTGGTTTGTTGGCTAAAGGGCCTGTGGTGTTGGTGTTAGTGGGCTTGGCGGTGATGCCATGGCTGTTTTTGCAGCACGGTGTAACGGGCGCCTGGCGAGTCTTGTGGCGACGTTTTCCTTTGATTGGCGGCACGCTGCTGATGAGTGCGATCGCATTGCCGTGGTACGTGCTCGCAGAGCAAGCCACGCCTGGATTTCTCGATTACTTTATTGTCGGTGAGCATTTCAAACGCTTTGTGGTCAGCGGTTGGCAAGGGGACTTGTATGGCAGCGCGCACGATGAACCGCGCGGGATGATTTGGCTGTTCTGGCTCGCTTCTGCCGCGCCATGGTCTGTGGTATTGCCGGTGATGTATTGGCGTAAGCGCAAGCATGTTCAGACCTGGGCTTGCGAGCAGAAGCAATTACTCAGTTTTCTGGTGTTGTGGCTGGTGTCACCGATGCTGCTGTTTACCATGGCCGGGAATATCCTGCCTGCTTATGTGTTACCGGGTGTGCCTGCGTTGGGGCTGCTCATCGCCATGGTGCTGCGCGGTAGTCGCCAGGAACAGCTTTGGTTTAAAGTGACCGCGGGTGTGGTGCCATTACTCTTGATTGTTGCCGTGGGGTATCTGCACTTCGGGCCATCAGAGAAACGCAGCGACAAAGCCATCTGGCAACTGACCCGCCCCGGAGTAGCAACGTTTTACGTGGGTAAACGCCCGTTCTCTGGTCAGTTTTACAGTCACGGTCTGGCCCGGAAACTCGCCTCGGACACGCCGCTTGAGCAGTACTCGCGAGTACAACTGATTGGCGAAGAAAAAGAGGTCGATCACGTGGTTGCCGAGCAGAAACTGACTTGTGTGGTGGCCTACGCCGCCAAAAGTGGCAGGGCGCTCTATCAGTGCGTGAAACCATCATGATAGCGCGTCGACTGAGTTTCTTCGCGCTGGTCGGTACGTGTGGCTTTGTGGTGGATTCCTTGGTGTTTACCGCTGGTCTGATGCTGTTGCACTTACCACTACTCATGGCACGTACTTTGGCTTTTTTCGCCGCGGCGAGCGTCACCTGGGTTGGAAATCGCAGGCTCACGTTCAGCGATGCCGTTTGTCAGAGCAAGTGGTTACAATGGCGCAAAGCCTTGATGGGCGCAGGGTTGTCTCTAGTGCCGAATCTGACGGTATTTCACGTTGTTGTCACCCTGACGCACAGCTCGCCGTTTGGCACGGCTGCAGCGTTTATCGCCGGGATTGCAGCCGGTATGCTGAGCAATTTCTATTTGTGTCAGCGCTGGGTGTTTGCCTAAGTTAGCGACCCAATAAAAAAAGCCCAGAACAATCTGGTTCTGGGCGGATACAAACATAGGAGTTAATAAGAAAAAGCAGCATAAATCTGTGTAGTGAGCAGTAAGGACAAGCTTGACGGCCGTTAAACTTTCAATGCATTGCTGACTACTCTTAAATAGACCGGACAAACGTCAAACAGTTCCCTTCAAATCGAAAAAAAAATCCTATTTTTCTTTGCGCGCAATTTTCACTGATTATTAAGACCTTACCGATATCTGGTCCGACCAATACTCAAAAGTGTGATGTTAATTGCTTGTTAAATAAATGTGCCGCGAGTATATTTCAAACAGTTGTTTAATACGAGTGATTAAAATGGCCCCACGAAACAGTACCAAAGACAAAATTCTGGACGTCGCGGAAGCCTTGTTCGCCGAGCACGGTTTCAATGACACTTCGCTGCGCACCATAACCAGCAAAGCGGGGGTAAACCTGGCGTCGGTGAACTATCATTTTGGCGATAAGAAGACGTTAGTTCGTGCGGTATTGAATCGTTATCTGGAAGCATTTATGCCTGCCGTTCAGGACGCGCTGATTAACCTGAATCTGGATGAAAGCTATGAAATGGCGCAGGTGTTTGAATCTCTGCGCGGTCCGCTCAAGTCACTGAACGATGTGCGCCCAAATGGCACCAGTCGTTTTATGTTACTGATTGGCCGTGGCTATACTGACGTGCAGGGGCATCTGCGTTGGTTTATTACTACGCGTTATCAGGATACGCTGAAACTGTTTACCGATTCAGTTTTGAAAGCCAACCCGCGTCTGACGCAAGAGACGTTGTTTTGGCGTTTGCACTTTACGTTAGGAACCTGCGTATTCACCATGGCCTCGAGTAAGGCGCTGGCGGAAATTGCAGAGAACGATTTTGGTCAGAAGGTGGACCCCAAAACGGTGGTTGACCAGTTGATCCCATACCTCGCAGCCGGCGTGGCTGTCGAATAGAACTTTGAACAGATAACAAAAGTATAAAAGGGCGTAGGCCCTTACCTGTGAACAAAAGGATCTGATTATGTGCTCTCTACGAAGAAAATGGATTAGTGACCCGGCATTCAAACTCTTCAAGAAAGTGTTGCCTCCGTTGTCCAGTACGGAGAAAGAGGCAATGGAGGCGGGTAGTGTCTGGTGGGATGGTGAGCTGTTCTCGGGATCACCTGATTTCACCAAGCTGCACCAATACCCAAAACCGACGCTGACCGCTGAAGAGCAGTCTTTTATGGACAATGAACTGGAAACCCTGCTGACCATGCTGGATGACCATAAAATTGTCAAAGAAGACCGTGACTTGCCGAAAGAAGTGTGGGAATACCTGCGGAAAGAACGTTTCTTCTCACTGATCATTTCCAAAGAGTATGGTGGCCGTGAGTTTTCTTCTCTGGCGAACTCGACCATCGTGTCACGCATTGCGACCCGCAGCATCAGCACGGCGGTGACCGTGATGGTGCCGAACTCTTTAGGTCCGGGTGAGCTGTTGTCTCATTATGGTACTCAGGAGCAGAAAGATTACTGGTTGCCTCGCCTGGCCGACGGCACCGATATTCCATGCTTTGCGTTAACTGGCCCAGAGGCGGGTTCGGACGCTGGTGGTATTCCGGATCAGGGCATCGTGTGTTACGGCACACATGAAGGAAAAGAAGTACTCGGTATCCGTCTGAACTGGAACAAGCGTTACATCACCTTAGCGCCAGTGGCAACCGTGCTGGGCCTGGCTTTTAAAATGTACGATCCGGACAATTTGCTGGGCGACAAGAAAGAGCTTGGCATCACCTGTGCGCTCATCCCGGCAGACCACGAAGGTGTGATCATCGGCGAGCGTCATGATCCGCTGGGTCTGGCATTTATGAACGGCCCGACGCGTGGCGAAGATGTGTTCATTCCAATGGACTGGCTGATTGGTGGTCAGGAATACGCGGGTAAAGGTTGGCGTATGCTGGTGGAGTGTCTGTCAGCAGGACGCGGTATTTCCTTGCCAGCACTGGGTACGGCGATTGGCCACCTGACGTCGCGCACCACTGGTGCGTACAGTTATGTGCGTAAACAGTTTGGCATGTCGATTGGTAAGTTCGAAGGTGTGGCAGAGGCGCTGGGACGCATCGGTGGCCTGACTTACCTGCTTGAAGCCACCCGTACCCTGACGACCACATCGTTGGATCTAAAAGAGAAACCAGGGATTGTGACGGCAATTGCCAAATACCACATGACAGAAATGGCGCGCACCATTTTGAATGATGCGATGGACATTCACTCAGGTCGTGCCATTCAGGATGGCCCGATGAATTACCTGGGTACCCATTATCTCGGTATTCCGGTTGCTATCACGGTGGAAGGGGCAAACATTCTGACCCGTAACCTGATGATCTTTGGTCAGGGAGCGACCCGTTGTCACCCATATGTATTGAAAGAGATGGAAGCGGCGGCAAATCCGGATGAGAAACAAGGGGCGGATGAGTTCGATAGCCTGCTGTTCAAACACATTGCTCACGCGACTAAAAATACACTGGGCGCATTTGGTGCCGCTCTGACCGGGTCCTACTTCGTCAAAGCGGATATGAGTGGCCCGACGAAGCCATATTACCAGGATTTGACGCGTCTGAGCCGGGCTCTGGCGGTCAGCGCGGACTTTGCCATGCTGACTCTGGGTGGCGAACTGAAACGCAAAGAGATGATCTCAGCGCGACTGGGGGATGGTCTCAGCTACCTGTATATGGCGTCTGCAACGCTGAAGAAATACGAAGATGAAGGTCGCCAGCAGCAGGATCTCGATTATGTTCACTACGCGATGCAGCATTGTTTCTATCATGCGGCTAAATCGCTGCAAGAGGCGTACACTAACTTCCCGAATAAAGTAGCGGGTCGCTTGCTTAAACTGCTGGTGTTCCCACTGGGTAACCACTTTGAGCGTCCAAGTGATGATCTGTCTGTGAAACTGGCAGAGAGCCTGATGACACCGGGTGCACACCGTGACCGTCTGACTCACTTGTGCTACATCGGCCAGGACGCGGACGACAGTGTCGGTTTGATGGAGCGGGCTTTCCTCGCGATGTACGGAGTGAAATCTCTGGAGCGTAAACTGATGCGTGCGGCGAAAGACGGTAAAGTAGCGCGTAAAGGGTTGCTGAAAGTTCGTCTGGAGCAGGCTTTGGAACAGAATGTACTGACTCAGAAAGAAGTGGATCAGATTCTGGAAGCTGATACGCTGCGCTATCAGGCGATTCAGGTTGACCACTTCAGTCATGACTTTAATGAAGTCCTGACGCAGGAGACGAGTAACAAACCGAAACTGAACAGTGTCGCCTGAAAGTAAGCGTCACGAGCATCTGAAAAAGGCACCCAATAGGGTGCCTTTTTGTTTTATTGCCCCCAGATCTCGTGGACAAATTGTGGGTAGTCAACAAAAGGGTTGCGGTTGCCCTGGAAAGTGTATGCCGCATCGTTGCGATCCCGCTCTTTCTGGCTGACCGGATCTTGTTGATGCCAATCAACCAGCATGCTCAGGAACCAGTCTTCGTAGACTTTGTCCGAGCTGCCATCTAAGACGGCGTCGCCATAACTGCTGTTGTTCTCCCAGCCGGCAATCACGTTCTGATAGCGGGTTGCCATGTAGAAGTACGCTCGGGCGATGTCACCTTTAAACTCGTCAATCGGTTCAAAGACGGTACCGTTGTAACCGAGTTCCGTTTTGGCACTGCCAAGTTTCGAGCCGTTAGCAGAGGTGTAGGACGCACTGCTGACTTCGCCGTAAGGGTAACTGCTGCGCTTGGCGTTAACGTAGCCATCGGTTGGAAAAATGTGGTGCACGTCGGTGTTCATCGGTGTGACAGCGCCGCCAAACCAACTGCGTGGGAAGGCGTGCTCGCGATTATAACAATCGCCTTCACCGCGGTAGGTGCCACATTGGTCATTGCCAGCACTATAGATATAAGGGTCGTTGGCTGCGGGATTTTCCGAATACACGTCCAATATAGAGCTGTCTTGTTCATAGTACGTATCGCGCTCATTATTGATGTAGAAGGTCCACAGTGCACTGTAGCTTTGGTCGTTATGGCTGTTAATGATGTTATACAGCTCAGTTTTCAACGCGTACCCAGTCAGGCCTTCTGCACTTTGATAGTAACTGGAGAGATTATCCAGCCCGCCGCTGCCATTGTCGCCGCTTCCCCCATTATCGCCATCACTGTTGCTAGCGGGAGCAAAATCATCAATGTACACCAGCTCCTGGCCATCAAAACCGGTTTGGTCATAAAAGCGCAGCCCGACCTCAATATTGCCGTCACTGCTGGCGGTGTAACTGTGGCTCAATTGTTGCCATTCACCCGTGATAGCTGGGTTGGTGTAATTCTGATAGCCGTCGACATAAAGGCGCGCTGCCACATGTCCTTCGGTATGGTAAACCCGGACGCTGAAGTCGTATTGTTGGCCGGCTTGCACGGCGACGCTCTGACGAAAATCGGTGGCACTTTGGGTGGTGGTGGTGACGTTCAGCGCGGCTGCTCGTGAGCCCGAAAAGAGAGGTTGAAAAGTGTCGGTCACTGTAATGCCGGAATCGATCACGCTCCAATGATCGGGTGAACCGTTGGTCCACTGTTCGAAGTCTCCGTTGGCGACCGCCGCGAGAGCAGTTGGTGCCAGTGCCGATAACAGCAAGCCAGAGAGCAGAGGCGAGTAATGCATAGTATATCCTTACGTTGATTATTATTGTTGCCAAACCAATCTGGCACATGAATGTGAATATTTGAATAAAATCAGTAACAACACCTATTTTTTGGAAGCGGCGATCAAAAAATAAACATGTTGCTTGAACACAAACCGGTCACCAGAGCTGACAAAGCTGTCTATACTGGGCGGAAAAGCTCTGGGTGGGGACACGAATCCGGATTAAAGTGCTCCAACCACTTGCTATTTCTGAGCAAATTTACAGAAATTAGATGAGATTTCGTGTCGAACCTTTTATCCTAGCGGGGATTTTTTAAGGAAGTTGAATATGATCATCAAACCTAGAATTCGCGGATTTATCTGTACCACAACTCACCCGGTGGGTTGTGAAGCAAACGTAAAAGAACAAATTGCTTACACGAAAGCACAAGGCCCAATCAAAAACGCGCCAAAGCGTGTACTGGTGGTCGGTGCGTCAAGTGGTTACGGTTTATCCTCACGTATCGCTGCGGCATTTGGTGGCGGTGCTTCAACCATTGGTGTGTTTTTCGAAAAAGAAGGCACAGAGAAAAAACCAGGTACCGCTGGTTTCTATAATGCGGCTGCATTTGAAAAGCTGGCGCATGAAGAAGGCCTGTACGCGAAAAGCGTCAACGGCGATGCTTTCTCCCATGAAGCAAAACAGAAAGTCGTGGATCTGATTAAAGAAGATCTGGGCCAGATTGATATGGTGGTGTACTCACTGGCTTCACCAGTGCGTAAGATGCCGGAAACCGGTGAACTGATTCGTTCATCATTAAAACCGATTGGTGAAACGTACACTTCAACGGCGGTTGACACCAACAAAGATGTGATCATTGAAGCCAGCGTAGAACCAGCTACTGAGCAAGAAATCGAAGACACCATTACAGTAATGGGTGGTCAGGACTGGGAATTGTGGATTAATGCGCTGTCTGACGCAGGTGTTCTGGCAGAAGGTTGTAAAACCGTTGCTTACAGCTACATCGGTACTGAACTGACCTGGCCTATCTACTGGGATGGTGCACTAGGCCGTGCGAAGATGGACCTGGATCGCGCCGCAACAGAACTTAGCGACAAGCTTTCGGCTATCGGCGGCAGCGCTAACGTAGCGGTACTGAAATCGGTTGTCACTCAGGCGAGCTCGGCAATTCCTGTTATGCCACTGTACATCGCGATGGTATTCAAGAAAATGCGTGAAGAAGGCGTACACGAAGGGTGTATGGAGCAGATCTACCGCATGTTCAGCCAGCGTCTGTACAAAGAGGATGGCAGCGCGCCGGAAGTGGATGACAAAAACCGTCTGCGTCTGGATGATTGGGAACTGCGTGATGACATTCAACAGCACTGTCGCAACCTGTGGCCACAGATCACCAGTGAAAACATCAAAGAGCTGACAGATTACGTGGAATACAAAGAAGAGTTCCTTAAGCTGTTCGGCTTTGGTGTCGAAGGTGTGGATTACGACGCAGACGTGAATCCAGCCGTTGAAACCAACTTCATCAACCTGTAATCACAGATTCGGTGAAACAAAAAGGCGCTCCGTAGAGCGCCTTTTTTAGTCTTGGAGTCTGCACACCGATCAACTGAGGATGATCAGTACCGTACCGGCTAAGGTCATCAAAATGTTGGCGATGGCATATGTTCCCGCGTAACCCAGTGCCGGGATGGTTGATTTGGCGTAGTCGTTCACAATGTCCATGGCCGGGGCACAGGTACGTGCACCGATGATGGCACCGAACAACAATGCGCGGTTCATCTTAAGGATGTAGGCGCCAACCAGATACGCCAGCGCAACCGGGACGACACTGACTAAGAAGGCGATGCCGATGACCTGTGGCCCCACTTGCGCCAGATGTTCGAACATTTTGCCACCCGCACTGAGGCCAATACCGGACATGAAAAACATCAGGCCGAGGTCTTTCACCATGTTCAGTGCCCCCTGAGGGACATAACCGAAGGTGGGGTGGTTAGCTCTCAAGAAACCAAGCGTGATCCCGGACAACAATAGCCCGACAGCGTTACCCAGGCCAAAAGACACCTGGCCGAACGTCATGGTAATCAGACCAAACAGTAGCCCGAGAATAAAGAAGCTGCAGAAGGCGAGTAAGTCTGCCATCTGACTATGGATTGAGATAAAGCCGATCCGTTCGGCCAGGCCATGTACCCGGCTTTTCTCACCACTGACTTGTAGCACATCACCTTTTGCCAGCACGATATCTTGATCCATCGGCATTTCGATTTGTGCACGCACCACACGGTTAAGGAAACAACCGTATTCGGACAGATTCAGATCAGACAGACGTTTACCGGCCATCGAGTCGCTTTTGACAACGATTTCTTCTTCGACGATGCGCAGGTCGAGCAAGTTTCGGTCGAACACTTCTTTGCCGTTACGAAAACTCGGATCAAGACGAGCGTGGCTGTCCGGGAAACCCACCAGCGCAATCTCATCGCCTTCCTGAAGAATTGCGTCACCGTCAGGGTGGGCCAGAATGCCGTTACGGCGAATCCGTTCAATGTAGCAGCCAGTTTGACGATAGATGCCCAGCTCACGCAAGTTTTTACCGTCGGTCCAGTCGATAAGTTCCGGGCCAGCACGATAGGCGCGGATGATCGGCAGGTAGACTTTGCGCTGGCCTGAGCTACCGAGGCCTCGCTCTTGCGCTATCTGCTGCGCGGAATCAGACAGATTCTGCTTTTGTAGCCTGGGCAGCAGTTTGGCGAACATGATCATACTGATCAAACCGATCAGATACGCCATGGCATAACCAACAGATAAGTTTTCCATCACCAGGTCGAAATCCATCGAGTGCGGGATGGTGGCGAGTCCGGAGTTCAGCGCATCCTGAGCACCAACCAGCACCGGGGTGGAGGTCAGAGCCCCCGCCATCATACCGGCGGAAAGACCAAAGTCGAGTCCGAGGAAGTGGCTGGAGAAGTAGGTGATCGACACTGCGGTAACCAGCACGACCATACTGAGGATAAAGTAATGTTTCCCGTCTCGGAAAAAGATACCGAAGAAGTTGGGTCCGGCCTCAATGCCCACACAATAGATAAACAGCATAAAGCCGATAGCCAGTGCATCAGAGCTAAACGAGAAACCCAAATGTCCCATGATCAGCGATGTGATCAGGACACCAATGGAGTTACCCAGTTGCAGGTTTCCGAAACGTATTTTTCCGAAGGCGAGGCCTATCGCTAATACAACAAAGATTAGAAGGATGGGGTTTTGTTCAAGCAAGTGTACGACGTCAATATTCACGGCTCGGCTCTATTAAATGTGCCAGTGAGGGGAGTAGGTTAAGTTTGCGAATTGTATCTGAATCTTACCAAAAGATAAGTGAAATTTTTTTAAATTTATTATTAGTTCCACTTTCCTGACAAATACAAAAAACCCGCTGAAATAGCGGGCTTGTGAGAATCTTGTCAATTAATCGAACAGACCAAGGTTTTCTTTCGCGTAAGCTTCGAAATCGTCGCAACCACCGATGTGCTGTTGGTCGATGAAGATCTGAGGCACAGTTTCTACTGGTTTACCTACAGTCTTTTCCAGATCAGCTTTGCTGATGCCTTCTGCGTGGATATCGACATAACGGTAGTTGAAGTCGTCACGTTTCGCTTTCAGAGTTTCTGCATGCTCTTTTGCGCGTACACAGTATGGGCAAGCCGGGCGACCGAAGATAACTACGAACATATTAACTTTCTCCTTTATTCTATTAGCGACAACTATGCCTTATCCAAATACGGAAATAAAGCAACATTTACCTCTTGCTTTGATAGGCAGGCTCTATTGATTGCAAAGTGTTCAGCCAGGCGATTCATGGCCTGGATACGGTGTGATGTGTCGCAGAAAACCGTGTTTAAAATAGGGGTTATAACCACATAGATACCAAGGTCAAATATTTTTGTGGTGTAACAAGGCAAAGTAGTCACAGTTCATATTCCACTTAGGGGAACAGGTTATGTTTCAGTTTATGACCGCCACCCGAATTCTCTTTGGTGAGGGAGTGCTGGCATCGTCTTTGTCGATCACCAACGCCAAACTGGGCGCTGCCCATGGCCTTGCTTCTGCGCTGGGTGGCAAGCTTCGTGCCCCTCACAGTGTGATTACCGCCAGATTAGCGCCCCATGTGATGCGTGAGAACATTGCAGCGGCATCGGAAGCCGGTCGCCAGGACGTTGTGATGCGGTATCAAAAAATGGCGCAGCTACTTTGCGAGCGCAGCGATGCCAAGCCAGCAGATGGCGTGCTTTGGGTTGAGCGGACACTGGCTGCGTTGGATTTACCGCCGTTGAGCACGTTTAGCGTGTGTACCACTTCATTTGAGCAAGTTGCCAAAGATGCACTGAAGTCGGTAGCCATCAAAGGGAATCCGCTGCCACTTAATCAGGAGCGCTTAGTGTACATTCTGCAGCAGGTCTGTTGCTGTCAGGCGCAATGCGACCGGCTGTCGCTCGGCCCGAACTCGGGAGAGGTGAGGGTCGTGGGGAGTGAAAGTCCGCAAATCACGCGATAAAAAACGGAGCCTTTAGGCTCCGTTGGGATCAATTTATGCGTGCGTTTAGAAATGCGACAGCTTGTCGTAGCGTGAGTCTTTCAGCGCTTCTTTTACCCGCTTGAGGTTCTCACGAAACCCGGTGCCACGGCGCAGCGTAAAGCCCGTCGCGAGCACATCAATTACCGTCATCTGTACGACACGACTGGCCATTGGCATGTACACGTCAGTATCTTCCGGTACATCGAGTGAAATCGACAACGAGCTAGCCTTATCCAAAGGCGAGTCTTTTGCCGTGATAGCAATTACCGTTGCACCATTTTCACGTGCCAGATGAGCGATCTCCACGAGGCTCTTGGTGCGGCCAGTATGTGAAATCAACACAATCACATCGTTATCGGTACAGTTAATACAGCTCATACGCTGCATCACGATATCTTCAAAGCATGTGATGGGGATGTTGAAACGGATAAACTTATTCTGCGCATCTTTGGCCACTGCGGACGATGCGCCCAGACCAAAGAACGAAATGCGTTTTGCTTGCGTCAGCAGATCGACTGCGCGATTAACCTGCATTGGATCCAGGCTATTTTTCGCCACGTCCAGGCACGCCATCGTCGATTCGAAAATCTTGTGTGTGTACGCATCCGGTCCGTCGTCTTCTTCAACGTTACGGTTTACATAAGGTGTCCCGTTGGCCAGGCTTTGAGCCAGGTGCAGTTTGAAATCTGGGAAACCTTTAGTATCCAGGCGGCGGCAGAAACGGTTAACAGTCGGCTCACTGACATCGGCCATTTTAGCCAGTGTCGCAATGCTCGAGTGAATAGCAGTCTGAGGTGATGCCATGATCACTTCCGCAACCTTGCGCTCAGACTTACTGAAATTTTCCAGGTTCTTTTGGATTTTTTCTAATGTATTCATAGTGTTCACGAGGGTATAGAGCACATTTCATTGGCCATACCTGAAACCCAATCATGCATGGGGGAAATAATCGACTTCCAGTAAGGCATTTGGTAGCCAACGCCATAAGTTGAGTATAAACCTAACGATGATTGATACAGTAACATTTCTCGACATCAATTAGTGAGAATATGACAAGCCTCAAACAAAATTTCGGTAAAACTACAGAATTCAGCCAAAAATCAGCAATTTTAAAGATAAAAAAGACGATTAATGATGGATGAATTACAGCAAAACGAAAGAAAATTTCATTTCGCTGTTCATCGAAAGGTCTAGCCGTTTAGGATGCGTTGACACAATGTGTGGATGCTGGCCATCAGATTCGGGGCTTGTTGCACGATCTCACGTTGCTCATCCAGTACCGATTGCAGAATGTCGTCCGTGGTCAGCGGATTGGCCAGAACTACCCGGAATACGATGGTATTCAGTCGATCCCAGCGTGCTGGATTCAGGCGGGTGCGCGAAACGAACGTTTTACCGGTTTCTCGCTGGCGCTTTTGGACAAACTGGGTGAGTTCGTTGAGCAATTCATTTAACGCCAGTTTATCTTCTTTGTCAGCGATTTGCATTGCCTGACAAGCATTTTCTGGCAGATAGCGGTACGTCAGCAGACACAGCTCAGGCTCGGAAACCAGTTCAAAGTCAGCTTGCTGTTTAATCAAATCGGCAAAATAGCGGGCTTTGTTGATGCTCTGATCAATCAGCAATTCATAACCCGGACGGCTGATAATGTGCATGGCTGCGTAAACCAGCATCGCCATACCGGAGCGCGACCCTTCCAGAGTGTGGCTGCCCAGATCTTTTGAGCCTTTGCGTAATATGTATTGCGCGTGGTGCTCAATGGCCTGCATGGCATTGGGATCTTTGAATAACACCATGCCGGCACCCATAGGAATATAGAGTTGTTTGTGGGCATCGATGGTGACAGAATCGGCCAGTTCGATGCCATCCAATAAGCGGCGGTAGGTATTGGACATTAAAGTCGCGCCGCCCCATGCCGCATCAACGTGGAAATGACAACCTTCGTCAGAGCAGATCTCAGCGATTTCTCTGAGTGGATCAATATTGCCCGTTTCAGTGGTGCCAGCGACGCCAACAACCGCGAACGGCAGGATCTTGTCAGACTTTAACTGCTTCAACGTCGCTTGCAGCGCTGCCGGTTTGATCCGGTTATGTTCGTCTGTGTCAACGGCAATCAGGCCCTGCTGTCCAATGCCCAGTACGTCCGTCGCTTTTTTCAGCGAATAATGACCCCGTTCAGAAACCACGATCGCCAGACCTTCATAGCCGTAATGTTTCAGCGCACGGAACAGGCCTTCTTTTTCAACCCCCAGGAACTCGCCATCGGCTTTTAAGGCGTTGTTGCGTGCCACCCATAATGCCGTGATATTCGCGATGGTACCGCCGGAGCAGAATGCACCTAAAGAGTGCTCGGCGCTGTGCATCCACTGCGCATAAAATTCCTCATCCTGGGTATAAATCAAACGGTGTAGCATACCCAGAACCTGACGCTCTAACGGCGTAAAGGCTTTGGAGGTTTCGATTTTGACCAGGTTCTGATTGAGCGCAATCATGATTTTTGATAGTGGCATCAAAAAATAGGGCAGCGCGGAGGTCATGTGACCGATAAAGCTGGGGGCAGACGTGTGGACTGAGTGAGACACCAGTGTATCCAGCAGGTGCTGCGTATGGTCAGAGACAAAAGAGGGTTGCTCGGGAATGGTGGCGTAGGCGAAATCCTTCTCGATGTCACGCAGTGGCTTTTCTTCGGCAACAATATGATCGCGCAAGAACACATTCAGGTTCTGCGATAATTTCTCTTCGATTTTGGTCAGTGTGGAATCTGGCCCTTCGGGAATGGTGAAGATTCGGAGCAGGCTCTCGAAGCTCACGTCCGCCGTTTTCTGTTCTGATACCATACAGCTAGTGTTTATTTTTCTTCAGTTGCGAGCGGGACAATCTAAACGAAAACGGGACTAAAGTCCCGTCTTAATTGAGTGGTGCGACTGACGCTTGGCCTGTGCTGCTATTGACACTGGATAGTTTCAGCTTTTGCAATCGCCTGATTGTAGCGCTGGAGAGCAGGGTCAATTTGTTTTGGATGACTGAGCAGCTCAGCAAACGCGCTGCGCAAATCATAATTCTGGCTGTGTGGTTTGGACTGGCGATCATCGTAGGTGATTTTGGCGATCTTACCCAGTTCATCACTGCGTGAGGCTAAGACTTTAATATCCTGCTGATCCAGCTTTAGCCAGGCTTCTACCGCTCGCTCGGTCGCGACTTTAGACGGATCGTTGTCGAGGTAATATTTCACGGCTGCGCGGTTGAGTTCAAAGTGATGCTCACGACCTTGCAGGAACCAGTCGCTGACTTCTTTCAACTCCGGGTACTTTTCCGCCGTCAGTTTGGCCAGATCCTGATACCAAGTCATTGAGGCATCCACGTACGCATCGTATTTCTTGGACAGACACGCATTGTCTGCCGCCATCGCCATTGACGATGTGGCACTAAGCAGAGCCGCAACCAGTAAGCGTTTCATAATCTTTCCTTTTTTCTTAAGCTGAAGTGGGGCGTAAAGGCCGGACATATCGTGTTCCGGAAACATTACTTTTCCCTACTGTTGTTATTATTTGAGCGCAATTCTAGAGGAAATAGTGATACTTTCCTGCGATCTAGCTTGCAAGAGAGACAAAGAACAGCATCAGTATCGGTACCAGCAAGCTGAGGATAAAACCACTGACGATAGCCACCGGGACACAGCGCACGCCACCAGTGGTCTGAATGACTGGCAGGGTAAAGTCCATTGCAGTGGCTCCGGCGTATCCGATGGCAGTGCACGGCTGGCTGCGAATCAGCAACGGGATCACCACCAAAGCGACAAGTTCGCGCAGCAGTTCAATCATGAACGAGGCGCCGCCGTATACCGGACCAAACGCATCGCCCATCAGTATGCCCGCCAAGGAGTACCAGCCAAAGCCGGACGCCATGGCCAAGCCTCGGTATGGATCAATCTCGAGAACCCAGGCGGCGATCAGCCCGCCCAGCAAAGAGGTGGCGATGATCACCATGGCAATCACCATCCCGTGTTTATTGAGCAGAATCTGGCGCAGGGTCAGACCACTGTTTCTAAGCTGAATGCCGATAAAAAACAGCAATACAAACAAAATCCACTCGCTGGCAGTATCCACCCAATGCAGGCCGAACGGCGCTACCAGACCGGCAAGCAATCCACCACCGACCACCAGAATCAGCTTGGCAGATTCAAGAGCCATGCTCGATAACGGGAGTTTTGTGTGGCTGGCATCGGTCTGAATAGGCAAAAAACGGTCAATTAAGGGGAGCGCTGCCAGATTGCACAGGCCGAGGACGGAAAAAAATACCGCGGTGTACTCAAGTATGGTTTGCAGGTTATGGCTGAGATTGTCCAGTGCAGCCAAACTCAGCCCCATCAACGCCAGTATGACGTAGATGAGAGAAGATGTGGTTTTATTGATTTGCGCCAGTTGGTTGGCGTTAGATATGACAATAAAATACCCCAGCACCAACGGGGCAAAGATAAACAGCATCCCTGTAAACATTGTATTCCTTTGTAGAAAATGCGACTAGCGGCCTTACAGGCCGCTAGCATTGATGACGTCGTCAATATGAGTTTTAAACTCAATATCACTTAAATTGGATAATTTGTACAGCACGTCAGCGCCGGTTACGTCAATTTCTACATGGTGCTCGTCAATGGCTTCGTCTTTACGACGGAACATCAACAAGTGATTAGCGATCCGCGCGATGTCGAGATAGGAGATAACATCCACACCGGATTCGTGTCGGGCATTGGCGGCCACATCAATGAAATCCTGATCGAACCCCCAGCGGTTAAGGACCAGCTGGCTGGTGCTGGAACACTGAGAGTTGAAGATCTGCAACGCAATGTGTTGGTCGAGATAGTTGCCCTGTTCCAGATAGAGGTAGTACTCGTTCACCAGGCAGAACAGTCCAATATCGGCCAACAGGCCAACCAACAGGGCTTTGTCTGTCTCAATGTGCTGGTATGCCGGATCGCCACTTTGATGGAACGAACGCGTCACCAACACCATCGTTGCGGCCAATTCTCGCGAGGTGGCTGCGCTGCGGGCGAGGATCTGATTGCACTCATTGCTGAGTGAGACTGAATGTTTCAGTTGTTCTATGGCTTGCGCCGTAACGATGTCACGTACGCGAAGAAGCCCCAGCCTCGATACTGCCGTCAGCAGGTCGGTGCAGGTGATATTACGGCGGTTGAAGATCACCGAGTTCGCTACTCGAATGACAATTGCCGCAAGTCCCGGGTCCTCAAGAAGACAATCCGCCACATCAGAGATGCCAGTGGTGTCCTGAGTACATAGTTTTTGGATACGAATGACTACTTCGGAGATAGGAGGAAGACTGATTTTGCCGGTACTGAGCGACTGCTCGATCAACTGAGCAAACTCGCTTTCAATTCCTTTTAAAAGCAGCTCTTGGTTTTCGGGTAGCCAGTAAAAAGATAAATGGTTCATGAATAGACAATATTTTTGCGTACTCAATACAGTTTAACGGTGCGAGAGGATAATCGGCAACTAAATATCTGTCACCCAAAGTGGAGTAGATCACTTTTTGGAACCGAAGTGCGGTTATGTTGCCGGACCGACGCTATTTTAACCGCGACTAATTGTGATATCAGTCTCATATGGGCTTGTAAATTAATCAAATCGTGTGAGCTATGCCCAGACTTATTTTGCTACGTTAACTATCATTTGAGAAAAATAAGGCGCAATGACGTCAATAAATATACTTTTAATTTCGATAAAGTTATCAATATTTCGCTTACTGCTACTGTCTGGTGATTACAACAATAATCGGGGGGACTGATTATGAGGATCAATGGATATGACAGAGCAAGCTTTTACCGATTACGTGAGTCAATTTGGTGTTTTTCAGAAACGTTCTATGTTTGGTGGGATCGGGCTGTTTCAGTCTGAAGCGATGTTTTCACTGATTGCAGGCGAACGGCTATTTATCCGGGGTGGAGACCATCTGGATGATCTGCTGGGCGATCTGGCGTGTGAAAAGTATCGCCACGTGAAGAAACAAACGACGGCCACTGTAAACTATTACGACATCACCAAGCTGTTTGAATCGCGTCACGAGAAATTGGAGCACATTGTTCGAGAGTCTATAAAACATTCCGTTAACCAACGTGAATTTCAGAAATCGACTGCCAGCCGGCGCCTGCGTGATTTGCCGAACATGCAATTGACGTTGGAGCGCATGGTTAAAAAAGCAGGTGTCGATGATGTCGAAACCTTTATTGAGCTGGGGGCCGCGGAGGTGTTCTCCCGGGTTCGTCACGCTTACGGCAATGATGTCGATCTTAAACTGCTATGGAAATTTGCTGGTGCCATCGACGGCATCCACTGGAAACTGCTCCAGGAGCCGAAAAAACGCCAACTGCTGGCCTGTTGCCAATAACCGTCGAGAGACAAAAAAAACCGAGGTAAAGAGACCTCGGTTTTTTTTTCATTCGGGCTGGGATCAGAACTTGAAGCGTGTTGTGAACATCAGTTGGTCGCCGTAAAAGTCGTTAATACGGGCTTCGGCGCCGATAGAGAAGAGCTCAGTAGAGTGGAAGCGCGCGTAAACTGAACCGATCCAGTCATCGTCGTCGTCGATAGAAACATAACCGGCTTTACCGCCGACTTCGAGCTGTGGGCCAAGCCATTGGCGTACACCGACGTTAATTTCCATGCCGCTGTCCGCACTGTGGTCGCCATCGTCGACCAAACGGAATAGCATTTCACCCGTCAAATCTGCCCAGTTATTGATCGGCGCGTGAAAACCAAAACCCGCAGCCGCGTCGTAGTCACCTTCAAACTCTGAATCAATACGACCGATAATATGAGCGTTAGGGTGGATAGATTTACTGATAGCCGTACCGAAAGTAACAGGGCTTGCACCAATACGTGCCTCGATGTAGTCGTAGCTGAAGTTACTCATTACGGACGGACTGTTCGGATCGGTTTGAGCAAGTGACTGCCCGGATGCAAGCAACAGCGCTGCTGCAAGAATTGTTTTGCGCATAGTAAACATAAACCTATTTTTAATTGATTCCGTGGTCTCTAGCGGTCGCACCGCGACACTTCCAAATATGATAATGCAACACTGGTGATGCAAACCATTAAAAAATGTCATTCTTTTGTCATTGAGCTAAAGTTCTAGCAATTAATATGCCATGGAATGACTATTTAATGACCTTATTCGCCAAAACTGATTCTGTTTTCTGCGATGGCGTTAAAAATTTTCTCCGTGTCTAAAATGGATGCCCAAGGCATCAAGTCTTTTTCGTGGTGAATCATATACTCAGTCAGTTGCGACTTGATGACGTTGCGCAGGGCTTCTCCCTGCCAGGGCTTGGCAATGTAAAAGTCGAGGCTGGAGTGATTGACCGCTTCGACGGTGTCTTCTAAACCGGCCTGACCTGTGAGGAGAATCTTGCGGGCGGCGGCGGTTTGTGGGTTTTCACTCAGTTCGATCAAAAAACTGATCCCTGTCTGTTCTGGCATAATATGGTCACAGAGTATCAACGCGAGCTTGACGTCTTCATCTTGGCATTCCGCGATGATCTCTTTCGCCTCTGATACCGATTCTGCTCCTTCGACGATAAAACTTTCTTCATAACAATCGATGTCCTGAAGCACACTGTCCAGAACGTCACGTTCGTCATCAACACACAAAATAAGGTATTTATTCATCGCTAGTTCCTGTCATTTGTTGTGGGGTGGCTGTAATCGGCAGCCAGACTTTCATCTTAGTGTATTCGTCCGGTTGGGATTCGACTTCGATCTGGCCACCATGCTGGTTGATGATTTGCAGGCAGACTGACAAACCAATGCCGAGACCGAAGTTACCTTCCCGTTTGGTGGTGAAGTTGAGTTCAAAGATTTGCGCTTGCAAAGCTTCGGGCACGCCATGACCGTTATCTTCAAACGTGATCAGCGCCCAGTTTTGTTGTTGGGTTTGAACATGTTGGGTCGAAATTTTCAGTACGCCATGCGCGGGGAAAGCATCGAGCGCATTTGAAATCAGATTCGTCCAAACTTGTTGCAGAGCGATAGGCTGGCAGCGAACAGGAGGCAGCGGATGGTACTCTTTTTCCAAGGTATGGCGCTTGAGCCGGTTTTCGAAGATCACGAGCGTATCTTCAATGCCTTCGTGAAGATCAACATCGTGGTATGTTTCATCATCTGGGCGGGCATAGCCTTTGAGGCTTTTGACCATATCGGCAATGCGCTGGGCACAGACATTAATTGACCGTAGCGTGCTACCCGTCAGATGATAAGCCTCAAGTTGCGCTAGCTTTTGCTGTGCTTTACTGGGGGCGTGTTTAGCCAGATGCATAAGCTCGGCATTGTCAGCAAGATTCAGCCGCGCTATTTTTTTCGCCAGTAAACGATCACCGATATCCGCTTCAATTTGTTTGGCCAGAGTACGCTCCTGTGCAGTTGATACCGGACGGGCAGAGCGTGCCTCTTCCAGCAACTGTGTGCCTTGTATGGCCAGTTCGGCTTCCGCTGGTTGCTTCACCAGGTGAAGCATTTTTTCCGTCAGGGTTTCCGTTCCGCGCAGAATTGCCGCCACCGGGTTATTGAGCTCGTGCGCCACGCCTGCCACCAGTTGACCCAGCATGGCCATCTTCTCTCGTTCAATTAATTGTTGATGCGCCGAATCCAGTGACTCCAGCGTTTTCTGCAGTTCAAGCTTGGTGACAATACTGCGTTGCAGCCGGCGGTTAAAATGGCGCAACAGTAAGTTGGTAAACAGAGGCAAGAGGGTGGTATTGGAGTGCATGACTTTGCTGAACACATCCCGGTCAAGTTTGATGACATCCGTGGTGGTGAGGGTCACCGCGGTGGAAAACGAACGTTCACCGGTAACAAACGACATACCTCCGACAATACTGCCTTTGTTGTGCCTGACCACTTCTCGCTCAATACCCTGATCATCGGTTTTATACAGGGCGACTTGGCCCGAGGTAATAAACCACAAAAAGCGATTCTCTTCACCTTCTTTGGTCAGCAGGTGCTGACTGGAGTAGGTTCGGCAAGCGCGAGTTTCGTCTTCCTGTTCAAAAAATGCATACAGCGCAGCAATTACCTGTTCGGCCAACTCGTTGTCTGACAATGTGTGATGATCACTGATAAAGCCCTCGCGAAAAGAACGCATTTTCTGCTCTATGTGTGTGCGTAACAGACGCTGCTGATCCAGGACCTGACTGTAATAAAGCAGGTTGTCCGAATCGTGCTCAAGCACGAATGTGGTGAGCTCTTTTTGCGCGGTCTTATACACCAGTTGATCTTGCAGCGGTTTGGTCAGGCAATGGTCGAGCCGGCCTTCATTCACGGCAGCGAGGATGGCATTGATGTCCTGCCCGCAACTGATGAGGATTTTTCGTGCGCTTTGAGTGTGAGGCGATTTATCAAGCTGTATCAGGAAGTCGGCACCGTTGAACTGTTCATGGTGGCTGGCGATCACCAGTGCGACAGCTTGTTCCCGGGCGTGACAGAACTCCAGCGCAGACTGAGCATCTTCCAGGCTATCTGCCGTGTGCAGATCAAATCGGCTGCAAAACGGCGTTAGTTCATGGCGCAGCTGCTCAGCGCTGACCGGATTACTGTCCAGACACAAGATGGCAAAAGCGTGCACGTTGACCTCTGTTTAAAGTTTCTCCAACTACACAGTAGCAGGGCCTGTTCTACGATGCTGAGAGCTGAGTACGAGATCTTCACGTTATGACAAAATAACGACAATACTCTGATTTAACTCAATGTTTTGAGTATATTGTTGTAGACTGAAAAAAACTCCGGACTTTAAGAGTATTATGAATCAGCTTAAGAAACTGGGTGCCATTGGTGGCGCTATCTCGCTGGCCCTGTGTTGGCCCCTCGCCGTTGGTCAGATTGGCCACAATGTGATCCATGATGGCGTAAAAAAACTCAATAACGCATCACTGAAAGCGGAAATTGTAAAATACGAGCGGGGTTATCTCACTTCTCAGGTTGAAACGCATTTTACGGTGATTGACCCTGAATTAATCCAGCAACTCAAAACCGATGGTCTGCCAACGGACTTCACTGTGAAAAGTGACGTCGAACATGGCGTGATCAGCTTGAGTGCGCATTCGGTGCTGGAAGGAGAACAAGAGATCCCGTTAACGCTCGACACGCAGACTCAATTGAACGGCAACACTCAGTTTGAACTGAATCTGGACACCTGGCACTTCACCAGTGGCGGTGAGAATCCGGTTACGGTTTCTACCACGCCTGCATACCTGAAAGGGCATGCGACCGTGTTGGGTTTGGGAGGATACACATTAGATGTACCTTCGGTTGAACTGGACTTTGCCTCGGGTGAAAAAATCACCCTGACCGACGTGAAGGGCGAAGGTGACGGCAAGCAACAAGAAGGGTTTTGGCTGGGCGATCAGACCATTCAGGTAGGCAACCTGATGCTCACTGAGAATGACGACACAGCGAAATTTGAACTAAAGCAAGCCAGCTATCACTTTAACTCGTCGGAGGATGTGCAGCAAAAGCGTTTGAACAGCGTGCATCAACTCAAAGCCCAACAAGTGGTGATGCCTGACGGCAACGTCAATGACTTCAATGTTGATTTTGCGCTGGGCGATCTGGACAGTGTGTCCTTCCTCAAACTGATGAATCTGTATCGCAACAGCCCACAGTTGACGGACAGAGACATTCAGCAGGCCATTCCATATATCGAAACGCTGTTTTCAAAAGGTTTTTATCTATCGATGAATCAGATGAAAATGACGTTAGGCAGCGGTGAGTTTGAATCTCAATGGAAACTGAATGTGCCGGAAGGGACGAACAATGTTTCGAAGAACCCGGCGCTGATTGTTCCAGCGTTAACCGGACATCTGAATACCTTTTTCTCTAACGAGCTGGTGGCGGAGTATCCGTTTATCCGCGAAAGCATTGATGAGGCGATCGTGATGGAAATGATCACTCAGAGCGACAAGGGCTATACGATTAACGCTGAGCTGATAAACGGCAATGTGGTATTTGAAAATGGCCATCAAGTCCCGTTAATGGCGCTGTTACTGCCGATGATGATGCAAAAGCGTTAAAAAATAATCACTCTCTAAGAAAAGAGGTCGAAAGACCTCTTTTCTTGCTTTTTATCGGCGTAGAAAAGTGGTATTAATCGAATATATTTGACATCGCAGGAGCAATGATACGCATGGAACCTTCCCCGAATAACGTCTTTAACTTTAGCGCCGGACCGGCTGGTCTGCCGAAAGCCGTCATGGAACAAGCTCAGGCAGAGCTGATCAACTGGAATGGACTGGGTGTGTCCGTGATGGAAGTCAGCCACCGCAGCAAAGAGTTCATCAAAGTTGCCGAAGAGGCCGAGCAAGACTTACGCGATCTCCTTCATATTCCAGGCAATTATAAAGTGTTGTTCTGTCAGGGTGGAGCACGAGCCCAATTTGCAGCTGTGCCGATGAACTTATTAGGTGGGGCCTCGAAGGCCACGTATATCGACGCTGGTTACTGGGCTGAAAGCGCGATTAAAGAAGCGAATAAATATTGTGAAGCGGATGTTTTCGTCGCGAAGTGTGAAAAAGATGGTAAGACGGCAGTGGTGCCTGCGGCGGAATGGCCGGTGGCGTCTGACTCCGCTTACGTCCATTTCTGTCCGAATGAAACCATTGATGGAATCGAAATCAATGATCTGCCTGTGACAGATAAGCCGATTGTGGCAGATATGTCATCCACGATTTTGTCACGCGAAATCGACGTGTCGCAATACGGTGTGATTTATGCGGGTGCTCAGAAGAACATTGGACCGGCAGGTATCTGCATCGCGATTGTTCGCGACGATTTGCTGGAACTGGCCAATGACCTGTTACCAAGCGTTCTGAATTACAAAGTGCTGGCCGAAAAAAATTCAATGTACAACACCCCGCCAACCTTTGCCTGGTATTTATCTGGCTTGGTTTTTAAATGGCTTAAAGCTCAGGGCGGCGTAAAAGCGATGGAGCAGATCAATCGCGAGAAAGCCGCAATTTTGTATAACTACATTGATGAGTCAGACTTCTACGTTAACAATGTTCACCAGGACAACCGCTCGTTGATGAATGTTCCTTTCCAACTGAAAAAGCCGGAACTGGATGCGAAGTTCCTGGAACTGGCGGAAAATCGCGGTCTGGTCGCACTAAAAGGTCATCGCGTAGTTGGTGGGATGCGCGCGTCGATTTACAATGCAATGACTGTAGAGGGTGTGAAAGCATTGGTGGCATTTATGCGCGAATTTGAGCGTGATTTTGCGTAAACGGCTCCGTTAACAAAGAAAAGAACCATCAAAAGAAAAGGCCCAGTGATATCACTACTGGGCCTTTTTGTATTGGTTAAGCTCTGGCGTGGCGTGGCTTCTTGTTGCTGCTATTGCCACGTTTCGCGCCTGCTGGAGGCTTGCTGCCTGGTCGGCCTTTATTACCGTCAGGTTTTTTCGCCCCGGGGCGTGAACCACCAGTGCCTTTGTCATTACCAAAACCTGGCTGATTCTTCGTGTGCTTGGTCGCGAAACGATTCGCGCCATGGCGGCCGGATTTGCGGCGTTGCGCCGGCGTCAGCACATCACCGTCTTCAGCAGGAACCAGACAGCTTGGTTTGTCACCAATCAAATGTTTTTTGCCCATGTTGATCAGCGCTTCGCGGATCATCGGCCAGTTGTTTGGATCATGGTAGCGGAGCAGCGCTTTGTGCAGGCGGCGCTGACGCTCACCTTTAGCCACTGGCAGATCTTCACGCTGCTTGTATTTGACCCGTTTAAGCGGGTTGGTCTCTGAGTAATACATCGAGGTCGCATTACACATGGGTGATGGGTAGAAGTTCTGAACCTGATCACATTCAAATTCATTTTTCTTCAACCACAACGCCAGGTTGAGCATGTCTTCGTCTTCGGTTCCAGGGTGGGCAGAGATGAAGTAAGGAATCAGGTATTGTTTTTTACCGGCTTCTTTACTGTACTGCTCAAACATCTCTTTAAAACGATCATAGGTGCCCATACCGGGTTTCATCATCAGATCAAGTGGACCTTTCTCTGTGTGTTCCGGGGCGATTTTCAGGTAGCCACCGACATGGTGCGTTACCAGCTCTTTCACATACTCAGGTGACTCGATGGCCAAATCGTAACGGACACCGGAAGCTATCATCACTTTCTTGATGCCGTCAACGTTTCGGGCTGCACGATACAAGTCGATGGTGTGTTTATGATCGGTATTGAGTTTGTTACAAATACCTGGGAATACACACGATGGACGTCGGCAGTTGGCTTCGGCTTTTGGATCGCTACAGCCTAAGCGGTACATGTTCGCAGTAGGGCCGCCAAGATCAGAGATTGTGCCGGTAAAGCCCGGTACTTTGTCACGAATTTCTTCCAATTCGTTAATGATCGACTCTTGAGAGCGGTTTTGGATAATCCGACCTTCATGTTCTGTGATGGAGCAGAATGAACAGCCACCAAAGCAGCCACGCATGATGTTGACTGACGTTTTGATCATGTCGTACGCCGGAATCTTCGCTTTGCCATATTTAGGGTGTGGCACGCGTGCATAAGGCAAACCGAATACGTAGTCCATCTCTTCGGTCGTCAATGGGATCGGAGCCTGGTTTACCCACAGCTCACGATCGCCGTGACGCTGTAGCAGCGCACGTCCTGAATACGGGTTCGTTTCCAGGTGCATGATACGGCTGGCGTGCGCATACAAGATGCGATCATTTTTCAGCTTTTCAAACGGCGGTAAACGCACGGCGGTGTTCGCCGCGTCATGACGTGAAGGACGAATCGCTATCGGTGTGGCTTGAGTCGCATCCTTCTTGGTATCGCATTTGGTTTCCACTTCGTAAGGGTTCGGCGGAATGAACGCTTCTTTACGCGGTTTTTCAATCCGGGAAGAGTCAACGACTTTATAGCCCTCCGGCACGGCTGGCAGGTTGACAGCTGTGCCGCGGATATTGGTCATATCAGCGATGTTTTCACCGTCTGCTAGGCGATGGGCGACTTCGACCAATGCGCGCTCCGCGTTGCCAAACAACAGAATGTCAGCTTTCGCATCAAACAGCACAGAGCGACGTACTTTGTCTGACCAGTAATCGTAGTGAGCAATACGACGCAGACTGGCTTCAATACCACCCAGTACGATAGGTACGTCTTTGTAGGCTTCACGGCAACGCTGTGAGTAGACCAGTGTGGCACGATCAGGACGCTTACCCCCTTCATTGTTCGGGGTGTAGGCATCATCATGGCGCAGCTTTTTATCTGCGGTGTAACGGTTTATCATGGAATCCATGTTGCCGGCGGTGATGCCAAAAAACAGGTTGGGTTTACCCAGCTGCATAAATGCGTCTTTATTCTGCCATTCTGGCTGAGCAATGATGCCGACACGAAACCCTTGCGCTTCCAGCAGACGGCCAATAATGGCCATACCGAAGCTTGGATGATCGACGTAGGCATCGCCGGTGACGATAATAATGTCACAGCTGTCCCAGCCCAGGGCATCCATCTCTTTTCTGCTGGTTGGCAGGAAAGGTGCAGTACCGAAGCATTCCGCCCAGTACTTTTTGTATTCGCTAATGTTTTTGGTATTCATAAACTTAAATTTTGCTCACTTCACTCGGACGCATCAGGCTACACAACCGTTTATTGTTAGCAGGTTCGCTGCTGTTTCTTTGTGGCTGTTTTTCCTGCGCCCCTTTCCGGTCAACCGGTTTGCGTTGTCACCGTATTAATGACTCGCAACTAGCATCCTGCAAGTGTCGGTATGGTGCACTTCAAGGCGAAGATTGCCACGGAATATACAGTGGGTGGCGCGCAAACGTGGCTGAACACCCGTAGTAATATTAGGTGAAAATAATCCGCCTGATAAAATAGCGGTGGAGTTTAACATGTAATTGCTCAAGTACATCAATTTCTGTAACCAAAAGGCAAAATGTTGTTGAGAACGCATCATGAGATTGGAGTAGACTACGCCGTAATATTCGTTTTTTTTCCTTAATGGTTTGATTTTTAATTAGTTACCTCTGACAGCGTCAACCAACACACGCTTAACCGATACGCGAATACACATTTAGATTGGCAGAACGCGCAGCCAACCGAGGACGGGATTTGAAAGGCAAGATTACTGAATGGAATGATGAGAAAGGGTATGGATTTATCGTATCACCGCAGTGTAAATCACGGGTTTTTGTGCATATCTCTCAGTTTAACCGAGGAACAATGTGGCCAAAGGTGAATACGAGGGTATCGTTTAAAGCAGAGAAAGATAAGCAGGGCCGTATCAATGCCAAAGACGTCTCTCTGGCTGGGCTGAAAGCGATACCGTTTTCGGTGCAGTTGAGTGGCGTTTTTTTGCTGCTGGTCTGTATAATCACGGGGCTAAATGGCACAGGTTGGTTGTGGTTTTCTCTCTATCTTGGCCTGAGCCCGCTGACGTATTTGGTGTACAAGGCCGATAAGCGATCCGCGATCGCGGGTGACTGGCGTGTCTCTGAAAATACGCTCCATTTTTTGGCTGTTACGGGCGGCTGGCCCGGAGCGCTGGTTGCACAGCACCGTTTGCGTCATAAATCGCAGAAACAGCCATTTAAAACGCTTTTGTGGCTGACGATTGTCTGCAATATTGCTGTGTATCTCTGGACAATTACACCGTACGGCCCGCTGTGGTTGGAGGAAGCAGGACATACAATACAGGTACAACTAGTTAACTGGATGACTAAACTTTAGTTCGCCATTGAGCATGTTAACACTTTCAATTCCTTACATTTGCCTGCTATATGGCTCTCAGAACCAAAGTGTGATACCAACGAAACAGGAAAATTTACCATACTTCAATATGCATTTTTGCTCATAAATATTGGAGAGGAAGATGAATTCAAAAACATCTCTGGGATTGGCTTTGCTTTGCTTCAGTGGTGGGTTGTATGCTCACCAGTTGTACCCGCAAGTGGATACGCCTAATTGGGACCCGGAAACGCTCGTCGCTGATCAGGTACCTGACCGACTGATTTCGGATTCAGGGTTTGTGTACCGTCCGTATTTTCATCCATTCGATATTCGCACCTTTTTGCAGCAACATCGGCCGGACTGGCAAGAGTTGGCTGAGTCCGTCAATCATTGGGCGGGCGCGACCGGAGTGGATCCGCGCGTGATATTAACCACCATGGCCGTGCTCACCGATGAGGTGGCGGAAACGGTGCCGTCTGCTCAGCAGGTCAAAGACGTTGCCAACCAATTGTCGCAGCGCTTTTATCATTATCAGGACAATTTAACGGCAGAGCAGCACAATGCCGCAACGCTGGCGATTGTTCGTCAACTGCAATCTCCAGGGGATTGGCAGCGCTGGCAGGATCAGTATCAGGCCTGGTTTGGTTCGCCGGATGTCGCAGAGCCAGAAACCGCACCGCAGCAGGCGCTACGTAGCACAGGGTTCGCGCCAGCGTATGGGTTCATGCAGTGGCCTTGGCGTCAGGGCTATTCCTGGATCCCTAACGGCCCCCATGCCCACAGTGGCTCCGGCTTCCCGTTGTCTTCGATCGACGTCTCTTACGACTGGCCCGCGTGGGGCGCGCCGACATACAGCGTCACCGCAGCGCATGATGGCTATGTCACCGTGATGTCACGTTGCCAAGTCAGGGTAACCAACCCTAATGGTTGGGCAACGAATTATTACCACATGGATGGCATTCAGGTTGCCAATAATCAGTGGGTCTCCAAAGACACTAAATTGGGTGTGTACGCCAGCCAGCGCTCAACGGCGTTATGTGAAGGGGGCTCTTCAACCGGGCCTCACTTGCACTTTTCGCTCTTGTACCAGGGGCGTTTCCAGTCGTTGCAGGGAAGCAGTTTAGGGCCTTATCAGGTTCAGACAGGCCGTTACAGTTACGACAACAACTGTCAGTATACCTGGTTGCTTGACCAGCGTTCGCAGCAGAAAGTCTGTTTGTGGCGCCGGGTAGATAATCCTACCTTGTAGCTCTCGAGCCTCCGCTGCAAAAAGGGTCGCACCGGAGGCCGTATGTTCTGCGTTGGATGAGTGGTTAATCCGGTCATTAGCATGACGGATTTTTTTCAGTCTGGTATCATCCGCCCCAACACTGGACTGTAATATTACATACTATGATTCAATCTCTACTGACACTGTTCGCTCCAATGCTGTTGGGAGCGCAACTGGTGCTGACTCTGGTGCTGACCAAAGGTGAAATCTGTCCGGGTCAGCGTGGGCGTATCCACAAACTTCTTCCGGCGCTAGCCATCCTGTGGTTGGCGATTGCGTCAATTCAAATCCAGGCTTTTCTCGTCGTATTTGCCCTGTTTTATTTTTATTCCCAGGTTCAGACCAAGAAAACCCGTGAACGCGGGCCGATGTGGGTCATGTATCTGGCCGATGGTTTGGCTGCTGGCTTTGTCGGAGCACAGATTGCCGGACAGGCAACAGGAGCGGGCATGTTGGCGATGTTGACGATGGTACTGCTGCTTGGTGGTGCATTTGCTCATCTTCTGTTAACCGTCGCTCGCACGCGTCTGCAGGCATTTCATCGTATTTTGCCTTTTTCAGGCGTTGTAGCGGCGATGTTGATTGCTCTCATCGTACTATTGCACGCCTATTCACTCGATGAACAGGCGCTGGCAGTCGCCACCCAGCAAATACTGGTCGGTTTTGCGGTGATGTTAACGGCGATCATTGTCTGGTGCTGGCACATCTTTACCAGCAAAACGGTCAACAAAGTGCAACTGGCTGTCGCACTGGTGTGCGTGATTGGTAGTGCTTACATCAACAGCGGATTGTTTCATCTTTAGAGCAGGTTCACTGTTCAATCCATGATTAACAGCTACGCTTGAAAGAGTGACCGTCACTTGGTACAGGAGCGTGGCCCATGGATTTAAGCAACGTCAACAATCTGGACAGTATTATTCTGCTGGGGATTGTGAATGAAAAGTTGCGTCTGGAATGCGACAGTTTTGAAGAGCTGGTCAGCATGTATGAGATGGACGTGGAAGCTGTGGTTGGTAAGCTGGACATGCTTGGTTATCAATACGATCCGCTGACCAACCAGTTTAAAGCTTATCAGCGTTAAACGCCGTTGTATGTGTTTTTAAGCCATCTTGATCCCCTCAAGGTGGCTTTTGCATTGTTGGCGTGCGGTGGAGAAAAACGCCTGCAAATAACGCTTCTCTTTGTCGGCGTTACGCGTTGCGGCAAACAACCTGCGCCATAAGCCTTTCCCCAGAGGCTGGCTGGCAATCAACCCCTGACGAGAAAATTCGCTGATTGCCCAGTTTGGCAAGGCGGCGACACCAAGACCGGCTGAGACCATCTGAACCAACATCAGAGTGTTGTCGGCTTGCTTCCATTTCGCGGGTTCCACACCAGCGGGATGCAGAAAGTGTTTCACCACATCCAGTCGCTGCTTTTGTACCGGATAGGACAGCATGGTCTGGTCGGCCAGATCCTGCGGTTCAATACAGGTTTTGTCTGCTAACGGATGATGTGTGGCGGTAATCAGTCGCATCTCAAAATCAAATAAAGGTTCGTAGTGCACTTCAGAACGAGGCTGGATATCGGAGGTGATCACCAGATCGAGGTCGCCAGCCAGCAGCGCTGGCAAAGGTTCGAAACCGAAACCTGATGAGAAGTCCAAAGTAACACTCGGCCAGGCGACTTGATACTCTTTGAGGGCTGGCATCAACCACTGAAAACAAGAATGGCATTCAATCGCCATATGCAGTCGTCCGTTTACATCTTCTTTGAGGCTGGCAAGCTCATTTTCAGCTTTGGCCAGGCGGGGTAGGACTTCATCTGCCACCCGCAACAAAATATCACCTTCTGAGGTGAATTTGACCGGGCGGGTTTTACGTAAAAATAACTGTCCGCCAATGCGAGCTTCGAGATCCTTGAGCTGATGAGAAAGGGCGGACTGCGTTAAGTGCAGCGCCGTCGCGGTGGCGGTCAGCGACCCGGTATCACGCAGAGACGTCAACGTCCGTAAATGTTTTAGCTCAATCATGAAATCCTCTCATTTTAATTCCCCTCTCCATGAAGCCTTTTAACATTACTCTGAATGTTTGGGGTTGTAAACGTCTAGACGTCTGTTGGTGTTAAATTATTCACTATGAAGAAAACTAATAAACAAGTTGAATAATTGGCGCTTGTACGAGCTGAGGAACGGCGCGATAGTTTTAGCCATCCAGACATCTTTTGTCTGTCGGTGAGAATTCAACAGTAAGGGAAACGATATGACAACAACGCACATTCTTGGCTATCCGCGCATTGGTGAAAAACGAGAACTAAAATTCGCGTTAGAGAAGTACTGGCGCGGTGAAATTGATCAGCAGGCATTGAAAACAGTGGGAGCGGATTTACGTCAAACACACTGGCACACGCAGGCAGATGCGGGGTTGAGTTACGTTACTGCTGGCGATTTTGCTTGGTACGATCATGTGTTAACGACCACGCTATTGCTTGGTCATGTTCCTAAGCGTCATCGAAACGGTGCTCCGGATCTGGACACGTTATTCCGCGTTGGTCGTGGTCAATCACAATCAGACTGTGGTTGCAGTGGTAGCGCGGCATCTGACATGACCAAATGGTTTAACACAAATTATCACTATATCGTGCCTGAGTTCAGCCGGGATGACCGTTTTGAAGTGAGCTGGCCTCAGCTGTTTGAAGAGGTCGGTGAAGCCGTCGCTGTTGGACATCAGGTGAAGCCGGTGCTACTGGGCCCACTGAGTTACCTGTATCTGGGAAAAGAAGTGGATGAAGGCTTCGACCGTCTGTCTCTGTTGCCACGTCTTCTGACGGCCTATCAGGGCATTTTGAGTAAACTGGCGAATCACGGCATTGAATGGGTACAAATTGATGAACCTATTCTGGCCCTTGAACTGGACAAAGCCTGGCTGGATGCGTTTAAGCTGGGTTATCAGGTGATTCAGGGTGAAGTCAAACTGCTGTTGACCACTTATTTCGATTCGGTGGAAGACACGCTTGAGCGTATTGTCGAGCTGCCGATTCAGGGTTTGCACGTTGACTTGTCGGCGGCGCCTGAACAACTGGCAGCAGTCGTTGAGAAATTGCCACAGGATTGGGTGCTGTCTGCTGGGGTGGTGAATGGCCGTAATGTGTGGCGCGCGGATTTGGCGGCATGGCGTGAGCGCCTGGAGCCGATAAAACAACAACTCGGAGAACGTTTGTGGCTCGCCAGCTCGTGCTCACTGTTGCACAGCCCTGTTGACCTGGAACTGGAACCGGCACTGAGCGATGAAGTTAAAAACTGGTTTGCGTTTGCCAAACAGAAAGTGACGGAAGTAGCGCTATTGGGCAAAGCGCTGGATGGGGATCAGGAGGCTATCTTAGCGTGCGATACCTACAGCCAGCCGATCTTAGCTCGCCGTTCAGCCTCCCATGTGAACAAACCTGCTGTGAAAGCTCGTTTGAACACACTGACGGCCGCACTGGCTCAACGTAGTGCGCCGTACGCTGAGCGAGCGGTTCATCAGAATGAAGTCTTAGGCCTGCCCCTATTGCCAACCACTACGATTGGTTCATTTCCTCAAACTGGCGAGATCCGCACCCAGCGTAGCGCCTATCGTGCCGGCCAATTGTCTGAAGCAGAATACATTGAGGCAATGCAGGCGCATATCGCCGACACGGTGAAGCGTCAGGAAGCGCTGGATTTGGATGTGCTGGTTCACGGTGAAGCCGAACGCAACGATATGGTGGAATATTTCGCCGAAAATCTGGCGGGTTTCCAGACGACTCAATTTGGCTGGGTACAAAGTTATGGCTCGCGCTGCGTGAAACCCGCGATTGTCGTGGCAGATATTGAACGTGAACAGCCGATTACCGTGGCCTGGTCAACCTATGCACAGTCTTTGACCTCAAAGCAGATGAAAGGGATGCTGACAGGCCCGGTCACCATTCTGTGCTGGACTTTCCCGCGTGAAGATATCAGTCGCAAAGAGATCGCTCAGCAACTGGCGTTTGCCCTGCGTGATGAGGTCCACGATCTGCAATCGGCAGGAATCAACATCATTCAGATTGATGAACCAGCCATTCGCGAAGGTTTACCGCTGAAAAAACGCGATCATCAAACGTATCTGAAGTGGGCGGTGGAAGCGTTCAAGATCTCGGCCGCTATCGCGAAACCAGAGACGCAGATCCATACCCACATGTGTTACAGCGAATTCAATGAGATCATCGAGTCAGTGGCAGAACTGGATGCTGATGTGATCACGATTGAAACCTCGCGTTCTAACATGGAATTGCTCAAAGCGTTTGAAGAGTTTAACTATCCGAATGAGATTGGTCCGGGTGTGTATGATATCCACTCGCCAAACATCCCAAGCGAAGAATGGATTGAAGGGTTGTTACGTAAGGCAGCTGAGAAAATTCCGGCCGAACGTTTGTGGGTTAACCCGGATTGTGGTCTGAAGACGCGTAATTGGAGCGAGACAGAAGCCGCCTTGGCGAACTTAGTCTCGGCAGCGAAAGTGCTGCGTAGCGAATGGGCTGAAAATGCTTGAATTCAGCCATAAAAAATGCCGCTTTAAAGCGGCATTTTTACTATTTATTCAGTGCGTTACACGTATCACGATTAACCATCTGATCGACCATCAACTGGCCACGGCTACTGCGCATCTTAATGCGGTAATCGATACCAAGTTCAAGGTTGGCGGCTACGCTGTCGTTGGTGCAGTAGCTGTTCATGCTGTGTGCCAGAACCTGTTTAATTGGCTTCGCACCCGGCGCGTCCTGGTTGTAAATCATCATGATTTCGATGGTGGTCTTTTTGGCGCTGGCACGCATGATGGTCAGCGGGCCACGCTCAATCGGCAACTCGGCCATGATCAGGTTGGCACGATTACTGGCGATCAGCTCCAATTGACGTTGCTCTTTGGAACTGGACGAGCAGCCCATTAAAACCAAGCCAGCCAACGCGGCTACAATATAATTTTTCATTTTAGAATACTTTTTTAAATGGTTTTACGATGACATTAGCATAGACACCGGCTTCGACATAAGGGTCTGCTTCGGCCCAGGACTGAGCGTCAGTCAGCGAATCAAATTCTGCGATCACAGTGGAACCGGTAAAACCGGCTTCACCGGGGTTATCGGAATCGATCGCCGGCATAGGCCCAGCGGTGAGGAGGCGACCTTCATCCTGAAGTGCTTGTAATCGCTCAAGATGCTGGGGACGAACACTCATTCGCTTGTCCAATGAGTTCTCAATATCTTGTGCAAAAATCACGTACCACATATTAGCTGTCCTTATAAGGTGTAAGTCTCTCTAATTTACTCTAACTCAGAGGATTTTCCACCATTGGGGTGCAAATAGTGAGACTAGTTCGCGTTCTGAATCGGGCGAGGGCGCCCTTCAGTATCGATGGCGACATAATTGAACGTCGCATCACACACCATAAAGCGCTCGCCGACGCCGTGTTCTTTGACGGGTTTGACCCAAACTTGCAGATTAATCGACATGGAAGTGCGGCCAATCTTGGTACATTCGCCATAGCAGCACACCACATCACCCACGCGTACGGGCTTTTTGAACGTAATGTCCGATACAGACACTGTGACAATACGCCCGCTGGAGATTTCTTTGGCTAAAATACCGCCCGCGAGATCCAGTTGGGACATGATCCAGCCACCAAAGATATCGCCATTTGCGTTGGTATCAGCGGGCATCGCTAAAGTGCGTAGTAGTAGTTGGCCTCTTGGAGAGTGAATTTCCTGACTCATTTTGACATCCAATTAAACAAAACAGCGGCCAAAAGGGCCGCTGAAAAATAATCGAGGATTATATCAAAAGAGCCGGAGAATTCATCACCGACCAGTGCATCACTGTTTCTGTTGATCTTTTGGCAGGTGCTTATAGATATACACGCCGGTAAACAGGGTAAATACCAGTGTGGCTGCCAGTAAGCCAAACACTTTGAAATTGACCCACACATCCAGTGGTAATTCGTAGGCAACATAGATGTTGAGCGCTGCGCAGAAGCTGAAAAAGCCAACCCAAGCCCAGTTGATACGGCTCCAAACGCTATCTGGTAAGGTAATTTCTTTGCCAAGCATACTCTTAATGGCGGATTTGCCGATAAGGTGGCTGATGCTCAGACCCAATGCAAACACCACGTAGACAATCGTCACTTTCCATTTAATGAAGTTGTCATCGTGAAGCAGTATGGTCATGGAGCCAAAAATGGCGACCAGAGCAAACGTGATCAACTGCATTTTCTCAACTTTCTTGTACAGCAGATAGGTTACAACGATTTGTACGGCTGTGGCGACAATCAGAGCGCCGGTTGCCACATAAATATCTTGCATCTTGTACAGTACAAAAAAGATAATCAGTGGAATAAAATCAATCAGTTGCTTCATTACTTCAATACGTTCCTAATGATGAATTGCCCCCAGTCTAACCAAAACTTACCGGCAGCAAAACCGTTAGAGACAAAACGAAACAAATTATTGACAGGCTGACGACGAATTTAGTCCTAACGGACGCTTGATATCTTCCAGATAGCCTTCGTTTTTCAGCTCATCGACAACGCTTCGCAGTTCCTCATCACTCATCGCAAAACAGCAGGATTTGCCTGTCGTGAGGCTGAGGTAGTGGTGATAATCCACGTCAGTGTGGTGGCCAAAGCGTTCCGCTAGCAGGGACGTTACGCCGTGGTGAATCAGGTCATAATACGTGGTGCGATCCAGTTCCATGGTAATGCTCCTTTCGCATGGGCGGCAAAAAATGCACGCGGTCAGTTCCTACGAAATAAAGCATATAAGATGCCAGCTTTTCGCTGGCATTGAGCGTTTTAAGCGACAGGTGAGCGATTGGCGAACAGGGATTGATTGAGAATCGCGGCCAGATCCGCTTTATTGGTCGGTTTGCTCAGTCGCCCATCCATTAAGCTGTTAATCAGTTCTAACTCCCGGTTTCCGGACTCACCAGACAAGGCGATCACTGGGGTGGTGGGACTTAACTGTTTGATCTTGGTGGCAGCTTCAAAGCCGTTCATCACCGGCATTTGAATGTCCATGATCACCAGGTCGATGGGGTTATTCTGGAAAATATCAACCGCAATTTTGCCATTGTTGGCCTGAATCACATCGAACCCGAGTTGTTCCAGATAAAGCTTCACCAGAGCACGCTGCACTTCTTTGTCGTCCACGACCAGAATGGTTTTGTCAGCCTGAGGGACGTTCTGCGTGACGCTGTTCATGTGGAGCGACTGGGCGATGGATGACATGCTTGGCGCGACCGTTTTTGTGGTCAGTGGCTCGTCGTAAGTGGGGCCTTCGACGGAAAGCGTCGGGAAAATAAGATGAAATTCCGTGTATTGACCATACTTTGAATGACATTGAATACTGCCGCCGAACGAACTCATCACGCGCTGACAATAGCCAAGCCCAAGCCCGCTGCCACCGCTCTTATTGTGACTGAAAAAGTCGTCAAAAATTTGTGTCCGGATGTCTTCCGGAATGCCGGGGCCAGTATCGCGGAAAATGACCAGATTTTCATGGAAGCTAGCGCGGGTCGAAATTTCGATTTGACTCTCAGGGTAGGAATCAAAATAGTAGATCGCATTGCGCAACAGGTTAAACACCACAAAGTTAAACAAGGTGTCGTTCACCCGAACGGAGAAGTCTTTGTCGACGTTAAGCTGTACCCGGTTTTTAATTTGATCGCTTTCAAAGCCGTATTGGTTCATGGCCTGCAACAGGAGGCGTTTGATCGATGATATCATCATTGGTTCTTGATCGAGCGACGAGTTGCTGACTTCGCGCAGAATAATGTCGATCAACTGCTTGCCCCGACGGATCGCGGCTTTGCCTTTTTCGATTTCGCCAATCAGCACATCAGGTTCGGCGTGCGTCTGCGCCTGGATCTGCAGTGTTTCCAGGTGCAACTGTAGTTGGGTAAGCGGGTTGCGCATCTCGTGAGCAATCGAATTGGCCAGTGCCTGAGATTGCCGGATGCGTCGATCCGAGTTGATGTACCCCTGCACTTGCTTGAGCACCTTCTCCAACGCGACCACTTCTTCGTTTGAAAACAAACGCCCGTCTTGTTTGTGCGTTGAAATCAGCAGATGCGAAATCATGTGCCCGCTGTCGAACAATGGCATGACGATGGCGGCGTCGTTCTGACTCATTTTATGGTGCAACGCGGCGAGGGCGTCCTGACTCATGGCATTATCCAGTTTGTCTTCAATCTCTTCGAAGACCAGCGCTTCATGATTTTCAGACAAGTAATCGGTATACAGCTCCGCATCTGGCGAGCTTTTGACCAGTTGCATTTTGCTGCTTGGCACGTTAAGCAGTTTGGCCAGTTTCTGAATGGCCTGAGAGGGCGAAGACTGAAACTCTTCTACCAGAGAGTAAATCTGTTCTGTTGGCGGCAAAGGGGAGTTGTACACCATCAGGCTGGTGTATTTTTTCACGCTGTTGAACACGCGTTGCCAAGTGAGCCCCAGAATGGCGGTATACAGCACGATCAGTTCAAATTGGTAAAAACTGTAGTCGAGTGCGACGGACAGTGGCAACAGGTACAAGACACTGGTTACCGTGGTGGTCAGTGCCAGAAAGAACAGGTATTTACTGCTGTAAAAACGTGAGGTGATCAGCGCGTAACCGACGAACAGCATTTCGCTGATTGATAATGCCGGTGGCAGCCAGGTAAGCGAGAAGTCGTCGAAGAAATACGTCACGCCCATATGGATGGCGGCTGTTGAGAACATAAAAATCAGGATGCCGGCAATCATGTAGTTGCGGCGAGTCAGTCGCAGACGTGATCCGTCCCCACGCATGGTGAGCAGATTGACCAGAGTGAGTACCACCAAAGCGAACACAACAGTGAAAAACAGCGAGGTTTGCGGGCCAAAAGCGAGTGCAAACTGGCTGGGTGCATACACAGTAATATCCTGAACCGTGAGATCGGTGAAGACATTGATATAGAGGGAGTAGCCAGAAAAACCGAAGAACACCAGCTTCTGCCAGGTGTAGATAGGCCGCTTTTGCTGCATCGCTGTCAGGCTGCAGGTAAAGTAAAAAGCAAATGCGAACGCAAAGTACGACGCCAGATTGGCAAACCTGGCCATGTAGATTCCCATGGTTTTACCGGAGGTCACCAAGAGATCGGTGTGGAAGTAACAGTTGCTCAGAATCCAGAAAACGATGCAGACCGAATACGCGATGTAAGGCAGATGGTAGCTGCCAAAGACAGCCACCCCTTTTTGTTTGAGTTTGAGGCAGTAATAGCCTAACCACACCAGAATGATAGCGATGACAGTGAGCAGGGTCACTGATTTTGGGTTGAGCATCGAGACAAACGGCAGAATATCAAGCATCAGCCAGTCCTTCGCGGGCTTGCTGTAAACGAGACTGCTTAACCAGTTTTTTATAGCTGCGGAAATCGAGCTTTTTCATTTCAGCATGCATGTTCTTTACGTTCCAGAATCCCCGGTAGGTGATAACACCATCATGGTTAATATCGCAGTAACACAAGGTGGTATAAGCGGCTTCGTCAATCACTCTGTAATAATCCAGAATAAACGGTTGTTCAATAATGGTGAGCGCAATCGCATAACCGTGTTCACATAACCGCTGCGCCGACAGTTTTTGCCCCAGATACAGATAGTAAAGCTTTTGCTGGCTTGTGCCACTGACGGTCAGGCGGAGAAACTCGCAAATACGCTCTGGCTTGACAAGCGAGCGCGCAAACATTTGGTCAAACTCCGAAGCAGTCTCACATGTTACAGTGGGTAACTGTACCACCAATTCGTCAGTTTTAAAGCATTCATTTGCATAAGGTGACCAACACATATTCCAGGGTTTGCTCTGAAACGGCTTATCATAACTCAGCCAGTGATGACGCACTTGCCAGTCCTGAATCAACCCGGTACACACCAACAGCGGTGGCAAGCCGGGTTCTGCTTTTTGTGTGATCACTAGATGCTGACCCTGGCGCGATAAATCCAGGCAACTGAGCATTTCAAACCAGGACTCGCCGCGAACAAACAATTCCAGATTGATCAGGGCAACGGCATCGGACAATTGCATCGGTGTTTCAAAATGCAACGTCATATAACGTTGTTCACACTCGGCAATGTTGGCGATCAGCTCACAATGATAATCCTCATCGTTATAAGACACTTTCTGATTGTTCAAATACACCACGGATGCATCTTTGTAACGCGCTTTGATCTGATAAATTTCCAATTCACACCAGAATTCAAGCCAGTGCTGAAAGTGTGTGAGCGCCAGACGCTCTATAGACCGTTCTGTTTCGGAAAGTTCAGTCAGGGAGAGTGACTCATGATCGATGTCACTCGAGTGGCTGAAAATCGTAGCCAGATTTGAGTCGGATAAATGAGGAAAGGTTTGGAGAATACGTTGCTTATGGCGTTCTGCCAGTAAAGGCATGAACGATGAGTTTGCGGATGAGTGCGTAAAGTGAAGAACAAAATCAAACAGTTGGCTGATGGACATGTCAACACGTGATTCTGAATACACTAGATCCTTTAGTTGTGATTCCAGATTCATAATTTAATTTACTGACGTTGTTAATAATAATCGTTGTTAAAACCAATCTAGCTTAACAAACTGGTTGTATGCCAATATTGCTGCATATGATTTCCGGTTTATGTAAAATACGTCACTAAACCACAAAAAAAGCCACCTTTTCAGGTGGCTTTTCGTATTTTTCGATACAAATTAACGATTAAGCTTGTTGTTTTTGCATCTCAGATTGTTGCTCTTCTTCGATCAGCGCATCCACAATCACGGCACATGCGGCGTCACCGGTGATGTTCAATGCGGTACGAATCATGTCGAAAATACGGTCAAGAGCGAACAGCAGAGGTAAGCCTTCGATTGGAATACCGGCAGCCAGCAATACCGCAACCACCAGGAACGAAGGACCTGGTACGCCCGCCTGACCGACGGCACCCAGTGTCGAGGTCACGATGATCGCAATGTAGGCGCCCATGCCGAGATCGATATTGAACAACTGAGCAAAGAAAATCGCAACCAGGCCGTAGTAAATCGCGTTACCTGACATATTGATGGTCGCGCCCAGAGGCAATACAAACGAAGCGGTTGAGTTTCTAACGCCGAGTTCGTTCTCACAAGTGTTCATGGTAACCGGTAGTGTTGCCATTGACGAAGCCGTCGATAGTGCCACGGCCTGAGGCTTTTTCATTGCTACCAGGAATTTCTTGGCTGAAGTCTTAGTAAACAGATGCACCATCAGAGGGTAAGCCACAAAACCGAAAATCAGGATAGCGGCCACGTATACGACAAACAGTTTGAAGACCACCATCAAAGCGCCGAAACCGAACGTACCCACGGCTTCCGCCATTAGACCAAATACGCCGATTGGAGCAATGACCATGACTTTGTTGATCATCCAGACCATCGCATCAACGATGCAGTTCACGCCGTTGATGATGGGTTCACGACGCTCTTTCGCTTGTTTTGAGATCGCAATACCGAAGAACATGCAGAACACCAGGATCTGCAGAATATTAGCGTCATTCAGGGATTGGAAAACATTGGTTGGGATCATACCGGTAATGGTTGCCCAGAAAGAAGGTAGTTCGCCTTTTGAAGCATACTCGGATGAGAACATGCCCTCGACACCAGACACGTCGATGCCCATTCCTGGCTTAAAGACTTCACCCATGATCAGCGCCAGTGCGACGGCCAGAGCGGATGTAAGGCCAAAATAGCCCAGTGTGACAAAGCCAACTTTTCCTGCTGATTGGCTGTTCCCCAGACCAGCTGCGCCGGAGATCAGGGCAACGGCCACCAATGGAATCACTAGCATTTTGATCAGGTTGATAAAGATGGCGCCAAGTGGTGCAAACATGGATGCATCATGACCCATTGTGGCACCAACGGCTGTGCCGACGATCATGGCGATCACAACCTGAACACCAATGTTGTTTAGTAAACTCTTTTCTTTTAACACTTCCATAACCTCTGTGCTAAATACAATTAATATCCCAGAATTACCGACTGATTGATATTTGTTCAGTAGATAAATATTTCGGATCGCTTTTTACACGTATCTTTCACAATTATCAATATGCCCACCCACTGGTTGAGCCAATTATTTCTATTTTTATTGATGTAGGGCAGCAAAAAACATCAAAAGCAAACGTTTGCTTTTGATGTTGTGAATGTGTTTTGCGGGTTGGATTGTTTTTTTGTTAAGGCCAGAGATGAGGAGAAAACTCAGGAGGTGTGTTAACAAAAAGATCGATTTCCAATAACGTTTAGGAAACCGATCTCATACGTGGCACAAGCTTAATGTGTTACTTTTGTGTTGCAGCCTTCATGGAAGAGACGAATGTCGCCAGACGTTCTAACATGGTTTCCGGCTGCGTCACATGTGTTTCAATGATTTTTACCACTGCAGACCCTGAAATGGCGCCCGCGGCACCGGCTTCCAGAGCTTGTCTGACTTGCTGTGGTTCTGAAATCCCAAATCCGAGCAGGGCAGGTGGCGCATCATATTGATTCAGACGTTGCAGCATATCGCCAACCGGCATATTGGCTTTGGTTTCGGCACCCGTGACACCAGCCCTGGAGAGCAGGTATGTGTACCCACTACCAAGTTGGGCGACTGATTGTAATGTGTCGTCACTGGCTGTTGGCGGGGCAATAAAAATCGGATGCACTCCGTGCTTTTTGGCCGCAGTAACAAAGTCAGCGCTCTCATTGGTCGGCACATCAGCAATCAATACAGAATCAATCCCGGCTTGAGCACAGCGCGCGTAAAAATGGTCGATACCACGCGAATAAACTAGGTTTGCGTACATCAGTAAGCCAATCGGCAATTGTGGATACTTGGCGCGGATTTGGCCAATCAGATCGAAGCAGATATCTGGCGTGGCGCCTGAATCCAGTGCGCGGATGTTAGCGCCCTGAATGGTTGGGCCATCAGCCAATGGATCTGAGAACGGGATACCCAGTTCCAGTGCATCGGCGCCTGATTCCACCAGGGTTTCCATGATCTGTAATGACAACTCAGCGTCTGGGTCGCCGACAGTAACGAAAGGAACAAATGCGCCTTGGTTGTGGCTGTTCAGGCGCTCAAACATAGCTTGGTAACGATCCATTAAAGTGCTCCTTTCTCTTGCAGAATATCGTGTACGGTGAAGATGTCTTTGTCACCCCGGCCAGACAGGTTAACCACCAGCAATTGCTCTTTTTCAGGTTCGGCCTGCGCCATTTTCAAGGCATGGGCCAGCGCGTGCGAGGATTCCAGAGCCGGGATGATCCCTTCGTTGCGAGCCAATAGCTGGAAGGCTTCCAAGGCTTCATCATCAGTAATATTGTCGTATTCGGCACGACCGATCGCATTGAGGTAGGCATGCTGTGGGCCGACAGACGGAAAGTCCAGACCGGCAGAGACGGAGTAAGACTCCTCAACCTGACCATTTGAATCCTGCATCAGTGGTGCTTTCATACCAAAAAAGATACCGGTTTTGCCGTGCTTCAAAGGTGCGCCGTGTTGGTCAGTGTCAATCCCTTTACCAGCAGGCTCGACCCCGATTAAGCGTACCGACTCTTCTTCAATAAAATCAGCGAACATTCCAATGGCGTTGGAACCACCGCCCACACAGGCGATCACCGCATCGGGTAAACGGCCTTCACGCGCCAGGATCTGGTTTTTGGTCTCTTCGCCAATCATGCGTTGGAACTCACGTACGATGGTCGGAAATGGGTGAGGGCCTGCTGCCGTACCCAGCAGATAATGCGCTTCTTCATAGCTGGCTGACCAGTCACGTAGCGCTTCGTTACAGGCGTCTTTGAGGGTTGCGGACCCCGAATGGACCGGTATAACTTCTGCGCCCATCAGCTTCATACGAAACACGTTCGGACTTTGACGCTCAACGTCTTTGGCACCCATATAGACACGACATTTCAGTCCCAGCAGGGCACAAGCTAACGCTGTTGCGACGCCATGTTGACCAGCGCCCGTTTCCGCAATGATTTCGTTTTTGCCCATGCGCTTGGCCAGCAGCGCCTGACCCAGCACCTGGTTGGTCTTGTGAGCACCACCGTGAAGTAGATCCTCGCGTTTCAGATACAGTTTGGTTTTGGTGCCTTTGGTCAGATTGCGTGTGAGGGTCAACGCCGTCGGACGGCCTGCGTATTCTTGCAGCAAAGTCATGAACTCACTGCGAAACTCTGGAGCATCCTGGGCGTCGATAAACGCCTGTTCCAATTGTTCTAAAGCCGGGACCAGAATCTGCGGGACGTACTGACCGCCGTATTCGCCAAAGTAGGCATCAAGTTTTGCCATAATTCCTATTCCTTCACTTATCTGGCACGGCGGGCCGTGCCTGTAATATTAGTAATCTCGGATTGCTGCAAATGCTTGTTGCAGCTTTATCAAATCTTTTTTTCCAGGGGCGTTTTCTACGCCAGAGTTGAGATCCAGCCCCAAGCAACCCAATTGGGCGGCCTGCCTGGCGTTATCGGCATTGAGACCGCCGGCCAGCATGATTTGGCGCGTATCTGTAAGAAGACTCCAGTCAAAAGCCTGACCCGTTCCTCCGGATTGACTGCCGACTTTGGCATCCAGTAGGTGACGATCAACGTTGGTGTCCAGCAGCGTTGGCATCGCGTCAGTGACTCCGTAAGCCTTCCAGATTTCAATCTTGGCTGGCAAGCGGGCGCGCAGTGCATCAACTTGCTGCTGAGATTCTTCACCGTGCAATTGCACCGCACTTAAACCGAGTTCGGTCGCCAGTGAGTAGATAGTGTCGTTGTCGTGGTTCTGAAACACGCCAACGTACTGCAGCGGGGCACCGCTCATGGTGAGGCGGGCGGTTTCCGGACTGACGGCTCGTTTTGAAGCATTAACGAAAATCAAACCACCGTAGACAGCCCCAGCCTGATAAGCTTTGGCAGCGTCATCTGGTTGGGTCAGGCCACACACTTTATTCTCGCCCAGCGTCACCCGACGTACGGCTAGTTCCAGATTGTCTTCTGCCATCAGTGAGCTACCAATCAAGAAGCCATCCGCATCACAGGACAAATCACGCACTTGCTGGTGGGTGTATATGCCGGACTCAGAAATGACGATCGCATCGGGCGCCAATTGACGTATTTGTGGGGCCAACTGCTTGGTGCGATTAAGGTCAGTTGACAGGTCCCGTAGGTTACGGTTGTTGATACCTATCACTTTGGCATCCAGAGCGACTGCACGAGCAAGCTCGTCTTCGTTGCTGACTTCCGTCAAAATGCCCATGCCCAGCGCGTGAGCGACGTCAGCCAGTTCACGATACTGATCGTCGTTTAGCACCGACAGCATCAGTAAGATCGCGTCCGCCTGATAGTGACGAGCCAAATAGACCTGATAGGTATCAACCATAAAGTCTTTACACAGCACCGGTTGTTTGGCGATACGGCGAACCTGAGGAAGAAACTCAAAGTTACCCTGAAAATATTTTTCGTCCGTCAGCACCGAAATGGCGTTGGCGTGCCGATTGTAAACCGAAGCAATGTAGTCCAGATCGAAGTGATCTCGGATGAGTCCCTTTGATGGCGACGCTTTTTTACACTCCAGAATAAACGCTGTTTTCCCAGTACTGAGTGCGGCGTAAAAATCGCGATCGGAAGGCACTAAGTCATCTTTAAAGCTACTGAGGGGCTGAATCTGCTTACGCGCTTCCACCCAGGTGTATTTGTCCGTGACAATTTTCGCCAGCACCTTGGCCATCTGGGTTTCCTGTAGCGAAATATGTTCCGATAACTGACTCATGTCCTAACCTCGTTGTGCCAGTTGTTGTACCAACTGGTAAGCTTTTCCTGAATTCATGGCATTAATCGCTGTTTGCGCATTGGCTTTCAGATCTTCATGACCGAACAGGCGCATTAACAGGGCCACGTTAACAGCGACGGCGCCGAGCTGGGCGTCAGTGCCTTCCCCGGTAAGAATGCGGGTGATGATGGCTCGGTTTTCTTGTGGGTCGCCGCCTTTTATCCCGTCGAGCTGATGACGTGTCAGGCCGAAATCTTCTGGGGTCAGGGTGTATTCGTGAATCTGACCGTCTTTGATCTCAGCAACCGTGGTATCACCATGAATAGCCACTTCATCCAAGCCACTACCATGAACGACAGCGGCACGCTTCATCCCCATTTGTAGCATGGTTTCTGCGATTGGGCGTACTAATTCTTCGCTATAGACCCCCATCAGTTCGATATTGGGTTTAGCCGGGTTAATTAATGGCCCTAGGATGTTGAAAATGGTACGAGTTTTCATGGTCTGACGTACCGGCATTGCGTGACGGACGCCTTGGTGATACTGCGGCGCAAATAAAAAAGCGACGCCCAAATCATCGATAGCAGCACGGGTATCGTCTGCGCTCATCGCCAGATTGATGCCAAACGAATCGAGCAGATCAGATGACCCGGATTTACTGGACACACTGCGGTTTCCGTGTTTGGCAATTTTCAGGCCACATGCGGCGGCTACGAACGCGGCCGTGGTTGAAATGTTGATGGTATTATGACCATCGCCTCCGGTGCCGACAATATCCGCAAAGTCATAGTCCGGGCGTGGAAACGGGTTAGCGTTTGCCAGTAACGCTTTGGCGGCGCCAGCGATTTCATCGGGTGTTTCACCTTTGATCTTCAGTGCTGTCAGCGCCGACGCCATTAAAATCGGGTCCAGTTCGCCACGAATGATGACGTCAAACAGTTCCTGACTTTCCTGTTGGGAAAGGGACGTTTGTTCGTATAATTTGTTGATGACGTGCTGCATAATTTTTCTCCCTAAATCTTATTCTTATTGTTGCTGTTCCTGAGCCCATTCAATCGCATTGGCCAGCAGGGTTGCACCATAGGTTGTCATGATGGATTCCGGGTGAAACTGAAAGCCGCAGACTTTGTCCTCTTCGTGAACCACGGACATCACCAGGCCATCGACTTCCGCGGTGACCGTCAGGCTGCTTGGCACCTGAGTCGCCACTAAGGAATGGTAACGGGCGATCGCCAGAGGTGAGGGCAGCCCCTGATAAGTGGCGTGCTGTTCATGTTCCATCATCGATATTTTGCCGTGAATGATTTCGCCCGCACCAGCCACGGTTCCGCCATAGGCCTCAACAATGGCTTGGTGACCCAGGCAGATGCCGATCATCGGCACGTGACCTTTTAAACGCTGGATCAAAGCGGGCATGCAACCGGCTTCGGAAGGTGCGCCAGGGCCCGGTGACAACAGTACAACGGGGTTATCCAACTGACGGACAGCAGCATCGATAGCGGCTGCATCAATGTGATTGCGGTAGATCGTGACCTGATGACCTAGAGAGCGGAACTGGTCAACCAGGTTGTAAGTAAATGAGTCAAAGTTGTCGATAAATACAATGTTCGCCATGGGAAGACTCCTTATGCCTGGTGCGCTGTCTGAATCGCAGAGATGACGGCTTGTGCTTTGCCACGTGTTTCGTCGGCTTCTGCCTGAGGATCGGAGTCGAAGACCACGCCTGCACCAGCCTGTACCTGAGCCACGCCATTTTCAACGTATGCAGAACGAATCACGATACAGGTATCCAGTGTGCCTTCTCCGGTCAGATAGCCGACCGCACCGCCGTAACTGCCGCGTCGGGCGCCTTCTACGTCACGAATTAACTGCATGGCACGGATCTTCGGAGCGCCAGTGAGCGTCCCCATGTTCATACAAGCCTGATAAGCGTGTAACGCATCAAGATCATCACGTAACTGGCCCACCACACGCGACACCAGGTGCATCACATGACTGTAGCGATCGACCTTGAGTAAATCGGCCACGTGACGCGTACCTGCAGTGGCAATGCGCGCCACGTCGTTCCGTGCGAGATCGACCAACATCATGTGCTCTGCGTTTTCTTTTTTGTCGCTGCGCAGTTCGAGTTCAATACGGCTGTCTAGGTCGAAATCAATCTCACCGTTCGCCCGTTTGCCACGCCGACGGGTCCCGGCGATAGGGTATATTTCTACTTGATTGGTTTCTGTTTCGTACTTCAGAGCACTCTCTGGTGAGGCACCGAACAAGGTAAACAGCTCGTCCTGCATGTAAAACATGTAAGGGCTAGGGTTGCTCTCTTTGAGCGCTTTGTAGGCCGCCAATGGCGAGGGACAAGGCAATGTAAAGCGGCGTGATGGCACCACCTGGAAGATATCACCTTTAACAACGTATTCTTTCAGATCGCGCACAATCTGGCAGAAATCGGTGTCTGAGACGCTGGCATCTACGTCGACCCGAGCCAGTTTTTGAGCTTGAGGTAACGTCTTTGGAGATACGCACTGCGCGCTGATATCCGCTATCCGGGCGTCCAAGCGGACTTTTTCTGCGTGATTGCCGTTGAAGAGTGTCGCTTGCAACTGACAGTTTTCGCTCTGGTGATCAACCACCAGCAAGGTCTCTGCGACGTAAAAGACATAGTCCGGACACTGGTTATTGCTCTCTGCCTGACCCAGAGGTTCAAAGTTTGCCACCATATCGTAGGCAAACAAACCGGCCAAAAACAGGGCATGTTTATCATGATCCGTCAGATCAAAACTGTGCTGGATCAGACGCAGCGCATCAAAAGAAGAGGCTTCACGCAGACGTGAATCTTCGTCCAGAGTGTCACAGGGCGCCTCAAACGTCAGGGTTAACGCATGCCCATCGAAATGAGCGGCGACATCATCGCGGACATTGTGAGTTAAGTGAGCCAGCAAGTTACGGCCATTGCCTGTGAGCGCGGTCAGGGACACCTGATGGCCGCGACAAACGATGCGGACCGCAGAATCCACCAGTAGCAAACTTTTGAGGTTTTGTTTGGAGTCAATTTCTGCGGATTCGAGCAACAGGCTGTCGGTTTTATTTTCACACAGAGTGTGAAACAAACGGGTTGGATCCTGCGCATAAGGTACAGCAGTATAAATGACTTCAATGTTACCCAGTTTTTTGATTTCTATGGCCTTGTTCACAAGACATCCCTCATCATTTTGTATCTTCCTGTCGTACATACTCGCACAATGCGTGGCGTGACCCAATCTGCTTTTCTTGTTTTCGGTGGTGAAATAAACAATGGGTGATGAGCAATACGACAAAATAAAAAAGCCCGCTTTGGCGCGGGCTTAGTGACAATATTCGACTGAATTAAAAGTACACGTTAGCCCACCAAGAACTTGTCCAGGTGCGCCACCAGTTCAGCTCAGCGGATGCTTGAGCATCAACCGACACTTTGTCGTTCTGGTTCTGGTTAAATTCTTGTAACATGGGGGCTCCACATCAGGGTGTTTGTATTTGTGTACTAGTTAACTAGTGCGAGAGAGAAAAGTCAAGCCCGAAAAAGCGAAAAAACAGAAATATGAGAATAGATTTACACAGCCATACGACTGCATCGGATGGACGACTGACACCACAAGCTTTGATTGACAGAGCATTGGGCTTTGACATTGACGTGTTGGCCATCACAGATCACGATACGATTGATGGTCTGGCACCGGCCAGACACTACATTGAAAGTGAGCAACTGCCCATTCAACTGGTGAACGGCATTGAGATTTCCACTGTATGGCAGAACAAAGATATTCATATCGTTGGGTTAAACATCGACCCGAAATCGCCAGCACTGACGGCGCTCATTGAGCAGCAAAAGCAACATCGTCAGGGGCGCGCAGAGCTGATCGCCAGTCGGTTGAGTAAAGCGACACGCGATGGAGTGCTGGAGGAAGTTCAGCAGATTGCCGGTGATGCTCCGATCACTCGCGCGCACTTTGCTGCCTGGCTGGTGGAAAATGGTTACGCAAAAACCATGCAGCAAGTGTTTAAAAAGTACCTTACCCGCAACAATCCGGGTTATGTGCCGCCGAACTGGTGCTCGATGGCCGAAGCCGTGGCCGCGATTCATGCGGCGGGTGGTCAGGCGGTATTGGCGCATCCGGGGCGGTATGATTTGACCGCCAAATGGATTAAGCGCCTGCTCGCGGCATTCGTTGACGCCGAAGGGGACGCGATGGAGGTAGCTCAGCCGCAACAAGCTCAGCAAGAGCGACGAAACTTGGCTGACTATGCCATGCAACACAACTTGTTGGCTTCACAAGGCAGCGATTTTCATTATCCCTCGCCTTGGATGGAGCTTGGCCGAAACCTTTGGTTACCCTCCGGCGTTGAACCCGTCTGGAAAGACTGGAACCTGACGCGTCAAACAGCATAATCGCTTATGGCTTCAAAAATTTGGTATGTTAATCACCCAGCGGCTGTCTTTCTAAACCACCACGGTAGGAGTCTAGCGCGACTTTGAGTCGACGTAATTTGTCTCTCGAACGTCGTTTGTGATTGACCGCCAACGCCATTGAAAGCACATCAACTAAAGCTAACATCGCATAACGAGAGGCAGAGGGTTTATAAATGAAATCTGTCTCTTGATGTTCAATCGGTAACATCAAATCTGCATGTTCAGTGAGCGGCGTATTTTTGGGCGTAATAACGATGACTTTCACGCCGTATTGTTTCGCCAGCTGTGCGGTTTCTACGATGGCGGGTGTATAACCGGTTGCCGACATCATCACCAACACATCGTTCGCATCTGCTGTGGCGGCAATCATCCGCGAGAGCAGGCCGTCATTGTAGGCCACTACGGGGTATCCTAAACGGAACAGGCGATGCTGCATCTCTTGCGCAGCAATTGTTGAGCCGCCTCCCATGCCTACTGTGATCACCTGTCTTGCGTTGTGAAGCCAGTTCACGGCAGTGTCGATATCTTCTTCAATAATCAGGCTACGGTTAATGTCGAGCGTTTGTTTGATCGATTCATAGATGCCTTGGTAACCACTTTGATCGGGTGGCTCAAGGATAAAGCGCTGACCAACCGTTAACGTCTGCGCCAGTTTGATCTTCATATCACGCACATTTTTACAGCCAATGGCTTTGGCAAATCGGGTGATCGTTGCTTCGCTCACCTCCGCGCTTTCTGCCAATTGGGTAATACTGGCATTCGCAGCGGTTTGGATATCGTCCATGATCAATTTCGCGACCTTTTTTTCGGCCTCGCGCAGCGCACTAAAACGTTCAGTGATTTGAGAAATAATATCGATGTCTAAACTCAAGCTGTGTTCCTATTTTGACATGGAGGCTATCTTGCCGCCTCCATTGGTTTGGCATGAAGTATAACGAAAAGCCTCACTAAGCTCATCATCAGAAGCGGGTTTTCACCCAATGAGTGACCTGATACTCGTCATCACACACGGCGACCGCTCGCCACTTATCAAAGGTTAAGCATGGGTGAGAGGTGGAGAACGCGATCATATCACCCACTTGCAGTTCGCTGCTTTCGTCCACTTCGATGAACGCGTGTTGATCCATCACTGCCGTGGTTATTGCACTATCAATTGAGATGGACTCGCCATCGCGGTAGGCGCGCTGAGGTGTTGGTAAACCGGCATCAAAGGCAACATCGCGTTTGCCAAAACCCGCGACCAACTTGGTGGGCTCAGGACGAGAAATCACGTATGCCCAAAGCTCTAGTGCCGATTCCAGATCACCGCCTAAATCACACGCCGCACCTTGGTTGTTTTCAGCTCGCTGCATGACTTTGTTTTGTGCATCCAGATAGATGCCCGTGTCATGAATCGCGTAACATCCTGGGCGAATGATGGCGTCAAACTCTTCTAGGTTGGCAAAGCATTCTGAGACCACATCATACCAAGCTGAGCCCGCTCCGGTGACCATAGGTTTGGCGTCAATCAGCTTATCGCTGTGCAGTTGTGCTGCGAGTTTTAATGCCGTGTTGAGAAAGTCACGAATGTCTTGTTCTGCATTTTCGCTGTGAATAACGCCCTCATAAACTTCAATGCCTTTTAACACCAGATGAGGCTGCTGGTGGATAAGCGTGGCCAATTCGACAGCTTCTTGCTTGCTTCGACAACCGCAGCGGCCACCTTCGACACCCAACTCAATCAATACATTCAGGGACAATTGGTGCTCGGAAAAGAGGCGTTCCAATGCTTCGACATTACGACTGGAATCGACACAACAGTAAAAGGTGGGTCCATGGGCTTCGATCAAGCGGGCGATCAAGGTCATATTGGCCCGGCCAACCAATTGATTTGCCATGATGATGTTGCGCGCGCCCGCCAATGCCGCGATTTCTGCCTGAGCAGGTGTGGCGACCGTAATGCCCCAGGCACCGTGATCCAGTTGTTGTCGGAAAAACGCGGGTGTCATGGTGGTTTTACCGTGTGGAGACAGCTTCACGTTGTGTTGTTCGGCAAATCGTTGCATCCAATCAAGATTGTTGCGGAGTGAAGACGATTTGATCACCGCGGCTGGCAGAGAGATTTGTTCGTGGATCAGACTGTATGGCCCTTCAACATTATCAGTTACAGGTTGCGCTTTTTCTCCGTACCCTGGCGTAATAACACACTCTTTGTGATAGTTTTTATCACACTTTTGATGATTGTTTTTCATGGTGTACCTACTTCTAACACAGTTTAAGTTTTTGATATTAGATGGTTATCTTCAGTTATATTAAATTGAATGTTAGAAACTATCAAACTAATTGGTTTTTTTGTGTGTTTCTTCACTGTTTAAGTTTTAAGAATTATTAAGATGAAATCATGTAAACGACAGACGAAGAGAGTGAAGAATCTTGTTCGATACCATTATCAAAAGCGCACAGGTATTTGACGGTATGGGCGCAGCACCATTTGTCGCTGATGTGGCTATTCGTCAGGATCGTATTGCGCAAATCGGTCAGTTGGGTGAGGTTGCCGCAAAGACGGTGATCTGTGGTGATGGCCTTGCATTGGCGCCGGGGTTTATTGATGTGCACACGCACGACGACACCAATGTGATTCGTTATCCCGATTGCCTGCCGAAAATCAGTCAAGGTGTTACTACGGTTATCGTCGGAAATTGTGGTATCAGCGCAAGCCCGGCCGTGTTAAATGGCAATCCACCAGATCCAATGAACTTATTGGGTAAACGCGAAGATTTTAAGTATCCGACATTTAATGATTACGCCAAAGCGGTTCACTTGGCTCAGCCCGCTGTCAACGTGGCCGCATTGGTGGGGCACACCACATTACGTAATAACGTCATGGGGGATTTGCAACGGACGGCAACGGATGAAGAAATTGCCCAGATGCGCCAAGCCCTGGCGCAAGCAATGGATGAAGGGGCGTTGGGGTTAAGTTCCGGTCTCGCTTACGCCAGCGCGAAACAAGCCAATGCTGAGGAAGTCATGCGTTTGGCAGAAGTTTTAGGTCATCACGGCGGTATTTACACCACCCACATGCGCACCGAGTTTGAAGAGATCATCAGTGCAATGGAAGAAGCCTTTGAGACCGGTCAATATGCCAAAGTGCCAGTGGTGATTTCTCATCTGAAATGCGCTGGCGCCGGGAATTGGGGACGTACCGTAGAAGTGTTGGATCTCATGGATACCGTGTCTCGCCATCAGGATGTCTCTTGTGATTGTTACCCCTATTCAGCCAGCTCTTCAACGCTGGATTTAAAACAAGTCACGGATGAGATAGATATTTTCATAACGTGGTCGGACAGCAAGCCTGAACATGCTGGCAAGATGCTCAAAGATATTGCCGAAGAGATGCAATTGCCGTTAATGGACGCGGCGAAAGCGTTGCAACCTGCTGGCGCGGTGTATCACTGTATGGATGAAAATGATGTGAAGCGCGTGCTCAAGTACAAACTCACCATGGTGGGCTCGGATGGCTTACCAAACGATCCGCATCCACATCCTCGTCTGTGGGGGACGTTTCCCAAAGTTCTGGGCCACTACTGTCGAGAAGAGCGATTGTTCTCACTTGCAGAAGCGATTTATAAGATGACAGGTATGTCGGCAACTCGTTATCAACTAAAAGATCGGGGCGTAATAAAAGTAGGTGCTTACGCAGACTTGGTTTTATTTAACCCAAATACAATTCAAGATACCGCAACTTTTGAAAATCCAATTTCTGTCGCGCAAGGTATTGAATCTGTATTTGTGAATGGTGAACTGTCTTATTCTAAAGGACACGTCGCTGAAAATAGAAGTGGAGTATTTATATATAGAAACAATACTCGAAAATGACGATTTTAATAAATTTATTTAATAGGTGAAAATTTATTTCTGGAGAATATTATGTCAATTAAACGTTATGGTGTAGAAGGCGGCGTTGGTACTGGCGGACAGCATCTACCATTTGCACGTGCCACTGAAGCGGGTGGTTTTTTATATGTGTCAGGTCAAACTCCCATGACTGATGGCGAAGTTGTTGAAGGCGGCATTGTTGACCAGTCTCGTTTAGCGATTCAAAACTGTGTCGACATCATGGAAGAAGCGGGTTACACGCTCGCTGATGTTGTGCACGTCAAAGTGGTACTGACGGACTCACGTTATTTCCAATCTTTCAACAAAGTATTTAAAGAATTCTTTGGTGAGCACCCACCTGCACGTATTTGCATGGTATGTGATCTGGTGGTCGACGTGAAAGTTGAAGTTGATGTCACTTGTTACCGAGAAGATCGTAGATAGAAATCACATTTTATTTAATTAAATAAAATAGAGTGCCAGAAAGAAGTATCTTACTGTTATTGTGTTTTTGGCACTCACACCCCCTACATAAATATAATTTCATATAGCAGTAGTGCGTAATATACCTTACTGAGGGTATATCCATAACTTTAAATGATTTCCGGAATGAAATCTAACGCATATTACTGAAATTATATCACTCTGGAAGATGGATTTTGATATGAGAGGTGTTCAATGAACAGTACACTTTTTCTTACCGGTTTTGGTGTGTATGTCTTATTTTTAATTTGGTTGGGATGGTTTGTATCCCGTAATCAAAAATCAGGAGAAGATTTTCTACTTGGTGGGCGTGGCTTACCCTTATTCCTCGTTTTAGGAACGACAGTCGCCACCATGGTGGGGACCGGCTCAAGCATGGGCGCGGTGGGTTTTGGTTACACCAATGGTTGGGCCGGGGCACTCTATGGCATCGGAGGCGCAATCGGTATTTTGCTTCTGGCTTTGTGGTTTGCGCCCGTGCGCAAGCTCAACTTCATGACCATGAGTGAGGAGCTGGCGTATTATGTTGGCGCAAACCGTATCGTCAAAAATGTCGTTGGGCTATTAATTTTTATCGCGTGTATTGGTTGGCTAGGCGCACATATCCTCGGTGGTGGCATGTATCTGGCTTGGATTGCAGACATCGACCTCAGTACGGCAAAAATGATCATTGCCGCAGCATTTACCATCTATGTGGTCATCGGTGGTTATACGGCCGTCGTTTGGACGGACACAATTCAAGCCGTGATTCTCTTTGTCGGTTTTATTCTTATGGCGGTACTGTCGGTGCAGCATATTGGTGGCCTGGACAACCTGTATTCTGCTATGGACCCCGCTGCGGTCAGTTTCCTGGCCATTGATAAGCTTGGTCTGCTTCCTGCGATATCGCTGGCGGTTGTGATCGGCGTGGGTGTGTTAGCCACCCCGTCGTTCCGCCAACGCATTTATTCGGGCAAAGATGTGGCTACGATTCGACGTTCGTTTATCGGCTCTGGTGTTTTGTATCTGTTCTTTTCTATTATTCCTGCGATTATCGGTATGGCAGCCCATGCCATTGATCCTGAGTTGAACAACGCCAACTTTGCGTTTCCATACATTGCCGCAACGGTGCTTCCGGTCGGCGTCGGACTTATCGTGATGATTGCGGGTCTGTCGGCCACCATGTCCAGCGCCAGTTCTGATGCCATTGCGGGTGTGTCGATCTTGTTGCGCGATGTGTATGTGATGTTCACAGGACGCGTCCCGAACAAAGAATCGATGATGAACTACTCGCGTCTGGCTCTGGTTGTCGTGATTGGCTGTGCGTTGTTGTTTGCACTGACATCGAATGACATTATCAGCTACATCACCAAGATGATTTCTACGGTTATGTCTGGAATGTTTGTGTGCGGCATGCTGGGACGCTTCTGGCGCCGCTACAACTGGCAAGGGGCGTTGGCAACGTTGGCGGGGGCGTCTGGTGCTTCCGTCGCAGTGATGTTGAGTCCTGAGCTGACTGTTTACTGGGGTAACCCTGTGATCCCGTCATGCCTGGTCGCACTCAGTGCCGGTGTGCTGGTCAGCTTGGTGACGCCAGCGAATCAAGTCTCACCAGAAATGGCTCGCGCCATTCTCGATGATGAACGTGCCCTGATGGAAATGGAGCTGTCGGAGCATGGCGTGCTAGACGAAGACGCGTCTCTGCGTAACCGCTCTGCGGCAGCTAATCAGAACGCATAGACAGCCCTGAGCCGAATAATTTGGTGGCTCTTTCGTGAGAGCCACCTTGTCGAATCCATGCCAAACAAGGTGAACGATGACCTCTTCGACTTACACTAAGATTGCGTTCTTTGGTGAATGCATGATTGAACTCAGCGGTGACCCAATCCGAAAAAGTTTCGGCGGCGATACGCTCAATACTGCCCTCTACCTCTCTCGTTTAACCGCTTCGCATCCCATTCAAGTGGCTTATGCGACAGGGTTGGGTGACGATACGTTGTCTCGCGAGTTGATTGAATACTGGAAACAAGAAGGTATCGAGATCGATTTGATCGAAATCTTCCCGGCTAAATTACCGGGCTTGTACATGGTGCAGACCGATGAGGCGGGTGAACGAAGCTTTCTGTACTGGCGTGATAGCGCGGCAGTGAAAAACTACTTTGTCACACCTTCGTTAAACAAACTCGAAGCGGCGATTGCCAGACAAGATCTCAATTATGTCTATTTGAGCGGCATCAGCATTGCGATCCTAGATGACGACAGTAAAACAAGGCTTAAAGAAGCGCTCAATCAGTTTTCGCAAGCCGGTGGCAAAGTCATTTTCGATAACAATTTCCGCCCGCGGCTTTGGTCTGCTGAACAAGCCAGACACTGGTATCACCAAATTCTGCCATTGGTCGATATTGCCTTGATTACTGAAGACGATGATGCCTTGGTCTGGGGGAAGGAAGAAAGCGCAGAGCAGCGCAGCCTTCGTTTGGGCTGCCAGGAAGTCGTGATCAAACGGGGCTGCGAGCCATGCAAACTGCTTTGGCGACAAGGTGATGCAATCCAGCAAACTTATGTGGCGGCAGAGAAGGTCGAAAACGTTGTGGATACTTGTGCGGCGGGTGACTCGTTTGCCGCAGGTTACTTGGCAGCGCGGCTGACCGGACAAAGCTGTGAGCAAGCTGCACATCTTGCCCACGCGTTGGCGGCCACGGTCATTCAATATCCCGGAGCGATTATCCCTAATGACGCCATGACGCACCTTATCCGATAACTTGTGAGAGCCTATTATGTTCCAAACCATGATCAACCAATTAACACAATTTAAAGTGATTCCTGTTATCCAGATCAACCGTGTCGAGCACGCTATTCCTTTGGCAAAAGTGTTGGTGGAAAACGGCCTGCCAGTGGCTGAAGTAACCTTTAGAACCAAAGCCGCAGTAGAAGCGATCAAAGCCATGCGCGATGCATATCCGGAAATGTGTATTGGCGCAGGGACAGTTTTGACGCCAGAACAAATTATTCAAGCGAAAGAGGCAGGTGCTGAGTTTATTGTCGCTCCCGGTTTGAACCCGAATACGGTGCGTTGCTGCCAGGATATGAACATGCCTATCGTACCGGGTGTCAACAGCCCCAGTCAGGTTGAGCAAGCACTGGAGCTTGGTTTGACATTTCTTAAGTTTTTTCCGGCAGAAGCCAGTGGCGGTCTGGCTATGGTGAAGTCTCTGCTTGCGCCTTACGGCGATGTCAGCCTGATGCCGACCGGAGGGATCGGCAAACATAACGTTAACGATTATCTCGCGATCAAGCGTGTGGTTTGTTGTGGCGGAACCTGGATGGTGGCACCGGACTTGATCGAAAACGAACAGTGGGACGAGATTGGCAACCTGGTTCGCGAAGCGGTGGCGCTGGTGGCTTAGCGCGTCTCAGGTTTAACCCCAAGTCGTGCTTATTCAGGCAGTGGCGTGACTTGGGCTGGATAATAATAACAACGCTAGGATATCAAGGATGAACAAAGGTACATTAGCACTACTGATTTCAGGTTTACTTACCATTCCGGCAACAATGGCGAAGACTCCTAATTCCGACCTTAACCTAATGCCTTATCCTAAAAAGGTGGCGCTGGGGCAGGGCAAAATCCCGCTGAATAGTGCGTTCAGCATCTACATCAAAGGCTACGATTCGCCGCGTGTACAATTTAATGCTAAACGCATTATGGATCGTCTGTATCGTCAAACCGGTGTGCCGATGTTGAATTGGCAAGCAAAGTCTGAAAATGACGCCACATTAGTGATTGATATTCGCCACGCCCCTAAAACAGAGGTGCAGAACATCGACAGTGATGAGTCTTATCAACTGGAATCGCGCAATGGTCAGATCCTTATTCGCTCGGAACGCCCGTATGGGGCGTTCCATGGCCTGGAAACCTTCTTGCAATTGGTCGAGACGGACGCGACAGGTTATTTTGTGCCTGCCGTATCCATTCAAGACGAGCCACGCTTTCCCTGGCGCGGTGTCTCTTATGATACCGCTCGTCACTTCATCAAAGTGGAGGTGATTCTTCGTCAGTTGGACGCGATGGCTTCGGCCAAGTTGAACGTTTTCCATTGGCATATTTGGGATGACCAGGCGATTCGTATTCAGTTAGATAGTTATCCCAAATTATGGCAGGACACGGCGGACGGTGAGTACTACAGTAAGGATGAAATTCGCCACGTCGTGAATCACGCTCGCAACCTTGGTATTCGCGTCATCCCGGAGATCTCTTTGCCCGGGCATGCTTCGGCGGTAGCGCATGCGTATCCGGATCTTATGTCGGGCACCGGAGAGCAGTTTTATCCTCATCAACGTGGCTGGGGTGTTTTTGAACCTTTAATGGATCCGACCAATCCAGAACTTTATAAGATGCTGGCCAGTGTGTTTGATGAAGTGAGCGAGCTGTTCCCCGATGAGTATGTTCATATTGGTGGTGACGAGCCCAATTACCAGCAATGGCGCGACAACACTAAGATTCAGCAGTTTATTAAAGACCACAATCTTGATGGTGAACGCGGTCTGCAAGCGTATCTCAACACCAAAGTTGAACAGATGCTCGAAGAGCGCGGTAAGAAGATGTCCGGCTGGGATGAGATCTGGCACAAAGATCTGCCTACGTCGATCGTGATTCAAAGCTGGCAAGGCCATGACAGCATTGGTCGTGCGGCTAAAGAGGGTTATCAGGGCATTCTCTCGACCGGTTATTATTTAGATCAACCACAGCCCACCAGCTACCACTATCGTAATGACCCGATGCCCACAGGAATGACGGTCGATGACAAGCTTCATACTGGAGAGAAGTTCGCGACTTATGTTTGGGTGAAGCCGCGTACGAAAGGCGGCCCGCGCAAAGGCAATTTAACCATCATCGAAGCGGTGGACGGCAATTATCGAGCGTTTACCGACTACAATGGCAAATCTCGCGACGAGGTTTACATCATCGAATACGTTCCTGGTGTAAAGTTCAGGGGGCACTTCGATAATTTTATGTCGTACACCGAGTTTAATTATGAGTTTGCTGACGGAAAGCTGAAAGACACCAGCTATCAGTTGATTGGCAATGTGCGCTGGCCCACTACTGGGCAACTGGTGGCAAGCAGTGATATTAGCGGGAGTGTGATTCCGGCTCCCAATGGCGGTTATCCGGCGGAGCTGACCGAGAAAGAACAATCGCTCATCTTAGGCGGTGAAATGACCATTTGGGGCGAGAACCTGGATTCAATGACCATCGAACAGCGTCTATGGCCGCGCAGCTACGCGATAGCTGAGCGTTTGTGGTCGAGCCAAACCCTTACCGACGAGCGCAGCATGTACAAGCGCATGAAGGTCATGGATACCTGGTCAGAAATTTCACTTGGCCTGCGTCATCACGCAGATACCAATAGGATGCTCAAACGTCTGGCCAATGGTGGCGATGAAACGCCGCTGCGAACCCTTGCAAAATACATCGAACCGGCACAGTATTACGCTCGTCATTGGCAGAAGTGGATTTCGACGCCCAATAAAGGCGATCTGTACAATCAGTATGAGCGCTTAAATCGTTTTGCGGATGCATTGCCCGTTGAGAGCTTGGCGGCGTATGAGATGCAAGATTTAGTGACTGCGTTTGCCCTGGGTGATAAGGCTGCGTTAGACGCCTTGGCCAGGCATTATGACACCGTCAAACTGGCCGCCCAACAGGCGAAACCTATCTTTGCGGAGAATATTGCCTCCGTCGAGACGGTGTCGGTCACTGAGGCTGCAGTGCAACTCGCCGAGTTAGGGCTTGAGTTGATTGATGCGGCTAAGCAGGGGCGACCTATCACGCAGAATGCTGCCGAGAGATATCAGAGAATCATTAATGAGAATGCCGTGATTATTGATGAGACCATCGTCGCTATCGTGTTACCAACCCAACAGTTACTCTATACACTCAAAGAGTGAGCAATCCTCGCACCGTCTGTTTCCCCAGATGGTGCGATTGGCACAATATCTCTGCCTGCCTGCCTGCCTGCCTGCCGATCCGATCATTATGCTCTCCCCCCCCCCCCAAAAAAAAAAAATCTTTGCAGACGCAATCTTGTTGTTACTCAATTCACAAAATCAGTGGCTCGGCCGCTTAGTTTTACACGCTCGAGTTTGCCACTGAGACAACGAAACAGTACATACTTTGTTACACCATGTTATTCTATATCTAAACTATTGATTGCACGATGTACTGGGTCGATAGGACTCGACGAAGAGAGTCTGAAGATTCGAAAGTGAGGAATTACAATGAGCCAGTTTTTTTATGTACACCCAGAAAACCCGCAAGCGCGCTTGATCAGTCAGGCCGTAGCAATCATTCGCAACGGCGGCGTGATTGTTTACCCAACGGATTCTGGTTACGCCCTTGGCTGTCAGTTGGAAAACAAACAAGCGCTGGAACGCATTTGCCAAATCCGCCGTCTGGACGAAAAACACAACTTTACCCTGTTATGCCGTGATTTGTCTGAGCTGTCTCTTTACGCTCGAGTGGACAATACCGCATTTCGTTTGCTGAAAAATAACACGCCGGGTCCATACACCTTTATCTTTAAAGGGACGAAAGAAGTACCTCGTCGCCTGATGAACGCTAAGCGTAAGACGATTGGTATCCGTGTGCCTGACAACCGTATTGCACTTGATTTGCTCGAAGCGCTGGGTGAACCTTTGATGTCGACATCGCTGATCTTGCCGGGGAATGATTACACTGAGTCGGATCCGGAAGATATCCGCGATAAACTCGAACATGCCGTAGACGTGATTCTCAATGGTGGCTATCTTGGAGAGAAGCCGACAACGGTGATTGATTTCAGTGAAGATGAGCCAGTATTGGTCCGACTTGGCTCAGGCGATCCGGCGCCGTTTGAGTAAACGAAATAGGTGCTTTTTGCCAGTTTTTTTGCGATAATACGCGGCCGCATTTTGCGGCCGCAGTTTTTATTCGACGTCTGTGAAGACGACACATAGGTAGATAAATGAACGAAAAGTTACAGAAGGTTTTAGCACGAGCTGGTCACGGTTCTCGTCGTGAATTAGAAGCGTTGATCAAAGCTGGACGAGTAAGTGTTAATGGTGTGGTAGCTAAACTTGGCGAGCGTCTTGAAGACGAGAATGCTGTGGTACGTATTGACGGCCACACAGTTTCTGTTAAAGCGCAGGAAGAAGTCGTCTGTCGAGTTCTGGCTTACTACAAACCGGAAGGGGAGTTGTGTACTCGCCACGATCCGGAAGGCCGTCGCACTGTCTTTGACCGTCTGCCTAAAATTCGTGGTTCACGTTGGATCTCTGTCGGACGTTTGGATGCTAATACATCCGGTCTGCTGTTGTTCACGACGGATGGTGAGCTGGCAAACCGATTAATGCACCCAAGCCGTCAGGTGGAGCGTGAGTATCTGGTACGCGTATTCGGTGAAGTGACAGAACAGAAAGTTCGTAACCTGGTGAAAGGGGTCGAGCTGGACGATGGTCTGGCACGTTTCGAAGACGTGGTGTACGCGGGTGGTGAAGGTATGAACCACACGTTCTACGTGGTGATCAATGAAGGTCGTAACCGCGAAGTTCGCCGTCTGTGGGAATCTCAGGAATGTACGGTAAGTCGTCTGAAGCGTGTGCGCTACGGCGATATTTTCCTGGACAAGAAACTGCCACGTGGTGGTTGGATGGAGCTGGATCTGAAGGAAGTGAACTACCTGCGTGAGCTGGTTGAACTTCGTCCGGAAAAACAGACTTTGCTGGACGAGAATAAGGCGAACACTTCACGTAAACGTGAGCGCTCTCGTAGCCAGAAGATCCGCCGTGCGGTGAAGCGTCATGAAGAGCGAGTCAATTCGCCAAAAGGTCGCAGTAATAACCCTTCACGTCGTAAAAGTAACCGAGCGACGGGTGAACGAGGTTCGCGTACAAAATAATACGCCATATTGCTAATCAGAAACGCAGCTCTCGGGCTGCGTTTTTTATTTGCACTCTTTGACAGCTTAGATTATTGATCGTGTTCACCATTCGTTTATCTGCGGTCGTTTTTCATGTTGGTTTATTCTCGTTATTTGTCTCGCCGTTTGTTTGTCTTACTATGTGTGTTGTTTACTGGCTGTACCGTGACGCCGTATCGTGTGGAGCTTGTCCACTCACCCAATTCCAGCCCTAGAATCTCCAGCATTGTTCTGCATTACACTGCGCTGAATAACCAGGCGTCACTCGACATACTGACTCGCGCTGATTCAGGAGTCAGTGCCCATTATCTGATCCCGCAGGGGTGCCAGTCATCGCCCTGCCCAGTCTTACGGTTAGTCGAGGATGACCAGAGAGCCTGGCATGCTGGGCAGAGTCAGTGGCGTGGGCAAGCAGGACTGAACGCCAGTTCGATAGGGATTGAAATCGTCAATCTGGGGTATCCTGAAGCCGAAGCACAACTTCCGATCGAGCAACGGAAATGGGATGAGTTCGAAACCCGACAAATTGAAACCGTGGCGGCGCTGATTACGGATCTCGCCAAACGGTATCAAATTCCACCTCAGCGTATTCTTGGCCACAGTGATATTTCTCCTGGCAGGAAGCTAGATCCGGGTCCGCGTTTTCCGTGGCGCCGTTTGCATCAGACTTATGGAGTAGGAGCTTGGCCCGACGAGTTTGAAGTCGCGCGAGTGATGCGCTTGTCAGCGCCGGAGGACGCGTTGTCATGGCAAACCGCGTTGGTGGAATACGGTTACGCATTACCGATAACGGGTCTCTGGGATCCGGTTACACAGCAAGTGCTGCGTGCATTTCAGTTACATTTTCGAGCAGACAAGGTTGACGGGCTACCGGATCTTGAAAGTTGGGCGAGATTACAGGTGTTGCTGGCGCAGTATTCACGTTAACTATGACCCGTCCTGATATGGGGTTGGAAAGTGTCAACCTTATTTAGGACGGTGCAACACTAAGACACAAAAAAGCCGCTCAGGGAGAGCGGCTTTTTTACGCTAGAGTGTTTGCGTGAGCTGATAGTAACGACCTTGCTGTGCGAGCAGCTCTTGGTGTGGTCCGTACTCAACGATTTCGCCTTGCTCAATCAGACAGACGGCGTCCATTTTGTCCATATCTACCAAACGGTGAGTAATAAACAACACGGTTTTTTCAGCGAAGTGCTCGCTAAATAACGCCATGATTTGTTGCTCCGTCTGTTTGTCCAAACCCTCAGTCGGCTCATCCAACAGGAGGATAGGGGCGTTGTGCAGCAACGCTCGCGCGATGCCGATCCGGCGCTTTTCACCACCGGAAAGCTGACGTCCTCCGTCACCTAACCAGGCATCCAAACCGTTATCCTGAAGAAGTTTCTGCAGACCGACTTTTTCCAGTGCGGCGCTTAGCTTGGCGTCGCTGGCATCAGGAGCCGCCATAATCAGGTTATCCCGCACGGTGCCGTTCAAGACGTCCACACGCTGGCTGACCACAGTCATTGCCCGGCGCAACTGGCTTTCACTCCATGCATTTAGCGGTTGACCCGCAATGGCGACCTGACCGTGCTGCGGATCCCAGTATCGGGTCAGTAACTGCATCAAGGTCGATTTGCCAGAGCCAGTCTGGCCTACGATCGCCACCCGATGGCGTGCTGGAATATCCAGAGATACTTGATTGAGCACGTCCAGTTGCCCGTCAGGGTAGCGGAAAGTGATATCCTTGAATTGAATGTTGAACTCCTTGTGATGCTCAACAGGCTGCTCTGGGAAAGTGACGTCGGGTTCCGACAGGATAACGTCATTCAGTCGTCGCGCCGATGTTAATGTTTGTCCCAGGAACTGGAATGCGCCGGCAATCGGCATCAGCAGTTCAAAGCTCGCCATGGTGGCAAACGCCATCAGGGCGATCATTGGATCCGGAGTCTGTCCGCCGACACCATCGGCGGCCAGCCACAAAACCAACGCCAGGGTCCAGCCGTTGGCCAGCAGCAGCAGACCTTGCGCCAGGCCAGAGAAGTGGGCGTTAACAAACTGATTGGCAATCAGTTTGTTTTGCGCGTCGACAATCGCTTCACGATAACGCTTCTCTGCACCGAAGATGGTTAGCTCACTGTATCCTTGCAGCCAGTCTAACGTGGTCACACGCAGAGCCGCTTTATGTTGTGTCAGCTCTGTGCCGTTGCGTTTCCCCAGTTTGTAGAACACTACGGGCCAGATCAGCAGCAGAGCCATCATAATGGCACCCAGCGTCAGACCAAGGGCCATATCCCACCAACATAGGCAGGCCGTTAAGCCGATGATACCGAGCACACCCACGATGATCGGACTAACGAGGCGCAAATAGACATGGTCCATGGCATCAACATCGGCCACCAGACGGTTAAGCAGGTCTGCATCACGCAGGTTAGACACCCGACCAGGGATCAGCGGTGCCAGCTTTTCAAAAAAGAAAATACGCAGGTCAGTCAGCAGCTTGAACGTTGCATTGTGACTGACAACTCGTTCACCCCAGCGACCGGCGGTGCGGCCCATTGCAAACCCCCGGACAAAAGCCCCGGGCAGCATATAGTTGAAGGTTTCCCGCGCGATAGTTAGCCCGGCAACGGCTGCGGCCGCCAGGAACCAACCGGATAACGTCAGCAGGCCGATCGAAGCAAATAGAGTCAGAAACGCGAGCAGCATGCCGAGTGACAAGCCAAACCAATGTTTCTTATACAGTTTCAGATAAGGGAGTAAATCACGCATCTAAGTTCCCCTTATTGGTTTGATTCAGGGCCTGATTGGCACGTAACATCTCGCGGAACAAGCCGTCGGTGTTGGCCAGGGTATCGAAATTGCCTTGCTGAACCATTGCACCGTCTTGCATGACCAGAATTTGTGCCACATCCTGTAATGGTGCCAGTTGGTGGGTCACCATCAAAGTGGTTGTGTCTTGGATCTGCTCTGACAACCCCTTCATTACCAGGCGTTCGCTGCGGGCATCCAGACTGGCTGTCGGTTCATCCAGCAACCAGAATCTCCCGTCCTGCAACATCGCCCTGGCCAGAGCCAGACGCTGAGCCTGACCGACCGAAAGGCCACCCGAACGATCCGATACCTGATAATCCAACCCTTGTTTTGCGACAAACTCAGCCGCGAAAGATTGCTCCAGTACGCGTTGAACGTCTTGATCTGCAATATTATGTTTACCGAGCGTGACGTTGTCGCGGATTGAGCCATGTACCAGCAGCGGATTTTGGCCGACCCAACTGATGACTTGTCGCCAACTCGCGAGATCCAGTGATTTGAGTTCGCTCTGGTTGATCCTGAGTGACCCCTCATAAGGCAGGAAACCCAAAATTGCATTGACCAGGCTGGTTTTGCCCGCACCGCTTGGGCCAACCAGTGCGGTTGTTTGATTGGCGTGGATCGCAAAGCTGACTGGGCCGAGCAATGGCTTACCTTCGGGACTAAAAACGGTCAGGTCTGTTGCTTCGATGGTGATTGCGCCGCTGTCAGCAAGCTGCTGCTCACCGGAGCGAATTTTACTGACGTCGGTTTGCAGAAATTCGACAATGCTTTCAGCTGCCCCGACGGCTTGCTGTTTGGCATGGTAGAACGTCCCCAAATCGCGAAGCGGCTGATAAAACTCCGGAGCCAGAATCAGAATAAACAGTCCGGCAAACAGGGTCACACCAGTACCATAGGTACCGAAATTCAGCTCACCAATAAAGCTGAAGCCGAAATACACTGCCGTGATAGCGATAGAGATTGAGGTGAAGAATTCCAGCACCGCAGACGAGAGAAACGCGATTCGTAGCACGTCCATGGTGCGGGTGCGGAACACTTCTGAAGCGCCTTTCATCACTTCCGTTTCTGCTTGTGTGCGATCAAACAGACGGATAGTGGTCATCGATTGCAGGCGGTCATAAAAGTGACCGGATAGACGCTGCAGCGCTTTGAAGTTCTTGCGGTTGGCATCAGCTGCCTTCATGCCAACAAATGCCATGAATAACGGAACCAGTGGCGCGGTCAGAAGGAAAATCAGACCCGCGGCCCAGTTTAATGGGAACACCACAACCAAAATCACAAACGGTACCAGGACTGACAACGACATCTGAGGCAGATAACGAGCGAAGAAGTCGTGCATTTCTTCAACTTGCTCCAGCAGCAATGTCGCCCAGGAGCCGGCCGGTTTGCCTTTTATGTACGCCGGGCCGAGCTCGCGCAATTTATCCAGAATGAGCTGGCGGATGTAAACCCGAATTTGCTCACCACAACGGAAGCCAGCGATTTCCCGCCCCCATGCGCATAGTGCACGTATGGCGATAGCGCCAACCAGTCCGAGGAAATAGGGGATGAGCTCCGATTTGTCCACCTGTTCAATGATCAACTGGTGAAGAATGGAAGCGAGCAGAGCGGCTTGCGCCAGTAAAAACAGGCTTGATAACACACCGAGACCAACAGCAATGCCGAGCCAGCGCTTTGCAAGCTTGCTCTGCTGCTTGAGCCAGGTGTTCAAGCTGCGTCTTTTTTTCTTATCCATTTCGAAGGCTTAATGAGAATTATTATGTGTGTAAGAACCTGGCATTATACAAAATAAAGCCCGGCGGGAATACCGCCGGGCTTTTGGGTTTTGAAGTAAAAATGAAAAATGTTTTTACTTATCTGAAAGGGAATCCAGGTAGCGTTCTGCATCCAGGGCCGCCATACAGCCAGTTCCGGCTGAAGTAATGGCCTGACGATAGTTGTGATCCATCACGTCACCTGCAGCGAATACACCTTCGATACTGGTTTGGGTAGCGTTACCTTCCAGACCTGATTTCACCAGAATATAGCCGTCTTTCATATCAAGTTGGCTTTCAAAAATACCGGTATTTGGCTGGTGGCCAATCGCGATGAAGACGCCCATAACGTCGAATTCTTCGGTGGCATCGGACTGAGTTTCTTTGAGTCGAACACCAGTCACGCCCATATCGTCGCCGAGCACCTCGTCCAGGGTACGGTCGGTATGAAGCACAATATTGCCATTCTCGACCTTGTCCATTAGGCGATTGATGAGAATTTTCTCCGCACGGAAACTGTCACGGCGGTGGATAAGGTGCACTTCAGAAGCGATGTTTGACAGATATAAGGCTTCTTCAACGGCCGTGTTACCGCCGCCAACTACCGCGACTTTCTGGTTACGGTAGAAGAACCCGTCGCAGGTTGCACAAGCAGATACGCCGCGCCCTTTAAATGTTTCTTCGGAATCCAGACCCAGGTATTTGGCAGACGCGCCAGTAGAAATGATCAGAGCATCACAAGTGTATTCACCACTGTCACCTTTAAGGCGGAACGGACGCTGTTGTAAGTCCACTTCGTTGATGTGATCGAAGACGATTTCGGTTTCGAATCGTTCTGCATGCTCTTTCATGCGATCCATCAGGGCGGGGCCTGTCAAATCGTGGGCGTCACCAGGCCAGTTTTCGACTTCTGTGGTGGTGGTGAGCTGACCACCCTGCTGCATACCAGTGACCAGCACAGGATTCAGGTTGGCACGAGCTGCGTACACTGCCGCTGTGTAACCGGCAGGACCCGAACCAAGAATTAATAATTTACAGTGTTTTACGTCGCTCATTCGCGCTCCATTAGCAAAGTCGCTTAATTGGTTTTCCTCGATTGTAGGGAAATTATGGGGGCAATAAAAGCGGTATCAAGAATCGTTCACGGAATAATTGGTTATAGATTATTACAGAAGCGTAAATTGAGCTGGTAAGTGGTGATGACGTAAATATTCCCCCATAAAGCATTGATTTATATTGGTTTTGATAGTTTTATAGTGAAGGTGTCTAATTTTTCAGCGTTCAGTGTTTTTAATTTAGATTCTATAACTGAATTGTGTTCATTTATTAGATTTAACTTTCAAATATGGCGTTAAAACCGAATTATGCATGGTGAAGGGTTGAGTTTGCCAGATATCTGCGTATTCTCTTGTGTAAATTAAATGTTAACAGCACAAGATAATAGTGTACCTTCATTAAGGAGTAGATGATGTTACATTCCCATCCAAACACCCTACATATCACTCAACTTAGCCACAAAGCGCTGGAACAACTTTCGCCTTCGTTTGCCAAGTTACCAAACACTGAGCACGCAGATGGTCAGTATCGTCTGCGTCGTTATTCAGTGGTGCGTTTCGTCAACGGCATGGTAACGGAGCTGGAACATCGCCAGTTTATGCAAAGTTCCGACATCAACCGTTTTCAGGGCAACGTGTCTCGCCAGTTTGAGTCTATTCTACCTTCCACCCTCGACAGCGAGGGAATGCGAGAAATGTGTGCTCTGTTTGTCAAAGCCAATCAACTGCCGGATGGACAGGAAATTGAAATACATCAGATCCGTATATCTGCCGTGTACGAGCAAACGGAAGTGGCGCCTGAGGGGGTGCACCAGGACGGGTTTGATCACATTGCGATTATTGGTATTGACCGTCATAACATCAGCGGCGGTGAGATCATGTTGTATGAAGATTTTGATGAAGCGCCGTTCTATCGCAAAGTGTTGAGTAACGGCGAAGTCGCCATGCTGGCAGACAGTAAGCTATGGCACAACGCGCGTCCAATCCGCTCATTAGAGGAAGGGCAGCGTGGTCACATGGATGTATTTGTTTTAACGGCGAAAGGTGGTGTCAATGCACTTCAGTCCTGATTCAGCTCGTGCACAATTCAGTGCGTTGGCGCAACGTCACAACGGCATGCCAGTGGTGTTTCTCGACGGGCCTGGTGGCTCACAAGTGCCTGCCAGTGTACTGGAGGCCATGACTCACTACCTCGGTCATTACAATGCCAACTTGGGCGGGCACTATTTTTCCAGCCAGATGACCACCGACCTGATGCGTCGCGCTCGGGAGTCGGCTCAGACTCTGGTGAATGCGCCGTCGGCTGACAACATGGTGTTTGGCGCCAACATGACATCGTTGACCTTCCAGTTAAGCCGGGCGATCAGTCGTGACTGGCAAGCCGGCGACGAAATCATTGTCACGGCATTGGATCACTATTCCAATGTCTCCAGTTGGCAGCAAGCCGCGGAAGATAAAGGGGTGATCGTTCATCAAGTGCGAGTGGACGAGTCCGACTGTTCGCTGGATATGGACCACTTTTTCTCACTGTTGAACGAAAAAACGCGTTTGGTGGCGGTGACTTACGCGTCTAACACCACCGGCTCTGTAGTCGATGTTAAGTCCGTGGTCGACGCGGCTCATCGTGTCGGAGCGCAAGTTTATGTTGATGCGGTTCATTACGCGCCGCACCATTTGCTTGACGTGCAGCAGTTAAACTGTGATTTTCTGGCGTGTTCCGCCTACAAGTTTTTTGGTCCGCATGTCGGTATTGCGTACGTGGCACCGAAGTGGCTACACACACTCAAGCCGTACAAAGTGGAACCAGCGACCAATGTGGGGCCGGGGCGGTTTGAAACCGGAACGCAAAGCTTTGAGGGCTTGGCCGGTATTATCGCGGCGGTGGGCTATCTAGCGCAGTGGGGCGATCCTCAGGCGACATTGCGTGAACGCTTAGAGCAAAGTTTTGTGCAGTTCAATGCGCACGAGCAGGCGATTACGGAGCGTTTTCTGTCACGTCTGGCGAGTTTGGATGGCGTTCAACTTTATGGACGTGCGGTTGCGGACAGTCAGTTAAGAACGCCGACGTTTGCGTTGACGTTTGACCAGTTCGCCCCTGAATTGGTCGCGCGTGCTCTGGGTGAGCAGAATATCTGTGTCTGGAATGGCCACTTTTATGCACTCGGCTTAGTGAAACAGCTGGGGCTGGAAGAGAGCGGCGGTGTGGTGCGAATCGGCTTTATGCATTACAACACACTTGAGGAAGTGGATAGATTGTTTGACGCGCTGGAGCGTCTGCTCCAAGCCTAATACAAACAAGCCCGCGATTCGCGGGCTTGATTTCTTTTAAGCGTCAGACACTTCGACTTCATACGACGTGAATTTTCTGATGTTGATCACCCCGGTGTCGAAGATCAGGTACTGTCCTTTGATGCCTTTCAGTATGCCGGTGACTTCCGGGTTCTTATCAAAGTTGTGTGACGTGATTTTGCTCGGATGCTCGGTGACCGGGTAGGCGATCGGCGTGATCCCTTCACTCAAGACTTCGATGGCATCGTCTCCAAATTCTGCTTTGATCTCGGCAATTTTGTCTTCGACCAATGGCAACATAAGGTGGAAATGTTCTTCCAGTGCCAGTGGCTCTCCGTCGCCTTTTAGCAGAGTACGCCAATTGGTTTTGTCGGCTATATGCTTCGCCATTTCCACTTCGATCAAACCGGAAATCTGACGGGTTTTGACCTTGAAAACTGGCAATCCTTGTGTCGCGCCTTGGTCGATCCAACGAGTCGGAATTTGAGTATGACGGGTGATGCCGACTTTAAGGCTGGATGTGTTGGACAGATATACATAGTGATCGACCATGCAGTTTTGTTCCCCCCACTCCGGCTCACGACAGGTACCTTGCGCGTAGTGGCAGGTTTCCGGCTTCATAATACACATGTCACAGCTGGCGAGTTTCTTCATGCACACAAAGCAGTGTCCCTGAGAGTAACTCTTCTTGGTTTTTTTGCCGCAGTTGCAGCAAAAAATATGACCGGTATGCGTCAGGGTTAGGGTTTTCCCGATAAAAGGGTTGAGATCCACCAGCTCATCCCCGACAGGCAAACGGTAGTGAACGGTGTCGTTCAGGTCCGCTTTCATTTTACGTAGCGTACCTTTCGCGATTAAAGACATGACATTGCTCTTTAGTAATTATGTTGTGACGCAGTGTAGCAAACCCAGGCGCGTTTCAAAAACAGCGCCAGAGTTTCTCGAGTTCAAATGCCGAATCGTTGTTCAGAGAAAAAGGAATAGTGTGATGAAGACTCACCAGAGGTTTGCGGTGGGGGAGTCAAAGTGAATTATCGATCTGGGCCTCGGCCACGTCAGCCTGTTCTTCGTCTTCAGGCTTGATAATCGGCTCTTTTGGGCCGAGAAATTTCGGCTGAGTGCCAATCACGTAAAGATCGAGAAATGCTTTGGTACGCGCGAACACTTCCCGCAGACGAACTTTAAACCCGGAATGGCTGGTCGGGCCGGGTACGGCCAGACACTTGGCGTGGATGTCGTGGTAATCGGCAATAAACAGCGCACGCTCGCAATGGAAGCGCTGCGAAATGATCAGAAAATTGTCGGTATCAAAAATCTTTTTGGCGCGCACTACCGAATCGAGTGTCCGAAAGCCTGCGTAATCCAGAAACAAGTGCTCGTCAGGAATGCCGGCTTTGAGCAGGTCACGTTTCATCGTCCAGGGCTCATTGTACGAACGATGGGCGTTGTCTCCGCTGAGCAGCAGATTGTCGACTTTCCCGCTTTTGAACAGCTCGATGGCGGCGTCAATACGGTGGGTATAGTACTCGTTTAATGTTCGGCCGAGGTATTTACTGGTGCCGAGCACCACGGCCACACTGAATTTATCCACTTGCTCCGGGCTGGATAAAACATTGTCCCGGGTTTGATAAGTCACCCAACGATCAATCACAACAACGGCCACCATCGCCGCAATCGCCAACAGCAGCAGAATGCGCAGACATCGGACAATCATCTTCCGATTCAGTTTGGTTGAACGTTGTTTGTTGTGAATACTGACCACTAGATTTGCCGATTCCTTTGCGCCCATACACCTATGATTATAAAGCTCGAGATAACTACTGCGAACATGATGCCTGTATCGAGGTTTTTTAGTGTCCGAGTCAGGTAAGGTGTTGCTTTTATTATAACTAATCCGTAACCAAAGGCGTTAATAAGAATGAAGACCAGTGTCCGGATGGTGAAATGCTGATTGCGCAGTAAACCGCGGAAGAATCCGTTGATTTCGTTGCCCAGCATCACCAGGGCACAGGCCACCAGAGCGGTTGATATTTCGCTGAGATAAGGGCGAAGGTAGTCACCTAACGTATTGAGTATGTCTAACATTTTCTGAATGATATCCGTATTGAGAAAGGAAGAATAACACGAAGAGCGGCACTGTCATCAAGCCCCGCGAGATGTAAAAGTGTTAAACGACCATTTTGTCAGCAGCCTTAAACAACAAACCCTGGCCAAGCCAGGGTTTGTTTCACTTAGAATGCCGTGCGTTTGTAGCGGCGGTAGACTGGCTGCCAGAAGTGCTGGTCAATCGCTTGCTCCAGTGCCTCGTCGGATATCTCCTGCGCCACACCTTGCTCAATGGCTTTTTTGCCCACGGCAAACGCAATCTTTTTCGACACTGAGTGAATGGCCTCAAGTGGTGGCAGCAGCGCGCCCTGGCCATTGATTGCCAGAGGCGAGCAGGTTGCCAGTGCCCGGCTGGATTCCATCAGCATCTCGTCGGTTACGCGTCGCGCGTTGGCTGCCAGCACACCCAGACCAATACCCGGGAAAATGTAACTGTTGTTGCATTGGGCAATCGGGTAGCTCTTACCTTCATGAATGACAGGGTCAAACGGGCTGCCTGTTGCCACCAATGCTTCGCCATTGGTCCAGCGCAGAATGTCTGACGGCGTTGCTTCCACTCGGCTGGTTGGGTTGGACAGCGGGAAAACAATCGGGCGAGGACAATGCTTGTGCATCTCTTCGATCACTTCCTGGCTGAACAAGCCCGGCGCGCCCGAGACACCAATCAGTACGGTTGGTTTTGCATTGCGCATCACATCCAGCAGCGAGTATCCGTTTCCTTCTGCTTCCCATTTGCTGGTGTTTTTGACTTTCTGGACCAGACGTTGCTGGAAGTCCAACAGGTTTGGCATGCCTTCCTGAAGCAGGCCCCAGCGGTCGACCATGTAAACCTGTGAGCGGGCTTTTTCGTCTGAAATGCCTTCTGACACCATTTGCGCGATGATGGCTTCAGCAATACCACAACCTGCAGAACCGGCTCCCAGGAAAGTAATGCGCTGCTCAGATAACTTGCTGCCCGCCGCTTTACAGGCGGCCAGCAGTGAGCCTACCGTGACGGCCGCGGTACCCTGGATATCATCGTTGAAACAGCAGATACGGTTTTTGTATCGTTCCAGCAGTGGCATGGCGTTTTTCTGGGCGAAGTCTTCGAACTGGATCAGTGCTTCTGGCCAGCGACGTTGAACAGCCTGAATGAACTCTTCAACAAATGCGTCGTACTCAGCGCCAGTGATACGCGGATGACGCCAGCCCATATACATCGGATCGGCCAGACGTTGCGGGTTATTGGTACCGACATCCAATACAATCGGTAGCGTATAGGCCGGGCTAATACCACCACAAGCGGTGTACAGAGACAGCTTACCAATAGGAATGCCCATACCGCCGATGCCCTGGTCGCCCAGACCAAGAATACGCTCACCGTCGGTAACCACGATCACTTTTACGTTGTGGTTAGCGGCGTTATTTAACAGATCATCAATGCGATCGCGATTCGCGTAAGAGATGAACAGACCACGGCCACGACGATAGATATTCGAGAAATTCTCACACGCAGCGCCCACAGTCGGGGTGTAGATGATCGGCATCATTTCTGAGATATGGTTCTGAACCAGACGGTAGAACAGGGTCTCGTTAGTGTCCTGGATGTTGCGCAGATAAATGTGCTTATCCATGTCACTTTCAAAATTACAGTATTGCTGATACGCACGCTCAACCTGTTCCTGAATGGTCTCTGTGCTTTCTGGCAAAAGACCTTCGAGGTTGAATGACGCGCGCTCTTCGGCAGAAAATGCACTGCCTTTGTTGAGTAGAGGTGTACTTAATAATGCTGGACCAGCAAATGGAATGTACAGAGGGCGTTTGTCGTTATTCATTGGAAGCCTATGTGAAGGATAGAACGGAACCCGAAAATGATAGGGTTTAGTTATCGTGTTGTAAATAGAATGACCACCCCGTCGTACGGGTTCCTGTTCGTTTATCGACAACGATCAGGATATAATTGTTTGTCTGATTTCCAATTGTTGATTTTCTATGCATTCATTACCCATTGACGTCCTAGCGCCTCAGGTACAATCCTTACTCTCCCGACACCATCTGGTGGTGGAAGCCGAGACCGGGTCCGGCAAATCTACCCGGTTACCGCTGTGGGCGGCAGAGCAGGGGAAAGTACTGGTGGTTGAGCCACGACGTATCGCCTGTACGTCTCTGGCTCAGTTTCTGGCGATGCAACGTGGTGAGCGACTGGGTCAGTCTGTTGGGTATGCGATCAAACTGGAAAATCGGTTTACGCCGGACACTCAAGTGGTATTTGTCACGCCGGGGGTTGCGCTGCGCTGGTTTGCAGAAGATAAGCTGGCGCAGTTTGATGTGGTGATGGTGGATGAGTACCACGAACGCCGCTGGGATACCGATGTGCTGGTGGCGATGCTCAAAGCACATCAACATCATCGCTTGATCATCACGTCAGCGACACTGGAAGGGGAACGACTGGCTCGTTATGTCGGTGCACAGCGCTTGCAGGCGCAGGGGCGGCAGTTTCAGGTCGAGATGTGTTATCGCGCAAAGGAGTCGCGCCAATTACCGGACAGCCGAGGGCTGGAGTCTCGGGTCAGGCAGGAAATTGAACAATTGATCGCAAGCGATATTCAGGGCGATGTTTTGGTCTTTCTGCCAGGGCGCAAAGAGATTGCGTTGTGTCAGAGCGCACTGACTGCATTGCACGACTGGTTGGTGGTTCCGTTACACGCGTCGGTGAGCGATAAAGAACGCGAATTGGCGCTGAACCCGCAATCGCAACGTAAGGTTGTACTGGCCACCAATGTTGCAGAAACCTCGCTGACGATTCCGAATATCGTTGCGGTGATTGATTCCGGTCTGGAGCGGCGCACCGTGCAGCGTAACGGCCGTACCACTCTGACCTTAACTCACATCTCAAAAGCCAGCGCCCGCCAGCGTAGCGGCCGCGCTGGTCGTGTTATGGACGGGATCTGTATCCGCTTGTATGGTGAACATGCTGCCTTGGAGAACGTGACCCCGCCAGAGCTGCAGCGTGAAGCGTTGACCGAGCCGATGCTGACATCAGCGACTTGTGGCTATTGTTTAACAGAGCTGGATCTGCTCGACCAGTTGCCGGAAAAATCGCTCGACGCAGCACATGCACTGCTACGAAATATGGAAGCGTTGGATGACAAAGGGCGGGTCACCGAGCACGGTCGCACCCTCTATCCATTGCCCATTGATGCTTTGTATGCTGATTTGGTGACCAGGATGCCAAGCAAAGCCCTCAAAGAAGCGATGATAGATTTAACCGCGGCGTTGTCTGTGCCTGCTGCCCTATACTCCTATCGCCCAGATTCCGATGCGCTTGAGTTGCTCAATCAAGAAGAGCCGCATCACTGTGATGCGGAAATCAATATCAAACTGGTACGCGACGTTGTCTTGCCTGGCGTACGCACTGAGCCGGATGCACTTGCTGAGGCTCGCGGTCTTGCAGAGCAGATGCGCGAGGTATTTGCGTTGCCGATGTTAGAGGTGGCGTCACGTTACGATCGGGCAGCGCTGTGCGAAGCGATTGCAGGTTTGCATCCTGAGTTGCTGTTTGTGCGTCGTGAGCGTCGCCGGGAAGCGCTGGGTAATGGACACCTCGAAGTGATGCCAGCACGCCACACCCGTTTCAATGAGGCGGCGGAGGCGGCGTTGGTGCTTGATACGCACAGCCTCCCGGGACGAGGCGTGAAACAAACACTCAATCTGGCAACCGTGATGTTACCGGTTCCTCTGGCGCTGCTTGAGCGGTTGGAGTTGGGTGAGTGGCAGCAGGGAGAAACCGTGTATGACGGCGAGAAGGCGCTGTCTAATCTGGAGCTTGTGTTTGCCGGGCGGATCGTCGCAACCCGCCAGGTCGCAGCTCAGGGGAGTTTGGCGGTCAAACCCATTGTTGAGGCGGTAATGGCTGAGGAGTTGATGCCGGGGTTTGCCAGACGCCGAGAGGCGGAAATCACCCACTGGAAGATTTACGCTCAATTGGGGATGACACCAGAATCCGTATCACAAGATTTATCGTTTGAATCCTGGTTCAGCGAACAATTAACCCTATTGGAGTTGGACAGTGTCGATGATCTGGCGCTGTTCAATGAGTCTGATTTTCCTTTTGCAGGTGTTCCCGACTGGGAATATGCAGACTTTGCTGAAACCTATCCGTTGGAGCTTAATCTCGGTGATCTGAACCTGAGTGTCGAATATTACCCTGCGAAGAAGCTGGTTCATGTGGTCTATCAGAGCGGGTTACGTAAAGGTGACCCCAAACGCTGGGAGTTGCCGCGTTGGCAAGGGTGGCGGTTACAGTATAAAAAAGCCAGCCGGATCGTGGATGTTAAATGATCTGCGTACAGGTGTTTTTATTCTACGCCCTAAATATTAATCAACCCGACACATATGTGATCACTCATGTACGGAGTTTGTTATGAATTTGGTTTTTATATAGCGTTTTAACCTTTTATTTGGTTCTAAAAGATGATTGTTCTATATCCTGTTGCTATATAGTCGAGCATAACGGATAGTAAGGATATCGTACTGCGTACAAGTCGGGGGAAAACATGGACCACATAGAGCACGTCAGCGTTAATTTTGACTATACCTCTTTCCTCAGCGCCTCGTGTGACAAAAAATGGACTTTTCTAGAGGCAATGAGCACGTTTGCACCCATTTTTAGCGTGGTGTGGCGAGAGGCAACCGATAACTTTCATTCACCGGAGGATCGGCTTTGGGATGCGGCGCTGCGCAGGCTGTCAACAAACAGAAGTGATGAGTCTAATCTGATCACCTTATTTGAGATTGCCAAAGGGCAGGGGATTGAGCGAATCAAACTGGTGATGCCGTATTCACTCGACAGAGATCAGATCGTCAAAATTGAATCGCGTAGTCACGTGCGCATCGCGGGTCAGCAAGGGGACGAGATCGTTATTGTGTTGTAACGAGTCTTGGTGAATCAAGCAGCCTTAATGGCTGCTTTTTTTGTTGCTGTGCGACCTGCCAAAGTTCACGATAATAATTCTGTTGTGGCTGAGACTTTACACTATTATCAAGGCGTTGAAAGTTAGTCATTTGCAGGAGGCAGTCGATGACACAGTTTGGGCGTGTGAGCCTGGGTATCGGGCTGATCGGAGTATCAGCTGCGGTACTTGCAGAAGATCCGATCCGGGTGCATAAAGTGAATCAGGATTATTTGTACGCCGATGTAAGTGCGGGCTCTCTCGATGCTGACAATGGCGATGAGGGTAATGTTACGAGTGTGATGGTGGGCTACAGTGGACTGTTTGCCGAACACTGGTTAGTGGTTGCGGACTATGAAGCGCGTTTTATCCGACCTGACGAGACCACTACGGAAATCTACTCGTTTCGCCCAGGGGTGGGTTACAAATGGGATCTCAATGATGACTGGCTAATCTACTCGCGGGCCAGGGCCGGGTATTTGCGCACCGTCACTACCGAGGATGACACGGATCAGCAATTATCTGACAGCAGTGATTTGATTTATGGTATCGATCTGGGCCTCAGTTACAGTCCGATTGACAAACTTGAGCTGACAGCGCTCGGTGAACTCAGTCGCAGCGATGCGTTGGAGGAAGAGATCGTCAAACTCAGAGCCGACTATTATGTCACTCGACGTTTTGCGCTCGGTGGCTTTTACAGTTACCGTGATGCCGGAGAGTACACCTCCAATGAAGGTGGCATATCGATGCGTTATGCGTATTGAGCACTACTTTAGTGTCAACCTTATTTAGGACGGAACAGTCTACCAATAAAAAAGCCAGCGAACGCGCTGGCTTTTTTGATGATTTCAATCACAGATGAATGGTGATTACAGAACCGCGGCGATGCCTTTGCATAGCGGATTCATGTTAGACTTGGTCATGCCCGCAACACTGATACGACCTGAGCCGACAATATAAATCGCAAACTCTTCTTTCAGACGGTTAACTTGCTCTTTGCTCAGTCCAGAGAAAGAGAACATGCCGTTCTGACGCTCGATGAAGCTGAAGTCAGCATCCACGCCTTCGGCTTTCAGTGTTGCAGCGAACAGCTCACGCATCTCTTGGATACGGTCGCGCATTTCCGCTACTTCAGCTTCCCATTCTGCACGCAGCTCTGTGTTGTTCAGGATATGGGTCACAACCGCGCTGCCGTGTGCAGGTGGGTTGGAGTAAATAGAGCGGATGATGCTCTTCACTTGTGAGAACGCGGTGGTTGCAATACTTTCGTCAGCAGCAACCAGAGTGAATGCACCTACACGCTCGTTGTACAGACCAAAGTTTTTCGAGAACGAGCTCGCAACCAGGATCTCTTTATTGTACTTAGCAAACGTACGCAGACCAGCAGCGTCCTCTTCAACGCCCTTGGCAAAACCCTGATAAGCGAAGTCAAACAGCGGCAGCAGGCCTTTCTCGGCGACCAGCTTCGCCAGTGTTTCCCACTCTTCCGCGGTAGGATCAATCCCAGTTGGGTTGTGACAGCAACCGTGCAATAGCACGATATCGCCCACATTGGCTGACTCAAGGTCGCTCAACATGGCGGCAAAGTCTTTATCTTTGGTTTCAGGGTTGTAGTAGCTGTACTGAGCCGTCTCAATACCCGCTGCCGTAAACACACCGTTGTGGTTTGCCCAGGTTGGATTGCTGATCCAGATTTTTACATCGCCCAACTGGCGTTTGATGAACTCGCCGGCAACGCGAAGGGCGCCTGTACCACCTGGCGCCTGAGCTGTTTTTGCTCGTTTTTGTGCCACAACTTCAGAATCGGCGCCAAAAAGCAGTTTTTGTACCGCCAGCGCGTATTCAGCCGTCCCTTCAATGGTCAGGTAAGATTTGGTTTTTTCAGTTTCAAGCAGAGCTGCCTCGGCTTTTTTGACAGTCTTGAGAACTGGCGTTTCACCGCTCTCATTTTTGTAGATGCCTACGCCAAGGTTAATCTTCTCAGCACGCGTATCTTTCTTAAACTCTTCTGTTAAGCCAAGGATAGGATCAGCAGGTGCTGCAAGAACTTTTTCAAACATAATCTTCATCCGTGTTAATTGAGGGTGGGCTTTAAAAACTCCGTTATTTATACCTTTCTGAGAAACCGGACACAACAGCAATAAAACAGAAAAGTAAAAAATAATTCATTTTTCGCCATTGGCTGTATCAGTTGGGGATTTTCAGTATAAAAACGGCAGCCTGCGGAAGGGAAATGTCTCAGTATTTTGGTTTAAGCAAGCAACAAAGGGTGAGAAGGAGAAAGGGTATTCCTCTGGCGTGGAAGCCAGAAGCAACAAGCCCGGTATCTTACTGCCGGGCTAAGGCAACTCTTACGGTGTCAGGCGTGATCACTTGGATTTATGTGCCCATTGATTAATGTGCTTCAAAATGGCGTTCAGAGCGTGTTCTTTTGTTGGTTTATCTCCGGCACTAACCTCCAGGTCGCCTTTGGCATGCAGGCCCGTGGCATCTTCCGCAATATGCAGCCAGTCCGGATGCCAGTAATAGGGCTGGCCATTGGGGGCATTCCAGCTGTGTACGCCGTTGGTTTCGCCTTTGTATTTTATGTCTTCCGTTTTGAACTTACTCATGATTACTCTCTCAATTCTCAGGTTCAGTAGGGGTTAACATCACTGTTCAAAATTAAATCTATCAGATGGTGACATAATTAACGTGATAGTGATCTTATAATCCCCCATGATATTGATTATCCGGCGTTTTACTTCATTTTGCGCTGTGGACGCACCCAGTGTGAGTCGAGTGTGACGTTTCTCTTGGATATAAGAGCAAAAAAACACTGAAAAATCAGATGTGTTACAGTGCGCAGATAACAAGTGAGGGTTGTATGACACGTTATCAGTTACTGGCTCAGGAGATACGCCGCCAGATAGAAGATCAAACCTGGCGAGCCGGGGACAAAATTCCGTCTGTGCGCGCGACCAGCCGCAGTCACCAGGTGAGTACCAGTACTGTATTACAGGCGTTTCAGTTGCTGGAGAGTGAAGGGTTGTTGGTCGCCCGGCCACAATCTGGCTACTTTGTGGCCGCCAAAGAGCGAACCGCATCGCTCAGTGAAGTGCCAAAGCCCGCCCTGATCAACGATCAGCTGTTCACTTTTCTTAAGCAGAGTGCGGATGAGACTCTGATACCATTGGGATCGGCGTTTCCGGACCCAACCTTGTTTCCGGCGCGCGATCTGGCCCGTAATCTCGCCAGTGCTAACCGTCAGGTTTCCTCGACCAGTTGGCTCAGTCATCTGCCACCCGGAGATGAAACCCTGCGCCGGAAAATCGCGCAGCGATACCTGCAGCAGGGAATCCATATCAGTCATCATGACATTGTCGTAACCTCGGGTGCGCTGGAAGCACTGAACCTGAGCCTGGAAGCTGTGACGGTGCCGGGCGATTATGTGATCATTGAATCCCCGGCCTTTTATGGTGCCTTGCAAGCGATCGAGCGCCTCAACCTCAAACCGGTCGAAGTGCCGGTCGATACTCAACATGGTCTGGATTTCGATGCATTAGAGGCAGCATTGGCAACCTATCCGGTGCGGGCATGCTGGCTGATGCCCACGTTTCATAACCCGACAGGCAGTTGCCTGACTGAGTCAGCGCGGCAACGCCTGATGCAACGTCTGGCTCAGCAAGACGTCGCGGTCATTGAAGATGACGTGTATGGTGAGCTGTATTTTGGTGAGCGCAAACCGAAACCGTTGAAAGCCTTTGACCACAACGGGCAGGTTTTGTTGTGTGGTTCTTTGTCCAAATCTTTGTCGCCAGGCTATCGGGTTGGCTGGGTTGTATCTGAGCGATACAATGAGCTGATTCAAAGACAGCAACTGCTGTCGACCATCTCCAGCAGTGTGCCGGTGCAAAAGGGGCTAGCACACTATCTGACTCACGAAAGCTATGACAACCACCTGCGGAAGTTACGCAGGGCACTGGCTGAACGTCAGTTGGCGATGTCTGTGTTGATGCGAGAGTGCTTGCCTCCGGAAGTAACAGTGGCTGCACCTGAAGGCGGTTATTTTCTCTGGCTGCGTTTGCCTCACGAGATAGATACCAATGTGGTACACCAGGTTGCGCTGGAGCATGGGATCTCGGTGGCACCGGGCAGTCTGTTTGCGTTTGACGACCGGTTTGTCCACTGCCTGCGTATTAACAGCTCATATTCACTCGACGATCCACGTATTGCTGCTGCGATTCAGGCTCTGGGTCACATCATTACTAGGCTGAGCAACTGTTCGGTGCGTTAGTGCGTCATCTGTACTGCTCAGGGTGACACCAACAGTGCTGTAATGGCTTCGATTTATCACAAGGAGCCAGATTATGAGCACAACAAAACGTCGTGGAGAGCTGTTTCTGATTGCCTGGGCGATCATCAGCGCTCTGTTGTTGGTTCTCGGACACTTAATTTTGTCCAAGTCTTTTGTCGGGTACGCCTGGACGGAATACACGGCGGCAGCCATTCCGTTTGTTCTGTTTGCGATCTTCGTTGCGGCGGTTAAATACGCTGCCGGGAAACCGGACTGAGTTCATTCAGCAGGTATAAAAAAACCTCCGTCGATGCGGAGGTTTTTGCTATTCACAATGGCAATTAGAAGTTTGCGCTGCGTGGGGTACGTGGGAATGGGATCACGTCACGAACGTTGCCCATGCCGGTGACGTAAGACACCAGACGCTCGAAGCCCAGACCGAAACCTGCGTGTGGCACTGTGCCGTAGCGGCGCAAATCGCGATACCAGCTCATGTGCTCAGGGTCGATGCCCATTTCACGCATGCGTGCATCCAGAACATCCAGACGCTCTTCACGCTGAGAACCACCGATGATTTCACCAATGCCCGGTGCCAGAACGTCCATCGCAGCAACCGTCTTATTGTCGTCGTTCAGACGCATGTAGAATGCTTTGATGTCTTTCGGGTAGTTCTTCACGATGACAGGTGCTTTGAAGTGTTCTTCCGCCAGATAACGCTCGTGCTCAGAAGACATATCGATACCCCATTCAACCGGGAATTCGAACTCACGGCCAGAATCCATCAGAATTTGGATCGCGTCAGTGTAATCAACTTGTGCAAAGTCAGACGACACGAACTGTTCCAGACGGGTGATCGCTTCTTTATCGATACGCTGCGCGAAGAACTCAAGATCGTCACGACGCTCTTCCAGTACCGCTTTGAACACGTATTTCAGCATGTCTTCAGACAGTTTCGCTATGTCATCCAGATCGGCAAACGCAACTTCAGGCTCAACCATCCAGAACTCCGCCAGGTGGCGACTGGTGTTTGAGTTTTCAGCACGGAAAGTCGGGCCGAAAGTGTAAATTTTGCTCAGTGCACACGCGTATGCTTCGCCATTTAGCTGACCGGATACCGTCAGGAAGGTTTCTTTACCGAAGAAATCTTCGTTGTAGTCCACTTTACCTGCGTCTGTGCGAGGCAAGTTTTCCATGTCTAGTGTAGAAACGCGGAACATTTCACCAGCGCCTTCTGCGTCAGACGCGGTGATTAGCGGAGCCGATACCCAGAAGTAACCTTGCTCGTGGTAGAAGCGGTGAATCGCCTGAGACAGGCAGTTACGAACACGTGCTACGGCACCGATTACGTTGGTGCGCGGACGCAGGTGCGCCACTTCGCGGAGGTATTCGATAGAATGACGAGTTTTCGCCATTGGGTAAGTGTCAGCATCTTCTACCCAGCCAACCACTTTCACGTCGATTGCTGCCAGTTCAAAGTCCTGACCGCTCGCTGGAGATTCAACCACTTTACCTGTTACTTCGACAGAGCAGCCGGTAGTCAGCTTCAGTACTTCGTCGTTGTAATTATTCAGATTATTAGGGACCACGGCCTGAATCGGGTCGAAACAAGAGCCGTCATAAATGGCAAGGAATGAGATTCCAGCTTTGGAATCACGACGTGAACGAATCCAGCCGCGAACAGTGACTTCACTGTCAACTGCCAGCTTACCGCTCAGAACGTCTTTTACAGGCGCGTAAGTCATGTTAGGTGTTTTCTCCATTGAGGTAAAAATTCAACCCAATGTGCGCTTTTTGAACGTGAAAACGGGCAAAAAACAGTCGAAACATTGGGTTGGCTTGCATTTTACAGAATCAACGGAACATATTACCTGTCAAATCGATAGCTTCAACCTTTAATTGACCTCTGGCTGACGAAATTTCCTGATTTTTACGACGGTTTTTTCTCCTGCAGGGTAAACTGGTTCAGCAATGCTTCCAGATGTTCGGACAATTGTTCCAGATTCTGACTGATTTCGCGCGTTTGGGCTGCCGAGTGAGAGGTGTCGTCCGCGTGCTGCGTGATCACTTCCACTTTGTTTTGCACGTCCTGGCTGAGTTGCGTGGTCGACTGGGTTTGAAGCTGAATGTTTTCAGCGTGTTGTTGCGCCTGAGACATTTCCGTCACCACATGATTCATGCTGGTCGATAAGGCTTCGATGTCGGTGGATCTCTGGTGAGCGTGTGCGCAAACTGTGTCCACTGATACCAATGATGCTTCGCTGTCTTGTTTGAACTGAACCAGAATGTTTTCAATGCTGCTGGTGGCCTGCGCCGTACGACTGGCGAGTTGACGAACTTCATCGGCGACCACGGCAAACCCGCGCCCTTGTTCACCGGCTCGAGCGGCTTCAATGGCTGCGTTGAGTGCCAGTAGGTTGGTCTGGTCGGCAATGGCTTTAATGACCTCAAGAATCGTCGATACTTCACCTGTCTGGTCGTTCAACTCAATAATCCGTTGTTTGACTTTCTCAATGTCGCCGACCAGATTTTTGATGTCTTCACTGGCCAGGTGAGATTGTTCCGCACTTTGCCTCGCAATCGCAGTGGTGTGGCTGATTAAGCCAGATGCGTCGACGGTGGCTTGTTCAACTTGTAACTGTTGTGCCTGCATCTGGCCGATATTGGTCTGTACTTCAGCGGTTTCATGTTGCTGATTTGTGGCCGCCAGATCGGTACTCTGAGCTACCGACGTGAGCTGTGCAGCAGAGTGGGAGAGGGTGTGTGACGTGTCCTGCACCCGACCAAGACTGTCGCTGACGGTTTCCATAAACGAATTGATTGCCAGCGTCAGTTGGCCGACTTCATCTTTTCTCGGATTGTGCAGGCGCTGAGACAAATCTTTGGTTTGACTGACACTCTGCATGTAGCGGGACGTGCTTTGAATCGGACGGACGATGATCTTGCGAATAAGTGCCAGAGTGAGCAAAAAGCCGATGAAAGCGATGGTTGACATGATAGCGATGGCAATCAACGTGCGTTGACTGATCATGCTGTTGACGTGAGAAAGATTATACTCAAGACGAATGGCGCCCAGCACTTCACCCTCAGGCGCCATATGACAGGCTACACAGTTGGTGCCGCGGTAGTTTTCGGACGACTTCATCGGCAGCGCCACCACCAGGCCGTCCCCCCAGTCTTTTTGGATCGGCTCAATAATCAGCTCACCTTTCAGTGCGCGTCGGTCAATGTCATCGACCGGTTTCTGATTGTCCAGTCCCGGACCGTAGAGCTTACTGACGGTCTCCGAACGTAGTACGCGGACGGCTTCTATGCCTTCTTGTGCTAACGCCTTGTTATGCAGTGTTTCTTTTTGCGCCATGGTGCCCGTCAGCATCATCATGTTCAGGCTGTCGAAATAATTACTGGCTTTGTCGTGTAACTGTTCACTCAATACAGAATAGATCAGCTCACGTTGCTGATTGTATTGATAAAGGGTCGAAACAGTTAAAACCAGAGCGAAAACAGAAATTAAGGTCACCAGCAATTTGGTTGTTATCGTTGAGCTCATTGGATTCTTATTTGAATTATTGGAATAGACCTCTCAAATATATCCTTGGTCCGGCTAAGGAAAAATGGTTGCCGATCCGGAATGTGACCCTAAACAAAGTGTGTGTTTTGTAAATGTGATGTGGCGATGATGTAATCAATAATTTGACGCAATGCCACATTTTCGACTGTTCAATATGAAGTGAATTGGATAGTGATTTGGCGTCGTTTATCGGCGGAATCGCGTCAGCAAGTTTGTGAGCTGTGTCTAAACTTGTTTCGGACGGGTGAATTCCTTACTATTGCGTCTCCTTTGAAAGGCAGAGAATCAAGATGAAAACAGAATTGTATAAAGAGTTTATGTTTGAGGCAGCCCACCGCCTGCCGCACGTGCCGGAAGGGCATAAGTGTGGACGTTTGCATGGTCACTCTTTTTTAGTTCGTCTTTACGTAGAAGGCGAAGTGGATCCGCACACTGGTTGGGTCGTGGATTTCTCTGAAATAAAAGCCGCATTCAAGCCTATCTACGATCGCCTGGACCACTATTATCTCAATGATATTGAAGGGTTAGAGAACCCGACCAGTGAAGTGTTGGCAAAGTGGATTTGGCAACAGCTCAAACCTGCTTTACCGCTGCTGAGCAAAGTGGAAATCAAAGAGACCTGCACGGCGGGTTGTATTTATATCGGTGAGGAATAAACCTCAGTGAGCCGTCCTGATTTGGGTTGGAAAGTGTCAACCTTATTTAGGACGGTACACGTTACACCGCCAAACAAAAAAGCGAAGCAAACAGCTTCGCTTTTTTGTATCGTGATTTGGGTTGTGTGTTTCTTAACCGTTTGGTCATGATGAGTCTATCAGTCGTTGCAATCGTTTCGTCAGGCGATAATATGACCCTATCTCGGGTAGGGATTGATTAGCGAAATGGAAGGCTAAGAGACCAAAAAGGGAATGTCACTGACGGACAGAACAATGAAATTCAAAATCACAACCCCCATTATTGAGCCGACTGAAGGGTCGCCACATTGCAAACCGCTTGTTATCACGCCTCCATTCTTATCATGCGCCGTTAGCGCCTCCCGCTTTGTTCACTCCTTTATTGCGTTGCGATTTATTACCCCTCAAGCACGATTTTCGTATTGTTTTTGATTTAACCGTTATTGCGGTTTAACGCCTATCTTTTTCACAACACAGAATTTATAAAATATGAATATTAAGCTTTTGGGAAGCTCCCTGATCATTGCAGGTACAGCTTTAGGTGCGGGTATGCTCGCGATTCCGATGGTGCTGGCTCAATTCGGGCTGATGTACGGTACGGCGCTGATGTTGCTGATCTGCTTCGGTACTACGTACGCGGCGCTACTGCTACTCGAAGCGACGATTAAAGTCGGGGATGGCCTCGGTTTGCACTCCATCGCACGCCAGTCTTTGGGCAAAGGCGGGCAACTGCTCACGAATGGCTTGCTGTATGCGTTACTGATTTGTCTTTTGATGGCCTACATATTGGGCGCGGCTGATTTGGTCGGTAAGTTGTTTCAAAGCCTGGGTGTGACACTGACGGCAACACAAAGCCAGATTCTGTTTACCGCAGTCGCCGGCGCTGTGGTCGCTTGCGGTACGGGCGTTATTGATAAGCTAAACCGAGTCCTGTTTTTCATTATGCTGGCCAGTCTGGTGAGCACTCTGTTGATCCTGTTGCCATTCTTTTCGTTCGAGAATGTGGCCCAGGCGGGGGAGACCGATTTTGTTGGCCTGATCAAAACCAGCCCAATTCTGTTCACCAGCTTTGGTTTTCTGGTCGTGATTCCGGCTCTAGTGTCTTACAACCAGGAAGCGACCGACCGCCAGTTAAGAAACATGGTCATTGTTGGTTCGATGATCCCGCTGGTGTGCTATTTATGTTGGTTGTTCGCTGTCGTGGGGAATCTGGATGTAGCGCAGTTGAAGCAGTTCAGCAATGTGTCTGACTTAATGACGGTGTTCCAGCAGCGCTCTCCTTGGATTGGCACAATTTTGTCGGTATTCACTGGCCTGGCGTTGCTGACGTCGTTTTTTGGTGTGGCCATGGCGCTGTTTACACAAAATGTGGATGCGTTCAGACAGAACAAACTGGTGACGTATTTGCTCACATTTGCTCTGCCTCTGGCGGGTTCGCTGCTTGCCGCAGATCAGTTTCTGGCGGTGTTGAGCTACGCGGGTATCATTCTGGTCTTTCTGGCTATTTTTGTACCGCTGGCAATGGTTATCCGCTTGCGTCGTGCGGGCGAGGCCGATGCGCGTTATCGCACCGAAGGCGGTATGCCGATGCTAGTGTTCACACTGCTATTTGGGGTGTTCTTGTTGGTGTCTCAGCTGACTTAAGCCTAAATATGACAGCAAATAAAAAACCCGGGACATGCCCGGGTTTTTTGATCTTGAGTGTCGATTAACACACGACTTTGATCGCCAAACCGCCTTGTGACGTTTCACGGTATTTCGCGTTCATGTCTTTGCCGGTTTCCAGCATGGTTTCGATAACTTTATCCAGCGAAACACGTGGCGCTGAAGAGCGACGCAGAGCCATACGCGATGAGTTGATCGATTTCACTGCTGCGATACCGTTACGTTCGATACACGGAACCTGAACCTGACCGGCCACTGGGTCACACGTCAGACCCAGGTTGTGTTCCATAGCGATCTCGGCCGCCATGCATACCTGTTCAGGGCTACCGCCCATCAACTCAGCCAGGCCGGCCGCAGCCATAGAACACGCAACGCCGACTTCGCCCTGACAACCAACTTCTGCACCAGAGATTGAAGCATTGCGTTTGTACAGACCGCCGATTGCGCCAGAAGCGGCGAAGTAACGGATGTAATCTTTTTCCGTCACCGTCTGAATGAACTTGTCGTAGTACGCCAAAACTGCAGGAATGATACCGCAGGCACCGTTGGTTGGCGCGGTAACCACCCGTCCGCCAGCGGCGTTTTCTTCGTTAACGGCAAAAGCAAACATGTTTACCCAGTCAACCACAGACATTGGATCGTTGGTGGTCTTCTCAGACGTCATCAACTGTTGACGCAATGCCGCCGCTCGACGTGGTACACGCAGAGGCCCTGGCAGAATGCCTTCAGTGTTCATACCGCGTTCCATACATTCGCGCATGGTTTTCCAGATATTGGCGTAGTAGGTACGAATTTCTTCGTCTGAATGCAGAGCGTGTTCGTTCTGCATCACCAGCGCACTGATCGACAGTCCGCTCTCTTTACAGTGATTAATCAGTTCTTCAGCTGACGTGTACTCGTAAGGGACTTTGATCGGATTTTCAATTTCTTTACCGAAGTTCTCTTCGTCTACGATAAAGCCACCACCGATAGAGTAGTAGGTTTTCGAGTACGCTTTTTCTTCGTCGATCCAAGCGTGGATTTGCATGCCGTTCTCATGCAGTTCCAGATTGGTTTTGTGGAAGTTCATTCCGCCTTCACGAGGGAATGACACCGTATGACAGTGCATGCCAACAGGTAGACGTTCCGTTTCCTCTACACGTGCAATAAAGCCCGGAATAGAATCGATATCTACTTTCTCAGGAGTGTTGCCAGCAAGACCCATGATGATCGCGATATCTGTATGGTGACCTTTCCCTGTCAGTGATAATGATCCATAAACGTCGACGGTAATTTTAGTGATGTCGCGCAGCTTTCCCATAGAGCGCAGGTCATCAATAAACTCTTTACCCGCCTTCATTGGACCAACAGTGTGTGAACTGGATGGTCCAACGCCGATTTTATAGATATCAAATACACTAATCATTTTGATTACCTCAAAATTAAGCCTCCCGAGGAGGAGGGAGGCTTATTATTATCGTTATGTGTTTGTCTTTATTCTCGTCTGTATCGGCTGCGAGATTAAAGAGCGCTGTAGATTACAGAACTAATGGCAGCAAAACCACAGATTACTGTGAAAATCTGAACAGGTGCTGAAGTTTTGTACTTCGCCATTGCTGGTACTTTTTGCATCGCAAAAACAGGCATCAGGAACAGAATCGCTGCAATCATCGGTGCACCCATGGTTTCGATCATGCCCAGGATGCTTGGGTTGTATACGGCAACAGCCCAAGTGGTAATAACGATGAACAGCAGTGAGCCTTTCTCAATGTTGCTTACTGGAGCATCGGAGCGAGACTTGATCAGACCAACCAGACCTTCGTGAGCACCCAGGAAATGGCCAAAGTAGCTTGATGTGATAGCTGCAAAGGCAACCAGTGGACCCATGTATGAGATCAGTGGTGATTCGTGAATGTTTGCCAGGTAAGACAGAACGGAAATGTTTTGCTCTTTTGCCATCGCCAGCTGCTCTGGAGACAGAGAAAGCACGACAGAGAACACGAAAAACATGACAAAACCCATCAGCATCATTGCTGCACCGCCAGTAATAGCGTCAGTTTTGCTTACCGCTTTTTCACCATATACACGACGTTGTTCTTTTGAGAACTGCGAGATGATTGGGCTGTGGTTGAATGAGAACACGATGATTGGAATCGCCAGCCATACGATGGTTGGCATTGAGCCCCAGTCTGGTGCGACATCCATCATTGAGGTGTTCCACTCAGGGATCAGGTAAACAGACAACGCCAGCAGGATGAATACCAGAGGGTAAACCATTGCTGAAGTGGCTTTTAGCATCAGATCTTTACCGAACACGACACCTGCGGTCATCGCCAGAATCAGGGCGCCAGACAGCAGCCAGCGAGGAATGGATTCCATGCCGATTTGGTTAACCAGGAAAGAGTCAACCGTGTTGGTGATGCCGACGCCGTAAATAAGAACGATCGGATAGATGGCGAAGAAATAGGCGAATGTAATAAGGTTGGCGCCAGTCTTACCGAAATGTTCTTCTACGGTATCGGTGATGTCTGCTTCAGGGTTTTTCGCAGACAGAACGAAACGAGCCAGAGATTTGTGGGCGAACCACGTCATTGGTGCAGCAATTAAAGCTAAGATTACTAATGGCCAGAAGCCGCCAGCACCCGCTTTGATCGGGAGAAAAAGAACGCCGGCGCCGACCGCTGTACCGAACAGCGACAGACACCAAGTGAAATCTTTGTAAGTAAACTTACTAGAAGATTGTGCGGTAGAAACCGCAGAAGTGTTAGAGTTCATATTGGAATACTCATTTTTGGGAACAGGAAATAAGTCGGGCGCAATTTTGCAAGATTTTGTTGCACCAAAAATAGATCTAAATCATGTATCGCCCGCGCTTATTGAATGATATGTCAAAAACCGGCGTTTTATCACGAAAATATCGTGCCACACATGATTATTGCTAATGATTGGAATTAGAAAAACTAATCTGGGTGATAATTTATTCTGATGAGTGTGATCGCAACCGATTTTCTTTTTGAGGGGTGAGAAAAACTAATCTGAACCATAGCAAATGAGAACTGTTGAATATTCATTTCCTAAGCGATCTGTTTTTGCATGGCCTGAATGATTTGCGCGGTCATGCCCCATATGAAGTGATGCTGATATGGAATAGCAAATATACGATGAGCCGTGTCTTTAATCTGAAACGTTTGGGTAAATAAATTGGTTTTGCTGAACACATAATCTGCGGGGACTTCGAATGCTTCATCCACTTCGTTTTTATCGATCGTCAACTGATAATCCTGATCGATAAACGCCAGTACCGGGGTGACAGCAAAACGGCTGATGGTCGCCAGTTCAGGAAGATGGCCGAATATTTCAATTTGATCAGGACGAATGCCTGTTTCTTCAAAGGTTTCGCGTATTGCTGTGTGATACACTGACAAATCATCCGTTTCTTTTTTCCCGCCAGGAAAGCTGACTTGCCCCGGGTGGTGACGCAAATGCATCGCCCGACGGGTAAACAGAACATTGAGGCCGGAATCACGTTCAATGAAGCCGATGAGCACGGCCGCTTCGCGCAGGTGTTCTGAACGCAGGTGTTCGGTTCTGCGCAGCGCTTCTGCGTGATAACGGGCAGGGCGTTGCAATTGGAAATTCCGCATTAATGTGCTTCTGGTCAGTTTCACTGGCTCTCCTGTCTGAAAATCATGATTTGCTACGCGGTGCATAATATGAATGAACACCATAAAGCCGTGGCTAATTATTTGAAAAAGCCGAAGTTCTCGATCATGCTTTACCTAGCTAATAATAAAGGTAGCTCATAAAGATGAAAGGCATTATTTTTACTGAGTTCATGGATTTAGTCGAAGAGAAGTTTGGGTTAGAGGTTCTGGACACCGTCCTCCGCATGTCAGCCAACCCGGGTGCATATACCTCTGTTGGCAGTTACGATCACCGGGAGTTGGTCAGGCTGATTCAGAATCTCAGTCAAGTGACCGGTGTTTCCGCTGAACAACTGCAACAGCTTTTTGGCCGGGCAGCGTTCGACAACCTGTATCTGAGCCTGCCGTCCAATGTCAGCACTCCGTACTTTTCCTCTTGTTTCGCTTTTATCCGTCATGTCGAAGAATACATTCATCTGGAAGTGAAGAAACTGTACCCGGATGCGAAACCACCCAGATTTGAGTTTATCAGTGAGTAGAAAAGCTATATGGAGTTCGACTATCGCAGCGCCCGTTGCCTGGCTCACGTGTGTTTCGGGTTGATCAAAGGGTGCGCTGCCCATTTTGGAGAGCGTGTCGATATTGTCATGACACTGCAATCCGCTCCCAGCCATGTGCGTTTTGCTCTGACTTTGGTTTAAAACCATGTCTGAAGATTCGGCGTTACAGCGTAAACTCATCCGAGAAAAAGCCGCCCGTCAGGAAGCGGAACAACTGCTTGAGCAAAAAAGCCTGGAACTTTACCGACTCAATCAGAAACTCAGCGTTGCGCTGACGCACCTTGAACTGAAATCGGAATACGACATCTCTAAGCTGGAGTTTAACCATCAGGTTGATCACGCCTTAATCCAGTTTGGTAGTGCCTTTCTCTCCCATACTCTTGATGACCGCCTGCTCAACCGACTGCTGGATTGACTCAGGCATGCTTCCGTTATATTGAGAGCCGGGTTATCGCTCAACTCGGGGCTATTGAACAGCATTCGCTCGTCATGGTTCGGGGATTCAATGCTGCAGCGGAAAATTCATCAATTCCATTTGGTGTGCTGGCATGACAACTTTCTGAGTCTGCCCTTGCTTGTTGATGGCGAATCCGTTGGTGCGTTGTTGCTTGAAGTTGAGCATGGCATGGTCGAGCGGGAATACATTGAAGAGCAGATGCTGCTGGTCAGAGATTTATTGGCAAGCGCACTGACCCGGCAAATCAGAGCGGAAGAAACCATAGACGCTCGCCAGCGTGCGGAAGCCTCCGAGCGAGCGACAAAAGAATTCGTTGCGATGATCAATCACGAACTCAGAACACCCTTAAATGGTCTATTGGGCAACGCTGAACTGTTGGCGAGTACGTCTCTGGATAGTCATCAACAGCAGTTTTTGAGCAATTTGGTGCACTCTGGCGAGCTGCTCCGGGTCATCATCAATGATCTGCTCGATTTCAGTAAAATCAGTGCCGGAGTGATGGCGCTGATTGTGGCGCCGTTTGACTGGCACGATCTGGAAAAGGTCATGCTGGGGATCTTCACACCCAAGGCGACCGAGAAAGCGATTCAGTTTGTGATTGAACAACGTACCGTCATTCCACAGTGTCTGATGGGCGATCAAGAGCGTATCAGCCAGATTCTGGTCAACTTGATCGGCAATGCGATCAAGTTTACTCATACTGGCATGGTCAAGCTGGTCGTGAGCTACACCGATGACGGATTGGAATTTCAGGTTCAGGACACGGGGGTCGGCATTCCGTCTTCGGCGCTGGCAACCTTGTTTGATCCCTTCGTGCAGGCTGACCGTTCGACCAAACGTCATTATGAGGGCTCAGGACTAGGGCTGGCGATCTGTCACAATCTGGTCTCGCTGATGAAGGGGCAACTGGACTGCCAAAGTGTCGAAAATGTCGGCTCGACGTTTCGGGTGTTGCTGCCGCTGCGCCGGGGGAGCAAGCCAGTCAAGCGCAACAACAAATCCGGTCAACTCAACGAGCGCCTGAAACCCTTGTCAGAGCTGAAAGTGTTAGTGGTTGATGACATCCGTATGAATCAGATCATCGTGCAGGAAATGCTGAAAAAGTTCGGCATCATGCCCGACACCAGCTTCACCGGACTGGAAGCGCTTCAGGCGGTGGAAGGCAATCGCTACGATTTGATCTTTATGGATTGCCGGATGCCTGAAATGGACGGTTTTGAGGCGACAGAGCGACTGCGCAGTTTGGGTTATGGAATGCCGATCATCGCGATTACGGCCGGAACTACGCTGGAAGAGCGGAAACGGTGCATCGTCTGCGGCATGAACGATATTCTGACGAAACCCTACACGGCCGCAGACCTGGAGAAGATGATACGTAAGTGGGTGCGCTAGCGCGCTCAGTGCCTGGCTAATACAGGCAGAATACGGCTCAGTTTATCCAGTGTTTCCTGATATTCAGCGTCGCACTGACTGTCAGCCACCACGCCACCGCCGGCCCAGGCAAACAGTTGGCCTTGTTCCGCTACCAAAGTGCGTATAGTGATGCTGGTGTCCATCCGACCATGGCGACTGATATAGCCGATGCTGCCGCAGTAGGCGCTGCGGCGGTGAGGTTCCAGCTCTTCAATGATTTCCATCGCGCGAATTTTTGGTGCACCGGTAATGGAACCGCCAGGAAAACTGGCGCGCAGCAAATCCGTCGGTGAATATGCCGGATCCAGCTCAGCTCGAATAGTGCTGACCAGATGATGCACCGCAGGAAAGCTTTCAATATCAAATAACTTGGGCACATGCACACTGCCGGGCTTGGCTACGCGGCCAAGGTCATTACGCAGCAGGTCAACGATCATCAGGTTTTCAGCCTGATCCTTTTCAGCTTCGGCCAGTTCTCTGGCGCTGGCCGCATCGGTTTGTGGATCTTCCGAGCGCGGCCGAGTACCTTTAATGGGTTTGGTCTCAATCATACGTTGATTGACTTGCAAAAAACGTTCGGGAGAGACACTGAGTATGGCGCCGCTTTCGGTACGAATAAAGGCGGAAAATGGTGCCAGATTGAAACGCTCTAGCTTGTCGTAGGCTTGCCATTCGCTACCGTGATACCGGGCGGAAAAACGCTGAGCGAGATTGATCTGGTAGCAGTCACCGGACAACAGGTAATCTTGCACCTGGTTGAATTTGTTCGTGTAGTCGGCTTTGCTCATATTGGAGGCCCAGCCGGACGTCAGGGTGAAAGCGTCAGTCGTTTTCGCCTGCTGAGAGCACAGCCATTGCCAGCGCTGCTCTACCTGGTTACCGACGACATAGGCGGAGTGTTGCTGATGATCAACGATCAATGCCCAATCATACAGGCCTACCGCCATATCAGGAGTGTGGAGATCACGCGCCGCCAACTCTGGCATCACCTCAACGCGACGGCCCAAATCGTAAGCAAAATAACCCAGAGCGCCCCCCACAAACGGGAGATCCAAATCGCAGGTCACCTCCGGGAGCCACTGTTGCTGCAACTGCTGAATTAAGGCAAAAGGATCCGCTTTGGAGAGGTAAGATTCGGAAGGCGTCTGAATTTCGGTCTGTTGTTGACGGGTGGTCAGGGTCGCCACCGGACAGGCCACCAGAATATCGAATCGACTGTCAATATGCGACTCGGATGCGGAACGCAATAACATCGCCCAGGGCTGATGTTCGATGTTGCAAAACAGTTGCTTAGCAAGCTCAGTATCATAACTGACCGCTTTTGTTTGAATGGGATTCAGGTCGTTGTTATTCATTTGTTTAATTTGTGACAAAGAGTTCGATCACTGCATGGCGTGTTGAGGAAAGCAAGAGTATCATATCCGAATCTAACGCCGCTACTTCAGTCGTTTTGTTGCAGTCACACGCCGATTGGCGCTTCTGTCCGTCCAAATGACAAGTCAGTGGCGACAATGGAAGCATAATTATAATGAGGCATGCAATGACGGTAATTCGCAAGCAAGATGTGATCAGCAGTGTCGCTGATGCACTTCAGTATATTTCCTACTATCACCCTCTCGACTTTGTTCAAGCCCTTGAAAAAGCCTATCACCGTGAAGAAAGCCAGGCAGCCAAAGACGCCATCGCGCAGATACTGATCAACTCCCGTATGTCGGCAGAAGGCCACCGACCGATTTGTCAGGACACGGGTATTGTGACCTGTTTCGTCAACATCGGCATGGGGGTTCAGTGGGACTCGACGGACATGACAGTCCAGCAGATGGTTGATGAAGGCGTACGTCAGGCCTACACCAATCCGGATAACCCGCTGCGTGCCTCGGTACTGATGGATCCGGCTGGTAAACGCATCAACACCAAAGACAACACACCTGCGGTTGTGCACATCAACATGGTGCCGGGTAATAAAGTAGAAATTCAGATCGCGGCGAAAGGCGGCGGCTCTGAAAACAAAACCAAGATGGTGATGTTAAACCCATCCGATGACATTGCCGAATGGGTAGAAAAAACACTGCCGACTATGGGAGCGGGCTGGTGTCCACCGGGTATGCTGGGTATTGGTATTGGTGGCACAGCAGAAAAAGCCGCGGTGCTGGCCAAAGAGTCTTTGATGGAACACATCGATATTCAGGAACTGATCGAACGCGGCCCACAAAATGCGGAAGAAGAGCTTCGTTTGGATATCTTTAACCGAGTCAACAAGTTGGGCATCGGGGCGCAAGGTTTGGGCGGTCTGACGACTGTGGTGGATGTGAAAATCAAAACTGCGCCGACGCATGCAGCGTCGAAACCAGTATGTTTGATCCCCAACTGTGCAGCGACGCGTCACGTACACTTTACGCTTGATGGCAGCGGCCCGGCGGATCTGCAACCACCGAAGTTGGAAGAGTGGCCGCAAATCACTTGGGAAGCGGGGGCGAACACACGTCGTGTTAACCTGGATACGGTCACGGCTGAAGACGCCCAGCAATGGAAGACCGGCGAAACGCTGTTGTTGTCTGGTAAGATCCTGACGGGTCGTGATGCGGCGCACAAACGCATCCAAACCATGCTCGACAACGGCGAAGGCTTGCCTGAGGGCGTGGATTTCAAAGGCAAATTCATTTACTACGTTGGTCCGGTTGATGCTGTAGGTGATGAAGCGGTCGGCCCTGCTGGCCCAACGACGTCGACTCGTATGGATAAGTTTACCGACATGATGCTCGAGAAAACCGGCATTATGGGGATGATTGGTAAGGCTGAACGGGGCCCTGCGACGGTTGAATCGATCAAAAACCATAAAGCGGTGTATCTGATGGCGGTTGGCGGCGCCGCGTACCTGGTCTCGAAAGCAATCAAGAAAGCACGCGTGGTGGCGTTTGAAGATCTGGGCATGGAAGCCATTTATGAATTCGAAGTCGAAGATATGCCAGTGACCGTTGCGGTCGATTCATCGGGCGTGAACGCGCACCAGGTGGGCCCGGACACATGGAAAGTCAAAATTGCTGAAATGGAAAAGTAACGACTCAGCAGAAGACTGTGACAAAATGCTGATTTTACTAGCAAACATTTGACATAAGTGCAGCGTATGCTGCACTTTTTGTCTATATAATGAATGATTAATTTAAAAACGTCAGGAGAGCGCTATGCCTCGCTTTATTCAAATTTTGCAGATCATTATCGCGGTCGTGATAGGCGGCTTTGTGGGCTATGATCTGATTCTCCATGGTATCAGTATCTTCGACGAGAAATACGTCACGATCAGCTGTGTGCTGTGGGTGCTGGTCGAGATTTCATTGTTTGTCATCTACAAGCTGATTGAAGACGATTAGTCTTAAGAACTGCAACTTTCTATAAGCCCCTGATTTAACTCAGGGGCTTTTTCGTTCATCTCGTATTAAGATTGATGAATATAAACTACGCCCGTCTTGGTAATTTGAGGGAGACTGAATGAAGCGTATTACCCAAGAAGTGAATGACTTTATTAATCGCGGGTTGGACTCTCATGTCCGTATCGCTGTTACCGGCTTATCCAGAGCCGGCAAGACGGCCTTTATCACTTCTATGGTGAATCAATTACTTCACACATCGACACACGACAATTTGCCCTTATTGGCGGCTGCGCGTGATCAGCGGATCATTGGCGCTAAGCGAGTACCACAGGTCAACATGATGGTGCCGCGTTTCTCCTATGACGAAGCGATGGCACATTTGCATGCTGCCCCTCCACAATGGCCTGAGCCGACGCGTGATGTCAGCGAAATTCGGCTGGCGATCAAGTATCAGCCGAAAAGTCGGACCAAAAAACTGCTCAGCCGTACCAGTACGCTGCATCTTGATATTATTGATTATCCGGGTGAATGGTTGCTGGATTTGCCGTTGCTGGAGATGGACTTCGATACGTGGTCACAAACGCAGTTTGACGCGATGACGGGTTTGAGAGGCTCATTGGCACAAGCGTGGCTCACCGAGCTGGGGTCGCTCGACCTGCGAGCGGAAGTAAACGAGAAACAGTTGGAGCAAATCGCTCAGAGTTACACCCGTTATCTGCACGACTGCAAGGCGAGCGGGCTGCACTGGGTGCAACCGGGCCGCTTTGTCCTCCCGGGGGAATTGGATGGTGCGCCAGTCCTGCAGTTTTTTCCGGTTTTGCTGGATGGGGGTGATAAAGCCGATAAGCGCAGTAACTACACGGCATTGAAATCACGCTATCAGGAATATCAACAGAAAGTGGTGAAAGCTTTCTATAAGCATCACTTTTCCACGTTTGATCGACAAATTGTGTTGGTGGATTGTCTGTCGCCGCTGAACTCTGGTGCCGAGTCGTTTCACGACATGCGCCATGCGTTGGAGCAGATCATGAAAAGCTTCAAGTATGGACGTAGTAGTCTGCTTAAGCGTTTGTTTTCCCCCAAGATCGATAAAGTGTTGTTCGCGGCAACCAAAGCGGATCACGTAACGCCGGAGCAGCACCCTAATCTGGTCGCTCTGTTGCAGCAGATGGTACATCCGTCCTGGCAGAGTGCGGCGTATGAAAATATCGGGATGAGCTGCATCAGTATGGCGTCGGTTCAGGCGACGCAATCTGGTTTTATCTCTTCCGGTGATGAGCGCACGCCTGCGCTTCAGGGATACACGCTGGACGGTACTGCGCTGACGGTCTTTCCGGGAGAAGTGCCGAAGAAACTGCCAGGCTCAGGCTTCTGGCAAAACAAAGGATTTGAGTTCAGTGCGTTCCGGCCGATGGCTTCGGAGTCAGACGAGCCGCTTAGGCATATCCGTATGGACAAAGCGTTAGAAACTTTGATTGGAGATAAATTGAAATGAGTGATTTGAAGAGCAAGCAAATTTTCGATCAGCCACTCAACGATGCTCCTCTCGAGCAAGATGAGCTCACCGCTCAGCAGCAATTTAACGCCGAACAGCGTTTTGTACCACAGACTGCTGAGAGTGAGTCTTCCGACGCCATGCCTGAGCAGCAGTTGGAGCAGGTCATTCGTCCGCGAAAGGGACGCAAATGGCTGGCCACGGGTTTGTCTATCACATTTGCCGCGCTGTTGGGATGGCAAGCGGTTGATTCGCTGGTGGGCGCGATTCAGCAGAGCGACTGGCTGGCTTTGGGCTGGTCTGGCTTTATCGCCGGTTTGTCAGCGCTGGGTATCGGCGCTATTGGCAAAGAATTATGGAAACTGCGCCGATTGCGCAATCATTTCAGCGTTCAGGAGCAGAGTGAGCAACTTATCCTCAACGACAGCGTCGGACATGGTAAAGCATTTTGTGAACAGTTGGCGAAAGAGAGCGGTGTACAGCCGGAAAGCCCGGCTTATGATCGCTGGTTCAACAGTGTGCATGATGCGCACAGTGATGCCGAAATTCTGGATATGTACGATGCGATGGTGGTTGCTGAACAAGACAAACAAGCCACCAAAGTGGTGTCTCAGTTTTCAACGGAAGCCGCCGCATTGGTCGCGATCAGCCCGTTGGCGATTGCAGATATGTTGTTGGTTGCCTGGCGCAACTTCAAGATGATCGATAAACTGGCGGAGATATACGGCGTTGAATTGGGGTATTGGTCGCGCATCAAGTTACTGAAAGCCGTGTTCATCAATATGGCCGCGGCCGGAGCCGGTGAATTGGCTGTTGACGCTGGTATGGATCTGTTGTCGATGGATCTAGCGGGGCGCTTGTCTGCGCGCGCAGGGCAGGGGCTTGGTGTGGGCATTCTCACGGCCAGACTTGGTCTGAAGGCCATGTCACTGTTGCGTCCGATGCCCTGGCACAAAGACCGCGCGGTGAAACTGAGCGCAATTCGTAAGCAAATTGTGGCAAAAGTCACTGCGATTACAATGAAATAGCAGCGAATGTGATGTCGACTCACGGAGACTTCTTGACGCGATTCAGACCTTAGGCGAAACTACTGTCAACTTTTCCTGACACCTTCGAATTTAGGGACTTTCCAGTGCGTCTAGAAGTTTTCTGTGAAGATAGACTCGGTCTTACCCGTGAGCTACTCGATATTCTTGCCTCCAGAAACATTGATTTGCGCGGCATTGAAATTGATATTTCTGGCATTATCTACCTTAACTGCCCGGATATCGACTTTGATACCTTTAGTGAACTGATGGCAGAAATCCGTCGCATCTCTGGTGTCAAAGACGTTCGTAAGATTCAGTTTATGCCGATGGAACGGCATAACACCGAACTGATTTCTCTGTTGAATAATCTGCCGGATCCGGTTCTGGCGATTGACCTCAAAGGTCATGTTGATATGGCCAACCACGCTGCGCTCAGTTTGTTTAGCCAAAACGAAGACCAGATTCTTGCGCAGCAGATTTCGACACTGTTACCCAGTTTCAATTTCTCAAAATGGGCGGAAGGCACCATCACGCGCAAGCGCGAAAACCTAGTGATTGACGGCTTAGATTACGTCATGGAAATTATGCCGGTCTACATTACCAGTGAAGCGAAAGAGTCTATTCTGGCCAGTACGGTGATGATCATTCGCAGCGCCGCACAACCTGCGTTGATAGACCAGATGTTGCCAGAGCAGAACAATCTCGGCTTTGAACATTTTGTTGGCGTTTCCAATAAGCACAAGGCTTTGATTGGGCAAGCGAAAAAGCTCTCGATGCTTGATCAGCCTTTGCTGATTGAAGGCGAAACCGGTACCGGTAAAGAGATGCTGGCACGCGCTTGCCACAACCGCTCTCACCGCGCGTCAGAACCTTTTTTGGTCCTGAGTTGTGCTTCGATGCCGGATGATGTGGCCGAGACTGAGTTATTTGGTCATGCTCCGGGATCGTTTAATCACGAGCAAGGACACAAAGGCATCTTTGAACAGGCGAATGGCGGAACCGTCTTTCTTGACGAAATCGGCGAGATGAGCCCGCACCTGCAAATTAAACTGCTGCGTTTTCTTCAGGACGGTACATTCCGCCGAGTGGGCGAAGAGCACGAAGTGCACGTGGATGTTCGGGTTATTGCCTCGACGCGCCATCAGTTGTCCGATTTGGCAGAGTCGGGGTCATTCCGTGAAGATTTGTTCTATCGCCTCAATGTACTAACGCTACGCATTCCGCCACTGCGCGAACGCGCCAGCGATATTGCACCGCTACTGGAATTGTTTGTCGCCAAGTACATCAAGCAACTTGGTATGATGAAACCCGAACTCAGTGAAGATTTGGTGGACCAGCTCTCGAACTATCAATGGCCGGGCAATATGCGTCAACTGGATAACATGGTACTGCGGGCGCTGACCGAGTTGTCCGCAGATACACTGACGATTGATTTGTTCCATTTGCCGCAGTTGGAAAGTGTGTCCGGCAGTGCACCGAGTATTAATCTTGATGGTTCGCTGGATGAAATTATGAAAGAGTATGAAGCTCAGGTGTTGGAACGTTTGTATCAGTCTTTCCCATCCAGTCGTAAACTGGCCAAACGACTGAATGTGTCGCATACCTCGGTGGCGAATAAACTGCGCGACTACGGGATCAGAAAGAAATGATGGATAAAATCAGCACGCCCGCGCAAGTGTATGAAGTCGATGACGATATCATACTGAGAACCGCCGACGTTACCGATGCTGCAATGATTGTGGACTACTACAGTACCAATCGGGTTCACCTTCAGCCATGGGAACCCAAACGAGAGCAGGCATTCTACTCGGTACAGGGCTGGACACAGAAATTGATCAAGTTGCATGAGTTGCACAAGATGGGGCTTGGCTACTACCTGATCATCATCGAACGTGAGACAGGGGCCATGCTGGGAACCATTTCATTCAGTAACCTGACTCGTTTTCCATTTCATGCCTGTAACGTTGGTTACTCACTGGCCGAGCAAGCGCAAGGGCGGGGCGTGATGACCCGGGCATTAAGAATGGCAGTGGACTACATGTTTCGTATCCAGAACATGCATCGCATCATGGCCGGTTACATTCCGGCTAACAAGCGCAGTGAATCGGTGTTGGAAACCATCGGCTTTGAACACGAAGGGTTTGCTAAAGATTACCTGTTGATTAACGGGCGCTGGGAAGATCATAACCTGATGGCGCTGATCAACCGAAACTGGAAAGAGGTCTGATATGAACCAAAGGTTGGAACAACAGTTGGCACTGGTATTGGAACTGGATCGCCTTAAGTCTGTTCTCAGGCGAACCCGTGTGAAAAGTGCGGACAAACGCCTGGAGAACAGTGCAGAGCACAGTTGGCACGTTGCCCTAATGGCAGTGTTAATGGAAGAACACGCCAATGAGCCGGTCAATATCGACCGGGTGGTCAAGATGTTGCTGATCCATGACGTTGTTGAAATTGATGCGGGTGATACCTTTGTTTATGATGTTGCCGCTTCTGAGCTGCAAGCGCAGAAAGAGATGGCAGCGGCAGAGCGGTTGTTTGGTATGTTGCCGGACGATCAGGCCAGAGAACTGAAAGCGTTATGGCTGGAATTTGAGAGTGCTCAATCGGGCGATGCCCGTTTCGCCAAAGCGCTGGATCGCATCATTCCCATGTTGTTGAATTATCATAATCAAGGGCAAAGCTGGCAGGAAAATGGTGTGAAAACCGAGCAAGCGCTGAGCATCAACCGACGTATCGAAGATGGCTCAACAGTGCTGTGGGAAAAAGCCCAACAAATGATAGAAGACGCCACCGCAAAAGGGTGGCTTCAAGGTAACGAGGAAAATTAATGTCGTATTTGCCTTTGGATCAATACCAAAGAAAATGGATTTTTACTCACCAATCGATGCCGGTTGCCAGTGATGATCTTGAATGGATCAAACCGATGACACAGGCAAGGTCCGCACAATTGTGGAAAGACAACATCAGTGCACAAAGCCCAGATTCAGAAAGACTCAGTGCATCAGACTGGCCTCAGAAAGAGAGCAACTGGGTCGGAGAAGTAGACTGGATGCTAGCCTGGGAAGACGATGAGGTCGGTTTGCCTGCGGAAATTCTGGCTCATTTGGATTGGCAAGATGATGTAACTGTCTATTTCTGCTATGAAAAGTACAATGTGATTGAAACGAAATGGTCTGTGTTTAAAAGAAACTGGAAGAACTTTTTATTTTATGATGACGGGCCAATATTAATAGCCAGAAGACGAAATGAAGCACTTTGGTTCAATTCCCTCGGTATGGTTAAACTCGGTAATCGCAACTGATCTAAAAAGGCAACATGATGTTGCCTTTTTATTTTCATCATCATCAAGATCTATTTAACGAGTTTAATCGCATATCGATATGCAATTATTTTCTCGGACGGCATATCTTAGCAATCGAAAATAAAAATCTCATAAGTGAATGAATAAAAAGAAATAATTATATTTTTCTAAAGAGTTCTGTTTGTTCATTCTCTAATTCATACAACTGCAATCAGAAACATTGATAATATTCAAGGTGATCATTTTATTCGGCTAATAGATCAAATGATCTTAAAAAAGATCAATAGATCTTATAGAGATAAACTGTGATGGTTATTCCATATTTTGGAATTGAGTGCCCGATTAATAATCAATATGATATTATTTAATTACAGTTAAAGAATTATTAGATTCCGGGAAAAAGCAGTGGACTCGTTAATCTCTCAATTAAAGAAGGATTTTTACGCGCAGATAAGTTCTCTGCAGTCGTATACGCTTCCTCAATCTAAGCCAACGCTTTCGTTATTAACGGAAGAAGAATTAAGAGAGTTGGAAAATGTGTGGATTGAACTTTCTGTTTGGAAGAAAAAGCAAACACACTAATATCATTTAACTTTATACGGATTTCCCAGAAACCTTCGTTAGTCATCTGACGAAGGTTTTTTATTGCCATTAAACTAAAATGTTATATTATAACATTTTGCTGCATCGATTGGTGAACGCCTGTGGATTGCTGTGTACTTCCGCTCCTCCCAGCACTAGACGGGGTGGGAGCTGCGAGATACAGAAGTGATCTAATCGTTGAAATCTCGGGTATCAACCCCCATGATAAGTGGCAACAGAGAGTGCAGTAATGCATGGTTTAATAGTATCGCAGCGTGCGACATTGCAAGTGAGTGGGAATATGGCGGAAGTAAGAGCCAGAGTAGATTTTAAAGTCGGAGCCAAAAGCAACATTGATGCGGAAATTCTCTCATTCCGTGGTCTGAAAACGGACAAAGAACATGTTGCGGTTATTTTTAAACAGGCCGATCACAATGACCCGGTACCACTGGTTCGTATGCATTCAGAATGTCTGACCGGAGACGTGTTCCACTCTTCACGCTGTGACTGTGGTGAGCAGTTGGAAGAAACCATTAATAAGATGGGCGATACGGGCGGCATTATCCTTTATTTGCGTCAGGAAGGTCGTGGTATTGGTCTTTACAATAAGATTGACGCTTACCGTTTGCAAAGTGAAGGAATGAATACCTACGAAGCCAATAACCATCTTGGTTTTGGTGATGACCTGCGCGATTTCACTGAAGCGGCACAAATGCTGAAAGCTCTGGGGGTATCTAAGATCCGTCTGGTGACTAATAATCCTAAGAAAGTACGTGAGCTTAAAGAGCACGGTATTGATATTGAAGAAGTGGTGAATACATCGGCGCACATCAAGTCTGGTAATGAAAATTACCTCAAGGCCAAAGTCGCCCACGGGAAGCACCATCTCAAACTGTAGCCGGTTGTTATCGGTTAAGCCCCGCTTTTGCGGGGCTTTTTTTGGCCACTACATCGGTAATGATGTGAGTGTGGTTGTGTATTGAAAGCAGAAATGTGCTGTCTTTGAAGTGTTTTGAAACAAAAAAGTTGAAAACAAAATGTAAATTTGTATTATCTGACTTTAGAAGTGCAAATGAGAATAATTAGCACTAGCAATGAATTAAGATTACAAGTAGCTCAACAAGGATGCTTCAAAATGACTGTAAACCCTTTTCTAACCCGTTCTCTTGCTGCATCTCTGATTGCATTGAGCGGTTCAGTGATGGCGACCAACGTAACTCAGGATCAAGTTGTCGAACATTACGCTGATCTTGCGCATGCTGTCTTTGCCGACTCACTGACCACCGCACAAGCGTTGGACAAATCAATTGATACGTTTCTGGCGGCTCCGTCAGAAGCCAAACTTAACCAAGTAAAGCAAGCCTGGTTGGCTTCACGCGTTTCCTACCAACAGTCTGAAGTTTTCCGTTTTGGTAACGCCGTAGTTGATGATTGGGAAGGCCAATTGAATGCCTGGCCGCTGGACGAAGGGCTGATCGATTACGTGAGTTCGGACTATCAATATGAGCTTGGCAATGAAGGTGCGCAGGCGAATATTGTCGCCAACAAGCAACTGAAAATCGGAGCGACAACCATTGATACCGCAAAGATTACACCTGAGTTGATTGCCAATCTGAACGAAGTTGGCGGCTCAGAAGCAAACGTGGCGTCGGGTTACCATGCGATTGAGTTCCTGCTGTGGGGGCAAGATTTGAATGGCACCAACGCAGGAGCCGGTGCGCGTGCGTACACCGATTTTGTGGTGGGTGAAGGCTGTACGAATGATCATTGTGATCGCCGTGGTGAATACCTCAAAGCTGCTGCGGACCTGTTGGTGCAGGATTTGGCGTGGATGGAAAAACAGTGGTCGGCTGACGAAAAAGGCAACTACCGCGAATCTCTGCTCAATGAGCCTGCTGAAAATGGCGTTCGTAAAATGCTGTTCGGTATGGGCTCTTTGTCGCTGGGTGAGCTGGCTGGCGAACGCATGAAAGTGGCGTTGGAAGCGAACTCGACCGAAGATGAGCACGATTGCTTCTCCGACAATACGCATAACTCGCACTATTACAATGAGCAGGGAATTTACAACGTTTACACGGGTGAATATAAACGTGCTGATGGTTCAACCCTGAGCGGCCCGGGTATCGCGGCGCTGGTAGAGCAAAAAGATGCTCAAGCAGCCAAGGAAATTCAGCAGCAGTTTGATACCACTCTGCTCCAGGTCAACAAGTTAGTGATCTCTGCTGAAAAAGACAATCAGCACTTCGATCAACTGATTGCTGCAGGCAATGCGAAAGGCAATGCACTGGTGAATGACACGATTACATCACTGGTGGCACAAACGTCTGCGATTGAACGCGCGGCTAATGTGATTGGTATCGACAGCTTGAACCCGGACACAGCTGATCACGAATTTTAAGCAGAACAACAACATAACCAAGGGCTCACTATGAGCCCTTTTGCCGTTTGCATTTGAGTGAGAAGCGGCGATTTTTTGCATGAGAGCCATGTTATGAAGAAGTACCTTGCTGCGGCCACCCTGGCGTTGTTATCAACCCATGCGATGGCGTATGGAGTCAAGTCCGGCGGCGACACGAGCACAAAAAAGCAAGGGCCAAATGCCTACTCACTGCCGGCTTCCAACCTGCCACTTGCTAAGCGTCTGGATTTTAGTGTTGGGAACAGTTTTTTCCGTAACCCTTGGGTTCAGTCTCCGTCTTCAACCGACGCCAGAGATGGACTCGGCCCACTGTTCAATACCAACGGTTGTCAGAACTGCCACATCAAAGATGGTCGTGGTCATCCACCTGAGCGAAATGACCAGCATGCGGTGTCGATGCTGGTTCGGCTCAGTATTCCAGCGATGACCGCAGAACAGAAACACGTGTTTATTCGAGACGGTGTCGTGCCTGAGCCGACTTATGGGGCGCAACTGCAGGATTTCGCGTTGCCGGATCAAAAGGCAGAAGGGGTGGTCGATATTACATACACATCGATTCCTGTCCTTTTTTCTGACGGGACACAAGTGACGTTACGCAAACCGAAGCTTAAGATTGTGGACTTGCAATACGGCCCAATGCACCCTGAGACTCAATTCTCTGCCCGTGTTGCTCCGCCGATGATTGGCCTGGGCTTGTTAGAGAGCATACCGGACAGCACGCTGCTGACCTGGGCGCAATCTGGTGACGGTCGTAATGGCATTTCGGGGAAAGTAAACCGGGTGTGGGATGTGCAAAAACAACAATTTGCCATTGGTCGTTTTGGCTGGAAAGCTGGTCAACCGACGCTGATGCAACAAAATGCGGCCGCATTTAATGGCGATGTTGGACTGACCAGTAACCTGTTTCCTAACGAAAACTGTACCGCAAAGCAGACGTTGTGTGATGAGTTACCAAATGGCGGCTCGCCGGAAGTCAGTGATAAGATTCTGAAGTTCGTTGAGTTCTATTCTCAGCATTTGGCGGTACCAGTGCGACGCAATGTGAATGATCCGGCGGTCAAGTATGGACAAACCTTGTTTGCCGAAGCCGGTTGCGACAACTGCCACAAACCGAGTGTGAAGACGGCGGTGCGTGCGGATCTTCCGGCGTTATCAGGGCAGGAAATTCATCCCTATACAGACCTGTTGCTCCACGATATGGGGGAAGGGTTGGCAGATAATCGCGATGAATACCTTGCTAATGGGCGAGAGTGGCGGACGCCGCCATTGTGGGGGATTGGTTACACGCAGGAAGTGAATGGGCACACGTATTATTTACATGATGGCCGGGCTCGTAATCTAATGGAAGCGGTATTGTGGCACGGCGGTGAGGCGGAGCCTGCGAAACAAGCCGTACTCAAGTTTAATGACGCACAACGTCAGGCGCTGATCGCCTTTCTGAATTCACTATAAGGGGATAACCATGAATTGTAGTCAACTCGCGCGTTTTGGTGTCGCGATAGTCAGTCTGAGCGGGTTTGCCGGTGGTGTCTCTGCTGCGTCGCCAACGCCGCATATCAGTCATCCGGTTTATCAGCTGGAATCTGCATCGGCTCAGCGTTTCTCAAGCGCAGCGGAAGCGCTTAACAAAGCGTTTTCCGCGTATTGTGCAGGCGGTCGCAACCATCCAGAATCAGTGAAAAAACAGTGGCACCAAACTATGAATGCCTGGATGGCGTTGCAGGGTCAGGAGCGTGGCCCATCGCAAGCGCTGGAGCAGAGCTGGAATATTCAGTTCTGGCCAGACAAGAAAAATACCACCGGTCGTAAAATGTCGGCGTTGGTCGAACAGCATCGGCACTGGACGCCAGAACAAATTTCAAAGCAGAGTGTTACGGTGCAGGGATTGGGCGCTATCGAATGGCTGCTCTATGACCGAGCCTCCGATCTGGCGGCAAACCCGGCCACCTGCGACACGGGTGTCGCCATAAGTGGCAATTTGCTAATCAATGCGGCGCATATTGCAAAAGCGTGGGAAACCAACCCATGGATCCAACTGGATACGCAAAACTGGTATGCGGAATACATTGCTGTGTTGTCGAATCAACTTGAATACAGCATGAAAAAACTCAGCCGACCAATGGCAAAAATCGGACATCCTCGACCGTACTTCTCAGAATCCTGGCGTTCGAAGAGCTCAATGCTCAATCTCAAAGCCAACGTAGAAGCGTTACAGGCTCTGTATGTGGCCGACGGTAAGGGTTTGGACCAGTTGCTGCGCCAACGCGGTAAAGCAGATCTGGCAGACTCAATCAAAGCGCAGTTTGAAGCGACGCTGGTGGCTTGGCCTGAACAATCGAGCTTGTTTGATTTGCTGCAAAGTCGTGAAGGCTATCAGTCGGTGCTGGCACAATTTAACAAGTTGGAGCAGCTTAAGTATTTGATTCATGAAGAAGTCGCGGTAGAGCTGGGCGTCGTAATAGGATTCAATGCAACCGATGGTGACTGATCAAACAAGACGCGGCCTGCTTAAAGCCGCATTTGCCGGAGGCGCGGTATCAATGATGCCGCTTTCGTTCGCTTCGGCTGGTACACCTGCGCCCGCACTGGTCGGTTGCGCGATTCGTGGCCGGGAACAATTTTCTGCAGTAGTGGCCGATGAGTCCGGTATGCCGCTGACTCAGGTGCCATTACCCGCCCGAGGGCATGGGGTAGCAATCAACACTAAATCAGGCCACGCCGCTGCGTTCGGCCGTCGTCCTGGGACGTTTTTTCTGGTGTTTGATTATCGCACCGGCGAAACAGTAACACTCACACTGGCGGCCAAGGATCGTCATTACTATGGTCATGGTGTGTATTCCAATGACGGCCGCTGGTTGTATGCGACAGAAGGAGAGCGCGGTACCAGTCGCGGTATCATTGGTGTCTATGACTCTACTCAGCAATATCGTAAAGTCGAAGAGTTTCATGGCTTTGGTTTGGGGCCGCATGAGGTTATTCTCATGCCGGACGATACACTGGCTATTGGGGTCGGTGGTGTGCACACCAATGGAAGGGCGCCACTCAACCTGGATTCGATGCAGCCGAGCCTGAGTTACCTGAGCCCAACGGGTCAATTGTTGGATCAAGTTTCGTTGGGGGATCACCACCTTAGTATTCGCCATCTGGCGCACGATGGCGATCACACGGTGTTGTGTGGTCAGCAATATCGGGGCGAACCGGATGAATATCCTGCTCTTCTTGCAATGCACACCCGAGGAGGCGCCATGATTCCGCTCGATGCTGAACCCGAAGAGTGGGCGCGTTTCAATCATTACATTGCCAGTATTGCCGCAACAGAAGAGTGGATTCTGGCTACCTCACCACGGGGCAATTGTTATGGGATCTGGTCGAAAGCCAGTCGACAACTGGTGGAGCTGGCGGCTTTGCCGGATGCTTCCGGGGTGGTGACTGCTGACAAGGCATTTCGCATCAGCTCGGGGTCGGGCAACGTGATTACCCATCCTTACCCACAAGCCAAACAGAGTGTCGCGTCCGGCGTGATGTGGGATAACCATTGGTCTGCCATTCGCTAGCCAGATGACTTTCCTTCCCTGACAGGTAATCCCGGTGTGGCCTTCTGAATTGTGTCCAAGTCCGCCGGGCTGCCGTCCCGCCTCAAAAAGTTAACCCTAGCTAACGCTTGATTCTCTGCCATACTTTTATTGCGTATTCAGTGCGTATTGCTGCTTTGCGACAGCATTAGCACTGACGCAGTGGAATGGGAGAACGCTTAGGATGAGATCATGGAAACACTATAGCTGGTGGTTGATTTGTCTACTGATGATCCCGTATCAGGTGGGGGCGATAGCGCGCAATGAAACGCTGGAATGGTTTCAAAACGACTCGAAAATTCCGTCTTTGCTGCAATATCCAGATGTGGTTAATCAGATTTATCAAAACAATGACCGTGACCTGATATGGACGGATATCGAGCCGATCAACAAGCTTGAATTTCAACTCGAGCTGATTCAACAGGCGGGTTTCAGCCCTTTGTTTAACCGACAGCTCAGTTACCTTAAATATTATCGGGCGGCCAACAGCTGGTTCGAATTTGATGTTCTGGCTACTGATACCTTACTGCTGTATATGAGTTACGCTGAGCTTGCGCCTCAAATCGGGTATAACTGGTTTTTTCGGACCAAGTTGAACCAGCCCATACAGCCACCGAGCAATGAAATGGTGATGGCACTGGAATCTGCAATTGAATCCAAGCGATTGTCAGGGTTCATTGACATTTTTGCGCCCGCCTCACCGGGGTACCAACAACTGCTCGATACTTACCGCAGTTTAGGGCAGTACGCAGATGTTAATGTGCCGCGTTATCAACAGGTTGGCCTGAAGCGGGTCGGCGATTCAATCAGTGACCGTGATGTTCTATTGCAAAGGCTCCAACTGGTGAATGTCGACGTGAGCCGGGTACGCACCGATGTGGCCTGGTATGACGATACGTTGGAAACGGCGATCAAGACATTTCAACGTATCCATGGACTAAACCAGGACGGCGTTATTGGCCCGGCAACGGTCAGGTGGTTAAATGTTGCCCCCTCACAGCGGGTTGCCATGCTGGCACTTAATATCGAACGTTCTCGATTGTGGCCGATGCAGCATGACACCTTGATATTGGTGAATGTGCCTGGTTATCAAATTCGTTACTGGTATTTAGGCAATGAAGTCTTTGAATCGAAAGTGGTTGTAGGGCGGGTCTCTCGAAAAACGCCGGTGATGAAAACCAGTCTGAATGCCTTGATCCTGAATCCTACGTGGAACGTGCCGCGGAAAATTATGGTGGAGGATATTTTGCCGCAGGTGAAAAAAGATGCCACCTATCTTGAAAAGCATCAGATGCAAATTCTCGAAACTTGGGATTCAGATGCAGTGATCAGCCCAGAAGCGATAGACTGGACGACCGTCAATCCACGTGCGTTTCCCTACCGTCTCCGTCAGCAATCGGGGGCTCAGAACGCACTCGGATTGTACAAGTTCAACACCCCCAATAAACGTGCGATTTATTTGCATGACACACCTAGTAAGAGTTTGTTTAATAAGGAGCAACGCGCATTCAGTTCGGGTTGTATCCGAGTGCAGAATGCGGATGAATTCGCGGCATTATTGCTGCGTACACAAGGTTTAGATGAGATGAAAATCGCGCAGTACAACGAGCGCACCAACAAGTCGATTCCACTGAGACAGCGCATCCCCGTGCATATTATTTACCAAACGGTTTGGTATGAATCAGGGCAAGTACACTATAGGGACGATATTTACCGCTATGATGGGCTGACCACAAAAAGTGGTTAATTGACACAAAATTGACATAAATATCATCAAATAAAATTATCAATTAGGTCAGATAGTAAGCGGAATGCGACATGCATTCCGCTTTTTTGTGCACACTTTATGCATTTGAACTTACCAAAAGGGTCGGGTAAGGTCCGGCAAGGTGTTCGTATCTAATACAAAGGTAAAGTTGTAGTGCACATTTCTCGTCGAAAATTCTTACAAATGACCGGAGCCGGCCTCGTTGTGGCCGCATGTGCTCCGAGTGTGGCAAACGCTTCTCCTGTCGCTAAATCTCGTTCTCTGGCGATGAACAACCTCCATACCGGAGAGATGCTGGAAGCATGCTATTTTGATGGCCTCTCATACGTGAAGCCGGAGCTGGCGAAACTGAATCACATTTGCCGTGATTTTCGTCGCAACGAGATCCATCCGATGGATAAGCGTTTGTTTGATCATATTTCTAAAATTCAGTCTTTACTCGGTAGCGACGCAGAGGTCATGATCATCTCTGGTTACCGTTCTCCTGCAACCAATAAAATGCTGCGGTCGCGATCCAATGGTGTGGCACGGAAAAGTTATCATATGAGCGGTCAGGCGATCGATTTTCGTCTGGATGGTGTGAGCCTGAAACGTATTCGCGATGCGGCCATGGATCTTAAGATGGGTGGTGTCGGTTATTATCCGAGAAGTGAATTCGTCCATATTGATACTGGCCCCGTGCGCAGTTGGCGTGGTTGATTGGTTGTAAAATACGATTGGCGGTGTCATAGTTCGACCAGTTTCGATTTTGCGAATAAGGTTTAACAATGACTCTTAAATATCAGGTTGTTCCAGTCACCTCTTTTTCTCAGAACTGTTCCATCGTTTGGTGTGATGAGACGATGAAAGGCATCGTGATTGATCCCGGTGGTGACGTGAAACAGTTGGCTGCGCTGATTAAAGAGTTGGGTATCGACGTGGTACGTCTGGTGTTGACACACGGCCATCTTGATCACGTCGGTGGCACTGAGCCTCTTGCGGCCGCTCTGGGTGGTGTCGAGATTGTCGGCCCGCATAAAGACGACAACTTTTGGCTACAAGGGCTGGAAGGTCAGAGCCAGATGTTTGGTTTTCCGCATACTGATGCATTTGAGCCGAACCAGTGGCTGAATGATGGCGATCAGGTGCAGTTCGGTCATCAGGTGCTGGACGTGTTCCATACACCAGGCCACACTCCGGGACACGTGGTTCTGTTTAGCAAAGAAGCTAAGTTGGCGTTTGTCGGTGACGTACTGTTTAACGGCAGCATTGGCCGCACGGATTTCCCAAGAGGGGACTTCAATACGCTGATCAACTCCATCAAATCTAAATTGTGGCCATTGGGTAACGACGTGCGATTTGTACCCGGTCACGGTCCGGAGTCGACTTTCGGTCATGAGCGCAAAACCAATCCGTTTGTTGCCGACGAGATGCCGCTTTACTGAACCTGGATATCGAGCGGGCTAATTGCTCTGCTGCAACGGTTCTGGCTCGGCGGCCGCGAGATAACGCCGGGTCAGGCCGACAAACTCTTCTGCGCTTCGGTCCAAATCCGAAGCAGCGATGAACACATCGTAGTCATAATATTTTCTCTGATAACGCATGCGGTTGGCCAGCATAGCCAACAAGCCAGAAAATTCCTGGCCACTCTGATCGTGGTATGGGTTTGAATCCAGTACCATGTCCTCAAACTGAGTTTCCTGGTTTCTTTGGCGAGCCCCCAGGTATAACAGTGCGCGCTGACCAAGCAGTACCTCAGTCGCAATACGCGGACAAACGGCGTTCAGGTAAGGGGTATAATCTTTTAGTTTGATGCCAACCCATGGTAGCGGTTGTTGCCAACCTTGATTGTCATAATGAACGATGCCTATCTTACTGATGTTCGTCCATTTCACTACCCAGCCACCTTTAAACAGGTGTTGCTGAAAGTGGGTCGGGGTCAGCGTGTAAGACACCGTGCTTTTTTTGACCAACAGATAGCCAAACCCCAGCAGTGCCAGTACGGCCAGAACAGATAAGACCGCCTGTGGCCAGCCCGGTGCATAGCTGATTAAATACGCGGCACCGAACATCGCTACCAGTGCCACCAGTTTGGTCACGGGTGAGTTAAGTCGCAGTGGCTGGTTGGTTAAATGAATCGTCTGCATACCGGCTCCGCAGTTGGAGAACTTACCTCTGTGTATATACTCAGTACTTTTTAGAAAGTTCATTATAGCTACTGTTTAAATTGTAGTCATACGTTGTGAGTACGCGCATTTTTAGCCCATAAACGCGGAGTTACCCTACAAATCACTTCGGAATTTTGGTATAAAACGCGCTTCGAATTTTCACCACTGCGCCTGATGCAGTGAAATGGAGAAATACTCACATGAGACTTGCTCATAAGCGTAAGGTGCAGATGAAACTGCAAAAGCGCATTAAAGCGGCGGTTGCTAATCTAGAAGCACCAAAGAAAGCGAAACCTGTAGCTGAGAAAAAAGTCGCTGCGAAACCAGCAGTAGAAAAAGCAGTAGCCGCGCCAAAATCCGTAGAGGTTGCTCTGACTCCTAAGCAACAACAGGTTCTGGACATCGTTGCTGCGAACGCAGAAGGCATCAATCCAAAAGGGATTGGTCTTGCTGCAGGCCAAGAAGAATCCAAAGCGGCTTCTTGGGCGACAGGCGCACTGAAAAAACTACTGGAAGAAAACCTGGTAGCAAAAGAGCAGCTTGCAGGTAACAAAGTTATCTACAAAACGCTTTAAATCCAGTTCGGATTAACCGGAAAAAGCCCCGTTTATCGGGGCTTTTTCTGTTTCGAGCATCACAAAATCGCGTGCTCAGGGTAGTAAGTGCGTATTTTGCAATTGTTGGTGCAGCCAGTTTTGGGCTGGGTCGTTGAGGCTCTGCTTATTCCACACCAAACTATAGGCGACATGACCATAGTCAAACGGCAGGTTCTTCTGGATCAGACTGCGTGTCTGACAGGCAACATTGGCCCAGCGTTTCGAACAGGTGAATAGATAGGGCATGTGCTGACACATAATCGCTGCTGCGCCGAAATCTGCTACGGAGAGTGCGATGTCGCGAGCCCGGTGATGTTGCGCCAATTGCTGCTCAAAGAATGGTCGCGACAGCTCGCGATCGTGGACCCCAACGTGTTGATAGCTGAGGTAGCTATCGATGGTGAGAGCGGTGTCTGCCAACGGGTGTGCGGCGTTCATCAGGCAAACCATTTCATCATCCAGAATCACCTTCCACACCAAGTCTTTAATATGCGTCGGCGGCTGACTGATGTCATGCGGCAGAATAATAAAATCCGCCTGACCGCGTAACAAGGCCTCAAAACCGAGCTGCTCTTTCGCATATAAGTTGAGCCGGCATGCGCCGTTCAGTTGCTCGGCAATGTGGCTCAACAACGGGGCAAACAACTCGACACTGCTGCCTCGCATGCCAATCGCAAAATCTCCGCTGTACTGTTGAGGGTCAAACTCGCCATGATGAAGCACGCCGTTCATGCTGGAGAGAATACCGTGCACAGTCGGTCCCATACTGAGCGCAAAGGGCGTAGGAACCAAGCGCGTACCATCGCGATAGAATAACTCATCTTTCAACAATGAACGTAGCTGTGACAACACTTTGCTAATACCGGATGGACTGGCGCACAACTGCTGAGCGGTTGCGGTCACACTGTGGGTGTTGAGCAATACATGAAACACCGTGAGGTGTTTCAGGCTAATCCTTGAAAGGGCGATGTAATCCATAGTTATTATTGTCCGGAGTGTCCGTCGCCGTTAGGCAAGTCATTGAGATATCTCTATTTTACACAGATTCCTACGCATAAAGCTGCGTGTTCTGCGAAATATTTTGTTCTATGACATAGTTTTTAGCTATTAAAGCGATAGGTTTAAACGGTTTTATCTATTTTGTCTGCTTTCGTAGAATAACCCCATCAAAGAGATCACCATCTCGAACGAATTTTTAAATCGGTTACTTAAGGAGAGTTTTATGTCTAGCCAAACAAATCTTATCGGTCTTGATAGTAATAAAGCACAAGAGCTGGCAGCTGAACTGAACCAACTTCTTGCTCTCTACCAAGTTCTGTACATGAATACCCGCGGTTACCATTGGAACATCAAAGGTCAGCAGTTCTTCGAATTGCACGTCAAATTTGAAGAAATCTACACCGATCTGCAAACCAAGATCGATGAACTGGCAGAACGTATCCTGACTCTGGGATTTACACCCGATCACAGCTTCAGCCGTTATTTGGAAAACAGTGCGATTACCGAACATAAAAACGCCACTAGCGGTACTGAATGTGTGGAAGGTTTAGTGAATGGCTTCAGCGTATTGCTGGGCAAAGAGCGTGAGATCCTGGAACAGGCAGGAAACGCTGATGATGAAGGTACAGCAGCTCTGATGGGCGATTACATTCGCGAACAGGAAAAACTGATGTGGATGTTGAACGCGTATCTTCAATAAGCGCCCTGCTTCCTCAAAGACAATTTGTTCCATTTTATCTCTAAAGCACTTGTCCTTGTTTCGCCGCACTTTACGTGCGGCTTTTTTATCTGCGATTTTAACCTAGTTGGTACGGTATCGTGCTGAAAGTCTTAGTTGTCGTCATTGCCCTTTAAGCGTTATGACGCCTCGCGCTTCTTGTTATCAGAGTGGGTACAAGGTTAGACCTCGACGTGTTCCAGAGCGATTCGCACTGAGCTCCAACTCTGGATCAGGTACAGAGATGGTATCCCTATCTGCTTTTCTTGAGGGGATGGGTAACTTGCGGTTTTGAATGCCAGAAAAAATAAAAACCGAAATAACTATCTATTATCCCCACACAGTGTATAGTGACTGCAGCTCAAACAGCGAGCTATTAATGATATATTTAGTTCAAGATCTTCTCAGTTTCCTTTCGATTCAGTTCGTCATATCTATCCTGCGATACCTTTTTCTTCATTCCAGATTTAGTAGCTTTCATTTTTAACTTATCAATGTATCGAGATATATATGTCAAATAAAACAACTGGTTCAGTAAAATGGTTTAACGAGTCAAAAGGCTTTGGTTTTATCACTCCAGACAATGGTGGCGCAGATGTGTTTGTTCATTTCAACGCTATTGTGTCAGAGGGCTTCAAAACGCTAGCTGAAGGCCAAAAAGTAAGCTTTACCGTAGAGCAGGGCAACAAAGGCCCACAAGCTGCGGCCGTTACTTTCGCGTAACCAACACTGTATAGCGAGAACTCGTTTATGGCCTAGATCCTAGTTATGGCGAGTTCTTTCTTCTCCAATACTTATTAAGGAGCAATATGAATCGAAAGACTAATAGAAAACTATATTGGTATTACGTCCTGCGTGAGCAGAAAATACCGCAAGAACAAACTACTTATGTTCTAAATCCGCTATCACCTTCATCATAAAAGACCCTTGGTCTGCCACCTTTCACTAGCTAAACAGCGGTGTATTAAAACGCTATATCTTACCCAGAGTGCATACCAGTCTCTTTGATTTGGATTTTTCATTCTGTGAGTCAACCAGTACTGGTGAAATTAACGATTCACAAGGTTTAATTCTGAGGGACATTTTGTGTCGAACCATAGACTGAGGTTTCACTTTGAAGAAGAAAGCAGCCAGAGCTAAATCACTGAAAAGCAGCAATGATGCTAGAGATGATAAGCCGGATAACATCCACCAGATAAGAAGAAAGATCGAAGACATTCTGCTGGAACGTCAGCAGAACACGTTGTTAGACCTTTGATGTAAAGAGGACTTTATGCGCAAACCTAAAAGAAAAACTGGCAATAAAACGAAGAAAAGCGATTTCGAAGAAAGATTCGCAGTAATGGTCGGGAACTACCATAAAGCCAAAGAAGTACTCGATTCCTTAGAAGAGGGTACGGCTGAGTACGCAAAGCAGAAGAAGCAGTGTGATGCGCTTTTTGCAAGTGCTGAACGTTTTATTAGCAAACAATAATGAGAGCATCTCCACGTTCCATTGATGCACAGACTCATTCCTTTCCTATCTATGTTTTCAAATTAGCTGGCTTTTAGTCGGCTGATTGCTCTCCCCAGCTTTAGAGAATTCGAACTTAGAAGCCCTTAATTCAATGTTGAACCACGTCTTCAAATAGGGACGAGTAAGCCGAGTTGCTTACCAAGTGGAGTTGTATTTCGCATCTCCGCCGATCACTGAGTGTAGAAATCTAATCTGATGGCTCATTCCTATAACCAGCTTTGATTCACTGTATACCGCCGCACCTGAAAAATTGGGTCGCGTAGGTGCAGAGTTCTTCTTTGGTTATAAAAACAACTTCGTATTAAAAGTAAATAAAAACAATCTATTAGGTTTTATTTCAACAGGGGTGTCTTCTTCGATTTTGAACCTGTCATCAGTGGTAGTACTGAGTTTCATGTGATTTTATACAGTATCACTTGACGCTATAGTGATTCGAGTTATACTGGGTTTACATACAGTAACTACTGGAGGTGACGTATGTTGTGGGAAACCTTAGAAAGAGTGAACCGCTTACGCCAGCAGGCGATGTCTGATTCAGAATTTATCCAGTCTGCGAAAGAGCATCAAAAAGCTCTGGAAGCGCAAGCTTATTGTTACCAGTCAGTTCGACGTAAAAAACCGCAAAGCAAAAGTGAAAAGACACTGGCTGACATTTATGATCAAGCCGAATTTGGGACCAATCCAACGGGAACCCAGCACTGAGATAAAAGCCGCATTCTGCGGCTTTTTTTGGTTTTCTCTGATGTTATAACCCGTTACTGATGGATGTGTTGGTTTGACCCAGTGCACAAGTTATTGAAATGATTCTGATATAAACGGGACATTTTACTGAAATCACCTAGCTTCTAAGTGTACGCTCAATGTCCATGAAATAACTAAGGAAAAAGTTATGAAGCGTTGGTTTCGTCAGTATCCATTTCACATTATTGTCAGTTTTGTTGCAGGGGTGCCGTTACTCCTCACGGTCGCACTGGCGATTTATCTCAGTAGTGGCTTTTTTGCTACTAAAGAAGCCGCAAACGCCGATCGCGAGGCGGTTCACCTGGTTATGCTGTATGACAACCTGGCACACAATCTGGCGGTTGAGCGAGGTCTTACCGCGGGAGTGATAGGCAGCCAGGGAAAGGGAGAGCAGGTTCAGGCGTTGAAAAAACAACGTCAGGTCGCGGATCTGCATATTAAGGCGTTACTGAGTTTTCAGCCTGAGTATCTTTCTCCTGCCTATGTGAACGATCTGGGGCAAGACGTGAAATCACAACTGGCGCAACTCAATAACGTACGTGGTCAGGTAGACCAACTGCAGTTGTCTGTTTCTCCGTTCGCTTATTATTCCAACATCAATCAGTTAGCGATCGATAACGCCGGTGCGTTGCTGTCTAAAATTCATTTGTCGGATATGGCGCAACTGGGTAAGTCGCTGGTGGCCGTAGTGACCATGAAAGAGCGTGCTGGTCAGGTACGAGGCGCTTTGAATGGGGTGTTCGCCCGAGGCAGTAGCACAGAATCAGTCTACGCTAATATCAACAATTACATTCAAACGGGCGGCTACGCGGAACGAAACGCTCGGTTAAGCTTGCCAGTTGATATGATGCAGAGTTTAAATCAGGCCAAGCAGAGCAAAACGTGGCAAGAAGTGGAAGCTGTTCAGCAGGCATTTTTGAATCAGAGCGATACGCTGGATTCGGTAAAAGGACCAGCTGCAACTCAGTGGTTTGCTATGGCTACTGAGCGCATCAAATTGATCAATCAAGTCCGCAATCAGATCCAGCAAGACATGCAAACTCAGGCAGATAGCCAAGCACAGCAGGCCAGCCAGATGGCGTGGTTGACGATGCTGCTGTGTGGTGTCAGCGCCGTGCTTCTCTCCCTGTTATTGATGATGAGTGTCTCGAGCTTGAAAGCCCGGGTTGGCGGTTTGACTCGAAAGCTCCAGGTGATGTCGGAAGAGCGCAATCTGGCTTTACAACTGGACGACCAGGGAAAAGACGAAATAGCGCATATCTCATCGAGTATCAACCGGCTCAATCGCACGCTTGGGTCGCTGTTATCCAGCGTTACTGAAGCAGATCAACAAAGTCAGCAGCGTTTGGACCAGGTGGTTTCACGCTCTGTTGAGCTGGGTAAGAGCAGCGAAGCCACGACTGCAAAATGCACGAATATCGCAGCATCCATGACTGAACTGGCCCAGTCCAGTAACGAAATTGCTTCATCGGCGACACGCGCATTGGAAGAAACGGAGTCCATGACGCAACAGGTGATGGTCTGTTTGTCGCAGAGTAACTCGTCGTTCTCCAATGTGGAAGCGCTCGCGCAACAGATCGGTGAAACTCAACAATGCATGCAACAACTGGAACAGGATGCCGCGCGGGTCAGCAGCATTGTCGACACCATCAATGGTATATCAGAACAAACTAACCTACTGGCCCTCAATGCCGCGATTGAAGCTGCCCGCGCTGGAGAACAGGGGAGAGGCTTTGCCGTTGTTGCTTCTGAGGTTCGGGATCTGGCGCAGCGCAGTAAAGAAGCCACAGAACACATCAGCGAATTACTGAGTAAAATTTGCGATAACACCAATCGTTCAGTGGACAACATGCGTAAGAGTCGTGAAGCCAGTGACAATACGTTCGAATCTGTGAATACCACCAAGTCCAGCGTCTCGGAACTTGAGCACGTGATAGAACTGGTTAATCAGCACATTACCAGTATCGCCAATGCGACGGAAGAGCAGTCTAAAGCGTGCCATGAGGTGGATTTAGATGTGGATACGCTGACGGGGATTGCGGAAGAAACCGGTCAACTCGCCTCTGCGCTTAATCAGATCGTCGATGGTTATCGGGTAGACGCCGCCCGAGTGGAAAGTGAACTGACGAAGTTTAAGCTGGCCTGAATCTATTAGACGAACAAAACAGCCCCGTTTAGGGCTGTTTTGTTATCAAGCCTGCCAGGTAACACACTGGACGTGCTGATCCTGTATCTCTAGGTGGCAGTGGAGGTGAGGTCTGATCCCGTAAGCTCGCAGTGAGGGCCCCGCTTCGAAGTGCAGCAGTGAATCGTTGTGCTGTATCAATGTCACCACGTCAAATTCGAGCACGTCACCCACTAAGGGAAAGAGCGCTTTGTACAGAGCTTCTTTCGCCGAGAATATCGCGGTGACAGCCATTTCTCTGGAAAGTCCCGCAGCCGTCATGATCGCCAACTCACCTTCTGTGGCCACCAAAGGTTGAATGTCAGCGCTTTGCTCGATTGTCACTATCGTTTGAATATCAATACCGGGACGTAGGACTGACGGATTGCTGCACGCAACCAGGGCCACAGCCTGTTCGCCACTGTGTGAAATTGAGCCGCAGAAGCCGGGTGGGAAGGCCGGTGTACGATCAGGGTTGATGGGGATGGAGACGGGCACTTGATTGAATGCTTTAAGTGCGGTGTGGGCGGCAAGGCGCCCGGCAAAAAACTCGGCCTGGCGGAGAAGCCGGCTGGCCGAAATTTGTGCGGGGCAGTCGATGCCAGCGATGGCAAACCAACTTGGGTCAAACTGGCTGTGATCAAAACCAACTCGGGCGAGGTAAAGAGGATGCTTTTCCTGTACACCAGCTATCTCCGACACGACACACTCCACCCGAGCGGCACCGAACCGCCATTGTATGGCACTGTCTAATGCCCTTTTTATCATAAACTTATCCTACCTAGCCTGTTGCCAACCCTTTAGATATCAGGGATATAGCCTAATCTTTTTAAATATTAATGCAAATGAAAATGGTTTGCATTTGTTTGTTGGCTGTTATATAAATCACCCCTTGTTAATCTTTAAGTTACAACCGATTAACCCCAGAATTAAGCAGGAAAATAACAGGATAAAATATGCTCGCGGCAAAAGAGCTGGAATTTCACGTCGGTGACAGGGCGCTGCTGAAACACTTTGATATGGCGTTTGAGCCAGGAAAAATCTATGCCCTAGTTGGGCATAATGGCTCTGGAAAGTCGACTCTGCTTAAGCTATTGGCTCAACAGCAAAAAGCCACCGGTGGTGAAGTCTTACTCGACAAAAAGCCCGTCTCACAATGGAGTGACAAGCAGTTTGCCCGGCAAGTGGCTTATTTACCACAACATCTGCCGGCGACAGACAGCCTTTCAGCCCGTGATTTAGTCAGTTTTGGTCGCTATCCCTGGCATGGTTTGCTTGGGCGCCTGAACGGTCAGGACAAACAGTACATTCAGGAAGCGATGACACTGACCGACACACTAAAGTACGCCGATCGTCTGGTGGATACCCTGTCTGGTGGTGAACGTCAGCGTGTCTGGTTGGCGATGCTTCTAGCACAGCGCACCCAGTATCTGCTACTGGACGAACCGCTTTCTGCGCTGGATGTGGCGCATCAGGTCGAGATGTTGAACCTGATCAAAAAGCTCAGCCAGGAGCTGAATCTCGGCGTCATTATCGTCATTCATGATATCAATATGGCCGCTCGCTTCTGCGATCACATCGTTGCGCTGCACAGCGGAGAAATGATCGTGCAAGGCAGTGTGGAACAGGTATTTACTGAGCCTCAGCTCAACCAGATATATGGCATCGAGATGCACATTACGGATCACCCGGCTGGCTATCCGGTGGCCATGCCATGTTAAGGTTATTCCCATTCTCTCGTCTGATTATGGTGGCGAGCTTGTTGATGGCGCAAGGCGCTTTCGCCGAGGCTCAGCAGCTGTCTTCTCCCATCAGCCCGCGGGTGATGTCGATAGACTGGACACAGACCGAAACACTGCTGGCTTTGGGACTGACGCCGGTAGCATCTGCTCAGCAGGCGGATTACAACGCCTGGGTTCGCAGCCCACGCTTACCGGACACCACGGTGGACGTCGGTTTGCGTACTCAGCCAAATCTGGAACGTTTGTCTGAACTGGATCTCGATACCATTTTCATTTCACCTCGTTTTCAATCCCTGGAGCCGCAGTTGTCGCGTGTTGCCAGAGTAGAATCCGTACCGCTTTACACCGATGGAGACATCAGTTGGTCGGCACTAAAAACATTTACCCGGACGCTGGCGCGTCTCACAGAACGTGAAGGTGCAGCGGAAAGGGTTATCCATGACGCGGAGCAGACATTTGCAACACTGAAACAGAAACTCCCGCAAGGCACTCCTCCGCTGATTATGATCCAATTTATGGACAGCCAGCATGTGCGCGTGTTCGGTAACAACAGTTTGTACAGTATTGCGATTAACCAGCTTGGTCTGGAGAATGCGTGGAAAGAGACCACCAACTCTTGGGGGTTTGGCTTGATTGGCATTGATCGCCTGCAGGGGCTGTCAGGACAACTGGTGGTGGTGGAGCCGCTGCCAGCCGGTGTCAGTGAGCATCTGGAAAAGGATGCCTACTGGCAGTATCTGGTCAAACAAACCGGGCATCCGGCTTTGCGAGTGCAGGCCGTGTGGAGCTTTGGTGCCATTCCGTCGTCGGTTCGTTTTGCCACCCTCATGACTGACACTCTCACGCGGGAGGTGACGCAATGAGCCTGCGTTCAACATTGTTAATCGCGTGTTTAACGGGTTTTGTCGCCCTGATGATGGGGTTGCAAATTTCGGTTGGCGACAACGTTAGTCTGAACCTCGCCAGCATGTGGCAGGTTAACTGGCAAACGCCGCTTTCTGTCAAACTGCATCTGACCTGGTGGCCGCGGGTGTTTACCACTTTGATCGCTGGCGCGGCGTTAGCCGTGGCTGGGGTGTTAATGCAGCAGGTACTGCGCAATCCTTTGGCGTCTCCATCGACACTTGGTGTGGCCAGCGGTGCCAGTTTCGCCTTGATGATGGCCACTCTGTACGCCCCGTGGTTAATTGAATTCTCTCATTCACTGGTCGCTTTGGCTGGCGGAGTAGGGACCATGGCGCTGGTGTTTGCATTATCTTGGCGTCGTGCACTTTCCCCAACTGTGGTGGTGGTATCCGGCTTGGTCATCAATCTTTATTTTGGCGCGGTAAGCACCGTGTTGTTGATGATGAATCAGGATCAACTGGCCGGTCTGATGATTTGGGGCGCGGGCTCATTGGTGCAGACCGGCTGGCAGGATGTTAGCTACCTGGCGCCCCGTATCGCCGTCGCAGCTGCAGCCGCGTTTCTGTTTGTTAAGCCCCTCAGCCTGCTGGAATTATCTGAACAAGGGGCGAAAAGTCTTGGCGTGTCGCTGGCGAAACTACGAGTGGTCTGTCTTGGCTTAGCGGTCATGCTCACTTCCTGGGTCGTTGCCAGTGTCGGTGTGATTGGGTTTGTCGGGCTGGCGGCACCGGCCATCACGCGCAGCCTTGGTGTGCATCGTCTGGTCCCTAAACTGTGGGTATCGATGCTTCTTGGCGCCTTGTTGCTAACTCTGACCGATTTATTGATCCAGCAGCTTCCTGGGGTGATGGCAATGGTGATCCCCACTGGCGCTGCAACAGCCGCGCTTGGAGCGCCGTTATTACTATGGATGTTGCCTAAGCTATCAATGCGTAGCCAGACGCAAACACAGACTGTGCTTACCCGACACAGTGAGCGGGTCACTCCGCTAAGCAAACATACGATTCTCGCTATCATCGCGATGATTGTGCTGGGGCTCTGCCTGTTCAGTACAGTGTCACGCCAGAGTGACGGCTGGCAATGGCTGGTGACGAGCGGACAATGGTCATTACTCGAATGGCGTATACCTCGGCTAATGGCGGCGGCCTTAGCGGGAATCATGTTGGCAGTGGCTGGTACTGTGGTGCAGCGCCTGAGTGGAAACCCGATGGCTAGCCCAGAGGTGATTGGGATCAGCTCAGGGACGGCACTGGGATTGATCATCGCCATGTTTACCGGGATGGGCGCAAGCTTGTTTAGCCTCTATTTAGGTGGTTTGTTGGGGGCGATGGCATCGCTGGGTGTGATTGTGCTTCTCAACCGCAAATCCGGTTTTCAACCTGAGCGTGTGCTGCTGACCGGCGTTGCCATCACAGCCTTGATGAATGCAGTGCAAAGCTTTGTGCTGGCAGGGGGAGACCCACGCAGTTATCAGGTGCTGGCCTGGTTGTCTGGTTCCACTTATTACGTGACCGAACAAACCTTGTTGCCGCTATTTGTATCTGCTTTGGTGCTCACGGCTCTTGGCTTTGCCAGCGCTCGATGGCTGGATATTTTGCCGCTCGGGCAGGAAAGTGCCAGAGCGTTAGGCATCAAAGTCGGGCGATCACGAGGCCTGCTGTTGTTGCTGGTGGCGTGTTTGACCGTCAGTGCCACATTGGTGGTGGGCCCACTGAGCTTTATTGGCTTGATGGCCCCGCATTTGGCCCGGCTGTTTGGCTTTAGTCGCGCAAGAGAGCACCTGGTGTGTTCGGCACTGATTGGCTGTGGGCTAATGCTGTTTGCCGACTGGCTGGGACGCCAGTGGCTTTACCCGCAGGAAGTGCCGGCCGGTTTGGTGGCGTCATTGATCGGCGGGTTGTACCTGATGTGGGGACTGCGTCGACTTTAAGAAAAACCTAACCCTTCCGGTTTGCCGGGAGGGTTAAAAACGCTGTGGATAGGGCGTTGTTCATTATCTTGTTGATAATGATAATCACAATAATAATCAATAGATGGATATAAGATGAAATTACTTGTTCAGTTGGCGCACAAGCAAGCGAAAGCCTTGGTGCCGGTGATTCTGCTCAGTGTCACCAGCGCGTTTCTCAGCGTGGGTGTGATTGCCTTCATCCAGTACGAACTGCTGAGTCAAACCACTGATATTCATAGTGCGATTGGCTGGTTTGCGCTGTTGCTGATAGCGTTGCTCTTGACTGCAACGATCGCTCAGGTCGCATTGCACAAGCTCGGTCACCAGTTTGTTTTCAATAAGCGCTGTCAGTTGGTCAAACAGCTGATCAATACTGATATTGAGCAAATTGAAGAAGTAGGCAGTGCTGGCGTACTGGCTTCGCTGAATACTGACATCCGCAATGTGACGATCGCATTCGTGAATCTGCCGGAATTAATTTATGGCATGGTCCTGACCATCGTGGCGTTGGCGTATCTGGCTTTTCTGTCGTTGCCGTTGTTTGGTGTCAGTCTACTGATTCTGGGGCTGACTGGTGTGGTAGGATTTTCTTTGGTGACCCGCATCAGTAACCATGTTCGCCACGTTCGTGAGTTTGATGACAAACTTTACAAAGATTATCAGGCGTTGATTGACGGTCGCAAAGAGCTGTCTCTTAACCCAAACCGCGCCCGCCGTTTTTTTGATGACGAATTTAGCCTCAATGCCACGGGATACCGTGACGAAATCACCCGGGCCGATATTCTCAACGGCTTTGCGGCTAATCTGACCAATACCGTTATTCTCGCCCTCATCGGCATCAACTTTTACCTCTCTATTGGGCTCGGCTGGGCTGGATTTGATATCGCATCTACGTTTGCTTTGGTGATCCTGTTTATGCGTATGCCGCTGATGTCGGCGGTGGGCGCTTTGCCGGCTCTGGTGAACGCGAATGTTTCGATGCGTAAGTTGGAAGGTTTGTCGCTCAACCGGGATGAATCGTTGTCCTGCGTCGATCCGGCGCCGCAACCCTTTGAATCGCTGGCGCTGAATCAGGTGACGTACCGTTACCGCGCCGACGGCGATGACCAGCCCTTTGCGGTTGGTCCGATAGACTTCTCTGTCAAGCGTGGCGAGATGATTTTCATCATCGGCGGTAACGGCAGCGGTAAGTCGACGTTTGCCCGTCTGCTGACCGGTCTGTATCGCCCACACTCGGGCGAGGTACTGCTGAATGGTCAGGCAGTACCTGAACAAGAGTGGCAGCGCTATCGTCAGCAGTTTTCGACGGTGTTCAGTGATTTTTACCTGTTTCATCAGGTCACCGACGGTCAGGGGCAGGATGTAGACGCGTCACTGATCGACGACTGGATGACTCGCCTGGAAATGGCCCACAAAGTGAGCCATCAGCAAGGGCGGCTGTCGGACGTACGCTATTCACAAGGGCAGCGTAAACGTCTGGCGCTATTAATGGCGATTGCTGAGCAGCGCGGCTGCATGCTGCTCGACGAATGGGCCGCCGATCAGGATCCGCGCTTTAGAAAACTGTTCTATCACCAGTTATTACCACAATTGAAACAACGCGGCGTAACGGTCATTGCTGTGACGCATGATGATCGTTATTTCGACGTGGCAGACCGAATTTTTAAAATGGACAGCGGTCAGTTGACCGAACTGGATACGACCGACCACAGCCAAACCAGACAGGCAATGGCGAACGTGGTCGCGTGAGCACAGCATTAGCCATAAAAACATTAAAACAAAGATAACAACGATCGAGTTGAGGAAATTATGAGTATTGACAGCCCTAACACCGAATTTACTGTAGTCATCAACCCACAAGAACAGTACAGCATCTGGCCGACCTATCACCCGGTACCACAAGGCTGGAAAGAAGTCGGTGTCATTGGTGACAAAGAAACGTGTCTGGCACATATCCGTGAAGTCTGGACCGACATGCGACCAAAAAGTTTGCGCGACGCACTGGCCGAAATAGGCGAATAGCGACTGACTGTCAGTTCGGCAGTCTGAAAATCAACAACACACTTTTTGGGTAGTAGTATGTCAGTGGACGATATCGGTATGGCTCCGGCGCAGGCGTCGCAGAGCCCGCTTTCTTATTCTCAACAGCGTTTGTGGCTGTTTCATCAACTTAAGCCGGAAAGCCTGGCTTATAACAACGGTGGCTTACTGTGGCTGACAGGTAAAGACGTCAGCAGCACAGGTATTCAAAGTGCTTATCAGGCCATGCTCGACCATTTCTCCGGTTACCGCTTGCGATTTAATCAGCGAAACGGAGAACCGTATCAATACATTGCCTCGCCAGACGTTACACCGCTCGAGATCCTCGATTTCAGTCAACACGCCGACCCGGCGGCAGCGGTGCAGCAAGATGCCAAAGCTCGCGCTTTAGCGCCGTATGCACTGCTGGGACACAGCCTGGTTCGCGGCTGCATTTATCATTTGGGCAGCGATCAATATGCTTTACTCTTGGCGGCCCATCACCTGATTGTGGACGCCTGGTCGTTAAAGCTGTCGGTGGAGTTTATCGCCTCCGCCCTGCAAGGGGCACCTCTGCCTAAAGCTTCAGACACCTCTTATCTGGACTTTGTTGCTGAGGAAGCGTGCAGTGACGATGAGCTGGCTCAACGTGCTCAGGCGTGGCAGGCACTCTCACTAATTGGTGATGAGCCGTGTCGTCTCAGTAGCCAGAGTGAACCTTCGTATCGTGCAGCCCATTATCTGCATGAGCTGGACGTGAACACAGCAGCCGAACTGAATCAAGCAACCAAATGCCACGGTATCACCCGTTTTGAATTACTCTCGGCGGCACTGTCTCTGACCCTTCAGCGGTATACCAATCACACGCATCCTAGCTTAATGGTACAAGCACTGAACCGCAGTGCGCGTCATCGCCGTAATGTCGGATTCTATGTCAGTAATGTCGTGCTTGGTCAGCGTTGTAAAGCCACAAGACGTGTGAGCGATTATCTGCAAGCCACGCGTGCCACCCTGAAGCAATCCCTGCAATTTGCGGCCCAACCACTAGAGAAGCTGTGTGGCGAACTGGCGCTGCCGACGTTTGCGTTTAACTTTCGTAGTCACGGTGAGGGGCTGAATGTCACGACTGCGGACTTTCAGCTCCAGTTTCAGGAATTCCCGGTGGTTGAAACACCGTTCGAGCTGGTTTTGGATGTGGTCGCTTCAGACCAACTGACGTTGCGTTTCGTCTACGCTGAAGACAAATTCTCCGCCGACTTCATTGAAGGTTTTGTTGCCTCCTATCAGCACATTCTGCAAGGGCTTTGCCAACAGCCCCAGGCATCACTGGCAAGCCTGGACGGATTAAGCGCTCCACAACAGATTCAGTTGGAACAGTTTGCCGGATCCAATGAAGAATGGTCGCCAGTGTTGTTTACTGAGCTGTTCGCCCGTCAGGTGCTTGAACAGCCTCAGGCGATAGCGCTTAAACATGGTTCACAAACGCTGAGTTATCAGCAATTGGACCAGCGCAGCAATCAGCTGGCTCATTGCCTGTTAGAGCAAGGAATTTCACCGGATACGCCGGTGGCCGTGTTGATGGAACGCGGAACCGACATGCTGGTTGCGATGATTGCGGTACTCAAAGCCGGTGGCGCTTTTCTCCCACTGGATCCGGATTATCCCAAGGAACGTCTGAGTTTCATGCTGGCAGACAGCCAGGCGAAGGTCGTTCTGACCCAGGCCGCGCTTACGCCTTTAGCAACGGAACTGACTGCGATACCTACCATCGCAACGGATGCGCTGTCACTGGAACAGTGGCCGGCCAGCACACCGGACACTACCGTCTTACCACAGCAACTGGCTTACCTGATTTATACCTCCGGCTCCACGGGCACACCAAAAGGCGTGGCGGTGGATCACCTCGGGTTGTCTATGCACGTTCAGACCATCGGCCAGCGATATGGCATGACGCCCCAAGATACAGAACTGCACTTTGCCTCCATCAGTTTTGATGGCGCGGTGGAGCGCTGGACGGTGCCGCTGGCGTTTGGATCCAAGCTGGTGATTCGTGACCAGCAGTTATGGACTCCTGAACAGACGACGCAGGTGCTGAGCGAGGAAAACGTCACCATTGCGTGTTTCCCGCCAAGTTATATTGGTCCTTTGCTGGATTGGATTGAACTGACTCAACCTAACTTGTCTCTGCGTTCGGTGACTCTGGGCGGTGAAGCGTTCACCCGGGAAACATTTGAACGGATTCAAAAAGTCATCGCACCGCCGAGAATCATCAACGGTTATGGTCCGACAGAAACGGTCGTCACACCGATGATCTGGAGTGCTTATCCAGAGGATGCCCTGACCAGCGCTTACGCCCCAATTGGTACTGCCGTTGGTGCGCGTCAACTGTACGTACTGGATCAGAATCTGACTCGGCTACCACCGGGCACAATTGGTGAACTGTACATTGGCATGGAAGTCGGTCTGGCACGTGGTTATCTCGATCGGGCAGATTTGACCGCTGAGCGTTTCTTACCGGATCCGTTTTCCGCCAACGGTGAGCGTATGTATCGCACAGGGGATCTGGTGCGTTTTCGCCATGATGGTGTGATGGAATACTTTGGCCGGGTCGATCAGCAAGTCAAAATTCGCGGTTTCAGGGTAGAGCTGGGAGAAATCGAATCCCGCCTGCAAACGCTGACGGGCGCAGAATTCTGTGCGGTGACCGCACACGACTCACCAACGGGCAAGAAGCTGGTGGGGTACGTACAACTGCCGGCGATGCGTCAGTCTGAAGAACACATCTGGCTCAGTAAACTGAGCGACCAGTTACCGGATTACATGGTTCCATCCCGGGTGATGGTGGATGAGCGTCTACCTCTGACTCCGGCTGGTAAAGTGGACAGAAAGTGTCTGCCAGAGCCGGACTGGAGCACACTGACAACGTCAACCCAGCCACTGCAAGGAGACAAACAGCACACATTGGCCAAAATCTGGTGCGAGATCCTGAAACTAGATGTGGTGGGTGCTGACAGCCATTTCTTCGCTCTGGGCGGTGATTCGATCAGCGCCTTGCAACTGGTGGGCAAACTGCGTCAGCAACACTGGCTTTTGACGCCAAAGCAAGTGTTTGATCATCCGGTGTTGGCTGAACTGGCCGAATGCATGACCAGTATTCAAGTGGCGATGGCCGATCAGCACTGCTTGCGGGGCGACGTCGCTCTGTTACCGATGCAGCAACGTTTTCTGCATAATTATCAGTTGAGCCCATGCAACCAATATGTGCGTTTGTCGCTGCCGGCACCGGTTGATGTTGACGCCTTGCATCAGGCGATGAAGCAGCTGATTGATCATCACGACGCACTGCGGTTGACGTTTTCGGCCAATTCGCAGACGCACAGTGCTCACTATGCCGAGCAGGTTGACTTTGCGTTTCATCTGTTTGCCGATGCTATCGATTCAGAGACGGTCCAGCTCGCCGTTGCGCCCGAGCAGGGCAGAACCGTATCCGTGGGAGTGAACGCTGAGCGTGGAGACGTGCTGCTCACCATCCATCATTTGGTGGTGGATGCGCTCTCATGGCCGATATTGCTCAATGATCTGCTGGCGTTTTATCAGGCAAAATTAACTGGCGATACAGCGACCGCTGCGGCGAAAACGCACCATCAGGCAGACTGGCATCAGGCACTGATGATGTATCCGATCTCCGCTCGCGAACATGACTTCTGGCAAGCGCAGCAACAGGCGGCGCATTGGGGTACGAACGCTGACAGTGATGTGCATTCGTTGCAATGGGCGCTGCCGACAGACAAAGCCGTTCAGCTTTTTGCATCCACTCAACAGTTTGCCAAGCTGGATAAAGAGTCAACCTTGTTGGCGCTGGTTTTGGATGCTTTGAGAACCGTCAAAGCCACACCGTCTCTACTGGTTCATAAAGAGAGTCATGGTCGCTACAGCGAATTGTCCGGGTTGGATCTTTCTCGCAGTGTCAACTGGCATACCGCCATGTACCCACTTCATATCGACATACCGCAGGAGCTGGGGGGATTGCTTGCTCAGGTTAAGGATCAGGTGCTGGCTGTCGAGCACGGTGGTATCGGCTATTCTGCCGGTGTTGTGCAGAACCAATGGCAATACGCATCTGAGATTGATGTGCTGTTTAACTACCTCGGCCGGGCAGCCAACGCCGGGCTGAACGAAGGCCTGGTGACGGACTCTGGTTTGTGGCGTCCTGCACATGCTGCGGTTGAAGCGGCGGTGACGCTCAACATTCATGACAACAACGAACAGTTGTTGTTTGACATTGAGGTGGATGGCGAAATATTCCCGGCCGCAGAGCGCCAACGCCTGCTGGATGCGCTCAGCCAAAGCTGGGAAGCGATGTTGCGTTATTGCCAGGAACAGGATCCGATCCTCACAGTGCGTGATGCGCCGGATACCGGCTTGGAACAGTGCACATTAACGGCACTCAGTCACCAGGCTAAGCGCCTGCCACAACGCATTCTGCCGCTGTCGACCTTGCAACAGGGGCTGTATTTCCATGCCCGGTTGTCTGAGGCCAGAAACACCTATGTCAACCAGATCACTTTGCCGATTCACGGCGCCGATCCTGCGCGTCTGGCCGATTGCTGGCAACAATTGATGCGGCGTCACTCGGTGTTGCGTTCGACCGTCAGTCAAATCGACGGGCAAGCGCAACTGATGGTTTGGGATAGTTTGGAAGTACACTGTGAACAGGTTGATGGACTCAAACAGCCGTCGTTTAGTCTCGAAGCATACAAACAGGGCCTGGTTGAGCAAGGCTTTGAGTTAGAGCAACCGCTGAATCAGGAACCTCAACCTCTGTGGCGACTGGATCTGGTGCGTACTGGCGCCGATCAACTGGCGTGTATTTTTACCATTCATCACATTCTGATCGACGGTTGGAGTACCGGTGTTCTGCTTGGGGAATTGTTTGGTCTCTATCAAGGCAAAGCTCTGCCTGCCGTTCAGCATCAATTTGGCGATTATCTACAATGGGTCAGCCAGCAACCGCCACAGAAAGCGGCTGAGTATTGGCAACAGTACCTGAGCGCCGTTGAAGCGCCGACCAAACTGGCGGATGGCTATGGTCACGGTCAGGAGCAGGGACATGTCCGTTTTAATCTGGACATTGATAACCACACTCTGAATCAATGGCAGCATTCGCTACAACAAAATGGCCTGACGCTGAACACTTTGATTCAGGCAGCCTGGTTGTTGACGCTACAACGTTATACTGGCCAGAGCCAGCCCGTGTTCGGAAATACCGTGGCTGGACGGCCAACGTCGTTGACTGGCAGTGAATCCATGGTCGGACTGTTCATCAACACCCTGCCTGTAACCAGCGCGGTGAACTGGCAATACAACATCGCCCAGTGGATGAGTGAGATTCAGGCTCAGACCAGCGCCCAGCGCGAGTTCAGTTACGCTTCGTTGGCGGAAGTGCAGGCGCAGTCACCGCTACAGGGAGAGACGCTGTTTGATACTCTAATGGTCTTTGAGAACTATCCGCTGGACGAGCATCTGTTCCGGGACAGCGGGCTGAGCGTTGGTGAGCCTGACAGCTATGAGTTTACACACTACCCATTAACGCTGGCGGTACTGCCGGGTGAGCAACTGCGGATTGTATTCGCTTATGACAGCGCCCGTTTCAGCCACGAAGACATGCAAGCCCTGTCTGCGACGACGCATCATTACCTGCAACAGCTCGTGGCCAACATCGGTAATCCTTTGAGTGCAGTGCCGGTCCTGGATGAAGCGCAGCATCAACAACTGAACCAGTACCACAAAATCAGTGAACCCTGGCAGTACGTACCGTTTCCAGAACTGCTGAAAAGACAGGTACAGGTTCACGCGGAACATGAAGCATTGGTTGCGTCAGCCCTGAGCCGTCAAACACGCTCCAGCCTGACGTATCGTCAGTTGCACGAGCGCAGTGATGCGGTCGCCGCTGAGTTGGTGGCGCGTGGTATACGTCGTGACGAACGCGTTGGTGTATTGTTCGAACGCGGCAGTGACATGCTGGTGGCGATGATTGGTGTCATGAAAGCCGGTGGGGCTTTCCTGCCGCTAGACCCATCGTATCCGCAAGAGCGTCTCACTTACATGCTGAATGACAGCGGTGCCAAATGTTTGATGTGTGACAGCGCGTCACAGTCACTGGCACAAGAGATGGTGGACGAGATCACCGCACAGTCCAACGACGTGCATGTTCTGCCATTCTCAAACCTGGATCTGAGCCGGACATTGACCCAGGCGCCGGTGATTCTTCCAGACCAACTGGCGTATGTGATTTATACGTCTGGCTCAACCGGCCAGCCCAAAGGTGTGTGTGTATCGCACCTTGGTTTGAGTATGCATGTCCAGACCATTGGTCAACGTTACGGAATGCTACCTGAAGACCGAGAACTTCACTTCGCCTCGATCAGCTTTGATGGCGCGGTGGAGCGCTGGACGGTGCCATTGGCGTTTGGCTCAACACTGGTGATCCGGGATCAACAGCTGTGGAGCGCGCAAGAAACGACGCAGGTACTGGAAGAGGAACGCATCACCATAGCCTGCTTCCCGCCAAGTTATGTCGGCCCGTTGCTGGAGTGGATTGAAGCGACGCAGCCAGCGCTGCATGTTCGTTCATGGACGCTCGGTGGTGAAGCCTTTACCCGCGAAACCTATTTCAGATTACAGAGTACCCTGAACCCGCCACGCATTATCAACGGTTATGGTCCGACGGAAACGGTGGTGACGCCGATGATCTGGCAGGCATACCCACAAACATCACTGGACAGTGCGTATGCGCCGATCGGTACCGCTGTGGGGGCGCGGACCTTGTATGTACTCGACAGCGAATTGCGGCCTGTGCCGCCAGGGGTTAACGGCGAGCTGTACATCGGTGAAGAGGTTGGTCTGGCGCGCGGGTATCTGGACAAGCCGGATCTCAGTGCCGAACGTTTTATGCCGGATCCTTTTGCCGCCAACGGTGAACGAATGTATCGCACTGGCGATCTGGTTCGTTGGCGTGAGGACGGTGTGATGGAGTATTTGGGACGGGCGGATGATCAGATCAAAATCCGTGGGTTCCGAATTGAGCTGGGTGAAATTGAAGCTCGTCTGCAACAAATCAGTCAATCCAAACTGAGCGCCGTTACGGCGTTTGATGGTCCGGCCGGAAAATATTTGGTCGGCTACCTGCAAAGTTCGGACGATGCGGTGGACACGCAACACATTCTGGACGTGATGGCATCGCAGTTACCGGATTACATGGTGCCGTCACAATTGGTCGTGATGGAGACGCTGCCGCTCACACCGGCCAGCAAAGTCGACAAAAAGCGTCTGCCAAGCCCGCAACATGCTCCGTCACAGACGCAATACCAAGCACCGCAAGGCGAGATGGAGCAGCTGCTGGCTGCGGAATGGCAACAACTCTTTGCGCAAGCGCGTGTAAGCCGCCTGGATGACTTCTTCGCGCTGGGTGGACAATCTTTGCTGGCGACTCAACTGGTGGGGCGTTTGCAGCACAAGCATGGTGTTCGCCTGGCCCTGCAAAGCGTGTTTGATGCACCGCAGCTGGCAAAAATGGCGGCGCTGTGCGAACAAACCAAAGAATCCCAGATGACCCTGCAAGCACAGCAACGTCTGGATTATATGCCGGCCAGTGCGGCGCAAAAACGCTTGTGGTTCGTTCAGCAACTCCTGCCAGAAAGCTCGGCGTATCACATGCCATTTGGCCTCAAGTTAACAGGCCCTGTGGATGCCAACTGCTTGGATCGAGCGCTGCAGCATCTGATCTCGCAGCATGAAGTGTTGCGTACGGCTTTGGTTCAGGTCGATGGCGAATTGATGCAGCAAATTTTACCGTATGCTGAGTTTTCGCTGGAGCAGGTGAATGCAACGACCTTGACTTCGTTGGAACAACATCGTCTGGCACGTATCGATCAGGCGTTTGATTTAACCGCGCCGCCTCTGTTACGTGCGGATCTGATTCAGACAGGTGTACAGGAGTATGAGCTGCTGTTGGTGGTGCATCACATTGTGTCGGACGGTGTATCGATGCAGCAACTGGTGCGTAAATTGGCGCAATATTACGCGAGTTTGTGTGCGGGAGAGTCACTCGATCCGACAACGCCAGAACTGGATTACGCCGATTATGCCATCTGGCAGCAACAATGGCTGACCTCCGATGCAGCAGGCCGGGATCTCAAGTGGTGGCAACAAGCGTTGCAACAAGATATCGAACCTTTGGTGCTGCACAGTGATGTCGCTCGTGAACAGCTTAAGACCAAAGGTGAGCGGCATCACTTTATGCTCTCAGAGACGCAGATATCACAGATTACTCAACTGGCGAAGCAACACAACACAACGGCATTTAACGTTTTGCTCAGTTTGTGGCATCTGGTTCTGCACAAATATTCTGGTCGTGATGAGATTCGTGTCGGCATTCCGGTAGCAGGGCGAACACAGCCACAAACGCTCGAGATGCAAGGCTGTTTCATTAACAACCTGGTGGTGCCTGCGCAGATTGATGCGACGCACTCGTATACCGAGCTGTTGGCTAACATCAAGCAGTTTACCGAGCAGGCGCTTAGCCGACAGGATGTGCCGTTTGAAACCTTGGTGGAAACCTTGGGTGTGACTGGCAATCTGCAACACCATCCGTTGTATCAGACCAGCTTCAACTTCCAGCAGTTGGATAGTAAAGCATTCACCGGATGGGGAGCTCTGGAAGCAGAATTGTTTGACCCAGGGGTGGCGGCAGCGCAACTTGAACTGAGCCTGGATGTTCAGCAGTACAGTGATGGCCGCTGGGGCGGATTCATTAACTACGCTTCTCCGGTCTTTGACGAGGGGTTTGCCCAAGGTCTGCTGATGCATTGGTTATTGCTGCTGGAACAGGTTGCGGATAACAGCGCGCGCACTGTTGCTGAGCTGAATTTGGTGGATAGCGAACAACTTGCTGCATTGGCGCAATTCAATGCCACTGAACATGCATGGGGTGAGATGTTGCCCCCACCACTGGCGATCATGCGTCAGGCGGCGGCGACACCGCAGGCCACGGCGCTGGTGATGGGCGAGGAAGTCCTGACTTATGCAGAGTTTGATCGCCGGGTGAATCAGCTGGCCAACTGGTTACGGACGCAAGGCGTGCGGGAAGAGAGCCGGGTGGGGCTGGGACTGCCGCGTTCGATCGAACTGGTGATTGGCCTGCATGCGATCACCCGAGCGGGAGGCGCATATGTGCCACTCGACCCCGGCTATCCACAAGAGCGACTGAACTACATTCTCGAATCGGCGGATGTTTCACTGCTTTTGACGGATCAATCCACTCAGGCGCTGTGGCCGGATAATCCTCATTGTCAGTACGTGGCGCTGGATACGCTGGACGTTTCACAGCAGCCGGACTCAGCGCCTGACGTGGCCTGGCACGCCGATCAGGCACTGTACGTCATTTTTACCTCGGGTTCGACGGGCTTACCGAAAGGCGTGGTCAATACTCAGTCTGCGTTGCACAACCGTTTGGCCTGGATGCAGGGCGAATATCAACTGGATAGCAGCGATTGTGTGTTACAGAAAACCCCCTTCAGCTTTGATGTCTCGGTGTGGGAATTCTTCTGGCCGTTGATGTACGGAGCTCGTTTGGCGGTGGCTGAGCCAGAAGCTCACCGTCAACCAGAATGGTTGCACCGGACGATTCAAAATTATCAGGTCACCACCATACATTTCGTGCCGTCAATGCTGCAGGCATTTGCTGCGGATACGGACGTGTCCGCTTGTCTGAGCCTGAAGCGAATTCTCTGTAGCGGAGAAGCGTTACCAGCGGAGCTGAGTGAAAAAGTGCTGACCAACGCGCCGCATTGCCAGTTGCATAATCTTTACGGCCCGACGGAGGCGGCAATCGATGTGTCCTATTGGCAATGCCAGTTACCTGTTGGTAAGCGTATTCCGATTGGCCATGCGATCAGCAATACCCAATTGCATGTATTGGATGACTGCTGGAATCCGGTGCCTGTTGGTGTACCGGGTGAGCTGTATCTCGCCGGCGATGGTCTGGCCCGCGAATATCTGTTGCGTGCTGATCTGACTGCAGACCGCTTTGTGCCTAACCCTTGGGGAGCTCCGGGCTCACGGATGTATCGCACGGGGGATCAGGTGGTTCGTCTGCCGGATGGACGTCTTGAGTACCTAGGTCGCCTTGATCATCAGGTCAAGATCCGCGGTCTACGTATTGAATTGGAAGAGATTGAAAACGTTCTGAATCAACTTGCGTGGGTTGAAGAGTCCGCAGTGGTGGCCTTTGAGCACCAGACCGGCACCCAGTTGGTGGCCTATGTGATCTGCGCCAACTGGCATGACGCCAGTCAGGATCAGGTCAAAGCCCACCTTGGCGAACACTTGCCGGATTACATGGTGCCGTCGGTGTATGTATCGCTGACGAGTATGCCATTGTCTCCCAACGGCAAACGTGATCGTAAAGCGTTGCCGGATCCGCAGTGGCATCAGGTCGCATACCGGGCACCTGCCAGTGAGCTTGAGTTGTGGTTTGCCCAGCGTTGGCAGGACGCATTGCAATTAGATCGGGTGGGGCTGGACGACAACTTCTTCGCGCTGGGTGGACACTCATTGCTGGCAACCCGAATTGTGGCTCAGGCACAAAAAGAACTGGGTTTGAACCTGACCCTGAAAGCGTTCTTTTCCGCCAATACGTTGCAGGCACTGACCGATAACCTGCAACCCCAGTATCAGACTCAAAACGAACAAGAACAGGATGAACTCGACGCAATGGCCGCATTGATGGACGAGTTGGAATTGCTATGACAGCTAAAATAGACAAATTTGCGCTGGCCAAGCGCTTTTTACAGTTAGGCGAACAGGAGCAGGCGAAATTTATTGCGCTACTGGATGCCAAAGGCATGAACTTTGAGAAGTTGCCGATCGTTGCCGCAGACGCTCAGCGCACGGCGCCACTCTCGCCAGCGCAACGTCGGCTATGGAATATCTATCAGCTAGATGCTGGCAACAGTGCGTACCACATCAGTGGTGGCTTTGAACTCAAAGGTGAACTGGATATTGCGCGTCTTGAACAGGCGCTGCATCAGGTGATGGATAAACAGCACGCGCTGCGTACCCGTTTTATCGAAGATGAGGCAGGGGAGATGGTTCAACACATAGAGCGTCAGCCCATTGCGCATGTTCAGCAGGTTAACGGCCAGCATCTGACGACTCAGGAGCTGGCGCAACTGGCGGCGGAATTTATCCGCCAGCCGTTTGATCTCGCCCACGAGCTGCCGGTCAGAATGCAGTGTATCCAGGTTGGGGCGCAATCTGCACATCTGCACATTGTTATGCACCACCTGGTATCGGATGGTTGGTCTATCGGCGTGTTTATGCGTGATCTGGTTGCGGCTTATCAGGGCGCGACTCTGACCGCACCGGATGTCCAATATCGTGATTTCTCGTTGTGGCAATCAGCGTTGCTGCGTGCCGGAAAAGGGGAGCAGGATCTGGACTATTGGCGCCGGGAAACCGGTGCCACGCAACCGGAGAAACTGTTTGCCTGGCAAGGACAAGTGGTACCGAATCAGCGCCGTGAAGCCGCTCAAATACATCATCAGTTGGATATTGCTGAACGCGATGCCGTCAGTCAGATGGCCAGACAACTGAACGTAACGCCATCCAGTTTATGGCTGGCGTTGTGGCAAACGGCGTTGCACAAACAGACTGGCCGCAGTGATGTGTCTGTTGGCATGCCGATGGCCAACCGTGAACGTGGTGAAGTGTCTGAACTCATTGGCTTTTTTGTCAATACCATGGTTATTGCTCAGCAAATGGAACCGAGTCAGACGCTCAAGCATGTGGCAATGAGCACGCATGCCAAAGTTTTAGAGGCGCAGCAACATCAACTGTTGCCGTTTGATCAGGTGGTAGAGCACCTGGTTCAGGAGCGCATCGCCGGGGAAACACCGCTGTTTCAGGTACTGTTTAATCATCAGGTCAGTGCGGTGGGCAGCGTTCAGTTTGCACCTGGATTGCATGCCACTCCGCTTAGTGGTCAGGGACAGTTTGCTCTGTTCGATGTGGCTTTGGACGTGCTGGAAACCGAACACGGTGTCTCGTTGACGCTGACGTATGCCAAAGACAGAATCCGTGACGGGCAGATGAAGGCGCTGGCGGCAGGTTTGATAACGCTGACCAACAACCTAGCGCAAAACCTCAATCAGACCCTGGCTCGTTTAAATGTGCTCAGCCAGCCACAACGCGAACAATTGCAGCAGTTGGCGCAGCCGGAAGGGCAATGGCGCTATCAATCTGTTCCCACACTGATTGATCAGCATGCGACGTTGCGCCCCCACGCCATCGCATTGAAACAAGGCGAGCAGGCGGTCACCTTTGCCGAATTGAAACAGCGCTCGGATATGCTTGCCGCAGAATTGATGCGTCATGGTGTCGTACGGGATCAGGCTGTGGGTGTGTTGTACGAGCGTGGCGGTGACATGATCGTCGCGATGATCGCGGTGATGAAAGCCGGCGGGGCTTTCCTGCCGTTGGACCCAGATTATCCGACCCAGCGTCTGGCGTATATGCTAGATGATGCGGGTGCGCATTGTTTGCTGAGTCAGTCTCACCTGAACTCGCGTTGGGAGGACATTTCCGCTCAGCTTCAACAGCATCAGGTCGAGCCGCTATGGACCGACAAACTGGATGACGCTGCGTCGGTATCGGTACTGCCTGAGATTCTGCCTGACCAGTTGGCGTACATCATTTATACCTCCGGTTCGACGGGCAAGCCGAAAGGCGTTGCGATTGCGCACGATGGTATCAGCATGCACGTGCAGACGATTGGTCATCAATACGGAATGACACCACAGGACGTCGAGCTGCACTTTGCCTCCATCAGCTTCGATGGCGCAGTAGAGCGCTGGACCGTGCCACTGGCCTTTGGTTCGCGTTTGGTGATCCGCGATCAGACATTATGGAGCGCAGAGCAAACCTGTCAGGTACTACAAGATGAGTCGGTGACCATCGCCTGTTTCCCGCCAAGTTATGTTGGCCCATTACTGGACTGGATAGAACAAACGCAGCCGGAGTTACAAGTCCGCTCGTGGACTTTAGGGGGCGAAGCCTTTACCCGCGAGACCTATGACCGATTGCAGCGTGTGGTGAAGCCGCCGCGCATTATTAACGGTTATGGGCCGACCGAAACGGTAGTGACGCCCATGATCTGGCGCGCATATCCACATGATACGTTACAAAGTGCCTATGCACCCATCGGTCAGCCTGTCGGTCAGCGACGTTTGTACGTCCTCGATAATCAGTTGAGCCTGGTGGCGCCTGGAGAGGTAGGAGAGTTATACATCGGTGATGAAGTCGGCTTAGCCCGAGGTTATCTGGCACGTCCGGATCTGACCGCAGAACGCTTCGTTCCGGACCCGTTCCACCGAGAGGGACAACGTATGTACCGCACCGGAGATTTGGTGCGCTGGCGTGATGATGGCGTGATGGAGTACTTAGGCCGCGTCGATCAGCAGGTCAAAATCCGTGGTTTCCGAATTGAATTGGGTGAGATTGAGTCGTTATTGCAACAAATCTCTGGCGTGAAGACCTGTGTGGTTGCAGCGTATCAGAGAGGCAGCCTCAGCCAACTGGTGGGGTATTTGTACGGGCACGGCGCGAAGGAATGTGACCAGAAGCTGGTATTGTCACAACTGGCGGAGACACTTCCGGACTACATGGTGCCGTCTCAACTCGTGGTGCTTGACTCGCTGCCGCTGACACCGGCAGGCAAGATTGACCGCAACGCACTGCCGTTGCCGGAACTGGAGAATCACTCCAGCCATACGGTACCGCCACAGGGAGACAAAGAGCAGCTTATCGCCACGTTATGGCAAGATCTGTTGGGTCTCAATGACGTCAATCGTGACGACAGTTTCTTTGCGCTGGGGGGCGATTCGATATTGTGTCTGCAACTGGTGAGCAAGCTGAAGCTGGCTGGATACAGCATCACACCGAAACAGATTTTTGCAGCACCAGTGCTAAAACAGTTGGCGGCCAGCTTGCAAGCGGCTCGTGAAGAGCAGGAGCGTGCTTTACCGACGGAACCGTTTGGCCTGATGCCCATCCAGGCGCATTTTCTGGCGCAAAATTTTGCCGAACCCAATCACTGGAATCAGCATGTGTGCCTGGAGCTGAAACAGGAAATGGACTTGGCGGCATTGCAAGGAGCGCTCGGTGCGCTGGTGTCGCATCACCCTTCACTGCGTCTGGCGTTTAGTCAAACCTCTGAAGGCTGGCAGCAAAGCTATCAAACAGCAGTATCACACGAGGTGTTGTGGCAGAGTGACCTTGAGGATGTACAAGAATTTGAGGCGTTCGCCCACGAGCTGCAAACCAGTCTGGATATCCAGGCAGGACGTCTGATTCAGGCTGGCTATGCGCGCATTAACGGACAGTTAAGCCGTTTGATGATCGTCATTCATCACCTGGCGGTTGATGGTGTGTCGTGGCGCGTATTGATGGATGATCTATGGCGGGCGTATCAGCAGCAGTTGGCTGGTCAAACTGTGTCGTTGCCAGCCAACTATGCAAGTCTGGATCGTGCAGTGACGCAACTGGCTAAATGGCGAGAGAGTGAGACATTCAGTCAGCAAAGCGCCTACTGGGATGCACACCTTAGTACATCATCGGATGACGCACCTGTGCCCGCTTTCTATCGTGACCGAACGGTCGTCAATGTGGCAATGGATGCGAAACCGACATCAGCACTATTACAAAGCGAACGGCTCAATGCACGTCTGATTGAAGCCTTGAGTCGGGTACTGTTGCAGGATGATGGCACGAGCCTGACCATCAACCTGGAAGGTCACGGCCGCGAGGAGTCAGTTTTTGGCGAACTGGATCTCAGCCGCATGGTTGGCTGGATGACCAGCCTGTATCCGCTGAGGGTCTCGAAAAATGACGACGCAGCGGCGATCACCGAACATCTGGAGAAGGTTCGCGTGGATGGTGGCATCAGTTTCGGCAGCCGATATCTCGACGACTCACACCAGGAGGTGCCCGCTGACGTGACGTTTAACTATTTAGGACAGTACAGCGCCAATCAGTTTTCTCACTGGTGTCAGCCGGTGGTATCCGGGTCGGCGGACCAATCAGGTGATAACACCATGTTAACGCCACTGATGATCAATGTGCAGGTGGTGGACGGCAAACTTTCGGCGGGCTGGGAGTTTGCGACCAGTCATTATACGCAGCCGCAGATTCAGACGTTTGCCCATCAGTGGCTGGAGGTGCTCAAGGAGCTTACTGTTCAGGAGGAGAATACGCCAGTGCGAGCGGATCGCCAACTGGCAGAAACGCTCAACTCATACCAGCCGGAAGCGCGGCCTGTGTTCTGCGTTCATCCGGTGACAGGGCGTGTGGTTGGCTATCAAAAACTCGCGCAAGCGCTTAACGGACAACGGACGGTGTATGGCATTCAGTCACAAAGTTTTGTTTACCCGGACAAATTTGATGTGTCTTTTCGTGAGATGGCAGACACGTACTGCGCCACGATTCGTGAGATACAGCCACAAGGGCCATATACCCTGGTGGGTTGGTCGCTAGGGGGCGCTCTGTGCCAGGAAATCACCGCGCGACTTGAACGCCTGGGTGAAGCGGTCGACTTCGTCGGTTTGCTCGATTGCTACGTACCGGGAACGGAGATCGCCGAAGATCAATGGCAGTCGCCACAGGCCAAAGCCAAACTGATCCATCATCTGGAAATGCTGTTAGGGGAATTGTCGGCAGAGCAAAAAGAGACGTGTCTGGCGGCGTTTGATGCAACCAGCGCCGACCAGTGGCCGATGGTTTTCAATCATTGGCTGGCCAGCCATCAGTTTGACCCTTACATGGCGCAGAGTGCGCAGCAGATGCTGTACAGCTGGGCGGTTGAGCAGCACATGCGCGCTTTGTGTCATGAGTATTGTTTGCCATCAGTGAGCACGCCACTGACGGCGTATTGGGCGGGAGAGCCTGCACAGCGTCATACCTGGTTGTGTGATGAGCTAAGAGCCATCAACACACTGGCCGACAGTCAGGTGTTTGATACCGACCACCTTGGCATCGTTCAGCACGATGCGGTGATCGCCCAACTTAAGCAAGCGCTTGTTATCAAAAGTTTATAGAACGGTGTTTATTAATTAACGGGTTCCATTTCTAACGAAAACTCGTTACACTCCGTTAGCAATTTAATGCTAATGATAATAATTATCATAACTATTAGTTGAATTATTTATTGGCGCCGAATACAAGGAGAAAGACATGAGTCGGCACTTTATGCTTAGTCAGACGTCGCTCGCAGTGGTACTAGCTTTGACGGCTGGTGCGGTACAAGCAGCAGAAGAAGAGACAGTAGTGGTGGTTGGTCAACAGGAAGACAGCTCTGTTGGCCCTGATTTCAGCTACCTTGGTATCAGTAGTCGTACTGCAACCAAAACCGATTTACCCATCAGTGAAACCCCTCGAGCGGTATCCGTGGTGACTCGTGAACAGATGGATGACCGCGCATCGGTCAGCATCTCGGATGCGTTGCAATACACGCCAAGCATCCAAACCAACTATTACGGTGAAGATAACAAGCAGGACTGGTTTGTTATTCGTGGTTTCCAGCAAGCGGGCGCAGGCTTGTATCAGGACGGTACGCGTCTTTATTCGGCCGGCTTTTACAGCTGGCAGATCGACCCGTTCGGTCTGGAACGAGTTGAAATTTTGCGTGGCCCGGCTTCGGTCCTGTATGGACAAAACCCACCGGGCGGTGTGATCAACGTGGTCAGCAAACGACCACAATTTAATGGTGGCTCAGGCCAGGTTGCCGTTGAGTACGGCTCTTTTGACCGTAAGCAGATTAGCCTGGATGTGAACAGCGAGATCAACGATGAGCTGGCGTTCCGATTGCTGGCTCTGGGTCGTAAAAACGGCACTCGCGTCGATAACGTAGAAGCCGAGCGACTGTTCCTGGCACCATCACTGGCCTGGAAAATCAGCGACGACACCAAACTGACGGTATTGACCAGCTATCAGAAAGACGACTCTGATCCGTATCTTCAGTTCCTGCCGATGGAAGGCACGCTGACGGACAATCCGAATGGCAAAATCTCTGACAGCACCGCGATTGGTAACCCGGATTGGGAAAAGTTCGAACGTGAACAATTGTCACTGGGCTATGAGTTTGAACATGCGTTCAACAGTGATCTGTCTTTCTTCCAGGCGGCTCGATACAGTCGAATGGACATCGATCTGCGTCAGATCTACTCATTAAATTACTCGGCGGATACCGCTGGTCTGGGACCATTGTTGGATCCGACGGGCGAGCGTCAAACTGTGTTGCGCGGCGCGTCGACCGAAGAAGGTCATTCGGACGCTTTCAACATGGATAACCGTATTGTCTACGCGTTCAACACTGGCATGGTAGACCATACGCTGCTGGCTGGGATCGATTACCAGCAAATCAAGATCAAGAGTAAAGATTTTGCGGCGGATCCTTTGGTCGCAGATGGTAATGATCTACTCAACACGCCACTTGGTGTGCTACCAAATCCGAACTTCAATGTGTATCAGCCAAGCTACACCAACAACATTGTGCTGGTTGACTCATCAACCTTCCAGCCGTTGACGGATGCCGATCGCGAAACACGCAAGATCGAAAACCGCCAATTGGGTCTGTACCTGCAGGATCAACTGCGTATTGCTAACCGCTGGGTGGTGCAAGCGGGCGTTCGTTATGACGATGCGACCAATAAGCAGCACAACACCTCAACGGGTGACAAATGGAAAGCCGATTACGAAGAGTGGACCACCAGTCTGGGCGGTGCATACGTCAGTGATATTGGCCTGACGCCTTATGTCAGCTACGCGCAGTCGTTCGAACCGATTCTGGATACGCGTCTGGCAGAACAGCCGTCGAAACCAGAACGTGGTGAGAGCTATGAAGCCGGTCTGAAGTATCAGCCTCGCAGCTTCGATGGTTACTTTAACGTAGCCGCTTACCAAGTGACCAAAGAGAACCTGCTGCAAGTGGCAGGAAATGACGTCAGCCAAGTGGGCGAAGTGCGCAACCGCGGTATTGAGTTCGAAGCCGTTGCCAACGTCACACCGTCTCTGACGCTGATTGGTAATCTGTCTTTCATCGACTCGGAAATCACCGAAGACACCGATGCAGCGAAAGTCGGCAAACGTCCGGCTCAGGTAGCTGACAAACTGGCGTCAGCATGGGCCCACTACCGCTTTATCGGTGGTACGTTGGATGGCCTGGCCATTGGCGGTGGTGCTCGTTACATCGGTGACACATACGGTGACAACTACGAGCAGAACAAAGTTCCGTCTTATACCTTGTATGACGCGACCATCAGCTACCGTTTCGATGACTACAAGTTCCAGGTCGCCGCGAAGAATATCTTCGACAAAGAGTACGTTGCGACTTGTAACTACTACTGTTGGTACGGCGATCGTCGCAACATCATCGCGAGCATCAGTTATGACTGGTAACGCGACTCAAAGCCTGAACACTCTGCCCGCAGGGCAGAGTGTGTCACAGCAAGGCGATATGTGCTGTGTGGAATTGGGGCTGGGCAAACTGCTGGTCAGCAAGGAAGTGGACGGATTCTGGCAGGTTAAGCAGTTGAGTGTGGCCGGAGAAGATACCTTGCGTGCGCTGGCTTTGGCTTTTGAGCACACGGCAGAGATCCGTTGTCTGGACGTTGGCGATGTGACCGTCCCAGAATTGGAGCCGTTACTTTACGTGAGTGAGCAGGGGCTGCGCCTACTGTGGCGTGAAGCCTTGATGCAGCAACCTCAGTTGTGGCTCAAGCAGGCGGATGTTCAACCTTACCCGCACAAGCAGGTGCTGACCAAAGCCGGCTATCATCCGATGCGTGCCAAAGCAAAACAGGGCGAAGTGTACCGACGTTATATCCCGCAACTTGAACAGACGTTGACTCTGGTGGGGCTTGATGTTGAAACGCACCTTCCGTTCTTCCATCGTTGGCAGAACCGTGAGCGTGTTGCGGCGTTTTGGGAGCAGACCGGTACCCTTGAAGAGCATAAAACTTACCTGCAAGAACAGGTTACCAACAACAAAAATCAATTGTTGGTTGTTTGCCTGAATAACGAACCGTTTGCCTACATTGAAGCCTATTGGACCAAAGAAGATCGCATCGGTCCGTATTACCACGCCGGTGACTATGACCGTGGCATTCACATGCTGGTGGGCGAAGAACATCACCGTGGCGCGCATAAGGTTGCGGCTTGGCTGCCGTCGGTGTGCCACTTCCTGTACCTGTCCGACCCACGGACAGAGAAAATTGTCAGTGAACCACGTGCTGACAACGGCAAAATGATCGGTTATCTGCAAAAACACGGTTTCGCCAAAGTAAAAGAATTCGACTTCCCTCATAAGAGGGCAGCGTTGATGTGTCAGTTGAGAGATACCTTCTTCAGCGACCATTTTTGATGGTATCTCATGGATAGTGTCCAGAAAAAATAACGAGGTTTAGAATGACAGACCAGATAAAGGAATACGACGTGCTAGGTGTGGGTTTCGGCCCGGCAAACCTTTCTATCGCCATTGCGCTTGAAGAGCAGGCGCAGGCTCATGATTTAAGTTACTGCTTCCTGGAGCAGAAACCGCAGTTCGAATGGCATGGCGGCATGCTACTCGATGGGACCCGCATGCAGATCTCCTGCTTAAAAGACCTGGTAACACAGCGCAACCCGACCAGCCCGTATTCGTTTATTAACTATCTCCATGCCCATGGTCGGTTGAACTCATTCATTAACCTCGGCAGCCTGACACCATCGCGCGTCGAGTTTAACGACTACCTGACCTGGGTGGCGAAACAGTTTGATGCCGTCGCTCAGTACGGTCAGCGCGTGATTGATATTGAACCCATTGAAGAACAGGGCCAAATTGAAAAAGTACGTGTGGTTTCGAGTGACATTCATGGCAACCAGACCGTACGTATTGCTAAAAATCTGATCATCAGTATGGGTGGGATGCCAAAAATTCCGGAACTGTTCGCCGGTTTTGAAGACGATAAAGTGGTGCACTCTTCGCGCTATAAAGTCTGGCGCGATCAGTTTGACACCCAGGGCAGAGCGCCAAAAATTGCCGTGGTGGGCGCAGGTCAGAGTGCGGCAGAAATCTTTGTCGATCTGACCAACCGCCACGAAGCGGGTGAAGTGCACCTGGTGAACCGTAACTTTGCGTTACATCCGGCGGATGACAGTGCCTTTGTCAATGAGATATTTAACCCGGAATTCACGGATCACGTTTACGACAGTAATCAGGACGAACGCAAGCACATTCTGGCACGGTTTGCTGGCACCAACTATTCCGTGGTGGACACCGAAGAGCTAAATGCGATCTACGAGCGTTTGTATATGCAGCAGGTGACCGGAGAAGGTTCTCATCAGCATTTACGCTGCCATGATATTCAGGAAGTCGGTCTGAAAGACAGCAAAGTGTCACTGCGTTATCACGATCGTATTCACCGTACCCAGATGTGGCAAGAGTACGATGCGGTTGTATTAGCGACTGGCTATCGTTATGATATGTTCAATCAGATGCTTAATAAGCTTGAACCGATGAAGGCAGACAAACAGGTAGAACGTCGCTACCGTTTGCCGATGAAAGAGAATTGCCAGGTGAATGTTTTCCTGCAAGGTTGCTGCGAAACATCCCATGGGCTGAGTGACACGCTTCTGTCTGTGCTGGCGGTGCGTTCCCAAGAGGTTGTTGACTCCCTCCTCGCGAATACCGACAAGCACAAGCAGGCGGTCAGCGCTTAGACGTTAGACCGTGAAATAAAGCCGTGACAAAGTAGGGTTGTCACGGCTTTTCTATCTCAGATAAGCTGATATACCCTCAGTTCTTCATCCTCGTTCAAAGCGCCTTCCACGATCTCAATCGTACGTGCCATCCCCGGCAATAAGAAAAAACTCGAATCAGAGAAACGTGTGACGCCACTGTGTTCCAGGTGGACGTACAACACGGGCAGATCGCTTTGTAGCCGCACACGTTGGCCATCCATTTGTACGCTGATGACCGCATGCTGGAGCGGTAAACGTTTTGGTTCAGCAGGCAGCCAGAAGGTATTGCGTGTTGGCTCTGATTGCGAGACAAAATACAACGCGCCCGACTCGGCCTGAAACGAGCGTTTCTCGCGTCGCCACACCACTTGATTACGGTCGCTGGGGATGATTTCATCGATTACCCAGCGCTCCCGAAGTTCTCCCTCCCAACTTAACCACAACACTTCTCCGCATAACGCCTTGGCGTCTCTTGAGTCATTGATCGCGTGCAGGCACACTTGCTCGGATTGCTCTGAAAAACAGGCCAGCAATGGCTGATAGAAGCGCACTGCGTGATAATGCAATTGCTTCCAGCGCCCTGAATATTCAATGCTCGACCAGGAGCTGACGGGCCAGTTGTCGTTCAGTTGCCAATAGAGCATTCCCCGGCAATGCGGTGATTTGGCGCGCCAGGACTCGACTGCGGTGCTGATGGCCATCGCTTGTTGCACCTGACTCAGATACAGCATCTGCTCAAAACAATCCGGGAAACGAAAATAGCGGGTAAACATTTCGGTGATAATACTGGTTCCGCGAGCGTTTTTCTGATGATGTTCAAACGCTTGGGCTGTGATGTTATGAGCCTCATCCGGAAGGAATTGTTTCACTTCAGGTAGAGAGGGCCACGACTGGTATCCAAATTCAGAACAGAATCTGGGCGAGACTTCACGGTAGGCGGAAAAGGATTTACCTGAGTGCCAGACGTCCCAGAAATGCATGTCGCCTTTGTTGTCATCGTGCCAGGCATCGCCAAAGTCGAGCTCACCATTGCATGGAGAACTGGCCCAGAATCGCCGGGAAGGGTCACAACGAGTGACGGTCTCTTCCAGCATCCGGTTGAGACGATCATAATTAATCAGGTATTTCTCCCGGTTGTGGCGTGACTCCGGATACCAGTTGAGCGAGCCGATCACTTCGTTATCGCCACACCAGAGCGCGAGGCAGGCGTGATGTTTCAGACGACTGACCTGATGCTCAACTTCCTGTTCCACTTCAACAAGAAATTCCGCAGTTGACGGATATTGGGCGCAAGCGAACATCAGATCCTGCCAAACCAACAAGCCGAGCTGATCACACAGCTGATAGAAAATATCCTGTTCGTAGTCGCCGCCGCCCCACACCCGGATCATATTCATATTGGCCTCTTTTGCCGCCTCCAATAAGTTGTGGTAGCGAGCTGGGGTGATACGTCCGGGCATCGCGTCCACCGGAATCCAGTTGGCGCCTTTGGCGGTGATATCGATACCGTTAACCACAAACACCATCTCATTGCCGTTTTGGTCTGGACGAGTGCGCAGTACCAGTTGCCTCAGCCCGATCTGTTTTTGAATACGTTGCTGGTCTAGCGTGATTTGTAAGGGATACAAGTGTGCGTCACCATAGCCGTTTGGCCACCACAAAATAGGATTGTTGACGTCAACCACGACACGTGTCTTCCGGCTGTAAGCGTCAGTTGTGACCGCCAGTCGCTGAGAAGCAAACTCAACCTGAACGGTTGCCGGTGGCGCTGGGCGGTGCGTTATCGTGACGACCACCGACACCTGTGTCAGGTCGTGCCACTGCTGCTCGACATCGACGTGATACATTTCTTGTTCGTTGATCTCGACCAGCTGTATTGGGGTGAATACGCCGCAGACGGGCAAACAAATCCCCCAATCCCAGCCGCTGTGACATTGCGGCTTACGTATCGTGTTCATGTGTGGGATCTGGTTATTGCCTTCTGCCCAAGGCACCGGAAACGGCAGAGCTGCGGCGTGCTTATGGGCTTGTTTGGCTGCTGACTGAAAGCGCCATTCAAAGTGATTGTCACCCACGTTGAGAAACGGAAGGATATTGATCTGATATTGTTGGAACGCGTTGCTGCAACGAACCACAAGCTGGTTGTTGATGTACAGACTGGCAAAAGTGTCGACTTTATTCAGCGTCAGTGTCAGCTTTCGGCACTGAGGTAAAATATCCAGGCGCAACGTTTTGCTCAGATGCCAGTCGCAATAGGCCGGCCATTGAACGTCTGCTTCATTGCTTGCGTAGTAAGGATCGGGGATGAACTCTCCCGCGAGCAGGGCAGAATAATGGTCACCGGGTAATTGCATCGCCGTGTTAATGTGGGGGTATTGCGGCGAGCTGAGCCGCCATTCACCGTTCAGTTCCATCATGCTCTCGTTCGGTTTTTTGATTGCAGAACAGGGATTGCAACACAGCTGGAGGTGGGAAAATGTGCGGTTATTCATGCTTGTTGCTCAGGCAATGGCTTTGTTGTTCTGCTTGCGAGTGAGACAAAAACTTCGTACAAATTGACCAAATTCTGACCTGGGTGTTTACTGATTTAATTGACAACAATTAACCATGAGTGGCGCTTTGATGAATTAATCCTGGTGATGATTTCACCAGACCATACCGGGTATGATTGACTCACTATCGGCGGACAGAGATACTGCGCCCCCATTTTGCTCGAGGAGTTGTTATGAGCCAGGCCAAAAACCGCAAAGACCTTCATCTTGAAGCTGTGCTGGAGCACGATATGCGCATGCACACGAAGACCAATGGCCTGGAAAGTGTCGACTTCGAGCATTGTGCATTACCAGAGTGTCATTTGGATGAGATTGATCTCCAGACGACCTTTTTGGGGCACTCTTTGGCCATGCCTTTTTTGATTAGCTCCATGACTGGTGGGGCGAAACATGCCGAACACATCAACGCTAACCTCGCAGAAGCGGCTGCCGAACTGAAGATCGCAATGGGAGTCGGGTCGCAGCGCATCAGTCTGGAAGAGTCAAACCACACCGGATTAGGGGCGAAGATTCGCCGTCTGGCGCAAGGGGTACCGCTGTATTCCAATATCGGTGCAGCGCAGCTGCGTCATGAAAACGCGGTTGAGGTAGCGCACCGCGCGGTAGAAAATATCGAAGCTGATGGCCTGTTTATTCACGTCAACCCAATGCAGGAAGCGTTGCAAGCCGGCGGCGATCGCAATTGGTGCGGTATTTTAGACGCAATTGAAACCGTGGTGCAGGCCGTCAAAGTGCCGGTGATCGTCAAAGAGGTCGGATTCGGTATCAGTGAGTCGGTGGCCGGGCAACTGATAAGCGCAGGCGCACAGGCCATTGATGTTGCGGGCGCAGGTGGAACCAGTTGGGCTGCGGTAGAGGGCTACTGTCACCGTGACCTCAAAATGGCTAAAGCGGCGGAGCTTTTTCGGGACTGGGGCAATCCTACGGCCTATTGTCTCCGCAGTATTCGCGACGCCCACCCGGAAGTGGACCTGATTGCATCGGGTGGAATTCAAAACGGCCTCGATGCAGCCAAAGCCATTCGTCTTGGGGCCGATATTGTCGGTCAGGCGGGGGCTGTGATCCGGGCGGCCAGCCTGAGTACCGAAGCGGTGATTGAACACTTTGAGCAGCTACGCTTTGAACTGATGTTGACCTGTTTTGGCACGGGCAGCCGGGATCTCACCATGCTGAAAAGGGCGCCTCTCATCAACCTCTGACGGCTTATGACATTCTGATCGGCTTTCATCTTACTGCGTCTTTCTATACTGAAAGAAAACCATGAGGCAGCAGAATGCATTTTGTCCCCAGTTCTTCAATCCAAGTCGACAGCCAGGTGCGGGCCGACAATCTTGCGCCTGTAGTCAGTGGTTTGTTGGCGTTGTTTGCAATTGCCCGTATGAACGCCATCTTGTACCGTGAGACACACAGCGATGAAGCTTTGCATCAGTTTCGGGTCTCGTTGCGCCGGGTTCGCAGTATTTTAACATTCAATAAGACACTGATTGGGCAGCCCTATCTGACGTTAAACCAGAGATTACAAACCATATTGTCCGGCAGTGGTGATTGTCGCGATCTGGATGTATTGATCAATAAACTCGATACCCTGGATGTCGCTGAGACTAACGCTCAGGCGCATTTTCGCTTGTGGTTGACTGAGCAGCGAGCCCGCACGCGCCAGCATCTGATCGCCCGGTTGACGCCGATGATTCTGGAGCCTCTCTTCCATCATATGACCGACACTTTGCTCAGGCACGTAGCTAAGCTCAAACATCGAGACTACAGTGCTTGGGTATGTAGGCGCTATCAAAAGAAACACCGCCAGCTTGGACAGCGCTTGCAAAAGATAGGAAGCCTGAATGCCGAGCAGCTTCATCGGCTGCGTATCCGAGCCAAGTTGCTGCGTTACAGCGGTGAGTTTTATCAAGTTTGGCTAACATCGAGTACACAGAATGCATGGAAACAATGGCAGACAAAGTTAGGGGAATTGAACGACCTTCATGTGCAATTAACCATTCTGACAGCTTATCAACAGCAGTTATCCAATGGCTCGGCCCATCAAGCCGCCGCTCAGGCATTACACGCGATACTCCAAGCTGAGTGGGAAAAGGTATTGCATTCGCTTCGTCAGGTTTGATCCTTTCATATCATTAATATTTAGTGACGGCGTCACCTTGGTGGGGCAGGAGTGGTTATCTGCTCTGACCGAATTCAGACTTTTGGACTATCTTCATAATACGACGTTTGGTTTAGTGCGCTGTGCGGAGGGAATCGTGAAGCGAGTGTATCTGTTGTTGGTGTTGTTGTGGTCGTGTTCATCGGCCGCAGAGGTAGAGCAGTATGTGAGGTATTTGCACGGTGGCACGGTCCAATATGGCTTGATTCAGGGCACCAGAATTCAACCAGTTGTCGGTAATTTGTTCGATACGTTTCAACTGTCTGAGCAGAGCCTGTCATTGTCTGAGGTGACGGTTCTCCTGCCGGTGGCTCCCGGCAATGTGTACGCGGTTGGGCTGAATTTCGCCAGCCACATGGCGTCGTCCGCACGAGCTGATCCACCGATGTTCGTTAAACTTTACAGTTCCCTTATCCCGTCAGGGCAGCAGGTCGTGTTACCCGCTGGTGCAAAGAATCTGCACTTTGAAGGTGAGCTGGTGGTTGTGATTGGCAAAACCACGCAAAATATCAGTGAAGCCGATGCAATGAGCGCGGTGTTCGGTTATCTGGTTGGCAATGATCTGACCGAGCGGACGTGGCAGGCTCAGGATTTACAGTGGATACGAGCGAAATCCAGTGACGGGTTTGGGCCGGTGAGTGCCCGGATCACCCGAGGAGTAGATTTTCGTGATCTTGAAGTGGTCACTCGGCTCAACAACAAAGTTGTTCAGCAAGAAACGATGCGTACGATGATCCATAAACCCGCCAAGGTGATTGCGTATCTGAGTCAGTACTTTGTTTTACGACCCGGGGATTTGATTTTTATGGGCACGCCTGGACGAACTGAGGCGCTGCGCGACGGGGATGAGATAGAAGTGTCCATTAAAGGTGTCGGGAGTGTGACCAACCGGGTCAGCGCAGTCGATTGACCCATGCTCTGGTAAGAAATCGCGCCACCATAGCGCGCCAACCGGAATCATGCCTATACTAACCTGACGTAATTGATTGATATTTCGAAAGGAAAGGTATGAAAGAACTGATCATCCATATCGTGACGGTATTTATGGGGCTGTTTGCGATAATGAACCCCATTGCCAATACCCCTATTTTTCTAAGCCTGACTGCCGATGCCGAGCGCTCGATGGTCAAGTCGGTTGCATTTCGTTCTGTTCTGATTGCTTTTATTATCGTGACCACCTTTGCGGTGTCCGGCAAAGTCATTTTTGATTTATTCGGGATCACTTTGTATGCCCTGCGTATTACCGGTGGCATTCTGGTGTTTCTGATCGGCTTTCATATGCTGCAAGGCGATAGCACACACAGCAAAACCAAAGAAAAGGCGTACTCTCCGCAGAAAAGTGATGCGGTGCTGAGTATTGCCGTCTCGCCCTTAGCCACTCCGATCCTGGCAGGTCCGGGGACCATTGCCAGCGCAATGAACTTCGCAACAACCGGCGGTGTGATTGAAACGGTAGTGACGGTCGTGTCGTTTGGATTGTTGTGCATACTGACGTACGTATTGTTCTTATCTGGCGAACGTTTGGTGAAAGCGATTGGCCCAAGCGCTCTAAATGTGATCACGAAAATGATGGGCCTCATTCTGGCCGTCATTGGTACTCAGATGTTGATTGATGGCATTGCGGAAGCATACAAAACGGTATTTCACTGAATGGATAAGGCAGCTTAGTAATACCAATGAAATCAATAGCTTTAAAGCATGACGCTGGTGTGACGCATCAGGATGTAGTTAAATGTCGGTCATTGAGAATAACTATCCTGTCAGCCGTACCGATATAAGGAGTCAGGTTTATGAAGTGGACCGGAATTGTTTTGCTCGCCTTATCACCGATTGCGCAAGCTGCCAGCCAGTGTCAGGTCGAGAGCTTTCAACCCATCGATATTGAGCCCACAGTCAAAGCCGTTCAGTTTGACCGTGACTCTGAGCAGGCGATGATCGTCAGCAAGCCGCCGATGCGATGCGCCAATGTGACGTTTACCACGGCGGTGACCCGCGGGCGACAAGTCGACTGGTTGCGCGAGCGCTTTGAGGCCACCTATTTTGATGGCTCGACACGCCGTTCACATGAAGTGAACTTTAAACAAGACGATCTGAGTGTTAGTAAAATCCGTGTCGGTCCCAATCTACCTGCAACGGCCTACGTTTGTTTTACAACCTCAGAGACGCCGATATCCAGCATCAGTTGCGACATCGACTGACCTGACAGATTCGCTGTTAACAGCGCAACGCCTCACTGAAGTGGGGCGTTGTGCTTTTTTAAGCGGCTGGTATCCGCCAGCAGACGGACGGATTCTAGTTAATGACCAGTGCGCAACATGCTTGTCTCAAAATAGGTTCAGGCCGAAAACGCGTTTCACAGCGTCAGCGACTTGGGTTGCCTGACGGTTGGCGCGCTCGGTACCAGCGCGTAACACGTCACACAGATAAGCGCGGTCGGCGAGCAATTCATTCCGTTGGGCCCGGATCGGCGCCAGTAGCGCTTGCAGACAAGCCTCAAGTTCAGCTTTGACTTTCCCGTCACCGAGCCCACCTTCCTGATAGTGGGCTTTCAGAGCTTCCACGTGGGCGGTGTCCGGATGAAAAGCATCAAGGTAGGTAAATACGATGTTGCCTTCCACCTGGCCGGGATCTTCGATACGCAGGTGATTAGGGTCGGTATACATTGAATGGACCGCCGCACGAATGTCTTTTTCCGTTGCCCCGAGGTTAATGGCATTGCCCAGTGACTTGGACATTTTATTTTTGCCGTCGGTGCTGGGTAATCTCGGTGTATGGCTCAGCATCGGCGTACACTCAACGAGTACAGACTCATTTGCCAGATTGTTGATCTTACGGACAATTTCATTGGTCTGTTCAAGCATCGGCAATTGATCGTCTCCGACAGGGACTTGGGTGGCATGAAAAGCCGTAATGTCTGCGGCTTGCGAGATCGGGTAGGTCAGAAAGCCGGCCGGGATGGAGCGCCCGAATTGTTTGGACTGGATTTCATTTTTCACCGTCGGGTTGCGCTCGAGACGCGAAATGGTGACCAGGTTACTGTAGAACATCGTCAACTCGGCCAAAGCCGGAATGTGCGACTGTAAGCAAATAGTGGTTTTGGCCGGATCAATGCCAACTGCCAGGTAATCGGCGACCACATTAAGGATGTTTGATGCGACTTTGTCCGGGGTGTGCCCATTGTCAGTCAGCCCCTGCATATCCGCCACCAGAATGGTTTGATCATGCTGATGTTGCAGATCAATACGCTGTTTCAGTGAACCAACATAATGACCGAGGTGCAGTTGGCCAGTGGCCCGGTCTCCGGTCAGGATGGTTTTTCGTTCGTTTTGCATATCAATATCTCCTGTAATTGCTGCCGCCGGAGAGTCGCTATGCCTGAGATCATTCGCTACCTTCCGGCGGCGAATGAACGTAGAAATTCAGTGCCGCTCAGAGAGAGCGCCACCAGAACATGGTTTGTGTACGAAGGGATTGGATCGGTTTCATATCTGCAAGCTAACACACATTTTCAGCGTAGGGCAAATCAAATTTGCGTTGAACACCGGAGCTGTTGGCCAAGAGTAGCTGACGGAAATGCTCTGAGAAAAACCGACTATAACGAGTATTTATACCGAAATTAAAATAGTTAATTGGCAATAAAGAGACACTTTCCATAATCTGTGATGTATTTCTCGATGACATGATGTGATGTTTACAAAAGAAATAAAATCTTTGGCTATGCTGATTGCGAATAAGCCGAATAATGTATCGATTAAGCAGAATTTGATAAAAGAATGCTCAGCAGTGTGTATATACCTTAAACAAGACATCATTCTTTATGTGATTATATTAATCTTTACTTTATTTACTTATCTTTTTTCTCATCACTATGGTTATGAAAAGGATATTTCATTGACCTTGTCCTATGTCGATATTCTTCAGGTGATTGTGGCCGCAACGGTTGGTGTGTTCGTATTGGGATACGGGATTTTATTGTTGATTCGTAGGGAAAAACACCCGGTAACCTGTTGTAGGAACAAGCTGGAGGTGTTGTTTGGACATCGAGCCAAACTCATTTCTGTTTTGATATTCATGCTCGTGTTCAGTTACTTTATGTCGAGTTACAGTACACTGAAGTCGTTGATCCCTCTGGTTGAATCATTTAAATATGATGAGTTATTTTACCACGCAGATCGGTGGTTATTTTCGGGGAATGAACCTTGGAAATGGTTTCATCACAGCGTCAATTCACCTTACATAACACTTATTCTGAATGTCTTTTATCACGTCTGGTTTTTATTATTGTGGGGAGTGCTGCTCTACTTCTTAATATTTGCCAACAGCAACCAACGAATTCACTATGTAGCCAGTTTTCTTCTTTGTTGGGCATTACTGGGCTCGATTCTGGCTCTATTGATGTCCTCTGCCGGCCCCGCTTTTACAATGAGGCTGGATGCGGGCAACCAGCACTATACAGAGTTGATGGCGCTACTGACTCAGCAGAGTGAGTGGCTGAAAGTGAATAGCGACTATGAACTTTGGGCTCTTAATGTACAGAATGATTTGTGGGACACGTACCTGAACAAGAAGGAGATGTTGGGAAGTGGTATTTCCGCGATGCCGAGCATGCACGTATCAATTGCGGTGCTGATGGCGTTGGGTATGTCGTCAGTGAACCGCTGGGTTGGCGCCTTATTCTGGCTATTTGCTGCGGTTATTTACATTGGCTCCTTTGCATTGGGTTGGCATTATGCCGTGGATGGCTTGGTCAGCGCGCCGCTGACGTATCTGCTTTGGCGTGTCTGCGCGAAACTAACGCTTGTTTCAGCATGAAATCCCTTTTGGTAGAAGCAAGCCAAAGTGGCGAGAGTGTAGGTTCACAGTGCAGGTCAGGGAATCGGTAAAAGGCAAAAGAAGCGCCATGTGTGGCGCTTCTTTTTCGTTTTTAGATACAGCCTTAAAAATCGGCTTTTTTGACAAAGTAGGGGTTGGTATATTTTTTATCTGGCCCGAACATTGAACGCACCAGACGATTCCAGAGGTGTCGATCAAATTCACCTTTCGGGATTGAAGGATAGAGTGTTTCGGATTCTTCTTTCGCCAGATTGATCAGCTCTTTCTTTTTGATCTGATTATATTTTTTTGCCACGCGGTTGTGTTTTTGAACCCATTCCGCTTTATAGCGCTCCAGAGCGGGTTTGGCTTTCTCAAGCGGGACCCGTGACAAATAAACGCGCTTATAAGACACTTTACGATCGATGAGAGTCCGCATGGCGGTCTGGATATACTTACCGTGTTCGGTAATAGAAAAATCCTGTTCGTCAAACAGCGTAACGCACCAGCCCTTAGGTAAGAAGTCTGGCTTTTGAAATTGCTTATTCCGCGCCATGAGCGCTTTGTGCAGCACGATATCGGACGTGCCTTTAAACGTTTTCTGCCATTTGGCGATACGCACCTGGATCGAACCAGGTAGTCGATATACGTTGGTAAATTTATCTTGATCCATTGACTTACAAAGTAACCGAAATTATTCAGGTAGTGGTTTAAGTGAGTAAACGTGTTTCAAATGAAAATTTGTTCTAACTTGTTAGCCAAAGACGTCAGAGTATGTCGAGCTTGTCGCTATGAAGATTATTGTTATCACCGCGCAACGTGTGTGATGAACGGTGTACTCTGAAGTAAGGCGGGATTCTACACTGACCTGAGTGACGTTGACCAGTCTAAAGTGTGTAAATATCCATCGTTTTCAATCTTAAGATCACTCTTTTATCAGTAGTTTAGCCAATTAATATTGCTTTTCATCATATAAATGTCAGTAAGTTGCCAGATTCAGTGACTAAGCTGATAAAAGCTTGGCAGGGATCGCATCGTCCGTTCATGGCTTGAATAGTTATTTTCCTGCTGACCACATAAATAACCATAATAATGATATTGAATAGATTAATATTCATTTATAACGGAATATTTTATTTATCTGTACTTAAAAGTGTGTAATATGTGGAGCCTTATACTTTTAAGGTGGCGAAGTTTTCAGCGAAAATCACGCAGCTTTTTGATCGTTGGCAATGAATAGGTATATTTTTGCACTATCTCAGTGACACAGATCACGACAAGCCTGTAGCCAGGCAGATTTCGCTCTAAAATAGCGCCTCCGCATGACAGAGATATACCGGACTTTTACCATGGATAATAAACTCGGGCTTGGTTCTTTGACCGCATTGGTTGTCGGTTCGATGATCGGTGCAGGTGTTTTCAGCTTGCCTCAGAATATGGCTGCCGTTGCCAGTCCGCTAGCGGTGATGATCGGGTGGGGAATCACCGGCGTCGGCATGATTTTCCTCGCACTTTCCTTCCAGCAACTTTCCAATCATAAACCTCATATAGACAGCGGCGTTTTCGGCTTTGCCCGTGAAGGCTTTGGCGACTTTGCTGGCTTTTGCTCGGCATGGGGGTACTGGTTCAGCGCGATGGTTGCCAATGTTTCCTATTTGGTGATTGTTTTCAGTACGCTGGGATTGGTTTTTGATACGCCAGATCAAGTGATATTTGGGGCGGGTAACACCTGGATATCAGTGGCAGGTGCGTCGGTACTATTATGGCTGGTGCATGCATTGGTGTTGCGTGGTGTTCAAACCGCAGCATTTATCAATTTGATCACCACGTTTGCAAAAATGATCCCGTTGGTGCTGTTTATTGTCTGTGCGATGGTCGCGTTTAATTGGGAAACGTTCACGGTTGATTTCTCCGGTCTGCACTTTGGCGCCGAGCACGATTTGATGGCTCAGGTAAAGGCCACCATGCTGATTACGGTTTGGGTATTTATCGGTATTGAAGGGGCCGTGGTGGTTTCGAGCCGGGCTCGTCACCGCAAGGACATTGGCCGGGCAACTATTTTGGGCCTGCTGACGGCATTGACCATCTATGTGCTGGTGACCCTGTTGTCGATGGGGGTCATCAAGCCGGTTGAACTGGCGGAATTCCAGAACCCGTCCATGGCGAAAGTGCTCACCACGATTTTGGGACCTTGGGGGCAGTACATTATCGGCGCTGGATTAATTGTGTCCGTGTGCGGTGCTTTCCTTAGTTGGACAGTACTGGCTTCCGAAGCGCCTTATTTGTGCGCTCGCGACAACATGTTTCCAGCCGAGTATGCACAACAAAATGCCGCAGGGAGTCCGGTCAAAGCGCTGACCCTGACAAATATATGTATCCAGGTATCTCTGGTGTTGGTTATGTACGCGGGCAGTACCTATGACACACTGTTGGTGATTGCGTCAGAGATGATCCTGGTACCGTATTTTCTGGTTGGTGCGTTTACACTGAAACTGGCATTAGAAAAGCGCGATCGTGGCGCTTTGTTGATTGTGGGCCTGTGTTCCACCTTATATGGGGTGTGGCTCTTATACGCTTCCGGCCTGAACTACCTGTTGATGTCGGCAGTGTTGTATGTGCCCGGCTTATATTTCTACATTAAAGCGAAGCGTCAGCAATCAACATATCCGTTTCAGGGTAAAGAGCGTCTTGGTGCGTGTGCATTAACTCTGGTCGCGGTTGTGGCGGTTGGGATGTTGTGGCAAGGCATGCTTTAACTGCCATTTCTGTCTAAAACAGCAGGCTCAGGCCTGCTGTTTTTTTATCCGTTTTTAATTGCAAGAACAATAAAAGGCTATTTAGCTCCCTGTTAGGGAGCCTTTTAGGGTGAATATTTTGGTAAACAGTTATTATTGTGGTACATAGAAACTACAAAACTATAAGTAAGCTGATTGTTGTAGCTGATGACGTTGACCGATTTGGATGTACTTAAATCTGCCACCATCCTGAATAACATTGCCAGTAGTGGTATTGCAGGGTTGTTCGTTATTCTGGTGCGCAACAAACTGACCCACAGTAAATCAGTGGCCGCCAGCTGGTTCACGCTGTTTTTTATCCTGCTGGGGCTGGGTTATCTGACCAGTATTGCCCGAGCCTGGGTGGAGCTGATCTACTCAGTTGCCACCAATAATGCCTTTTACCAAGCTGCCAGCTATGCTTTGTTGTTCGGCGTGCTGAACTGGTATGGGCGTGCGGTACCTCGCTGGCTTTCTCTGCTTGGCTTAGCGCATATCATCGCCTATACCAGCTTACAGATTTGCCTGACGATGACGATTCCGGATTCATTGGAGTTACGAGTGATGCTGGCTGCGCTGAATCACTCCGCTGTCTTTGGTGTGGCGGCGTTGGCAGCGGCTAAATTTACGCAAAGCGGGCGTCTGGGTGAAAAAATTCTGACGTTCAGCATCGCGTTCAGTACAGCGCTTTTATATCTGCCTTATATCGCGATGACCCAGTATGATGCCACTATTGTTTACCACAGTTTGTCTGCGTTTGTTCAGAGCATTTTGGTGATCTCTTCATTGGGGGCGGTATTGTCACTGTTTTTCTATGATGAAATTGACTGGCACTATCAACGTGCGATCAAAGACAGTTTGACCGGGATGTTTAACCGGCGTTATTTCATCGATAAAGCCAGCCAGAAGGTGGCTAAACAGTCCAAACCGCACTTACTGGCGATGCTTGACCTCGACCATTTTAAGGACATCAATGACTCGTTTGGCCACGAAAGTGGTGACAAAGTCTTGCAGTATTTAAGTCAAATATTTCAGAAGCATTTTGCAGACGAAGATTTGGTGGCGCGATATGGCGGAGAAGAGTTTGTGGTGATGTTGCCAATCAATACGCAAGCGATGGCTTATCATAAACTCGACGCACTGCGTTTGGTCGTTGAAGCGACCTCAATTCCGGTGGAACATGGCCGGGTTAAGGTTTCAATGAGTATCGGTACCAGCATTATCGAGCCAGGTGGTGACATCAGCACGGCGATCAAAGAAGCTGATATTGCGCTGTACAAAGCAAAAGAACAGGGACGAAACCGGCTGTGCCGTTACCTTGTTGTTTGAGGGGATTTCAGCCCCACACTTTTTATTCGCCCCTCTGGTCAAGAGCTACACTTTTTCCTAATCTAAAAATCTGAGTAAATGCTCAAAACAGGGAAGAGAATGACGTATCCAGTTTGGTTTCATCACCTTTATATGGCTGGTCTGAAACTGGCGGCCAGGTATTTACCGATCACTAAACCGACCATGTTTATCGGCCACGGTGCTGTCAGTCAACTCTGCCATTCGGTCGGTCTGATGGGATGTCGCCGGGTTCTGGTGGTTACTGATTCCGGCATGGTTGAGCTGGGTTTTGCTGCGCAATTGCAAACAAAGCTCGAAAGCTACGGCGTCGACAGTACGCTGTTTGCGGATGTGGTTCCTGATCCCACTTATACCGAGGCACAACGTGGCCATATGCGGTACCAGCAACAACAGTGTGACGCCGTGGTTGCTTTAGGGGGCGGCTCGCCAATGGATTGTGCTAAGGTGATTGCCGCGCTGGCCACCAACAAACGTTCTGTGAAGCAATTATCTGGCTTACTTAAGGTACGTCAGCCGCCAGCCCCTTTATTTGTCATTCCAACCACTGCCGGAACAGGCTCCGAGGTGACGGTCGCGGCGGTGGTGTCCAATCCACAGTCTCATCAAAAAACACCATTAATGGATCCGAAACTGATGCCATTGGTAGCAGCGCTGGACCCTGATCTGATGATGGGTTTACCTGCACATATCACAGCGCAAACGGGCATAGACGCATTGACGCACGCCATTGAAGCGTACCTGTCCCGAAATGCCACACCGGAGACGGATCGCCATGCACTGGCGGCCTTCCGGCTGATAACGGACAACCTCGAAAGCGCCGTCAAAGTAGGAAGCAATCGCGCTGTCAGGCTGAACATGTCGCTCGCGGCGTATTATGCCGGTCTGGCGTTCACCAAAGCCAGCCTGGGGTATGTGCACGCAATTGCTCACACGTTGGGCAGCCAGTATCAAATCCCGCACGGGTTAGCGAATGCGCTGGCATTGCCACATGTCATGCAGTTCAGTAAAAGCCACGCCGCAGCAAAAATGAAAGCGCTGGCTGTCGCTGGGGGAGTGGCAAGTGAGCAGTCGACCCCGGAATCAGCCGCACAAGCCCTGATCGATTATATACATCAGTTATGTGCTGCCATTGGTTTACCGCACTACCTTGAAGAGATCCAAGAAGAAGACATCGCGGCGATGGTAGCGCAAGCTTTAAAAGAGGCATATTGGAATTATCCGGTGCCGAAACTGATGTCACCTAAAGACTGCCAGAGTATATTTCGTCTGTTGATGAGGCAATGAAAAGGCGCCTTTTCGGGCGCCTTGGAATTAACCAGTGAGCAAATCCTGATAACGTTCACGCAACTTGATCAGCTTCGGTTCGATGACCACTGCACAGTAGCGTTTGTCCGGGTTATCTGCGTAATAGTTCTGATGATGTGATTCCGCTTCGTAGAACGCCTTGTACATTACGATTTCCGTGACGATCGGGTCATCAAAATGGGGCGTAAGCTCCTGAATGATCCCGTTGGCAACCTCCACTTGCTCATCATCGTGCGCCAGAATGATACTGCGGTATTGCGTTCCCCGGTCCGCCCCCTGTTGATTAAGTGTGGTCGGATTGTGCGTGGTCAGGTGAATCAACAATAACTGCGCATAGTTGATCTCATCAGCGTCATACTCGATTTGTACCACCTCAGCATGACCCGTCGTGCCGTTACACACTTCACGGTAGCATGGATTTTTCACATGGCCACCACTGTAGCCGCTTCTGACGGACAACACACCTTTAACCTGACTGAATAAGGCTTCTGTACACCAGAAGCAACCGCCACCAAATGTTGCTGTTTGTCGGTTCATTCTGCCTCCTGTTCTACTTTCTCGATCGCGACGGCGTTGATGCAGTATCTGAGCCCGCTGGGTCTTGGTCCGTCAGGAAACACGTGGCCTAAGTGGGCTTCACAACAGTTACAGCGCACTTCGACGCGGATCTGAGCCAGCGTTTGGTCCAGATGATAAGACACCGCATTGGTTTTAAACGGTTGTGAAAACGATGGCCAGCCGGTTTGCGAATCAAACTTACTGCCCGAGTCAAACAACATCGTCTGACAACCAACGCAACGGTATTGCCCGGGTTCAAACAATTCACACATCTGGTCTGAAAACGGACGCTCAGTCCCGTGTTGGCGCATCACATAATATTGCTTATCGCTGAGGCGCGTTTGCCACTCCGCATCGCTCAGGTGCAAAGTTCGATCGGGTGCCGGGTTACCTTGATTGGCGTAGGTAACGACATTTTGCCAGTTGAGCATATGGCCTCCTGTTTTGATAACTGCAGAGAGTAGACCGGAAGCACACCCGGTTTATTTCAGTTTAGGCAAAGTGAGGGAACTTAGTACGATATAGGGGCTGAGTGAAAGAAATGAACAGGATAGAGAAATGTATTTATAGCGTACGGCGTATATATTTGTATGTAAAATTCATGTTATATGTCAGTTGAATGAAATATATATTTTAATAATAATTAAAATGTGCTCTTGGTTCCTAAAATAAAGTTTACAAAATTATCATCGATTTTATTTTGGGAGCAATGTCACTCAGATTTTATTTCTTTATCTAAAAAAATCTTATATTGGATTCCTCAATGTTTATTGGTGAGGTATATAAGTGAAAATTAAAATACTGGTTGCTGGCCTGATAGTCGCACTAGGAATTGGTTGGTGGTTGTTGCAAACACCACAACCGTTAATTCAGAATTCTGATGAAAGTGCTAAAGAAAATACGCAGGAAGACCGCACTGTTATGGTTGAAAAATCGCCGTCCCAACCGGATAAAACCGTATCTTCTTCTGTTGTTCCAGTTGAGAAAGAAGCCACTCGAGTGGTCGATAAGCAGAAGGTCGCTGCCGAGAATAAAGTGCGTACGCCAAGAGAAATCAAAGAAGTATGGGTTGACATAAACCCGACGGATGAAATAGAAACCCTACGCCCAGAAAGCCCTTACGTGGAAAACATCAAAGCGATTGAGTTTGCAGATGTGCCGCAATTTAAGGCACTGAATCAAGGTGACAAGATTACCATTAATCTTCCTGATAATACAGATATTGCAATTAATATCGACTCCAATGAATTTCAGAATGAAGGTATACGTACCTGGTCAGGGTATTTTGAACTAGAAGGAGAAAAATACCCGGTAACGTTTACCTTTGGTAAGTCTTCAATTTTAGGCTTTATTGGTCATCCTAAAGGCGCAATTAAAGTTGAAGGCAAAGGGAGCACAGCTTGGATATATGAAGTGCCACCAAATCACGGCTTTGATTAATATTAAGTCTGTGCTTATAACAATAAAACATAAAATATTAAAATAGGATATTAAAATGAAAAAAACGTTATTAGCGTTGATGATAACGTCAGGATTCGCTATGCCTGCTGCAAACGCAACCACGAATATCGATGTTTTGGGGGTGTATACCAAAGCAACATCTGAGTGGTTCAATCAGGATCATATGGCCCAGATTCAGCACCGTTTTAACGTCGGTAACCAGATCCTGAAAGAGAGTGGTCTGGATATCAAAGTTAACCTCATTGCTGCGCGTGAGTATGACTTTGACTCAGCGCCTGGTTATAAGAAATCTCAGGGACAAGCGTTAGACGCAATTACTCCCGGGCAAAAACAGGATCGTATTTTCAGTGATATCGAGACCGTGCGCAAAGATGTAGGCGCAGACATGGTTGCGATGTTCCGTAATCTGGATCTGAACAACACGCCAGACTACGACGCACAACAAGGGTTAATCAGCTGTGGTCTGGCCTGGGTGGTCGCGGCAAACGACTGGCAATACTCGCCGTCGAACGCGAAACGCCTGATGTACAGCCACTCGTATATCAACGAATGTGGTGCCGACACCTTCATTCATGAGTTGGGCCATAACTTTGGTCTAAACCACGCGCATGAACAATATCAGGGTGCACCAGATTACGGGTATCCACACACCAATAACGGAACCGAAAAAGACGCTTACGGGTATGGAGTGCAGAACTCTTTTGCGACCACGATGGCGTATGGCTTCCTATTTGGTGTCAACGGTCGCTCTTACACTTTTTCAAACCCGGACAAAACCTGTCAAGGTCAGGCGTGTGGTAAGAAAGACTATGCCAATGCGGTGCGTGCGATTAATCTGACGGCACCGAAAATTGCCAACATCTACAACGGCAATGCCAATGGTGACACCGGAACCACCACACCTGATGGTGCAACGGGTCAGAACGTATACACCATGAGTTCACCGCTGGCGATCCCTGATGCGAACCAGATCGTGGTACCGTTTGATGTGTCCTACAATGGTGACATCAATCAGACCACGATTGAGCTGGATATCGACCATCAATACATTGGTGACATCTCGGTTGAATTGTACTCACCAGGCAACAGCCGTTGGGTATTGAAGCAGGCCAACTCGAATGACCGTGGCACGCAATACAAAGTGCGTTTCACTCTGCAAGGGGTTGATCCGGCAGAAGTGACAGGTCAGTGGCGCTTGGTCGTGGCCGACAACTATTCTCGCGATACTGGTATTCTTAACAGCGCGACACTCAGCTTCAACTGATTGAGTTGAAGCCGTGAATCCGGATGCAATGCATCCGGATTTTTCATCTTCTACGTATCCTAGCGAATTGAGGCCAGTGTTTTGTCCTCCTTTGGCCCACTCATCACCATCGAGCACTCATAACAACGTGTGATCTTATTTCCGCTCAACTCGAAACAGGCGAGCACCATAACCGTACTTTTGCTTCCGTCGAGTTTGGTGACCGCAACCTGATGGCGGGTAAACACCAGATTGTTGTGGCTGGCTGCTGCCAGTAATGTCACTGTCATCTTATGAGTCTGACTTTTCAAGGCTGCAATGTGTGTACAAAATTGGCTGAAATCGAGATGCACCCCATCGACCGTTTGTTGATACTGGGGCGAAAAGTAGTGAGTAATAAGGTGCGCGTCGTAATCAGGGGCTTCAATAATCTCGGTCAGTGCGTTGAGCACCCACTGCACGTTGGGACATAATTGTGACATCGCGTCATCTCCAAAGGTAACTTAAACAACGAGATAACAAGTGTATTTATTATTCGAATGGCGTAATTTGTATATTCAGACCACTTTTATAGATAAACAGCCAAATGATGAAATGTCAGCGTCATCATCTGATTCATAAGGACAACAGCAGCACGGATTGGCATCAACACCCGCAAGGACAGTTGTTTTGGATATCGCGTGGTGTGCTTAGTATTGAAGCGGGCTCGGAGCAGTGGATGATTACGTCTGGAGCTTTGGGGTGGGTACCGCCAGATGTCAGGCATCGCACCGAAGTCGTTAGTGAATGTGATGGTATGATTTTGATGCTGCCGGCGGCGCAATTGCCTCATGCTTCGGCTTTCCCTAGGCTGGTGGCACTTAACCCTTTGAGTGACGCAATCATTCGACGTCTGGAGAGCGTGGGGTCAACGAAGGTGACGGAGCCTCAGCAACGTTTACTTGGGGTATTGATGGATGAGATCAATGCAGCCGATGATTCTGTGATGCGATTGCCGATGCCCACTGATAAACGATTACGACTTATCGCTGATGCGTTATTAAACCGCCCAGACGACAGGCGCGATCAGCCGCAATTGGCGTGTCATTTTGGTTTGAGCCCGAGGCATATGAGCCGTTTGTTTGTGCAGCAAACCGGGATGACTTTTGCCCGATGGCGTCAATTGGCTCGCGTGCTGAGTTCATTGCGCTGGCTGGCGCGACACGAGAGCGTTACACAAACGGCACTGGCGTGTGGGTTTGAGAATACCAGCAGTTACATCACGGCCTTCAAACACTATTTTGGGGTTACACCAGGAAAATATGTACACCGGGATACCGCTTGAGGGCAGGGCAACCCGGTGTGCGTACCGGGCTGGTTTCGCTAAGGTTAGATTCGGTTATCGCCACAACTGAAGGCGATGATCTGGCTGATCTCTGTGAACGTCCGGCCGGATTCATCCCGCCACTGGCAGAAGGCTTCATTTGCTGCTTTTTGCGCACGTTTGGTCGTACGTCCGCTGTCGATAACGCCGCAATGCCGCAAATGAGACTCGACATCGGAAGAGAGAATAAACGTATCGGCTCCAATGGTGCGCAGAGAATATGGCCCGGTGTTGCCACCCAGACGATTACCGTGCTTTTTCAGGTACTCCCAAAGCTCAGTGATCTGTTCCTGAGGCCAGTTTGCCACCATATTGCTGAAGGAGCCGTGCTCAATTCGCGCTTCGTAAATCATGCGAGCATTGGCCGGGATTGACATCACTTTCGTCAAATGGCGGATAATGCGTGGATCTTTGGCTTTTTCTTCCCAGAGTTCATCTGACCACATCAGCAAAGGTTCAACCTTGAAGCCCAAAAACAACTCTTCAAAGTTTGGCCACTTTTTACGTACGACATCCCATGAGATTCCGCTCTGGAATACTTTCATCGAAAATTCTGATAACCAGCGATCTTCAGGAATATTCGCTACTTCTTCTGGTGTCAGTGGTTTGCGAACCAGTTTTTCGAGGCTGTCTTCGCCGCCTTTACGTTCAGCGGCTCGTTGGTATATTGAGGCAAACTTTTCGAGGGTCATGTGGGATAGATTACCGTTGGCAAATGAAGCTTTGATACTACCAAAGCCCCGACAGATGAACCATCGATACCGCCACAAAAATACGCGTCACGGGTTTAGGGTGCCGGGCTGTATAGGCGAGGCACATTGCTTTGCGGCAGGTGGATCAGATTAAGGTGGTTACGGCGGGCCCACTGAACGGTTAATGCCGTAGGCGCTGAGAGGCTGACCAGAGTCGCCACTTTGGCCCGGACAGCTTTGTGTATCAATTCCAGGCTGCAACGACTGGTCACCACCACAAAACCCTGTTGTGGGTCATAGTGTTGGTCGGCCATGGCGCCGATCAGCTTATCCAGAGCATTGTGACGGCCAATGTCCTCACGACATAACGCGATTTCACCGATGGGGTCGACATACAAAGCAGCGTGCAGCGCGCCGCTCTGTTTTGCAGCCAGTTGAGCTTCCTGAATACGCATTCTCAATCCAGCAAAGAGGTTTTCGCTCGGTGGTAGTGATGGTTGAAGTGGTTCGAGATCCGGCAACGCTTGTTCGAGTGCTTCAACACCACAGATACCACATCCTGTGGTTCCGGCCAGATGACGACGCTGGGTTTTCAGATTCCAGAAGGCGCGGTTGGTGATATCGACATCCGCAAAATAGGCCTCGCCCTGCGCGCGGATGCGAATATCATGCACTTCACGAAAATGTTCAATGATGCCCGTGCTGAGTGTGAATCCACGGATAAAGTCTTCCAGATTGCCGGGGGTGACCATCATGACCGCCTGATTGATGCCATTGTAGCTGATTGACAAAGCAGATTCGCTCGGCAGGCGATTTTCAATCACCGGGCGATCTCCGGTCAACTCACGATAGCTAAAGCTTTCCGGTTGCGCTGGCGCAGCATTCATATCATTGCCAGTGAGTGGGCTAGGAGCAGTACATCTCATGATATCACCTTGTTACAGCAGGACCGGTTTATTGATACAACCGGGGATGATTAAAGAGCCGGTGCGAAAATGGTTTTCGCTTCGTCAAAACATTGATCCGTCAGAGCCGAATGCGGCTCTTTTTTGCGCTTCAACAACCCTATCGGCGCATGGACAACCGCCTGTTCAATCGGAATGATACGCAGATTGTCGTTAAGGGCTTCCAGGCCGCAGTTCAGAGGCATAATCGCACAACAGACACCCGCATTAACGGCCTGTATCAGATGAAAAGTAGAGTTACTCTCAATCACCGTTTGTGGTGTGATCCCCTGGCTGCCCAAATTGAGATCAATAGACTGACGGTAATGCATTCCTTTGGTAAGCAGCCCCAGAGGGATGCTATCAAGGTGTCCCCAACTCATGGCAGCATCATCGAATGCGAAGTGACGGGTATCATACAACACCCCCATGCTGGTGGAGCTTAACTCAATAACGTCAAAATAAGCCGTATCAATCTGATCAAGATAACAGATGCCCAAGTCGAGTTGATTGCGGTTGAGTTGATCGATAATTTGCTCAGACGTCATGGAGGTCACCTGAAAGCGAAGCTCTGGATAAGTTTGTGCAAGCGGTTTGAGCAACTGCATAGGATTCTGGCTGGCAAGAGGTACCATACCCAGGCGCAGACTCCCGACCAATTGACCTCTGCAATTCGCGGCCTCGGCTTGCAAGCCGTCGTGTGCGGCTAACACCGTTTTTGCCCAGGCCAGAATACGCTCACCAGCTTCGGTGAAACCCTCAAACCTTTGCCCTCGAGAGACCAGTTCAAGATCCAACTCGTCTTCCAGATTGCGAATCCGCATTGAAAGCGTTGGTTGAGTGATGTGACACAGCGCTGCAGCCTGGCCAAAATGCCGGGTTTTATCCAGTGCGATAAGATACTTAAGCTGTTTAATGTCCATACTTGGCCTGTTTTGTAGTGTTCAGTTCAGGGAGCCGGGGTACTCAGTTGAGTACGTAATCCACCGGTTCCAGTGTTGGCGGCAATGTGGTTTCGCCTAACGCATCCAAAATGTCGCGCTCAATAATTCGGACCATGGCGTCGGTCGGCAGGTCGTTTTCATCCCGGCCGAACGGGTCTTCCAGTTCATCACCAATTGCATCCAGTCCAAAAAAGGTATATGCAACAATCGTGGTGAAAAGCGGTGCCAACCATCCAAGCGAGCCGGCCATTGCGAAAGGCAATAAAGCGCAGAAAATATAGATGGTACGGTGCAACAGTAAGGTGTACGGAAATGGCAATGGTGTGCTTTTGATGCGCTCGCAAGTAGCCTGAGCTTCCGACAATTTCTGTAGCTGCTGTGCCAGCAACGTATGGCGCCATTCATTCAATGAGCCGGATAAGGCCAGCTCGGAGCAGTCTTTGCTGATACTGCGCAAAATGCCTTCACTTACGTGCACCCCATAAACCGCAGCCGGTTTGACTAACCAGGGCTGCGCAGCTTGCCATTCATTTTCGTCACGCAATCTGGCGTTTACGGCATGGGTGTAACCACATAACTCATACAGCAATTTCGCTCGCAGACATTTTTCCGGAATGGCGACACTGTTGCGCGCGAACGTGCGACATTCCGTGATGACTTGTCCCCATGCTTTGCGGCCTTCCCACCAACGTGAGTAGCAGGCGTTGTTACGAAAGCTCATAAAAATCGATAGCGAAATACCCAACAAGGTAAATGGAGTGGCGTTCACTTTGGTAAACCAGTGAGGGTAAAGACTTTCCACCATCACGATCAGTGAAGCCAGTGCCGTCACCATTACGCTGCGCAGAGCAATTCTTCTGGCGATAGAGCCCTTCAATGACAACAAAATATCGAAAATGTCGGGCTTAGGATGAACAATCATGGTGTTACTTGCCTGGTCTTGCTATTGAGTTCTGTTCTTGCTAGTTGCAGGGCCTTGTTGATGTCCGTCACACTGCGAGTCAGTCAAGAGGAAAAATGCATATAAACTTGATCTGAATCAATACTGCGCCTGTTCTCTGAGGAGGTCAAATACAAACTGTCTATGTGGTAATAGATAACATCTATCAAGTTAAACCTTTGCTGAAGAGGGCTGATGGAGAGCGAGAGGAAAAATCCGACGATTTTCCTTTGAAGGTAATAAGCGATATCTATGAAGGAGTGGTTTGGCGCAAAACCCGCTTCACACGGGGGCTTGTCTAACAGTATCGCCAGCAGTAACATGGCTGGGCGCGTCCATTATTTCGTGCGTTACCCTCTGTTGATAGACAAGGTCAATCACATGTTCAGTATTATCAATTGGACGTTGTGTGCTTAAATGAATAATCTTTGATTGAGATCAAAGCAATATGCATCCTTTCCCATTCCGTTTGTTGCAAAACATCTCCGACAGTAAGCAGGACTCAGTTCTGACACTATAAAGCACCTCCGTTTTCGCTGACGTTATATTCCTGAATAACGCGTGGGTTATCACGGTTACTCCTGTTTGCTGTTGTTCCTGGCAGAGGAGTAAAGTCGTGAGTCAAAAAGAACAAATCAAACAATACAATGGTCCGGCAGGGGGCTGGGGGGCGCTGAAAGCGGTCACCAAGAGCTGGCTGGGCAGTGAAAATGCGGTAAAAAATATCCGCACTATGCTAAAGACCAACCAGAATGGCGGGTTTGACTGCCCTGGTTGTGCCTGGGGAGAAGATCCCCATGGTGGTAAAGTCACTTTCTGTGAAAATGGCGCTAAAGCCGTCAACTGGGAAGCGACTAACCGTCTCGTTGACCCGGATTTCTTTGCCAGTCACAGTGTATCGTCACTGTCGACTCAAACCGATTACTGGCTGGAATACCAGGGACGATTGACCCATCCAATGCGTTATAACGCGCAAACCGATCACTACGACCCCGTTTCCTGGGATGATGCTTTTGCACTGATCGCCCAACACCTCAATGCACTGGAGTCGCCGGATCAGGCAGAATTTTATACCTCGGGTCGTGCAAGTAATGAAGCAGCATTTCTATACCAACTGTTTGTGCGCGCGTTTGGCACTAATAACTTTCCTGATTGTTCCAACATGTGTCACGAAGCCAGTGGTATTGGTATGAAAGATACCGTAGGGGTCGGCAAAGGCACCGTTGTGTTTGAAGACTTAAAGCAAGCGGATGCTATATTTGTTATCGGCCAAAACCCCGGAACCAACCACCCACGCATGCTGGAGCCTTTGCGCGAAGCTGTAAAACGTGGTGCTCAGGTGATCTGTTTCAACCCGCTGAAAGAACGTGGTCTAGAGCGGTTTCAAAACCCTCAACATCCAATAGAGATGTTGAGTAACGGCTCTGAGCCGACCAACACCGCTTATTTCCGCCCGGCGCTGGGCGGGGACATGGCTGTCTTGCGCGGTATGGCGAAGTTCCTGTTGCAGTGGGAGCGCGAAGCGCAGGCGAACGGCACCAAACCCGTTTTCGATCATGAATTTATTCGCGAGCACACTACGGGGCTGGATGACTATCTGGCGCAAGTGGACGCCACCAGTTGGACGCACATTACCGAACAGTCCGGACTCAGTCTGGCCGAGATTGAGCTGGCGGCCAGCATGTATCGTCGTGCAGAGCGCGTTGTGATGTGCTGGGCAATGGGGCTGACACAACATCGCCATTCGGTTCCCACCATCAAAGAGGTGGTCAACCTGCAACTGCTGCGAGGTAATGTTGGTAAACCCGGGGCAGGATTGTCTCCGGTTCGCGGGCACAGCAACGTGCAAGGTGACCGGACAATGGGAATTGATGAAAAGCCGCCTCAGGCATTGCTTGATAACATTGAGCGCCGCTTTAAATTTCAGGTGCCACGTGAACACGGACACAACACTGTTCAGGCCATCAAAGCGATGGAAGAACAGCGTGCGAAAGTGTTTATTGGTCTGGGGGGGAACTTTGCTCAGGCGACACCGGATACCCCTAGAACGCACGCTGCGATGCGCAATTGTGATCTGACCGTGCATATTGCCACCAAACTAAACCGTTCCCACCTGGTGACAGGCCGGGACGCACTGATTTTACCTTGTTTGGGGCGTACTGAAATCGATATGCAAGCGAGCGGGCCTCAGGGTGTCACAGTCGAAGATACTTTTAGTATGGTGCACATCTCCTATGGTCAGTTGAAGCCGCGAGCTCAGACACTTCGCTCGGAACCGGCGATCATTGCCGGGATCGCAAAAGCGACTTTAGGTCATCATCCGATCGACTGGGACTGGGTAATCGCCGACTATGGGCGGATTCGCGATCTGATTGAAGAAACCATCCCTGGGTTCAGTGATTTCAACCAAAAGCTCACTCAGCCTGGCGGTTTCCATTTGGGGAATGCGGCGGCAGAGCGTAGCTGGAATACAGAAACCGGTCTGGCGCAATTTTCGTCGAGCGAATTACCTGAGCGGTTGGTGAATCAAGCGGTATTGGATCAAGGGCATACGCCGGATTTAATCTTGCAAACCATGCGTTCCCATGATCAGTACAACACCACGCTTTACGGCTTAAATGACCGCTATCGCGGTGTGTTTGGGATGCGTGAAGTGGTATTCATCAATGAAGCGGATATTCGCAAGCTGGGTTTTGAGCCGGGCGACAAAGTGGACATGGTGTCATTGTGGGAAGATGGAAAAGAGCGTCGTGTGGCCGGGTTCACGCTGGTCGCCTACGATATTCCGCAAGGCCAGGCTGCCGCGTATTATCCTGAAACCAACCCTCTGGTTCCACTCGACAGCTATGGCGACAAAACGTACACGCCGACCTCAAAATTTATTGCCATTAAGTTGGAAAAATCCTCCAAGCCAGAGCCGTTGACCACGGCATAACCTGAGTAAAAAATCGGCTGGTGTTTTGCACCAGCCGCTTTTCAATGACAGGCGAGACGTGGTTATGCTGTCCGGTGTTTGTTGAGCTCGGTCACCGTCACAAGCAGTACCAACGACGCCCTTTAAACTTTAAATACTTTCACCGTTTACGGTGACGGCCACATCAATATTACCGCGTGTCGCGTTAGAGTATGGGCAAACCTGGTGAGCTGTGCGAACCAGTGTCAGTGCTTGTTCTTGAGGTAGATCCAAAGTGGCCGCTAAGCTGACCGTCAGAGCAAAACCGCCAGTGTTATTCGGCCCGATACCCACTTCAGCGGTTACCGGTGCTTCTTTTATAGTCACTTTTGCTTCACGTGCGACATGCAGGACCGCGTTGGAAAAACACGCTGCGTAGCCAGCTGCAAAGAGTTGTTCCGGGTTTGTTGCTGTACCATTGCCACCCATTTCTTTTGGATAAGCCAGTGCGACATCCAGTAGACCATCATCAGTCGCGACTTGGCCATTGCGTCCGGCCAGAGCTGTTGCTTTTGTTGTGTAAAGTGTTGTCATCATATTCTCCTTGGTTTTTGATTGCGCGCAATCTAATTTCTTGCAATATTAAATCGAAAAATGATTGGAATGCAAGTATATTGTGCACAATTTATTTTGGGAGGGGCGTCAATGGTTCACTGCAAAACGACAACCGCTGTGTCGGAAGAAGAAATGCTACTGTTGGAAAATCAGGTTTGCTTTCCACTTTACAGCGCGGCGAATGCTGTTATTCGTGCCTATCGGCCGCTATTGGACAAACTGGATCTGACGTACTCACAATATCTGGTCATGATGGTGCTATGGCAAAGCGATGGTATCAGTGTCAAAGAGTTGGGTTCGAAGCTGTATCTGGATTCCGGGACGTTGACACCATTATTGAAACGCCTTGAAACAAAAGGACTGGTTGAGCGCAAGCGCAGTGAGCAAGACGAGCGGGTGAGAGTGCTGACACTGACTCAGCAAGGGATGTCGCTGCAACAAGCCGCCAAGGCAGTACCGGGAGCGATGTTGTGCCGTTTTGATCTCGATCTCGATGAACTGAACACACTCAAGCAGCTATGCGAGAAAGTGCTCGGTAAGCTCAGTACAGAATGACGTTGTAAGCAGGAGAACAGTGTGAGCAATGACCACTTTAAAGGACGTTTTGAAGTCGAATTTAAGTACCGGGTAGCCTCTAAGCACGCATTTCTGGATGTTTTGCATGCTTTGGAGCATCAAGTTATGTTTGAGAACAATACCGAGTCGGATGTGTACTTTGACACGCCAGATAAACACTTATTTAAGCAAGATAAGAGTTTGTGTATTCGGGAGTTGGCGCCTTCAGGGATCAAACTATGGATTGTCAAAGGACCAGGCCCGGACCGCTGCGAAGCCACAAATATTACCGATGCGGTCAGTGCCAGAAGCATGTTGAAAAACCTTGGCTATCAAGCGGTAATGACCATGAGCAAAATCCGAAGTGTGTACTTTGTCGGTGAATACCACCTTACTCTGGATCATCTGCAAGGTATCGGTGATTTTGCTGAGTTTGCCATTATGACCGACGATGAAGGTGCATTGGAGCATTACAAAACAGAACTGCAGTCTCTGGCTGCTCAGTTTGGTTTAACCGATGAGGAGCGTGAGTTTCGTTCTTATCGACAACTGGTGACTAGGCAGAACGGAGAATGATTTAATAGAATACTCAAGTGGTTAGTGTTTCTCAAAAAAATAAACCTGTATTTATATACAGGTTTATTTTTTGTTTTTATACTATGAGATTTGAAAACAGTTGGGAAAAGTAACGTGTTAAAGCATTTAGAGCCGGGTATCCGTGAGTTGGTGGATGGTTTTATTCAAGCGGGGCGGCCATGTGCTTCCAAGTTGACGGTTGAAGAGCGCAGAGTCGGTTATTTGTCGACAGTGAACTTGGCAGGAGCAGGGCCAGTAATGCTTGAGGAGTTTGAAGAAACGCTGGATGGCATTACGGTTAAAGTCTTTCGGCCGAGTGCTGATGCCTCACTGCCAGTAACTGTTTATTTTCATGGAGGCTGTTTTGTGAGTGGCGGTTCCGATACCCATGCTCAGCAACTTCGTTATTTGGCCAGACAAACCAATACGCTGGTGATATGTATCCGTTATCGTTTGGCACCAGAGCATCCGTATCCTGCGGCACATGATGATGTTTACCGTGGCGTACTGGCCATTCAATCTCAAGGACGTCGATTGGGTGCTGACACGACTAAAATGGTCTTTGTAGGTGACAGTGCTGGTGGGCACCTGGCTTTGGTGACCTCCCTGAGGCTAAAAAACAGTCACGCCAGTCTCCCTTTGATGCAGGTACTGTTGTATCCCATGCTTGATCCTAAAGGACAGAGTCAAAGTTATACGGACAATGGTCAGGACTATATTATTACTGCTCAAATGCTGTTGTCAGGCTTTCAACAATACATTCAAGGTTGTGAGGCTGTTGATGGTTACTCTGAACTGTATCCGCTTGAGCGTAATGATTATGCAGGTTTGCCGCCAACGCATATTGTGACGGCTGAGTTTGATCCACTGCGTGATGAAGGGGAAACTCTCTACAAGCGTTTGCTGGAAAGTGGCGTGAGCGCGAGTTGCGAACGATATTTAGGCGTTATACATGGCTTTCATCAATTGGCGGCTGTCAGTCCATCGGCTGTGAGATGCCTTGATCAGGTTGCAGCATGTATCCGTCGCAGTGTTGCCGCTTAAATGCCCGAATAGTTAAGTTAAAGATAAGGCATTCGGTTACCACCGAATGCCTTATCTTTAAGGGTACCCACCGGCACCATGATATGAGCGTAAGGTTTGCCTTTCCACATGACGTAAGGACCACCGTAGTTTGGAGCGGTTGGCAGAGTGTCGAGCATCCGAAAACCCTTAGGCCGACTGTGGGTCAATACAAAGCAGAAATACATCGGTATTTTTGATGAATCAAAGAGTGAAACACGTTATCTGATAGAGTGTATCGATGATACTATTAACTATTCTGAGCTGTTGAAAAAGACCTTGGTTTTGTCTGATTAAATTGTATTAGCCCGGACTGGATTTGATAATTCAACTTGAAAAGTGAGAGTTACCCACTTTGATTAAGGTGCTGAATCTTAATCAAAGAAACTAAGAGGTAACTCTCTTACTCACTGATATACAATTACTCAGTGATTGCAGGCCTTACTCAATGCACCTGTTTATGTAGGTGTTACTCTACCTTTGGGAAGGCAGTAAATATTGTCCACTCATCTTTAACCATCCCTTTATACCCCACAATAGTGGCTGTTACGCGACGGTTTAAGGCGTGGCTGACATCATCCAGGCCCATTTCGGCCAAATGGGTGTCACCAAAGCCTACGATGGTGAGTCGATCGCGTGAAATGCCTTTGGTTATTAACTGGTTGCGTACGTTATTGGCGCGTCGACGTGACAAGTCAAGGTTATAGTCTGCGCGTCCCACTTTACTTGCATACCCCTGTATTTCGATGGACGTCGTAGGGTACTTCTTAAGGAACGTTACTAACTCATTAATTGCTAGTTTAAACGCTTGATTAATGTTAGCGGAGTCATTGGCAAACAAGATCTTAAGCTGATACCGCTCTTCTTCATTCAGGTAAGTTTCGCAGCCATCATTATCGACTTCTGCCCCGATTGGCGTACTCATACATAGGTCTCGAGCATTGATTACGCCATCGCTATCTAAGTCATGGAGGTCAGCGACTTGGATGGCCTTAGGGGTAGGGATGTAGTCGATATTATCCGTTGCCCATGCGCTGCTGAGGCTCAATGTCGTCAGAGCCAGAACTATAAAAGTATTGTTTATCATGGTAATTAGTACTCTACGGATTGAGTCCATTCTTGTGGAATATTGACGCGCAAGGCATCAAGTAATGTGCCGGTGGAAGTTAAGGTTCGGTATTTTGCATATTGCTGAGCAAAATTCGTTTTAAGGTAATCCTTACGTGACTCGAACAGCTCATTTTCGGTGTTTAACAGATCAAGCAGAGTGCGCTTACCTATACGGTATTGTTTTTGGTAAGCAATGACGGTCCTTGACATTGAGTCAACATGCTTAGCTAAGAAGGCCTTTTGTTTTCCCGTCATTTCGAGCGCATTCCACGACAGTCCAAGCTCTTGTTCAACACTTCGGTAAGCACGCTCACGTAAGTCTTTAGCTTTGTTAAGCTGGTAGGCCATGCTGTCACCGTTTGCTGAATCTCGGCCACCGTCGTATAGGTTATAGCGGACACGAAGCATCGCTGTCGTTTCAGAGCCGCTGCCTTTGATACCGCCGGCGTTATCGTGCCAAGCTTGTGCCGCTTCAATCGAAATAACAGGGTAGAGGTTGGCATGTGCTTGCTGGTATTGGAACTTTGCTGAGTCAACGTCTGCCAGCGCTATCTTAATGACTGGATGATTTTTAAAGGCTTGAGTTTGAGCGTCGGCTAAAGTTTTAGAGATGAAGTTTTGATCTGCACGTGGAAAGATTAGATCTTTGGGGGCTTTACCCACGAGTCGAATGAATGACGTTTGCGCATCTTTATAGTTATTTTGCGCTGCTAGTAAATTGCTATGAGCTTTAGCTAGGCGGGCTTCAACTTGATTTAGGTCGGCAACTGAACCAATCCCTGACGTAGTCCGTTTTTTAATATCAGCGTAAATACGCTCATGTGTATTTAAATTGCTTTCAGAAAGTTCAATAACCTTCTGAGCTTCAATGACATCTAAATACGCTTTGATAACTTTCAGAGCTACATTTTGTGCATCGGCCAGAAGTTGATAGCGTACTGATTCAGCATCTGCTGATGTTCGGTCAATATCGTATAAAGTTTTAGAACCATCCCAAATAAGCTGAGTGAAATTAATTTCAGCGTCTTTACGAGTCATATTAGTTTTATCGGAAGAATTCGCTGGTTCAATGCCTTCATAACCGATGCCAGCATCTATATTGATACTCGGTTTATAAGCACCACGGGCCTGGTCAATGATATAGCGTTTACTCATATACTCATTGAAAGCACCGTTAATCTCGGGGTTGGTTGCAAATGTGAGCGCTACGGCTTGTTCTAACGTTTGTGCACTAGAGTGAAGTGGTATTAATAAACAACAACACGTAATAATACTACTAATCTTCAAAGGAGGTCTCCTCAAATAAATTACAACGGTTATTATCTTAAATGCATATCTCACGGAGCCAGGTGAGGCATGAACTAAAGAGAATATATGTATAAAGTTCGGATTATTAAATTTAAGTTATGTGGTTTAAAAGTCTGCTTATTGTCAGGGTGAAGATATTAAAACAGGCCGGTAACATATGATTTTCTGAAGGGAAATAAAACAAATTTAAAACATGAAAAATATTTCGGGAAGAGTTCATGTTTTATGCTGAATGGTTAATGATATCATTGTCAAATGAATGTATCACTATCTGAAGTAATTCTCATTGCGCATTGACATTATGGGCTAGGGGTTATTTCGTCTGCTAAATGGGGTAATAACTTTGGTTGGAAAATCAAGCTCAGCTACGGAAAAGTATGTTGTAATCGGTAAGGATGGTCATATTAGAGTAGTTGAACCAAAGGAGGATTTGCTTCCAGGGGAGGTTATCGTGGAAACGCTGACAAGCGACTCCCTGCCTCAATACATATCAACAGTAGATAGTAATACAGCGTCGGATGTTTCCGACGAAATTAAGGAAATTGTTCAAGCTATAGCTCAAGGTGACGATCCCTTAAAGTTGGGTGAAGAATACGCAACCGCCGTTGGTGGGCTGTTAGGCTCAAGTCTAACGACTTCGGAAACCATTGAGCGCTCAGGAGCTGAACTTCTAGCAAGTACTTTTTTTGAAACATTAGGGTTAGCTAACGAACAGAAAGAAGCATTGCTTGAGTTGTCTCGCTTACCATACTTGCAATCGGATAGTACCCAAGCGTTAATTCTTGGTGACGACGCTGGCGCGGTTCAAGAAGACGTTACGCTCGCCACAAGTGGCTACTTGAACGTTGACGATCCTGATGCCGGTGAAGCGGTCTTCCAAGCTCAAACGAACGTTCAGGACGGTGGCTGGGGGACGTTCTCTATTGATGAAGATGGCCACTGGACTTACCAACTGAACAATAGCCACCCTGACGTGCAGGCGCTGGACGCAAACAGCGATCCGGTGGTGCGTACCCTGACGGTCACGTCTGCCGATGGCACAACCCATAACGTCATCATTACCATCTCTGGCTCAGACGATAAAGCGATCATTACCCCAGAGCTGCCGGGAGACGACGTCGGTGCGGTTCAAGAAGACGTCACGCTTACCACAAGTGGTCACTTGAACGTTGACGATCCTGATGCCGGTGAAGCGGTCTTCCAACCTCAAACGAACGTTCAGGACGGCGACTGGGGGACGTTCTCTATTGATGAAGATGGCCACTGGACTTACCAACTGAACAATAGCCACCCCGATGTGCAGGCGCTGGACGCAAACAGCGATCCGGTGGTGCGTACTCTGACGGTCACGTCTGCCGATGGCACAGAGCATAATATTTCAGTCAGTATATTTGGGAATAATGATGCTCCCGAGTTTATCAGTGGCCAAAATGACAGCCATGGTTTGGATGCACAAGGTCAGGCTGATGCAGATAGTTATCAGTTTAATATAGATGAAAATAGCCAAGCCGGATTCGTCGGCAAAGTGGAGGCTTTCGATGTCGATGGGGGGAGTAAAGTCACTTACTTACTCACTAATCATACTGAACTCTTTGAAATCAACAGTACTACAGGCGAGATCAATGTTAAAAACGGAGTGACGTTTGATTATGAAACGTTGGATCGCTATCAACTGTTAGTCGAAGTTGAAGACCAGTCAGGTGATAAGGACATTGCACACGTCAACGTGACGATAAACGATATTAATGAGGCACCGATCGCTGTCGATGACAAGAGCATAGAGATAGCCACTAAGACTCTAGACGATACCAATTGGGACGATAGTACAGACATCAGTGTGGAATACTACATCGTTGATACCAACACCGGAGAGAAAACCGGGATTGCTGATAAGTCAGATTACACAGGTGATGGTGGTGAGCATAAGTTTGGCGTTAGTTCTTCGCTGGATGGTGACTCGGATCAGGTAAAAGACGGTCAAATTGGATTCGATGACGCAACATCACAAAGTGAGGCAATGTGTTTTTCATTTACGAATGGGCAAGTAGCGAATCATGCTGAAGTTGAGATAAAAAACCTTTGGAGCTCTTGGGAACCAGGGGTAGAGCGTGGTGTCTGGAAAGCTTATTACAAGGGCGAAGTTATCGCGAGTGGTGTGTTTGAAGGTACTAGTGGTGGAAGTCAGATTGTTAACATCGACGCTGATGGTCGCTACTTTGATAGCATTGAAATGTCGGCTATCGGTTACAAGGATGGAATCGTTGATCCTCAAGGTTCAGAGTACTTTATCACACAAGTCTCGGCAGATTTGACTCGCTTTGATGAAGAATATCAAACCACAGATTCAGGCACGCTTGATCTAGATGTATTGGCGAATGATAGCGACCCAGATGGCGATAGCCTGACAATTGTCGATTATCCGGACACCGACTTTTTGACTCTTTTAGATGGCAAGTTAGTTTTTGATGCAGCTAAATATCTTGAATCTTTACCTGCTGATCAGCGCTCGATAAAAACGGGCGAGAGCAGAGAATATTCATTTAAATACACGATTCGTGATGAAGATGGCTTGACTGATGAAGCTGAAGTAACGGTGCACGTGTTGGGTGAACCTATGTCATTGAGTGATGAGTATTCATCACTCAATGAGTCTCAGGTTGGTACAGAGTTAGGTGCACGTGCTGAGGGTGACCTAGTGGCAAACCTGGGCTCGACTTCAGGCGCTGCCTTCTATTTCGATTCAGCTCAGCTCCTCAATAACTTTACTAGTGATAATAAGCCGGTTGTGTTTGAAGTGAGTGACGATCGAAGTGCTCTAACTGGTTATGTTGGTACTGGCGAGGATAAGGTTAAAGTAATTGAAGCGAGTATTGATAGTCGAACTGGCCATTACAGTGTTGAACAATATGAACCTCTTGACCACCCTGAACAAGGTGCGGATACATTAGATATTCCTGTTAATATCCAGGTGGATGCTGGAGGCCGAACCGATAATGCAACACTTCATCTTAGTGTCATCGATTCTTTACCATCGGCTAACTCAGAACACCATGAAATCATGGATATCAATCCACAGAATAATAGCGTAGTCATTGCGTTGGATGCATCTGATTCTATGTGGTCCGATAAGGTTAAAAATGAACATGGTGTAGACGTAACGCGCTGGGATCTGGCTCGTAGCGCCATTAAAACCATGTTTGAAAAGTATGACGATCTTGGTGACGTCCGATTTAAGATTGCGACACATTCAGGTTATCCGGAAGGTAAAACGTCTGAATGGTTGGAGTCTGTGGATGATATTGATGCTTACTTGGACTCTATCGGGCGTGGTGGTTGGACGCCATACGGCCAAGCTATCGATCAGGTGAACGCGGCTTTGACTGAGCTTAGCCAAGAAACGGATGATAACAGTAGTCATCAACTCTATTTCATTTCGGATGGAGTACCGAGCGACTTTGGTTCATGGACAAATACTTCGGATCCTGTTTACTCGAGCTTACGCGAGAGTTTAATGAAGTGGTCGACGGCTGAGGATTTCGAAAGCGAGCAGCGTTATGAGTACCTGGTCAAAGGTTGGGATAATCCGACAGAAGCTGAACAGAGCATCATTCTTGAAAATGCTATGGCGCGTAGCATTACTACGAGTGGCGTTACTTTAGAAAATATCTGGTCAATTGGTATTGGTGCCGGGGCGGACATGAAATACCTGGAGCCAGTAGCAACCGATAAAGGCTCAGCACTAGTCGTGACGGATGACTTACAAGTAGAGAATCTGCTAAGCAAAACGGTATCAGGACAGCTGCAAAGTAAACTTCTGGAAGATATTGGCGGGGATGTTCAATGGATTGACCAGATTAACGTTGATGGTGAAAGTTACCACTACAACAAGACGGAAGGCACAGTAAGTACAAGTGATGGTTCTGTGATTTCACTTCACTCACTGGCAGAGATCGATACTGCTCATGGCACGCTTACCCTTAACTTTGATAACGGCCGTTATGACTATAAGGCGAAGAATGTTGCTGGTCATCAGCAAGAAAAATTCGAAATAACGGTGGTTGATGCGGATGGTGATACTACAACCAGTGAAGTGACTATCGACATCCTGGATCGAGCGCCTGAATTCATTAGTAACAGCGACGCTGATCAAGTTCATGGTACTGATTCGAATGGTATGCCCACAGAAGATACCGTCACTTTCAATGTTGCTGAACAGGAGGCGGGGGTACTGATTGGTCAGGTAAGCGCTTTTGATCCTGACGGAAATGCAACCATCAAATATGAGTTGAGTGGTGGGGATGCTGATCTGTTCCGCGTCGATTCAAATAGCGGTGAAATTTGGCTTAAAGAAGAAGCAAAGTTAGATCATTCGCTGCAGCAGAGCTATCAATTGGAAGTTTCGGCTACGGATGGTACTGATAAAGATACGACTCAGGTGACTCTGAATGTCACTGAGAATCATGCTCCGATTTCGGCACCAGTGCATGGATTTGCTGAGATGGAAGATTTGCCAATAAACAAAGTGACGGTGGTCTTTGACGAATCAAACAGTATGACCCGTACTTTCGATGGTCAAAATACCTTTGGCAGCGAGGCCACTGCGCCAAAGACTGAATCGAGAGCGTACAAGGCGACTGCAGCATTTCACGCCATGATTGAAAACATGATTGAAGACGGTGGCCAATCCAACACTTATATTCGTTTAGTTCGTTTTGATGGTGATACTTCAACAAATAGTTGGCTGACACTTGACGAAGTAGAACTGATGACACGTCCGCCAGAGTTGAATGGGCGTGCGGTTGATGATTTGAGCTACCAAAACGATGTTGCAGAGTACGTTCGTAACTGGTGTGATGTGGTTAATGGAACGAATACGGATTATAGCAAAGCACTGGAAGCAGTGATGGAATCTGGTGATACAAACAACGCTGTTTATCCATGGCAAGATGGTTGGGATTACTTCGGTCCGGAACAACCGACAGAGAGCAAAAATACGGTCTTCTTCCTGTCTGATGGCGCACCGAATCCTAAAGAGGGGGAAGTGGCAGCGCCCGATTTGGATGAGCGTTGGGAACACTATAAGCAAACACATAACGCAAAAGTCTATGGTATTGGTATCGCAACGTCGGACGATGTAAGCGCCGCACAGGCGCTAGAGCAGTTGAGTGATCGAGTGGTGTTTATTGACTCTGGTGAAGAGTTAGGCCAATTCTTGAATCACTTTTCACCGGAGCCCATTGTGGGCGAGCTGCTTTCGGGAAGCGCCGATGTGGATGGTGATATCATGACCGTATCTTTAGCGGATGGGGACTTCTCGCTACTCAGTGCTGATTTACATAACGTCACCGTTGGGCAAGATCTGATCGCTTCTACGCATCAAGTGGATGGTCGCCTGCACGTTGAGACTGCGTTTGGTACGCTGGAAGTCGCTTCAAATGGAAGCTACAGTTTTACACAGAGTGATAGCATTACCCTTGAGGGCGATCAGCAGGCAGACCTAAACTTCCTCTTCAAAGTGTCAGATGGAAGGGGCGGTGTTAGCGATAATGTCTTTACTTTAACCCTCAGTGAACTAAGTACAGATATTGCTGAAACGGAACGACATGCTGTAGTCGGTGACGATCTGTCTAATGTGCTTGTTGGAAGTGAAGGCATAGATATTATCTTAGGGCAAGCCGGAGCAGATACCTTAAATGGCGCTGCAGGTGACGATATTCTTGTTGGTGGCCTTGGTAATGACATCCTAACTGGTGGATTTGGTGACGATATCCTCACGGGAGGTGAGGGCATGGACACCTTTACTTTTAACAATGAGTCTCTAAGCGCTACTTCAGCGAAGGATGTCATCACAGATTTCCAGTTAGATGAAGATAAACTAGACCTGAGCGATATTATTTCACCGACGGGGGATGATATGGCAGACATGGAAGCTCTGCTAGCGCATGTTAGCGCCAGCTTTGATGACGCACACGGTAACCTAAATCTCACTATTACGGGTGAGGGAGGTAACTCGACATCGGTTGAATTGGAACAATTTGATGTATCTGGCCTTGAATTAAGTGCATCTGCAACGTCACATGAGATCGTTGATCAATTGTTCCAACATAACACGTTCATTTTAATTTAATCTCGCAAGAAGTCTTGGGGCGATAGGGCTGGCGGCCCCTCTCAGCTGTATCCGTTTGAGCGCGGGCTGTAAGCGAAACGCCTTGAGCTGATTTCGGCATGTATCCGTCGCAGTGTTGCCGCTTAAATGCCCGGAAGTCAGGCAATAGTTAAGTTGAAGATAAGGCATTCGGTACCACCGAATGCCTTTATTTTAAGGGCGGGCACCCACCGGCACCATGATATGAGCGTAAGGTGTACCTTTCCACATGACGTAAGGACCACCGTTGTTTGGATCGGTTGGCAGAGCGTCGAGCATCGCTTTATCCGGCGTAATGATCATCAAATGTGGGCCTTCGACCACCCATTGATTGTCATCGGTCATACCCTCTGCATACGGATCAACATTGCTGGCACCACCATCACCGGCAAGCATGTAAGAAATCCCAATCGTTTTGGCTTCAAACGGCTTTTTGTTCATCCAGGCGTCAGCCCAGTCCATCCAGGCTGCATCCATACACATGGGTGCTGTGCCGGACAGTTGAGGCGGCGTTGGGAAACAGGTGTAGTTGCTGGTGCCTTGTTGCAATACGTTGTTGTTCCAGTCGACGACCGTCACTTTATCTCTTAACGTAGGGGGAGCTGCACTGAGTGCATCTTTTAAGAGCATATCGGTATCGTCAGCGGCGTTGGCGTTCGTAGAAGAACCCGCTAGGATTAATAACGCTGTTGCGATATAAGTGTAGCGTTTCATACTGATATCCTTTTTTGGAGTTATCAGGAAATTGGCGCTGTTAATTATAGTTCAGCTCAAAATAGCCAGTCGGTATATGGTATGGACATTTCTGCTATGTCCAAACCGGGTTGAACAACTCTTGGAGGCGATATGATCATTACTGTCAGTGCGTTAATAGAGAAAGATGTCGATACGGTCTGGAAAGCCTGGAACACGCCGGAAAGCATCTTGAAGTGGAATGCGGCATCCAGTGACTGGCACACCACGGAAAGTGATGTGGACCTGCGAGTTGGCGGCCGTTTTCGTCACCGAATGGAAGCGAAAGACGGCAGTATGGGGTTCGATTTTACAGGAACGTATCAAGTCGTTGAACTTAATCGTTTAATTGAATTTGAAATGGACGATAAACGAAAGGTGGTGGTGCGTTTTGAATCACTCAATGGACAGACTCAGGTGACCGAAGAATTTGAAGCTGAACAGACGTTTACTCCAGAGCAGCAGCAGACCGGTTGGCAGAATATATTGAATGGTTTTAAGGAATACGTAGAGCAACATCTGTAATGATGCAGATGTCATAACAAAAGGAATCAGCAATACATGATGTTTAATTGCCCGTTAAGCGCGGAAAAAGCCCAAGAGCTGATTGCCCATCTCGGACTGGAATATCAGCATCGAGTCGTGGATATTGGTTGTGGCCAGGGTGAGTTTCTTTTTCAAATCCATCAGAAGACCCAGGCCAACTGCCTTGGGTTAGATATACAGCCAAACGAAATTGCAGTGGCCAATAATAAAGTGGCCCAACATCCAGATGCGGCGATTCGTTTTCTGGCGACGGACGTTAAGTATGCCGAGCTTGAGAGTGGAGCATACAAGCTGGCGGTTTGTCTGGGATCGACTCATGCGTTTGGTGAGGGTGAAATGGCGTACCCGGATGCTCTGACGAACATGGCCGACCTAGTGGGTGAAAATGGTTTGATACTTGTCGGTGAGCCCTACTGGAAACAGGCGCCGGCCAAAGAGTATCTGGATTTCATTGGCGAGCCGGTGGGTGTTTATCGTTCACATGAACAGAACATTCAGGTTGCGGAAGCACTGGGTTTGATACCTGTGTACGTTCGTTGCAGTCATCAGGATGAATGGGACAGTTTTGAGTGGGGCTTCCGCTACAAAGCCGAGCAAGAAGCTCTGGCAGAGCCAGGCAACAGTGAAAGAAAGCAAAAGCTTGCCTCCGTGCGCGAATGGAACCGACATTACCGCCTGTATGGCAGGGAGACGATGGGATTCGGTTTCTACTTGTATCTCAAGCCTTGACTCAATGAGCCAGCATAATTTGCTGGCTTTTTTATTCTTGCCGTGGTTTTCACTTTGATGTGTTGTGGTCGCTCGGTTAAGTCACCAAATTTCAGACAGATACGTTTAACTTTCTGAGCGTGTCCTACGCTTAGTAAAACAAACAAAAAACACAAGGGAGACTCGCATGCTAACCAGAGAGAACACTGGGCTTGTTGTGGTGGACGTGCAGGGTAAACTGGCGACGTTGGTGGAAGACAGCGACGCTGTGGTAGCGAATATCACCACGCTCGTCAAAGGTGCAAAAACGCTCAAGCTGCCGATTGTCTGGTTGGAACAGAATCCGGAGAAGTTGGGAGCGACGGTCAAGCCCATCAGTGACGAGCTTGGCGGGCTCAAGCCAGTCAGCAAATTTACCTTCGATGGCTGCGGCGAACAACGTTTTCTCAAACAAGTCAAAAAATCGGGTATCCGTTATTGGCTGGTATGCGGAATTGAAACGCACATCTGTGTTTATCAGACGGCGAAAAGCCTTCGAACACTGGGCTTTGGGGTCGAGTTAATCAGCGATTGTGTTTCGTCCAGAACGGCGGCCAATAAACAGGTCGGTGTGAATAAAATGTTGTCGCTTGGCATCGGGATCAGCAGCCTGGAAATGTGCTTATACGAACTGGTTGGTGATTGTCGGGACCCAGTATTCAAGACGATTTTAAAATTGATTAAATAGTCACTTGCCGAATATTCTGACTTCAGGGTAGGCTGATGAAAAGGGAATGACTTAGGAAGTCAGGATGACAAAAAAAGTATTTTGGGATGATCCCTACCAAACAGAGTTGACCTCGACCGTGACAAACGTCGACGGCAATACCATTCAACTGGCTGAAACCATTTTTTACGCTGAATCGGGCGGTCAGGAAAGTGATCAGGGGACGATTGGCGGGCTGGACGTATTACGGGCGGAAAAGGTCGGAACGGCGATCATCTACACGCTGTCAGATACGCCACCGTTTGTGTTGGGTGACAGTGTCACTATCTGTGTAAACTGGACTCGACGTTATGCGCTGATGAAGCTTCACTTTGCCGCGGAGCTGGTGTTGGAGTTGTTCAGTCAGAAGTTTCCCCACATAGAAAAAATAGGTGCACATATTGGTCAGGATAAAAGCCGAATTGATTTTGTCTGGCCTACCAGTATTAATAGCTTATTAGACGAAATGACGGCCGCAGCACAGCGGCTGGTTGATGCTGATTTGCCCATACAGAGTGCATTCTCAGATGAAGCACAGCAACGCCGCTACTGGCGTGTTGAAGGCTTTGCTCAAGTCCCTTGTGGAGGCACCCATCTTAAACGGACTTCTGAAGTTGGACGAATCCGGCTGAAGCGTAAAAACATCGGAAAAGGCAAAGAGCGGGTTGAAATAACACTGGTGCCGTCACAATAACCGCGTTGCAGTTCGACCAGATGATGTAAAGTGGATACGCTTCCGGCTTCATATTAATGCCTCAATGGAGTTCTGATGGCGCAAACTCGAAACACGGATGTCACGCAGCGTGCGTACGACACCTACTTTTCCTTCAATAATGCTCGAACCCTATCCACAGCCGTGGCCAGCGAATTGCGCTTGGTTCGCGAAGCCGGCTATGTCGCCTATATTGACCCGACCCGGCGTTATGATAACCAAGTTTTTGTATCCTCGTCACTGGCTGAGATTGAGTTGCAGCAAGCTCTGGAACGTTACGGGCCCGATACCCCGCCAGAAGTGATCGTTGAGCCTCAAGCTGTGTCAATGACACTATCTAACGCATTGTTTGAGCGGGGTTATTTACCAAGTTTTTCACATCAGTTCCTGTCTTTGTCTCTGGAGCAACCGACGCCTTCATACAATCCATCCTTGCGAGTTGAACGTTGGGGTTCAGAAAAGGCCGACGCATTTCTCGATTTGCTCACAACCTCTGGCGCACGTTGTGAACCGGAAGTCTGGGCCCAAAAACGGCACCTGTATTGTTCAGACCAGTTCCGTTGCTTCGTCGCGTTCATTGATGAGACGCCTTGTGCGTGGGGCACATCATTCATTGCGGAAGAGTGTGCCATTCTGGCCAACGCTTTTACGCAGGAAGCGTTTCGTGCTTGCGGCTGTCAAACGGCATTGCTGCGTGCCAGAATCCAAGATGCGCAGCAACTGGGCGTTAAACTGGTATTGACTGATGTACTTGCGGGCTCCGTCAGTGCTGACAATTGTTTCAAAGCCGGGTTTTCGACCGATACGATCCGCACGGTATGGGAAAAACGCTGATCTCCCTTAGGCAGTGAAAAAAGGTTTTCGCTGTCTTTTCTCCCGTCTCTCATCTGGTTATGTCTGTCGATTTTCTTAACGCGACTCGCTTCCAGGCAACCTTTCCTGTTTCTATCGCCTCGTTGCCCTAGTTTGGTGAGTGGTGAATCTTTTATATGCATATGGTTACCCAAAAGAGGGCGCTGTGGCATGTTCTTAGCCACACTTCTCTAAAATAGTGAAAACCCATAGAAAATTGCACCAATATGCAGCGTGTCCCAATGCATTGGATTTTCTGTGCGCTCACGAGATACTTCTAACTTCATGTAATTAATAAAGTAATTTTAATTTCTTCCCAATGTTCTGCTCTGGCATTTTTCTTGATGATGATAGTTTGAATAACTATTCACAATAAGGAGATATCCAACATGAACATGATGTTCAAATTAAAACTTGCGGCGATCGGGGCATCACTGATGGTGAGCACTACTCAGGTTCAGGCAGACGAGACGATTAAGGTTGGCGTTCTGCATTCCCTGTCCGGGACAATGGCGATCAGCGAAACCACCTTGAAAGATACAATTTTAATGCTGGTCGACGAACAGAACAAAAAGGGCGGGTTACTGGGGAAAAAGCTGGAAGCTGTAGTGGTCGATCCTGCATCTAACTGGCCATTATTCGCAGAAAAAGCACGAGAACTTCTGGAAAAAGATAAGGTTGATGTGGTGTTTGGTGGGTGGACATCTGTGTCGCGTAAATCCATGTTGCCCGTTTTTGAAGAACTTAACGGGATTTTGTTTTATCCGGTTCAGTATGAAGGCGAAGAGTCGTCGAAGAATGTGTTTTACACCGGAGCTGCGCCTAATCAACAAGCGATTCCAGCGGTTGACTATCTGATGAACGAACTGGGCGTTGAGCGTTGGGTTCTGGCTGGCACCGACTACGTGTATCCGCGCACCACCAATAAGATTCTGGACGCTTACCTGAAAGACCGTGGCGTGAGTGAATCTGACATCATGATCAACTACACCCCATTTGGGCATTCAGATTGGCAATCGATCGTGTCAGAGATTAAAAAGTTTGGTTCGCAAGGTAAGAAAACCGCGGTTGTGTCAACCATCAATGGCGATGCCAATGTGCCTTTCTACAAAGAGCTTGGTGCTCAGGGCGTCAGCTCTGAAGATATCCCGGTTGTTGCGTTCTCCGTGGGTGAAGAGGAACTGTCCGGGATGGACACCTCGGCATTGGTGGGTCATCTCGCGGCCTGGAACTACTTTATGAGTCTGGATACAAGCGACAACGCCGAGTTTGTTAACGCCTGGCATAAGTTTATCAAGAGCCAGAAACGCGTCACCAATGATCCTATGGAAGCGCACTATATCGGTTTCAATATGTGGGCTCAGGCGGTCACGAATGCCGGCACCACTGAACCAGAAGCCGTTCAGGATGCCTTGATTGGTATTTCGGTGCCGAATTTGTCCGGTGGCTACTCCACGATGATGCCCAACCACCATATTACCAAACCGGTTTTGATCGGCGAAATTCAGGACGATGGCCAGTTTGAAGTGGTTTGGGAAACCAAAGGGTTAGTCGCGGGCGATGCCTGGTCTGACTATCTTCCGGAATCTGCGAAGCTGTTTTCCAGCTGGGCAAAACCGTTTTCATGCGGCGCCTTTAATGTCGATACCAAAAAGTGCTCAGGCATTAACTGAGAAACACTTTGGCACCTTGGGATTAAGGGTTCCCAAAGTGCTGTATTTTCATTGCCGGGCGCCAGTTAGCATTAGCCGGTGCCCACCGAAAGGACGCATTTATGACAATGATAACCAGAGCGTTCAGTACGGTGCTACTTCTTTTGTGGGGATTGAACGTTGCATTGGCTGACACGAACGATGAGATTGAATTTAACCGCGTGCAGTTTTCACAAGCGCTGCAAGGCAGAGATACCAGCCTTAAGCTGAGTGCCATGGCTTGGTTAGCACAGCACCAGCCTGAACGGGCAGCCAAATCGATTTTGACCGCTTGGTTGAATGGCAACTTGTATGTTGATAAGACGAAGCCAGACGCCTTGTATATTTTGGATGGTGCGACGACAGCGCAGCAAGCCATGCTTGCCTGGAGTGGCGAGAGCGCTTCGTTACCCAGCCAGGACACGATAACAAAGCTCAGGGTCAATAATAAGCTGCGTGGTGCGATTCGCTCAGAATTGGCCACACTCAGGCTCAACAGCCCTCTGGCGGAAGTACGCACGTCGGCCGTCACGGAACTGCTTGGCACGAGCGAGCCACAAGTACTGACGCAACTGGAAGCGCGTCAGAGCAAAGAACGTGATGCGCAGGTTCAATCGCTGCTGACACTGGCACTGACTATCCCACAGGCTTTGGATGTGCAGGGCACACAACGCATCGAAGCGATTCAACGTTTGTCTGAGTACAAGCACGCCGTCGTGCTGAAAACGCTCAATCAGATTATTGCCTCTGATGCCGATGCTGATGTGTTGACGGCAGCAGAGCGCGGCCTGGCCGATTACAAGCAGAGTCAACGTTTTTACTCGGGCGTTGAGACGGTCTTTTTCGGACTCAGCCTCGGTTCAGTCTTGGTGTTGGCGGGCATTGGTCTGGCTATCACATTTGGAGTGATGGGAGTGATTAACATGGCTCATGGTGAGCTGATCATGATTGGCGCTTACACCACGTACGTGATGCAAGAATTACTGCCGAGCCATATTGGCCTGGCCGTGGTCCTTTCTGTTCCTGTTGCGTTTGTTGTGTCTGGCGCTGTCGGTATCGTGATTGAGCGCAGTGTGATTCGACACCTGTATGGTCGTCCACTGGAAACCTTGTTGGCGACGTTCGGCATCAGCCTGATCCTGCAACAGGCGGTACGATCGATTTTCTCTCCGCTGAATCGCTCTGTGAGCACACCAGACTGGATGACTGGTGCGCTTGAAATCAACCCGATGCTGTCACTGACATACAACCGTTTGTACATCGTGTTGTTCTGTGCATTGGTCTTTGCCGGTTTGGTGATGGTGCTGAAGAAAACACCGCTGGGATTACAGGTCCGCGCTGTCTCACAAAACCGCTCGATGGCTCGCGCCATGGGCATTCGTTCCCAGCGTGTGGACGCGTTAACGTTCGGCCTTGGTTCCGGAGTGGCGGGCATCGCGGGCGTTGCGTTATCACAGTTGACCAATGTCGGACCCAACATGGGTCAGGCATACATCATCGACTCGTTCATGGTGGTGGTCTTCGGCGGCGTCGGTAATTTGTGGGGTACGCTGGTGGCTGGTTTGAGCCTCGGCATGTTCAATAAAGTGCTTGAGCCTTGGGCTGGTGCAGTGCTGGCAAAAATTATGGTGCTGGTTTTCATCATCTTGTTCATTCAAAAACGTCCGCGCGGCCTGTTTCCACAGCGTGGGCGTGCGGCAGAAAGCTAAGGAGAGCGAATGCAGTCGAAATCTTTTGTGCTGTCGGCCATGCGAGGTGACAGAGGAGGGCAGTTGACCATGCTAGCTCTGTTGCTGGCGGTGATTCTGGTGCCATTGGGAAATATTTTGCTACCTGCCGGGCACCCTTTGCATGTGGAGACATTTACGGTGTCTCTACTGGGTAAGTACCTCAGTTATGCCATGCTCGCGCTGGCTGTCGATTTGGTATGGGGATATCTGGGCATTTTGAGTCTCGGACATGGCGCGTTTTTCGCGCTTGGCGGCTATGTGATGGGGATGTACCTGATGCGCCAAATCGGTGACCGAGGCGTCTACGGAAATCCGGTGTTACCCGATTTTATGGTGTTTCTTAACTGGCAGGAGTTGCCTTGGTTCTGGCAGGGGGTCGATCAGTTCTGGTTTGCCTGTCTGATGATTGTATTGGTGCCGGGAGTGTTGGCGTTCATCTTTGGCTACCTGGCGTTTCGTTCCAGAGTCTCAGGGGTTTACCTGTCGATCATCACTCAGGCGCTGACTTATGCGCTGATGCTGGCATTTTTCCGCAATGAAATGGGATTTGGCGGCAACAATGGCCTCACGGATTTTAAAGATATTCTGGGGTTCAGTTTGCAGGCAGACGGCACTCGTTTGGCGCTGTTCATTGTCACGGCAATCGCGTTGATGTTCAGTTATGTGCTGTGCCGTAGTGTGGTCAGCAGTCGTTTGGGACGAGTGGCACTGGCGATTCGTGACACCGAGTCTCGGACTCGTTTTATGGGGTATAACGTCGACGGCATCAAATTGTGGATTTTTGCCTTGTCTGCGGTGATCGCCGGAGTTGCTGGTGCGCTGTACGTGCCTCAGGTCGGCATTATTAATCCGGGTGAATTTGCACCTTTAAACTCAATTGAAATTGTGGTCTGGGTTGCGCTTGGCGGACGGGCGACCTTGTTTGGTGCCATTGTCGGAGCACTGGTGATCAACTACGCCAAAAGCTGGTTTACGGTGGAGTTCCCTGAAGTATGGCTGTTCGCACTGGGAGGTATGTTTGTGCTGGCGACCATGTACTTCCCGAAAGGGTTAATGGGGTTTGTTGCTGATACAGTGTCCGCGCGGCGACCTCCGAGTCCCCCCGCTCGGCAAGCTGACTCAACCAAGGAGGCCGCGGTATGACAACATTCGAACGAGCCATATTGTTCAAGGAGTCTGCGGCCGAGTTTACCCGTCGTGACGAAGTATTTTCATTCCTCAAATCCGATCAGCATCCGTTAGTCGATACCCGGCACAACATCGTTTTGTACGTTGAGGGTGTAAACAAAAGCTTTGATGGATTCAAGGCGATAAATGATCTCAATCTCTATATTCGTGAAGGTGAGTTACGCTGCATTATCGGCCCTAACGGGGCCGGAAAAACGACCATGATGGACATCATTACCGGTAAAACCAAACCTGATTCGGGTCAGGTGTGGCTGGGTTCAAATATCAATTTGCTGAAGATGAACGAGTCGCAGATTGCCAACGCAGGGATCGGCCGTAAGTTTCAAAAACCGACGGTCATTGAGTGCCTGACGGTGTGGCAAAACCTCGAGCTTGCGATGTCAGGAGTACGTGGTGTGTGGGGAACATACCGCGCGCGTATGAGCGCAGAACAACAAGACAAACTGGAATCGGTGCTCGAACTGATCCATCTGCAGGACTGTTCTGGCTTGTCATCGGGCAATCTATCACACGGCCAGAAACAGTGGCTAGAAATTGGCATGTTGCTGATGCAAAGCCCCAAACTGCTACTCATTGATGAGCCCGTGGCTGGCATGACACATCAGGAAATGGATCGAACCTCCGAGCTGCTGAATTCGCTGGCAGGCAAGCATTCCGTTGTGGTGGTCGAACACGACATGGATTTCGTGCGCTCTATTGCCAGCCATGTCACTGTGCTCCACCAGGGACATGTGCTGGCAGAGGGCAGCATGGATCAGGTTCAGGCTCATCCGCAAGTCAAACAAGTCTATTTAGGGGAATAAGGATGTTGCAGATAAACGGGCTTAATCAGTTTTATGGTGAGAGCCACACCTTATGGGATCTTGATATGCACATACCACAAGGCCAGTGCACGGTATTGATGGGGCGAAACGGTGTCGGTAAAACCACGCTGTTGCAATGCATTATGGGGTTACTCAACGTGCACAGCGGCGAAATAACGCTCAACGGCCAGTCCTTGATAAATCAACAAGCTGAAACCCGGCCCAGGTTAGGGATTGGTTATGTGCCTCAGGGACGGCAGATTTTTCCCATGTTGACGGTTCAGGAAAACCTGGAGGTGGGCTTACCGATACGAGCTAAAGGAGACCGCCAGATCCCGGCATTCATCTTCGAGCTGTTTCCCGTGTTGCAAGAAATGCTTCATCGCCGGGGCGGAGACTTGTCCGGAGGCCAACAGCAGCAACTGGCGATCGGCCGGGCGTTGGTGGTTAATCCGTCGCTATTGATCCTTGATGAACCCACGGAGGGCATCCAGCCCAATATTGTGCAGGAGATTGGCGACATCATTCGAATGCTTAACCAAAAAATGGGATTGACCGTATTGTTGGTTGAACAAAAGCTGCCGTTTGCACGAAAAGTGGGCGATCGATTTTGTATTTTGGACCGCGGACGACAGGTTGCGCAGGGCGACATGGACAAACTCAGCGAGCAACTGATTGAGGAGTATCTGACCGTATGATGTGTGATCCTGCCGTAGCGTTTGGGTTTGAACAGTCGAGCACCCCATTGCAACAACAGATTGAAGCGCATGCTGATCAAGGGTGGCAGGCTAAGCTGTCACTCCGTTTTCAGGATCGCGGTGACAAAACCGTGATTCGCGAGCGAGCGCAACAAGGTCCGTTAGCCATTCAACGACCGCTCTATCCTGAAGGAAACGTATGTCATACCTATCTGTTGCATCCGCCCGGAGGCGTCGTGGGTGGGGATGGATTGCACATTACTGCGGATGTTGGAACCGGGGCCAAGGTTCTGGTCACCACGCCCGGTGCCACCAAGTTTTATCGCTCTCAGCAGCGCTTTGCACGTCAGCAACAAGTGTTGCGTGTTGCTGCCGGCGCACGGCTGGAATGGTTGCCACAAGAGAACATTTTTTTCCCGGATGCGCACGTCCGTTTAGATACCCAGATCCACCTCGAAGAAAATGCACAATTTTTGGGCTGGGAGATGCACTGTTTTGGTCGCCCTGCACTAAATGAGGGATTTCTGAGCGGGCATTTAGTCGGAAAAACAGAGGTTTACCTGGACGGTCGCCGTCTGCTGACCGAAGGGTTAAATGTGAGGGGTGGTGATAACCTAATGATAAATAAAGGCCTTTTAGGGTTTTCTATGGCTGCGACCCTGTATATCAGTACCGATGATGAAAAGTTGGCTCAGTTGGTACAGAGCTTGCTCTCTAACATACAGAACGAATTCGGCACAAAGCAGATCGTGATTGCTGCGACCCAGATTGAAAACTTAATTGTCGTTCGCGCATTAGCGCAATGGAGTGAAGTGGTCCTAAACAGTTTTCAACGGGTGTGGCAGTTGGTGAGAACGCACTGGACAGGGGAGTGTCCGGACGCACCGAGAATCTGGGCCACCTGACAACAAATGGAAAACGCAACATGGAATTGTCGCCAAGAGAAAAAGACAAGTTACTGATTTTTTGTGCCGGTTTGCTGGCACAGCAACGCAAACAAAAAGGGCTCAGACTCAACTACCCCGAATCGGTGGCCTACATCAGTAGCGCTATTTTGGAAGGTGCGCGAGAAGGCCGCAGTGTGGCCGAGCTCATGGATTATGGTCGCACGCTATTGACGGTTGAGGATGTCATGGATGGGGTGGCCTCTATGATTCCGGATGTACAGGTTGAAGCCACGTTTCCGGATGGAACGAAGCTGGTTACGGTGCACGAGCCGATTGTATAGGAGCCAAGATGGCGGGATCGAACACAAAACAAGTCGGGCTTATTCCCGGGCAATTAGACAGTGCGGCGGGCGATATTGAATTGAACGCCGGACGCGAGACATTACGCATTAAAGTAGAAAACACGGGCGATCGCCCGGTGCAGATCGGCTCCCACTACCACTTTTATGAGGTCAACGATGCACTGATGTTTGATCGTCAGAAAACACTAGGCTTCAGGCTGAATATCCCGGCAGGGACAGCAACCCGCTTTGAGCCCGGACAGTCTCGAACCGTGGAATTAGTCACTTATGCCGGAGACAGGCAGGTCTTCGGTTTTCAGGGCAAAGTCATGGGGCCATTGAGTTAGCCCGATCAAATAATCACAAGGACAGAAAATGGCTAGGATTTCCAGACAGGCATACGCCGAAATGTTCGGTCCGACCGTGGGAGACCGTTTGCGACTCGCGGATACGGAGTTATGGCTGGAAGTAGAAAGGGATTTCACTGTGTATGGCGATGAAGTCAAATTTGGTGGTGGTAAGGTCATTCGCGATGGCATGGGACAGAGCCAGCGCACGAGCGCAGACACGCCGGATCTGGTGATCACTAACGCTGTGATCCTCGACTATTGGGGAATCGTGAAAGCGGATGTGGCGATAAAGCAGGGTCGAATTCAGGCGATAGGTAAGGCTGGCAATCCGGATATTCAACCGGGCGTGACCATTGTTATCGGTCCCGGCACAGAGATCTTGGCGGGGGAAGGCGCGATACTGACAGCTGGTGGTATTGATTCACATATTCATTTCATTTGTCCTCAGCAAATTGAAGAAGCACTGGCGTCAGGTGTGACGACCATGATTGGAGGCGGTACCGGGCCCAATACGGGAACGAACGCCACCACTTGTACACCAGGGCCTTGGAATATGCACCGTATGTTGGAAGCGCTGGACGGTTTCCCGATGAATTTTGGTCTGCTTGGCAAAGGGAACGCCAGTCGGCCGGAGGCACTGCGTGAGCAAGTCGCCGCAGGTGCGGTCGGCCTCAAGCTTCACGAAGACTGGGGAACCACACCCGCTTCGATTGATACTTGTTTAACGGTGGCCGATGAGATGGACGTCCAGGTCGCAATTCACACCGATACGCTCAATGAATCAGGGTTTGTGGAATCAACCCTTGGCGCCATTGGTGACCGGGTGATCCATACCTATCACACGGAAGGCGCCGGTGGAGGACACGCACCGGACATCATCAAAGCCGCGGGTGTCGCTAATGTTTTGCCGTCTTCCACCAATCCGACCCGGCCTTACACCATCAATACCGTGGACGAACATCTGGACATGTTGATGGTGTGTCATCACCTTTCGCCATCGATTGCGGAAGATGTGGCTTTTGCCGAGTCACGCATTCGCCGGGAAACCATCGCTGCGGAGGATATTTTGCATGATCTCGGCGCGTTCTCGATGATTGCCTCGGATTCTCAGGCCATGGGACGCGTCGGAGAAGTGATCACCCGCACCTGGCAAACCGCGCACAAGATGAAAGTACAACGTGGCAGCCTTAAAGAAGACTCCAGCTACAGTGATAACTTTCGCCTGAAACGTTACGTTGCCAAATACACCATTAATCCTGCGATCACTCACGGCATGGCCCATGAAATCGGGTCGGTGGAAGTCGGAAAACTGGCGGATCTGGTACTTTGGAAACCGGCCTTCTTTGGTGTGAAGCCAAGTGTGATCCTCAAAGGAGGCATGATAGCGATGGCACCAATGGGAGACCCGAATGCTTCGATCCCGACGCCTCAGCCAGTGCACTATCGTTCGATGTTCGGTAGCTATGGTAAGGCTGCGTGTAACACTTCAATGCTATTTGTCTCTCAGGCCGCTCAGCAAGCGGGGATAGCACAGCAGCTCGAACTGAACAGCCAGATTGGCGTAGTTCGTCATTGCCGTGATATCAGCAAGGCCGACATGAAACTCAATGACTGGCAGCCGAACATAGAGGTGGACTCACAGACGTATCAGGTTAGAGCCGATGGTGAGCTGCTGATTTGTGAACCAGCCGATGTTCTGCCGATGGCCCAGCGTTACTTTTTATTCTAACCCTCATCAAAACAACGTGAACACGCTCGCCATCTGTGTCGGTGGCGATGCTCTGTCAGCGTCGGAGCAAGGAACAATCATGATAGAACTCAATGAAATCAGCATGGACATTACGTTAAAGCCACACACTTTTCTCAGCCTGCCTATCGAAGGCAGGATCAAAAGCCGTCTGAAAGTAGTCCTGGATGATGGCCGTGATGCCGGGCTGTTTCTCCCCCGGGGGCACATACTGCGCGGCGGGCAACAGTTAAAAAGCCCTTGTGGGGTCGTAGTGGAAATCAAGGCTGCACCCGAGCAGGTCTCGACGGTGTACTGCAATGACTTGCATCTGCTGACGCGGGTTGCTTACCACCTGGGGAACCGCCATGTGCCGTTGCAGATCGAGTTTGGTTGGGTGCGCTATCAGCATGACCATGTGTTGGACGATATGGTCACGGGGCTGGGCGCGAAAGTCACCACAGAAATGGCCCCGTTTGAGCCGGAAAATGGCGCGTACGGTGGTCGCTCAGGCGGACATCACCATCACTGATGGTACTTCCCTCAATAATTACACGAAACGGAAAAGGATATTCGTATGAAAAAATTCAGCTTGGCTCTCGGAACTTTGTTACTGTCCACAACCCCCGCATGGGCGCATCCTGGGCATGAAACGGCCTCATTTTCCAGTGGGCTCACTCACCCGGTGACCGGCTTTGACCATTTGATCATGTTGATTGCGTTCGGCATTTTGGTGGCGTGTCTGAATGTGAGCGTCAAACGTCAGGTATTGCTCATCGGTGCAGCGTTATTGTCAATGGCCTCGGGTTTGTTGGCAGGCAAATGGTTTGGTTTTATCTCTGGCGTTGAACTTGCCATCGCGGCATCCCTGTTTGTGGTCAGTGGTGCTATCTGGCAAGCGTTTTCAGCATCGCAAAACACCTTACGTCTTGCGGTCAGTTTGTGTGTCGGACTGATCTTTTTCCACGGTTATGCGCACGGTGTGGAAGCGCAAGGAGCGGTTAGTCACTTTGGGCTGGGAATGCTGCTCAGCGCGTGCGCTCTGATGGTACTTGGTATTCAGTTTGGTCGAGCCTTTCGCAGCCCATGGTTGTCTCTGGGTGTTGTTTCAGTCAGTGCGCTGGTCGTGGTGTAACCACTGATGTATCTCGATGAGACGCACAACCCTGTCGCCGTCTACCGCTTGTTTCAACTGATCAGCCCTTCGTTGCCGATTGGTGGTTTTACCTACTCACAAGGTTTGGAATGGGCGGTCGAAGCGGGCTGGGTTAGTGACAAAGTCTCAATGCAGGATTGGCTGGCGAACCTGTTGTTTAACAGTGTTGCCACACTTGAGTTGCCTTTAATTGATCGTTTTTACGCCGCGATTCAAGCGCAGGATGAAGCGAGCCTCGAATATTATAGCGCGCTGATCTACAGCAGCCGGGAGACCAAAGAGCTTCGGGCGGAAGAGCGGCAGCGAGGCCACGCGTTAATCACCTTACTCAGACAGTTAGGCATTGGAGTTGAGTGCTACTCAAAGCAGGCGATGGAGAGCAATCAATTACTCGGATTGTGTGTCGCTGGTATCGAATGGGGAATTCCGGCGTCGGCATTGAAACAGGGCTATCTGTGGAGCTGGGCAGAGAATCTGGTCATGGCGGGCGTTAAGTTAGTGCCACTGGGGCAGACCGATGGACAGAAAACGCTGATGCATTTAAGTAATTTATTTACATCGGCATTGGAGCAGGCGGCAGCCACAGAAGACTGGATGATAGGCAGTTTTACCCCTTCGGTGTCGATTGCCAGTAGTTTGCACGAAACACAATATACGCGCTTATTTCGCTCATAAGCCACAAGAACACAAGGAAGAGAACAATGGAAAGCTATAAACAGCCACTCCGCATTGGTATTGGTGGGCCGGTTGGCTCTGGGAAAACCGCATTGCTGGAAGTGTTGTGTAAAGCGATTCGTGACAGGCTGCATATCGCGGTGGTGACAAACGACATTTACACTCAGGAAGACGCTAAAATACTGACGCGGGCAGAGGCGCTGGAGCCGGATCGCATTATAGGTGTTGAAACCGGAGGGTGTCCGCATACCGCGATTCGGGAAGACGCATCGATGAATCTGGCAGCCGTCGAGGAGTTGGCCAAGCGTCACCGAGATCTGGATGTGGTGTTTGTTGAGAGTGGTGGGGATAACCTTAGTGCAACCTTCAGCCCGGAGCTAGCGGACCTGACCATCTACGTGATTGATGTTGCGGAAGGGGAGAAAATACCGCGCAAAGGCGGACCAGGTATTACCCGTTCGGATCTGCTGGTCATCAACAAGATCGATTTGGCGCCGTACGTGGGCGCATCCCTTGAGGTGATGGAACAGGATACGCTGCGTATGCGTCCAAATAAGCCGTTTGTTTTCACTAACCTGAAAGCCGGTAAGGGGCTCGATACCATCATCGACTTTATTCTTACCGAAGGGATGCTTGAGTTTCACGCCTGATGCAGCTCTGGAGGAGGCGCGCTTGAGCAAGATTTTTCTGGGTAAATAGCGGCGCAAGCACAGATAATCTTATATGCTGGAGAGTGGAGCAGACAGTCTCTGTGATTGATCAGAGCCGTTATGGCGCGGCTTTCGGAGCACAACCTATGACTTCAACCCATCACTTAAGCCTGTATCACAGGAATCACTGTCCGTACTGTCGAAAAGTACGTGAAGTGATTGATGCATTAGGGCTGGATATCCGTTTGGTTGAAATGGAAGAACAACCGGTCGAATGGGAGCGTCTCAAGCTGGAAGGTGGGCAGGCGATGGTGCCTTGCTTACGAATTGATGAAGAACATGGCACCGTTTGGATGTATGAATCAGAGGACATCATCCAGTACCTCCGACAAACTTACGGTCGTCCCCAATGACATCAGAAAAAAGGGCCCTGACTATGCAGGGCCCTTTTTTGCTTTATAGGGTGAGTAGGTAGTTCACCAGTTTATTGTAATCTTCGAAGCTACGAATACCTTCGGTCTTTACCACGTACTTGTTGTTAACCACAACACCCGGAACACCCGTTAGAGAGGTACTCTGGAACTGCTTATCAAAGCGTTTTTGCATTGAGTCGACGGCAAAGCCGTTGTAAGCGGCATCGAACTTCTTACTGTCAACACCATTGTCGGTAAACAACTGGCGCAGCTGCGCTTCATCACGTGGTGGTTGGCGTAGATCATGGATCTGACGGAACATCACTGGAATCATCTGATCTTCAATCCCTAGTGACACCATGGTGGCGTAAGATTTTGCCATTGGAATCGCCATGTTCCCGCCCATAAACGACACATGCACCTTTTTAAAGCTGACATCATCTGGCAGCGCCGGTTTTAAGTTTTTGACGATATTTTCGAATTGGTAGCAGTGTGGGCAGTAAAACGAAAAATACTCAGTGACGGTTGGTGTGGCCGATTTCTCGGTATTCAGCACCGTGTAGTTTTTGCCTTCTTCATATTGTGCGGCAAAAGCGGATACGCTGAGTAGCAGCGCAGAAAAGAGTGTGATCAGTTTTTTCATCGTAAATCCTAGAAGTTGTTTAAATATGAGTTTGTCATCGCATCGTATGCGATCTCGGGTAATAACGTGGATTTATACGATTGGAGGTCGGAACAATGTCTGGGCACGCACAATGGCTTTAACGTTCTGGTCACGGGGGATTAAAGCCAAAGAATAATTTGGAAAGGTGACCTGCAGCGTTGAGACGTGATTGGGTAATTTACTCAGGCTTGAACCACAGCAGTGATGTGAAGAAGCACTGATGTCTGACGCTGAGAGTTTAATCCCATAATCGGTCGTTTCTAGTAACTGGTGAATATCCGCCAGACAAATACGCTCGTCTTCGGCAAAAGTGCCGGACTGGATATGCTCGTTGATGATCACGCCCGAAAACAGCAGCGCGCAGGCAACCAGCAAAAATGTCCAAGTAGTACGTGCGATGGGCAGCATGGCAATAACGAGGTTCAAAACAGGCTTTCATCATACCGAATATTTTCGTCAGTGGTATGAAATTGAACCTATTTTTGGCTGTTTGCTGCAAAATTCAACAGGTTGAACGAGGTTTTACCTTAGTCAGACCTTCACTGACCGTTTTCTGACATGTTTCATTGGGTTGATGAATTACCATGGTATCCAATTACATAATAAATACATTAAGGTGGAACGATGAAATCGTTGATCATCATGTTAACCAGCGTGGTATTGCTTTCTGGCTGTCAGTTGACTCGCGTGGAAGGTGAGTTTAAAGATGTTGAAGTTGAAATGAGTTCAAAAGGCTCAGGCGGTTCTAAAGGCAGCTTCTGCCCACCAGGGCAAGCCAAAAAAGGCAACTGCTAACAACGCAAGTTTAGAGATAAGAAAAGGCCGGTGCAAATGCTCCGGCCTTTTTGCTATTGGTAAGTAACGTAATTTAATCTCCCACTTTCAGGATCTTAGCTACACTAAATAGAAACCCATCTACTGAAGGTAAGCTGATGAAATCACTGATAGTCGTATTGTTGGGCATGTTTGTGCTGTCTGCCTGTCAACTCACCCGTGTGGAGGGTGAATACAAAGATATGGAGATAGAGGTCAACTCCAAGGATTCAAAAGATTCTCATGGAAAATTCTGTCCACCGGGGCAAGCGAAAAAAGGCAACTGCTGAGCAGGGTTCAATCACGATCTTACGGTCATTTTCGGAGTGGATAGATGGAAGAATACATCTCGCATGTTTCCCGGCACGTGACTAACGCCATCAGCAGTGTCGATACCTACAACCAGATAGGCGTGATTCTGGCCGTCTATCTGCTGGCGTATTTTCTCTCTTCCCGCATTCATAAATATGTCCCTATTTTGCGCGAAGCGGTGACCACCGATGCAAACTTCCCGATACGCTCGATTGCACACCGGTGCGGCAAACTGATTTTCCCGATACTGGCGCTGTTGTTGCTCAGGATGTCGATTGAGTTCAGTTCAGTGTTGATGGCAGACAGCTGGGTTATGCAAGTCGCGTTCGCTTTGGCGTTGTTACTGCTTTACCACTCCTCTGTTCATTTGTTGATCACCAACGCGCTGGTAGCGAAAGTGTTTCGCTGGATAGGGATGCCTATCATTCTGTTTTATGTCACCGGAGTTCTGGATGACATTGTGCGTGTTCTTGAATCGATGTCGATTGAACTGGGTAACATACGGTTGTCGGCGTACGGTTTAGTGCGAACGTTGATTTTTGGTTCTTTACTGTTCTGGCTTGGCCGGGTTTCCAATTCAACCGGACAAACCATCATTCGCAAACAGAAGTCACTGGATTTCAGAACACGGGAGATCGTTGCAAAACTGTTTGAAATTATGTTGTTTTTTGTCGTTGTGATGCTGATTCTGCAATTGATGGGCATCAACTTAACGACGCTGGCAGTATTCGGTGGGGCCTTGGGGGTCGGGCTGGGTTTTGGGCTTCAGGCCGTGGCATCGAACTTCATCTCTGGGGTGATCATTATATTTGACCGTTCGATTTCAGTGGGCGACTACATTGAAATGGAAGACGGACGCACCGGTACGGTCACCGAACTGAACATGCGTTCAACAACGCTCGAAACCTACGATGGCAAAGACATCGTCGTACCCAATGAGAAGTTTATTAACAGTTCGTTTGTGAACTGGACGCATAAAAACATCAAACAACGGTACCGGGTCGATTTTTCGGTGGCGTACAAGACGGACGTGCGCAATATGGTGACGTTGGTGAAAGAAGCGGTAGCGCAGCATCCTAAAGTATTGGCTGGTCCCGATGTGCCATTAGAGGAGCTCCCCGATTGCGAAATTGACAGTTTCGGTGACTCCGGGATCAACATGTTTGTTGAGTTCTGGATTGAAGGGATTGACGATGGACGCAACCGGGTCGGAGGCGATCTGATGTTAATTATTCTGGAGACACTGCAGCAGAATAATATCGAAATTCCGTTCCCGCAGCGGGAAGTGAAAATACTCAACCCAAACGAAGCATCACGCAGCAACGATTTGTTGTGACCACAAACCCTACTTGTGTTGAAACCTGTGCCGATGCATGCGTTCGTTCAGGTAGGCGAATTACCATACAAGGAGGAGTGAATGGCATTACAACCGTTTCATCTGGCGATTCCGGTTTATGACTTGCCGATGGCTCGAGAATTTTATCGAAACGTATTTGGTTTAATCGAAGGCAGGTCAAGTCAACAGTGGGTTGATTTTGATTTTTTCGGCCACCAGTTGGTTATCCATCAACATCCGAAAACGCACAGTCAGGAGCAGGCACACACCAACCCAGTTGATGGTCATGCCGTACCGGTGCCGCATTTCGGTGTGGTGCTGGCGTGGCAACAATGGCACGACTTGGCAGAGCGACTGCGCACATTCAAGACAGCATTTGTGATTGAACCGTATATCCGTTTTGAAGGACAGGTTGGTGAGCAGGCGACCATGTTTTTGTTTGACCCATGTGGTAACGCTCTGGAGTTTAAAGCGTTTAAGGACATCAATCAGTTATTTGCCACCGATTAATGCATCATCCGCATATCCGGTAGCGGATATGCGGAGATATGCCCGCCTGACAGGGCGAGTTGTTATTGATGAACCAGCGTGAGGCCACTTGGAAGAGCATCACCAAACACCCGCTTGGATTCACTTTCTGACAATTCTTTGACCTCTTCGACCAGCGCCACCCAAGACTCTGGGACTTTACTCTGCTTCAGTTTAGTCAGAACCTGAGTTCGGAAATCGTCTGAAATATCAAACAGGCGGTCGCCGGTCTTGCGACAAATCATCACCGCGGCGAATCCGATCATTGGCTCTTTCTGCCAATTTTTCTCGAGCATTTTCGGCAGCCATTGCTCTGCCTGCTCTCGAGGAATCACACTATGTTGGCTGCCATACAGCGGTGTTCGTGAGGCCAGACGGCCTAAGGCCCACCAATGCGCCTGCTCGAACTGGGTATGGTTCATCGCTTTACTCAAGAACCAACTGGACAGGAGCACTTTATCTTCGACGTCAAGGTGCTCAAGAGAGGCGGCGAGACGAACCATCGCTTCATACCCCATGTCCTGGGCAGCTTTAGCTGACTGAGGATTTTTCATCGCGCCAGGGTGCAGATACTTGGCAATATCAGCCAGAATGGTTTCCTGCTGCTCTTGGCTCAGGCCACCAGCGATGCGTCGCCAGAATACCCACCAATCTGTCCAACCTTGATGGTTTTTGAACTGAATGCCTTGTGGGTACAGGCTCCAAACCTGTTCAATACGCCAGGAGTCGGTCGGGTCGCCAAAACCGGGACGAAGTGCAAAGCCCGCCAGACGCAACCAGTTTTTTTCGTGTGGCTCCGAACGTCGGCGGCGCTTTCTGCCCAGGCTGAATGCATCAAATAGCTGGCGAAGTGTAATGAAATCCCACTCATCCCGTTTGCCGAGACGCTTTTCCAGATCCTTGGTCAGGGTCTTAATTTCTTTTGCGTCCGCGCTCTTTTTATTGCCACTGTATATGCGATTGATGAGCGCAAGGCATTCCTCAAGACGCGGGTGGCGTTGCGAACTTTCTGCTTCTTCTGCCTTCTGGTTGCGAACTTCAAATTCCAGCGCCCAGCGCTTGGTGTCATCGTCGGTGCTGACGCATTCCATTTTCAGCGTACCAACCTCCGTCAACTGACAGGCCAGTTGCACTTCGACACGCTCTTTCTGGTTGGCTTTCAGCTCTGCACCGTCGCTTTCCAGCGTCGCAATGTAGGGGGGAAGAGGAGCAAATAAATCCGGGTCAACGTCCACCATCACACCGTTTTGAATCGCTGTGTTGTGAGTCAGTGTATCGTGTGTTGAGGTCAGTAAGTTAAAGCGAACCGGCTCTCCCAGTGTCAATGAGAAACGGCGGCCGCTCAGACGGATTTCATGACCTTCGTCGGTGCCTTTGGCCAGCAGACATAAGGCTTTACCCATCTTATTTTTTTCCTGTAAGTGCAGGAAATAAGAACGAGCGGCGCCGCCACCGATTTTTAGCTGTGCACCACGACGCGCTTTGCCAAATGCAACCGCCCCAAGCGCCACAGACCAGTCAGGATGCGGGTTATTGAGGACGGTAACCTCAGCCCCACGCCAGTGACTGAGCAACTGAGTAATACGCTGGGTGACCAGGTCACTGTTAAATACCCCACCGTTTAATAGTATACCGACCGGGACGGCTGGCTGCTGGGGATCATAGTCGTTCAGACTTTGCAACGCAGCGTGCGAGACTTGCTGGTGCTGGGTTAAGAACTCTGCAACGTGTTTGCTGACTGCCGGGTCGGCCACATACGGCAGACCGAACTCGACTACCGCGCTGCGTCGCTTGTCTGGTGTCTCGTTAAACTCAGACAGTGGGAAAAAGCCGTCCAATGCGATCTGGTGCACTTCTTGTTTAGATAAGCTGACACTTTTGGTTCCGCCCAGCAATTTTGAACCACTGCCCAGCATGGTGATGCGTACATCGTCAGGGGCGTTTGCCGACAGCAGATTCTCTTTGGCTTTGCGGGTTTGCTGAATCAGCTTGGTCAGGCTGGCAGCATTCAGTTTTTTGCTTTGGTTGAAGCGTTGTTCTGCCAGATGTGCCAGTGCAAGGTCGAGGTTATCACCACCGAGCATCAGATGTTCGCCCACACCAATACGATCCAGCGCCAGTTCTCCTTGATGGAATTTGGCTTCAATCAGACTAAGATCAGTCGTACCCCCACCGACATCGCATACCAGAATCAGTGGCAGTTGCTGAAGTTCTTCTGCTGCGGTGTCTCTGTGGCGGGCATACCAGTCGTAACAAACAGCCTGCGGTTCTTCCAGCAGTACGATGTTGGTCAGCCCGGCCAGCTCGGCGGCCTGTAATGTCAGTTTGCGCGCCGTTTCATCGAATGAGGCTGGAACGGTGACTACCACCTCCTGATCTTCCAGAGGATTTCCCGGATGGCGGTAGTTCCAAGACTGACGGATATGATTCAGATAGCTGGCACTGGCGATGACAGGGGAGACTTTGTCTACGTCCGCTGCACCTGCCCAGGGCAGAATCTCGGATGTGCGGTCGACCGCCTGATGCGAAAGCCAGCTTTTTGCGCTGGAGACCTGTCTGCCTTCTACTTTTGCGCCCAGCTCACGCGCCCACTCTCCAACGATAACATGTTGGATGTCCCCTTTAACCGGTTGGTGATTCCATGGGAGCGTCAGATCAGAGGGCGCGATTTGTTCACTGGCCGGATGGTAGCGGAAAGAGGGGAGCAGGGGTTTACGAACCACCTCTCCGGGACCGATCAGTTGGTCGATATCGAACAATGAGACGGCGGATTGTTCCAAGTTGTCGGTGATTTCACAAAAGGCGACCACAGTGTTGGTCGTACCCAAGTCGATTCCGACAAGAAAACGAGGCGATGCCATATAACAAAACCTTTCGTTAATCTGAAAACGGCATCCGTGGGGATGCCGTTTGTCATTCATTATGCGTGTTCGCTGCCTTTGGCGTCTTCGCGGACGTCAAATTCAACGTGCCATTTCTGGCCATTGTCTGCGGCGATGGCTTCCAGTTGCAATGTGCCCAGCTCGGTTACCCGTGAAGCCAGAGTTACAGGGACAACTTCGCCTTGTTTACGGCCTTCGGAGACGGGCAATGTCACCTGAATTTCTGGTAATTCTTCCAATTCTTCTGGTGCCCAGTGATCAAGGTGTGTACCCGCAGGGTCGTCGCGACGTACTGTGGAGCCGAAAAACTGAAAGTGAACCGGTTCGCCAATTACCAGGCCGAACTCTTGGCTTGGTACGGTTGCGCTTGACCCTTCTTCCATACCAAATGGTGCCACACAAAGGGCTTCCATTGGAGGTGCCATGCCAGGAATTGCAGGCATCGCGCTTTCGATACCAACATAGTAAGCCGAGGCAATGCCACCGCGGATACGTACGCCTTGTCCACGACGGACTGAGCCGTAGTAGGCAGCACCGCTGGCGACAGCTAGATCCAGATCAACACCCGTCAGGCGTTTTGCGTATTCCGCGTCAGCTTCAATCAGCCATTCGTTAATGGTTTCTTCCAAACGCTCTGCCAGCAGCGAAGATTTTAATACCCCGCCATTAAACAGGATTGCTGTCGGTTTAATGAACTCAACGTTGGTTTGAGATTCACCGCCAGGCATGCCCGGCATATTTGCGAACGGATTGAAATCTTGAGCCGCGGGCTCTGACCCGCTCTGAGCGTGAGCCTGTTTAGACAGGAAAGCGGCGATATGACGGGTAATGCCGGCATCCTGAGCGTAAGGCAAGCCCATTTGAGTCAGGGCGCCACGCGATTTTTGTACCGGATGTTCTGCGATCGTCACTTGTGGAAAGAAGCCATCGACTAAAGTCTGTTGAACCTCTTGCTGTGTCAGCTCTGTTTTGAGGGTCGCGCCAAGCAGTTTAGAGCCGCGGCTCGGCACTACGATCGGCACAGATTGCAGCTCGCTGTCGTTGAGCAAGGCTTCTTTGGCATCGCGGCAGGCATGGGTCATGGCCTGCACCTGCCAAGGTTGCAGATCTTTGCCTTCCTTAGCCAGCTTCATTTTCAATCGGTAGGCCAGTGCCAGGTCCATGTTGTCACCGCCAAGCAGAATGTGTTCGCCGACAGCAATACGATTCAGTGTCAGGTTACCCTGATCTTCAGTCACTTCAACCAATGACAAGTCGGTGGTACCACCACCGATATCGACAACCAGCACAATGTCACCAACGCTGACTTCGTCGCGCCAGCTATCGTTGCTGTTGTCAATCCAGTTGTACAGCGCGGCCTGAGGTTCTTCTAACAACGTCAGGTGGCTGAAACCGACATTACGTGCGGCTTCAGCCGTCAGGTCACACGCAGCTGGATCGAATGATGCCGGTACGGTAATCGTGACGTCTTGTTCTGCCAGTGGGTGATTTGGGTTCGCGTGATCCCAGGCCTCTTTCAGGTGCTCAAGATACAACTCGGTCGCGCGCAAAGGCGACACTTTTTCAACCTCTTCCGGGCTACCCGCCGGCAGAAACGCGTCACGACGATTCACCCCGCTGTGACACAACCAGGACTTGGCACTGGCAATCAAGCGAATCGGTGTTTTGGCACCCAGATTGCGTGCAATCGCACCCACCAGCGCTTTGGGTTCGGAAGACCAGGGAAGCACGCGTGAAGACGGATTCATCTCGTGTTCGTGCGGCTGATACAGGAATGAACCCAACTGAGCGCGGCTTTCCACCGTACCAGGAGAAGTCAGCTGAGGAATTGCCATCACTTCGACATGCGCATCCTCACGGCTGGTATCCATGTAGGACAGCACGCAGTGCGTGGTGCCAAGGTCAATACCGACACTGAACATAGGTTGCGTATTGTGGTGCGTTTGTTCCATTACAGCTCTACCTCGGCAGGGGCAATCACAGAGGCATCGTAATTTTCGGCCAGCTTAGGCAGGGTCATTGCTGTCGCTTTCCAACCTTTGTGAACCAGCGTACCGTGGAACGGAGCGCTGCCAGTAACGTTGCCCGTCAGGCGCACTTCCTGAGGGTTGAAACCTTCTTCAACGGTAATGCGAGTTTCTTCATCTTCGTTGCGGATATTTTCCAGCGACACATATTCGGCCAGAACTTTCTGTCCACCAGAGTGAATCACGCGCGCTGCAGCCCCCACTTCTTCATCGGAGAACGAAGTCAGGTCTTCTTTTAAGAAATCAATTAAACGGGCTTCCTGCTGCATAATAGAAAGAAGCTGCATCGCCGAGTCTGTCGATGCTGTAGCGAGTTTCGATTCAACTTCCACAACTTTTTCGACGACTTTTTCCACTTCGACGACTTTTTCAACTTCAACAATCTTTTCGACAGGTTTTTCTACCTCAACAATTTTCTCGACAGGCTTTTCCACGACTTTTTCTATGATTTTAGATTTGCGTGAAACGGCAATGATCAGCAGTAGCAAGCTGGAAGCCGCCAGACCTGCGTGAAGCATATCGAAAGTTTGAGGGACCATTTGTAAATCGAAGTTCATGATGAATTCTCTTTGAATTGTAATATTTCCAGGTGAGACGGCTCACTGCTCACCTTGGCGTTACGCCATGCTTAAGTGTCAAATAGGGGCGAATAGTACCATATTCAACCCGCATGGCTCGTTGAAATACAACCCATATTGCGGAATAACGTTCTGATTGACGGGTTTTTAGACAGGAGGTGAGTGAGATCTTTGTCCAAAAAATAAGTCTAATTGATGATAATTGATTAAAAGTATTCTGATTTTAGCGATTTCATGGCTCAATGAGACCTTATCCATTGAAGAATATTTTCAATATAAGTGGCTGTGTTTGGCGGTCTTTTAGCTAAATTCTGCAGCATTCTTTCTCAAAGATGAGATAAATAGTGGGCCACTTAAGGTGGCTCGACTACGCTGTTAGATAGGTTTATTCGAGCCAGACATCGCTCCAGACGATTTATAATAAGTAATGAAAGTTTATCGAAAAAGTCGCTCAGCCTATTCAATCATCACCTTCTTCTCTGCCAGTGTTGTCACCTTGCTCGCCATGGCGATCGTCTACTACGAGCAGCGTGAAGATAACTTGCATGTGTTTGAAAACCTCACCCAACGTCAGACGGATGCGTTACAGCGCTCTGTGTTGAATGACATCAACTACATCGGGGCCGCCGCCAACTTCTTCCATTCCAATTTTCCGGAAAACTGGGGGCAGTTCAGCGTATTTGCGCATGAGTTGATCAATAACTCGCCAAGTTTGATCACGTTGCAATGGCAGCCCAAAGTGGAAGTGCATGAGATTAACGACCATGTCGCTAAAGCGCGTAAGATCTTTCCTGATTATCGTCTCTACACCATCCCAAAGGACGGTAAGAAGACTTACGGCTACGTGATGAAAAATCAGGCCCCCATCTTTGTCATGAGTGATATCTATCCACGCACTCCGGTGAATATCGGGTTGCTGGGGTTCTATTCGACCAAACTGCGGTTTGAGCTGGTACTGGAGTCAATGCGTGAGACGCGTCAGGCCAATGTCTCGGACAAAGTAAGGTTGCTGGCTGACGGGCTGGACGCTGATCTGGAAAAGCGTGGCTTACTGGTTTATCTGCCAGTCTTTGATCAACAGCACAACAAAACGTTGATTGGAGTTGTTGTCGGTGTGGTTCTGGTCGACATGTACTTCAACAACTTGATGAACAAAACTGCGTCAGAGCAGGACTTGCTGATTCGTGTTACCGACATGGGCTATGACTCGGAAGATGAACCCGTGCTGTTTCAAAGCCCGAACTGGGACAAAGTTAAAGGTGCGGCAATCAGCAAAACCCTGGAGTTGCCAAATCGCCGTTGGATTATTGACTACAAAATGCCGCAACCTTACACCCGACATGATCAACTGGCGTTAGTGGCGGTTGGCATTGGCGGATTACTGATGGCGTTTATGCTTGGCTTTATTGTCCACCTGCTGGCACGAGAGCGTCAGCGTTTGTCGGTCATGCTGGAAGAGCGCACTGCCGAGTTGCGTTTTCTGGTGGAACACGACAGCCTCACCGGCTTGTTTAACCGCCGTGCGTTCAATCAATTTCTGGAAGAGTACATTAAAGCGCGTAAGCCGTTCAGTTTGGTGACGTTTGATATTGATCACTTTAAGTCAATCAATGATCAGTACGGTCATATCGTGGGAGATGAGATGCTGATCCATGTGTCACGTTTGATTGAAAAAGCGTTAAAGCCCAACGATTTATTTATGCGAATGGGGGGAGACGAGTTCTGTATTATCTCACGTGAGATTGATCCCGGTCGTTTACATCATTATATGAATGGGATGAGGGCAATGGTGCATGGCAATGCGCTGATGTCTGATGTTGGCCCGGTGATCTGTAGTCTGAGTATTGGCGCCGCAGTGCATCAACACCATGATGCCGAACAAATTCTGCGTGCAGCGGATGAACAGTTGTACGTCAGCAAAGAGAACGGGCGGAACCGGGTGACTGTCGCTGGTTTTCCACCCGGTTAAACTGAGGTAGGTCGATGTTTGGCTTCAGTTCAGGTAGAATCCTGCGCTTTAACTTTACGTGGGCATAGAATAAGGCGAACGATGAATCATAACCGTATTGTCTGTTTTGATCTGGAAATGTGTTGCTGGAATGAAGACGGTGTCGGCACGACGGGCGAAATCATTGAAGTTGGTCTGGCGGAAATCGATCTGGCAAAAGGCGAGATCGTTAAACGCGCTCAGTACTACGTTAAACCAGAACACGACCAGATTTCCGAATTCTGTACCGAGCTGACGGGCATTTCCCCACGTAAAATCGATAAACAGGGGCGTCCTTTAAAGGCGGTGCTACAGTCGATGGTCAAAAACTTTGGCGGGCCGAACAAAATCTATGCGTCCTGGGGACGAGACGATCTGATCCTGATTGAAGAGTGTCAGCGCAAAGGGCTGGACGTGCCGTTCAAAGAGTTCATTAACCTGGCTACCTTGTACCGGGTTCAGCATCGTCTGAAAGATAAGCGGATAGGCCACCGGGCAGCGCAGGAAGCCAAGGGCATTGAGTGGGAAGGTCGCCAACATTCCGGGTATGTAGATGCCTACAACTTAGCCAAACTGGCCCTGACCATGTTGTGATGATGTTTGTTGTCATTTAAATGAAATTAGTTTTATATATTTTTGTCATCTGTTGTGATTAGACTGTTTCTGTCACTCAATAGAGATTGAGTCATGGAATTAATACTAACAACGTTATGGCTGGCAAATTGGGTTCTTGGTCTGGTCTTTTTTGCACGCTGGCATCAACTGCCGGTGCTGTGACTAGATTAACCTTCTGCCGAAAAATAAAAGAGTGCGTTACACACGCACTTTTTTTATGGGTTCTGATTCTTCTCCGTGACCGCCAGTTTGGCCCGAATAAACTCACTGTGATTGACGTAGAGGAGTTCGGCTGTTTTGCGTATCAAAGCATCCTCAAGCGGGTCAATTTCACCGTCTGCGTGAGCAACTTCCCACATGGCTTTGACCAGTTCAAAGCGTTGCGCCTGGCTCATGTCTCTGAGCTGGTCAGTAAAATCATACAGAGAAGCAGAATGTTGAACCCGGTGTTCGGCTTCGGTCAGTAATGCGCTGGCGTCTGCTTCGCTTTGTTGCGTCAGACGGCTGAGCAACGCCAGTTTAGCGTTGCGTTCGCTATCGTCGACCTGATGGTCTGCGTCGGCCACTTCACACAGTAAGCAGGCAATGGCCAGGTTGGGGTTGGCCGTTTGAGCATTGCTCAAATCGCCACCTTCCAGAAACTGTTTAAATGCGCTGGCGATGGAATTAAACATGGGATAGAGCCTTTTTGATTGTCTGTATCTAATTACATAGTGGCCAACAAAAACGATCACAAGTTCCCACACAAAGAAATTTACTGCGTTTTTTCAAAGGCCCGCTTTTTTAATCCGTTTCTAACAGCTCAATCACCTCTGAACTGGTTTTTTCATGTGCGGCGAGCAGCAGCGCCAACATCGCATCTGCTTTGGTGTGACTGTCGCTGTCTGAGTCGAGAATCTCTTTCAGACGCAAGTGGATCATATCGATCTCGTGCTCAACAAATCCACGACCTTCTTCTTCACCCTGGATGTCTTCGGGGGCACTGTCGAAATTGAGAAACAGGAGTTCTCCGTCCCGGCGGGCGTCAACCAGTTGCTCTGGCAGCCACTCTTCTCCGGTGACAATTACAGGATCGTCATGATCTGGTAGAGACGACAGAATGTGCTTGAGTTCTGATGCTTTCACGGCGTTTTCAAACAAGTTTAAGATTATTGTCTATTGTATCGGCTAAGAGACGGAAAACATAAGCTATTGTTACAGGGAAACCGTCAGCGTGATGTCATTTTATTCCTGACCCCAGCGTTGGATGTTTCATGGGCCTGCTTGCACATTGTGTGCGAGAAAATTGGTTACACTTTTGAACGATTTTACAGTCTGTGGCCAAATGGGGCTGATTTATACTGGCGCGATTGCAAAGCGATTGACTCGCATCAGGAGCCAATAATAATGAAATTTCAACGAACAAGCTGGCGTACGTTCCCTTGGCTAGTGGGTCTGTGTTCTGTACCGGTGTCCGCCTTAGCGAAAGATAGCCCTGAGCAAGATTGGGGGATCGCAGCCATGTATCGGATGGCGACGGTTCCGTACGATACGCGAGACGGGGATCAGAGCGTGTCTACATTCGTACCGATGATGTTCTTTCAAAATGAGCACCTGTTCATTGATGGCATTGAGGCTGGGCTGTTTTTGTTTAATGAACCCGAGCAGGAATGGCGGATTTCGGCACTGACCCGGCTGCGTTTTGTCGACATTCCGGCGTCCTTACAAAATGCCAATCAAGGGGACGCGGTCGATTTTGGTGCGCAGTTACGTTACCGAATGGATGAACAATGGTCTTTTGATACCGAAATCATGAGTGATGACGAATTTCGTTTTCATGGCAATCTGCGCCTCTCGGCACAATTTGAATCCGGTGACTGGGACATCAACCCGGCGTTGACGGTGCGTGTTAAGGACGCCGATTTTAACAGTACTTATTACGCTTTTTCAGAGTACACCAACGAGCGGATTGGCCCTGGTGTTGACGCCAATATTGGCTTTGATGCCCGATATCATGTGGCTTCTAACCTGTATCTGCTTGGCGCTGCGAGTGTTACCGTGCTCGACAGTGAGGCCTATCGCAGCCGAGCGGTCGAAGAGAGAACCCAGGGAGAACTGTTTGTTGGATTCGGTTTTTTCCGAGACAAAACCAAAGCGCCGAAATCAGTGTTAAGCAACAAGCGTTATCTGCGGTTGGCTCATGGTTGGGGAACGCCTTCCAACATCGGGGAAATATTTTCGTTTAATCGGGAAAAGGATCCGTACAACAACCAACTGACGTCTGTGTTTTACGGACATCCGCTCGCAGACGAATTGTTTGGCCTGCCATTGGATATCTACCTCACGCCAGGCCTGGTTCATCATTGGTCGTCAGCGGTACAAAGCAGCAGCACGGAATACGTTGCGGCGATCAAAGCGTATTACACCTTCGAATGGCCAACCACCTGGCGGTTTGGGTTTGCCGAAGGTTTGTCGTACATCGATAACATCACTTACATTGAGCAATCCGAGATGGAGCGGAAAGGGTACACCGCCAATCATCTATTGAATTATCTAGACTTTTCCTTCGATGTTAATGTTGGCGAACTGTTCAATAACCGTGAGCTGAAAAAACTGTGGTTTGGTTACTCGCTGCATCATCGTTCGGCCATTTTTGAAAAGGCCTCTCAGTTTGGTCGGATCAAAGGCGGCAGCAACTACAATACGGTGTATCTCCAATATGATTTCTGATTCGCACGGAATGTAAATCATATGATTTCTATATAAAACAAAATGATATCAGTAAGTTTTCATAAAATAATGTTTTAGGAGTATTGAAATCGGTCGGTGTCGTATTATTATTCACTAATAAATAATACTTAAAAATAAACGACGTCTATGGCTAATAAAGACAACTACTTATCCATCCTTATGGCTCAGGTGGAATGCATCAACGAGCAATTGGATGGTGTCAAACGTGAGCGTTTGTCCGTAACGTGTACGGAAACGGATTACCGTATTGAAAAAATTTTGCCTAAACCCAGAGGGCGCACGGCAACACCCGGTCCGGCGGTGTTGTTTCAGGGGCAAGGTCACGCCTGCCATGTATTTCTCAATGGCTATCAATCGTTCTTTTTCACTGAATAGCAGCGATAAAAAAGGCGCAGTCCTTGATAAGGCGGCGCCAAAACGGGTAATAGAGAGTTACCTGAAAATGTCAAAAAAAGGATGCTTAACTTAGGACAGTGGAACAGAAAATCAGGGAGTTGTGTCGCCAACTCCCTTTTTTGTATCTTAAACTGGTAACGCGTCCAGTTGGGATTTCGCAGCCGCAATCCCTTGACTGGCAGGCTCTTCACCCATGTTCAACGCTTCAGCGTACACAAATTCTACATCGGTAATGCCGACAAAACCCAGTACCGTGCGCAGGTACGGCGTCACATTATCGGTTGGTGAATCTTTATGGATTCCGCCACGTGTAGTGACAACAATCGCTTTTTTGCCTTCGATCAAACCTTGAACGCCCGCTTCGGTGTATTTGAATGTCACGCCGGCACGTGCAATCAGGTCAATCCAGTTTTTGAGTTGTGTTGGGATAGTAAAGTTATACATAGGCGCAGCGATAACCAGTGTATCTGCGGCTTTGATTTCTTCGATCAGTGTGTCAGACAGAGCCACAATATGCTGTTGTTCGTCAGACAGATCTTCGGTTGCACGCAAAGCGGTCGCAACACCAAAATCCAGAACCGGCAGAGGGTTGGCTGCCAGGTCGCGCACGGTCAGGTTTTCTTGGTCAACATTTTTGATGAACTCATCTACCAGTTTGTTTGACTGTGAGTAGTCGCCCAGGATGCTGGATTTAAGTGCTAGGATGCGAGACATATTCAATTCCTCAGTAGTGCTTTCTCGGTATGGACACATATTAAAAGCGTTACGTCCACGGTTGAAGTAGAGGATTTTGCTGTACTTGTTCGAAAAAATAGAACAAGTACAAAAAGGGAGTAAATCGTTCGGATTATGCTTCAACAAGTGGCTTGAGTATATGGGATGTGGCTGTGATACAATCCGCGCAGTTTTATGTAATGAAAAGAATAGGAAACGCTTTGACTTCGTCACAGCCAGAAAACCAAAACGCAGTATCTGCGGCTACAAATAGCCCGGCGGCACTGCGAAAGGCGCTGAATGAGTGCATGCTCCGGGACAGATTCCGTTTGAGCAAACGTATTTCCGGCGCCACTAAAATTAAAAAAGACGCATCGCGTAATGCGGTGCTGGATGAAATTGCGTTGGACATCGCCAAATCAATGGCGGAAGCCCAGCAGCGTGCGGCATTTGAGCCGACCATTGATTATCCGGCGATCTTGCCAGTCAGTCAAAAAAAGGCCGATATAGCGAAAGCCATCGAAGAAAACCAGGTGGTGATCGTCGCGGGTGAAACCGGCTCAGGTAAAACCACGCAGCTACCCAAAATCTGTGCTGAGTTGGGGCGCGGAAAATATGGCCTGATTGGTCATACCCAACCACGTCGACTGGCGGCCCGCTCAGTCGCGAACCGAATCGCGGAAGAGATGGAAACGCAACTGGGTCAGTTTGTCGGCTATAAAGTGCGTTTTAACGACCAAATATCCGACAATACGCAAATTAAGCTGATGACCGATGGTATCTTGTTGGCCGAAATCCAGCATGACCGTTTTCTGAATCAGTATGACACTATCATCATTGATGAGGCGCACGAGCGCAGTCTGAATATCGATTTTATTCTCGGCTACCTCAAAGAGCTGCTGCCACGTCGTCCTGATCTGAAGATCATCATCACATCGGCGACCATCGATCCAGAGCGATTTTCAAAACATTTCAACGATGCACCAATCATTGAAGTGTCCGGTCGAACTTATCCGGTTGAAACCCGTTACCGCCCGTTAAGAGGGGATGATGATGGGGACCGCGACCAGTTAGAAGGCATTTTTGAAGCCGTTGACGAGCTGTGCGATGAAGGCCTGGGCGATATTCTGATCTTCATGAATGGTGAGCGAGAAATTCGTGATACGGCGGATGCGTTGAGTAAACGCAATCTCAAGTCGACCGAAATTGTGCCGTTGTATGCACGACTATCCGCTGGTGAACAGAACAAAATTTTCCAGCCGCATACCGGTCGTCGCATTGTGCTGGCAACGAACGTGGCGGAAACGTCACTGACGGTGCCGGGCATCAAATATGTGATTGACCCGGGTACAGCCCGGATCAGTCGATACAGCTACCGGACCAAGGTACAGCGTCTGCCGATTGAGCCGATATCGCAGGCGAGCGCCAACCAGCGTAAAGGTCGCTGTGGGCGTGTGGAAGAAGGTATCTGTATCCGTTTGTATTCGGAGGAGGATTTCGAATCACGCCCAGAGTTTACCGATCCGGAAATTCTGCGTACCAATCTCGCCTCGGTTATTTTGCAGATGACTGCGCTTGGTCTGGGGGATATTCAGGCATTCCCATTTGTTGAAGCGCCGGATAAACGCAACATTCAGGATGGTGTCCGCCTGCTCGAAGAGCTGGGGGCTATCAATGAAAATGCCAAAGATCCGAAAAAACGCCTAACGGCAACCGGCCGTCAACTGGCGCGTTTGCCTATCGACCCTCGATTGGCGCGTATGGTACTCGAAGCTCCTAAATATGGTGCTCTCAAAGAGGTAATGATCATTGCATCGGCGTTGTCGATTCAGGATCCCCGTGAACGTCCGAGCGACAAACAGCAGTCGTCAGATGATAAACATCGCCGTTTCTTTCATGAAGAGTCGGACTTTCTGACGTTTGTGAATTTGTGGGAGTACGTGCAGAAGCAGCAGAAAGCGTTGACGGGTAATCAGTTCCGTAAACAGTGTAAGCAAGATTATCTTAACTACCTGCGTATCCGTGAGTGGCAGGATGTCTATTTCCAAATCCATCAATCGATGCGAGAAATGGAGTTCAAACTCAATGATGAGCCAGCAAGCTATCACGGCGTGCATAGTGCGATCTTGGTTGGGTTGTTGTCGCATATCGGTATGAAAGATCAGGAGAAGAATGAGTATCAGGGAGCGCGGAATGCCCGTTTCCATATCTTCCCGGCGTCCGGATTATTTAAGAAGCAGCCGAAATGGGTGATGTCGGCTGAGCTGGTGGAAACCTCTAAACTGTGGGGGCGCGTCATTGCTAAGATTCAGCCGGAGTGGATTGAACCGCTGGCAAAACACCTGATTAAGCGCAGTTACAGTGAGCCGCATTGGTCGAAGAAACGTGCCGCGGTGATGGCGTATGAAAAAGTCACGCTGTACGGCATTCCAATCGTACCAAAGCGTGTGGTGAACTATGGCAACATCGACAGCACGGTCAGTCGTGAAATTTTCATTCGCAGCGCGCTGGTTGAAGGAGAGTGGGAAACCAAACACGCCTTTTTCAAACAAAACCGCAAGTTGCTGCAGGAAGTGGAAGAGCTGGAGCATAAATCCCGCCGCCGGGACATCCTGGTCGATGACGATGAGCTGTTTGATTTCTACGACCAACGTGTTGGGACGGAAGTGGTGTCCGGTCGTCATTTTGATACCTGGTGGAAGCACGTCGCCAAAGACACACCAGAGTTGCTGAATTTCGAAAAAGAGATGCTGTTTAAAGGCGATGCCAGCCATGTGACTGATCTCGATTATCCGAACTTCTGGTACCAAAATGGATTGAAACTTAAGCTGAGTTATCAGTTTGAACCGGGTGATGATAGTGACGGTGTCACTGTACATGTGCCATTGCCGATCCTTAATCAGGTTGAACCGGCGGGTTTTGACTGGCAAATCCCGGGGTTGCGCCATGAACTGGTGGTTTCTTTAATCAAAGCCTTGCCGAAAACGCTGCGTAAGAACTTTGTTCCGGCCCCAAACTATGCCGATGCATTTCTTGCCCGTGTGACTCCGATGGAGGCCCCGTTGTTGGACGCGTTGGAAAAAGAACTGCGCCGCATGACGGGAGTTGAAGTGTTGCGTGAAGACTGGAATCTCGATCAGGTGCCAGAGCACTTGAAAGTCACGTTCCGCGCGGTGGATCACCGCAATCGCAAGCTGAAGGAACACAAAGATCTGCATGAACTTAAAGAGAGTCTGAAAGATAAAGTTCAGGAAACCTTATCGAAAGTGGCCGATGACGACATTGAGCAGCAAGGCCTGCATACCTGGAGTTTTGGTGAGTTGCCGAAAGTGTATCAGCAAAAACGGGGCGGCTATGATGTCAAAGCGTTCCCGGCGCTGGTCGATGGTAAAGACAGTGTTGAAATCAAGCTATTCGAGACTGAGCAGGAGCAGCATGCCGCGATGCGTCAGGGGCAGCGTCGTTTGATTCTGCTTAACGTTCCTTCGCCAATTAAGTATCTGCACGCCAACTTGCCTAATAAGTCCAAGCTGGGGCTTTACTTCAACCCGTATGGCAAAGTGCTCGACTTGATTGATGACTGCATTGCTTGTGGTGTTGATAAGCTCATCCAGGAGCAGGGTGGTTTGGTGTGGGAGCCAGCTCAGTTTGAGGCGTTGAAAGAGCATGTCCGGGCTGAACTGGGAGATACGGTGGTGGACATCGCTAAACAGGTGGAAACCATTCTGACCACGGCGTTCAACATCAACAAGAAGTTGAAAGGTAAGATAGATTTTTCGATGGCGTTTGCCTTGTCTGACATCAAAGCGCAAATTGAAGGGCTTATCTTTAAAGGATTCGCGACTGAGTGCGGTTGGCAACGTCTGCCGGATATTTTGCGCTACATGCGAGCCATTGAGCGTCGGATGGAAAAACTGCCGATCGATCCGAACAAAGATCGCCTGCACATGTTGAAGATTGAATCAGTCAGTAGTGACTATAAAGAGTTGCTCAATAAAATTCCGAAAGGCATGGCGATTCCGGAAGAAGTGAAGGAAATTCGCTGGATGATTGAAGAGTTACGAGTCAGCTACTTCGCTCAGCAACTCGGAACCCCGTATCCTGTTTCTGATAAACGTGTCAAAAACGCGATTGAGGCATGTTAGTGGTCCAGCCACAGGCACAGGACTTGCATGAAGGTAGCTCAGCAATATAATTGTGACGAAATGCGGCAAGGCGGTGCCGTTAGCGGCCTTGCCACGATAACTAAAGAAGGTTAACTATGAAAAAAACTCTACTGGCGCTAGCTCTGCTGGGTGCTTCAGCTTCAGCTTCTGCTGACTCATGGATTTACGGTGGTGCATCAGTGGGTACTGCAGACTTCAATGGTTCTGACGGTACTGCATACAACGTACACGTAGGTACAGGTATCTTACCGTTTATTGGTATTGAAGCCGGTTACAACCGTTTTGATGACTTCAATAAAAACGACACTTCTTTTGACAACGTTTACGTAGCAGCGAAGCCAAGCATTAACTTTGGCCCACTTCAGGTTTACGCCAAAGGTGGTGTACATAAGTGGGACATGAGTTCAAAAGCGGGTGACGACGACGATTACGACTTTATGTGGGGTATCGGTGCGGATTACGCTGTATTTGGTCCGCTGTCTCTGGGTGCAAGCTACACCAGTTACGAAGTGTCAAAAGACGATATTGGTTCATTCAACCTAACTGCGTCTCTGAATTTCTTGTAATTCGCCAATCGGCCAGAATTAATTTACGCAAGCCCGTGTCTGTGACACGGGCTTTTTACCATCTGTTGTGTGCTAAATTGCCTTCCTCTTCTTTTTAACTCATTGTAAATATTGGTAAATAATAAAATGACTGTGAGTTAATGAAAAAGTTTCGTTGCGTTTTTGTAAACCAAACTTTCATTTCTAACACTTACAATCTGACTTTTAGACTCTATTTTAACTTCTGAGCACCGACCGTTTTTCACTCCCTTAAAGTAGGTGCGACTATGAACAAACTGACTCCAATAGCATTAGCGGTTTTAATGGTTTCTGGCGGTGCATACGCTGCAGAGCAACAATCTCAGGGCGATACGGTCAATTATGTCCAGATTCGTCATGGGTTGGCTTATCAGGTGAATCACCAGGAGCCATTCACCGGAACCTTGTTACAGAAATTTGATAACGGTCAGAATGCCATTCAGGCAAACTTCGTCAAAGGCAAAGAAACAGGCATAGAAACGGCTTGGTACAGTAATGGCCAGGTGTCATCTAAAGTCCATTACCAGGGTGGGCAGCTTAATGGTCAGGCACAAACCTGGTATGACAATGGGCAGATGGCGAAACAGGCGAATTACACCTCAGATCAACTGAATGGCCAGTATCAGGAATGGGCGTATAACGGTCAAAAAATTGCCGATATGAGCTATCAAAAGGGCAAGGTTGATGGGAAAGTGACGCTTTGGTACGACAACGGAGAAAAACGTTTTGCCGGTGAATTTAAAGATGGTGAAAAGAACGGTGTGGTTGATCGTTTTTATCCAAACGGCAAAAAATCGTTTGAAGCTAAGTACGTTAAAGGCAAACTGGCTGATGGCAAAGTCACCGGATTCAACTCTCAAGGGCAAAAAGCGGTCGAAGTGACGCTGAAAGATCACAAAGTTGTCTCACAGCAAGAGTGGATGAACAGCGATTCTTAACCACATGCTGGTGTGGAGAAAACGCAAAAGGCGATGCGCACTGGCATCGCCTTTTGTTTTGGTTCAATTCAGGAACCCGACGCTTTGCGATCCTGATCAAATCGGTCGGCGAACTGACTCAACGCTTCGTCAAAGCAGTGCATTTGCAGCGGTTTAGCAAGAATATGGTCGGCGCCAGCTTGCATGAAGTCACTGAGTGTATCTTCATAAACATCTGCGGTGTACGCAAAGATGGGCATCGATAACTGCAGCTGTTCTCGGATGTAACGAGTGGTCTGTACACCATCCATTTCCGGCATGTTGTTGTCCATCAGAATAACGTCGTAACCGATGTCTCTTGCCATATCAGCCGCTTGTCGACCATTTTCAGCCAGATCCGCTCGGTGGCCCAGTCGCTGACAGAATCCTTGGGCGATAAGCCCGTTCAGACGGTTGTCTTCGGCAATCAGGATCCGTAGCGGACGACCATGATAACGCTTGGTTTCATTGAAGTTTGCCGCCATACCCGCGCGAGCCTCAGTTTCAAAAGGCAGCGGCATCGTGATGACAAAGCTGGATCCCAGTCCTTCGGTACTTTTCACTGTTATTTCTCCATCCATTAACTCGGTCAGGCGCTTGGCGATTGCCAGTCCCAGACCTGTTCCCCCGAATTCGCGGGTCGTTGATGACGACGCTTGCTGATAGCTGTGGAAAATTGCGTCCAGTTTTTCTTCTGCGATACCAATCCCGGTATCGGTAACGGTAATTTGCAGCGAGTGCGCGTCATCGTTTAGCAGTTTTGCCTGCAGCATGACGTGCCCCTGTTTGGTGAATTTGACGGCGTTACCGACCAAATTAAAAATAATTTGACGCAGTCGGGTGCTATCGCCTGTGAAGGTGATCGAATCCGGTACATCGTTACGGATCAGCAGGCAAAGATTCTTATTCATGGCCACAGGCGTCATGGCGGCATTCACCGGTGTGATGACCTGATCCAGGGTAAACGGCGTGGATTCGAGCGTCAGCTTATGGTTTTCCGCTTTGGTGAAGTCGAGGATGTCGTTCACGATAGTGATCAGATGGTCACCGGTGCTTTGGATTACGCGCATGTTTTCTCGTGTACTGAGTTCACTGGTTTCCTGCTCCACCAGTTGAGAGACCCCTAACACACCGTTCATCGGGGTTCGTAACTCATGACTCATATTGGCCAGAAACTGCAGGCTGGTTTTTGATGCCGCCTCGGCTTTGGCCAGCGCCGCTTTAAGTTGGGCATTGATGCGTGACAAGGTATTAACCCGGCGTTGACTGGTCAGATAGAGGAAACCAATCCCAATGCAGAAGAAAGGTAAGGTCCACCAGGTTTGCAATATGCTGTGCTGATGGGGAGGAATATCCGCCTGATGGGTGGTTAATTCTGACGGGGATGTCAGGTGAGCAAGGTATTCGGATAACTGACGAGCACCGAGTGAGATACTATTTGCCAGTTTATGAAACGCGTCGACCAGTCCGGCAAATAGCATACTGAACCACTGGCTGATGGACACCCAAACATCATGAATCGTTTTGTCATTATCCGTGGTGACGACGGTATACGCTTGTTGAGCATCGAAATGTTCCAGCATAAACAGCGATGTCAGGCGGTGAAGTCCTGAATTTAATGCTCCCGCCAAATAGCCAAACAATGTTTGAATCTCGCTGTCGGAGATCCAGGGGGATTGGGCGAAGAGGAGAATCCACAGCACTGTGAGGCAGAATATAATCAGCGTGCGATTCATAAATTTAGAGCCAAACATGACGGAAACACCTTTTAATGATGTCCTGACCTGAGTGCTCTGACGGTGACGATACGTCATGTCGGTACGGACGAAACAGGCCTGGAACAACGCCTTCCAGTTGGCCGTACTCACCGAGTGAATGCAGTGAATGCGGTTGCACTTTTTAATCTAGTCTTTTATCAATAAAATGCCAGCAAGGAAGGCAACCCCAAGGGATAAATAATCCAAAAGGTCTAGAAAGTGAGACGGTATAGACTAGTTAATCTTGATGTTAGCGGCGTCAAATCGGGCATGGATGGTCCGTTCTGCGGAGCGGTACCATTCTGGGGGCATAGCATCAGCCAAACCAAGCGAGCTTAAGGCTTGTTTTTCCTCTTTACTGATGACTGCATATTGCAGGGCGGTAGCGAGAATTCGTTTGAGGCTCGCAAGGGTCAGGTTGCCATCTCGGGTATGACGCTTCAGCTCTCCGATCAAGGCCTCATTGGGAAGCAAGGGCTCCAGGCAAGCGTGTTTCACCTGCATAATTTTTGACGAGCGCGGAGACTGAGCGCGTGCGGCCTCCCAGTCTGGTTTACCCTGTTTGGTCAGGTAACCTTCACGAAAACAGAAGTAGGGGAACAGGAAACGGTCGAGCTGGTTCCAGCGTTCCGCTCGGATCTCCAGCAGAATATGTTCAAGTTCAATGTCGAGATCGGTCATGCCCATTCGCCCGCATAAAATACCCGGGCGAATGGTAGCAGACTTCGTCATGTTTCAATACTTAAACGGTGATGCTGTCTAGGGTGTAACTTTGTTTACGAATGGCCTTCATTAGCAGGAAGAGCAACAAAATGCCGGTGACGCCCAATCCGACTCCGATTCCGGCCCAGATGCCGCCCAAACCATAGCGCTCCATTAGCCACCAGGCAGCAGGAAGGCCGAATACCCAATAACCGATGGCGGTCATTACTGTGGGGGCGATGACAATCTTCATACCACGCAACAGGTTGATTGCGAGAAGCTGCCAGGCATCGACGATGAACGACAGAGCGACCACCCAGATCACCGCGTACAGCAGTTCAGTCATACCGCCTTCACCCTGATCAAGCTGGAACATATCAGCAATCACGTTTGGCCAGGCAATAAAAGCGCCCGCCATGACCACGCTCATAACGGTTACCAGCCAGAAACTGCGTGAGGCGGTTTGTTTGATACCGGCATAATCTTCTGCGCCAAAGTCGCGACCAACCAGTATGGCTGCGGCCTGAGAAAAACCAAAATTGATATTCCAGGTAAAACTCAGACATTGCAGGAGAATTTGGTGCAACGCTAAAGCCACCACACCGATGGCGCCTGCCATGAGTGTGCCACCGTAGATCAGCCCATGCTCCAGCAGTGCCGCCAGAGCGATTGGAAGTCCCATGGTGAGCAGAGGAGTCATCAATGACAATGAATACTCGTTAACATTTCGCCATGGGGCAAATTGTTGGTATTCGGGACGCTTGAATACCCAAACTGCGTATCCGATCATGACCGTCAGTGCGGCCAGGGTAGTTCCTGCCCCGAGGCCACTGAGCCCTAAACCGAGAGGAAATGCCAGCACGTAGCTGATTGGAACGTTGAGGATCACCGTCAGTACCGACATCACCATAATCGAGCGCACATTTCCCAACGCGCTGGTGAGCCCGCGCAATACCAGAAGTAACAGCGAGGGCAACATAGCCCATTTCAAGGCATTAACGTAAATCATCGCTGAATCAATGATGGCGTCAGGCTGATGCGCCAGCGCCAGTAAGTTTGGTACGTACAAAAAACTGATCGTCAGAAGAACAGTGAGAATGACGGAAAGCAACACGGCGCCTTTCACTGCCAGACGTATTTGTTGGTTACCAAACTCCGGGCGTGCAATTCGCTGACCATACGCGATGGCGATCAGGTTAGCGACACAACCGACAGTACTGCCTGCGACAATAAACACGAATGAGTAAATAGATGCGCCGAGGCCGCCAGCCGCGAGTGCTGACACACTCAGTTTGGACATCATCCACACATCAGTCAGCACCAGAGCCATGGAGATCATTTGCGAGATAATCAGTGGAAATGCCAGCGACAGAATTTTTTTCATAACAGCCTCATTATTGTTTGAGGTAAAGGTAAGGGCTTACGGGCTGGTGTTCAAATGACTTTTATGCCAATCTGGTATTCCTTGAACTCATGTGAAAAAACGAATGACACCGTATCCGAATCTTCCCTATTCACACAATGGACTGAAAGCGTTTGAGGCGGTGGCCAGGCTGATGAGTTTTACTCTTGCTGCTAATGAGCTGAACGTGACTCAGAGTGCGGTCAGTCGCCAGGTTAAGCAACTTTAGGATGATCTGGGCGCATCTTTAGTCGTGCGTAAACATCGCGCTATCACATTGACCGAGCAAGGGTTGGCATTAAGCAACACTTTGCGCAAGAACTATCAGGCCGTTGAAACGTTGGTGGCGTCCTGGAAAGCGCCACAGCGAAAGCGCATCGTCATAAAAGCCGCGTTGAGTTATACGACTCGTGTTTTAATGCCTAAAGTGCGAATTTTGAATGACCGTTATCCGGATTATGAAATCGTGATAGTGCCGACGATTGACGAAGAGTCCAGCCTTCATTCCAGCGATTATGATTTGCTGATTTTCAGCACCCGGCTAAAAGATCGTTATGGCAAAGAGCCTGGGATGATTTTTTTGCGCGAAGAGTATATGGCACCGGTGTGTGCGTCCAGTTTACTGGATGATACGTTCAACACCGATTCGATATTAACTTTGCCGCGCCTCCACTCAACCTTAGATCATGAAGACTGGCGATTGTGGCTGGAGAAAAACCAGGCAGGAAAAGCGAGTCGGGTCCGCGAGACTACCTTCTACACGTTGGACCTGGCACTCAGTGCGTGTTTGTCCGGGCAAGGGGTGACGGTGACTGATTTATTGCTGGTTTTGCCGGAATTACATGAAGGGTATTTACAATGTCCGGAAGGAACCCATGTCGAATACAGTGCCTGGCGATACTTTTGTCACTACCGCCAACCTTCACCGGTGATCGACGACTTGTTGCTTTGGCTACAGAGCGAAACGCAACGCGATATTGAAATATTGAATCAGCTGGCTCAGCGCCACCAATGGCAAGGGGTGATAGGGAGTTGAGACCGAGACCAATAACCTCCCGGGCGTCTGGCACGCCAACTGCTAATTAATATTCATCTCATTAATATTTGATACTCGTTCAATCGCCTCCTAGCTTACTTTTGCAATGACCAAAAACTGATGAAGCCACAACCTGAGGGCGGTTAGGGATTCGATCGGTTCATGTGTGCGCAAGGAGAACAAGCAATGGATAATTCAACCTCATTAACTGGCGTGGCACTACTGCTCACGCTGTTTCTCTCCGTCGCTGGCTGCAGTGGTTCCGGATCCGGTTCTGCATCTGGTGGCGGTGGTGGCTCCGATGTAAACAGCGTCGCCTCTGCAACGGATGATGATGCGAAACAAGATGACAATAACGTCAATGATGATGTGGCTGAAGAAGACGGTAATTTGGTGACAGATGTTGGCAACGTGATTAGTCAGGGCGATCTGCCGGATTATGCCGATTCGATAACGACAGGTTCCGGCGACGTGTTGGTGAACCTTGGGGGGGTGGTAACAGAACTAGGCAGTGGCTTGCCATTGGATCCCGCTTCGCTTGACGGAAATTACCTTAACACCACACTTGAAGGAGCCACTGGCGCTCTGGCACAAACCGGAACCACGGTGGTGTCCGCCGGTGATGCCATTGCTCAGTTAGATGCGTTACCGGTCTTTGTTCAACTGAACGACCAAACCGGTATCCTGACTTACGCAGGCGGCACAGTCTCTGAACTGGGTGGCACGTTGGAACAGGTTGGCGATACGCTGCAGTTCCATGTGGCAGATGAAAATGGTGGTTTGTATAACCTTGCGGCGACGTTGTCTGCGGTGACGGCACCATTGGTGACAGAAACGAACGGAATGATAGATCTGAAAGGCAATGCGCTAGTCTTGTTTCAGGACACGGATGATCTGCAAGAAAATGGCCCTCAGTTTGTATTCCTGACCGGAAACAATCTGGTTGAGGGGACTCAGGCCCTGCTGTCCAATCCGGAAGGTTATGTGGACGGGTTGGGGACCGTGTTTATCGGTGACAATGGATTGACTGCCTTGATGATGGATGAATCTTCAGACAATACAAACAGCATTCTGACCAGCACTTTATCTACCTTAGACACTCAACTATCTAATACCGGCTCACTTGATGGTCAGCAGGTGTTGGACGGCGATTCGACACTGGCGTCCGTTACGGGTGTGCTGACCGAAGTGGATGGTAACCAGACCATATTGACACAAGATCTGGGATCACTCTTGAACACATCCGGGTTGCTCAGTGGTGATGTGCTCAATACCGATGCGCTGGGGGGGGATACCATTTCGCAAGTGACGTCCAGTCTGGTGGCCGGAACAACAACACTCGGTACGGAGTCGGGAGAGTCTTCCGGTTTAGTGGATAACACAGCTGATCTATTGAACGGAGTGAATGATTCTCTGTTGGGTGACAGTGAGCAAACCAGTGTGCTCAACGAAACACTGAATTCGGTACTGCAAACCGAGTCTGAAACGGAAGAAGCAGGCTTACTCGACAGCGTTGACAACCAGGTACTGGATCCATTGCTTGGTAAGCTGTTGTAAGGATAAGAATGACAAGAAGTGGCTCGCTGGCGCGGTAAACGCGTAGTGAGGGAGTCCGGTAACATGTTGGCAGCACTCTAGGGCTGCCTCATGTTACCTTTTTCGCAGGGAGCGTGAATGAAGAAATCGAATATTGTTGCCGTGCTAGCCGCACCGGCGCTCTTCTTTGGTGTCAGTGGTGTTAGCCAGGCCAAAGACCCCCCTCTGATTACCCAACCTAAATCCATCCCCGACGCAGTCGGAGTTTCCAAAACTCAGTTAGATATCGAACCCGTCGAATCCCCGGTTGCGACCGAACAAGCTCAGGTCATACGCTCCATTCATTTTGCGGGTGGCACGGTGATTGGTCTGGATGAACTCAGTCAGCAAGTGAGCCCGCTGATTAATCAGGCGTATTCGGTTGAGCTGGTGACCACTACGGTGCAGGCGATCACCCAGTTGTATCAGGACAAAGGTTATCCGCTCTCGTTTGCGACAGTCACCAAAAAGGGTTTTTCTGCGGATGGGCAATTGACCATTACCTTGATCGAAGGACACATTGCACGTGAAGAAGTGCAGATAGAGCAGGACAGCATTCGTCAGCGCGTGAATGCAATCTTGGCTCCGTTGAAAAACGAAAAGCCGTTAACCCGAGATACACTGGAGCGGGCAGTGCTCTTGCTTGGGCAGATCCCGGGCTATACGTTCAATATTGGTTTACCGAGGCCAAAAACTTTGTCGGGGGCGACCTCTATTCGCGTTGAAGTGAAAGAACGAGAATGGGTCGAACCTGGTGTGTCGTTCAGCAAGCAGGAGCATGACGACGACAACTTATACGTGTCTTTGAAGTTGAAATCGTTGAATGGCTTCTTTGAGCAGTTCAGTGTTTCGGGGTTGGTCCCGCTGGATGGGGATGACGAACGTTATTATGCGGTGGGAATGGACAACAACTGGTTGGATTCTGGTTTGGTCGGACGGTTCCAGTGGAGCCGCTATGAAGACACGTCTGACAGCCGTTTGCCGGTAGGAAACCTGTATGTCGATGTGGATCAGGATAAAACGCGTGATCGCTATCAATATACTCTCGAATACCCGATCTGGTTGACCGTCAATCAGCGCTGGAAAGTGGGTGGTGGTATTTATCATACTGACGAGAAAAATGACTACGAGTTGTCTTACCTGAACACCATGTTAGGTAAGACTCGCCAGCATACCCGATATTCGTCACTGGCGCTCAACACGAACTACTATCGCAAATGGCAGTCGCTCTCTTTGTTTGGTGATGTACGGGTCAAACAAGGGGTGGATCTGGGTGGGCGTCGCAACGATATTTCCGACAGTAACGGAACCCGCCAGTTGAGTCAGGACATGGACTTCACGATATTTGAAGCCAGCCTAGCGTCGTCTTATCAAATTCTTCAGGACTTTAGCGCAATCGTAAAAGCCAACGGTGTTTACACCGATGATGAACTGGTCAGTTCGGAGCGTGTGACGTATGGCGGTCAATTCTATGGCCGTGGGTATCCGGAAGGTCAGGCTGAGGGCGATAAAGGCTACGGGGCGGAATTAAAGCTGCTCTATAACTATGGGCTTAACCGTTATTTTATTAAACCATATGTGGTGGTGGATACGGCGCACACTGAATTCAATACACTGCCGCTGGAGCATGATTTAAGTTCTTATGCGCTGGGGGTAGAACTCGGGCGTGGCAGCGATTTTAATATAGCGCTTGAATACGCTGTTCCGTTTGGTGATGACAATATTAATACCGGCGAAAAATCAGACGTTTACAACGTACGTTTTAGCTGGAAACTGTGAACGAGAATTGGTTAGCCGTGGTATTTGCGGTAGGCTAGTGTTTTGACTCTACGGATTCGGAACTCAAATGACACAGCAAATTGGCCCAAATGCACTCATTGTGGAAGGCGGCGCGATGCGAGGTGTTTTCTCGTGTGGCGTGCTGGATAGCTTCTTAGCGCAGGATTTTTCTCCGTTTGACAGTTTTTGGGGAGTATCGGCTGGCGCCAGTAATCTTGCGGCCTATCTGGCCAATATGCCGGGGCGAAACCTGAAAATTTATACCGACTACAGTTGTCGCCGTGAATTTGTCCGCCCCGGGCAGTTTCTGCGCGGTGGTGATTTAATGGATCTGGACTGGATGTGGACGGTGACTCTGGCCGAGCTGGGGATAGACATGCACACCCTCAAACAGGAGTCGCGGCCGTTTTTTCTGGGAGTAACGCGGCAGGATACGGGCGCTGCAGAGTACCACACGCCGGAGCTTGCGTTGCTGGCTGAAACGATGAAAGCCAGCAGCGCTGTACCAATCGCTTACCGTCGCGGAGTGTTACTCGGCGGCGTGCCGTACGTTGACGGTGGCGTTGCTGATGCGATTCCGGTTGCTGAAGCCATTCGTCGGGGAGCCAAGCGGATTATGGTGCTGCGCAGCCGTCCGTCGGCATATCGCAAGTCTCCAGCGAAATTTCCCGGTTTGATGCGTCATTTACTGCGTCATACCCCTGCTTTGATTGAACCCATGTTGACACGGGACATTCGCTACAACCAAGCCGTGGAGCTCATCGAAAATCCGCCTCACGGTGTGGAGATCGTGCAGATATGTCCGCCGGATAGTTTCCAGCTCAAAAGGTTGAGCCGTGATACTAAATCCCTACAACAGGCGTATCAAAACGGTGTCGAAGCCGGTCAAGCGGCAATCAAGACGTGGAATAGCGCTCACAGTTTTTAATCTAAAATGCTTGTTATCAATTTATCGGCTGGTGATGTGATCGTTCTTCCAGCCGTTCCTTTCCTGACTGGTTAGACTCTCTCGCGTTACTTACCAAAAATAACTACATAATCAATCGCATACACAACACTCATTGAATAAACATTCAAAGTTAATCCAGCTTATGGAGAGCAACAATGAAGAAATGGTCTGTGAGTTTACTTTCTGCTGCGGTAACGGCAGCACTTAGTGCGAACGCGATCGCCTGCACCGGGCTGATTGTGGGTAAAGGGGCATCGGCGGACGGCAGCATTATGATTGCCCGCAATGAAGATTTCGGGGTGAATAACTGGAATAAATATCTGGTTTACCGCCCCGCACAGCAAAATGAGCCGGGAAACTGGACATTGGGCAATGGGCTGACTGTCCCTATGCCGGAAACATTCTATGCCTATTCTGCCATTCCTGACTGGGATGCGAACACCGTGGACAGCGCGGGTAAATACTATGAAGAGCGGGGCATCAACCAGTTTAATGTCGCCATTTCTGCGACCACCAGTGCCGAGGTAAATGAGCGCGCACAAAAAGCTGATCCGTTGGTTGAAAATGGTGTTATCGAAGCCGTGATTCCAAGCTTGATCCTACCTCAGGCTAAAACAGCTCGGGAAGCGGTGGCCTTACTCGGGGGATATATCGAAGAGTTTGGCGCAGGTGAAGGCAACAGCCTGTACATCGCGGATGTGGATCAGGCGTGGCTGTTTGAAATTGGCTCGGGCCACCACTGGATAGCAGTAAAGGTGCCGGATGACAGTTACGCCATGATTGCAAATGGTTTGCGTGTACATGGTGTTGATCTCAACGGCGCCGATGTCCTGCATTCGAAAGGTTTGTTGGCGTTTGTGAAGCAACATCAGTTACTGAAAAATCCGGATGCCAAGTCATTCAATTTTGCCAAGGCATTTGGTGTCGTTGGCGACGTGTACAACACTGATCGCGAGTGGCTGGGTCAGAAGATGCTCACAACCTCCCGCACTCAGTTACCCCGTCAATCGCAGTATCCGCTCTTCATGAAACCGGATAAGAAAATCTCGGTAGCTGCGGTAGCGGATGTCTTGAGTGCCACTTATCAGGGGACGGAACTGGAAGGTAAGGCTGAGCGGCCAATGCGCGTAGAGCGCCAGCTTGAATCGCACGTCATCCAACTGCGTAAAGAGATGCCACAAGAGTTGCAGGGGTTGATTTGGCAGAGTTTTGGTGTCCTGCCGGAGTCGGTGTTGGTGCCTCTGTATTCCACCTTGCACAATTATCCGCATGCTTACCAGGTGGGCAGTGACACATATTCTGATCAATCGGCCTATTGGCAGTTTCGTAGCCTGACGGCGTTGGCCTCTGCTAATCCGGACAAATATCTGCCTATGCTACACCGCACCTGGGGTGAAGAGGAAACCAAGCTGTATCAACAGGTCAGTAATCTGGATATGACTTTAAAATCACTCTACCGTACAGACAAGCAGGCAGCCATGAGCATGGCGGCGGATTACTCGTTTGGACAATTGCAGCGCACCTTGTCGCTTGCGACTGAGTTACGCTACAAAATGCTGACCGACATGACCAAAAGTACCGAGAAGAAATATTCCGAAGAAGAGTTCAAGAAAATTATGAGCTTATAGCTGTCTAGGGTTCAGCCCGCGGGCTTGTCGGGTTGAACCTGATCCATCTCACGCCTCAATAAATGAAAATAACGATTTCATCAAAAGCACTACGATTATTGCGTGCCAGAGAGTAAAGTACTGACCTTTACGAATACAGTTAGGCGCTTCGATGAAAGGCATTCTCTCAATCCAGTCGCATGTGGTTTACGGTCACGCGGGCAACAGTTCCGCCGTCTTTCCGTTACAACGCATGGGTTTCGAAGTGTGGCCAATCCACACGGTTCAATTTTCCAATCACACTCAATACCAGCAAGGCTGGACCGGACAGGCGTTCTCGGCGCAAGACATTAATACCCTGGTGAATGGGATGCAGAACATCGGTCAGTTAGAGCATTGTCTGGCCGTACTCTCTGGTTATCAGGGGAGTGCAGAGCAGTGTCTGGCGATTATGGATACGGTCAAGCAAGTAAAAGCCGCCAACCCCGATGCGCTTTACGTGTGTGATCCGGTTATGGGAGCGCCCGATAAAGGGTGCATAGTGGCACCGGGCATTGCAGAACACCTGATTAATGATGTTATGCCGATGGCCGATGTGATTGTGCCGAATCAGTTTGAACTGAGTCAGTTTGTTGATATTGAGATCCGTCATCTTGATGATGCGGTGACGGCGTGTCGTAAAGCACTTGAAAAGGGGCCAAGCGTGGTACTGGTGAAGCATTTACACTCGGTTTCCGAGCAGCAATTCACTATGATGCTTGCCACGCAAGAAGGGTGCTTTATTGCTCAGCGTCCGCATCTGCCATTTGATAAGCAACCGGTGGGTGTTGGCGATTTGATCTCTGCGTTGTTTACCGGGGCGTTGTTAAAAGGATTGTCTCCTAAGCAGGCATTTGAACATGCGCATAACGCCTGTTACGCCGTGTTGAAAGAGACACACCAACGTGGTGAGTGGGAGCTTCAGACTATTGCGGCGCAACAGGAGTTGGTTGAGCCACGTGAACGTTTTGACGCACAGGCCGTCTGATGTTCCTCTGAACGGGGCGGATTGATCGCTCCGTATTTCCAACGCTGCTCTCCTTAAACGACTTTACATACCTTTACTGACTTTTGACGCCATTTTACGCAGCACGTTATACGATAATGGTGTCTGAATTTGTGGAGTGGTGAACATGCGTAAACTTTATGGTTTAGCCGCGGCGGTGCTGTTGATGGTGACGGCGTTTTGGTGGTCAGCTGACAGTGCCGTTCTGATCTCGGGAAGTTTCTTTCAGGTTCGGGCCGCACTGATCCAACTGAGTGGCATACTGTCAGTCACGCTGATGGTGATGGTCATGTTGCTTGCGTTGCGTCTGCCTTGGGTAGAGAAGTTGACGCATGGCCTGGACAAGTCGTATCGCTGGCACAAATGGTTAGGGATTGGCGCTGTCACCACCGCGATTGTGCACTGGCTTATCATCAAAGTCCCTAAATACCTTGTATCGTGGGGGCTACTCAGCAAACCCGTTAAAAATCATATCCCGCCAGACCCTGATTCCTGGTTCGCGCTGGTGGCTCCCTGGCACAGCGAGGCTAAATCGGTCGGAGAGTTGGCGTTTTACCTGCTGTTGGTACTGGCGCTTATCTCACTCAGCAAAATCGTTAAATACAAAGGATTCAAGTGGTCTCATAAATTGATGGCGGTATGCTTTCTCGCGATCGGTTTTCACTCCGTCGTATTGATTAAGCGAAACTACTGGCAAGAGCCCGTAGCGTTGCTTGTGATTGGAATGTGTCTGGTGGGCGTGCTTGCGGCACTCTGGAGCCTGAGCAATCGCATTGGCCGTGCGCGCCGGTACCCAGGCATAGTGCGTGAAGTGACTTACCATGAGTGTAATAAGGTGACCCACTTGGTGATTGATGTTCCCGAATGGAAAGGGCATCAAAGCGGACAGTTTGCCTATTTGCGCTGCCAGGGACATGAAGCACACCCATTTACTATTGCGTCTTATGATGACGGTTCGCATCAGTTGCAGTTTATGATCAAAGCGCTGGGGGATTTCACCTGCGGTTTGAATGGCCGCCTGAGCGCTGGTGACGAAGTGACGGTTGAAGGCCCGTATGGTGAGTTTGCATTCACTGATGAAGGGCCGGCTTTGTGGATTGCCGGAGGGGTAGGTATTGCCGCATTTAAATCTATTCTTGAGGAGCGAGTGAATCATCCATCGAGTTATCCGACCATCATGTACTACTGCACTGCGTGTCCGGATCCGAGCTTGATTGAGGAATTGCATCACAGTGCGCGTCTGGCGAATGTGACGTTACGCGTGCTCGACAGCCGGAGCGATGCTCGTCTGACCGCAGAGCGATTGCAGCGGGAAGTGTCGGGATTGCTCAAGCGCAATGTGTGGTTTTGCGGCCCGGCGATGTTTGCAGATTCACTGCGCCGAGGCTTGCAAGAGCAAGGGTTTGACGCTCGTCGTTTCCACCATGAGTTGTTTGAAATGCGCTAAACGCGATCAGCCATCGCGACGCTGGTTGGACTGGCGAATTTTGATTTGATGGGCTTCGGACCAGACACGCAGATCATCGAGAATTTTCAGTGCACTGCGCCCGAAGTCGGTCAGCTCGTAGCTGACGGCGATAGGGCGTTCACTGATCACTTTACGCAGCACCATCCCTTCACTTTCCAGCTCTTTAAGCCTTTGATCCACCATCTTTTTACTCGCACCACCGAGCATTCGAGCCATATCGTTAAACCGAACCGGTCCGTCTTTAAGGTGATAGATGATTGATCCTTTCCATTTACCGCCAATCAGACGCATTCCCTTCTCAATGGCACAGGGCTCGCTACAGGCGTTAACGACAGATTTTCGCCCGCGACTGTCGACCTGGATGTCACTTTTCATGCTGTTGGGTTCCTGATTTTCAGGTTACAAAAAGTAAACTGGTTGAAACTAACGTAAAGGTTACCATAATAAACCACATAACCCCTAAGTAAGGTAAAGTATGGCGAATAAAATTCAGCTCGATATTGTTTCGGACGTAGTGTGCCCTTGGTGCATCATCGGCTACAAGCGCCTGGAGCAGGCAATTCAGGAGCTCGGCATCGAAGAGCAAATCTCCATCGAGTGGCAACCGTTTGAACTCAATCCGCATCTACCACCAGAGGGTGAAAACCTGCGTGAACACCTGGCGAAAAAATACGGTACCACAGCGCAGGAAAGCGTACAGGCCCGAGAGAACCTGACACGTTTGGGCGCCGAGGTAGGATTTCAGTTCGATTATTTTGAAGAGATGCGCACGTACGATACCCGCGAAGCACACATCTTATTGCAGTACGCTAAAGAACAGGGCAAACAAACGGAGCTCAAACTACGTTTATTCAATGCCTTTTTTGCCGAGCGCAAAAATGTTGCCGATCGTGAAACCCTAGTCAGGGAACTTCAGGCGGTGGGGCTCAATGCCGATGACGCAATGCAGAGGCTGGACGATGTCGCAGTAAGAGCGGCTGTTGAAGGGAACGCACAGAGCTGGCGTGAGCTTGGCATTACGTCTGTTCCGACTGTGGTGTTCAATCGCAGCAGTGCGATCAGCGGTGCTCAGCCGGTTGAGGTCTACAAACAAATTTTGACGGAACTACTCGAAGAGTAAATGGCGATCGCCGGCCAGACGGTCGGCTTTTGGGTGGTGGAGTAGGGTATTAGGTCACTATTGGATTTCCCCTGAATTACGTGATAATAAATCCTGTTATTATTGTTGTCACTGAGCTGTCAATATTCTTTTTTACAGTTTGTTTTCCGGAAATAAATAACAGGAAGAACAGATGAAATATCAATGGATCGCATCGTTATCCGCGCTTTTTATCATTAATGCCGCACACGCTTCGACGGATATCACCTCCCGGGAATACAAATTATTGCTCGATACCGATAAGTTTACTTATCAGAGTGAAGCGAGCGACGTTGCCAATTATACCGTACAACTGGCGAGTGTAATTTCACAAGCAATCAACCGCAATGTATCGGGGAATGCCTCACTGGACAAAGAACGTTTTGTCTCTTATTGGGATGTACCCAATGCCTGTACTTTGCGCACGCTTGGCTATTCGTTTCGGGATCGCGTCAGTCGCTATGACGCCAATGACCGAGACGCCGCTCTGAAATTTCGCTCGTCAGATCGGTTTATCAGTGCGTACGAGGATTTGGCCTCAAACCGAAGTAAGGCCGAAAGCAAACTAGAAGATGACCTGTTGCTCGGCTCTGATGACGATATCTCAATTAAGGTTTCGCATTCCACCAAGATATCGGGTTACGGAAAAAACATTAATAAGATCGATGACATCTATGATGACTTTCCCGGCTTTGCTGCAAAATATGGCGTGATTGATGCAGATACGCCACTGAACCGGGTCGGCAACATTACGATGTATGAGCGCCGCTACAAAGGACAGGAAATCGATCTCGGTCAGTTTGATGCGGATTTGGTGGTGAGCCTGTGGTATGACAATCCTGCTCCGCTGCCAGGCAGCAAACCTGTTATTGCGGAAGCCTCGTTTGATTACGCTGACAATCAGGGTGAGTATACGCCCAAAGTAGTTCAGCGTGCTCAGCAAGCATTTCTTGCGATGGGCAAGATGTCTGACTGGGTGAAGCTGGAAGGGATAACGAAGACGCAATTTGTTTATCAATACGATGCTCAGTTTTGCAGCGGTCAGTAAATTAACATCGCAAAAAAGTAAACCAAAGTATGAATTTAAAGCGCTACCTTTCGGTGGCGTTTTTTATTTTTCAGCAAGGCTTTCCCTAAGTTTTTAATATCGAGTAGCATCATTGACGCCTTAATTTAAACGATTCTGGTTCATCGGCTTGTCATGATTTCGACATATATCCGGCGCAAGATATGGACTCTTATTGATGAGAGTATTTTCAGAGGGAAAGATGAAATTCGCATATTTGTTGTCGGCCACACTACTTTTAGGTTCAGGTGTTCACGCAGAAACGCTGACGGTTTATTCGGCGGGCCCCAAAGGGTTATCCAACGAGCTGATTCAGGGCTTTGAACGGCAAAGTGGTGCGAAAGTTGACCTGTATCAGGCCACCGGCGGTAAAATCATGTCCCGTTACCAGGCAGAAAAAGCCAATCCGCATGTCGATGTCATGATTTCGTCGTCACTGGGTCATGCCATTACGCTGGACAACGCAGGTGAATTACTTACGTACCAGTCACCAAACGCCGCTAAGGTGCCGGATTTCCTGAAAACCGCGACGTACACGGCGCAAGGTACGGCGGTGCTGGCCATTGCTTACAACACGCAAAGTCAGTTGCCGGTGCCTAAACGCTGGGCCGATCTGACCAAGCCAGAATACAAGAACAAAGTGACCATGCCAGACCCGAGTAAATCAGGGTCTGCACTAACTTTGGTGGAAGGTCTTGCGGACCAAATGGGTGAGTCAGCCTGGCAATTGTTTGCGGAGCTGAAGGCAAACGACGTGCTGATCCCCGGGCCAAACAAAGCGGCACTCAATCCAGTGTTGCAGGGCGCGAAATCGGCGGTTTTTGGGGCGGTGGATTACATCGGTCTCGGATTAAAAGCCAAAGGTGAAACATTGGAAGTGATTTACCCGGAAGACGGCACGGTCCTGGCTCCGCGTCCGATGATGATCTTGAAATCCACCCAACATGAGGCGTTGGCGAAAAAGTTTGTCGATTATGTCTTGTCAGACGAAGGGCAAACGCTGGTGGCCGATACTTTAATTCTTCCTGCCAGAACAGACATTGCGGCACAGCGCCCGGGCTATGCCGAACTCAATCTGATCCAGTTTGACGCCACTGCAGCAGCGGAAAAAGCCAAACAGACCAAAGACAAGTTCGCGCAGATCATGGGTCATTGATTGTATGTCGTTGTACGCGAATGCCAGAGGAGGGCGCCTTCCTCTGGCCTTTAATGCATTTTCTGTGGTGTCGTTGTTGATTATTATTGGTCTGCCAGTGTTATCGGTGATCTTGTTTGCGATATTCCCGCATTTCAATGAAGGATCGTTTCGCGCACCATTTAGCAATCTTTATCCTCAACTCAGCGACCCCGCTCTCATTGATGCTACGTTCAATTCCATTCGGTTAGCGACCTGCGTGACGCTGCTTTCCATCGCTGTCGCTGTGGTTCTGGCTTATGTGCGTAATAAAATGAGCGTGACTGCCGGGCGCTTCTGGGATGTGATGTTGCTGGTGCCATTTTTGATTCCTCCTTATATCGCTTCCATGGCCTGGATTCAGATGTTTCAGTTCAATGGCGTTTGGTATCGCTGGACTGGTGTGGATTTTTCGGCCTTTCTGTTTTCTTTCAGTGGCGTGGTATTTGTGATGACGATGCACCTGTTTCCGCTGGTGTATTTTTCTGCCAGCAATGCACTGCGGGTGATTGGTCAACGTTACAATGATGTGGCACGAATTTATGGGGCCGGGCGTTTGGACTTAGCCTGTCGCATTTTATTGCCATTGATGATGCCGACATTACTCGCCAGCGGACTGATTGTGTTTGTGTTATCAGTCGAGGAGTTCGGGACGCCAGATATTTTAGGCAGCCGCTTCGGCTTTGAAGTTATGGTCACAGCCATTGAAGAGAAGCTGACCGACTGGCCGATTGATTTACCCGGAGCTTCGGTGTTGTCGCTGATCCTGATCGCGATAGCGGTGTCAGCTTACCTGCTTCAACTGGTGGTGAATCGTAAATACGCTGCCAGTCTTGATGCCCAGACGATCACCTCGGCAGCAAACAGTTCGCGTGGCGCATGTCTGGTAGCGCATCTGTTGTTTACTTTGGTCGCGGTATTTGCGGTGATTCTGCCGCTGTTTTCAGTTGTGGCGGCGTCGTTGATGAGTACCGTGTCTCACGGACTGAGCTGGGACAACCTGACGTTGTCCGCTTATGCGGATCTGTTCACGTCGGGCAATGGCGCCGTAGAAGCCATATACACCAGCCTCGGGCTGGCGGCGATGACGGCGTTGATTGCCGCGGTGCTGGGGCTGCTGGTTGCGTTTACTCTGATTCGATTGAAGCCCAGGGGGAAAAGCGTCCTCGATGTGTTGTCTCTAATGCCCAATGCGGTACCGGCGATGGCTTTATCGGTCGGGTTAATTCTCACCTGGAATCAGCAGTATCTGCCCGTCACGCCGTACAACACAATAATGATCTTGTTGCTTGCCTACGTTTGCCTGATGTTGCCCTATCCAATCCGGATGATCACCAGTGCGCTGCGTCAGCAGCCATTTTCTCTGGATGAGTCTGCGGCGATTTACGGAGCCGACATTTTGCATATCGTTCGCCGCGTTTTATTGCCTTTGATGGTGCCTATTATGGTCGCCTCCGGATGCATCGTTTTTGCGATCTCAACCCGGGAGCTGGTGGCGTCATTGATGCTGGCACCGGCCGGAACGGAAACCGTTGCCACTTATGTATTTAACCAGTTCGACCAGGGCTCAGTGAGCGCCGGCATGGCGATGAGCCTGGTTGTGATTCTGGTGTCCGGTGCACTCATCGCACTCGGGCAGGGAATAGTAAAAAGATATACACCATGAACGCCATAAAAATCAGTCAAATCTCGAAATCGTTCGAGTCGAAGCGCATCCTGAATGACATCAACCTGGACATTCGTCAAGGTGAGTTCCTGACCTTATTGGGGCCGTCGGGGTGTGGGAAAACCACGCTGTTGCGTATCATTGCCGGTCTGGAAAGGCCAGATAGTGGTAGTGTCGTGACACCTGAGTCCGTTTATGTTGACACTCTAAATCAACATCAGCTCCCTGTATCACAGCGTGGGCTAGGGTACGTGTTTCAGGATTACGGCTTATGGCCTCACATGACGGTCTACGACAACATTGCCTTTCCGCTGGTACTGAAAAAACAACCGAAACACCTTATTCAACAGCAGGTTGCAGACGTATTGCAATTGGTTAAGTTATCCGGCCATGAGACCAAGTTACCGGAAAAACTGTCTGGCGGGCAAAAGCAGCGCGTCTCTATTGCCCGCGCTCTCGCGGCGTCACCAGCGATCATTTTGATGGATGAGCCGCTGTCGAATCTGGATGCCAATTTACGTGAAGAACTGGGGCTGGAGATCCGCCAGTTGACCAGCCAACGCGGGATCACCTGTATCAACGTGACGCACGATCGCAAGGAAGCGCAACTTTTGTCTGACCGAATTGCGCTGATGAAAGACGGTGTCATTCACCAACTGTCGGATCCGGTGACGCTCTTTCAAAAGCCCGTCAGCCGCTGGGCGAGTGAGTTCCTCAATGCAGGAAACCTAATCGACGGTAAGCTACTCAATCGTGCGGAAGGAATGTGGCTGGTGCCAAGAACGGCCTTCACGTTAGTGCAACAACCGAATGAGGCGCAGGTCGAGATAGAGGTGAAGGATTGTCTGTTTCTGGATGATCGGTTTGAAGTGGTGGGCGAGTTGCACGGCAATCGGGTTTGTTTTTACAGTGATCGTCCTCTCCGGGCAAACGATATAGTGTATTCGGCGTTAAATGATGCGGTGCTGGTGCCTGTCGCAAGTTGAAATAAGAGAACGACAGATCAGCGCAGAGCCGAAAAAGGAGGTGAAACGTCTCTGGCTGATCTGTCGGTTTACGGCTTACACGATTTTAGGCTGTCCATCGGAAGCGGTGGCGCCGCCGTCGACAGGCAAGTTCACACCGTTGATGAACGAAGCATCGTCACTGGCGAGGAACGTCACCACAGACGCGATCTCTTCTGGCTCAGCGGCGCGGCCTAATGCAATGCGTTCGTTGAATTTGTCGCGAATATCCTGTGGCCAGCCATTGGTCATGTTGGTTTTCACCAGGCTTGGGCAAACCGCATTGATACGCACGCCATCACCGCCGTGATCCAGTGCCATCGCGCGGGTCAGGTTAACGACCGCCCCCTTGCTGGCACAGTAAAATGCGGCGCCCCAATCGCCACCCAACCCCGAGACGGAAGCGGTATTAATCATGCTGCCTTTGGTTTTTAGCAATTCAGGCAAAGCAAATTTGGCGCAGTAGACCACGCCGTCAATGTTCACCGAAGAGATTTTCTTCCAGTCGTCGACGCTGCCTTCAATGACCGAGCCCGGCACATGCACGCCGGCATTGTTGACCAGAATATCCAGCTTGCCGAAACGAGCGACCACATCGTTAATCAGTGCAGCGACTTTGTCCGGGTTGGAAACATCGATGGTGTGGGCAGAGACACGTTGCTTGTCGAAGCCCTCAACCGCGTTGGCGAGCTGTGTTTCATTCCAGTCCGCCAGAGCAACGTTGACGCCTTCATCGTAAAGGCGTGTTGCGATAGCCAGGCCAATACCATTGGCGGCACCTGTCACTAATGCGACTTTGTTTTTTAATCCTCTCATGCGATTTCTCCTTCGAAACTTACGAAAACAGGGTCTTGATTCTTTTCAGTGCGCGGCAACATCAGTTTGTAGTTATCGCTGTAATCGACGGGAATGGCCACCACAGCAGGGCCTTCAACGTCCATGGCCTTTTTCAGGGTGGCAGCCAGTTCATGCTGGTTGGTGACGGCAAAACCTTTGGCGCCAAACGACTCGGCGTATGCTTTGAAATCAATCGGGCCGAATTTCACCCCGGAGAAGCGCTGATATTTCTTCACTTCTTGCATTTCCACCATGTTGTAGGCGTTGTCGACCCATACGATATGGACGATGTTGCATTTCAGCCGGACAGCGGTTTCCAGTTCCATACTGGATTGCATAAAGCCGCCATCACCAGATACCGACACCACTTTGCTGCCGGGTTTCAGTAAGCTGGCACCGATCGCCCATGGCAAGGCGACGCCCATGGTTTGCTGACCGTTGGAGATCAGCATCTGACGCGCGCGGAAGCAGCTCAGGTAGCGGGCAATCCAGATATGGAAGCTGCCCATATCGAGACAGAGTGTGGTGTCTGGCGTGATGATCGCTTGCATCGCTTTGATCAACGCCAGTGGGTGAAAACCCTGCTGGCTGTAGACGTTGGGGTAGGTTTTGATCACCTGACGTTGCAGAGCTACCTCTTCCAAAACGGAGAGCGCAGTGGGCGAGAGACGGGCGTACTCAGAGATGCGGCTGCCCATTTGATCGAGGGACTGCGCAATGTTGCCGACGATTTCGACACAAGGCTGGTAGTTAAGCTGATATTCGGCCGGCTCGATGTCGAGGTGGATCACTGGGCAGCGCTGGCTGTTCCACAGTTCTGGGTCGTACTCAATCGGGCTAAAACCAATGGTGAGGATCAGATCGGCATCGCGCAACAGCACATCACCGGGCTGGTTATTAAACAAGCCGACGCGGCCAGCAAAGTGGTGATAATAATTGATATCAACCGTACCTGCTGCCTGATAGGTGCCGACCACCGGCAGTTGTGTTTTTTGCAAGAAGCGCGCGATGGCGGCGGCGTTTTCACTGCGACTGGCGTGCAAACCGAGCAGTACCACACAGCGCTGAGCCTTACCGATACGGTTGACTGCTTCTTCGATTGCTGCGATGTCAGCGCAACCGGGCTGGGTGTATCCAGACGGGGTTATTATGTCGGTCTGGGTTTGATCGGACAACACATCTTGCGGCAAGCTGAGGAAGCATGCGCCCGGGCGGCCGGACTCGGCAATGCGAAACGCGTTTGCCATGATTTCACTGGCGGCGTCGACATGCTGCACTTCGGCGCTGAACTTGGTTATTGACCGAAAAATGCTGACCGTATCCATGCTCTGATGCGTCTGTTTTTGCTGATCCGTGCGTTTGACTGCGCCGCCGATGGCGATCAGCGGATCGCCCTCTGAGTTAGCGGTGGCGACACCAGAGACCAGATTGCCACAGCCAGGGCCGGAGGTTACCAGCGTGACACCAGCCTTACCGGTCAGCCGGCCGACAACTCCGGCCATAAAGGCACCGTTGGCTTCGTGTCGCACCGGGATCATCTGGATACTGGTGTCTTCAATGGCGTCAAACAGGCGATCGATTTTGGCACCGGGGATGCCAAAAATGTATTTGATGCCGAGTGATTCCAGCTGCCTGGCGATTAACTGTGCGCCATTTTGTTTTGAAGGTTTGGATTGCATTTGTTGTCCTTATTATATTGCCTGACGTTGTTATTTTTCCGCCTTTTCGATGGCGGTACGAATGTCTTCCGGAGCCAGATTGGCGCGAAGAAAATCCGCGGAAGCTGGGGTGTCGATCACCAGTCGCGATACTTTGCCAATCTGGAGGAATCCTGACGAAATGCTGTAATCCTGAATATGGCCACCTCCCTGGCGGTCATCGGTAATAAAATGTTCGTGATAGCCGGGCACATTGATTCCCGTCGTGTATTTGGGACTACGAAATCCAGCCACGACCCCTTGTTTTTGAGCGAAACGGAAGGTGGGCTGCTCTTTGACCACCTCAAGCATGGGTCGGTAAGGCCGGGTCTGTTTAGGCACGGTGCGGGTGCGGACAAAGTCGAAGATGCCATCAATGCGGATCGCGCAGAACAGATTATCGCTCGGAACCATGTCGTCGATCAGTTCGTGCACGGCGTCGCGGGACATACGTGAAGTCAGTGGCAGTTCGATATCCGGTTTGAAAAATGTCATGACCGCAAACGGGGTTTTCTGCGCCATGTCTGCCGGGTTGGCTGAACCATCGGATTTGAGTTGAAAGACTTCTTTGTCAAAAGCAATCAGCTCACCATCGAGCTGATTAAATGTGCCCAAACCAAAATCGCCGTGCTCCAGCAATTGCTCTATGGTTGTTGAGCCTTCGTAAACACCGGCGATCAGGGCGCTCATCAACGAGGTCTGATAAATCTCACCATCACCAGTAACGTGATGGTATTCGGCAAATTCTTTCGCTACATCGAGCGAACAAGCACACAGAGGGTTGTAGAATCCACGCATGAGTTAAACCAATTATGCAATGAAGTGTATATTTAGATTGACTTCCTCCGGGTGCTAAATCCAATATAAAAAAGATTTATTTTGATATGGAAAAAATATGGAATTCCGTTACCTGAAGTATTTCGTCGCGGTTGCCCAGACGCGCCATTTTACAAGGGCTGCCGAACAGCTTGGCATCGCTCAGCCGCCACTCAGTCAACAGATCAAAAAGTTGGAACATGAATTGGGTGTGGATCTGTTTAAACGCTTGTCCAGAGGGGTAGAGCTCACTCGCGCTGGGGAGGTGTTTTATACCGATGCGGTGAATATTCTCGCTGACGCGGAGCGGGCCAAAGCGAAAGTCAGGCAGATTGCGCGCGGCGAAAATACGGAAGTGAAAGTCGGCTTTGCCACCTCAACATCGACTTGTATTCCTGTTCTGGAAAGGATGGGGCGAATTCAGGGCGATGGCATCAACTTGCAGGCCGCTGAACTGCCCATGCCGGAGTTGGCCACTCAGTTAAAGAACAAACAGCTGGATCTCGCGATCATGCGTTTGCCTTGTTATGCCAGCGAGCCTTTTGAACGCAAACGGCTGTTTGATGATCCGTTTGTTGCTGTGATTCCAGCCGGTCATCCATTGGCGCAGTTTAAACGTATTCAAATGACACAGCTCAGAGAGCAGAAAATCTTATTGTTTCCGCGTGAAACCGGGCCAGCCTTGTTTGATGGCATGAACACGCTGCTTGCAGACGCCGGAATACGGCTTGAGCGTCAATTTGCCGCGCCGCAACTGCGCACCACGATTGCGATGGCTCAGGCGGGGCTGGGGATTGCGATTGTGCCGCGCTCACTGGCCGAACATCTGGACAACGCGGCGGCGGTAGCGGAGATAGAGGACATGCCAATGACCAGTCGGATTGTGGTGGCCTGGGAGGGATCTAACCTCAATAAACAGGCGTTAAAAGTGGTCGCTAAAATCACTCAGGCTGAGTCTGAACAATAACGTCGGCATATTTTTAATCGGACATGTAAACCATGTTCTATTCTATTTAATAGCGCTTAATGTCATTAGCTTAAATATGGATTTTCGCAACAATGAAATTAACAACCCGTTTTATGTGATGTTCCATCAATAGATACGGTCTGTATGCTTACATCATCGCCCCTGCGTTATACTCTGGCAGAAACAGCGCGAAAGTATGGTCAATTGGAGTGACGGAATGAAGCCCTTAAATTTGCAAAATGTTGATACGGAATTGGACTCTCACGTGCTGTCCCAAGTGTTTGAGCATATTGATACGGCCGTCATTATTGCCACGCTTCAACGTGAAATCGTCTGTATTAACAGTGCAGCCAAAAAGCTGTTTGGTTTCCAAGAAGGTGAGGTTATCGGGGCGAGCACGCGCATTCTGTATGCCACGGATGATGAATATGAGACCTTGGGTTTATCACGTTATAACGTTGAGGCTGAATGTATTAGTGATTCGTATATTGCAGACTACAAAACAAAAGGCGGACGAATATTTCAGGGTCAGACTTCTGGTGGCGTTATTAAAAACTTCTCGGGCGAGAATCTTTTTTATATTGCGATGATCAAAGATGAATCTTCTCGATTATCCGCAGAAGAAACATTGAATAAGCTGCATGAAATTACCTCATCGAGACAATTAAGTTTTGAACAGCGCGTTGATGAGATTTTGAAATTAGGGACAGAGCACTTTGGCTTGCCGATCGGTATCTTCAGCAAAATTGACGGCAACGATTACATTGTGCAGCGTGCCGTGCATCCGGATGATGCGTTAGAGACTGGCATGACATTCGAGCTTGATGCGACCTATTGCAGTCACGTGTATAACGCCGATGACGTTCAGGGTTTTCATCACGTCTCAGACAGCGAAGTTGCTACCCATCCGTGTTTTAAGAACTTTGGTCTGGAAGCGTACCTTGGCGCGCCGATTTTTGTTGATGAAAAGCGGTATGGCACGCTGAATTTTTCCAGTCCGGAACCGACCCGTCCGTTTATTCGTCAGGATATTGAGTTAATCCGTTTATTTGCCGAGTGGGTCGGGCATGAAGTCGCACGTAACAATGATTTGCTGGCGTTGGAAAATGCACACGTTCAAATGGAAAGTATGGCCAACACGGACGCGCTGACTGGACTGGCAAATCGAGGTTGTATGGAGCGCATCCTGCTTGAACAGATTCGCATTGCGCAAAATCAACGTACCGAGGCCGTGGTCGCTCTGCTCGATCTCGATCATTTTAAAGCGATCAACGACAGCTACGGCCACCGTACCGGAGACGAGGCGTTGAGAGAATTCGCGCTACTGGCGTCCAAGCTGTGTCGCAAAGAGGATTTCTGTGCCCGCTGGGGGGGCGAAGAATTTCTGATCATTTTGCCGCGCACGGGTTTGGAAGGCGGGCGCAGTCTTCTGGCTCGATTACAACGCGAACTGCGTGATGTGAGTGTGACGCATGAAGACTCGGAAGTGAACTTTACCGTGAGTGTCGGGGCAACGGTGATTCGTCAGCAAGACAGCCCGAACGAGTTGCTGACCAGAGCCGACGAGCTACTCTACAAAGCCAAACACAAAGGACGCAACCGAATTGAAACAGGTTGAGCTTACGGCAATCACCATCTGCGCTGACGCGATGGTGCCACTTTTAGTGATTGACTTTTATCCGGCGGTATCTTAACTTTGCCGCCGAATGTTTTTATAGATAACTCTCTACCATGATTTATATCCTGTTCAAGAACTTCGTGAGAAGGCTGAGCTCCGCGCAAATACACGATGAAGTGTTGCTCGGAGCCTGAAAAACCAAATCTTCATCAGATGTTGTAATGCGTGAACAGCGCAGGCTAGCTGACATCTGAAAGTAATGGTTAGAGAGGTAGGCCGGTAATGCTTTATCACCGGCCTTTTTTGTGTCTGAAAATCAGAGACATCAATATCGTACAGATTCCAGGGGCCGGTACTTGTTACCGGCCCCTTTTTTATGGTTTAAAAACATGAGTTTATTAGTTATCAAACACCTGGGCTTTCAGGTGGAAGACAAGGTTTTATATCAAAACGCCGATTTCGCTCTCCATCGTGGTGAGCATCTGGGTGTCACCGGACCAAATGGTGCGGGTAAAAGTACCTTGTTCAAGCTATTACAAGGTGAGTATCTGCCGGATCACGGTGACATCCTCTGGCAGCCGGGTGTGAAAGTTGGCTACCTCGATCAGCACCTTGAGATTGATCCCTCGCTGTCAGTATTCGACTTTATGGCGACCGCTTATGCGCCTTTACTGGCTGCGGATCGCGAGCTGAATCGCCTCTATGCGCAAATGTCATCAGCGGTGTCCGATGCAACACTGAATCGCGCGGCAGAGCTGCAATCGCTGTTGGAAGAAGGGGGCTTCTACCGCCTGACTCATCGTGTTGAACAGGTGGCGGCGGGGCTGGGTATTCTGCCACTTGGAATGACCACACACATGAGTGGTTTGAGTGGCGGTCAGCGCCATAAAGTGATTTTGGCTAAACTGCTTCTGGAAGAGCCGGATGTGTTACTGCTAGATGAGCCGACCAACTTTCTCGATACGGATCACGTGACCTGGCTGGCGGAGTTTCTCAATCAATATTCAGGTACGTTTATGGTGGTATCGCATGACACGGCATTTCTGAATCGGATTGCCGATGGTATATGCGACATTGACCATCAACAGATCCGAAAATACAAAGGCGGCTACGCAAAAGCGATGGTGCAGAAGGAGCAGGAGACGCTCAACCAGCTTAAGCAATATCAGTCCCAACAACAGAAAATCGACAAGCTTGAAGCCTACATCAGCAAAAACGGTGCGGGTGTGAACGCCAAGATAGCCAACGGCCGCAAAAAGCAGTTGGCGAAAATTGAGCGGGTGAACAAGCCGCAGCAAAAGAGTCAACCAGAGTTTGGTTTTTCTCACGCGCCTCTGAGTGCCCAGACGGTTCTGACCGCAACTCGGCTTGAGATAGGCTATCAACATGCCTTGTTACCGGCGATCAATCTCGATATTCAGCGCGGCGAAAAGCTGGCGATTGTTGGCTTTAACGGTTTGGGTAAGTCGACACTGCTGAAAACGCTGATCGGTCAGCTCAATCCTCTTGCCGGGGACATTCGACAGGCCAACGGCATTCAGTGGGGGTATTTTTCTCAGGACTTACACTGGGATTACCCGGACAGTACTCCCATGCAGGTGATGCGAGCATCGTGTCGCCAGTTGAATGACAAAAGTGCGCGTCAGAAGCTGGCGGAGTTTGGCATCAGCGGCAATAAATCCTTGCAGCCGCTGCGCAGTTTGAGTGGCGGTGAGCAGACCAAGGTAAAGTTGTCGTGTCTGGCGGTCAGTAAATCAAACGTGTTGGTGCTTGACGAACCGACCACCCATTTGGATGTCGACGTAAAAGCGGCGTTAAAACAGGCGTTGTGTACCTACGCTGGCACGGTGATCGTGGTATCGCACGAGCCGGACTTTCTGGCCGACTGGCCGGATAAAGTGATTGATATGGCAAAGATGGAGATGTGTGATGCCAAATAAAATGTTACCCGCGCTGTTGTTCCTGATTGCGTTCTTGGTGGGGGCGGATGAGCTGCTGCTTGGCCCGATTTTGCAACCCATCGGACAGGATTTGGGCGTGCCAGCAGAACGGATCACGTTGTTTATCACTGCCTACAGCTTGGCGATTGCGTTTATCGCCCCGTACTTTGGTCGCTTATCAGACCAATGGGGAAGGCTGCGCATCATGTTGCCAGCTTGTGTGTTGTTCGGTCTTTCTTCGATCGCTACTGGTCTGGTTGGCCAATTCGATGTGGGTTTACTGACGCGGGTGATGACTGGCTTAGCCAGTGCCGGCATGTTGCCGATCGCGTTTGCATTGGCCGGTGATCAACCGGGTGATAAAGCGATGAAGCACATTACTCTGGTTCAGGCAGGTCTGACTTTGGGAATGATTACCAGCCCGGCTATCGGAGCTTTTTTGACAGAGTGGCTGTCCTGGCGCGCAGCGTTTATCGTGTTAGGTGCAGCGGCACTGATGGTGTCGGCATTGCTCGCTGCCCAGGGCGGTGCGCATTACGCCAAAAACAAGACAGCTAAACCGGAGCAACCTGCCATGGCGCAACTGCTACGGATTCCGGGCGCCCGCGGAGCGCTTCTGGCAATGGGGCTTGGCCTTGGTGGGGGGATCGGCGTCTTCAATCTGGTGGGACAGCGCTTACGTGATGCCACTGAACTGGACATTGCACTGGTTGGCTTAACGTACGCGGTACTTGGTGGCGTCAGTGTGATGGGCAATATGGTGATGTCGCGAGCCATTCGACGCTTGGGTAGCGGCCGTGCTGTGATGCGAGCTGCACTGGTGGTCTGCCTGCTGTGCAGCGCCTGGGTGTTCGGTGCATCCGCAACGGATGTGCTGATGTTTTTGCCGGTGCTATTTTTCTGGTCTCTGGCCGGGGGAATCGGCTCGCCGGCGCTGCAAAGCCACATTGCGCAGTTGTCAGATTCGCATCGCGGCACTTTGATGGCGCTGGGCATGAGTATGATGCATTTGGGCGTTGCGATCTGGTCCGGTCTGGCGGGTTTTGCTTACTCACTGGGAGCCGTCTGGCTTGCCGTGTTGGCGGTGGGTTTGTTTGCCGCTGCGATTGCTGCCCTAAAACCAATCCCCCGTCAGTGAGGCTGATTGATTGCTCTAAACCAAAGCCGTCGTTTGGGCGGTTTTGGTCGTTGCTCAGTTGCAATCTGTTACAGCATTTAGGATTTTTCTGACTTGATTACTGCCTGAGTCGCATCTAGGGTGTCAGGTATATTCGTTGTGGTTATCGCTCACGAAAACATTGGTCGTAGCCCCGGTATCACATACAATGGGTTGCTTACTGTTGAAGCGAAGTACGAGTTTCGCGGATAAGTGAGTGACACTGCGCAACAGATGGGTTTCAATCACGCTTTCTTAACGAGTCAGATACAGTCAAAGATAGTGTGGCTTTTGTTTCCGCATGTGTATGTTATGAAAATCATATGTACGGTTTTTGAAGAGTCTCCAGTTCGGAGCGGAGTTTTTTATGTTGCAGTCCTTTGAAAATTGGCTCAGTCAATACAACATTCAACTGTCGCAGTTGATTCAAGTCGGTGAAGCGCTTGGACTCATTCTGCTCATCGCTATCATCATCCACCTGGTGTTGCACCGTGGTGTGGTGGCCTGGCTGAAACGCAGTGCAGACAAGTCTCAGGCCGTGTGGCGACATGAACTGTTCAGCGGCAACTTATTCAGTCGGGTAGCGCTGCTGATACAAGGGATTGTGATCGGCATTCAGGCCAATCTGTGGCTATCCGACGAGAGTGCAATCCGCGAGATGTTGCTGACGATTGTCGCGCTGTGGGTGGTGTTGTACGCGATGTTGTCGCTGTTCTCGCTACTCAATGTGGTCGATGTGCTGGTAAACCGCACCCAGGTTGGGCGCAATATGCCGACCCGAGGCATCATTCAGAGCGTCAAAATCATCGTTTTTGTGATTGCGGCATTGCTGTTTACCTCCATCCTGATAGGCAAATCCCCGGTGATTCTGTTGAGTGGCCTGGGTGCCATGACAGCGGTCGTGATGTTGGTGTTTAAAGATCCCATTCTTGGTTTGGTTGCGGGTGTGCAGCTGTCCGCCAACAAAATGTTGAGTGTAGGCGATTGGTTGGAGATGCCGAAATACGGCGCGGATGGTGATGTGATCGACATCAGCCTGACCACAGTGAAAGTGCAGAACTGGGATAAGACCATCACAACGATTCCGACTTACGCACTGATCTCTGACTCGTTCAAAAACTGGAAAGGGATGACTGACTCCGGCGGCCGACGCATCAAGCGTAGCGTGATGATTGATACGACCAGCGTGCATTTTCTCAGTGATGAGGAAGTTGCCGATCTGACGAAAGCGCAACTTCTGGAACCGTATATCAAAAACAAAGTTGAAGAGATCACGCTCTATAATGAACAGCACAACGTCGATGACACCAGCACCATCAATGGTCGTCGTCTGACAAACCTGGGCAGTTTCCGCGCGTATCTTGAGCGCTACCTGCGTGCGCATCCGGAAATTCATAAGAATATGACGCTGATGGTTCGCCAGCTTGCGCCATCGCATGACGGTATCTCAATGGAGATCTACTGCTTTACCACCACAACGGCGTGGGTTGAATACGAGCGTATTCAGTCGGACATTTTTGACCACCTGTACGCGGTGATGCCAGAGTTTAACTTGCGTGTTGCGCAGGCGCCGACGGGCAGTGACTTCCGCCAATGGCATCAGGAACGGCCAAAGCCAAACCCACTGGCACAAGTGAGTAACGGATAAAGTAAGAAGCTCCCGCAAGGGAGCTTTTTTACGCTTGTTGATAATCCTGATCGTGAGTCATTACTTTGAAGGTATGATGTTGATAGAGCCAGATCGCAATACTGCAACTGAAAAGAGTCAGTAACGTCGCCGCCGCCGCGCCATCAATGCCATATCGAGGGATCAGCACAAGGTTGAGTGCAGCGTCCAGACCTATGCCGGTCAAACCAATCCACACGACGTTTTTGCCACGTTTTACGTATTGCAGCCAGGTGGACGAAAAAGCCGCCAGTCCCCAAATAGCATACGCGCCACACAGCAGAGTAAGTGCCTGATTGGCTGCCAGGTATTCCTCACCAAACATTCCGAGCAGAGTATGTCGCAAGGCGAGCAGCACGACAAATAACCCGCCGAGTACCCAGAAAATCAGTTTTTGTGCTTGATGGTAAACGGCCATGCTCTGTTTACTGCCTTCATGAACCGCAATCCCAAGCAGCGGCAGAAACAACCCTGCGATTGTCGTCTGTGCCACCGGCAGAATATGAGCGATCGTCGCAGCGGCGCCAAAATGGCCGACTTCATTCTCTTCGGCCAGCCATTCGAGCATGAACAGATCAATTTGATTCAGCGCCACGGTGACCAGCACGGCTGCCATCATGGGAAGCGATTGTTTGAGTAGCTCACGGTGGTTGGTCGGATATTTCGCCGCCGCCAGTGACACAGAAATCAAAGCCAGTTGACGCAGTTTGAACCACTGCCAACTCACCAGAATTAACACGGCTAACGCGCCACAGGTGATGACTTGCCACAGTGCCAGTGAGCCGAATAGCCAGAAAATCATAACGATCATGGCGGTTTTCATCAGAGGCAGCGCGACGCGCCATGGCAGGTTGGAGAGGATCAAGAACTTACCGGATTGCAACACCCGGCTGAACAGAGCCGCGGCCGCGATCAGCGGCAATACAAACGACATCAAGACTAAGGGGTGGTGTTGGTCCGAACCGCTGACAAACAGGTGCAGATAACTGCCCGCGTAAGTGACAATGATCAACACAACGGACAGCAGTGTGGCTGTTTTCAGATAAAACCGAACAAACGACCACACCGGACGATTGTTGCCCTGATCTAACGTGGCCGATAACATTTTCGGTGCCACACGATCGCCACCCAGCAAAATCACCATTGACGCCAGCACCGCGTAGGCGTACGCCACTTTATAGTCGCCGTACTCATGGCTGGTTAAACGTCCACTCAGTGTCAGGTTAAACAGATAATCAGCCAGAAAGCTGACCGGAATGGCCGCGAGCAAAATGACACCATTAATGCCAAGCTTGATTGAGGGTTTGGATTCGACCGTCACAGTAGTTCTCTGATTTGATTTAGATAATTCATCTAATGATAACAGGATAGGAGAGTGGAGGGGCTAGGTCACGCAGATTGAGACTCGCGCTTTTCGATGAACTCAATATATGGAGGGTGATGTCACCACTGTTACTCAGACAATAGTGTCATTCCGAATGCGCCAGATACAACTGGCGCTTAGATAGATTAAAGCGAATTCAATTCCAAGACGTTTCTGTTACGTTGACTCCCACATCACATCGCATTTTTCTTTCACGGCGGCGCTGAGCAGTTCGATAAGAGGTAAAGCCCGATGGTTGACACTGATGGCTGGCTCGGCATCTTCATCCGAATCATTCTCGGGTTCTGCGTTGGCAGCTTTACGTTTTTCTACCTCTACCGCGGCTTTGAGCTGCTCCAGTGCCTGAGGGACATCGTTCGCCAGAATAGCGCCGGGTACGGTTTCACTGTGTCCCATCAGTTTTAGCATCTGCAAGCCCACATCACCAAACATCGTAATGTTTGCATATGCCTTACAGCGAAAGGTAATTAACATAGTGAATCCTCTTAAAGTGGACCAATCAGGCTTAGCAGCTAAGCTGCAACACTCTGATTCGCGTTGATAATCTCTATAAACCATAGCACAGCCATGTTTACTGAACATACGATAATGTCACATCAACATCCGCGGATGGCCTGAAATGTTCGGTGTGTTCATTTTGGCCCAAAAGTACTGTTTTTCGTCACAAAGCAGACTGTCAGCAACATCGCGCATTCCGCATACTGCTCCCACATCAGGCAATCGCGCCTGTAACGAAAACACGTGAGGAGAACGAGAATGAAAAAAACAGCAGTTTGCAGTGCACTGGCACTTTCAATGGCAACGGCCTCGGCCGCCGCGGAATCTACGAATGCCACGTCAGCGCCCACGATCCGGACGATGACTCAGGCTCAAGCGCCGACAGAACTCCATGCAGGTTCCACCGCGGTGCTGGTGATTGACTTTCAGAACGAATATTACACGGGGCGTATGCCTATTCCGAATGGCAAGGAAGCACTAAAAAAAGCCAAGCAGGTGGTTGGTTTTGCGCATCAGAACAAGATGCCCGTCTATTTTGTGCGTCATGTGGGGGCTGCTGACGGTCCATTGTTTGCCGAAGGAAGTGTGAACGCGGAGTTCCATCAGGATCTGCAACCGTTGGATACCGATTTTGTCATCAACAAAGCAACCCCAAGCTCATTTGTTGGCACCAACCTGGACCAGCAGTTGAAAGAGAAGGGGATTAAAACTTTGATCATTACCGGCCTGATGACTCACATGTGTGTGTCTACAACGGCCCGTGATGCCGTGCCGATGGGCTACGAAGTGATTATCGCGGAAGACGCCACGGCTACTCGTGATTTGGCTAACTGGGATGGAAGCGTGGTTGATCACATCACTTTGCAACGCGCTGCAATCGCAGGTGTGGCCGACGTGTTTGCTGATATTAAGACCACGCAAGCAATCGTAGACATGCCAGTGATACGATAACGAACTGCATGCGTAACACCGCCAGCTGATACCAAAATGGGTATTAGCTGGTATCTTTGAATGAAACGACGCAAAAGGAATACTAGGCAGATGATACATGCAGTGAGCAAGCCCGAATCAGGCCACCTTTCAAAAGTGACGATTGGTATCGTGGTTTTTGATGGCATTATTCCTTTTCATTTGTCGGTGCCGTACGAAGTGTTTGAAAAAGTCTTAAATGTCGATGGAACGCCCGCTTGTGAGATCACGATCTGCGCGGCGAAGCCTGGGGTGCTAAAAACCAGTGCCGGGTTTTCGATGATCGTCGAAGAGGGGCTAGCAGCGATGAGTTCAAAAGACATCATCATCGTGCCAAGCTGGGACGACCCCGCGCATCAACCAGAAGCGTGTATTCTTGACGCCCTGCAACAAGCTCATGCCAGAGGGGCCCGTATCATAGGTTTGTGCATGGGGGCGTTTGTGGTCGCGGCGGCTGGATTACTTGATGGCCGAACAGCGACCACGCATTGGCGCTGGGCACAATGTTTTCGTGATCGTTATAAACAAGTATCGGTTGATGAGAAGGTGCTTTACATCGACAACGGCGACGTTGTTACCTCCGCTGGTACCGCTGCCAGCATTGACTGTTGCCTGCACATCGTACGTCAGATCTGGGGTTCACAGACGGCCAATGCGGTCGCTCGGAATCTTGTGGTACCGCCACATCGACAAGGTGGTCAGGCGCAATATATTGATGTGCCCGTTCCGGCTGTGAACCAGCGTGAGCCGTTATCCGCCATAATGGAGTGGGCGATTGAAAACCTTTCCATGCCGCTTACGGTCGACGTTATGGCAGAAAAAGCATGTATGAGCAGGCGCCACTTCACGCGCCGCTTCCAACAAGCCACGGGCAGCAGCTTCTCGCAATGGTTAGTCAATCAACGTCTGATTGCCGCGAAGCACTATTTAGAAACCACAGATCAAGCCATAGACCGCATTGCCGAACAAGCGGGTTTTGCTTCGGCCACGTCGTTAAGACGACATTTCCGACAGCAATTTGATATCTCGCCGGCAAGCTATCGGCAGGTGTTTAGGGGAGGGCGTGGTAAGAAAAGTTTTGTCTAGAGGTGTTGCGGTCATAACAAAAGGTCACGGCGTCACTTCCGTAGCAGATGGATACAGAAAGGGCAGAAACTTTTGAGTTCTTCCGCCTAGCATGGAGATGGAAGGACTGCCTAGAACGTTTTTGGACAGAAATGAGCTAGAGACTTTACTCTAACCCTTGTGGTTAAGATTACGGGACGTATGGCAAACGACGAGATCTGAACCCATAACACCACAAAAATTGATGTTAAAAAAAATTAGGTAAGGAAGGATATAATAAATATCAATAAAACATGAAACCCCATTCTTACATCGGCTTTGAAAGGGGTAATATGAGAGTTTATTTACCGTCATCCCAAGAGTTCAAAAAATCAGCTAGTACATCACCATGACAGGCTTGTGGTTTACAAAAACAACCTAATCTTTTGCCAGCTAAAGAGTAAACCTTTGATTTATCGACATTTAAAAATTTATCATAATCGAAGTCATACTTAAATTTTCTTATCACTTCATCACGATCACCATCCTCAAACATTGAGTAGGGATTTCCCCAGTATGATCTTCTACCGATGTATTCATAGTGAGGACTATTCGTTTCAGTTTGATACTTTGTATCAGATTTTATGTTAATAACTCTTGTAATATGAATACGTATGAATCTAAGAGGTATTTGAGCTGTTTTCAATAACTCAACTTCAGAGACAAACTCTTCCCCATCATCAAAAACTATCGCATGTGTAATGTCATCACACGACCAGTTAGATAAATGATTAGAGCTTGCTATACCAGCGTTCTCTGCGCAAAACACCTCTATTAACTGATTTGGATCATGGGGATAAATCAACTCCACATCATCCAAACTCGATGTTATCTTACCCACTTTTCTTGCAAATTTTGAATAGCAGTTAAAAAGTTGAGGGTATAAAATCAATATCTTCGCCATTAGTACAAGTGCTTAACTTTCAGGTTCAAATCAGTATGCTCATTTAAATACTCTACCACTAAGCGCCTATGACATAAATGTGGTTCGTGTTCACTACACAGTAAGCAACCTTGATCGAGTAATGATGGCTTAACTAAACGCTCAATATTACGTTTGGCCATTAAGTTTAAGAACTTGTCTTCGTATAGCTCCCAAGACATATCACCTTTTTTGTAAGGGTTAAGAATTTCTTTGGTTGGAGCTAATTCAGGCATATGAACATATTCCGCACCACAAAGCTCTCGTAAAAAGAACTTCAAATCATCTCTTTTCGCAAAGCCAGCCAGTTGAGATACGTTATTAAGACGAACATCAATAAGAGTTTTCACTTCTGAGTTTTTCAAGTATCCAAAAAACATCTCTGCTTTCTTTTGGGTAAATCCTATTGTGTAAATATGCATAATAACCCTCAAAAAATTGTTGCTACAAGTTTGTAGCAATAGCCCTGATATTGTTCACCTAAGCTAACACATAGTATGCCTAAAGTTGGTAAATTATCCCTTACAATCTCATCAAACCGAGGATCTGTAGCAGCAAGGTCATAATCAATACCTCCATAGGAGAACGAGGCTCTCCGCTTATCATCATCTGTATAATACAGCCTTAAATTTTCTACTTGTACTAGATACAGTGATTGAGGCACTTGATATAAACCTTCTGCTATTAGAGCATGCACAACTCTATTACCATCCCCCCAAAGATCCACTGGATTGTCTAGTAGAGTATTCAACTGTCCAGCATCAAATGAATAATTTTGAACCCAAATAGTGCCATCAATCAAATAATTTTCAGGCTGATGAGGAAGAGGTGCATGTTGCGCAATTCCTATACGAGCTTTTTGAAGAGGCTTAACACTAAAAGTGCCATGTGGGTTTTGTATTCTAGCTTGTTGATTGCTTAGCTCTCCACCTTGTAAATTTGAAACTGGTCTTATCCATCTCCCCGTATTAACACACTTTCCAGCGACACAATGTTGACCATGCTTAATAGAATTAGCTAATACCACGATTTCAGATTGAGGCATATGATCTCCTAATTAATTTAATGCTATTCAAAAAAGAGCAAATCTATATTAGTCAATATGTCTACCATCATTCGAAAAGCGTTACTTTGAAAGCGATCAATCTTCAATAGAAAACTAGTTGCTATACCACCAATTGCACCAAAGGAGGCGAAGGCTTTAGCCTTGCCTTTTGCTTATCCATTAGAAAAAGTATGATAAAAAGAATTGTTGGGAGTTACTCTATTAGGAGAGCTAGCAAGGAATGGGGCATAACCATTTTAGCCCCACACTGGGCAACCAACTAAAAAGGCTCGCTAATATTCACGTTGGCGAGCCTTTTTTATTTAATGGTGAGGGTTAAAGATAACGGCTTTTTAGGTGTTCTTTAAAGTAGTTGGCGTTTAAGGTGTCTCCCGTTGCTTGCTTCACCAGTTCGTCCGTGGTGAGCAGGCTGCCATTACTCCAGATATTGCTTTCCAGCCAACTGAAGATGGGGGTTAGATCGCCGTTGCGAATGGCGCCATCTACGTCTACGCTTTGCTTCATTGCAGCCATAAACTGCGCGGCGTACATCGCGCCCAATGTGTAGCTAGGGAAGTAACCGAATGAGCCATCTGTCCAGTGGATGTCTTGCATACAGCCGTTCTTGAAGTTCCCTTCGGTTGAGAGGCCAAGGTAAGACTGCATCTTTTCATTCCACAGCGCAGGTACATCGGTGTGCTGGATATGGCCGTTGATCAGGTCACGTTCAATTTCGTACCTTAGGATCACATGCGCAGGATAGGTGAGCTCGTCGGCATCCACGCGGATAAAATCTTTCTTCACTCGGGTGTAGAGCTTTTGGAAGTTCTGGGTTGAGAACAGCTCTGCATCGTGGTCGTTGAAGTGCTTACCGGCAAGTCGTGCCAAATGTTCGATAAACGCTGCGCTGCGGCCCACCTGCATTTCGAAAAACAGTGACTGAGATTCATGAATGCCCATCGAACGTGCTTCACCGGCCGGTGTTCCAGCCAGGGCTTTTGGCAAGCCTTGTTCATAACGGGCGTGACCAGTTTCATGCACAATGCCCATCAGAGATTGCACGAATTCGCTCTCATCGTAGCGCGTGGTAATACGCACGTCGGTTGGCACGCCGCCACAGAAAGGGTGCACGCTTTCATCGAGACGGCCGTGGTTGAAGTCAAACTGAAGCAGTTTCATCACATCCAGCCCCAGAGCTTTCTGTCTGGCGGTATCGAAGCGGCCTTGAGGCTCAACGAATGCTTCGTGGCTTTGCTTTTCAATCGCTTGATCAATCAAATCCGGTAGCCAGGTTTTCACATCAGCAAACAGTACATCCAGTGAGGCCGAACTGGTGCCCGGCTCGTAGATGTCCAGCATGGCGTCGTATGGGCTAAGGCCCGTAGCCTCTGCGCGGATTTGTGCTTCTTCGCGTGACAATTTCACGACTTCTGCCCAGTTTTTTTCAAAACCCGCCCAGTCATTGTCGCCGCGTTGGGTACGCCAGGCGTGCTCACATTTTGAACCCGCCAGAGATTTAGCCTGAACCAGAGATTCGGGTAACACGTTTGCCTGTTGCCACTGACGTTTCAGCTCGCGCAATGAGGCACGTTCTTGTGTGGTTAGATTTTCGCTTTCTGCTTCGGCAAACCAGTCACCCAGCTGTGGCTGAGTTAACAGACCGTGAATATGGACAGACAGCTCAGCCATCGCTTCAGAGCGGGCCTCGTTGCCGCCAGACGGCATCACCGCCGCCTGATCCCAGCCGCAAATGGCTGCGAGATGATTAAAGTGAGAGATTTTTTGGGAGTGTTGAACCAACTTGTTGAATGCACTCATAGAACGCCTTCCGTGACTAATCATTAAAATAATTCATATTGAACGGCAATTTTACCAACGATTAACATCTCGACCAAGAAATATCCTGATGCGAGGAGTCGAATGGATAGTATTTGACTGTAAAACGGAGTAATTTAAGTTTCTTATTTGTTTACAAGGATGTCGACGTTGATTGAGAACTTTGAAGCTTTCCTGATAGCCATCACGATTCTTACCCTAACACCCGGTTTAGATACCGCTTTAGTGATTCGCAATACCACCCGTGGCGGCTTTGCCGATGGCAGTGTCACCAGTGTGGGTATTTGTGCTGGTTTGTTTGTTCACGCGACGTTTTCCGCGATAGGGATTTCGGCGATTCTGGCTCAGTCTGCAGAGCTGTTTAATGCCGTCAAAATGGTGGGGGCGGCGTACCTGATTTATCTCGGTATCACCAGTTTGCGTGCTACAATGCAGGGCAATGCTCCACTGAGTGTCAATGAGGGGAGTACTTCGCAACTGGTGGTGAAACGTTCACTGCGCGAGGGCTTTTTGTCGAATGTGCTTAACCCGAAAACTGCGGTATTCTACTTGGCATTCCTGCCTCAGTTTATTAACCCTGAAGGTTCACCGCTGTTGCAATCACTGCTGATGGCCAGCGTGCATTTTGTGATTGCTATGGTGTGGCAATGTGGATTAGCCGGCGCGTTGAACAAAGCCAAATCGCTGCTCAACAGTGCCCGTTTTATGCGTTATATGGAAGCGACCACCGGCGTGGTGCTGGTGGCCTTAGGCGTGAAGCTTTTGGTGGAAGAAGCGCCGTAACCAACCGCGTTCACTCAAATAAAAAATAAGCGCCGATAGGCGCTTATTTTTTATCGTGAGATACAGCGGAATGATTTATGACTGAACCTGCATTTTCGCTTGATTTGGCGTGGCGACCAGCGCGTCAAAGTAGTTTCGGGTTTCTTCGACGATCACCTTACGCAGTGCGATCAGGCCAATCAGGTTTGGAATCGCCATCAGGCCGTTCACGATGTCGGCGATAAGCCAGATCATATCCAGTTGCAGGAAGGCTCCGGAAGCAACCAGTGCAACAAACACCAGCTTGTAAACCAACACCGCTTTGGTGCCAAACAGGTACACCACGCAGCGTTCTCCGTAATAGTTCCAACCCAAAATCGTGGTAAAGGCAAAGAACATCAGGCCGATAGAAACCAACATCGGGCCAAGCGTATCGGAGTTCAGACCTTGCGCGAATGCGTATGTGGTCATCGCCGCACCAGAATAATCGCTCTGCCAGGCGCCTGTTAAGATCAGAGCCAGGCCAGTCATGGTACAAATGATGATGGTGTCAAAGAAGGTACCGGTCATCGAGATCAGCCCTTGCTTCACGCATGAATCGGTTTTTGCAGCTGCCGCCGCCATTGGGGCACTGCCCAGGCCGGATTCATTGGAGAATACCCCGCGGGCAATACCAGATTGAATCGCCAACATGATGCTCGCGCCCAGGAAACCACCGGTTGCAGCGGTTGACGTAAAGGCCGACACCAGCACCAGTTCCACGGCTTCAACCAAACGGTCGGCGTTCATCACGATCACACTGACACAGGCGATGATGTAGAACAGCGCCATGGTTGGCACCACTTTACCGGCCACTTTGGCAATCGACTGTATCCCGCCGAGCGTGACAAAGGCGACCAGCAGAGTCAGCACCACCGCGGAAATTTCACGTGAGACACCAAACGAGATCTCACTGGCATCGATGATGGCATTCACTTGTGGAAACGTACCGATACCAAAGCAGGCCACACCCAGTGCAAAGATGGCAAACATCACCGCTAACGCTTTAGAGCCTACGCCGTATTGCAGGTAGTACATCGGCCCGCCGATCATCTGGCCTTTGTCGTCGACTTTGCGGTATTTCACCGCCAGCAGACACTCAGCGTATTTGGTTGCCATACCGAACAGCGCGGCCAGCCACATCCAGAAGAGGGCACCTGGGCCACCAAGTTTGATGGCAGTGGCCACACCGACAATGTTACCTGTACCTATGGTCGCGGAAAGGGCGGTACACAGCGCCGCAAAGCTGGATACATCGCCTTCGGCGGCAGATTTGTCTTTACTGAACACCATTTTCAGGGCAGTTGGCAGGTGACGAAACTGGATCAGGCCTAAGCGAAAGGTAAAGTAAACACCGGTGCCGACAAGCAGAATTAAAAGTGGTGGACCCCAGACAAAGTTGTCGATGGTCTGTAGTAAAGAATGAAAGTGGTTCATGAATTCCCCTTAATTGATAAAGCATTACTAAGGAGAAGAGGGAAAGGGGGAGATCAACGATCTCAACAGATCACTAACGACAGAAAAGCCGCTAGCCGGATAATGTTCTTTCCACTCCTCTGTCCTTTTGCCTGAGAGTTTCACCCTGTTTGCACACGGCTTGCTCCTTCGGCGACCGATTGAACGGTTCTCTCCAGAGGTTCCTCCAACTACAGTCCTCGCTTTCCCGTAAGGGTTTTCTAACCAGGGTTAGAATAAAGCACCTGAAAGATTTACTTCTTCGGCGGGTTAGTTTAACCAAATGTTATATATTGGTTAAAAACCACTCTCCTGCAGTCTTCATCGGAACAATCATCTATTGGTAGATGATTTGCTTTCGGATAGTAACCAAAAGATTTTGTGATGTCACCTACAAAAATCCTGTTTGTCGATGATTTGAGCAGTGGTGAGGCCGAAACTACTTTTTTCTGACCTTTATCCGCACGGAAATGGTATAAAATGGTAGTGTCTTTGCATGCTTAACTCTCTCATTTTGTTAAGGTTGCAAGAGGAATGATGGGGGAGCGTTTCCCTGAACAAGGAGTTGTTATGACTAGACTTTTGGCGATCGCAATTTTAGTAGTAATGGCATTTTTGTTGATCCGCTACCGGACGAACGAAAAATTACGAAAAGGTGTCGTGATCACGCTGATCGCCGGTTTTTTGGTGTATACCGCTTCCATCATTGTTGCTGAACTAACCCGCTGACGAGCAAACGGAGTAACCGAGTGAATAATAGTAATGAGACAAATCAACACGACGAAGATGTAGTAGTGATTGAAGAGCGCGATAAGCGCACTTATCTGTATATTGCTATTGCCGCTGTGCTGGGACTGGCTCTGGGTGGTCTGATTGGCTCAAGCGTCACGGCGAAGCAATGGGAAGCCAACTATCAGGTGTTGGAAGAGAAATACCAGCAGGTAGAAGACAGTAAAAAAGCCTCTGTTGATCAAGCGGCGCAGCGTCAGGCGGCACTGAGCGCTGAAGTGGAAGAGAAAATTAGCGCAGCGGTTGCAGAGCGCGACCAGGTGCATCAGGCCGAGGTAGAACAACTGAAAGCACAAATCAGTAAACTCGAAAGTAGCAATAAAACACTGAAAGCTCAGGTCAGCGAAAAAGCCAAGTTGCTGATAGAAGCGGACGACAAAAACATGAAGCTGAATGCGCAGGCCGATATTCAGGCGACAGTGCTGGAGCGCTCACGCGAAGTTTTCCAGCGTGAAGTGAAGGTTAAACAAGAGCTGGCGGCACTGCAATCTGAGCGTGAAAAACTGGTCCCTAAAATTGCTAAGTTGAAAAAAGAGTGCGATGTCTATCTGGAAGGGCGCTCATGGGATGCGAAATCCGATGCGTGTGATAAGCAAGACGAAGCCAACTCTCGTCTGAGTCAATTGGATCAAATGATCAAAGTGCATCAGATGGATCTGCAGCAGATAAAAGCCTTAACCGAAGGGCTGGGCATGTAAGCCAGAGAATCGAACCTAAGCCCCGCATCTTGCGGGGCTTTTTTATTGCGATGTCCCTACAGTTGTTGTGTTGATTTTTCTATCACCTCAGGAGTAAGTTAGTCACAGGCACAGGATGGTGACAGGGTCCTGAACCTGGGGAATATGACACGCAAAACCGATCAGTTTTGCTTATATCACCTAGGCTTAGAAGTAACAGCATTTCAAATCTGCCTTGATGGAGGATTGTATGAAAGAAGTACCTCGTGACCTAATCCCGGGCACAGTCGTGCGACGAAAAGACTGGACGAAAAATCAGTTCAGTTTGTGGGTGGACGCTGATATCGGCCGCTATGACGCCGGGCAGTTTACGAAACTGGCGTTGCAGGAAGACGAAGACCAGTGGCACAAGCGCGCGTACTCCATGGTGTCTAGCTACCGGGCATCCGGCTCGCATCTGGAGTTTCTGATCATTACCGCTGAGCACGGTAAGTTATCCCCACGTTTACATCAACTGAACACTGGCGATACCGTTTATGTGGGTCAGACGGTATCCGGTTTTATGACGGTAGGCGAGTTGCCTGAGCCAGCAAAAGAGCTTTGGATGCTTTCCACTGGTACCGCGATTGGCCCGTTTATCTCTATTTTGCGTGAGCCTGATGCACTCAGCCATCTGGATAAACTGGTGCTGGTGCATGCCGTGCGTCATGAAGAAGATCTGGTCTACCGAGCAGAGATCGAAGAACTGCAGGAGCACTATCAGGGACGTTTAGTGTATGTGCCGGTTGTATCCCGAGAGCCAGTGCCTTATGCGCTCAGAGGCCGGATTCCTGATTTGCTGAGCAGCGGTGCCATTCAGCAGCAGGCCGGCGCGACGTTGTCGGCAGACAAAAGCTTTGTGTATCTGTGTGGTAACCCGGATATGGTTCACGATACGCAGGATGTGCTGCAGCAACTTGGTTTAGAAAAGCACCTGCGCCGTAAACCAGGTCAATACGCCAGCGAAAATTATTGGTAACAACCACTGCAACATCAGGTTCGCTTTGGCCGAACCTGATGTTTTTGTATAATCTGCCAATCATTTCCTTTGACTCTGTTCCTCATGTTATCCGTTCAACTCAATAGTTTTGTCCACCGTGTGGCAGACAAACAGCACGTGTTGTCGCTGGTACAAGCGTGTGGCGTCAGTCTGAAACGTATTCGACGTTCACGCCATTGGCTACTGAGCGGAGAAGAGCAGAACTTGCGTCAGTTACACCAGCAACTCAGCGCCGATTACTATTGGATTCAGCTTGCGATTGAAAAGCAGTTGCCCGCGCCCAAAGCGACGCCAGCCGAAGTGATTGCGCAACACCCCGGTATTTCGGCATTGGCGTTGGTGGATATGTGTGGTTGTAGCCTCAGTGAAGCGAGGCAAGCGATTGATTTGGCAGAAGGGTTTGAGTGACAGCGCCGCTATCGCCGCGCTGTCTTGATTCTGAGTTGAGTAACTCAGCTCAGTAAATACCCGCTTTTTGAATGGTATGCTGGTTGATGACGCCCACAAAATGGTCGTTCTCGTCCAGCACTGGCAACGCGGTAATCGCACGTTCGCGCATCAACGTTAGTGCATCGAAGCACAGCGCCGAATGGGACGTTGTCACGGCGCCCGGTTTGATCAGGTGACTAATCGCGGTATCCGGTGCGACGCCCTTGGCAAATGAGCGACGCAAATCACCGTCGGTAAACACCCCATGCAGCTTGCCATCTGCAACCACTGCGATTAAACCAAACCCGGTTTGACACATCACTCCCACGGCTTCCTGCAGGCTGGATTCTGGTGAGCAAAAGGCGTTTTTGTGCGGCGCATCCAGCAGTTGCTCTACACTGGTCAACAAGCGGCTGCCCAAAGAGCCCGCAGGATGAGATAACGCAAAATCATTGTGATCAAAGTTGCGAAGTGTCATCACGGTTAACGCCAGCGCATCACCAAGTAACAGGGTATTTGCCGCACTGGCAGTGGGCGCCAAGCCAAGTGGACACGCTTCTTTTTCTGCCGCGATATCTAGCGCCAGGTTACACTCTTTGGCCAGAAAACTGTTGAGGTTGGCGGTCATCCCTATGGTGGTAATTTCCTGACGCTTGAGCAGTGGCACCATCAGTTTAAATTCATTCGCTTCGCCTGAATTGGAGATCAGGATAACCACATCACCATGACGTGCCATGCCCAGGTCACCGTGTAAGGCTTCTGCCGGATGAACGAAGAAAGCCGGGGATCCGGTGGATGCCAGGGTCGCCGCGATTTTCTTACCAATATGCCCGGATTTGCCAATTCCCGTCACAATCACTTTCCCGCTGCAATTCAAAATAGCCTGACAGGTATCAGCAAACGACTGGTTCAAGGTATTCAGCAGCCGTTTCGCCTGCTCCAGTTCCTGTTCAATCACGCCACGACCGAGCTGGCAGATTTCTTCAATTGAGTGATGTGTTTCCATGATCATGTCCGGTGTTGTTCGCTCGCTTTGACTTAGCCAATACGGTTGACTAAGCCACGATGTAATTTTCATATCAAAAGCTCAATGCTCAGTTAGTTCGATGAGTGTCTTTTAATTTGAAAGAAATGATGCCATTAGTTTTACACCAAGTGATGAATGATAGGTAGTGACTTGGCTTACATCTGTGACTTAGAGCAGGCATATGCTGTCTGGATAACGGGTCTCGAATGACAAGACGACTGGCTCTGACTATCACGACGACTCGTTTTATGTTGGGATTAATGTTATTAAAAACAGTAATTTAATCCTGTGTCCGGTCGGGTATCCTATAACTATTCCACATGGGCACTATCGCACTTTTCCTCCTGTTGTCATTGACCGTGATGACCATTTTTGCTCCTTTTTAAATTCAGCATTCTCCTTTCATTTGTTTTATTTTGAAAATTATATAGTGTGATTTTAATCAACAAAGTAAAAACTTTTTCTTTTAAAGTGAAAATTAAAGTGAAAGTATAAAAGTGAGCTCTGACACAGAGCCAATAACAACAACGAGGTTTGATTATGGAATGGATAATTCACGGAGCGGAATGGTTTATCGGACTGTTCCAAAAAGGGGGAGAGGTGTTTACAGGTATGGTGACCGGTATTCTGCCTCTCTTAATTGCATTGCTGGTGGCGATGAATGCGCTTATCCGGTTGATAGGCCAAGATCGGGTTGAAAAGCTGGCGCAGCGCAGTGCCGGAAATCCGGTTTCCCGCTACCTGGTTTTGCCAGTGATCGGCACGTTTATATTTTGTAACCCGATGACGCTCAGTCTCGGTCGCTTCCTGCCGGAGCGTTACAAACCTTCCTATTATGCGGCAGCCTCGTACAGCTGCCACTCAATGAACGGTTTATTCCCGCACATTAATCCGGGTGAGCTGTTCGTGTATCTCGGTATTGCCAGCGGTCTGACAACTTTGGGCTTGCCACTTGGTCCCTTGGCCGTCAGCTATCTGCTGGTGGGGATGGTGACTAACTTCTTCCGTGGCTGGATCACCGATTTTACGACGTCCATGGTCGAGCGTCAGCAAGGCGTCCAGTTGGAACGTCAGGTTCACTTCAGCTAACAGAGGAAATGGAATATGTCTCAGGTATTACGCATACAAAAAGGCAATGGTGGTTGGGGTGGCCCGTTGGAGCTACCCGTCGAAGCCAACAAGAAAGTGGTGTACATCACCGGGGGAACGCGTCCCGCTATTGTAGACCGTATCGCCGAGCTGACTGGCTACGACGCGGTGGATGGGTTTAAAACCAGCATTCCCGATGAAGAGGTCGGCGTGGCGGTGATTGACTGCGGCGGCACTTTACGTTGCGGTTTGTATCCGAAAAAACGCATCCCAACCGTGAACATTCACTCTACAGGAAAAAGCGGGCCGTTGGCGCAGTACATCACAGAAGATATTTACGTATCTGGCGTGCGGGAGAACGATATCCAGTTGCTCGATGGCGACGGCGTTAACGTTCAACCCGTCGTTCGAGACGCAGCACCGCAGGAAGAGAGTAAGTACGACACCAGTAAAAAGCTCACTCAACAGAGTGACAGCCTGCTGGCCCGCATCGGTATTGGTATGGGATCGGTCATGGCAACGTTCTTTCAGGCAGGGCGTGAAACCATTGACACGGTGTTAAAAACCATCCTGCCGTTCATGGCGTTCGTCTCCATGTTGATTGGGGTGATCATGGCCTCCGGCTTGGGGGATGTGATCGCCAATGCACTAACGCCGCTGGCGCAGAATCCTTTTGGCCTGGTGACGTTGGCATTGATCTGCTCGTTCCCGCTGCTGTCGCCGTTTCTTGGCCCCGGCGCGGTGATCGCGCAGGTGATTGGGGTGCTGGTCGGTACGCAAATTGGTCTGGGAAATATCCCGCCGCATCTGGCACTGCCCGCCCTGTTTGCCATCAATGCTCAAGCGGCGTGTGACTTTATTCCAGTTGGTCTTGGTCTGGCAGAAGCCAAGCCGAGAACAGTCGAGATTGGGGTGCCATCGGTGTTGTATTCGCGCTTTTTGACCGGCGCACCCACCGTGCTGCTGGCCTGGTTTGTCTCCATGTTTATCTATCAATAGGAGGAAGATGCAATGTCACCACTGTATCAGGTAAAGATCGAAAGTATTGGTGAGTTTGCCAACAGCGCGTTGGAAGACGACATGATGATTATTTTCAGCAATGTTGCGCCTGTCGATGCGGCTGAATACTGCTTCATTCACAACCACGACGCGCTGAAAGGCGACATAAAGCCTGGCGGAGTGTTGAAGCTGGGGGAGCAGCAGTATCCGATCACCGCGGTGGGTGAGGTGGTTAACCAAAACCTCGCCGAGCTTGGCCATATCACGATCCGGTTTGACGCGTTGGCGGAGGCTGAGTACCCAGGGTGCCTACATGTGAATGGTGCCCGTCCACAACAGGTTCGTTGTGGCGATGAAATTGTGTTTTTGAATTGAGTATTCGTGCTCTGCGCCTGTGGCAGAGCACATTTAGAGTAAGGTGTAAGTTATGAGTAAAGTTGCGTTAGTTGTCGGTGGTGGTCAGACTTTGGGTGAATTCCTGAGTCTTGGGCTGGCGGATGAAGGATATCGTGTCGCGGTCGCGGATTTGAATGGCAGCAATGCCGAGCAGGTTGCAGAACGTATCAACCGCGAATACGGTCAGGAGACGGCCTTCGGTGTGGAAGTCGATGCGACCAAAGAACAGAGCGTGGTCAACATGGTTCAAAGGGTGGATGACTATTTTGGCCGGATTGATCTGTTAGTCTACAGTGCCGGCGTCGCTCAGGCGGCCAAAATCGATCGTTTCCCGCTGGACGCCTGGCAGATGTCCATTGATGTCAACCTGACGGGATATTTCCTCTGCGCCCGTGAAGCCGCCAAAGTGATGATTCGTGAGCAGCGTGGCGGACGCATTATCCAGATCAACTCGAAATCAGGTAAAGTAGGCTCGAAGCACAACAGTGGTTATTCGGCCGCCAAGTTTGGTGGTGTCGGACTGACTCAGTCACTGGCGCTGGATCTTGCTGAGCATAAGATAACGGTGCATTCCCTGATGCTGGGTAACTTGTTGAAGAGTCCGATGTTCCAGTCTTTGCTGCCTCAATACGCGCAAAAACTGGGTGTGCCAGAATCGGAAGTTGAGCAGATTTATATTGATAAAGTACCACTAAAAGCTGGTTGCGAATATCAGGATGTCCTCAATGTACTGAAGTTCTATGCCAGCGACGAGGCGGCGTACTGCACCGGTCAGTCGATCAATATTACCGGCGGGCAGGTGATGTTCTAATCCACCCCCGTGGATTAAGCCCTATGCTCCGAGAATAAGGGCAACTTATCTTGGGCAGGCCACTGGCTTGCCCCTTTTTAACAGAGAGACGAAAGATGGACTCAACAACGGTACTGATTTATTTTGCCGCCGGCGCATGGGCGATTCAGATTGTATTTGGCTACCTGCAAATCCGCGCATTCAATCGCATGCTTCAGGCGATGGCGCACAAAGGTCAGGTTAAAATTGGCCGGACTCAGAGCCGCTGGAAACCCAGAACGGTCGTGGTCCTGGCTGAAGACAGCGTGCACCGTATCGTGGATGCCAAAGTCATGAAGGGTATTTCGGTGTTCGCCAGACCCAAAACACTGTCGTCTTTGATTGGTCAGGTATTTCCGCCGCCTCAAGCGCTTTTGTCTCAGCTCGACATGAATGTTCAGGAAGCGTTAAGCGTCGCAATTTCTAAGCAATAGTGAAAGAATATCTTTCATTAACTTTTAAATTGAAAAAGAACTGTTATAGACTGTCATGAGTTTAATTATTAAGTCGATGCTATGAATTTAGATAACAGAAGAGCGCAGTTGCTGGATTATCTGCGTGCCAATGGTAAGACGTCAGTCAACAATCTGGCGGATACCTTTGAAACCTCAGGAGCCACAATTCGAAGCGATTTACGTTCTCTGGAAGAAGAAGGGCTGGTGATTCGCCGTTACGGCGCTGCAGAAGCGTGTTCACCGAGTGGTGTCAGCAGTGAAGACCGTTCTATGGATGAGAAACAAACGGTCAACCTAGATCGTAAGTGTCTGATTGCCAAAGCCGCTTCTCAATTGGTGAACGACGGTGATTCCATTATTCTTGATTGTGGCAGCACCACATTACAGATGGTGCCGCATTTTGAGCGCGTGATGGCACTGACCTTAATGACCAACAGCATTCACATTGTGAATGCCGTCGCCAATTTAGAAGCAGAACACACGGTGCTGATGCCGGGGGGCACTTATCGCCGTAAGTCAGCTTCGTTCCACGGAACATTGGCGGAGCAAGCGTTCAAGCAGTTCTCGTTCGACAAGTTGTTTATTGGTGCTGATGGCTTTGACCTTGCTCAGGGTACCACCACTTACAACGAAGCGTATCAGGTTAGTCAGGCGATGTGCCAGGCTGCAAATCAGATTATTGTGGTGACGGATTCCAGCAAGTTTGGCCGCCGCAGCCCGAATGTGGTGGTGCCGCTGGAGAAAATTGACGTCGTGGTTACCGACAGCCATATTTCGGCAGAAGATGCCGCCTATCTGGAAGGCAAAGGGATTCAGGTGATCACAGTAGATGCCTAGTGTAGATAGAGAATCGTAAGACAGGGAAGCCCAAAGGCTTCCTTTTTTATTGCGTTTTATTTTTCATTTTGTTGTCTCTTTCAATTTTATGCTTTTAGAATGAAAATTCTTGGTGATTAAAATCACGCTTTTTTGTTTTGCCTCTTTTTCAATGTGTCAATAAGGGAAACACTTCGGCTATTCACCGGGTTAATTGAGAGCCGAAAGCATGAATTGGATCGTGAAGGGAGCAGACTGGTTTATCGGTCTGTTTGAAAAGGGTGGTGAGGTGTTTACTGGTATGGTGACACAAGTGCTGCCATTGCTGATCTGTCTGTTGGTTGCGATGAACGCTCTCATTCGTTTTATTGGTCAACACCATATTGAAACACTGGCGCAGAAAAGCGCTTCCAATCCCGTGTCACGCTACCTGTTGTTACCGACGATTGGCACCTTTGTGTTCTGCAATCCGATGGTGCTCAGCCTCGGACGTTTTTTGCCCGAAAAATACAAACCCTCCTATTACGCGTCGGCTTCTTACAGTTGTCACACCATGAATGGTCTGTTTCCCCACGTGAACCCCGGTGAGCTTTTCATCTATCTGGGGATCGCTGCCGGAATCACTCAGCAGGGGTTGTCGCTCGGGCCACTCGCCATTTCTTATTTATTGGTTGGTTTGGTGACAAATTTTTTGCGTGGTTGGGTGACTGACCTCACCACGCAATGGGTCGCCAGACAGCAGGGGGTGACATTGAATGACAAGGTCGATCTGGATTCGGCCGGAGAGAAGGCATGACGGTGTTAAAAGTGATCCGCGGGCAGGGCGGCTGGGGCGGGCCGTTGTTTATTCCAGTGGAGCCAGAGAAGAAGATCGTCTACATCACTGCGGGCACTCGTCCGGTGTTCATTGATGAAATGGTGAGCATGACAGGGATGCAGGCGGTGGATGGTTTCGACAGTTTTGTACCCGACGAGCACATTGCCTGTGTGGTGATTGACTGTGGTGGTACGTTGCGTTGTGGGCTCTATCCGAAAAAACGTATCCCGACTCTGAACATCCACGCCACTGGCCAAAGTGGCCCGTTGGCACAATACATTCAGGACGACATCTATGTGTCGGATGTACGCAGTGGCTGCTTTTCTCTGCTCGACCAACGCGATGTGCCCCAACGCGAATCTGCACCTCTGGCTCAAAGTGATACGATTGATACCACAAAAAAACTGACTCAACAGACGGATGGGTTGCTGGCTCGCGTCGGTATCGGGATGGGATCCGTTATGGCCACGTTGAATCAGGCCGGTCGGGAAACGATCGATACAGTACTGAAAACCATTCTGCCGTTTATGGCGTTCGTCTCAATGCTGATTGGTGTGATCTTGGCGTCCGGTTTGGGCGATGTGATTGCGAATGCGTTATCGCCATTGGCCGGAAACCCGCTAGGCCTACTGACGATTGCGTTGATCTGTTCGTTCCCTTTGCTGTCACCGTTTCTCGGACCTGGCGCAGTCATCGCTCAGGTGATCGGCGTTCTTATCGGCACTCAAATTGGTATGGGTACGATACCCCCGCATCTTGCTTTGCCGGCTCTGTTTGCTATCAATGCTCAGGCGGCATGCGATTTTATTCCAGTCGGCCTGGGGTTGGCAGAAGCAAAGCAAGAAACTGTGCAGGTTGGGGTGCCCTCAGTGTTGTACTCCCGGTTTCTAACGGGAGCGCCAACGGTGCTGATTGCCTGGTTCGTGTCGTTCTTCATTTATCAGTGAGGGCATATGTTGCAATATCAGACGACGATCCTCTCGGTAGGAGAATGCGCCAGAGATGCTTTGCAAGATGATATGGTGATTTTGTTTGGACGCAATGCGCCGCAAGAGGTGCGGGAGTATTGTTTTGTGCATTCAGGATCGGAGTTGGTCGGACAGATAGATCACGACACCACGTTACTGATCGGTGAACGGGCATATGTGGTGACGGCTGTCGGCAAAGTGGCCAATCACAACCTTGCCAAACTGGGGCACGTGACGCTGAAGTTTGATGGCCAGCGCACGCCTGAACTACCGGGAACGATTCATTTGTTAGGGCCGGAATTAACCACGCTCAGCGACGGTGATGTGTTGACTTTTGGCTGAACGCTGATGTCGAACGCGGTAAGATCTGGCGCTGCAGTCACCAGACCGTAATTTACGTTATAGGGCGGACAGCCTTATCTGATCGGCAGATAGATGTCGGTGATCAGATCACACTCGTCCACTTCATGGATTAAATTCAGATAGTGGAAAAAGCATGGAAAATCTCTCAGCTCTTCGCCGCTGTCCGGCAACCATTTTCGATACAGGTGATACACCGTATCGCTGATCCCGTCGTGGCTCCCTTTATGTTGGATCACCGCGCAACGTCCCGGAGGAATCACGCCATTTTCGACACCAAATTCATTCTCGGGCACATCTTGCAGTACACTGCCTGCAATATCAAAACGAAATGCCTCCTTGGGCGTATCGTTGGGATCGCTGTACGGAATGCCAAACGTTTGGCTGGTTTTCACCGGCGATAAACCGGTTTGTTTGCGCCACTCAATCAGTTTAGAAGCGGTCTCCAGCACGCGCTGATGATCACCTTGATGCGTGATAAACGCAATCTGAGTGCGCGGAAAGTCAATGATTCTGACGTCCAAGTTCATGTCTCCTGTTTTTATCGGATGAATTTCCAGTCGGCTGTGCCAGGTTGGCCAGTCCGGCTGACTTCTGAACTGAGACGGTGTTTGGCCAAGCGTGCGACTGAATGCCCGCGAAAAGGCTTCCGGGCTGTCAAATCGAGCTTCAAGTGCGATATCTGTGACCGTTTTCTGCGGCTCGAAGGCCAAGCGAAATGACGCTCTTCGTAATCGGGCCAACAGAAGATATTGTATGGTACTGATACCAATCGACGCCTTAAACACGCGATGAAAGTGGTACTTTGAGCAGACCGCGATGTCACTGAGCATATCCAGTGAAAGATCATCATCCAGATGTCGCTCAATATAATCACATACACGTTGCACACGTTGTTCTCGGGTGCGAATTACACTCATCGTTATCTCGTCTTAATGTTCAGAAGTTGGCGTTATCATAATCAGTGAGTTTGCGCGTTGCCTGATTGAAATTGCGCAGTTACGCCACCTTATCAGAAATTTACGACGTATAAACCTCGGCGAGTCAGGGACTTGTATAGCACTATACCGCGTGATTTCATGGCTCGCTTTTTGGTTCCGCTTCTGACAAAGTAGTTGAATAACTCGTGCTACAACCCGCCGTCGAAGCGGCAAACAAAAGGAGCCAGGATGGCGATCAGCAAAACCACTGCCGCGTTACTTGTTGGCGTTAATGCAACCCTGATGGGGATAGGACTTTCCCGTTTTGCGTTCACGCCATTAATTCCGGCTCTGGCTCAGGGAAACTGGTTTACGTCGGTGGAGGCTGGTTACCTTGGCGCGTCGAACTTACTGGGGTATCTGATCGGTGCCTTGCTGGCGCACAAAGTCTCGGAGCGTTTTGGGTCTGCTCGGGTTTTGCTGGTGTCTGCACTGGCTGTGGGGTTGGCGTATCTGGTGTGTTTTACGCCATTTTCCTTTTGGTGGTTTGCATTATGGCGTTGTCTCTCCGGAATTGGTGGTGGCATGCTGATTGTGGTCGGCCCTTCCTTCGCGCTTCTCAATACGCCTGAACGCCACCGCAATACGATTGGCACGATGATTTTTATGGGCATCGGTCTTGGGGTGGTAATCTCCGCCGTGGTGATGCCGTTTTTACTCTCTGTTGGTTTAACCCAAACCTGGTTGGTGTTGGGGCTGATGGCGCTGCTTTCCACCTTATTGTGTGGTGTTGGATTACGCCGTTTATACGTGCCAACAAGGTCTGAGGCATCACGACATACGCAAAACGAAGATATGTTTCAGCCTGGCCTTGCTGCTTGGTTGGTGATTCTGGCGTACGGATTCGATGCGGCGGGTTTCATTCCTCACACCATCTTTTGGGTCGATTATATCGCGGTGGGATTGAATCAAGGGACAAAACAAGCGCTGTGGTACTGGAGCATGTTTGGTTTTGGCACCATGTCCGGGCCGCTGATCGCCAATCTTCTGGTGCGAATGGTTGGCTGGCGAGGTGCGATTGTATGTGCCTTTATCATCAAAACATCGGCTGTCGCGATACCTGTGTTTATCCTCACACCAGCCGGGCTGGCGGTCTCTTCGTTTTTAGTTGGGGCGATGATCCCTGGTGTCGTCTCGTTGACTTCAGGGCGGCTGGCTGAGCTGGTGGGTGTATTGCACCACAAGAAAATGTGGGGTTTGGCGACAGCAATGTTTGCTTTGATTCAGGCGTTGTCTGGCAGTGCCATGTCGGCCTTTTTTGACTGGCAAGGCGTTTATGCTCCACTGTTCCCGGTAGCCGCTATGTTGATGGGCACCGCCTTGCTGCTAGTGGTCGTCAGTAATGTGGTAGAAACGCGGTCCGCAAGGACCGCGCAACAAGTTTCCCGGTGATTACGCTTTAACCGCTAACGCTGCACCAAACAGCATCAATCCTGCGCCGCAGGCCTGGTTAAGCCGTTTCTTCATGCCCAGCAGACGTTTCTGCAACAAAGGCGCGGTAATCAATGTGGCCACCAGCGAAAACCAGATGCCATGGAGCGCAATCATATACACGCCATAAAGCAGGGCTTCCATGTCGGTGCTGCCGTCAGCCGAGATCACCTGGCTGAAGATACTGAGGAAAAACAGCATTGTTTTCGGATTCAGCGCATTGCATAGGAATCCCTGCAGCAGATACCGGTGCGCTGCAAGTGGCTGTTCCGCGGAATAGGAGAGGGCTGCATCGGTTGACGCGCTGAGTATCCCTTTCATCCCAAGATAAATCAGATACGCAGCCCCTGCGTATTTTATCCCCATAAACAACCATTGATTCTGTGAGACCAGGTAACTGATTCCCAGCCAGGAATACGAAATGTGGATAGTGATCGCTAGGCTGATACCAGCCGCGGTAAGTAGCCCCGCCTTTCGGCCCGCATTGAGGCTATTTTTTAATACCAAAACGAAGTCTGCCCCTGGGCTGATTACAATGAGTATGCCTAATATGGCTAAGCTGATAACTTCCACAGATTGTCCTTGATAAGAATGAAATTTTCTCGATGATTGTATGCCGTCGAATGCGAGTCTATAATCGAAAAGAATTCGATTGATAAGTGAGGAAAACTCACATATGAGGCATCTGAAAGCGTTTTATGTTTTTCATGTTGCGGCGCAATCTGAAACGTTCAGTGAGGCGGCCGAGAAACTCAACCTGACGCATGGCGCGGTCAGCAAGCAGATAAAAACGTTGGAGAGCTATCTCAAACAACCTCTGTTTACCAAGCAGGGGCGCAATGTGGTACTGACTGCACAGGGCAAGGCGCTGAGTGATTACACCGATAAAGGGTTTGGTTCTTTGCAACAAGGAGTGGAACACCTTTCCCGGCTGCAAACACAAGCGCTGGAAGTGTCGTGCGAGCCGACACTGACCATGCGTTGGCTGATGCCTCGATTGGGGGAGTTTCATGCCCAGTCGGGAGCCGATGTTCGTTTATCGACAGCAGGTGGCCCGGTGTTACTCGGTCGCAGTGGTTTGTCTCTGGCGATCCGGCGTGATGATTTTCCCCTGACCGAAAACTACACCAAAACCACTTTGGTGGAAGAATGGGTAGGGCCGGTCATGAGCCCTGAGTATTGGCAACAGATTTGTACTGAATCTGCGTCGCTTAAAATGTTGCACAGTCAGACCCGGCCGGAGGCTTGGCAAGAGTGGCAGGCGATGGCGAATCATGCTCCATTAAGCCATCAGCACAATCAAACGTACGCGCATTTTTATTTTTGTTTGCAGGCGGCAGCCGATGGGCTCGGCGCAGCGATTGGCCCGTATCCACTGGTCATGGACGATTTGCAAAGTGGCCGTTTGGTAGCACCGTTCGGTTTTGTGCCTTCCGGACACGATTATGTGTTGTTGGGCTTACCTGAGGAAAGTTCGCCCTTGGTTACGGCCTTCGAACAATGGCTTACCAAGCGCATATCGGCCTGCGTGCCTGAACAGGCATCAATACAATAAACACATACGGATGAAAGAAATTGAGCAGTAGAACGGTTATATCCAACGAAGCGCTCTAGACTGTGACCCATTCATCACACCTTAGTGCTTGATTTTGACAACCAGGAGACCTCAATGGAACTGAATGCAATTGCTGCTCATCACGCCGCTATCACTCAAAAACTGAATCAAATCGCCACCGACTCTGGGCTTCACTCGCTGTTGGTGATGCAGTCGATGCCCAATGAAATGGTGGTATTTGCCGCCAATACTCAAGAGATCTACAGCCCGGGAGATGCGGGCCCGAAAAGCAATCAAGCCGGTTGCCATGAGCTGTATTGTGAACGTGTCATCGATACGAATCAGCCGTTATTGGTTGGAGATGCCCGAACCGACGCTGAGTGGCAGGGTAATGAAGATCTGGTGAAATTCGATTTAGGTACTTATTACGGTGTGCCGATCCATTGTCAGGGTCAAGCGGTTGGTACCGTGTGTGCACTTAACCGCTCGCCCGTCGATTTTCATCAGGGTCGTCCGAGCGTCGTTGAACAAATTGATGCGCTGAGAGCGGAGATCGAAGCGCTACTCCATCAGGAATCTGCTCGGTGAGGTCATCTAACGCTGGCTGAGAAAGGCATCAGTGATGCCTTGATAAAGGCTGTCCACACTCGGATGGTCTGAGAGGTGGTCGAACAGCGGCGTGTGGACATCCGCAAGAATGTCAGCGGTTTGGCCACTGAGTCGATTGCATACCCGTATCGGCTCAACGATTTGCGGCAGGTTTGCCTGCAACAGAATACAGGCCTGCGCCAAGACCACTTGTCCTCCGCCTTTCTTTAGCAGCACCCGCTGTGCCGTGCCGACCACTTTTTGTCCGGCGATATTCAGGTTGTAGTCACCGTCGCAGTAGGATCCCGGAGTGGCATGAATGTCGGTACTCACTCCGAATTGAGTAAAAAATCGCTTCAGAACGTCACACAAATGGAGATACGCGGCTTTTATGTCATAAGGCTGATTGTCCGGCCAGTGGTAAATGTGGGATAGATTAATAATGCCCGGAAGCTGTGGCACCGGCGCCCCTCCGGTTTTTCGTTCGACCAACTTCCAGCCAAGGCTGGCGATTGCGCTGTCTAATTCTGCGGTTCTCGGCCATTTTGTTCCGGCGGGAAGCACCACCGTTGGGCTTTTGGCTTGCCAAAGCAGTAGAACCTGAGAAAGCGCGCCGGATTGTACCTGGCTGAGCAGTTCACTTTCTTTGCGAAATGCGTCTTCAGCTTCAATGCTGAGATAACGTATGAGTTTGTTCTGAGTGGCCAAATCAAGCTCCTAAAGCGGGGAGAGACAACGCCATGTTGACCTGAAAGCCAGAGATTCGCAACCATTTGATCTCTATACACAAGCTGTTAACTTAATGACGTCACCACAAGGCCAGATTCGATTTGCCGGAGAAGATCATGAATCAACAAACACTGGACAGTATCTACGAAAAAATCATTAACGATGAGGATGCCCGAGCTTGTAAAGCCATTCCAGATTCAGCGTGTCGTGAAGTGCCGGGCAACTTTATTAAGATGATTGTGGCCCAGTTTCTGACCAAAGTGGGTGATGCGTTGATCAATCCGAAAGTTACCTTACCCTGGATTCTGCAAAGCATCGGGGCGCCTGTGTATCTGATCGGTTGGCTGGTGCCGATTCGTGAATCGGGATCGCTGATCCCGCAACTGAGTATCGCTCACTATATTCGCCGTATACCAGTGCGCAAATGGGTGTGGGTGGCAGGCAGCATCTTACAGGCGCTCTCCATTTTTGCGATTGGATTTATTGCTCTGACCATGACGGGCGTGGCCGCTGGTTACGCTGTGATCGCCGCATTGGTCGTATTTAGCCTGTCACGTGGTCTTAACTCGGTGGCCTCCAAAGACATTCTCGGTAAAACCATTCCCAAATCCCAACGCGGTCAGGTGAACGGCTGCTCATCCAGTTCATCCGGTTTGGTGACCCTGATATTGGCCAGCTTGCTCGGGCTGTCCTGGTGGTGGCAAGTGGAACCAAGCGAACGCTTTTATGGGGTTAGTCTCGCTGCGGCTGGAGGCGTTTGGCTACTGGCCGCGTTGGTGTATGCAAGGATTAATGAATATGCCGGTGAAATTGACGGTGGAAAAAGCGGTATGCTCGAAGCGTTTAAACAACTGGCGTTGCTGAAAACCGATCCAACTTTCCGTCGTTTTGTCATTACGCGTACGCTGTTCCTGTGCTCGGCGCTCAGTGCCCCATACTATGTGGTGCTGGCACAACAATCATTTGGCAATCAACTGTGGGTATTGGCGCTGTTTATGTTTGCCAGTGGATTGGCCTCTTTTGTGTCCGGACCGTTTTGGGGACGCCTGTCCGATCGTTCCAGCCGAAGTGTGATGATCATTGGCGCGACCATGAGCGCATTGATCGGTGTTGTGCTGTTTGTGTGTGAGCAATGGCTGAATGGCTCGTCTGCCCCGGTTTACTTGCTGCCAGTATTGTATTTTTGTGTCTGCATTGCGCACGACGGTGTGCGTGTCGGGCGCAAAACGTATCTGGTTGATATTGCTGAAGGCGACCGACGTACCAGCTATGTCGCAGTCAGCAATACGGTGATTGGTTTGATGCTACTGTTGATGAGTTCGATTGGTGCGCTGTCGCATGTGATCAGCTTGTCATCGCTCGTGCTGGTATTTTCAGTCGTCACTCTGCTCGGTGTGGTCATGGCGAAGCAACTGCCCGAAGTGAGTCACTGATTCGCCATGACACGACGATGCCGCTGATACGCACAAGTTACGCGGGGTTGGTCTAGAGTATCAGCCAGCCCAACACCAGCGCGACAAGACACATGACAAATAACGGCAGACGCCCCGGAGAGCGTTGACTGACCGATTTTACCGGTACTGGTTGGGGATCTTCCTGGAATGTTTTTTTATGCAGCTCTGGTATGTAATCTGAGGAGCGGTCTAAGTGATACATAGTGACCTCGTGTATGCGTGATTCAATGATTGCGTTGAGCTAAGAATCCTTAAATGACCTTTTTTGTGCAATTGAAAACCAAAAGGTATCTATATATGATTCCTTATGGTCAGTTTGAAGATACAAGAGGGCAAGGTGGAGCCGTTACACAGTGAGATTTGTCGCCAGCTTAAGCTGGAATTGAAACGCGCAGGCGTCTCGTATAAAGCGCTCAGTGAGCATCTTGGTGTGTCTGAAGTCAGTGTGAAGCGGCTGCTCAATCAACAGCAGCCGCTGTCCATTTCCAGAGTGTGTGATATTGCTGATTTAGTTGGGGTATCGGTATCGCAGATCATGGCCAGAGCGGAAGAGGCGGTGTCCGCGGTGCCGGTTTTTAGCGATGAGCAGGACGCTGCACTCTATGAGCATCAGGAGCTGTATACCTTATTGGATCATATGATTTCAGACCGAGCCGATGCCGATTGGTTGATGAAAAAGTACGATTTGGATGAAGCGTCGATGTATTTGTATCTGCGCGACCTTGAAAAGCTGGGATTGATTAACCTCATCAGTGGGCTACGATTTCGTGTGGCTGTGCCGAGGCACATTGCATTTTCAGAGTCGCATCGTTTTCCGAGTTATTTTAAGAATCAGGTGCTGGAAGGGCTGAAAGAGCGCGTGCAATGTATTAAGCAGGACAACAAATCAGCCTATTTTATTACCTCTAAACTCAGGCTGACTGAAGAGGAGTTTCAGCAATATAACCTCGGGTTGGAGGCCATGATGATGGACGCGTTACAGTTATCGCAGTCGCGCGATGTCAACACTCCGGGAACGGATGAATACACGATTGCCGATCTTGGCGCGAAAGGGCGCTTTCATCCAGAGTTGAAGAAACCTCACCGCAGGCGGTAATTCGCGTCAACGCGAAACGATTCTTCTCAGCACTACTGATACCTGAAAAAGCACCGGGAATATCCCGGTGTTTTTGTTTCTCTGTCCTTTGCTTACAGAGCGTTGAGCACGTCCGCCAGACGACGAACAGCCTCGGTCAGCTCTTTGGGTTCGGCGTTGGTGAAGTTCAAACGCAATGCGGCCGGTGTACCTTCTGGTTGAGGGTAGAAAACAGGGCTTGGTACCACCGCGACACCGTTGGAAAGCAACGTTTTGGCAAGTGCAAAAGTGTCACATTGGGGAATAGACAGCCAGACAAACATGCCACCGTCGATAGATTTGAGTTCACAGGTATCAGGCAACAGAGCACTTAGGGTTTCATGCAGAACCTCGTAGCGTGACTTGTACAACTGACGAATGTTTTTCATGTGCAGTTCGAAGTTGTCATGCTCCAGCAAGCCGAGCAGCAATGCCTGCATTGGAACGCTAGAGTGCAGATCCGCGCCTTGTTTTACTTTAATCAGTGGCGCCAGGTACTCTTTTTTACCGGAAACCGCACCGATGCGTAGCCCCGGCGAGGCTATTTTAGAAAAAGAGCGCAATACGATAGAGTGCTGAGGGCAGAAATCCGAGACCAGAGGTAACGCGTCACCCCGGAAACGGAGTTCACGATAAGGGGCATCTTCGATAAAGGCGACGTTATAGCGCTCACACAAATCGGCGACTTGTTGGCGTGTGTCCAGCGCCCAGCAAACACCGGTCGGGTTGTGAAAGTCCGGTACAGCGTAAAACATTTTAGGCTGACGGGTCTTAAACACTTCCTCTAATTGCGTTACATCTGGGCCGAATGCCGTTTGAGATACGGTAGCAATATCAGCCTGAACCAGACCAAAAACCTGCATCGCACCAAGGTAGCTCGGTGCTTCCATGACAACCACATCACCGGGGTTGATGTAAGCACGTGCAATCAGATCCAGCCCTTGTTGAGAGCCGGTACATGCCATGACATCGTGGCTTTCCGGCAGTGCAAAACGTACTTTTAGGTGCTCGAGTAGCGGCCCATAACCTGCGGTCGCGCCATATTGGAAAACGTGCGCCATATTGGCCATGTTTTCAAGCGTCGGCTTCATTAACTCGATAGGAAATGTCTTCTCATCTGGCAAGCCGCCGGCCAGAGAAATAACGTTCTTATCACTGGCTGCGGCCAGAATTTCTCTGATGTACGACGATTGAATCTGTTGCAGAGAGTGAGCAATTTCCATGTTGTGTTCCTGTATTTATTCGAATTTTATGATAGTTCGATAGTACAAGTCGTTGCGTTGGTTTGTTTGTCCATTTATGCTCTTCAACATGTCTATTTATGCTATTTAGTCGATGAGTCAGCAACACATATCCCGAATCAATGACGTGCTTTACCACATTCACCGCGACATCAGTGGTGCGCTCTCTGCAAAAGAACTGGCCGATGTCGCGGCGTATTCTGAACAGCACTTTCACCGTATTTTTAAACAAGTGGTTGGTGAATCGATTCATCAGTATGTGCGAAGAACGCGCATGGAATATGCCGCGAATCAACTGATGTTTGATCCGCGGTCGTCGGTATTAGAGATCGCCAACAAGTGCGGTTTTAACTCTTTGTCTTCGTTCAGCAGGGCCTTCAAGGCCACTTTTGAGATGGCGCCTGGCCAATGGCGCCAGCATGATCTTCAGGTGTCGGACAAACCGTATCTGAAAGATCCTGAAGTGGCTGCTGGCTATCATCGTGTGTACGGAAAACCCTTACCATCGCCGAAAATCATTGAAACACCTGAGCGCATGACGGCGTATGTTCGCCATCAGGGTTACAATAGGTCTATTAGGAACAGCTGGCTGATTTTAAAAGCCTGGGCTAACGCCGAGCAGCGAGATTTCGCAACGCAGTTTGGTTTGCACCATTCCAATCCCGCTTGGATAGAACTAAACCAATGCCGTTATGTCGCGTGTATTGAGATTGATAAACCCATCAAACTTCGTGGAATCGTCAATCAGATGACCATTCCGGGCGGTTTGCATGCCGTGTTCCGCTTGCGTGGCGTTTATGGGGAGTTGCTGCCACAAATCAGCATGGTGCTGGAAACCTGGTTACCTGGCTCTGGGTTCAAGCTCGGTGCGACGCCTGCGTATGTCCACTATCATCAGAATCACTTCCTGAACGACAACGAGCAGTTCGAACTCGATTTTTACTTGCCAATCAGCTTTTTCTGATCGCCGCCTGCAATATCGTTCAATACCCATTGGGCAGGGAGGATTACGCTTGTCAAAAAGTGAGGAGCGTAATCATGGACAATGTTTGGATTGCAATGGTGGTGTTTGCATTCGTAGGGGCGGTGACGCCGGGGCCGGTCAATCTCTTGGCAACCAGCACGGCAGTCAGCCGCGGGCTATCAGCGGCGTTAATGCACGTAGCGGGCGCCTCCATCGCTTACGCCCTGGTGGTGTATTGTTCAGGCAGTGTGCTGCAAAGCGTATTGAGCAGCCTACCGAGCCTGGAGTTTGGGTTGCAGTGTGTCGGTAGTGTCTTTTTACTCTATCTGGCATACAAAATTTATACTGCGCCAGTGACAGCGGTTGGCGAAGCGGGCGCCGCTGTCTCCGGCTTCTGGACAGGGTCTATGACTCAATTTCTTAATCCCAAAGCCTGGTTGTACGCTGCCTCGGGTGTGAGTTTGTATGTGCTTGGGCAGACGCAGCAGGATGTGTGGCTCATCCATTTCACATTAGTGTCGTTAGTGGTGTGTCTGTTCGGCGTCGGTATTTGGGCCGTAATTGGAAGAATGTTGTCCGGATATCTTGAAAATCCGTTTCAACAACGTACTTTTAACAGAGGAATGGCTGTATTGCTCGGCTGTTCAATTGGTCTGATTTGGCTGTAAACACAAGGATGATTCATGAAAAAGGACCGGAGTGCCCATTTCAAGCTAAGTACGCAGTTGCCTTGGGTTGAGTTGCGGGTCGCTGACAACAGTTCGGCGTGTTACGAGGCTCATTCACACGATGAGTTTTCTTTCGGAATCATCGATCAGGGCGAGGCCCTGTATCTCAATCGCGGCAGGCGGCATACCATCGGAAAAGGTGACATTGTCACGATTAACCCTGCGGATGTACATGCGTGCAATCCGCATCAAGGGCTTTGGTCTTACCGGATGTTGTTTGTCGATACTCGCAAAATGGGAGAGTGCCAACAGGAGGTGTTGGATGATGTATCATTTGACTACCAGCCATTTCGCTACGATCTGGAGCGTAATCCGTACCTCAAACAAGACTTTCTCAACTTGTTTTCAGCCTTACATTCAGAGAGTGATCGGTTGACCGCAGAGAGCCAGTTGTTCCGGTTTATTGCGCGCAGCTTCCAGCTCAAAGATGTATCTCGGACACAGGTTCCGTTAGATGTACCGGGCATACAAAGAGTGCGTGATAAATTGCTGGATGAACTCGATTCTGCGCATCAACTTAGTGAACTCGCTGAGGAGGCCAACATGAGCCGTTACCAACTGTTGAGGGCGTTTCAACACCATTTTGGTTTGTCACCGCATGCCTATCTGATGGATGAGAAAATCAAACGCTCTAAGGTGTTACTGAAACGAGGTCAAGACATCGCGGGCGTGGCGCTGTCTCTGGGGTTCTCTGATCAAGCGCACTTTCAACGCCAGTTTAAACGTAAAGTGGCGGTCACACCGAAATACTATCAGTCTCATTTCGTTTAACCTGACGCTGACGTCTCAATGTCTAAAATTGACGATTTTTTGTCCTGCTTTCATGCCTGAGTTGGCATCATATTCCGTGATCAAGTGCTACATTGATTGATGAGATAACCATCCCTTCCATTTATCTGAACGGTTAAAAGAGGTAGATATGTTAGGCGAAAATCACTCACTGACTCACGAATTTCCAGAACATCTGGATACCATCACTGAGCTTTGTAAACTTGACGAAAGCTTTGCTCAAAATGCCAAACACTATGATGCTCTGGATAAAGAGATACGGGTTCTTGAACTAAGAGGGGCTCCTATCGACGACAGGGCCATGAACCAGCTTAAAATGGAGCGCGCAGAGTTAAAAGATACGCTTCATCGTCATCTGGTCAACGGCAAATAGTGACGCAGGGTAGTATCTCTCATTGGCCGCCTGTCTAGGCGGCTTTTGACTTTCTGACAGTTATCCATCGGCGGGTGTTGGTTATTCTGCTGGCTGAACGGGTAAGATTTCATCAACCTCGCCTGAGAGATTTATTGAACTCCGACCACTGGTCGCCTGTGTACTCCTAGAGATGCAATAACACAGGAGTATACAGTGCGTAAGATCTTAGCTTTAGCGGCAGCGTTCATGCTGGCAGGGTGTGTCAGTCCTCATTCAGTGGCGGACAACCGGGAGTGTGTCGGTGTGATGTCGTCTGAAGATGCGTATGGCTACCTTAATCCCAACCATTACACCATGCAGGTCCTGGCGCTGAGACAAGAAAAGGATGTAAAAGATTACATCCGCTATATCGACCCAAAACATCCGGTATGGGTAAACTGGAAAGCGAGCCGGGGTACACGCTGGTATACCGTTACGGTAGGCGATTTCGCAACCAAGCAAGAGGCATACAACGCGCTTTCATCGCTACCGGGCAAAGTGAAGCAGTCTCAGCCCTTTGTGATCAGTTTTGCTGAAATGAAACGTAAGCAACAGACGAACGTCGTCCGGATGCGTTGATCACCCGCTTAATCGATGTTTGCTGGTCAGGTGGATGCAGCATTATCATACAAAGCCCTCAATTGAGGGCTTTGTTGTTATTTGGGCGATGAATGTGGTGCATCGTCTCTTATCATGCTCAGTAAGCTATAGTAATTAAAGACAAAATATTGAGTGCAGCTTGCAAACTTTGGCGTATGATAATTCTTTTAAGGAGGTATGGATGGGGTTTAACGAAGTCATTTTAGCCGATTCTATTTACCTTCCACCTTTCCTGAGAGTTGTGTTGCTTGGCCTGTTGATTTGGGCCGTGTTACATCAAATACTCCGACCTGTTCTGCACTCTGGCCATATCTGGCATCCGTCACTGGCTGACTTGTCACTTTTTATCATCAGCCTGGCTGCGAGTCTGAAAATTTTGATGTTGTGAGGGAATCCAATTGCAATTCATTAAACGTTACGGCTTAACCATAGTTTTAACGCTCATCGCGATTTTCATGGCACAGTGGATTTGGCATTACTACATGGCGGCGCCTTGGACGAGGGATGGGAAGATCAATGCCGACATCGTCAGTATCTCTTCTGACATCGCCGGTAAAGTTACGGAAGTCCGGGTAAAAGATAATCAACTGGTAAAGCGGGGAGATATCTTGTTTGTTATCGATCCCCAGCCTTATCAGATTGCTCTGGAACAGGCGAAAGCCTCGTTGCAACGTGCGACAGCGGAACAAATCAAAGCGGAACACATTGCCAAGCGGCGCAGAAACATGCCATCGGGCACCATACCGGCTGAGAGTATTGATGATGCGATCAATGACGCGCTGGCGGCAAAAGCCGCTGTTGCAGAGGCGCAAAGTGCAGTAGACCATGCCACTTGGTCACTGGAAAGAAGTCAGGTTGTGGCTCCAACCGATGGCTACGTGACCAACCTTAAAGTGCGTCAGGGCCACTACACCCAAGTGGGAGAGTCACTGGTGGCGCTGGTCGATAGCGAATCATTTTATGTCACCGGTTATTTTGAAGAGACCAAGCTTAGCCACATTCAGGTAAACGATAGAGCCAAAATTACGTTATACAGCAACGATGAAACCCTGACTGGTGTGGTGGAAAGTATCGGCCGGGCGATTGCTGACCAGAGTGTCGACAGCGCCAGTTCACTCATTCCGTCCGTTAAGACCAATGTTCCCTGGATTCGGCTGGCGCAGCGCGTGCCGGTTCGCATTAAACTGAATACGTTACCTGCACACGCCCTGTTGGTTGTCGGCACCAGTTGCACTGTGGTTGTCACTCCTCAATGAATAAGGCGTTAGCTACCGTGTTTCAAAAGCTGCCCTGGCGAAATACGCCTTGGGGGGCTGCCAGTCCGGATTTGTGGCGCAGTAGTCTGAGGATTGCAATCGGAATGTGTCTGGCATTGGCGGTCGCATTTTACTTTCAGTTGCAACAGCCTTACTGGTCGATGGCCACGGTGGCGGTGCTGCGTCAGTCCACAACAGGCAGCTTATTGACGCGTTCACTCGCGCGGATCGTCGCTACGGTCGTTGGTGGAGTGATGGCGATGATCATCGCGGGCTGGACCATGAATGAACCCTGGCTTTTGGTATTCTGCGCTGCGTCCTGGCTGGCGCTGGTGTCTTACGTGTCTTCGATTCAGGTTCGGGACAACGCCTACGGCATCGCTATCATGGGGTACACCAGCTCGTTAGTGCTGTTCAGCTCGATCAACAGTGTCGGGCTGGAATCTTTGTATTACACCACCAATTGGCGGATCAGCGAAGTGATCGTAGGCATTGTCTGCTCTGCGTTGATGCTGGCGATTATGCCAGATTCATCGAACGACAAACTCAAATTGCACCAGGCTTTAAGTGCAATGCGTTCGCAACTGCTGGATCACGCCATCGAGATGTGGCGTGAAAAGGAAAGCGACAAAGCGGTCTCCGTCCTGTTGGGGTTTGTCGGCAGAATCATGTCGGTCAATCTGCTTCGGGTTCAGGCGCTGTGGGGAAATCTGGAGTCCCGGCGTAATAAAGCAGTACTGAATTATCTGATGCATTTATTGTTTCGGATGCACTCGCAGTTGACGGCAATGCGGCGCTTTTTTATTGATTGGGAAGAGAAACCAGAGAGCCTCAGAAGCCATGTCCGGGAGTATCTGGATTTACTCAAACAGCCTGAACCGTGTCGTTACCAGGTGGCGCGCGTATTGGCGAAAATGTATCCCGACGCACGCAACGATCATCGTTACTATACGATCTGGGAACGCTTGCAACATTTTCAGCAATTGCAGTTCAGTTATCTGCGTTGGCTAAAGCACCTTAATGCACCGCAAGCCTCAAAGCTTCGCGCTGAGCCTCCCAAAGGCACCCGAGTTGAAGACATTATTGAGCACAAACAGGCGGGTTATAACGCGCTGCGCACGTTTGCTGTGATTGTCGTATCTTGCGCGTTTGTTATCGGCACACAATGGGACAAAGGCAGCTCATTCATGTCGCTGGCAGCCATGATGTGCATTATGTTCTGTACCCGCCCGTACCCACATTTGGTGATTGCGCCAGCGATTAAGGCCATTCTGGTGCTGGCGGTGTTCTGCTTTTTCTTCAAGTTTCTCGTATTAGTGCACGTCTATGACTTGAGTGTGTTTCTAATGCTGCTGTTTCCTTTACTGGTGACGATGAAGCTGCTCGAAGGGTTGGCCGAGCCAAAGAACAAGGCTTTTATGCTGTTTCTTATCGTGATGTTAGGTTCATTGCTGATGATTACCGATCCGCCAGTCTACGATGTCCAGTCGTACCTGAATTCGGTATTGGCGATGTCTCTTGGTCCGTGTCTGGCGCTGCTGTCATTTGCGCTCGTCCAGCCTCACAAAGACAAAGAGTGGGGAGCTTCTATCATTGATATTATTCGTCGTCAGTTTAGTGGTCAGTTGAGGGCAAGACCACGAATGAATGAAGAGCATTTTGCGGCGTTTATTTACCAGCACGTCAACCTCGCGTTGCAACGTAAGGACATGACCGTCAGGAAGTGGGTTTTACGCTGGGGCGTTGTGATGATCAATGTTGATCATGTTTTGTGGTGTTTACGGCGTTGGCATTCTCGCGATCCTGTACTTCAGGAAGCCAAACGCCAGGTCATGGCGGAGGTGAGTAAGGTGATTATTCGCGACGCTTATGATCGCAAACAAATCGACGAGCTGGTGGCACGATTAAAGGCAATGACAGACGGGCTGGTCACACATCACAGCTCGGAATATCGAATGTTGGCCAGCATGGTCTGGCGTTTGCGATGTGCGTTATTGCCATTATCAACCGCGAATATGACGCCACAAGAGTTGGCTGATCATTAACTCAGTGCTCCCTTATTTCTGTTCCACAAGAGGGGGCTGCGACAGTATTCTAAACCAATAACCAATAACCAATAACCAATAACCAGGATGACTATGTATACAGGGAAATGCCATTGCGGCAACGTCACGTTGACCATTCCACGTTTAACCGAGACCACAACCAGTTGCAACTGCTCGATCTGCCACCGCTATGGCGCATTGTGGGGGTACCTGACTTGCAATGAGGTCCAGGTGGATATCGGGCAGTTTGGTCTGGGCAGTTACGAACATGGCGACAAATGCATTAGCTTTAAACATTGTAATCAGTGCGGTTGTGTGACGCACTACACCGCAACGGAAGCGTGGGATAGTGATCGTCTGGCGGTGAACTATCGGATGTTTGACCCCGGAGAGGTGGCGAACATCGATGTCCGCTATTTTGATGGCGCTGACAGCTGGACGTTTCAGGATTAATACCCGTTCACTATCCGCGATACTCCAGGAGCCACTGCTTGAATAGGGTTTGCGCTTTGGTCTCAGTTTGACTTTGGAGTTTTGTTAGCCAGTAGGAGCCGTTGTCGAGAAAGATATCGAAGGGTTGGATGAGCTTCTCTTCCATGAGTGTTTTTTCAAACATAACGGGAGGCGCTAATGCAATTCCGAATCCCTGAACTGCGGCTTCAATCATCGAAACGGATGAATCAAAGGTGATGCTGTTGAGTCTGGACTTAGGTAGCGGTATATGGGCTTGTTGAAACCACAACGCCCACTCCTCAGGATTGTATGAACGCAGCAAGGTGTAGCCCAGAATGTCCTGCGGTTTCTCTAAGTGATGGCCGATCGTTTTGTTGCAAAGCACGGTTAAAGGGGCAGGAAACAAATGCTCTGCTTCGGTCGCATGCCATCTGCCTTTGCCATAACGAATAAAGAAGTCCAGCCCTTCGGACACGGGATCCGCCACGTTGTTGTTGGTCGAGATTCTGACATCGATATAGGGAAAACGTTCATTGAAGTCTTTGATTCTTGGGAGCAACCAGTTCAGAGCGAAGGTGCCCACCGCACCAACACTGACCACTTCTCGGTGAATTCCTTGTTCAAGCATTTCTAGCGTATCGGTCATACTGTCAAACGCATTTTTAACCACCGGCAATAACATCATTCCTTCATCGGTCAGCGCTAATCCCCGCGGAAGACGATAAAACAGCGCTCCCCCCAGTTGCTGTTCCAACATCTTAACCTGCTGACTGATCGCCGCCTGCGTGACACAGAGCTCGATAGCGGCTTTGGTGAAGTTCAAATGCTTAGCAGAGATAAGAAATGCCCTCAGGGCATTCAACGGTAGATGTGTGATGTTCATGATTAGATCTTAGTTTAACTTATGGCTGAGTTTAGTTTTAACATATTGTTCTCTGATACGTCTATCCTTACGATTGGTGTGTTTCTAGAGTGATATATATTAAAAATCAATAAGTAACAGTTATAATTGGAGAGGTTCACTTCAATGTGTGTGAGAAAACTAACCATCAATGCAATAGCTCTGGCTATGTTGTTTGCGCCTGTCGTTAACGCGGCTGGCGTGGGAGAAAAACTAAAAAACGAGGTCGACAAACAGGCTCAAGCATTGATGCAGAACTATCATATTCCGGGTATGGCGTTTGGTGTTGTCATTGAGGGGAAGGCGTATTTTTACAATTACGGTGTGGCTGACAAAGCGCAAAACCAGCCTGTGTCTGAAGCGACGATTTTTGAGTTGGGTTCGGTCAGCAAAACATTCGCAGCCACGCTGGCGAGCTACGCGCAGGTGAAGGGGCAACTGTCGTTAACGGATACGGCGGAGCAACACATGCCAGAACTGAAAGGCAGCACCATCGGTGCGCGAACCTTGCAAGAGTTAGGAACGTACCTCGCAGGCGGGTTACCGTTGCAGTTTCCAGATGCGGTGAAAAACAATCAGGATATGGTTCAGTACTATCGGAATTGGGGCGAAGTGTACCCAAGAAACACTAAAAGGCTCTATTCGAACCCCAGTATCGGTCTGTTTGGCTATATCGCCGCGTTAAGCCTGAAAGAGGACTACGCGTCCGTTATGGAAAAAAATGTGTTTCCAGCACTGAGTATGTCCAATACCTACATCAATGTGCCGGATAATAAAATGAAAGAGTATGCATTTGGTTATAACGCGAACGGCGAAGCCGTGAGAGTGAATCCGGGTGTACTGGATGCAGAGGCGTATGGGGTCAAGTCCAGCAGTTCGGACATGGTACAGTACATCAAAGCCAATCTGGGGTTGGCCGTGGTCGCACCTGATATGCAGCAGGCACTGGTCAATAACCGAACCGGCTTCTATCAGTCCCGTACTTTTACGCAAGGTTTAGCATGGGAGATGTACCCGTATCCCAGCATACTCAATGCCCTTTTGGAAGGAAATTCGACGGATGTGGTCATTAAGCCTCAACCAATTCAGATCAACATGCCGCCGACACCACCGACGAACGAGGTATGGGTCAACAAAACAGGCTCGACCGGCGGATTTGGTGCCTACGTGGTCTACATTCCAAGCAAAGAAGCGGGTATCGTGATTCTTGCCAATAAAAACTACCCAAATCAGGAACGAGTGAAAGCGGCATTCCATATTCTGCAGGCAGGATTAGAGCAGTAAGCGCAACCAGGGTCGATAACGTTTGAACACTCATGTCCGCGGTTGGCGAGCATGAGTGTTTATTGATCCAATAGGATGGTGAACACGGAACCCTGATTAATCTGCGACGCCAACTTCAACTGACCACCTAAATTCTCGGTCATCGCTCTGGCGAGAGAAAGTCCGAGGCCATAACCCTCAACATTACTGCGGCTTGTATCCACACGATACAGACGCTCAAAGATCAGAGCCTGATATTGGGGGGCGATACCGATTCCGGTGTCCGTGACCTGAATCTTTATCTGGTTATCGTCGGTACGTTGGGCGCTGAGCGTAACCTGACCGCCAGGCTGTGTGTACTTGATGGCATTATCAACCAGGTTCACCAGCACTTGGGTCAGTTTGTCCGGATCAGACTGTACTACCAGTGCTTCGTCGGTGGTAACGCGCAATTCGATCTGCTTTTCGTCAGCCACATCTTCATACCAGCTGACTACAGTATGCATGACCTGATGGAGGTCGGTGGCCTCGTATTGTGCTTGCTGCTTCCCAGTGAGTTCGTCATTCAATTTCATCAATGCAGTCAGCATGTTACTCGCTTGCATGGCGTATTCGGCGCAGTCAGCCAGGGCATGTTGGGTTTTGTCTGCGTTGTTCTCATCCGTTAACGCCGATTGGGCGCTAAGTGTGATCCTTGATAGTGGCGTGCGGATGTCGTGAGCAATGGCGTCCACCGTGGTGTTCAGGGTCGTCGTGACATGATGAAGCTGCGCAATCGCATCATGAACGCTGGCGCTGATTACACTCAGGCCTTGAGGGTCATCACGTGGTGGGTCGGCGATGTCCAGATTGCCGTGACGTAATTTGTGTAACATATCGCCCAACGTCACTAGTGGTGACATCGCGCGATGGATGATGCGTCGGGTGAACAGAGTGGTGATGCCAATCAGGACAAGCATTGCGTAGAAGGTCATCAACCACTGTTTGTAGGCGATGGTGTAGCGCGCTTTGTTATCCAGAATCAGCCAAAAATCTTGGTTTTCACCGGTTATTTTCAATGACATGAACGGGCTGAATACGAAGGCGTTGAACCAGGATTGGTTGTCTGCGGTGTAGGTCGACAGATCAATACGTCTTGGTATATTTCCATCACCAGCAATAAATCGGGGCACACTCAGATCTCCTGTCGGTACAGCGAAGGCGGCAATGTTGTTTTCAATCAGGCGGTGTGGGTTCGCGGTTAAAACATGCACCAGACGCTCGGCGGAATCGTAGGTGAGAATACGTTGATACTCGGTCGCCATGGAGCTGAGAATTTTTCTCTCCGTACGGTACAAGTCAAAAAAGAACAAGGTACCGACGATCAGTTCAACCAATAGCAAACAGAGCAATAACAACGACATAAATCGCAGCAGTAGAGTGCGCCGCGCTTTAATCAGCGCTTGCTCAATGTTGTGATTTGAGGACATAGCCGACTCCCCGCAGTGTATAAATCATCGGGTGCTCAAAACCTTTGTCCACTTTCCCTCTCAGACGACACACCAGTACATCGACCACATTGGTTTGTGGGTCAAACTGGTGGCCCCAAACGTATTCCAGAATAGCCGTTTTGGTGATGACTGTTTCCGGGTGTTCCATCAGTAGCTTAATCAGCATGAATTCACGCTGATTAAGGTGCACGGGGATGTCGTTACGTTTGAGCGAGTGTCTGAGCAAATCAAGAGATAGTTCGCCATAGCTCAGTTCGTGCGGATTGGTTTGTTGCTGCTTGCCTCGGCGTGTCAGTGACTGGCAGCGTGCCATGAGCTCAGGAAAGGCGAATGGCTTGACCAGATAATCATCCGCACCGGACTGCAGACCTTTAACACGCTCTTCCACGGAATGCTTGGCGCTAAGAATGAGTACCGGTGTGGTGTGGCCTTCTCCGCGAAGTTGGGCCAGGACTTCAAAACCATCTTTTTGTGGCAGCATAATATCCAACACAATGACATCGAAGGATTCACTCACGGCCTGATACAGGCCATCGACGCCGTTGTTGACGTGTGTGATGGCGCAGCCTTCCTGTTGAAAACCATTGGTTAGAAAGTGTGCGATGTGTGCATCATCTTCAATTAATAATATTTTCATGGTTTTCCCGTCATTCTCTGCCACCAACTCAACTCACTTCACACTTTACCAACAACCGGGTTTGAATATAACCAACATTACATCTTCGTAATGTTGGGGAAAGTCTGCGGTAATAGACGATTCGTTAGCATGTTACTGCTGAATAAGACAACCTATGACAGGAGTGAACATGAAAAACATCAAATTAACGTTACTGACGGCTTCTATGAGTTTTCTGGCTTTGTCCGGCAACGCGTTGGCTGCCAACCAATCTCATACCGTGTCCGTCACACAAATTTCATCTAAGAGTGCATTCTTGCTGGCTCAGGATGCGGTCAACCAGTGTGAAGCGAAAGGGTACAAAGTTTCTGCCACGGTAGTCGATGTGTCGGGTCAGGTATTGGCGCAGCTTCGTTCTGATGGTGCCGGTATCCACACGCTGGATAGCTCGCGTAAGAAGGCGTTTACCGTTGCCAGTATGAAACAACCGTCAGGTAATCTGATGAAGCTGGTTGCTGAAAAGCCAATTATGCAACCACTGCAAAATATGGATGACAATCTGCTGTTTCTGGCAGGGGGCGTTCCGTTGCAACTCAATGAGACGTTCATTGGTGCTATTGGTGTAGGTGGCGCTCCTGGCGGCCATCTGGATGTTGAATGTGCAGAAGCGGCAATTAAGAAAGTCTTCTGATTACCGCTCATCGTTTACTAGTCGTTTTAATGCCTGCCCTGATAAACCGAATCGTTTTTCAGGGTTTTCTGTTTGATAAGTCAAGGAGTTACATGCTTATGGGTGTTGTTTCGTATGTCGAGGTGTGACACTATCTGAGCGTAAGTGGTGATATGGACTAAGCGGTACGCCAGCACTGAATAAACAAGAAAGAATCCGTTGTTGCGTGAAGAGGAGAGAGTGTGAGCGTTAAAGTGTTTTATCAGCATCGGGTTGATGGCCCCGAACTCGTGAATCATGACAAAGTTGTTTCGACCTATCATGAAGCCTGCGACGTCATTGACAACTATCCCTGGGCAGAAGAAATGGAATGGTTTGACAAAGTAGGAGAGGGTGGCGGTTTTTTCTTTGTCTTTGGTGATGAGGAGGACAAATACGCTACGTTCCAGTTTACGCCAATCGATGTTGATAAGGGGATTCTTGACTTAGACGTTGTCATAAAGTCGAGCTTTTGGAATCTATTTGGTCGCAATACGGTCTCCAAAAACTTTGATGTTATGTCGATACCCGAAGCCAAACAACAGCTCAAAGAGCTATTTGATTACTCCATTGAGTCCCTGTATAGAAAATACAAGAAATAACCATATCGGCTCAGTGACAAGGGAGCGCAGAGCATGGAAACAAAGCGGCTCTATCCGGAGCATTAGATAACACGGTCATTTATGCGAAAACGGCGTGTGATGTGTTGAGCGATAGCACATGTTTTTCATGATAAAAGAGCCAGCAACGTTGCGTTGCTGGCTCTTCAATCGGCAAGCGGATTTAGATTTGGACAACGTCCTTGCTAGATTTTGAATGCCCCAACATGACGGTCGAGTGTTCTAGACAGCTCAGCGAGGCGTTGGCTGGACTCTTCCAGCTGTTCACTGGCGCTTAACGAGCCTTTCACCGAGTGGCTGACGGTATCCATGTTCATATTGATCTCATTGGCCACGGTGGATTGTTGTTCAGTTGCTGTTGCGACCTGAGTGTTGATGTCCAGAATGGTCATCACTTGAGTTGAGATCTCTTCCAGCGCTTGTCTGGCCAATTCTGTTTCGGTAGTGCCTTCCTCAATCAACGATTTACTGTTGCCCATTGAATTCACTGCACTTTGCGCTTCGCTCTGCAGTTGGTTGATCATGGTGTTAATTTCGTCTGTCGATTGTGCCGTTTTTGTCGCGAGATTACGGACTTCGTCTGCAACCACCGCAAAACCACGCCCGGCATCACCAGCACGTGCCGCTTCAATTGCAGCATTCAGCGCAAGCAAGTTCGTTTGTTCAGAGATCCCCCGAATCACTTCAAGGATGGTCCCGATCGACTGTGTGTTGTCTGCAAGACTGGCAATGATGTTTGACGTACTGTTCATTTCGGTTTCAAGGTTGGTCATTGCTGTCGTTGTTCTTTCCAACGTCTTGTAACCTGCTTGCGTCTCATTGGTCGCGGTGCCAGCAGCATTTGCTGCACCGGCCGCATTTGAGGCAATTTCATTGACGGTGGCGATCATTTCATTCATGGACGTCACCACCAGCATCGTCTGTTCGTTCTGCTCTTGTCCTCTTGCCAAGGCTTGCTGTGATTGCTCGCGCAGTGCGATGGCCGAGCTGTTCAATTCGACACCGGTATTGACAACTTGCGTGATGATCTCGTGAACTTTACCGACAAACACGTTAAATGCCGCAGATATTTGCGCGACTTCGTCGTTGCCTTTGGTTGGTAGCCGGACGGTTAAATCACCATCTCCCTGAGAAATCTCGTGCAATGCATTCTTTAGTACCGAAAGAGGGCGCATTAATTTGCCCAACAGAAGTGAAAGCACAATGACGCAGAGTACAAAGATCGCAACCATGGAGGTCAGTTGATAAGTAATAATTCCGTTGGTCGCCTGGCTGACTTCAGTGATCGGAATACCGATATCAAACGTTCCGTATAACTGGCCGTTGACGTAGATAGGGGCCATGATGTCAAACACCCATACCTGTTGTACGTCAGCGTACCATTTTGAATACTGTTGCACGCCTTTGGTCGCACCAGCAACGGTATAATCGTCGTCATAAACTTTGTTGAGTTTTTGCTTATCACTGTGTGCAACGGCGGCCACCTTTTTATTGATGACAATGGCATAGCTCACGTCAGAGCGCTGCTTTAATCCGTCAACCAATGTTTGAAGATCTTGAATCGGATTGTCTGAGTTTTCCAGAATGTAGCTGGCATTCTTTGCCAGAAACTCAGCTTGAACCTGGGATTTGTTAAGGATGATCTCGTCGATTTTCTGACTCGAAATGAGATAAGTTGATGCCATACTGGCCACGACAGCAATGCCGAACATGGCGCAGACGGCTAATAGGATTATTCTTTTCATTCTGATTGTCTCAACGCAATTTTATTTTGATGTCTAAAGCTAGGACTCTGTTAAGCCTATGACGCTTAGAGATGAAACCACTGTTGTAAAAAGTGTCCCGCGAAATTAGACGTGACGTATCGATACTGTATCTGCACAAATGCCAATAACTTTAGAGTAAAAAAGCAGACTAAATCGAATGATCGTGTCGCTAATTGGAGTCATCATCGGATTAATTGAACTTTGCCCGGTAACAAAAAAGCGGCTATTAATCAGCTGTGTCCCCGAAAACTGAACAACAACGGTTGGGTCGATGTGAGTTAACTAATAAAACGACTTACTACCGGTGTTTGTTAACAGTTCGTTGATTTGTTGTGCGAGGAGGTCGGCATTTTCGTTGAATGGCAAACAGACGTTTGTTGAGTCTGATCAGTGAGACTTCTCGACCTGGCTCTGCAAGAAATCGATAAATGTCCGTACTTTTTCAGGCACATGGCGAGTATTGGGATAAAGCGCGTAGATACCTTGTTTGGGAAAGCGATAACCAGGCAACAAACGGATTAACGAGCCATTGGTAATGTCTTCTTGCACCAGCCAAGCGGGCAGTAGAGCAACGCCTGCGCCATTGCGAGCAAATTCGAGTAGTGAAGCGGCGCTGTCAGCCATAATCTTGGAAGGCGTATCTGCTCTGAATTGCACGTTGTCACCTGCAGGTGTTGTGACGTCCCAGCTCAACGGTGTGGAGAGACGGCTATGTGCAAGCCAGTGTGCACTTTGTAATTGCTTCAGGTCGGCGATGCCGTGGTCATGATATGTTGTTAGGTACTCTTTTGAAGCGACGGGTAAAATATCGAACTGATCAATCAGCTTTGCGCGATGCGTGGAATCCGTCAATTGACCAAGGCGTATCGCGACATCGAAACGTCCAGTGATCAAGTCATCATTTTGTGATGACGAAACGTGTTGGATGCGCAGTTGAGGGTGTAACACTGAGAAGGTTGATAGTACTGGCACTACAATTCGGGGGCCATATTCAGGCGTTGTGGTAATGCGTAAGATACCCTTCAGACCTGCATGATCGCTGCGGACATCATCCAAAAGCTGTTCCGCATCTTGTAACAGTTGTTGACAGCGCCAATAAAAATGTTCACCTGCATCGGTGACCGCCACCTTTCGTGTACTGCGTGTAAGTACGGAAACCCCTAATTCCTGCTCAAGCTGCTTGATATTAAAGCTTACGACAGCTTTAGTCAGTCCCAGTGTATTTGCCGCGCCAGTAAAACTTCCGGTTTTCACGACTGCCACAAATATTTCCAAACGTTGCATATTGAGCATGCTTCCACCTAATTTTCTTGGATTATTGTCAAAATATTCTTGACAGTGTAACTGCAATACGTGGATTTATCTTTATTTTCCTGAATTTATACTACACCCATTATGTTGTTTTCCTTGAGAAATATATGAGTTATCGGGTGCGTGTCGCCAGCGTTTATCTGCTGGGTTTTTTCATCGATTTGCTTAACATGTTTATCGCCAATGTTGCTTATCCGGATATTGGCAGGCAGTTGAATGCATCAGTGAGTCAGCTGGCGTGGGTGAGTAATGGGTACATTCTGGGGTTAACGTTAGTTATTCCTTTGAGTCGTTGGTTGGCAAAACGAATGGGATCCAAACGCCTGTTTATCCTCTCATTGATTATCTTCATTATCGGTACTTTGGGAGTAATAGGTGCTGCCCGAATTGAACAACTTATTCTTTGGCGTGTAGTTCAAGGTCTGGGGGGAGGGTTGTTGATCCCAGTTGGTCAGGCAATGACCTATGTACTTTATCGCAACCATGAGCGGGCAAAGCTCTCTTCTGCCGTGATGCTGGTTGCTTTGCTGGCGCCAGCGCTCGCTCCGGCCATTGGTGGTGTGCTGGTAGACAATGTTAGTTGGCGTTGGGTATTTGGAGCCAGCTTGCCTCTGGCAGTTTTTTCATTGCTTCTTGCCTTGGCCTGGTTGAAGCGTGATGTACTCACTACTGATATCGAACCGCTGGATGTGAGGGGCTTTATTTCAGGCAGTGCGGCATTAACTCTGATATTGCTGGGCCTGACGTATATGGGTGAAGGCGAACGTTTGAATTTGGGCACAACGTTAATGGCCTTCGGTATATTGCTGATGGTCTGGTATGTAATCGCCTCGTTACGTAAACGACAGCCGTTGCTGAACCTACGCCTAATTAAGGACCCGATGTTGCATACCGCGATGCTGATCTATCAACTCGTTCCGGGAATTTTCACTGGCGTCAGCCTGATTGCGATGTTGTATTTGCAAGATCTACTGGGGATTCATGCCACTTTAGTGGGAGCGATGATGTTTCCATGGGCACTCGCCGCATTTGCTGCGATCTCTCTGACGGGTAAACACTTTAATGAAGTTGGACCGCGTCCGTTGTTTATCGTTGGTAGCCTGGTGCAGGGGTGGGGCATTGGATTATTAATGTTGGTCGGCAGCGCCGACGACGTTGTTTTTGCGTTCATCTCTTATGCGTTGATGGGATTCGGAGGAAGTCTGTGCAGTAGTGCGGCGCAAAGCCTGGCGTTTATTCAAGTGCATGATGGCGATCTGGCAGATGCTAGTGCACTGTGGAACATCAACCGTCAGCTCAGTTTCTGTTTTGGGGTCACGTTAATTAGCTTGCTGCTGAGTGTGTTACTCAATATGCAAGGAATTCGCCAGCTCCAGGCATATCAACTGTGCTTTGCTCTGGCGGCCGTTAGTGCCTTCATTCCTGTGTTACTCAGCCTACGAATAATGAATTCCGGTGTGATACCTATATTAAATAAGGAGAAATGATGAACCGTTATTTTCAAGAAATCTTAGATGCACACGATTTGATTTGCTGTTGGCTTAGCGACGTCAGGAGTCCTACACAAGTGTGTGAAGAGTTGTTAACACGTTTCAGCCCGGCTTATTCAATGGTAACACCTGACGGTGCCCAGCTTAATTACACGTCTCTAACTTCGTTTTTTCAGGCGCAATGTGGAGCGAAACCGGGGCTGAAGATTAAAATAGATAATATGCGTTTGATTACGGAGAGTGAAGTAGGGGCTTGCGTGACGTACCAAGAACGACAACAACTGCCAGGGCAACGTTCCACGCTGCGTTTTTCCACTGTTGTGTTTGAGTTGGGGAAAGGTGATCAGGTGATATGGCGTCATCTGCATGAGACGGCACAGCCTTTATAGAATTCTAATTGGTGTCCGCGAACCCTGATCTCCAGTTTCTGACACCCATCATCACCCTAGATGTGTCGAGAGTTGTCTCGTGACTGACGCCTTATTTTAAATAAAGCCCCGTAACCGGGGCTTTGTCAGTTATTTCAGAACCACATCCTTAACCATGCCAGCTTCGGCGTGCCCTGGAATATTGCAGGCAAACTCGACGTTGTTATCGCCGTGGAAGTGCCAGGTGAGCTGTTTGGCTTTGCCTGGCTGCACGGTGACCGTGCTACCTGAATCGTGAGCGTGCCCTGTGGTCATCTGACGCATCATTTCGCGGTGTTTCAACTGCTCTGCGTTCGAGCCGATGGAAAACTCGTGATCGATTTTGCCGGTGTTCATTACCACGAACTGCACCACATCGTTAGGCTGGATCTGTATATCTTCTTTAAAGGTGATTTTCATGTCGTCCGTTAAGATCACGTGAATCACTTTATCCGGCTTGGCGCCAGCGGCAGGCATGCCCACATCCGACATGCCTTCCATGTTCATCATTTGTGAGTGGTCCATTTTATTGTTATCCATCATTGATTCGTGCATGGTGCCGCTGTCCATCATGCTGTCATGGTTCATCTGCATATGCTCGTCAGCCATAACACCGCTTGCGGCCATGATCAGAGAGAGAGTCAGTAGTGTTTTTTTCATTGTTGAATTCCTTATTTATCCGAGAGTGACGATTGAGTTGGATTGGTTGGCCGGACTTCCCGGCTCTTCCATAGTTTGAAAATAGCTGGAATAACCAGCAGGGTGAGTAATAAAGCGGACGCCATACCACCGATCATCGGGGCAGCGATGCGTTGCATGACCTCAGAACCTGTGCCTTCGCCATACATGATTGGGATAAGGCCGATGATGACGGTGCTCACGGTCATCATCACCGGACGGACGCGTAACCCGGCTCCTTCACGAATAGCATCGATCAGTGCCTGTTTTTCCAGCGGTTGATGATTTTCCTGCGCATGCAGCTTGCGCGCGTGCCATGCCTGATTGAGATACACCAGCATGATGACGCCAATTTCCACTGCAACACCGGCGAGTGCGATGAAACCCACACCAACGGCAATAGAGAAGTTGTAGCCCAGCCAATGCATCAGCCAAAGACCGCCCACCATTGCCAGTGGCAGGGTCGCCATAATGATCAGCACCTCTCCAACACGGCGGAAGCTGAAGTAGAGCAGCAACATGATGATGGCGAGTGTGATTGGCGTTACCACACTCAGGCGCGCTTTGGCGCGCTCCATATATTCGTATTGACCAGACCAGGTCAGAGAATAACCGGATGGCATATCGAGTTGTGCCGCGACGGCTTGTTGCGCTTCATGGACGTATGAACCTAGGTCTCGACCATCGATATCGACAAAGACCCAACCGTTCGGACGGGCGTTTTCGGTTTTGATCATCGGTGGACCGTCTTCGTAGCGAATGTCAGCCACATCTGCGAGTGCGATGCGAGCGCCATTTGGCGTTACCAGCGGCAGATTCTGCAGTTTGACGACCGAATCACGGTAGTTTTGCGGGTAACGCACATTGATTGGGTAGCGTTCGAGTCCCTCGATGGTTTCTCCGACATTCATGCCGCCCACGGCGGTGGCAATCACTTGTTGGACATCTCTGATATTCAACCCATACCGCGCCGCCTGACGGCGGTTAATGTCGATCGTGACGTAACGTCCACCAGCGACACGCTCGGCATACACCGACGCCGTCCCGTTTAACTGATTGAGAATCGGTTCGAGATCGGCGCCAATTTGCTCAATCACGTTCAGGTCTGGTCCGGCAATTTTTATCCCGATCGGTGTTTTGATCCCCGTTGCCAACATGTCGATACGGGTTTTTATTGGCATGACCCAGGCGTTGGTCAGCCCTGGGAACTGAATCAACTGATCAAACTCTTTCCTGAGATCGTCAGTAGTGACGCCGTCACGCCATTGCTCTTTTGGTTTGAGCTGAATGACGGTTTCGATCATGGTCAATGGCGCGGGGTCGGTGGCCGTTTCTGCGCGGCCAATCTTTCCCCACACGGTCGCTACTTCGGGTACGGTCTTGATCAGTTTGTTGGTCTGTTGCAGTAATTCGCGCGCTTTACCGATGGATATGCCGGGGTAGGTAGTCGGCATGTACATCAGGTCGCCCTCATCCAGTGGTGGGATAAACTCACTGCCCACTTTACTGATGGGGTAGTACGCAGACGCCATCAGGGCCAGAGCAAGCATCAGCATCGATCTCGGGTAGCTCAGGCTGAGGTTCAGTAGTGGCCGATAGAGCGCCACCAGGCCGCGATTGACCGGGTTTTTGTGCTCTGGCAGTACCTTTCCGCGGATAAAGTACCCCATCAATACAGGAACCAGTGTGATTGCCAGGCCTGCAGCGGCGGCCATTGCGTACGTTTTGGTGAAGGCAAGAGGCGAGAACATTTTGCCTTCTTGTCCCTCAAGTGCGAAAACCGGCACAAAGCTCAACGTGATGATAAGCAGTGAGAAAAACAGTGGTGCTCCCACTTCCTCAGCCGCACGGCCGATAACCTGCCAACGGTTTTTGTCGGTCAACGGGGTGCGTTCTATGTGTTTGTGAACGTTCTCAATCATCACGATAGCCCCGTCGACCATAGCACCGATGGCGATGGCGATCCCGCCGAGTGACATGATGTTGGCATTGATACCTTGCCAGTGCATGACCACGAAAGCCGAGAGGATACCGACCGGCAGGCTGAGTGCGATCACCAGCGACGAACGTATGTGGAACAAAAACAGAGCACACACGACCGCCACCACAATGAACTCTTCGGCTAACTTCTTCCAAAGGTTGTCGACGGCGGCGTTGATCAGCGTTGAACGGTCGTAAGTCGAGACAATTTCCACGCCATCAGGCAGGCTGCGCTGCAACTCGGAAAGTTTGTCTTTGACGGCCGCGATCACGTCACTGGCGTTTTCGCCGTAACGCATCACGATCACACCGCCGACGGCTTCACCTTCTCCGTTGAATTCAGAGATGCCGCGACGCATTTGAGGCCCCAGATTGATGTCGGCGATGTCACCAAGCAGCAATGGAGTACCTTTGCTGGTGACTTTCAACGGCAGCGCGCGGATATCGTCGACATTTCGCAGATAGCCGGTGGTACGTACCATATGTTCAGCCTCGGCCACTTCAACCACTGACGCACCCGTCTCCTGGTTGCCATTTTGTATGGCGTTGTTGACCTGTTGTAGCGTCAGATCGTAGGCACGCAGTTTGGCCGGATCGATTTGTACCTGATACTGTTTGACCATGCCACCGACTGTGGCGACTTCAGACACCCCGCTCACGGTTTGCAGTTCGTATTTCAAGAACCAGTCTTGCAAGCTGCGCAATTGGGCCAGATCGTGTTGACCGGTTTTGTCCTGCAACACATAGCTGTAAACCCAACCAACACCGGTTGCGTCGGGACCGAGCGTGGGCTTGGCATTCGGTGGTAACTTAGGGGCGACCTGGCTGAGATACTCCAGTACCCGCGAGCGCGCCCAGTACATGTCGGTATCATCATCAAAGATAATGTATACGTATGAGTCGCCGAAGAAGGAATAACCTCGCACCGTGACGGCTCCTGGAACGGCGAGCATCGCGGTGGTGAGTGGGTAGGTGACCTGATCCTCAACCACCTGAGGCGCTTGCCCCGGATAGCTGGTTTTAATGATCACCTGAACATCCGATAAGTCCGGCAGAGCGTCGACGGGGGTGTTCTTGACACTGTATAAACCGCCCAGAGTCAGAAACAGGGTCGCAATCAGCACCAGAAAACGGTTGTTGATCGACCAGCGTATAATGGCTGCAATCATTACTTGCCTCCCTGAATTGCCGGTTCAATATCAACCAGCGTGTAGTCTGAGCCGCTGCGAGCGATCAGAAACCGAACCGTTTCACCTTCTTTGAACGCGGACAAATCGATGTCATCGGCCACCGAAAAGTTCATCACGCCTGCGTCCCACTGCCACTCGTGGACTGGCTGATGTTTCAGTGTGAGCATGCCGAAATCGGCCATCAGCATGGTGATGTCTCCCGTCACCCAGACTTCCGCAGCCAGCACGCTGTGGTCCGCTTTCACGTTAATAACTTCAAACTGGCCGGCATCGGTTTTGGCCATCTCAAATTCAATGGCCTGACCTCTGCCAAGAGTCGAGAGGTCAACCTGTTCGTTTACCTGAAAGTTCATGGTCATGCCCGGCCAGTCCCACTGTGGCACCGGTTGGTGGCGGATGGTAAGCATGCGGTGATCTGCCATCACGTCGGTGATCTCTCCTTTGGCCCACGCGGTATTGTTCAAGGCATCTGCGTCGTTACCAGAATCAATGCGTGACAGATCGGCAGACTGGCTCGACTCTGAGTCGAGCATAAAGTGTGCGGAGGTCACGACAATGTCGTCGTCTTCGAGCCCTTTAAGGACTTCAACACGGTCATCCGCTTCTCGTCCGGTTTCGATGCGCACAGAGCGGTATTGGCCGTCACCTTCTGCCAGCACGACACGGCTCATGCCACCTGCGTGAATAACGGCTGAGCGTGGAACGGTGAGCACCGATTGTTGAGATTTGGGTTGCAGGGTGATACCAGCAAACATGTTCGGTTTGAGTTCCCCATCCGGGTTAGGGAATTTCAGCCGCATGCGCAATGTGCGGGTTTGTGGATCCAGAATAGGGTAGACATAATCCACTTCGCCTTGCCATGATTGGCCTGGAAGAGAATCAAGACTCATGGTGGCCGGACTGCCGGATGTGATCCAGTGAGCCTGGCGCTCGAACACTTCGGCATCAACCCAGACATCGTCAAGCGGGCCGGCACTGATCACCGTCTGAGCCGGCGACAGATACCCCCCTTCGCGAATATTGAGGCTGGCGATAATGCCATCTGCGGAGGCTTTGATGGCGATGGTTTGCTGAGCTTTACCGCTTTTTACGATCTGGCGGATCTGTTCGCGGTCGACACCAAGCGATACTAGCCGTTCAGTGGCGCCTTTAATAAGGCCGCTACGGCCCGTCCGGTAAGCATTAAGCAGTTCTTCCTGCGCTTTGACCAGATCAGGTGAATAGAAAGTGAAGAGCACATCACCTTGTTGGACTTTCTCGCCGACCGCATTGATGTGCAGTTTTTCGACCCAGCCAGCCACACGCACGTTGGTTTGCCATAATCGACTTTCATCAAAAGCGATATAGCCGACAGTCTCGATACGCGGCGCAAGGTAGGCCTTTTTTACTGCTTCTCGTTTGACGCCCAAGTTGTTCTCCACCGAGGGGCTGATGGTGACCGTGCCCGCCGCCTGTGTATTGTTGGCCTGATCTTCGGCATACACAGGAATGAGATCCATGCCCATCGGCGATTTCCCCGGCTTATCTCGTCGATAGTTCGGGTCCATTGGAGCGACCCAATACAGTGGTTCATCGGTTGATGAAGACGCGGTGCTGGCGGATAAGGCGGCACTCTGCCCAACTGGCAGAAATTGGTTGGCGGTAAAGCCGAGTGCAACACCGACGGTCAGTGCCAGTGTCGTGATAGTGATTGTTTTCATTGTTGGCGCTCCTGAGCAGATGAGGCAGTCGGTGACAGATCGGGTTGGTTCACTTGATAGCCAAATGCGTCTAGCAGATAAGCCAGATTGCTGTTAGCAATGTTCAGATCCGTTAACAACCGCTGCTTTTCCAGATCCAGCGCCAGCTCATCGGCTGTGGCGGTGAGCACGTCATTAAACTGAGCCGTGTTGTTCTGGTAACCGCGTTCTACGGCCCGGGTCCGCTCTTTAGCGCGTTGCAATAAGGTGTCCTGATAACGTTCCAGACGTTGCTCCAGGTTATTCTTGTCGACCAGCAATGCGTTCACTTTGGCGTTCATTTGTGCCAGCAGCAGGTCTTTGTTGGATTTAGCGGCACCAACCTGATATTGCGCGGCGGCATGCTGGCGATCCTGACGATTGCCGGTAAACAGCGGAATATCCAGTGTCAGGTAGGCGCTGACTAAATCCGACGCGGGTTCGCCTCGCATGTTGTTGGCTTGCCGATAGGCGTACATGACTTCCACGCCAAACTGAGGTGTGTATGCCTGCTCAGCCAGTTCGACCTGAGTCTGACTGGTGGCGACGGCCACATCGGCCATTTTTAGCATGGGGTGCTGGTTTAGCAGAGCATAGTGCTGGTTGCCGTCAGATTGGCGTAACTTGGCCTCCAGATCAGGCCAGTCGAGTGTGTTACTGGCGGAAATCCGGGCCTGATTGCTGAGCCAGGCGGGACCTAACCATTCGGACAACTGGGATTGGATACGACGCTGCATTTGTTGATTGGCAAGCAGTTTTTCATCCAGCTTGCTCACTTGCAGTTGAGCTTGAATCAGATCCTGAGTGTCACTCTTCCCGAGCTGATAGTTGGTCGCAATGTAGCGCTCCATCTCTTTCATCAGGCGCAGGTTCTCACGCAGGATGCGTTCGGCTTGTTGCTGGTAACCCAGCTCAAGCCAAAGCTGGGTCATGCTGTTCGCGACCTCGAGCTCACGTGTCTGGCGTTGCAGTTGCATGGCATCGGCTTGCTGCCCCGTTTGCTTTTGTTTGAGATCAAGTGTTGAGCCTCGCTCAAACTGTTGCATCAATCCGACCGAGATGTTTGTCATCGGATCGTCATCAAATTTAAAGCTGTCGACGGGCAGGCCGCCGACACCGACTTTGAGTTTCGGATCCATCAGTGTGGCATTGGCGATGGCCGTTTCCCTCAGGGATAACTCCTGAGCGTAGATTTGTTTGCGACTCGCATCATTTTCCAGCGCGAGTTCAATCCATTGCTTGAGTATGGGCTGGTGTGCGGGCACGTCTTGTTGTACCGCCGTACGTACGCTGCCTGAAGCAGCCAGTGGCGCAGACGTCAACCCAACCAGTCCACTCACAGCAATAGCGAGTATGGATGGTTTGATTTTCACGTGTAGATTCCATCAATCGTGAGGCGTGAACGAATTCAGGCCAGGCGAAAACACCCGTTTCTAAAGTGTTAAAGGAAACGGAATACAATCAGATTGAAAAGAAATCAGACGATAGGGGGGCGATAGAGTGTGGTTTGCCGTTTGATTTTTATCGCAGGCAGATCGTGAGGCACGGGCGCGCGCAGGTGTGAGCGCGTCAAACTGGTTATCGGTGCAGGCAAGGTGGCAAGAGCACTAATACACGTAACGTTGCAACAGTCTTGTAACCCGGACCAGCCATCACAGCCATAACCATTGCTTTTTGCCATCGAGTGATGCGCATTGGGCGAATGGTCGGTTGTACTCGGGGACGACATCATGGACTGATGATGTGCAGAGGATGAGATTTGAAATGCCATGCTTGGATCAGCTGATGATACGCCAGACACTAAAAAGGCCAGCACAGTCAGCAACGTCATCCAAATTGTACGAAGAGAGTACTTAGGCATAACAACATATCCATTCAAAGAGAAACTAAGTATAGACCTTTCCCTAAGGGGAAGGTCAATGAACTTGCACAATAAAGTGAAATTTTGTTGTTGCTAATCATTAAGTTGGCTTTCTGTTTGTTAAGTGAGTGTGATTTAAGAACAAAAAGCCTGCTGATGACAGATTTTTATATGTTACTGTTTGCTTATTAATGTTCTGGCTGCCTTGTGGAGGGAATCATGAATCTAGGCAATTTGCTGGTTGAACTTGAGCAAGTGGGGTTGCAAAACGATGCGCAACAAAGCGATCGAGCCAAGAAGTATCTCAACATCACTCGAGATACAGGCGAATTTTTAGCGTTGCTGATCAAAGCAACGCAATCAAATCAAGTGCTTGAAATCGGCACATCCAATGGGTATTCCTCATTGTGGCTGGCAAATGCGCTGCCAGCCAATGGACAGCTTTTTACGATTGAGTTCTTATCAAGCAAAGCGGATGAGGCGCAAAGACATTTTGAACGTGCCGGGTTGAGTCACAAGATCACGCAGTTACGGGGTGATGCTACTGAGCTGGTGAATGAGTTGTCCGGTGCGTTTGATTTCATCTTTTTGGATGCCAACCGCGCGACCTATTGTGCCATGGCCGAACGACTCTTCGTACTGTTAAAGCCTGGAGGCCTAATGGTGTGTGATAACGCGGTTTCTCACCAGCAGGAGCTGGCTGAATTCGTGGATTGGGTTACGGCCCAGCCGCATCTGCAAACTTCCTTGGTGCCTGTCGGCAAAGGAGAACTGCTGATTTACAAGAACCAGTAGTGAAATTTACTTATCAAGTTAAGGTATTGCAATGATCAACACTTCTCTTTTTGTTATGGCGACTATCACGCCCAAAAGTCAGTATTTTGAGCAAGTAAAAGCTGAGCTGCTGTCCATTCTTGAACCCACTCGCGCCGAGCCGGGCTGCCTGCGCTTTGATCTGCACGAATCCGAGTGTCAAACTGCTCTTTACTTGTATGAGGAGTGGACTGATAAGCACGATCTCGACGCACATCACCAACAAGCGTACACCCGTCAAGCGGCCAGTAAACTGATCGACTGGCTGGCTGCGCCGACCCAAGTTTCTTTAATGCATAAAGTGGATTGAGCCTACTTCATAGATAAATGAACGTGCCCACTGTGCCATGACGAGTATACAGAATGAGCTACACTGATAAGGTATCTCGTTGTGGACAAATAAGATGTATCGGTGGGTTATCGGGATTATCTTGAGCTGTCTCATCGGAATTCCGAGTCCGTATGTGGACGGCGCTGAGGAAGCACCGTCCGCGAACACAAAGACAGTTCCTGTACTGACAATCAGCGGAGCAATTGGCCCTGCTGTCGGTGACTATTTGATTAAAGAGATTCAGCGCGCCAATCAACTTTCCAATGCGGTCGCATTGGTTATCACTATTGATACGCCGGGTGGACTGGTTTCCAGCCTGCGCGATATAAACCAACATATTCTCGCCTCCAATATTCCGGTTTTGTGCCTGGTCTATCCGCAGGGGGCCCGAGCTGCCAGCGCCGGGACCTATCTTTTGTACGCTTGCCATATTGCAGCGATGTCGTCGGCAACCACATTGGGAGCCGCAACGCCAGTGAACATCAGTGGGCCGGCGGGTGGTGGCGAACAAAAAGAGGATCAGAAATCGGCAGAGCCCTCTGCCATGGAAAAGAAAATGCTCAACGACTCGATTGCCTACATTCGATCGCTGGCCCAATTGCGCGGACGCAACGTTGAATGGGCAGAAAAGGCCGTGCGTGAGGCGGCGACATTGTCCGCTCCTGAAGCCTTAGAACTGAATGTGATTAACCTGATTGTCGAAACGCCGGCTGAACTGATCAGACAGGCGAATGGTAAGAGCGTGACAATCAATAATCAGTTAACCGTGATGGAGCTGGCGGGAGCTGTTACGGAGCCGCGTGAACCGGATTGGCGTAATCAGTTCTTATCCACCATTACCGATCCCAACATTGCCTATATTCTGATGCTCATCGGTGTGTATGGACTATTGCTTGAATTTTACAGCCCTGGATTCGGCATTTCGGGCATTGTCGGAGCGATTTCTTTGCTGATTGCCCTGTATGCATTTCAGCTGTTACCGGTTAACTACGTCGGTCTTGGCCTGATGTGTGTAGGGCTGGCCTTGTTGGTGGCTGAGTCGCTGATCCCGAGTTTCGGTTTATTTGGTATCAGCGGGATGGTGGCGTTTGTGCTGGGCTCGGTATTCCTGCTCGACAGCGATATCCCCGAGCTCAGAGTGTCATTGAATCTGATTTACGGTATTGCTGCGCTGTCCGGCGGGTTCATTGTCTTCGTACTCGGTCGTTTGTTAAAGCTGAGAAAACAAAAAATAGTCAGCGGTCAGGAAGAGCTGCTCGATAGTGAAGCTCAGGTGTTAGGGAGCTTCAACGGCAAAGGGTTTGTGCAAGTCAGTGGGGAACGGTGGGCGGCAGAGAGTCAGGAGCAGGTCGAGAAAGGCGAGACAGTCCGGATCAACGCAGTTGATGGCCTGACTCTGAAAGTATCCAAGATTTCGGGGAGCAAAGAAAAATGATGGAAATTCTGATTGAAAGCGGCATGCTGACCCCAGTACTGGCTGTGATTCTTCTGTTGTTACTGGCGTTTAGTATGTTCCATATACTGCGTGAGTATGAACGGGGTGTGATCTTCTTCCTGGGGCGTTTTCAACGCGTCAAAGGGCCGGGCTTGATCATTGTGATTCCTTTGGTTCAACAAATTGTTCGGGTGGATTTACGTACCGTCGTGATGGACGTTCCGACTCAGGATGTGATTAGCCGGGATAACGTGTCTGTGCGGGTGAATGCGGTGATCTATTTTCGGGTTATCGACGCTCAGAAAGCGATCATTAATGTGGAGGACTTCCTTCAGGCCACGTCTCAACTGGCACAAACCACGTTGCGTTCTGTGCTGGGGCAGCACGAGTTGGATGAGATGCTGGCGAATCGAGACATGCTGAATACCGACATTCAAGCGATTCTGGACGCCAGAACCGACGGCTGGGGGATCAAGGTGTCTGACGTTGAAATTAAACACATCGATCTGAACGAATCGATGATTCGGGCGATTGCTCGTCAAGCGGAGGCCGAACGAACCCGGAGAGCCAAGATCATTCACGCTTCTGGTGAAATGGAAGCGTCCGATAAGCTGGTGGAGGCGGCGAGCAAACTGGCGTCTGAGCCAAACGCGATACTGCTGCGCTACCTGCAGACGCTGACCGAAATAGCCGGTGAGAAAAACTCGACGATTCTATTTCCGATGCCGATGGAGTTAATGAAAGGTTTGTTTGGAAAAGACGGCTCGGGCAAAGATAAACAATAAGCGATTTTCTTCGTCATCAAGCACCGGCCCGCGCGCCGGTGTTTTTGTGCTTATGACCTGATTTCAAAGGCGTCATCACGGATTGTAGACCCTGCTTGTCGCTACATTGAGCGTTTTGTCAGGGAGAGAATCATGAATCAGGAACAGAAACGTCAGGTCCAGCAGAAGGCATTTGTCGAAAGCGGGCAGGAGTTATCGATCGGTACACTCGACGGTTTGGGGATCGATGTCGTGACGTTGGCGGCAACCACATCAGCATCGAATTATGTGCAGCAAGTGTTTGATTCCGGACTGACCGCAGTGGTCTATAAACTGAATCTGGGTGGAGAGAACTGGACCCTGAAACGTAAACGTGATCAAAGCCTAGTAAAGAACATTGACGGGCAAACCTCATTTCTCAACGAAGTACAGCGACGCTGCGATTTTACCCACCTCAAACAACAGGCTCAGGGCGGTTTTGTACACGTCGTTGATACGCGTTATGCCTCTTTTTTGCATGGCGTGATTCTGTCGCCCTGGATTGAGGGGGAGGGCTTATCGCGATTGGATGAAAGCGTCTTTCGTCAGATATTTTCAACCATTTGTTCGCTGGAAATGGCCGGACTGTTTGAGTGGGACTTATGTCCGGGTAACTTGCTTGTTGACCAGAGTGGCCAGATTAAGCTGTTTGATTTTGGCTATATGTACCGTTTTGATCCCAAAACAGAATTTAACAGTAACGGTCTGGATACACCGATGTTTCACGGGGTGGAGCGTTTTGAAACCCGGTTCTTTTTCGATTATCTGCTTAAGCACTCTCACACCTTGAGTGCGCAGGAACAATTGACCTTGTATCACTGTGAGAAAACCTGTGCGTTTGAGGCCTACCAGGACAAACGTAGCCGTTTGGCTGATCGCGGAGCCAGTGAGGCAGTGCTGAGTTGGCATGATGCGTTATTAAACGACTGGCGACAGGCGTTGAAGGAGGAATCGGCGCTGCGCCGTTTATTCCAGCGGGAAAAGTTTCGTTCCACACTACTCGATATGCTGGATGATGTGCACGGCAAGTCATGTACGCACTACACACTGCAAAAGGCAGATTATGTGCTGAATACCTTAGAAAAGGATTATGGACAACTTAAGCAAGAAGGTGGGTTATTTTTTGGCGATGAGCATTGCACTCAGGCGCAATTGTTAGCGAAGTATCGTGCCATGAGAGCTGATGCGGTGCGATATCAGCTCTCATAAACTGACCGATTTAGTGCGTCAGGTAATGTTTCACAAATTCCGTCACTTTGACCATGTCATCAATAGCAATGTGCTCATCTGTGGTATGCACTTTGGCCATTCCGGTGGAGATGTTCACTGTGGTTAAGCCTTTTGCATTGAAGTTATTGGCGTCACTGCCTCCGCCCGTGCGTTTGGTCTTCGGAGTCAGGCCGATGGCTTCAAAGGCGGTTTTGATCGATGCGATATGCGGATGATTGTCATCCAAAACGAAGGCGTTATACGCGCGAGTGGACTCAATCAATGCTTCGGCGCCATGTTTGGCCGCTACCGATTTAAATGTTTCGCTCATGTGAGCGACCTGCGCTTCGAGTTTAGTGTCATTGAGTGAGCGGGCTTCAGCGACAATTTTCAGCTCTGGCATCACGATGTTGGTTGCGCCACCACCTTGCACCAGGCCAATGTTTGCCGTGGTTTCTTCATCGATACGCAGCAGTTTCATTTGAGTGATCGCTTCCGCTGCAACCCCAATCGCACTGATGCCTTCCTCTGGCGCAAGTCCAGCGTGGGCGGGGCGGCCTTTAATTGTGACGGTCAGCTTTTGCTGGCCGGGCGCAGCGTTGACAATAGTGCCGATCGGGCCTCCGGTATCCAGCACGATGGCTTTGTCGGACTGGATATAGGCCATGTCGAAGTGTCGGGAGCCAAACAACCCGCCTTCTTCATGGACGGTAAAAGCGATCTCAATGGTTTTGTGGGCGAGCTTGTCTGCCTGGATGGCGCGCACCGCTTCAACGATCGCCGCAATGCCGGATTTATCGTCGCCACCAAGAACCGTACTGCCTTTGGATCGGATAATGCCATCTTCAATGACCGGTTCCACGCCGACTCCCGGTTTGACGGTGTCCATATGGCAACTCAGCACCACGCTGTCGTTGAGCGTCCCTTCCAGTCGGGCATACAGATTGAATCCGTTGGAGATCGTTTCCGGGACCGGCAGTCTACTGACACTGAATCCTAGAGAACCCAGTTGTTCGGCCAGTGTCTCACCAATCTGTTTTTCGTTGCAGGATTCGCTGTCGATCTTCACCAACTGGATAAAGTGTTCAACTAAACGCTCGCGGTTAATCTGAGTCATTATGGTACCTCGATAGGGAACAGAGGCGATTACCTTAACGCTCTTAGGGGCAGTGTAACCCTGAGATAAATCAAAGAAACCACCAATCCTGATAACAACGTCAGGTGAGCTGTTGATGCAAAGAATCCACGGCGCTTGGCATTTGCGCCATGGATAAATCAGATCAGTTGTTTCAGTTCATTGAGCATCATCGGGCGGTAATAGTAATAACCCTGATGGAAACGCACGCCTTTCGCAGTGAGGTATTTGACCTGCTCCAGTGTTTCCACGCCTTCTGCGATGATATGAACATTGAGTTGATGTCCAAGTTCAATGATCGAATTGAGCACCGGGGCGTTGATGGATTCGATACCTATAGTGTCAACGAAACATTTGTCTATTTTCAGGTAGTCAAAGCGGATGTTTTGCATCACAGAGAGAGCCGTATGTCCGGTGCCAAAATCATCGATGGCAACGTCAATACCCAGTGCACGCACATCATCGAGTATGCTTTGAGTTTCTTTATCGAGTAACTGGCGCTCTGTGATTTCCAGCCCGAGGATCAGGTTAAGCTCGTCAAAACGCTGCTGATTTAATTTGAGATTTTCCAGACAGTTTTTACAGTTGAGATAAGAAGGCGGCACATTAATCCCGATGTGAACGCGGTGTTTAAACACCAAATCTTTGCAATCTCGGTACGCACAGTCGAACACATAATCGGTCAGCTCATTGATCAGGTTATGTTCTTCCGCCAGCGCGATAAACGTATCTGGGCGGATATACCCGGTTTGAGGATGAATCCAGCGCATCAGCGCTTCAAACCCTGAAATTTGATTGGTTTCGATGTCCACGACAGGCTGGTAAACCAGAAAGAACTCCTGGCGTGCCAATGCTTTTTTGATGTCGCTCAGCATAGTGTTTTTACGCCCGGACCACATCATTAATATGAAGATCAGCGCAGACAGCGCCAGCGAGACCGGCAATGCCGACAACAGGAAAAAGCCCTGTTGTGATCGGCTGTAGTCGGCACTGGCTTCAACAAAAATCTCGTAACCAAATTTTTTCGACTTGACCACCGTGTGTCTTGTGTCCGATTCAAAACGCTCATCGACCGGGAAGTAACGTGTACCGGAACGAATAACGGCTCGCTTCACCCGGCTGTCATTGGTGTAGCCTAACTTAGCAATGACGAACTGCTTTTCAACCCCGGAGACAACCCCGATATTCGGTTGTGTTCGGTGTACGTCGACCACGATCAGTGTCCGGGCTTTGATGTCTTGCCCCAAATCATAGAGAAATACTCCCGCTCGCAATCCACTTTCTGGCAGCCTGTCACTTACATCTATGGATGATTCCCCGCGTTTGGACGAGCAGATCAATTTGCGGTCTTTGATCACAAACATTTCTCGTAAGACACTTTCGAACAGCAAGTCTTGCTGAATACGTTCGCAGTTCTCCGGGTGACGCAATGCTTTCAAATTTTCACTACGCAGGTCTTCAATAATGTCATCTAAGGTATGAACATACCCGTCAGCGATGTTGCTCAGTCCGTCATCAATACTCATCAAGCCTGCTTTGTAAGCCGCCATAAACACGATAGGCATTGGCAGCAGGAGAATGGCAATGATGACTTTAATAGTGCTTTTTGATATTGGGTTGTTTTTTAGCATGCAAGCAAATTATTAATTATTTCAATGATTTCTCATAAATGAGAGGGAGAGTATAGTGAATAACCATAAATAAACAATTGTCATTCCGCGACAATCACACCTAAATTACAAAAAACCTAAGTTGCATAGGGAATCGATTGCGTAGCGTTTTGTTCGAAATCCTGTTGTGTAATTCAAGCGGTACTTTCCGCGTAACAGATTTACACCTGCAGGGTGCTCGTCTGAGTTTCGTTACACAGTAAAAACTTGCCTCTAAACATCAGTTTAGCTGGTGTTTAATGCAAACAATGTAAAGGTTGTTTAATTTATGTAAATTTATTGTGACAATGTCCGTCATTTCTTTTTATTACAGCTATTTAGCCTGCTGTATTTCCTTTTTATTGGTTGTGCTTCACCTTTAATACATACCGCTTTGTGAGGGCGTGTGGACGCCCCTGTGATGAACCTAAAGGAGTAGAGCATGACTGAATCGTACAACCCACTGGGCACTGATGGTTTTGAGTTTGTGGAATATACCGCTGCAAATGAGAAAGGCATTGCCGACCTGAAAGCACTGTTCAGTTCGCTGGGTTTTGCGGAGATCGCGAAGCACCGCTCAAAAGAGGCGTGGCTGTATCGTCAGGGCGAGATCAGCTTTATTGTCAACGCTCAGCCTCATAGTCAGGCAGAAGAGTTTGCGAAAGAACATGGCCCTTCCGTGTGTGGCATGGCTTTCCGTGTACACGATTCTGCGCAAGCGATGGCGCATGCGCTTGCTAACGGCGCGAAACAGTACGTAACCGAAATCGGCCCGATGGAACTGAGTATTCCAGCCGTTTACGGCATTGGTGAAAGCCTGCTGTACTTTGTGGACCGCTATGGTAGCAGCAGCATCTATGACGTGGACTTCAAATTCTACGACAATGCACAAGAGCGCCTGAAGAAAATGGATGCGGGCCTCTACGTCATTGATCACCTGACACACAATGTGAAGCAGGGCAACATGGATGTCTGGGCCGGTTTTTACGAGCGTATTGGTAACTTCCGTGAAATCCGTTATTTCGACATTGAAGGGAAACTGACGGGGCTGGTTAGCCGCGCCATGACAGCACCATGTGGCAAAATTCGTATTCCGATTAATGAATCATCGGACGATAAATCGCAGATTGAAGAATTCATCCGTGAGTACAATGGTGAAGGTATCCAGCATATCGCTCTGAGTACTGATGATATCTACAAAACCGTCAGCACACTGCGCGAACGTGGTATGGACTTTATGCCGACACCAGACACCTACTACGAGAAAGTCAACGCTCGTGTGGAAGGGCATACCGAGGATGTCGACAAACTGCGTGAACTGCAAATTCTGATCGATGGCGCGCCGATGAAAGATGGCATTCTGCTGCAAATCTTCACTCAAACCGTTATCGGTCCTGTGTTCTTCGAAATCATCCAGCGTAAAGGCAATGAAGGCTTTGGTGAAGGTAATTTCAAAGCGCTGTTTGAATCGATAGAAGAAGATCAGATTCGTCGTGGAGTGCTGAGCGATGCATAAATGGATCACATTCCCTCACCGGGAGGGAGTGTGTTCTCGTCAGGCACACGCAGATTTTCCGGAAGAGGCGATTTATGAACGGGAAGCGGGCCGAAGTGGATTCTTCGGCCCAGCGGCCCATTTCCACCATCAGCACGCCCCCACGGGTTGGAGCGAGTGGGAAGGCGAGCTACGACCGCGTGCTTTCAATTTTAATCTGGTTGAAACTGCCGCCCAGCACTCTCCATGGGCAGTGCCGGATCTGCTGCACAATGCCGATTGTAAGGTGCGCATCTGGCGACTGGACGAAAAAATGGATTTTCTGGTCCGTAACGCCGACGGGGATGAACTGCTGTTTATCCATCAGGGCCAAGCCGATCTGTATTGTGATTATGGTCATCTGGAAGTTGGTGAAGGGGATTATGTGATGATCCCACGCTCGACCAACTGGCGTCTTGAACCCAAAGCGCCGATGTTCGTGTTGATGATTGAAAATACCGATGCGGCCTATTCTCTGCCTGAAAAAGGGTTGGTCGGCAACCACGCGGTGTTTGATCCTGCGGTGCTTCAAGTACCGTCGATCAACGAATCATTTCGTGCGCAATACTCCGAGGATCAGACTCAGGTTCACCTCAAACGTCACGGTCAGGTCAGCGTGGTGACGTACCCGTTTAATCCATTGGACGCAGTTGGTTGGCACGGCGATTTGGCGGTGGTCAAACTCAACTGGCGAGACATTCGCCCATTGATGTCACATCGTTATCATTTGCCACCCTCGGCGCACACCACCTTTGTGGGGCAGGGATTTGTGGTATGTACGTTTGTGCCTCGTCCGATTGAGAGCGATCCGGGCGCGTTAAAAGTCCCGTTTTATCACAACAACGACGACTACGACGAAGTACTGTTCTACCACGCGGGAGATTTCTTCAGCCGCGACAACATTGAAGCTGGCATGGTGACATTTCATCCGGCCGGGTTTACGCACGGCCCGCACCCGAAAGCATTTAAAGCCGGACGCGAATACAAGAAGAAATTTACCGATGAAGTGGCGGTCATGATCGATACCCGTCACGCATTGAACTTCAGCCCGCAAGCGCAACAGGTTGAAAACAAAGAATACGTCTACAGCTGGAAAGAGCATCCAGAAAAATAGGGATAAGAAATGAAGTTAGCAACCCTGAAAAACAAATCTCGCGACGGCTTGCTCGTGGTGGTAAGCCGCGATCTGAGCAAATGTGTTCCGGTACCGGATGTGGCGGAGAATCTGCAGCAGGCGCTGGATTACTGGCCGCGTGTTGAGTCCCAGCTACAGGAAGTCTATCAGGCGCTGAACGCCGGTGAACTGGTGAATGAGATGCCATTTGACCCGTCGGTGTGTGAATCGCCGCTGCCCCGCGCTTATCAGTGGGCGGATGGTTCCGCCTATGTCAACCATGTTGAGTTAGTGCGCAAAGCTCGTGGCGCGGAAATGCCACCGAGTTTCTGGACTGACCCACTGATGTATCAGGGAGGCTCCGATGCGTTTATCGGTCCTTGTGATGACATACCACTGGGTAGCGAAGAGTGGGGCATCGATTTCGAAGGCGAAGTGGCGGTTGTGACCGGGGATGTACCGATGGGCGCCAGCAGGCAGGAGGCGGCGCAGTCGATCCGCTTGTTGATGCTGGTCAATGACGTGTCATTGCGCGGACTGATTCCTGCCGAGCTGGCAAAAGGGTTCGGTTTCTTCCAGTCCAAGCCTTCTTCGGTGTTTTCACCGGTTGCCGTGACACCCGATGAACTGGGTGATGCATGGGATGGTGGTAAAGTCAGCTTGCCATTGTTGTCTTTCTACAATGGAGAAGCATTTGGTTGTCCGAATGCAGGGGTTGATATGACTTTTGAATTCCCTGAACTGGTGGCGCATGCGGCGAAAACGCGTCCGCTGTCTGCCGGGGCAATCATTGGGTCTGGTACTGTGTCGAACAAACAAGGGACAGACTACGGTACAGCAATTTCTGAAGGTGGGGTCGGGTACTCCTGTATAGCAGAAGTGCGCATGATTGAAACCATTCGTGATGGCCAGCCATCAACCAGCTTCATGAAATTTGGTGACACCATCCGTATCGAAATGCGGGATCAGGATGGGCACAGTATATTTGGTGCCATAAACCAAAAAGTGGTGAAGTACTGATGTCCGAACGCACTCTCTATGGCTATTGGCGCTCTTCGGCAGCCTATCGGGTTCGCATTGCTCTGAATCTGAAAGGACTGGCCTATCAGCAAAAGTCGGTTCATTTGGTGAACAACGGTGGTGAGCAACACAGCGCCGAGTATCAAGCGCTGAATCCAAGTCAACTGGTTCCGGTTCTGGTGGATGGTGAGATGGTGCTTAACCAGTCGTTAGCAATTATTGATTATCTCGATGAACGTTATCCCGATTGCCCAATCACACCACTGTTCGGTGAGGCACGTTTTGCAGCCAAGGCGTTGGCTCAGGACATTGCTATCGATATCCACCCTCTGAACAATCTGAGAGTGCTGCAATACTTGACTAACGAACTGTCCGTTGAAGAGAAACAGAAGTCAGTTTGGATTCGTCATTGGATCGAAACCGGCTTTCGGGCTCTGGAGCACAAGTTGGATGGTCGGGCAGGGCAATACTGCGTCGGTGATACCGTTTCACTGGTCGATGTTTGCCTGGTTCCGCAGGTTTACAACGCGATTCGCTTTGGTATCGATATGACAGATTTTCCGCTGTTAGGTGCCATTGTGGAGCGTTTAAACCAGCTACCGGCGTTCGTTGAAGCCGCGCCGGAGAATCAGCCGGACGCGCAGTAATCTGACAGAATTTCTCTCAACCTTTGCCCGTTAGGTGTCTGCTAACGGGCTTTTTTGACTTTGAGGCAAAGAAACTGAGATCAGACAGGCAGTTACGCGTTGTTATTCGACACAGTATTTGCCTGAGTATGGCGCCTGTGTTTATGATTATGTTACCGAATCACCGGAAACATGCTGTTTCCCTCAACGTTGAAAAGGAGGTCCCCTATGCATCAGTGTCGTTTGTTCAACGCAAGCTTCTTTGCTATAGAGGCTCGCTCAAGAGTTTGTGACTTCGCGCTGCGATAATCCCGACTTGAGCGAAATTTAGAATCTATGACTGCCGTAAGGCAGCAATCAAAAAGAGTTCTCTTCACTCGAGCTCGGAGAATTATTGTCAGCAACTGACAAAGGCGCTTTGCGCCCAAAATTCTTGAGTTTTTATGAGTACTTATCTATCTGCACAATCACTAAGCGTTTCTTTTGCTTCTTCTCCTCTGTTTGAAGAGGTCAGTTTTACCATCAATCAAGGCGACCGCATCGGTCTGATTGGCCACAATGGTTGTGGCAAAAGCACGTTGCTTAAACAAATCAGTGGTGTTGAACAGGACTACAACGGGCAAGTCATCATCGCTAACCGTTGCATACTGGCTTATGTCGAACAACACCTGCCTCAACGTCTGGCGCAGGCGACCCTCATCCAGGCATTAGAGGAGAAAGTCAGCCAAGGTGAAACCTGGCGAGCTGAACAGTTATTGTCTGAGCTGGGCTTTTCAGATTCAGACTGGCACCTGACCGTTGGCAGCCTGAGTGGTGGACAACACATGCGCCTGCTGCTGGCCCGGGCGATCATCAATCAACCTGATCTGCTGTTACTGGATGAGCCGAGCAACCATTTAGACTTACCAGCACTGTTGTGGCTGGAGAACTTTCTGAATCACTGGAAAGGCTCCTTTGTGGTGGTTTCACATGATCAGGCATTGCTTGACCGGGTAACCAATGCTACCTGGATCATGCGAGATCGCACCTTGCATCACTTTTCGATGCCTTGTTCTCTGGCACGGGGCGCTCTGACCGAGCGGGACGAAGCAGATTTGCAGCGTCATGCCAGTGAGCAAAAAGAGATTGATCGTCTGGAGCAGAGTGCGAAACGCCTAGCAACCTGGGGTAAGGTCTACGACAACGAAGATCTAGCCCGTAAAGCCAAAACCATGCAGGCCAGAAAAGAGCGTCTGGTCGAGCAACAAACCCGCCTGACAGACGGGGCTCCATGGACTCTCAGTTTGCAGGGTGATGCGCTGCCGGCCAATCGCTTAATCGATATCGAACAATTGAGTGTTAGGCCTCCACAGTCATCCGTCCATCTGTTTGATGTCGTCAACAAGCAGGTAAAAAGCGGCGATCGGGTGGCGATCATGGGCAGCAATGGCACAGGGAAATCGTCATTGCTCAAGCAACTCTACAGCTACTATCAACAGCGCGAAACTGTCGGTGTCAAACTCCATCCTCAATGTAAATTGGGGTACTACGATCAGTCGTTGCAACAGCTACAAGATGAGGCAGGGCTGAATGAAGCGCTGAGCGATTTTGCACCATTGAGCGATGATATGCGCAAACAGGCGTTGATTAGCGCCGGGTTTGAGTATCAGCGTCATCAGCAAAGCGTCTCGTCATTAAGTGGTGGTGAGCGTGCCAGGTTGTTGTTTATTGGTTTGACGCTGGCGCGCTACCACATGCTGTTTCTCGACGAGCCAACCAACCACCTGGATTTGGAAGGGAAAGAAGAGTTATTTGAGACCTTGAAAACGTATCCGGGTGGAGCGCTGATCGTGAGTCACGACCGACAGCTGATAGAGCAAAGCTGTAATCGGTTCTGGCTGATCCAACATGGCGAGTTAACGGAGTACCTGAGCGTGGAAGAGGTCTATCAGCAATTGCATGCGGATGGTCACGTTGGACGGCAAAGTGACTTCGATCGTTTAGCTGCTTGTCACTCTCCGGTGGAGCCACAACAGGACGATGATGCGTTATTAGAACGTTTGTTGGAACTGGAACAGTTGCTGAAAGACGATAAACGGCGCAAGCCCAAACATCAGAAGCCAGCGCTGCAGGCCAAATGGCAGCAGGAGATTGACGTGATTACTGCACGTCTATAATCAAAAGCCCTGAGTATTATGCTCAGGGCTTTTTTAGTGACGTATGTCAGAAAGTGCTGGCTTTCAGGCTGGCTCCGCTGTAGTTGGAGTACCCTGTCAGCATGACGGAGTAGGTGCCTGGTGAAGCATTGTTGAACGTACAGACTTCGTTGTTCCCACTGAGATATGGGCGGCAATCCCAGTTCTGTTTGCTGGCTTTACTGCCAAACTTCACATACAAGTCCAGATCACCATAGCCACCAGAGGTGGTGATTTGCAGGTTTTTCTGGGTTTCCAGTTCAAACGTATACCATACGTTGCTGCCTCGGCTACCAGACAAATCGGTGACAGGCACACCGTCTTCCAGCTGATTGCCTGGTGTTGGTGTGTCACCGGTTGCGCTGCCCATTTCAATCGCATAAGCAAGACCTAACTGAGTGAACTTCTTGGCATGAGAGCCGGTTGGATCGGAGTTCGCCAACGTATCTTGAGTGGTGTGAATACGCGGATTGTAATCGTTGAACTTCGACTCAAACGGCATGGCGGCGGGGTAGCCAGCGTTGTGCCATGATGCGTGATCAGAACAGGCGTACCCGCAAGTATCGAAACCGTAAGTCAGACTCGGCAAATACTCGTCCATTAGCTGCGTCAGATATTGAGTGAAGTTGCTGTCAGTGTAATCGGTGATAAACACGACATCTTGGGCAGAACCTTTGTAGTTGGTCATGTCCAGTTGCAGGGCGGAAACCACGTTTTTACCTTCGGATTTATACTGATTCGCCAGATCTTGTGAACCACGCAAGCCGACTTCCTCAGCGGCATAAGCCATGAAGGCAATGCTACGTTTTGGTTGGAAGTTGTTCTCTGACAGCACACGGATCACTTCAGTGACGGCTGCGATACCCGAAGCATCATCATCCGCACCCGGTGCAACACTTTGTTCGTTGGTGTGTGAACCAATGGTCGAATCAAGGTGACCACCAATCACAATCCACTCGTCAGGCGCTTCTGAGCCTGTAATGGTCATAACGACCGACTTTTGGTTGTAGCCTGAGTGAGACACTTGCTTGACGCTGGCATTGGGCAGAGAGGCTGACAGAGCCTGCCATTCGCTGGCTATCCAGTCCGAGGCCTGAGCTCCAGAAGTGGTGGTGTAAAAACGGTTGGTGAAGCTCTCCAGCGAACTGATGGTCCCGGTGATTTGTGACGCGTCAACCTGAGGCAGCCACGCTGTGACGGTCGCCTGCTGTGTAATCGGCGGCATCACGAAGCTGGCTAGCGTAGTGGGCATCGCACTTGCCGCCATCGCACTTTGCGCTGAAGGGTGTACCATGTACCCACCACAGCGATTATGCTCTTCGTGCATATTATGCGAAAGCTCAGCGAGCTGAGCGACATCGACTTGTCCAACCCACACCTGACCACTGCTGGCGACGGAATTCGGAAGAATGGATTCTGCCCCGGACTTCATCACCGTTTGATTGGCGTCCGCACCAATTGAGATCCACACTTTGTCTTCGGCGTAAGCCTGACAAAAAGTGGCGGAAAGAACCATAGCCAGTAACGTTTTGGTATATTTCATTATCTCCTCCCTGGAGTTTTATAAAATCACCAAACCTTAGGATAAAAATGCAAAAAACGAGAATTATTCGTTTTTAATCAATCTGTAACACGCAGTTGTCACAGATATATTAATAACATGAATGTAAACACCGGATACGTTGATCCGGTGTTTTGTCTGGGGGAATTTACCTAATGGCGACGGGGTAGGTAAAGAAAATCAGATGGGCAAAGTTAAACAAGAAGTGTGCGGTCACAGCGACCGATAATCGTCCGGCAAAGTGGAACATCAGGCCATATCCTAACCCGGCCAGCGTCGCGAACAGAACCAGCGTGATGCCGCCAGCGAAATGGGCCAGGCCAAATAACAAACTGGCGACGACCAGCCCTGCGACCCACCCAAAGCGTCGTGTGAGAGATTGTTGGATGAAACCACGAAATAACGCCTCTTCGGCAACACAGGTGAAGAGAAGATTGTTAAGGGCAAATAGCCACCACCAGTCAGGCAGTGTCAGCTCAGGTCGAATTGCCCCGGTGCCAGTGGCAATCGGGAGCAGGACGATCAACAGTGTTGAAGAGGCCAATAAGACTTTCAGGTTGACGGTCTTAGCTTGACCGAGCAACATCGGATAAGCCAATAGCAAGGCGAAAAACACCAAGGGTTTGTCGAGGTTGAGATGCATGTTGAACGGCACGCTCTGGGGGCCGCTAACGACACTGTGCAGTACTTTCAGGTTGGCAAAGCCAGGCAGTAAGTGCGCAAACATGGCCAGCGACCAGATCAGCACGAACCCATATGCAATGGCTTTTTTCCAGACACTGTCCTGGCGAGGTGCAAAAAAGGCCACACCCAAACCGATCAGTACAGTAGCTAACGCCTGAAGAGATAGACGCTCTTCCAGCAACGCACCAAAAATCGCGGCGGCCAACAAACCGTAACTGGTTTTGGGCTGGCCAAGCAGCCCGGCCAGTGTTGCCAGCGCTAGTGGTACCCAAATCCAAATGGAAGGCTCTATTATCATGATGATGCACAACCGAGGGTTAACAAACGTTCCGGGTAATCGGTGAAGATAGCATCCACCTTATCCAGATGTTTAAATTTCTCTGCCCGATTGACGGTGTAACACCACACCTGATAGCCATGCTGGTGCAGCTCATCGATGTGTTTTTCCGAGGTCCAGGTGTAGTTCAGGTTACAACTGAAGGCGTTGACTTCGCGCAGAACGTCCCAGTCTTTTTTTGAAAGCCGTTCACTCAGCACGCCTAAACGGTAGCCCGGGCAATGCTGATGCAACTCACGAATAATTCCGTGACTGAAACTGGACAACAGGATCTGCGATTGCGGGAGAGGGCCTTGGTCCAACTGCTCTTTCAATTGGGCAGCGACGCTGGCTACATCGTGACGATCCACTTTGACTTCAATATTGAGCCCCAGTCCGTGCTCCGCTGCAAGTTGAAGCAGTTCAGCCAGTGTCATGACGGGTTCGCCGGCAAATTGGGCTGAAAACCATTGACCAAAGTCAAACTGCTGTAACTCGGCCAGCGTGTACTGATCAACACGTCCTTTGCCGTTACTGCAACGGTCAATAGTGTGGTCATGACAGACGATCAGGACGTTGTCTCTGGTTGGCTGAACATCGATTTCGACCCATTTCAACCCCATATCGATGGCGGCCTGAACGCTGACGCGGGTATTTTCCGGATAGTGACCGGCCACACCACGGTGACCGACAATTATTGGCGACATAATTATTCCTCACGAGACTGGGCAACCACCAACTCGACCTGATTCAACTGGCACAGGCGCGCGATGTCGATGGTGTCTTCGTCGACAAACATTCTTTGTATTTCAAACAGCTTACCGCTGACCACCGGAGCATAACGCCCTAACTTGGTTTTGTCTGCAACTAACCAACACTGTTCACTTTGTTCAATGATGGCGCGGGTCAGGCTCGCTTCCTCCGGCGTGAAATCCAGTAACTGGCCACCATCACCTAAACCACCCACACCGAAGATACCAATGCGGATATTGAACTGGCGGTAAAAGTGGGTGGCGGATTCGCCAACCGTATCTTCATCCGATGAACGGACGGCGCCTCCGGCCAGATGCACAGCCACATTCGGGTTGCGACTGAGCGTTAAGGCGGCGTTGATGTTGTTAGTGACAACCGTCAGGCCAGGATGATCGAGCAGCGCATGCGCAACATGCTTTGGGGTGGTGCCGATACCAAGAAAAATACTGCTACCTTCGGGCAACTCATCGGCCACACACTGTGCAATGGTTTGTTTGGCGGACAGGTTGAGCATGTCGCGATTGGTAAACGACAGGTTGTCATTGTCACTCGGTAAGGTAATCCCGCCGTGTACGCGACGTACCATACCTTTGTCGCTCAGATCGTTCATATCTTTACGTATGGTTTGTACTGACACGGCGAACTTTTCTGAGAGCAGTGAACTCGATAGCACGCCGTGCGCTTGCTGAAGATAGCTGAGTATCTCTTTTTGTCTGGAAGATAAACTCACGGTAATCCTTCTAAGCTACGGTTTGTTGAGTCAGCGCGAAAGGGCACATACGCTTGCCGTTGTCATCGAACAGGTGCAGGTTGCAAGGTGCGATGTGAAGCGTTAATGGCTGAGCCGTATCAAAGGCCACTTCGGGTGTGACGGCGATGAAAGGTGCCTGTTGTACCTGTCCGTGCACCAACTGGTTAGGCCCAAGCGGCTCAACAACGCTGATATCCAGTGTCAGAGACATGGTGTGTTCTGATGGCGACAGTTCCGCATGCTCCGGACGAATGCCGAGTGTTACGTGACAGTGAGCAACGTCAGCATAATCGGGCAGATAGATGCGCTGCTCGCCAAACGTCAGATAGCCCTTATCCAGCGTTGCGGGGAGGAAATTCATCGCCGGGCTGCCGATGAAACTGGCGACGAACGTGCTGGCGGGTTGGTGGTAGACTTCTGCCGGAGTGCCAATCTGTTCAATATCACCTTGATTGAGTACAACGATACGGTCGGCCAGTGTCATGGCTTCCACCTGATCGTGGGTTACGTAGATGCTGGTTACGCCGAGCTCACGTTGCAGCCTTTTAATTTCCAGTCGCATGTGGGCGCGAAGTGAGGCATCCAGATTCGACAACGGTTCATCAAACAGGAATAACTGAGGGTCGCGAACGATTGCCCGTCCCATGGCGACGCGCTGGCGCTGACCTCCGGATAACTTGGCCGGTTTCCTGTCCAGATAGTCTTCAATTTTGAGTGTCTTCGAGACGGAGGCAATTTTTCTGGCGATAGTGGCTTTATCCACACCACGGTTTTTAAGTCCGTACGCCAGGTTGTCGTAAACACTCATATGTGGGTAAAGCGCGTAATTCTGAAAAACCATGGCGATGTCACGCAGGGCTGGCTTTTCGCTGTCTACCCGGCGGCCTCCAAGGTGGATCTCACCGCCACTGATGGCTTCCAACCCGGCAATAGAGCGCAGTACGGAGGATTTTCCACACCCAGATGGACCGACCAAAACGATAAATTCACCTTGTCGGATGGCCAGGTTGATGCCTTTGACCGCTTGATGGCCATTTTCGTAAGTTTTGATCAGGCTCTTAAGTTCTAACATATTCATACGGCTATCCTGAGCGGTGGTTACGATGTTATGTACATTGTGTGTGCTGATGAGGGCGTTACTTTTCACTTTCGACGAGTCCTTTCACAAACCAGCGCTGGAATACAATCACGATCACCACCGGAGGCAGCATCGCCAGAATGACCATGGCAAAGGCATAATCATAGCGGGGCAGGCTGGTTTCATTGATGTTGTTGAGTATCTGTTTGATGCCCATCACGATGGTGTTATAGCTCTCATCGGTGGTCATCATGATTGGCCACAAATACTGGTTCCAGCCGACGACGAACATAATGATGAATATCGCCGCCATCATGGTTTTGGAAAGTGGAAACAGAATATCAATGAAAAAGCGTACGGGTCCGGCATTATCCAGTTGAGCCGCCTCCAGCAGTTCATCAGGGATGGTTTTAAAGAACTGACGAAAGAAAAAGGTCGCGGTGGCAGAGGCAATCAGGGGGAGAATCAATCCGGTATAGCTGTTAAGTATGCCGAGGCTGGATACCACTTCGTAAGACGGAATGATCCGCACTTCCAGCGGCAGTAATAGGGTGACAAAAATCAACCAGAACCACAGGGCGGCATAAGGCAGGCGAAAATAAACCAATGCGAATGCAGCCATCATGGAAATGATGATTTTGCCAATCGCAAAACCCAGTCCCATGACCATAGAGTTGATGATCATCGTTTTCGCGGTCACGTTGCCCGCGAAGCCGAGACTTTTATCCCAGGCTTCCTGATAGATGGACACCAAATGATCGCCAAGCCGCCACTGTAGACCGTCACTGACGATCGTATTAGGATCGTGCGTGGAGCTGGCAAATATCAGCCAGATCGGTGCCAGCATAAACAGAGCCCCGAGAATTAAGATCAGATGATCGGAAAGTTTGTTGGATTTCATGTTCTTTCCTCAGTAATGCACCCGCTTTTCGACAAAGCGGAATTGAATGAACGTCAGGACCAATACCAACAGAAGCAGCACGACTGATTGAGCCGAGCTTCCACCGAGATCGGCGCCCACAAATCCATCACGATAGACTTTGTATACCAGTGATGTGGTGGTTCCTCCCGGGCCGCCAGAGGTCATGGTGTCGATAACGCCAAAGGTTTCGAAAAAGGCGTACGTCAGGTTGATAACCAGCAAGAAAAAGCCCGTTGGAGCCAGCAGCGGGAAAGTGATGGTCCAGAAACGTTTTGAATCACTGACACAGTCCAGTGTGGCCGCTTCTTTTACGGCATAAGAGATGGACTGCAAACCCGCCAGAAAATAGATAAAGTTGACGGAGACCTGCTTCCATACCGAAACCAGAATCAGGGCTACGCTGGCATCAAATGGGTCGGTCTGAAAGCTGAAATTCCAGCCCAACTGACTGAATAGGTGGCTAAGCACGCCGATGTGCGGATTAAACAAAAAGCCCCCGATGATGCCAGCCACTGCAGGCGCAACCGCGTACACCCAGGTGAGGGTGATTTTATACGGGCCTTGGCCATGCAGCACATTGTCGGCTTTGACCGCAAGCAGCAGAGCAATCGCCAGTGAAAGAAATGAAACCACAACGGCGAATAGCAGCGTAAAGCCGATGGAATCTAAGTACTCCGAGGAATCAAACAGCATCTGATAGTTTTCAAACCAGACAAAAACCGATGACATGCCCCATGGGTCTTCCAGCATAAAAGAGAGATAAATCGCCTTAGCGGCCGGATAGAAGAAAAACACCGCGATGATAATAATCTGAGGTGCCAGCAGCAGGTAAGGCAGCGGGGTGTGACGAAATTGTTGACGACGTTCCACAACTCATTCCAGGTTAAATCAAAGACAAGCCTGTGACAGACAAAGAAACGGCCTCTACTGATGGGAGCAGAGGCCAGTGGTGGTTAGTTCACCGTGCGGGCAAAACGCTTCAGCAACTTAGTGCTCTCGTTTTCCACTTTATTCAAACCTTGCTCAACGCTTTCACGGCCAGCAAAGATATTGTCGAATTCACGGTGCATCACCTCGCGGATTTGTGGGTAGTAACCCAAACGGTAGCCTTTTGTCCACTTGCCGTCGGTCAAGCTCAGTTGCTTAACACCGACTTCGGCATCTGGCTGCTCTTGATAGTAACCTGATGCTTTAGTGAGCTCGTAGGCGGCCTCAGTCACCGGAACATAGCCAGTGGTTTCGTGCCAGTACTTCTGAGTGTCAGGTTTGGTCAGATAAGCGAAGAACGCTGCTACGCCTTTATCCTGATTGCTGTCATGGCCGTTGAGTGCGAACAGGGCGGCGCCGCCAATAAAGGTATGCGTTGGTTTTTTGGTGATCGATTCCCAGTAAGGGAGGTAGGTCGTTCCTAAATCAAACTTAACCCGATTTCTCAGCCCGCCAAATGAACCGGATGAGCCCATCCACATCGCGACTTCCTGACGTTCGAATGGTGTTTGGTTTGCGTCCCAGTCGCTGCCGTAATACTTGTAGTAACCTTCGTCAGACCATGCTTTTAGTTTTTGGACATGCATCATCATGTCTTTGGTGTTGAACATGATTTTGCTCGACAGTCCGTCGTAACCGTTGTTGTTGTCCGACAGCTGTAGGTTGTGGCGGGATTTGAAGTTTTCAAACATGATCCAAGGCGTCAGAGATTGCGAAAACCCAGCATGCCCTTTGTCGGCCAGCTTCTTCATCACCGTTTCCATTTCTTCATAGGTCTTCGGTGGTTCTGCCCCCACTTCTTTGAGCAGATCTTTGTTGTAGTAGAGCACCGGCGTTGAACTGTTAAATGGCATGCCGATCATTTTGCCGTGGTTGTCTGCGTAGAAGTTTCGCACGCCAGACAAGTAATCCTGCGCGTTAAATGAATAGCCAGACTCTACCATGATGTCCTGCACGGGTTTGGCGACATCCTTAGCGCTCATAATGGTTGCGGCACCGGCATCAAATACCTGAAGAATGTTAGGAGCTTCACCTGCGCGAAACGCAGCAATACCAGCCGTCAGCGTTTCTGTGTAGCTGCCTTTGTACACTGGTGTCAGTTTGTACTCTGTTTGCGCAGCATTGAAATCGGAAGCGATTTTGTTCACCGTTTCTCCCAACTGGCCGCCCATGGCATGCCACCAGGTGATTTCCGTCGTTGCCAGTGCTGAACCAGAGACGCTGGCTGCTGCCAGTCCTGCTAACCATAGCTTATTCATTGTTGTTCCCTTTTTTAGTTTCGAACGAGAGTTCTTTTGTTTCGTTTGCTGGCTATCTTGGTGATGCAATGTTTCAGTTCCGTGTTTAAAAAATGGCAAAATCATGAAAGATTTATGGATCGGATGAGTTGGTTCACACTCTGGCGATTGCTTGGCGATAATCGACGTAATAAGTGACTGGCAAACGAAGCTGTAATCCGCATGACTTTCGGTTAATTTTTATCGCAAGTGAAGCACTTAGCTGGCATGATTGAGCAACCATAACCACCGCTGCGCTGGCTCGCTGATGACAGCGAACGCGCGCCTAGAAGAGTGTCTATCTTGAATTCTGAACGTAAAGCTGCCCTGATTCTGGTGGCGACCACCTTGTTGGCTGCATTTGGCTGGATTTTTTCGAAAGAAACTATCCAGGGGCTTCCTCCTTTCGGCTTTATCGGGCTGCGGTTTACTATTGCGTCGTTGTGCCTGTTGCCACTGTGTCTCACCGCTTTGCGCCGTGCCAAACTGAAAGATATTGCGTCAGCGGCCATGGTTGGGTGTTTGTTGAGCGGATCTTTGTTGTGCTGGATTCATGCAATCTCAATCAGCGAAACCTTGGGTGAAGGGGCCTTTATCGTCAGTTTGTCGATGCTCATCGTTCCGATTGTGGCCTGGATACTCTTTCGCGAGCGGCCTAAACGCGCATTCTGGTTTTCAATGCCCGTTGCTGTGGCGGGGCTGGCATCGCTCTCGTTGGCGGGCGGCTGGCAACAGTCGGCAAGTCAAATCTGGTTTGTCGGTTGTGCCACTATGCTTGCGCTGCACTTCAACGTGAACAGTAAATACTCACAGCGTTTACCTGTGTTACTGCTAACCTGCATTCAGTTGTTTGTGACCGGTTGCCTTGCATTGATGGTTTCGTCACTGACTGAGGAAATTCCGACGTCTGTTGCTCCGTCCATTTGGGGATGGTTCGCGCTCAGTACGTTGCTGGCGACCAGCTTACGCTACGTGATGCAAACATTAGGGCAAAAACACAGCCAGCCATCCAACGCCGCGTTAATTATGATCTTAGAGCCAGTCTGGACAGTGATTCTCAGTATCCTCTGGTATGGTGAAATTTTGTCGATGAACAAAATCGTCGGGTGTTCATTGATTCTCCTGTCACTGATTCTCTATCGCACTGACGGACGCTTAATGCGCTTGCGTGGGCAAGCTTCCTGAACGCTCTGATTTTTTGCCAGCCCGCGATTCTCGCGGGCTTTTTTGTAATCAACCGCCCAAAACTTACCTGGTACAGGTTGAGTACCGCCAGTTTATTCGCTAACCCGCCATTTTTATCCTTTCATTAAGTAACACGTTAAAAAATTCATACTTATGCAATTTTCTTTGTGATTGCTCGGTCTTGTAAAAGGCAGGTCAATGAACCAGTTTGCCTGTGCTTAGTTTGATTACCCCAGAGATACCAACAGATAAGGACTTCACGTGACAGAACATTTGCAGTCATTTTTGACCACAGGAACGCATTCCACGCTGATGCTATTTGTCGGCATTGTTGCGTTGTCGTATTTGCTTGAAGACCTGGCAATCGTCACGGCAGCCGGACTGGCCTCTCAACAACTGACGTCGTATCCGGTGGCGCTACTGGCTATTTTTGTCGGTATTGCCAGCGGCGATCTTGGCTTGTATTACCTGGGGAAATGGTCACGGCGCGTCCGGAGTCTACGTTATCGTGCGGTAACCAATCGCCATTTTCGTCACCTCAAAGGACGGCTGAGTCGTCATGCGTTTAGCAACCTGTTCGTGATTCGTTTTGTTCCGGGTTTACGAACTGTGGGCTATACGCTCAGCGGCTTCTTTGCCATACCCGCGGGGCTGTTTTTGTCCGCGGTATTGCTTGCGACGGCAGTATGGACACTGCTGGTGTTTTCAGTGGTGTACTGGCTGGGTGTTTCGGTCTGGCAGCAAACCAGCGCTTATCAATGGTTATTGATTCCGCTGGCGTTTTCTGGGTTGGTGTTCGTCAACCGTTTCCTGAATAAAACACTAACAAGAGGGATTTCCTGATGTTAATACCTGACATTCCATGTATTGAACTGAACCGGATAAACGCGGGTATGCCGATACTGGAGTTGGATACGGGCCGTACGGTGTCACCGTATGAGTTCCTGCCCAGCTGGTTTTTCTACACACCGGTCGTGATGCAGAGTCTGTTGCAGGGCGTCCGCTATTTAGACTGGACATTGCCGCTGATTGCCAATCCGACGATTCGTCTCAGCGGCATGGTTGGGGAGTCGAAACACGATATCCTCAATCTGGCCGGTTCGCATGCCAAACGCTGGATCGCTCCGTTTGTCACACTGACGAAAGATACGCGGTCCATTGATGACCAGCTGCAAGCTGCGCTTCACGCAATGCAAAGTGCGCAGTTGGCATTCCCTGTCGTGGCGAAGCCCGATTTGGGCTGTCGAGGTGTTGGGGTTAAGTTGGTACAAGATGACATGCAACTCAGACACTATATCGAAAGCTTTCCTGATCATGCCCGTTTTCTTATCCAACAAAAAGCGCCATATCAGGCTGAAGCCGGGGTGTTTTATGTCCGCTATCCCGGGCAACAGCGCGGACGGATATTTTCCATGACGCTGAAATACGCGCCTTCGGTGATCGGTGATGGTAAACACACCTTGAAGCGCCTAATCGAGCGCTGCCCGAGAGCGGGTCAACTGACGCATCTGTATTTCCCTCGTTATCCGGACAAACTTGATTGGGTCCCCAAGAAAGGGGAAGAGTTCCAGTTAGCCTTTGCCGGCAGCCACAGCCGTGGTTCGATCTTTCGTAATGGCAATCAATTCATTACAGAAGAACTGACTCGTCAACTGGATAAGATCTTTGATGATTTTGACAGTTTCCACTTTGGTCGTCTTGATATCAAATTTGAGGATATTCATCAGTTTATGCGAGGCGAGCGCTTTATGATTCTCGAAATTAATGGCGCCAGCAGTGAAGCCGCCCACATCTGGGACCGCAATACACCGCTACGCGAAATTTTTTCCACTTTACTGGCTCAGTACCGGATGCTGTTTGATATCGGTGCGCAGCAAAAGCAGCGCGGGCATCAAACGCCAGCATTAAAAGAGCTCTTTCATGCCTGGCGGGAAGAAAAACAACTCACTCAGCAATATCCGGCAACCGACTGACTAAAAGGCGACAACAATGCTTGCACTCTCTGAGACGAATTCATCAAACGCCAGCGTAACCAGTCTTCAGCCTGCATCGGTACGAGGCTGTGTTGAAACACTGGATCAAGGGTATGCGTTTCTTCATCACCTGGAGGACAGTGACTACACTCATGTGGCTCAGCCCCACCTTTGCAGTTCAATTGGTCAGCACTACCGCCACTGGCTGGATATCTTCCATGCTTTGCAACACACACAAGAAGGGGTGGTGGATTACAATCAGCGCCGACGAGGGCACCACGTCGAAACGTCACGTCAGGCCGCGATGAAAGAGATCGAACATCTGATCGATTGGGTCTTGCACTGCTCGCCGAAAGCGTTGCACGCACCTGTCACCGTGATCTCTGAGGTGTCGCTTAGTGCGAGTGAAAGCATCGCTTCAGTGTCAACGTTTGAGCGTGAACTGACGTTTGCAGCGCTACATGCCAGCCACCATTTTGCCATGGCGAAGGTAGTGGCTAGTTTGCTGGGCATCAAGGCTTACGAGACATTTGGTCTCGCGCCGGCTACGGCGTCATTTTATCGGGGGCAATGACGATGTGTTCTGTATCTTGGTTAGTGGATCGTAACGGTTATCAGGTGTTCTTTAATCGTGATGAACAAAAGTCGCGCGCACTGGCGTTGCCACCACAACAGCTTAACATTGATGGGGTGGAAGTATTGATGCCCATTGACCCCCAGGGAATGGGAAGCTGGATCAGTCTCAACGAATACGGCTTATCTCTCTGTTTGTTGAATAATTACCAAGGCATTGTCCCTGATGGCGAGCTCGTCAGTCGCGGCCTGTTATTGCGTCAGCTGGCGTCGAATTACAGCGTGCATGGCGTTATTCACGCGTTCAAACAACTGGAACTTCGCCAGTTTGCACCATTTTCTCTGCTGGTGTTCGACCCCGAACTCACGCCTGAACTGCGAGCTGTGATGGCGTTGGAATGGGACGGTACTCAAAGCCGGATTCACGCGACGGACTCACCACTGTTTTCATCTGGTGTTGATCTGGTGGCGGTTCGCGATTACCGGCTAAGCATCTATCAGCATCTGACATCGAAAGAGATGAGCGAAGAACAACTGCTGAAGTTCCACACCCAGCATCATCCAGAATATTTACACATGTCGACCTGTATGCACCGAAAAGATGCGCACACGGTCAGTTTTACCCACCTCGCAGTCACCAGCGACGATACGTCAATGGCCTATGTTGCCGGATGTCCGTGTCTGCACTTGACCCGACATGCGCTTATGCAATACCGGTATCGCATTGTCGGGCGGGCGTCGCTGGTCTCTTAACAAAGGAAGTCAGTTATGAAGAAGTTTATCATGATGGCACTGCTGCTAGTGAGCAGCAGCGTTTGGGCTGAAGATCCCATTTATACCGGTTTTTTCAGTAACAAAGCATTGGACGGTTATGACACCGTAGCCTATTTTACCGACAATAAACCCGTGAAAGGTAAGTCAGAATTCTCGGTGGAGTATAAAGGTGCAGACTGGTATTTCGCCTCGGAACAGAACCTTAAACGCTTTCAGGCTGACCCGGAAAAATACGCACCTCAATATGGTGGCTATTGCGCCTGGGCGGTATCGGCAAAGAACGATTTTGCCCCTGGAGACCCGAAGTATTGGGCGATTGTGGATGACAAGCTCTACCTCAATTACGATAAAGCGATCAAGCAGCGTTGGGATGAAAAACGTCAACAACACATCAAGCAGGCCGATAAAAACTGGCCAGCATTGATCAAATAGGGAATGGTCATGAGTTTTCAACTAAGTAAGCATCTACCAGCGCTGTTTATTGCGTTTGTCTTCATTCAATCGCTGTTTTTCAAGTTTACCGGTTCCTATGAAACCGATCATATTTTCGGCACGCTGGCGGAATGGTCTGGTTTGGCTTGGTTCGGGACTTACGGTGGCTACTTGATTGGCATCGCTGAGTTGATTGCTTCGATTTTGCTGTTCACCCGTTTCCATGGGCTGGGCGCTCTGATGGCGGTCGGAATCATGTCTGGCGCTATTTTCTTTCATCTGTTCACGCCACTTGGTGTCATCATGCCTGCGTTTGATGACACCGGTAAGGTGGTGGGCGATGACGGCGGTTTATTATTTGGCATGGCTTGCCTGGTTTGGCTATGTGCAGCTTTTTTGGCGTTCAGAGACTGGCGTTCAGACAAAGGGTTTTTGTATAAACTGACTCACAAGGAGGCCTGAGATGATACACAGTCCGTTTCGTTTGCCACGTTATACGCCCTTTGGTGTCGGAGAGTCGATGCTCGAATGGGCGACGGGGCTGGCTAAGCTGGATAAATATTATCAGCAGCGTCCGAAAACAGAGACCAGTTTTGAATTCATGCGTTACACGCTCGACGTTCTGAATATCGATTACCAACTAGCGCAGGGCACCACGTCCGATATCCCGAAGCATGGGCCGGTGGTGATTGTGGCAAACCACCCGCTGGGGGCTATCGAAGGAGTGATTCTGGCGGATCTTATTGGATCGGTACGCAATGATGTGAAAGTTCTGGCCAATCAGTTACTCAAACGCCTGCCAGAAATTGAAGATTTGTTTATTGGTATCGATGTTTTTGTCAGCAAAGACGCGGCGCGAACCAATGCGAATGCGATTCGTGAAGCACACCGGCATCTGGCCCTGGGGGGAGTGTTGGTCGTCTTTCCTGCCGGGGAAGTATCGACTTATCATCAGGGCGAAACGGGGTTATTGGACATTGAATGGAGTCAGTCCGTGGCGAAATTTGTTCGTCGTAGTCAGGCAGTAACGGTGCCGGTTTTTATCGATGGTAGCAACAGTCGTTGGTTCTACCGCGCTGGCCGCGTTCATCCTTTGCTTCGTACTGCCATGCTAGGCCGTGAGTTGCTGAATAAAAAAGCCTCAACCATTAATATCTCTATTGGCAGCCCAATTGCGTATTCAGAAGTGAAAGGATTTGAAAACGATGCGGATCTGGTCAGTTACTTTCGTCTCAACACCTATTTGATGGGACGACAGACTGAGCAAATGAAAGACTATACTGGCGCGTATGAGACGCCGGTCATGACCCAAGTCGATGTAACATTGCTGGAAGCGGATCTGGCGCAGTTACCACCAGATGCGCTACTGCTCAGTCAAGGGGAGTTTGATGTGTATTGCACACACTCTCAGCAGATTCCCAACATGATGCGTGAAATTGGTCGGGTCCGCGAAGTCAGTTTCCGTTCCGTGGGTGAAGGCAGTGGTTTGGCATGCGATCTGGACGAGTACGATTTACATTATCTTCAACTGTTTGTCTGGAACCGAGACCATCAGGAGCTGGTGGGGGCTTACCGTTTGGGACGGGTAGATCAATTGCTTGATCAAGCCGGCATTGAGGCGTTGTATTCACGTAGCCTGTTCCGTTATGACCAGGCGTTCATTGATTCGCTCGATCAAAGCCTCGAAGTCGGTCGTTCGGTCGTTTCAAAGAAATATCAGCGCAACCTCAACTCCTTGCTGTTGCTGTGGAAAGGAATTGCCACGTTTGTTTATCGTCATCCGCAATACACCCATTTGTTTGGCCCGGTTAGCATCAGCAACGACTACAGTCATCAGGCGCGTCAGTTAATGGCGGCAACGTTGTCCATTCATCATTATGATCAGGATAAGGCCAGTCTGGTTCAGCCGAGTGTGCCCCTGAGTGATAAGGAACCGGTATTTTGGCAAACGGGTATGTTGTCTGCGTTAGCCAATGTGTCGTTGTTGTCTAAAGTGTTGGCACGTATGGAGCAGGGAAAAGGGCTGCCGGTGTTGTTGCGTCAGTATCTGGGGATGAACGGGAAACTGGTGTGTTTTAACGTCGATCCGACGTTCAATAATGCTCTGGATGGTTTGATTGTGGTCAATTTGAAAAACGTACCGCTCAAAACGCTCGGAAAATACATGGGGCGAGAGCAGGCGGAGCAATATCTGACGGAAGAAACCGCACTGTAAACTAAAGGGGGACAGCTTGAGGCTGCCCCCTTTTTCGTCAGGCGTTAAGTGCCTGTTCCAGATCTGCAAGAATATCGTCAATATGCTCAATCCCGACCGAAAGACGAATCATCTCTGGTGACACTCCAGCCTGTTTTTGCTCTTCAGCACTCAACTGACGATGCGTGGTCGACGCAGGGTGACAAGCGAGAGACTTGGCATCGCCAATATTCACCAGTCGCTTAAAAATCTGCAATGCATCGTAAAAGCGTACACCGGCGTCATAGCCTCCTTTGAGGCCAAATGACAGTATGGCCGATGGTTTGCCCTTCATATATTTCTCGGCCAGAGGATAGTAGACCGAGTCTGATAACCCCGCATAACTGACCCAACTGACCTGTGGATGCTGTTGCAAATACTGGGCAACTTTGAGGGCATTGTCAGTGTGGCGTTCCATTCGTAGTGGCAGAGTTTCCAGCCCTTGCAGCAGCATAAAGGCGTTCATGGGAGACAGCGTCGAACCGGTGTTGCGCAATGGCACGGTTCGGGCGCGACCAATGAAAGCGGCAGGGCCAAACGCTTCAGTGTAAACAACGCCATGGTAGGAAGGTTCTGGACGGCTGAAGACTGGAAAGCGTTCCTGATGGTCTGCCCATGGGAACTGACCGGAGTCGACAATAATGCCACCTAAGCTTGTGCCGTGTCCGCCGACGTATTTGGTCAGTGAGTGGACTACAATGTCGGCACCAAATTCGATCGGTTTGCAGAGCGCCGGCGTGGCCACCGTGTTGTCTACGATCACAGGTACGCCAAGAGCATGAGCTTTTTCGACAATCCCCGATAAATCCACAATATTACCCGCCGGGTTGCCAATGCTTTCGCAATAGATCGCTTTGGTGTTGTCGTCAATCAGCTCTGCCAGGCTTTCCGGGTGATCATCTTTTGCAAAGCGCACCTCTATGCCTTGTTTGGGCAGCATATGAGCAAATAGTGTATAGGTGCCGCCATACAGCTGAGGGGTGGAGACAATATTATCGCCCGCCTCAGCCAGCGTCAGAATCGCATAGTTAATCGCAGCGCTTCCGGCGCTCACTGCCAGAGCTGCAACTCCTCCCTCTAATGCCGCCATGCGTTTTTCCAGTACGTCATTAGTGGGGTTCATGATGCGAGTATAAATGTTGCCTGGTACCTCCAGATTGAAGAGATCCGCACCGTGTTGTGCGTTGTCAAACTCGTAAGCGACCGTCTGATAAATCGGTGTGGCGACTGACTTTGTTGTTGGATCGGTTTCATAACCAAAATGAATAGAGAGCGTTTCGTCTTTCATAACTCGTCCTTGATGCATATTCGTCAGTAATACCTTAATCGTCATTGTCTTGCCCTTCATCTACATGAGAAAAAAACTGAGATCCTGGCCGGAATATGTGTCGAGCATATGGGAAAATCTATATAGGTATTTACGATTGGTTTTTTATTATTGATAGTTGGAATCTAACGTTTCGTTTTTGAATTTCATTTGATATTGATTCTCATTTGCGTTGGTCGTAATCTTTTCTCATACCCTTGAGGAGAAAGTCTTATGAATACCTCGACCATCACAATCCGTCCGCCTTCGGCAAACATGCATTGGTCTTTGAAGCTCAAACGTAAACTTATGTTGTTGGGGCCGGCGTTTATCGCTGCAATCGGTTATATCGACCCGGGCAACTTTGCGACCAACATTGAGTCTGGCGCAGCATTTGGTTATCAATTGCTGTGGGTTGTGCTGTGGGCCAACCTTATGGCGATGCTTATTCAGTATTTGTCGGCCAAACTGGGGATCGTGACGGGTAAGAATCTGGCCGAGCACCTTCGTGACCATCTACCCAATAAATGGGCGGTGGGCTTCTACTGGATTCAGGCAGAAGTGATCGCCATTGCTACTGACCTGGCCGAGTTTATTGGGGCTGCCGTTGGGTTCCAATTGCTGTTTGGCATCAGCCTGGTGCAGGGAGCCGTGGTAACTGCGGCGGCGACGGTGATGATTTTGATGTTCAGCAGGAAAGGGCAGAAGCCTCTTGAAATGATAATCGGTGCTTTGTTGCTATTGGTCGCCATGATCTACGTCGCTGAGTTGATCTTCGCGCAACCTGTCGGCACAGAGATGCTGAGTGGCTTGTTGACGCCAGGATTTTCAGACTCTCGTCAGGTTTATCTGGCTGCGGGTATTCTTGGCGCTACGGTAATGCCACACGTGATCTACCTACACTCCGCATTGTTTAAAAACAGCTATGGCGAAAGCAAAGTGACTCGGCTTCGCTCAACGCGGTTGGATGTGGTTATCGCGATGGTGATTGCCGGTTTCGTTAATATTGCGATTGTGGCGATGGCGGCTGCGGTTTTTCATGCCAGCGGACATCCACATGTTGCTGAAATTGAAACCGCATATCTGACTCTGACCCCGCTGGTCGGTCAGGCAGCTGCTGCGCTGTTTGGGGTGTCGTTGATTGCGTCTGGTTTATCGTCAACCGTGGTCGGCACGATGGCAGGACAGGTCGTCATGCAGGGCTTTGTTCGATTCTCGATTCCCTTATGGTTGCGCCGTACAGTCACGATGGCACCATCTTTTGTCGTGATTGGATGGGGAGTCAACACCACCGATATTTTGTTGATGAGCCAGGTGGTACTGAGTTTCGGAATTGCGCTGGCGATCATTCCTTTGTTGATGTTCACGAACAGCGAGCGATTGATGGGGCAGTTCAAAAACAACAAATGGGTAGCATATGCTGGCGTGGTTATCGTGGCCTTGGTTCTGGCATTAAACGCGTATCTGTTGGTAGCGCTGCTTTGATCTCTGAAGAGAAAAGTGAGCCCGGCCGGGGGCCGGGCTGATTGTATTCAGGCGTCTATATTGAGCAGGTCGAGAAAAAATGCGTATTCCAGCGCATCTTCTCTGATTGGCTTAAACCGTCCGGAAGCCCCGCCGTGACCTGCATCCAGATCGGTTTTAAACAGCAAGACATTATCGTCTGTTTTAAACTCTCGCAGTTTGGCCACCCATTTCATTGGTTCAAAGTACTGCACCTGAGAGTCATGCAGCCCGGTGGTGACCAGCATATTAGGATACGCCTGAGCACCGACATTGTCATAGGGAGAGTAGCTCAGCATGTAATCGTAGTAGAGCTTCTCATTTGGGTTGCCCCACTCATCGTACTCGTTGGTGGTTAAGGGCAGAGATTCGTCGAGCATGGTGGTGACTACGTCAACAAAAGGCACGTGAGCAGCTACGCCGTGGTATAAATGTGGCGCCTGATTGACAACCGCTCCGATCAATAACCCACCGGCGCTGCCGCCGACCGCGAATACTTTGTCGCTGGCTGCGTACCCTTGGTCAATCAGTGAGCGTGTGACGTCGATAAAATCATTAAATGTATTCTGCTTGTTCAGTTTTTTGCCATCTTCATACCAGGGACGGCCAAGCATTTCAGATCCACGAATATGTGCGATTGCATAAACAAAGCCGCGGTCCAGCAGGCTGAGTCGAGTAGAGGAGAACCCTGGTTCGATGGTATGTCCATAGGAGCCGTATGCATACTGGTAGAGCGGATTTGTGCCGTCTTTCTTAAACCGATCCTGACGGTAGACCAGAGTCACCGGAATACGTTGTCCGTCGCGAGCGGCAATCATCAATCTTTCGGAGCGATAATTCTGTGGCTCAAAGTCACCCAGTACTTTGGTTTGTTTGAGAAGCGTGCGTTTTCCGTCGGCCAAAGAGAAGTCATAATAGGTGACGGGCGTGGTCATGCTCGTGTAGTAGACCCTGACGTTGTCGCTATCGAGCTCGTGGTTGTCCGCCAGATAAGCGGTGAACGCGGTGTCGTTAAACTGAAGCCCGAACTCGTCACCGGTGGAAAGGCGTCTGACGGTGATGCGTGCCAAACCATTTTCTCGCTGCTCGTACACCAGATGATCGTTGAACAGCGTAAAATCCACTAACTGGACATGTTCCTGAGGCGCAATCACATCCTGCCACTGGTTTCGTTCACTGCGCTGACTGGCATGGACTTTCATCAACCGGAAATTGACTGCTTGGTAATTGGTGTAGATGAAGTACCACTCGCCCAATTTTGCGATCTCGTATTCGACGCCGTCTTCACGCGGGAAAAATGCGATGGGCAGTGCTTCCGGGTCGTTTGCATCCAGTATCGACACGCCACTGGTTTCCGTGCTGGAGTGGTAAATGTAGATTTCCTGCCGGTCTTTGCTTTTCCCCATGAAGGTGAAGTAGCTGCTGTCTGGCTCCTCGTAAACTAATTGGTCCTCGCTCTGGGGTTGTCCGAGTCTGTGGCGGTAGACTTGATAGCCGAGCAGAGTTTGTGGATCTTTACGCACGTAGTAAAAAGCTTGGTTATCATTTTGCCAAACGGCATAACCAGCGGTATTTTCAATCACATCAGGCAGATATTCCAAGGTTGTCAGGTTTTTTACCCGTAACGTGTAGACTCGGCGACTGAGCGTATCTTCGCCATACGCCAGCAGGTTGTTGTCGGGGCTGACACTCAAGCCACCAATGCTGAAGTAATCATGGGCTTTAGCCAACTGGTTGGCATCAATGAGCACCTGTTTGTCCGTGCCTTCAGCATCTGTGGCACGCACATAAACGGCATATTCGTTATCACCGGTCACTTCACTGGAGTAATAAAACGGCCCCTTGCGTGTGGGGACCGAGCTGTCGTCTTTAACAATTCGCCCTTTAATTTCGTTAAACAGACGTTGTTGTAACGCCTGGGTGTGAGCCAACTGTTCATCGACGTAACGGTTTTCTGCTTTTAAATGCGAGAGAACGGCCTCGTTGGTGCGGCTGTCGTCGCGCATCCAATAATAATTATCGACACGCGTGTCGCCATGCATTGTCAGGGCGTGAGGGATTTTTTCCGCGACGGGCGGAGTAACGGAGGACGTTTTTTTCAAAGCAGAGGTTCCTTGATAACTACAACCAGAGACAAGTGTGGCAGCGATAATCGCCAAGATAAAGTGTATTGATACATCCTGATGCAATTAGGAAAGGGCGTTTGGTTTTACAACTTGTTAACATGTCACATCCTGAGCATCCCAGTGTGGCACGGATCGATGCCTCACAGTAAAGTATTAATAAGTATTGGTCTGACCAGATTGCTACGGAAAGTCAACAGAGGCAGGAACACTGTGCAGCTCCACTGTATTAAAGGTTATATACAAAACATTTATTTGGCCGAGTACCCGGATAAGCTGATGCTGCTCGACGGTGCTAGCCGGGCGGATATACCACATTTGCGTCATTTCATTGAAGAAGAACTGATGCGTAGCTTTTATGATTTGCGTGTGGTGGTGGTGACTCACATGCACCCGGATCATGCCGGTGCTGCGCATAAACTGCGTGCGCTGACGGGGTGTTTTATTGTCAGCGCTAACAAAGAGGCTGATTGGTATCAGGGAATTGATGGTTTCTTAATGCACCTGACGGATTTAGCTTTGGCACGCTGGATGGCGAATCGACTCAGAACCCCCAAGGCCAACTTATGGTATTCACGCCGGTTGGTTGCAGATCATAAACTCAACGACGGCGACTGCATTCCCGGTTTTGAAGATTGGATGGTGATGGAAACACCGGGGCATACCGACCGCGATCTCTCGGTCTATCATCCACAGCAGGACATTCTTTACGTTGCGGACTTAATGGTTGAAGTAAAACGCAAACTGATTGCGCCTTTTCCGGTGTTTCACCCCAACAAGTACCGAGCGTCTCTGGCCAGAGTGTTTGCCATGCAGCCCCAGCTTTTGTTGGCAGCACACGGCGGCGAGATTCGCTTAACGCCTGACGCGTATCAACATTTGATCGATACCGCCCCAAGACGGCCGACCACACACTGGCGGGCGACCAAGATCAAAGCGCGAACACTACTGACTTCCATTATGAAGTTTGGCTTCCTGATCCGGAAAGATAAGCTTTGAGGTATCAAATCCTGCTTTGGCTGCGATGTCGATGTAGTATTCCAGCTTCTCTTCTGCAATGACGGAGTTGCGTGACAGGATCCATAAATAATCCGTATTGTAGCCGCTGACCAAGGCAGTGGAGTAATCCGGTTCTAAGTAGAACACCACATAGCTGCCATAAAACGGGCCGAAAAAGGAGACTTTGAGGTGGCCAATATCTGGTGTGTCGACGAATTTTGCTTTGCCTTCTGCCTCATCCCACTCTTGAAGCTCCTCATTCCAACCTCGGTTAATGACTTTCACGCTCCCGTCCGGATTCAGAGAGTAGGTCGCACTCACCCGGTTTAATCCGCGTTCAAAACTGTGGTCCAGCCGGGCGATTTCATACCAGGTACCGAGGTAGCGTTGCAGATTAAAAGACTGTACCGGCTCGACTTTCGCAGGGATACCTGTACAGCCAATCAAGGTTGTCAGGGCGACAAGCCACATCACTCCCAATTTCATCAGTTTCATTTCAGCTCCTTTAATATCAGGGTATTACGCGACATAGATTCATTATTGGTTATAAGTGACTGATTGAAAAGTGGATCACTTCACATAGGTTGGAATGAAAAAAAATTACATCAAAATGGGATCTGAGGGTTTTCGCTCATCCTGAATGTCACTTAGTAAGTGAATGTCTTTGCCTGAAATGTACTGATAAACCAGGATGTTGGTAAGGTTACCTCTTTCGTTCTACCCCTTTAGGGTAGTTTGAGGTTGTAATTGATTTACATCATCTTTTCATTTTCTTTCACATTTAAAAATGCGCTTAGTACAAAACGAATTCGCAGGAAAGAATATGAGCAAGCTGAAGCTGGTCGTCATCGGGAATGGCATGGTCGGCCATCGTTATATCGAAGACTTAGTCGAGAAAGCCGATGTCTCTGAGATGGACATAACGGTTTTCTGTGAGGAACCTCGCGTGGCATACGACCGCGTTCACCTTTCCTCTTACTTCTCTCATCACACCGCTGATGAGCTGTCGCTGGTTAAACACGGTTTCTACGAGAAACATGGCATCAACATGTTGATTGGTGAGCGCGCGATTAATATTAATCGTGAAAACCGCACAGTCTATTCCAGTACCGGTCGTGAAGTGCAATACGACAATCTGATCCTCGCTACTGGTTCCTTCCCATTTGTTCCACCGATCAAAGGCCATGAGAGCAAAGATTGCTTTGTTTACCGCACCATCGAAGATCTCAAAGCGATCGAAGCGTGCGCGAAGAACAGCAAATCAGGCGTGGTGATCGGTGGTGGTCTGCTTGGCCTTGAAGCCGCGGGGGCACTGAAAGCACTTGGTGTCGAAACACACGTGGTTGAGTTCGCGCCGAAACTGATGGCAGAACAGCTTGACCTTGCTGGTGGTAACCAACTTCGTCAAAAGATCGAGCGTATGGGCGTGAACGTTCACACCAGCAAAAACACGCTTGAGATTGTAGCAGAAGGCACAAACGCACGTAACGTGATGCGTTTTGCTGATGGCACTGAGTTAGAAACAGACTTTATCGTCTTCTCCGCGGGCATTCGTCCACAAGACAAACTGGCTCGCCAAATGGCGCTAGAAGTTGGCCCTCGTGGCGGTGTTGCCATCAACGATCATTGTCAAACCTCGGATGAAAGCGTCTACGCCATCGGTGAGTGTGCATCTTGGAACGATATGTTCTACGGCCTTGTTGCTCCGGGTTACAAGATGGCGACCGTAGCGGTTGACCACTTGTTAGGTAACACAGAAAGCAAATTCGAAGGCGCTGACATGTCTGCCAAGCTCAAACTGCTCGGCGTGAAAGTGGGTTCTATCGGTGATGCGAATGGCCGTACTGAAGGTTGTAAGAGCTACGTTTACCAAAACGAAGAACAAGAAGTTTACAAACGCCTCATCGTGTCTGAAGACAATAAGAAGCTACTAGGCGCCGTACTAGTGGGTGACACGTCTGACTACGGCGATCTGCTTCAACTTATGCTGAACGGCATTGACCTGCCAGAACACCCAGATGCGTTGATCCTTCCCGCACACGCAGGCGCTGAGAAACCCGTTTTAGGGGCCGATGCACTACCAGAAAGTGCAGTGATTTGTTCATGTTTCGACGTGACCAAAGGCAAGATCGCTCAGGCAGTGGCTGACGGTCACCATACGCTAGCGGACATCAAAGCAGTGACTGGCGCAGGTACAGGCTGTGGTGGTTGTATCCCGCTAGTGACGTCTGTTCTAAACGCCGAGCTTGCTAAATCTGGTATCGAAGTGAAGAACGACGTGTGTGAGCACTTTGCTTACTCGCGCCAGGAGCTGTTCCACCTAATCCGTATCGAAGAGATCAAAACGTTTGATGAGCTTCTGGAGAAGTACGGGAAAGGTTACGGTTGTGAAGTATGTAAACCACTGGCTGGCTCTATTTTGGCGTCTTGCTGGGGTGAGCACATTCTTAAGCCACAGCTGGTTAAGCTGCACGACACCAACGATAACTTCCTGGGTAACATCCAAAAAGACGGCACGTACTCTGTTATTCCGCGTATGGCGGGTGGTGAAGTTACGCCGCAAGCACTGGGTGCTCTAGCAACAGTCGCAGAAGAGTACGACCTATACACCAAAGTAACTGGCGCACAACGTATTGGTTTGTTTGGCGCGCAAAAAGACGATCTTCCAGAGATCTGGCGCAAGCTGATCGACGCTGGTTTTGAAACCGGTCAGGCGTACGCAAAAGCACTGCGTATGGCGAAGACCTGTGTCGGCTCAACCTGGTGTCGTTACGGCGTTCAGGATTCTGTTGGTCTGGGCTCTTACATCGAGAACCGTTACAAAGGCATCCGCACACCGCACAAGATGAAGTTCGGTGTATCTGGCTGTACTCGTGAGTGCGCGGAAGCACAAGGTAAAGACCTTGGCATCATCGCGACAGACGCAGGTTGGAACATGTACGTATGTGGTAACGGCGGTATGAAACCACGTCACGCAGATCTACTGGCCAGCGACCTGGACAAAGACACGCTGATTAAGTACATCGACCGCTTCATGATGTTCTACATCCGCACCGCTGCACCACTACAACGAACATCGGTTTGGATGGAAAACTTAGAAGGTGGTGTCGACTATCTGCGCGAAGTGATTGTTGAGGACAAACTGGGCATCAACGCGCAACTTGAAGCAGACGTAGCCAAGCTTGTAGACGAGTACGAATGTGAGTGGACGGCAACCATCAATGACGAATCACAACTGACTCGTTTCGCGCACTTCATCAACTCTGACAAGCGCGATGACAACGTTGTGTTTGTACAAGAACGCGAACAACACCGCCCAGCGACCTTCACGGAGAAACACCCTGAAGCGAAAGGCGACATCCTACACGTAGCGATCATTGAAGCATAAGGGAAGGTTGAAAATGTCATTTGAAAAGATTTGCCAAATCAGCGACATCGTACCGGGCACTGGCGTTTGTGCTTTGGTTAATGGTCAGCAAGTGGCGGTATTTCGCCCAACAGAATCGGAAGAAGTGCTGGCGATCAGCAACACCGATCCATTCTTCCAATCCAACGTGCTTTCTCGCGGTTTGATTTGTGAGCATCAAGGTGAGCTTTGGGTAGCAAGCCCGCTGAAGAAGCAACGTTTTAACCTGAAAACAGGTGCTTGTATGGAAGACGAGCGTTTTAGTGTTCGAGCATACAAAGCCCGGGTCATTGACAGCGGCGTTGAGATTAGCGCGTAGCCGTTTCGCCCCTCCTTCATGCTGGGAGGGGCGGCAGTTTCAATAGACAAAGGTTTCCGTTGCTTATGGTCGGGGGACAGGAAGCAACACTGCACACTGAGTGTTCAGTCTTGGGAAATCTTTCTCTATTTAATCTTTAACTTTCACTTTTTGAATAAGGACACTGACATGTCTACAGACTTTAAACCTGCTGAATTCGTGCAAAGCATGATTAACGTTGGTGAGGCCAAAACGAATACCAGCACACGCGATCTTCTGCTGCGCGGTACCATGGCGGGCGTCATTTTGTCGCTGGCAGTGGTTGTCGCGATTACTGCAATGGTGCAAACGGGGATTGGCCTGGTGGGCGCGCTTGTTTTCCCTGTGGGTTTTGTGATTCTCAGTGTGATGGGTTACGACCTGGTGACTGGCGTATTTGGTCTGGCTCCTTTGGCTAGATTTGCCAACCGTCCGGGCATCACCTGGGGGCGTATTTTTCGCTGTTGGGGACTGGTTGGTTTGGGTAACCTGATTGGTTCTCTGATCGTTGCTTACCTGGTGGCTATCTCGCTTACGGGCAACTTTTCATTAGAGTTTAACGCAGTGGCGAAGAAGTTTGTCGCCGTATCGACTGCACGCAGTCTTGGGTTTGAAAACATGGGTATGGACGGGTGGATCACCTGTTTCGTTCGCGCCCTCTTTTGTAACCTCATGGTGTGTCTGGGGGTTATCGGCAACATGACTTCACGTTCCGTATCGGGTCGCGTAGCAATGATGTGGCTTCCAATTTTCATCTTCTTTGCGCTGGTCTTTGAGCATACAGTCGTGAATATGTTTCTATTTCCGCTGGGTATGATGCTTGGCGCCGATTTTGGCATCGCGACCTGGCTCAACTTCAATCTCATTCCAACCATCTTGGGTAACATTATTGGTGGCCTTGTGATGACTTGTCTGCCTCTGTATCTGACCCACGCAAAAACCGCGCCGGCTCTGAATGCAGAAGAGAAGCCAGTCCCTGCAACCACGGCGATGGCAAAATAAGCCTTTGGGTTGGCCCCATTTCTAACGGGTGGGGCCAGCATTAGATTGACGTTTCTATTTCGGATGTTTCTGGCTTAGCTATAAAAAGTCGTCACTCGCAGCGGTGTACTCTGAGTGTTACTTCTTATATCTAAATCTGAACAGGCAGGCGTTGCTATGACTACCAACCACACTCCAGCGAATATCGGGTTTGTCTCACTCGTCGGCGCAGGGCCGGGCGATCCGGATCTACTGACGGTAAAAGGATATCGAGTCATTCAACAGGCCGATGTGGTTGTTTATGACCGTCTGGTGTCACCGGAAATTCTAGCTCTGGCCAGCAGTGATGCGGAGATGATTTACGTCGGTAAAAAACTCGATTTTCACTGCGTTCCTCAAGAGCAGATAAATCAGATTCTGGTGGAGAAAGCCAATGCAGGCTTGCGTGTAGCACGCCTGAAAGGCGGTGACCCATTTATTTTTGGCCGCGGCGGAGAAGAGTTGGAAGAGCTTGCCTTGCACGGTATTGCTTTTGAAGTTGTGCCTGGGATCACCGCCGCAGCGGGCGCCACAGCATACGCAGGTATTCCGTTGACCCACCGGGATCATGCGCAAAGTGTTCAGTTTATCACCGGGCATGTACAAAAAGACGGGCGTGAAATCGAATGGGGTTCGTTGGCACAATCCAATCACACTCTGGTGTTTTACATGGGGCTCAAACAGAGTGGCCACATTACGCAACGGTTACTGAAACATGGCCTGTCAGCGGAAACGCCGTGTGCAATCATCGAGAATGGTACGCGGCGCACGCAACGTGTTTTTACCGGGACACTGGAGCAGTTGCCTGTGTTAGGGAGGGTTGCCGAGAGTCCGGCATTGATTGTGGTGGGGAGTGTGACATCGTTGCATGAAAAGTTGACCTGGTTTAACCGTCAAGAATGATGCTTCAGTCGCAGGGTCTGATGCTGGTAATTTTCCGGCGAACACGGGCGGGAACTGTTATCATAACCGCAATTTAGTGATGAGAGACACGTTCGAGCTTATGGAAAAAATCGCCATCTTTGTGGATGTACAAAACATCTATTACACCACCCGCGAGAAATACCGGGCTAATTTTGACTACAACTTTTTTTGGTCAGTAGCCACCGAAGGGTGTGACGTTGTCACTGCAAATGCTTATGCGATCGCCTCGACCGATCCTGGTCAAAGGCAGTTCCATCACATTCTGCGGGGCGTCGGCTTTAACGTCATACTCAAACCATTTATTCAGCGCCAGGATGGCAGTGCGAAAGGGGACTGGGATGTCGGTATTGCTCTGGACGTATACGAAGCCGCTGCACAAGTGGACAGGGTGATTCTGCTCTCAGGTGACGGCGATTTTGACATTCTGGTTGAGCGTATTCAGCAACGGTTTAATACTCGTGTGGATGTTTATGGCGTCCCTGGGCTCACCGCTAAGAATCTGATCGAGGTCAGTGATCGATTCATTCCTGTAGATGATAATTTTCTACTGCGTAGGCATTGATGTCCTCTGGCCGGGCTGTATTTAGCTCGGTCAATTTTATTACTAATTGTCTGCAGCACATCGTTGGTAACTCTGTTCTATTTCTCCGTAACTCGGATTTTCCCTCCTCAATACCATGCGCTCATTGGGAGTGTTCGTCTCAATTTTATTCAATTAAGACAATAAATTAACGCAAATTGGTGATTTTGTGTCCGATAGAAGTTTATGTGCTCATAATTTCCTATTGAATAAAAATGATAATTGATCTCATTATCGTTTGTGGTTAGTATACGCGCCTTATCAATGATTTGAATGTTGTAGTTTATTGTATGAAACGAGTGAATGTTGTTCTGTTGTCCGTATCAGCATTAACCACCAATCTGTCTGCCAGTGAAGACTTTTCCTGGCTCAGAGATGACACCCGCAGCAGTGAACGGGTACAAACGTATCTGTCTGAACAAAACAAGCTGGCCGATTCATATCTACAACATTTGCAGCCCCTTAAGCAGGCGTTAATCAAAGAGTGGAGTGACAGCACGCCGACCAAAGCGCAGGAGCCCTGGACCATTCTTGGTCAAAGCGAGTTTCTACTGACGGTTAAAGACGAGAAAAGAGTGCTGCTTCAGCGAGACCGAACCACCAAACAATCCAAACTATTGCTTGATGTTGAATCCAGAGCTGCTCGCAACGGCTATTATCAATTGGCGAATTGGTCACTGAGTCCGAATGGCCGTTTGCTGGCTCTGGCTGAAGATAATGAAGGCAACGAAGCGTACCGGATAACTCTGATTGATTTGAAAACTCAGCAAGAGCGGGTGATCGACGAGCACAGTGATACGGAGATCCTTTGGTCGACGAACAGTACGCGTCTGTACGCCATCAGAAAAACCAACGGCGACCTGAGACCAGCCAATCTGGTTGAATACAACCTAGAGTCGGGGGACTCTCGTACAGTGTATTCAGAGGCGGATGCGGGATGGTTGTTGTCTGCTTATGTTGCCAGCGACAAACGCTATGCCCTGTTGCAGGTAAACAATGAGTTGTCCAGTGAGCAGCGGATACTGAACCTGAATTCTGGCATGTTATCCGCGCCAATCCGCACGCGTAAAACTGGTGTTGAGTATTACGCCGATATCGCAGAAAACGCTGTCTACCTTGTCAGTAATTTGTCTGGCATGAACCGACTGTATCGGGCGGCTTTGAGCAATACCTCTGACTGGCGAGCCATCTACCAGCCACAAAATGGCGCTCAACTTAACACCTATTATTTGTTCGAACACGGCATTGTGCTTTCCGAACGTGTAAAAGGACAAGAGACATTCGTCATTTTGGACCGCAGCGGCAAAGTGCGGATCAGACAACCGCTCGCTGAATCGGGTACGGTTGGTTGGTTAAGCCGCCCGGGAGATTATGCCAGCAACACCATACATATTCGTTCTATGTCTATGATTCAGCCGCCGAAATGGGAAGCTCTTGATGTGGCCGATGCATCACGTCAGTTGCTGAGCCAGGACGAATACCCAAATTACCGAAGTGATCAATACCGAACCGAGCAGATTGACGTACTGTCGGAAAACGTACAAATCCCCGTCACACTGGCATACAAGCCTTCCGCATTAAGCAAGCATTCGCCTGTGATTTTGTACGGCTACGGCGCGTATGGTTTCACGATGAAGCCTTATTTTATGCCTCAGATCACCTCGCTACTGGATCGTGGATTTATCTACGCCGTTGCTCATGTGCGCGGCGGTGGGTATTTCGGTGAATCCTGGTATGCAGCTGGGCGGGGTGTAAATAAAACCCAAGGCGTAGCAGATTTTGTACATGTGGCCAAAGCACTCAGTGAGTTTCAACAAGGGCAACGCAAAGTCGCTGCTATCGGAGCCAGTGCCGGTGGAACTCTGGTTGCCGCGGCGATAAATCAAAGCCCGGAAAGTTTTTCGGCGGCCAGTCTCAATGTGCCATTTGTTGATGTGATCGCCAGTATGTCTGATACCCGTCTGCCTCTCACCGCGCAGCAGTATCAGGAGTGGGGTAACCCGGTCAATGATCGTGCGGCGATGACGCGTTACGATCCTATGAGCAATATCCGCATCCAGGCGTATCCGCCTTTGCTCGTCCGAGCTGGTTGGCATGACCAGCGCGTGCCGTACTGGGAGGGAGCAAAATATCTGGCTCGAATCTCGAAATCAAGTACCAAAGCCGGACCGTATCTTCTTAAAACAGATTTTCAAAGCGGGCATGCAACGGACAGGCGCAATGCCCTAGCGCAGCAGGCGATGGATTACGCATTTCTGATTGAACAATTACAACCATCTGATTAACCGGAGTCGTTAATGAAACTTTCCCCAGTGAACGTTGCTGTGCTGAGTGCACTGGCAACAGGCTTCGTGCACGCTGAATCTGAGCCAGGCACGTATGAAAAAATCGTTGTGACCGCCAACAAATATGAAGAACCTTTATCACAAACGGCTGGCTCGGTGGCGGTGATCAGCGGTGACGACATCCAGAAAGAAGGTGCAACAGAGCTGTATGACGCATTAAACCATGAACCAGGCGTCAGCGTGACTGGCGGCGCTGGCCGGCCACAAAACATCACGATTCGAGGGATGTCGGGCAACCGTATCGTAATCGTTAAAGACGGTATCGCAATGTCGGATGGTTATGGGGCGGATGATTTAAATGATAGCGCCGGTCGCAACTCGTTTGACGTTGCGACGCTCAAACAGATTCAGGTGGTAAAAGGGGCCAGTTCGACCAGCTATGGCTCCGGTGCGATCGGTGGTGTTGTGATCCTCAAATCCAATACACCGGAAGACTTCCTCAACGGCGAAAATATTTACGTTGATGCCAGCGGGACGTACACAGGGATCAGTAATAAATATCGTGCTGCGTCTAATCTGGCGTTTCGTGTCGGCGATACCAGTAGCCTTCTTAGCGCGGCGTATTGGACTGGAGAAGAGACGCGCAACCACCGTCAGGATCTCTATAACCGGGATGTCGACGGTGTCAGTGCGGAATACACGCTGCACCACATAGTGAATGATCAGTGGCTGTTGAAAGCAAAAGCTGAGTTGTATTCAGAAACGATGAAGCGCCAAGAGGGCATTGCGTCGATTCAGACTGACGGCCTGTGGAACATAAAGGATTACAACGAAGAGAACACAACGTCGACGTACCTATTCTGGGTTGGGGCTGAGTACGATGCGTTACACACCTGGATGGACGCGCTCGATACTAAGTTTTACTACCGTACCACTGAGTACGATCAAGACACCAATCGTCTGATGAACCGTGACAACAATGGGATCACAGAGCAACGGCGCGAAATCGAACGTCGCCGCTTCAATGATGAATTAATAGGCTGGTCGCTGGATGTGAACAAAGTGCTGGATGTGGGCCGTGTAGAACACACCATGGTGTATGGTGCTGTGATTGAAACCACATACCACGATCGTCCGGTCGATGAAACGCGCTCCGACTGGAATGGGGAAATCAGTGACTCTTCGACGCCATTTGCGCCAGCGCGCGGCTATTCTATGGGGGTATTCTTCCAGGATGCCATGCAGTGGAACAGGTGGACAGCCATGCTCGGGCTGCGTTTCGACGCGCATCGCCTGACCGCTGATGATGCCGATGCGATCGGCTACGAAGACTTGAAAGATAACAGCAGCAGCGAGCTGTCTCCGAGCGCCTCTTTAGCTTACCAGTTTACGCCGGATCTCAATGCCTATGTCAGTTACAAGCACGGCTACCGATCGCCTGAATATGACAAAACATACGGTTACGTCAGCCATGATTTTGTTCCGATCACTCCGTTTGTGATTCTGCCGAATTTCGATTTGGAAGCAGAAACCAGCGACAGTTTCGAAATCGGTACCAAATACGATGACGGTGCGCTGCGTGTTTATGGTGCGATTTTTTACAATAAATTCAATAACTTCATTAGCGTTGTCGACAAAGGTTTTAACGGTGCTAGCGGATTGTTCGAAAAACGCTATGAAAACATCGACGGTGTCGAAACTTACGGTGCGGAAGCGACGGTGGAATACGCGTTTGCTGACGACTGGACCGCTTCGACCAAAGCAGGCTGGGTGAATGGCAAAGATGATGACGGCGAATATGTTCGTTCCATTACACCTCTGGAAGGCAACGTCAGTTTGCGATATGACAATCGCCACCTGAACGGGTACGCACGTCTTAATTGGGCCGATGCCATGGACAGAACGCCAAGCTGCGCGACGGATCTCGGTTTGAAAGCGGATTGTGCCACCACATCTGGTTGGGCAACGGTGGATCTGGGCGTCGGCTACAACTTCAATGCCAACACTTATGTCAGCCTCAACGTGATTAACCTTTTCGACCGCGAATATGTGCGCTACCAGGATGTGGCTGGCGTTGCTGAGTCTCAGACCCGCTTTTCTACTGAGCCGGGTCGCTACTTTACCGTCAACGCGCGTTATGCGTTTTAAGGAGTCAGCATGAAGCCTCAATTGAGTTTACTGGCGTTGAGCCTTGCGGCGACCACAGTGAATGCGGGTGAGTGGGATTACCCCGCGGGCAATGAAGTGGTGGCCGACCCGGCGGCGGCACGCGCTTACGTCGAGCTGCATTACCCAACGGCAGGAACCGCAACGCTACGTTATGAGTCGAATAGCCAGCTTGGTCATTACTACAATTTTGATATCCGCGTCGATGGCGCCTATCAACCGCAACGTACCCTTGTGATTCACACCGACACCAGTGGGGTGGTGCAACGTGTGTTTAAGAGCCTCGAAGATACAGTGCTGCGTGACGGCGTGGCGATTACAGCCGCTGAGCTGGAACAACCGCGTCGACTTGAGGCGACAACGCCGCCCGATCTGGCCAGTGGGACGGTCACGACTGCCAGGGTGAACGTAGTGGATCCAGATCTACGCACAATGGACAAGCAACCTGCGCCGGATGGCCCCTGGCTGAGTGTGTCTGACTATCCTAATGCGCCTCGTTTTGTCGAACGTCAGGTGGATGTACTTGATGTGGGTGGACAAATTTATCTGTCAAATTCACGCGTGATGCAAGTTGATGCGGCGTACCTTGAGCAGCAGGACCCGGATAGCGGTACGTGGTCGCAAAGCGACAGTGCCTCCTTTCTGCCGCAAGAAGGTTTGACGCAAATCGCTGACTTAAACGCGCTTAATCGTCTCACATTTGCCTCTGAAGACTTCGTTCAGGTGATGGCTTTTTATCAGATTGATCAGTCGTTGCAGTACCTGCAATCACTGGGCTTTGATCTGTTTGAAGATCCACTTGTGTTTGATGCGCGAGGGTTAGCCAATAACAACTCCAGCTATTTCTTCGGCCCTAAAGCGTTGATGTTCGGTGTCGGTGGTTCTCCGGATGCTATGGACGCTGACGTTGTGGTGCATGAGTTAGGGCACGCCATCCACTATCAAATCGTACCAGACTGGGGCTACGGGCACACCGGCGCTCTGGCAGAAGGATTTGCCGACTATTGGGCGGGTTCCAACAGTTACCGCAAACTGTATCAGCAGGGCAGTGACTTTGAGATTGATACCTTATTTAACTGGGATGGCTATTTCGGTAACAAAGTGTCGACACGCAGCTTGTGGAATCAGCGAGCGCGATACTTCGAACAGAGTGAATACCGAGCTCACGAGAGTGTGGCTGGAGAGTTAGGTGACGAACTGTGGTCAACACCGCTGTTTCAGACGCTGAAGCAAGGTGTGGCTCTCTATGGTGAAGAGGCCTTTAAAGAAGTCGACACCTTAGTGCTTGAGTCCATGTATGGTCTGGGCCGCGGGATGAAAATGCATGATCTGGCTGAGAGTATGATGTTTGTTGCAGACAAGCTCTATCCGGCACGTGAATATAAGCGATTGCTGAAGGAAAACCTGGCGTTGCACGGGTTGTTGAAAGCACCGTTTAACACCGAGTTTGAAGCGCGTTATGTCGACAGCGGACAGCCCGTCAAGATTCGGTTGCTTAGCAATGGCAGGCAAGCCAGTGTTGAGGGGCGCGTTCAATCGTCGACTGGCGAATCTCAAACGCTGCGTTCGGACAAGTTTGAAACGTTGAACACAGAGCTTAAGCTCTCTGAAAATAACGTATGTGGCGAGGTGTTCACTGTCACCACTCAACTTGATTATCAGTACCAGCCGAACTTGCAGACACACACTTGGTCGGATGTGCAGTCTCTTATCGCTGGCATTCCTCAGCTCAACCAAACCGTGCGGGTGCAAAACTCGGTTATCCCGGATGCCACGCAAGCAGACAACGGAAGTGTGAATTACGGATTCAAGAGTTTTAACTTCATTATTAACGACGATAGTCAGCGCATCGATGATGATCTGGTCATTTACGTCAAACTGGCACATGACAACCTGCAAGACGTAAAGTTGGTTCTGGTTTCTCCGGCCGGAACACGTCAAACCTTGATGGCCAATCAGGCTTACTCTCAGTCGTCTCGCTCACTTTACTGGGTGGGTCAGCATGATGCTCAGGCAAAGGCGTTTACGGGCGAATCTCTGGCGGGCACTTGGCGGCTGGAAATCACCGATTTTTCTCTGGGCGATGCAGGCTCTTTGATCGAGTGGTCAGTTGGACGGCTGACAGGCTACAACTGTCGTCAAACGACGGATAACACTACTGAAAATAACAATAACGAATCCGGGTCCGGTGGCGGGTCACTCTCGTGGGGACTACTGCTACTGAGTGGCCTGATGTTCTGGCGTCGTGAGCGCTTTAATTCATCATCTAAATAAAGAATGATTATTATGAAATATCAACTATCTGCTTTGGCCGCAGCTGTGTTGCTGGCAGGCTGTGGTGGTTCAGGTTCCGGCGGGTCTGACACCAGTGCTCCAACTTACAGCTTATCAGGAACAGTGACCGCACAAGCGGCCAATGGCAATGAAAAAGTGTGTGCTGATCTTAACGGAGATTTTCGTTGTGACAGCGGTGAGCCATCCACCACATCACAAAATGGCGCTTTTACCATCACCAGTACCAACAAGGCCATCTTGGAATCGCCATTGGTAGTGGCGCTGGATACCGGCATTTCTTCCTTGTCTCGCGATGCGAACAGAATGTCGTCAGCGAACGCATTTCTTGTCGCGCCAGGTCAACGTAAAACCTCAGGCAACCAAATCAATGCCATCACGACATTGGTTGCAGGGCAGATGGCGGCGGGGGCCAGCTTGTCTGTTGCGGTATCGAACGTCATTGCTGAGCTCAAAGCGATGGGGTTGCCGGCGTCAAACAACCTTCTCAATGAGGGCGACAGCAACGACTACGCGACACTGGAACAGAACATGCTGACATTAATTGCCGCTATGGATAAATCCAAAGCGGATGCGATGCTGGCTGCGCTGAGCAGCAACTTGTCCGACTATCAGGACGTCATTTTGGCGACTGCGCCAACAGATGAGATGATGGACGCCTTGTTGGCCGAGCTAGTGAATGCTACTGCGGAGCTGGGGCACAATGACACCGGTATCGTCAGCTACTTTTCCGATGCCGGTGACAGTCCGGATCCGCAGGCGGACTACCCGGGGCAGGACGCTGATTTCGGTTACGACCCCGCAGACGGTGGATTCAAGCTGACCAAGCTGGATGCCAATGGTCAGCCGCTAAGTGCCGATGCAGAAGAATGGTCATGCGTGCGCGACGAGCGAACCGGTCTGGTATGGGAAAGTAAAGTTGACGATGCTGCCTCACCTCAGTTTAAGGACCGTCTGTTCGTTTATCAGGTCAGTGGTCAGTTTGAACCATATGCAGCGGATATTGACGCAACAGGCTGTAAAGCCACTGACGGTATCTGCTCAACCGAGGAGTACGTCGCGTATCTGAATCAACATAAAGTGTGTGGCATTGACCAGTGGCGACTGCCGACCTTTGGCGAATACTACGACCTGATCGATTTTGGCGAAACGCAAACGGATGATGACGGTCGCGTTTATGGCCTGACGACACAGTACTTTCCTCGTCAATCAGTGGCCAGCGAATTTGCTGAGGGAGAAGTCTGGACATCAACCGAATTCTTTACCGAATACGATGCATACAAAGTAGAAGGGGCGCGTTACATCCAGATTGCCCAGACGCGCGGTGAGACTCGCGGCATCACCTATGGTGTCGAGATATACAGTGACCAGGTTGAAGCTGGAATGGGTACGTCGTATCAGCTACCGATCCGTCTGGTATCCAAGGAGGCAAAATAATGAAAAAATTGACGACCAGTATCCTGCTATCACTGATGCCAATAGTTGGGATGGCAGGGCAACAATGCTCGATTGATTTACAAAAGAGCGCACCTAATGTGCGCTATGCGTTCAATAGCAACGGCACCATCAAAGACAAAGTCACCGGTTTGACCTGGATGCGCTGTCCACTCGGGAAAAAGTGGAACAGCACGAACCAGCGCTGTGATGGCGAAGGTACAGGAATGTTCTGGCAGGCGGCATTGAATGAGGTACAGTCAATTAACCAAAGCCAGAATCACGCGCTGTATCACTTTGCTGGCAAAAGTGAATGGCGTATGCCCAGCGTTAAAGAGTTAATGACACTGGCAGAGCATGCGTGCATGAAGCCAGCTCTGAACAGCAAAGCCTTTGCGAATGCGTTTCCTTATTCAACCAATGAAGAAGGATATGGCGCCGGAGATGTGCGCTCGTACGTCTGGAGTAACAGCCATATTCAATCAACCAGTGAAATCATACTGTTTGATGTGCGTAATGCAGAAGTGGTGAGTTACGGCCCGACGATGCTTGAAGCGAGTGTGCTTTTGGTTAGCGATCAATAAGCCTGACCATCCAAAGCCCTGCATATGCAGGGCTTTGATTATATTATTCGCAGATATTCGACACTGTCTGATTGCAAAAATGGTGAAATTCGCTAGTATGTGACCTTTATTGATAATGATAGCTTTTATCAATTGGGACAAGTTCCATACGTTAAGCGACCGATAACCATTATGAATCTTTCAAAATCTACCTTTGCTTTGCTGATTGCGACAACTATCAGCAGTGCAAACGCCACATCGCTGAATCAAGCCGAAGCGATTCAAAGCAAAACCAACAAGGCGTCCGCAGCCAGTCAGCAACGCATCGACAACAGCGCCGATACCACTCTTTCCCACAAAGCCGAAATTGAACAGCTTCGGGAAGAGATCAAAAATCTCGAGATTTATCGCAATCACCTGTCTGCCTTAGTTGAAAACCAGCAGCAGGAAAGCGTTTCGCTGCAAACTCAGATCGAAGACATCAAACAAACCCGTCAGGGCATTGTGCCCTTGATGTACCAGATGATTGATGGGCTGAAAACCAGCATTGAAAACGACAAACCGATTAAAAAAGCGCAGCGTGAAGAGCGCGTGAACAAGCTCGAAGCGCTAATGACTCGCGCAGATGTCAGTGATGCGGAAAAATATCGTCGCATTCTGGAAGCGTATCAGATTGAAGTGGATTACGGCACTAAGCTGGGTAGCTATCAGGGACCAATCGAACTTGGTGGTAATCTCATCGAAGCAGATGTGCTGTACCTTGGCCGAGTGTCGCTGGTTGCACGCAGTTTGAATGGTGGGCAGTACTGGAACTGGAATCAGTCAGCGAAACAGTGGCAGCCGTTGGATTCAGGCGTTAAAGCCGAGCTGGATAAAGCGTTCAGTATCGCCAATCAACAAATTGCACCGGGTCTGGTGACCTTGCCGGTTTCTGTTGCGGAGGCACAATAATGAAGATGAAAACATTAGTCGCCGCACTGTGTTTGGCGGCATTACCATTAACGTCATTTGCAGATACTGGCCTGGTTAACAAAGCGGCACAAGAGGCCAAGCAGCAGCAGGCACACAACGTACAGCGTGAAGCGGGCTTTAAACAAACAGAAAAAGAGCTTGCGGCGCTTCGAGCGCAGTTGGTGGCAAAGCGTAACGCTATTCAAGCCGATACCGATGCTTTGGCCAAACAGTTCAGCGATAACGAAGACACGTTGGCGCGTCTGGAAGAACAGCTGCGTCTGGAAACCGGTAGTCTGGGTGAGTTGTTCGGAGTCGTGCGTCAAAATGCGAAAGAGCTGGATTCGGAACTGAAATCTTCCGTTATCAGCTGGGATCACAATCAATACAATTCTGTGGTCGATGAGATTGTCGCAGCCAAATCGTTACCGTCTATGAAGCAGTTGCAAGGGCTATGGCTGGCGATGCAAGACCAGATTAATGCGAGTGCTGAAATTACAACTGGTGCATTGAACTTCATCAATGGTGACGGGGCTACCGAGCAGGTCAACGCAGCGCGTATTGGCGCGTTTGGTTTGGTGACCGAGCAGGGCTACGTTCATTGGAATGGTCAACGACAGGATGCGATTGCTTATGTGAAACAACCGGACAATGCACCGACACTATCTGTCGCGTCGCAACTGGCTTCCGGCGAGACACAACATTTATCCCTGGACCCGTCGCGTGGCATCATGCTGGAGCAACTAGCGCAAGAGCCAACGTTGGCGGACCGTTTCGATGCTGGTGGTGTGGTCGGTAAGATCATCATTGCTTTGTTGTTGGTTGGGTTGGGCATTGCGCTGTTCCGTGGAGCGTCACTGTCGATTGCGCGTCAGAAAATTCGTCAGCAGTTGAAAACACCCGACCAGCCGGGTAACAACCCGCTTGGTCGCGTGCTGTCAGTTTACAATAAAGAACAAAACCGCAGTGTTGAAGCGCTGGAGCTGAGATTACTTGAAGCCGTGGTGGATGAGCAGACGGGCCTGGAACGTGGTCTGTCAATGCTGAAACTCTTAGCTGCTCTGGCACCGATGCTGGGTCTGCTTGGAACGGTGACAGGTATGATTGAAACATTCCAGGTCATTACTCAGTTTGGCAATGGCGATCCGAAAGTAATGGCTGGGGGAATTTCTATGGCACTGGTGACGACAGTTTTAGGCCTGGTCGCGGCGATGCCTCTGCTACTGGCCCACAACATCTTGAGCTCTCAGGCTGAAGCGATTCGCAATATTCTGGAGAAACAGGGTATTGGTCTGGTTGCGGCGGAAGCTGAAAAGGAATCGGCTACCTATAACGCGAAACAAGCTGTAGGGAACGCTGCGTAATGAATACGTTATTCTCCTTTTCCTGGCTACCTGCCTCGATAACGTCCAGTGACTGGGCTTTGTCGTTGTCGCAGTTTATGCAGCAAGGGGGGCAGGTTTTATGGTGGTTGGCGGCTGTTGTACTGGTCAGCTGGTTGCTGGTAACGGAACGTATTTTGTATCTCACAATGACGTTTCCGAAACAGAAGGCCGAATGGATAGTGCGTTGGCAAGAGCGTCACGATCAATCGTCTTGGTACGCGCGCTCTATCCGTGAAGGATGGATCGGTGAAGCGCATATTGCGCTGAATCAGAACCTCAGTTTTATTAAAGTGTTAGTCGCTATCTGCCCCATGCTGGGATTACTTGGCACGGTAACAGGCATGATCTCGGTCTTCGATGTGATGGCCGCACAAGGCAGCAGCAATCCAAAATTGATGGCGTCTGGCATTTCGCTGGCCACGTTACCTACCATGGCAGGCATGGTCGCTGCATTGGCCGGGATGTTTGTCCATGCCCGGTTGGCAAAAGCCTGCAACTTGCGTGAATTAAAATTAGAACAAGCTTTAAGGAGTCAGTCATGAGACTCGGTCGACGTCATACCCGAAACGATGAAGCGCAGATCGACTTAACGTCCATGCTGGATATCGTCTTTATCATGTTGATTTTCTTCATTGTGACCAGTTCGTTTGTACGAGAGTCTGGCGTGGAGGTTAATCGACCCCAGGCCTCGAATGTGGTTAGCCAGAAAGACGCCGGTATTTTTGTGGCAATCACTGCGGCTAACGACATCTATATAGATAAGCGCATGGTCGATGCGGAACGTGTTCAGGCAACATTGGAACACCTGATTCTGGACAAGCCTGATGCGTCGCTGGTGATTCAGGCGGATGAACATGCGTACAACGGTACCGTTGTGAAAGTGATGGACGCCGCTAAGGGCGCTGGCATCAAGAGCATTGCGCTGGCAGCGGAGAAAGGCTAATGCGGCGAGTTCTTATTGCCTTGCCTGTGGCTTTCGGCGTGACGATGGCGCTGTTTAGCTTTATGGCCTGGATGGTGGACAACAGTCAGCGCAAAGCACCGGATGCGACTGAAGCACTCAGTTTCAACATGGTAATGGTTGAGAATGAGCAGCAGACGCAACGTCGTCAGCGCAGTTTGCCGGAACCGCCGGAGAAACCGGAAGTACTCCCGCAAACCGAAGTGACGCGGTCTACCAGCTCGGTTGAGCAGGCAAAACCGATGTCTTCTTTGCAACCTATGGGGCTCGATACCGCGGTCGAGGGTGTGGCGGTCAGCGCACCACAGTTCGGTGGTTTTGGGGTCACTCAACAAGTGATGCCGCTTTACCGGGTTGAGCCGCGTTACCCGCCACGCGCCCAGAAGCGTCGTCTCGAAGGAACCGTAGTTCTGAGTTTTACCATTGACGCCTCTGGTCGCACGACGGACATTAAAGTCGTGAGTGCGAACCCGGAAGGGGTGTTTGAACGTGAAGCGATTCGCGCTCTGACGAAATGGAAATATCAGCCACAAATGGTGGATGGAGAAGGGGTTGCTCAGCCAGGGCAAACCGTGAACATTGAGTTTAAGATGGACAAGTGATGAAGCGATTACTCCTTTGCATATCAGTCTTACTCCTTTCAGCCTCTGCACTTGCTGCCGAGTTGAGCCAGTACACGGCCATTCGGTTACAAAAAGCGAACGACCTGGCGCAGAAGGAGCAGTACAAAGATGCGATCCAACTGTTACAAGGGATTGATACATCGCGTAAGTACGACCAGGCGATGATCAATCGAATGCTTGGAGTGGTGTATTGGCAAAACGGCAATAACACCAACGCGATTACGTCGTTAAAGTCGGCGGTTAACAGTGGTGCGCTGGTCGACGATCAGGCGTGGCACACGGAAAAAATGCTGGCCGATTTGTTGCTCAATGACGGCCAGTACACGCAGTCACTCAAGCACTACTATGCGTTGGTGAAATCGGTACCTAAGACGCAAAAGGCGGATGAAGTTTGGTTCCGGATCGCTCAGGCGAACTATCAGGTTGAGAAGTGGCAGCCGGTGTTGAACGCGATTGCAAAGTATGAAGCTTTCGGAAATCGTAGCAATGCCAGTGCACTTCAACTTAAGCTGGGTGCGCAGTTAGAGTTAGAGCAGTGGAAGCCCGCTATCCCGACGCTGAAGTTGTTACTCGCACTGGAACCGCAGAAATCAGCCTGGTGGCGTCAGTTGGTGAGCCTTCATTTACGCGTCGGGCAGAACCGCAGTGCGCTGGACACGCTGGCACTGGCCAAGATGCAAGGTGTCGAGTTAAGCCAGCAGGATATACGTTTGTTAGCCCAACTCTACGCGCAACGTGGGATCCCTGAACGAGCTGCACAGCAATTAGCAGAGTTAAACGGTTCGGCTTCAGACGCTAAATTGCTCAAAGAACAAGCCATATACTGGCAACAGGCAAAAGAGTGGGACAAAGCAATTGAGTTCTGGTCAAAAGCTGCGAAATTCAATGCGCAGTACCATTGGAATGTCTCACAACTGTTGGTACAGGAAGGGCACTATCAGCGCGCGTTGAAGGAGTTAGATAAAGTGACCTCACCGGCGCGTAAAGCCGATGTCGCGTTGGCGAAAACCCGGGCTTTATACAAACTCAATCAAATTGAAGCCGCATTGGTCCAGGCAAAACGTGCAGATGCTACCGAACCATCTCGCCAGGCCAAGAGTTGGATCAAGTATCTGACAAAGCTGCGTGAACAGACAAAGGATCAAGCGCAAACCAGCTAAACGCTGTTGTTGGTGGGATAACCAAGCCGGAGTCATTTTGCTCCGGCTTTTTTGTAAGTGACTCTTATTCACGAGCGCAAATGAGAACTAATTGCTTTTATTGGTAAAAAAGGCATAATCGTGTCGTCAGTTACTTGTAGGGAAACAACAGGCGGAACATGCAGCACGGGTTTTTTGATGAGTTGTTTCATCACGCAAAACAGATCACGCCTTATCTCTCCGGAGAAATCGGGCCAGTTCCGGAACTCTCCATTCATATCAGTACCCCGGCCTCGGAAACGATTCAGGCGTTGTACCATCGATTAGCTCAGTCAAATCCGGATGCGGGCAGTGCTTACTGGTTAACGCGTACCTGGGACTTATTATGCTGGCAGCCGGTTTATATTGCTTTTCTCTCCATCTATGGTTTTCGCACCTTGCCTGACATTCATCGCATGGCGCAACTGGTGCAGCCGGAATTCATCGCAGGATACCGGTTTGCCGATGCCAATCATATACATGGTGATGAGGAAACCCTGATAGCTGAGGCTGGTCGGCAGCTAACGGAGTTATTGGCGTTTTACCGTGACCAGATTAGCCAATGGAGTCGAATCCGTCCTGGCTTTACCAATCATCTCCTGGCCGATCTGCTGCTTGGTTGTATTATCAAAGTGCAACAGTTCTTTCCTGAGCTGACGAATGACTACTTAACTGAGCAGGCTGCGTTATGGTTGAACGCCTGCCAACTGCCGGATAAACACTTAAAAAGCCTGAGCGTTCACCCTCAAAGTGGACGACTGCAACTGGTACGAACAAGTTGCTGTTTGGTGTTCAAATGTCAGGGCAGGGAACTGTGTGCTGATTGTCCACGTCATCCGGATAACCGCAAATAAACACCGATTAATAGGTGCAGTCTATCTGATCGATAAGCACAATCTATTTTCCCTAACTCGCTGATCCCGATACCCTAATTACTTGGTTGAGTGATTAAATGGGGAAGGCCGATGTCAAAAAGTGCAATCGTTGTGGAAGGTGGCGCCATGCGGGGCGTGTTCGCCGCTGGTGTATTGGATGCTTTTCTGGAGCTGGATCATAAACCTTATGATTTTGCCATTGGTGTTTCGGCTGGCGCATCGAACCTGATTGGTTATCTCGCGGACTACCCACACCGAAGCATTAATGTCATTACTCAGCTTGCCACCAGTAAGCGCTTTTTTGACCCGACCCGATTTATTAAAGGTGGCGATCTGATTGACGTAAAATGGCTATTTGAAGAGTCCAACCGCCGTTATCCCGTCGATGAAGAACGTGTCTTCAGTTCTATTCCGTTTCTTGCCGCCGCCACCAATGTGAACACTGGATCAGCAGACTATTACCGCGTGACCCGTGAGAACTTCAGTAAAGCGATTGAGGCAACGACAGCACTACCAATCGCGTACAAGCACACGCCATGTTTTTCTGGTGGGTGTTACACTGACGGTGGTGTGGCCGATTCCATCCCTGTCAAAGAAGCATACCGTCGTGGTGCGCGCGATATTACGGTGATTCTGTCTCATCCGGTCAGCTATGAAATGCCTCAGGCACGTAATCCCTGGTTAATGAAGAAACTGTTTGCTCGTCATCCTGTGTTGGCGGATGCCATGCTTAAACGCGCCGATAACTACAATGACTCGCTGGCGTTTATTCATAACCCGCCGGCCGATGCTGTGATTCGTGTTATTGCACCGCCGGAAGATTTTCACGTACAGCGCTTAACCATGAAACAGTCGGTTCTGATGGAAGGGTATCAAATGGGTTTAGTGACCGGGCGGGAACATGCCAAAGCATTCAAATTCGAATTGACGCCGGAGCGGAAAATCGCGTAGCAGCTCATTTGGCTAACGGTTTTGAATAAAAGAATCAATAATAAAAAAGAGCCAGCCTTAAGCTGGATCGAGTTCAATCGAGAGTCACTGAAAAGAGTCCGGATAGACTACTTCATCGGCAAACAGCAAAACTCTGCTCGCCAGATGAGGCTCTTGGAATCCTGCATCGTATTGAGGACTTCCTGCCCGGACATTTGCGGATAAGATTTCATTACCCGCACATCGTCACTTCGCTCGTCTGATTGGTAAGCCCGCACATGAGTAAAAGTGGCGCCTAGATTATTATTTAGCATGGATTTGGAAAGGCAAATCCCAAAAACATCCCGTCTCATTTTCTATCCCTCTGACCTCGTTATTGCCCCGCGACGACAGCTGATTATGTTGTAATTGCCGCGCTGAACATTCGCATCCTTATGTGGCCGCTGCATAATAATTATACAATTCGTACAGCGCCTTCGCTGATTATATCGACTAAAATTGATGTGACTCAATTCACATATTCAACTTGATTAATATTTAGCTATTTTCACCTTTTTGGAAGTACTGATAGTAAGTGACTAATTTACATACAGAACTCCATTCTGTCGGCCTTTTTCCTTACTCATCCTCACAGATATTGGCTGACAGCTTAGAGCCTCACAAGATTCAGTGGTAACTTAGCGCCAGATAACTAAGGATAGTGGTATGAAATGGAGTCAAGTCAGCTTTCGTAAGCGAATGCTGATCATCATGACCTTATCAGGGCTGATAGAACTGCTGTTGCTCGTCGCAGCAGGGTTCATTTACGTTAAACATGCCCAAGAGGAAGAAATGGGGCAGAAAGCCTTGGGTGTCGCTGCATTTCTGGCTCGCTCTCCCTATGTGATCAATATGGTCGAGAATCGTGAAATCGTTGAACATCAGCAGCGTTTTCGCGAACTGACGGATTTGATTGGAGCGGCGTTCATTGTGATTGGAGATGCCCAAGGCGTGCGTCTTGTGCACCCGATAGATCAGCGTATCGGACTACCAATGCGTGGTGGTGATAATGACGGCGCTTTGATTGAGGGCCGCGCCTACGTATCGACGGCAAAAGGATCCCTTGGTGTTTCGGTGCGTGGAAAATCTGCGATATTCAATGTCAATGGCGACATCATTGGTGTGGTGTCAGTCGGCTATCTTATTGAGCGTTTGCAAGATAGAGTCGAACCGTTCCTGGTATTTCTCATCCTCATGGCACTTGGTGTGGTTGGCGCGAATGCGATCGTTTCCAGCTACGCATCACGCCGCTTTCAAAAAGCCATTTTAGGGTTTGAGCCTGAGGAGATCGGCCGCTTGTACGTTGAACTCGATGTCACCATGAGTACGCTCAAAGAAGGCATTTTGAGTATTGATGGTGCTGGTAAACTGCGCTCAATCAATCGCAGTGCGTGCGATATTCTCGGCATCGACAAAGACACAGCGCTGAATCAGCCACTTTCGAAAGTGCTGCCGGAAAGTGACTTACACACCGTTCTTCAGACAGGCAAAACCGATCATGATATTAATCTGTATCTCAATGGTCAGCGACTGATTGCGAACCGTAGCCCGATTATTGTTGAGGGCAAGGTGGTTGGCGCGGTATCGAGTTTCCGGCTCAGAGATGAAATTAATGAATTAACCGAACAACTTTCCCAAACCAAAGCGTATGCCGAGCTGCTGCGCTCCCAAACTCATGAGCACCGCAACAAACTCAATACCATCAGTGGGCTGGTACAAATGGGCGAGTTGGAAGCGGTACAACATCTGATCGGTCAGGAGACGGCACACTATCAGAGTCTGATCGAATTTTTACGCGAAACCGTTCGAGACCCGTTGATTGCTGGTATGTTACTGGGCAAGTCGGAGCGGGCGCGCGAGCTTGGGTTGGAACTGGTTGTGGAGGAAGGTTCAAGGCTAAATGGTTTACCTGAGCGCATCAACGCAGAGGATGTAGTGACGATTCTGGGTAATCTGATCGACAACGCGTTTGATGCCACGATGAGTGCAATAAAAGCGGAGCACCACATTGCCCGGGAACGGCGCCAAATTGAAGTGTCAATCAGTGACTTTGGCCATGAGATCATTCTGGAAGTCGATGACCAGGGATGTGGACTGCCTGACGGCATTGCACCAGACACACTGACCGTACGGGGAGTATCGAGCAAAGATAACCATACCCGCGGCGTGGGGTTGTATTTGGTTAATCAGTTAGCTCAGCGTTACCACGGAGAGTTGGTAATTAATGGACATAAAGAATTTGGAACGAGGATGACGGTGTATTTGCCCAAGGAAGATCAATTATGAGTACGTTAACCCGAGTCATGATCATAGAAGACGATATCGCTATCGCTCAATTACACCATCGCTATCTGGAGCAGATGGGCGGTTTTGACGTCGTCGGGATAGCGACAACTCAGGCAGAAGCTGAAATGCAACTTGAGTTGCTTAAACCCCAGCTGGTCTTGCTGGATGTGTATCTGCCAGACGGAACCGGACTCAATATTCTTAATCAGTTACGGGGTGAAAATCTGGGATGCGATGTCATTCTTATCACCGCTGCCCGTGACGTGGAAACACTCCAGACGGCGATGCGTGGTGGTGTGGTGGATTATCTACTTAAACCGGTCATGTTTCCTCGCTTAGAGGCGGCGTTGAAAAAATATCAGTCACGTCAACAGGAGCTGGGGAGTGTGGATGATCTCAATCAAAGCCTGGTTGACAAAATGCTTCAGGCCAATGTCGGGAGTGATAAACCTTCCGGACGTCTACCCAAGGGGATTGACAGTGTGACGCTGGATAAAATCCGTGCGCTGTTTACCTCACCAGTCAGTCTGACTGCGGATGAGGCTGGGGAAAAAATAGGCGCCAGTCGAACGACTGCCAGACGTTATCTGGAGTTTCTGATCACGGCAGGGGAACTGGAAGCGGATTTAAATTATGGAACGGTTGGACGCCCTGAACGGCGATATGTCAAGGTGTCCCGTTAGTTCCTGGCAGGTTCTGCTTGCGTAAGTATAAGAAACGCATAAGAATTACAACTTAGCGGGGTAAACGGGTAATGAGTGGTTAATGGAAAATATTTTCTTTATTGTCGTTATTTTAGTGATCTTCTTTTTTGTGGTGCAGAAAAAACTGCTCAGGCAAGAGAGCATTAAAGATTCCAGTTATAAGAAGAAAGGACCACTGTTAAATTTACAGGAGGGGGCTTTCTTCAATGCGCTGAAAACCGCCGTTGGTGAGCATGGTGTGGTTATGACAAAAGTGAATATGGCCAATGTGCTCGCCCCTGTCGCAACCAACAAAAAACAGTGGTTTATCGCGAACGGTCGGATCGCGAAAAGTTATTTTGACTACATTGTCTGTGATCCAAGAACGCTGGAAGTGCGCGTCGTGATTGAGCTGGATAACGGAAAACCGCTCGATAAAGGAAAAGCCGAGCGGCAGAAACTGCTGATGCACGTGTGCAAATCGGCAGGTATTCCATTAATTGGTACGTCCATCAAGCACAGCTATCAGGTCGGACGTCTGCGGCGTTTGCTGGCTGCACATATTGATTTAATTGAGCCAGACAAAGAGATACGATTTTGTAAGAAATGCGGCAGTCCTATGGTGATAAAAACCGCCAGCCAGGGAGAGTTTCGAGGTCGCCGGTTTTTTACCTGCAGTCGGCAGCCACAGTGCAGTTATACCGAAAACTATAATGTGGTCTTTGAAGACGATGAGTTACCTGAATAACCCGAACGCCCTCTGTTGAGGGCGTTTATGTATTTGTCTTTTCTAATGTTCAATGGGCTGAAGATCAAATTTATGCGCATTGAGTAAAATGTAGTTTTTCTACAGTTTAAGCCCTCTTTCAATCTACAAATTGCCTAGTAACTCACTGTTTATCAGGCAGTGAGAAAAATTCCTACGAGTCCAGCGCTTCATTTTGTGACTTCTCTTCTATCTTAGTTTTCTCCTCCCACCACTCTACGCCCTGAATCCTCTACTGATGGGGTGAGGTAATAAAATAGCTGAAATAGATAAGGTTAACTTGTGGTGATGTTTGCTTATTGCTTCCACATCGGGAAGGACCCAGGTAAGGGGTCCCCCAATTACGTGAACAAACATGGATATAACAATGAACATCAAGTTAACGAGAATGACTTTGGCTTTTGCATCGCTTGGAATGCTGGCAGGGTGCAACGACCAGCTGGATCTCCGGGTGATGGATGGCTATTTGAGTGACGCCGCTGTCTGGCTGGATGTTGACGGCAACTTTCAACCCAATGGTTCGGAGCCGCAAGCTCGCACGGACGATCAGGGATGGGCGAGTTTGGATGCCTCTGGTGTCAGTCGCCAGCAGCGCAGCAGCTTGATTGCCGCGCAAGTTGAGCGTGGACAAACCGTCGACCAGGATATCCCGGGCGTGGCAGCAACACGTGATTATCTGCTACTGGCGCCGGCTGACTATGCGCACGTCAGCCCTCTGACAACCTACATCAGCCTAAAGATGTCTCAGGGCGTCAGCGAAAAACGTGCGATCGCTATGCTGCGCAGGCAACTGCGACAGCCGGATTTAATCCCGGACAGCGACTATGTCGCTAACGAAAATCTATTGGCAGCAAGAGCGGCAAAGGCACTCGCGCAGTTAATGCCGGAAACCCTGAGCGATACAGAGGTAAAGCCGCTGAGTAAAACGTTGGAACAAGCGGCCAAAGTGCTGGGTAAAGAACTGAGAAAAGGCGACAGTGATTTACGCTATAAAACCTTGATGTTGGATTCACGTGGTAAGCCAGTTGTGGTGAGCGACAGTGATGAGGATGGTGTGGCAGATACCCTGGATCTGTTTCCGAATGACAAACTCGAGTCTGCAGATGCGGATCTAGACGGAATTGGTGACCATGCGGATCAGGATGACGACAACGATGGTTTCAATGATGAAGTTGAACGTCAGGTGGGGACTGATCCGTATGATGCGATCAGTCAACCCGCTGATCTCGATGGCGATAAAATTCCGGACTCGCTGGATGCGGACATAGATGGGGACGGATGGTCGAATGAGGACGAAATACGCTTAGACAGCAACCCGTACGATAGCGTTAGCCAACCTGCGGACTACGATGGCGACAAGGTTGCAGATGTCGAAGACAGCGATATCGACGGTGATGGCGTGGCAAACAGCGCAGATGCATTTCCGAAAAACCGTTTCGAAAGCCTTGATACCAATGGTGATGGGTTGAGCGATTTTGCCTCCAGTGATGACGATGGCGACGGTATTCCAGACAGCGTTGATCCTAACCCAAAAAGCCCAGACAACAGCACCACTGAACCGACACCTGTGTATCAACAGGCGGTGATCTACTACAAGCGCGACGACGGCAACTATGAAGGCTGGGGTCTGCATTTGTGGAATAACGCGACCTGTGATGCGATCAGCGAAGATGCCCTGAGTGGTGTCGAGTGGGGCAGTCCTTACACGTGGAGCGAGATTGATCCTGAATTTGGCGCCAAATTCACCGTGCCACTGAAAGGTGAACACGGCGCGTGCATGAATTTCATTGTGCATAAAGGCGACGATAAAGCGCTCGGAGGCGATGATCTACAAATAGAGTTTGCCAAAGGCAACACGCTGTACACATCTCATGGCAGTACCACATTAAAGTACTCGCCGGATGAACAGAACACCGTTGCCTTGTCTGGGGCTGAGGCGCATTGGCTGGATGTCACTTCCATTGCCTGGTTCGATCACAGTGAAGCGGCTCGTTACCAGATATGGAGCCGAGAGGCTGGCAACGGTGATATTGCTCAGCCACAACAATTTGAAAAATATGATCTGTCTTTGGCTGGTACAACAGACAACCCGGAATTTCCCCACTTGCGTGGACGCACTGAGTTCATGCTTGACGTGGATGAAAGTACAGCCAAAGCCTTGCTGAAGACACAATTGATCGCCGTGGCACTGGATAATGAAGGTCAACTCTTAGTGGCGACGCAGGTTCAGATTCCTGGTATCACGGATACACTGTATACCGCCGGACCAAGTGATGCAGATGAGGCTCGACTGGGCAGTTGGATCGAGGGTGACTCGGCGCAATTTGCCTTGTGGGCTCCAACAGCACAAGACGTCGAATTGTATCTGTATGATCAGGATAAAGCGCTGATCCCTTCGTCACCATTGTCCATGAAGCTCGATCCAAAAACAGGTATCTGGCGTTATCAGGGCGGTGCAGAGTTGGACAATGTGTTCTACCGCTATCGAGTGAAAGCTTACCATCCGAAAACCAGTCAGGTTGAATGGATGATGACGACGGATCCATACTCGCTGTCACTGAGCACATCCAGTCTTCATTCACAACTTGTCGATTTGAACTCGCCCCTTTCTAAGCCCGCAGGTTGGGATAGCCAGACCATTCCGGTGTTGGATAACCCAGAAGACAACATCATTTATGAACTGCATATTCGTGACTTCAGCGTCAGTGATACTAAAGGAACCGAAGAGCGAAATGGTAAATATCTGGCATTTCTGGAAGATGATCGTGACAGTGTCACTCATCTAGATGCGCTGAAACAAGCCGGATTGACCACCATTCACCTGCTGCCAAGTTATGACTTGGCTTCAATCAACGAGAACGAAGACAAGCGGGTTGACCTCAACGACACCGTTGCCAAATTGTGTGACGTGAGTCCGGGTGCCAGTTTGTGTCAGGATAACACTCCGCGCAGTGCGACGATTCTGTCGTTGTTAGAACAGACCGATCCCAATTCGGGAGAGGCTCAGGCCTTGTTGGCGGACATTCGCTCGCTAGACAGTTTTAACTGGGGTTACGACCCATTCCATTACAGCGCACCAGAAGGTAGTTATGCAGTTGAAAGCGACGGCATATCTCGGATTCGTGAGTACCGGCAGATGGTGCAAAAACTGCACACCATGGGATTCCGTGTCGTACAGGATGTGGTGTACAACCATACCTATTCATCCGGTTTGTACGATAAGTCTGTACTGGATAAGACTGTTCCCGGTTACTACCATCGCCTGAACCCTGTTACGGGAGCCGTCGAAAACTCCACGTGCTGTGACAATACGGCGTCCGAAAACCGGATGTTTGAAAAGCTGGTGGCAGACAGCGTTATGATGTGGGCCCAGGACTACAAAATTGACGGGTTCCGCTTCGATCTGATGGGACATCTGATGAAGTCCAGCATGCTGCACATCTATGAGCAGACTCAAAAAGTCGATCAGGATACTTGGTTCTATGGTGAAGGATGGAACTTTGGTGAAGTGGCCAATGGCCAGCGCGGTGAAAACGCGACTCAATGGCCGATGGCAGGGACGGGAATCGGGACGTATAACGATCGCCTGCGTGACGGTGTGCGTGGTGGCGGACCGTTTGATAGTGGTGACGCGTTATTGCAAAACCCAGGTTTTGCTAATGCCGGAGACCGTTTCTCAGAAGAGTTGCAATCACGTATGGATCTGATTCGCTATGGTATGACGGGGAATTTGCAGAACTATCCGCTGCAAACTCATAGCGGGGCAACAGTCTATGGCCGCGATTACTTATATGGCGATCAAGGCGCGGCGTACACACTCGACCCTCAAGAGTCGATCAACTACGTGTCTAAACATGACAACCAAACCTTATGGGACTTCAATCAGTACAAAGCGCAAGCTGATATTTCTCCGGCGGACAGAGCGCGAATGCAAATCGTTGGTCTGTCGACGGTTATGTTAGGGCAAGGTGTACCATTCCTGCATATGGGCTCCGAGCTATTGCGTTCTAAATCGATGGAAAGGGACAGCTACGACAGCGGTGACTGGTACAACAAAGTCGATTTCAGTATGCAAACGAACAACTGGAACGTTGGTCTGCCAAGAGCCGATAAAGATCAGGCGAACTGGAGTGCGATTCAATCCATCATCAGCAATCCGAATACCGTGGCCACATCAGACGATATTCGCTGGACAGACGATGCATTTAAAGCACTGCTCAAAGTGCGTTCATCGACGCCTTTGCTGAGACTGGTTTCCGAGCAGGAAGTATTGGAAAGGGTACGTTTCCATAATACAGGTCCTGATGCGCAACCAGGTATGATCGTGATGTCAGTCAACGATGGTATTAACGCCGGGGCGGATCTCGATCCGAGTTACGATGCAATCGTGGTAGCCATCAATGCCAACACGTCTGCGCAAAGCCTTCGTATCGATGGGGCAAATAGCTTTGTGTTGCATCCGGCACTCACTTCATCGGCCGATCCACGCGTTAAACAATCAACGTTTACAGATCAGACGTTCTCGATCCCACCACTAACGGCGGCGGTATTTGTTCTGCCCCAGATTGGTGAGCAAGGTGAAGGGTTAGTGACAGAGGCGACTCCGGTCGATGTTGCGCCGTATGGCAACACCAAAGTGTACGTGCGAGGCTCGATGAATGACTGGAACACCGAAAATGAGATGACTTATCAGGGCGACGGACTTTATGCTTTTGACGGTTACCTGACCCCAGGTTCGTATGAGTTTAAAGTTGCCTCTGATGATTGGAGCAATGTGAATCTCGGATACGGTTCTGTCGTTACGGGTTCAGGTTCGATCACTCTGGAAGATGCAGGTAACGGCAACATCAAAGTCACCGTGACGGATCAGGGAGTCTACCAGTTTACGTTGGATGCGTCGCAACAAGACCAACTCAAACTCGCAGTGCTCAACCAAGATTTGGATTACGCCTGTTATCAGTACGACAATCCGGCGTGTGATCTGAGAATCTATCAGGTCATGATGGAGTCGTTTGTCGATGGAGATGCCAGCGCAGATTACGGTGTGGGGTATGGGACGTCTCATCACAAAGGTGATTTGCAGGGCGTCATCGATAGCCTGGATTACATTGCCAGCCTGAACGTCAATGCAATCTGGCTGACCCCGGTATTTGACTCCTGCGCGGGAGAGGGCGTGGACAACAAACTCGACGCTACGGGCTATTTTGCGTGTGACTATTTTAATGTTGATCCGAACTTTGGCAGCAATGCCAAACTGAAAGAGTTGATTGATAAGGCGCACCAAAAGGGACTGTATGTCTTCCTGGATGGCGTATTTGGTCACACCCACGTGAATGGCGTTAAACCCTCACCAAGTGGCAAGTTACCTTCTTTACGCAGTGAAGCCGGATATCCCGGGATGTACGTCAATTACTCGAATGAAACCAGCGAAGCGTTCTTTACCGAAGTCGCGACCTATTGGGTGAAGGAGTTTGGTATTGATGGATGGCGTCTTGATCAGGCGTATCAAGTACCTTTACAGACCTGGGCCCGAATTCGCGTTGCAGTTGAACAAGCCTCGGCAGAGAATCAACAGGCTGGACTTGATTGGGGAACGTTAGGTTACATGGTCGGTGAAGTGTGGAAAGGTGCGGACGAAATTGCTCGTACGACGTACGGCACCGATGAGGAGCCGGGGTTATCATCGGCATTTAACTTCCCACTGCGTTATGGTCTGGTCCAGGCTTTAGCGGTGGAAGAGTCGGGGGCCCGCGGCAACGCACGTGCACTGGATGCCGATTGGAATAAGCGCGCGAAGTCTCCGTATCACGCGATGCCGAATCTGATGTTGGGCAATCACGATCTGGTGCGTTTCGGGGATTTGATTCAACGAGGTGGGTTGGGAGACGATCAACTGCGTCATCAGGCGGCGTTCAGTTTCTTGGCGGCGTATTCTGGCCCTATCACATTCTATTATGGTGAGGAAATTGGTGACGAGGTTGCGGATTTCGCGGCGAAAGTGACCTCAGATTGCGCAGCGCTAGGCGTATGTGATGACCATGTCGCACGCTCAAGCGCAAAAATTGAAGGAGTGACCGCAGCTTTAACACCTGAGCAACTGACGCTGAAAAACTATCTGGCTCAACTGATGCAGGTTCGCAGTGAGCATCCTGCGTTGTATAAGGGAGAGCGTCGAAACTTATGGATTGACGATCAATTGTATGTGGATCTGAAAGTTTACGATGACGAACAGATTGTTTATGCGCTGAACACGGGTACGGCTGAACGAGTGATGTCGTTAGACAACACACAATTAAAAGCCGCCTCGCATTTGGTAGATCTTATCTCTGGAGAGCAAATCAACCTGCAACCCGGGATAACCTCAGTCACGGTTCCGGCATTAACCGGACGCTTACTGAGCGTGAGATAATCTGAATCACAAAGCCCGCGATTGACGCGGGCTTTGTTTATCAAGACTCGTTTTACGTTACGCGGTAGATAACGCTTCCTGTTCAGGCTCGTTTTCGTAGGAGCCACATACCATGACCTGATTACGACCGTTTTGTTTCGCGCGGTATAGTTCGACATCTGCCGCAATCAGCACATCTTCTAATGTTAATTCGGCTGCACATTCGCATACGCCGATGCTGGCCGTTAACTGAATACTGTAGCCAGAAACATGAAATGTATGGTTGGCAAACTTCTTGCGCAGGTACTCGGCTATATGCACGGCTTTGTCCACGTCAACGTTGTTCAGGGTGATACAGAATTCCTCGCCACCGATGCGGTAGGCGTTATGGTTGGGCAGTAAATCCCGTAGCAGGTTGGCCGCCTGAATTAACACTTTGTCGCCTGTGTTATGACCGTACTGGTCGTTCACTTTTTTGAAGTAATCCAGATCGAGAATAAGAACAGATAAGGACGTGTTGCTTAAAACCTTACGCTGATTCTCAAAATGGTGGAGTAGGGCATGACGATTAAAAATGCCTGTCAATGCATCGCGTGCTGCCATACGTTCTAAAGACTGCTCTGAGAATTTACGACGCACTTCGTAGATGTGGGACAAAATCCATAAGCTGAGATACACCCCGCTCAGGTTCATGAGCATGCGATAGTCTATTACGTGATTGACCTGATGGATTTTGAGTGAAATCACCAAGGTTTGAATCAGCAACACGCAGCCGGTACTCAGTAACCCATAACGTCGACCTAATAAAAGATAATTGATTACCGGGAATAAACAGGTCCATACGACCAGAGCGGATGAAAACACGCTAATGTATGTACCGACGGCAACAATCAGTACCAGAAAGTAAATGTAGGCCACCGACACTGCAATACGCACCTTACCTTGTCTGGCACGCCAATAGACATAAACAGAAACCAGAAAATAAGCGAATTCAAGCCCACTCAGTAAGTAAGACTGATTAAAGTACGCATTAAACAACGCGAAAAAGAGAGAGACCGATGCAAGAAATGCGCTCAGGCACGACAGCACGGCGGCTCGTAGCTCGTGAGAAGGGTTAAAAACGTCTGATTCCATGACGAATTATCCTTAGCGCCTGGTGATTGTGGGATGGTATGAATATTCCTCCATACTAATGAAACCGAATTCATTATCAATTTTGATGTTTGAATAAGTGATCTTGATATCGCTTTTAAGTATCCATGTAAATGCTGTTAAACCTGTCATTAAATAGTGACATCGGTTAAGCGCCTGAGATTAAAATGGATAAACTTTCAACAAAGTGGTGATATGTCGGCCAAACAGTTCAAATTACTGGAAATTACGCTTGCACCTTTAAATAACAGTCGTTAATATCCTCCTCGTTCTCAGGGAATGCGTCCGTAGCTCAGTTGGTTAGAGCACCACCTTGACATGGTGGGGGTCGGTAGTTCGAGTCTACTCGGACGCACCATTCCTGATAACGATCAATATATTTTGCGTCTGTAGCTCAGTTGGTTAGAGCACCACCTTGACATGGTGGGGGTCGGTGGTTCGAGTCCACTCAGACGCACCAAATTCCAAAACAAAGCCCGCTTATACAGCGGGCTTTGTTGTATTTGGACTTTTCATTACAGGGTAAATCAGGCCTAAGTAACGGTTTGCTTCGAATTGTCGATACGAAAAAAATCCGGGCAGATGCCCGGATTTGAATTAGCCAAATGATGTTGTTATTTTTATTTGCTGCTTAACGCATGATCATCTGTTCACGGCCAGGGCCAACAGACACCATTTTCACTGGCACACCCATCAGTTCTTCAATGCGCAGTACGTATTTTTGTGCCGCAACTGGTAGGTCTTCAAATTTACGACAAGCAGTGATGTCTTCGCTCCAGCTTTCCATCTGTTCGTAAACCGGAGACAGGGCTGCCGTTTGAGGCCAGATTGGGTTTTCGCTGTGTTCGCCACCATAAGCCACACAGATTTTCAGATCTTTCAGCCCGGTCAGGCAATCGACCTTAGTCAGCGCAATTTCTGTGGCGGCTTGAAGTTCAACACCGTTCTTGGTCGCAACAGCATCAAAATACCCCATGTCACGAGGTCGACCGGTCGTTGCTCCAAACTCATTCGCCGCTTCGCGGAACGCGTCTTGTTCTTCCATCGCCGTGATCAGAGTACCAGTACCAACGGAAGAGCTGAATGCTTTCGCAACTGCAATCACTCGCTCCGGACGCAGAGCCGGTAGGCCACTGCCGATCCCTGCGTACATGGAAACCACGTTAGATGATGTCGTCCAAGGGTATTCGCCATACGTCAGGTCACGTCCAGCACCCAACTGAGCTTCAAATAGCAGATTTTGGTTGTCTTGTTGCAGTGCTTTCAACGGTATGCTGACATTACAGATAGCATCGCGCCAAGGTGCGGATACGTCCAGTAACCACTGAGCCATCTCTTCTGCTGTTTGTTCAAATTGAAAGTCTGGGTACAGGGCGCGCATTTGCGGCAGTTTCCAGTCGAGCATAAATTGCAAACGTTCGGTCAGGACTTCGGGCTGTTTTAGCCAGCCCACCAGAATGCCTTTCTTCATAACGCGATCGCCGTACGCCGGAGCAATACCCTGGCGGGTTGAGCCATAGGCACGATCCGCCAGACGCTGTTCTTCCAGCGTGTCTTCCATAGCATGCAGCGGGAGACACAAGGTAGCGCGGTCTGAAATGCTCAGATTGATTTTTACGCCTGCAGACTCAACTTCTTCCAGCTCTTTCGACAGTGATTCAGGGCTGATGACCATACCAGGACCGAGTACGGCCAGACAATCGGGATTAAATACGCCGCTTGGCAGTTGGTGTAGTTTGAACGTACCAAGGTCGTTCACCACGGTGTGACCAGCATTGTTGCCTCCTTGGAAGCGAATGCTTGCCGAAGCCTGTTCAGCCAGAAAATCCACGATGCGGCCTTTGCCTTCATCACCCCAGTTAGCACCAACAACAACGATAGACGACATAAGTAATCCTCCAAAAATTAGACGGTCAAATCTTATGCCTCTCGATGTGATAAGAGAAATTAATTATACTGATTAACCCAATAAGAATTTCATATCAACAGAGGGCGGATCATGTTGGACCTGAATTGGCTCAGAACCTTTGTCACATTGGCTGAAGTGAAACACTTTGGCAAAACGGCCACGATACTGCACATGACGCAGCCTAATGTCAGCCTCCATATCAAACAATTGGAAGGAGCAACCCGGGCAAAACTAATAGAGCGAAATCCGGTGCAATTGACGCAAGCGGGTATTCGGTTATTGGACACAGCTCAGAATATGTTGAAAGCGTTGCAAATATGTCAGTCGGACCTCAATGCCATCAACGAACTGACTCAGGGAACACTGTCGATTGCAGCCAGTGACATTGTTTCCCGGTTGCTGCTGATTCACCCATTCCAGAAATTTAAACAGCAGTATCCGGGGATTGATCTGACTCTGTTTAACACAACGTCATCGCAAGCGGTTGATTTAGTTAAGAGTGCACGGGCCGATGTCGGCTTTGTTATCGCTCAGAAGGAAAGCCAGCCACTGCATTTCACGCCGCTAATGCAGATTCAGTGGTGTGCATTTGGAGACAATATCCTCGAGTGGCACGGGGAGGGGGATGAGCTGCCGACTCTCATTTTATTAGGGCACGATACCCGAACCCGAGAGTTGATTGATGCTTCGTTACCTGCGCTGAGGTTACCGCGTCACAGAGTGATGGAGGTAGGCAGTGTCGAGGCGCAAATCGACTGGGCGGAAGCTGGGTTTGGTACAGCGATTGTGCCGGACTTTTCGTTGTACTCTAAGCTCAGCTTGTCCCGTTCGGTTACGCCGTTGCCGGGTTTTCCTGCCACCAACTTTGGGTATATCGTGCGGCAGAATCAGGTGTTATCGAAAGCGGTAAAACAGTTATTGACGTGGGTCGCCAGAGAGTGCGAATAAAAAGGCCGGGCAATGAGCCCGGCTTTTTCGTTATTCAAACATCAGGATGATATAGACAAAGAATAGGATCAGGTGTGTGGCACCATTGAGTGAGTTGGTCCGACCGCTGCTGAAGCTGACGCTGGCCATCAGTAGCGTAATGGCCAATAAAACCATTTCAGCCGGAGCCAACCCTAGGTGGATAGGCTCATTCATCACCGAAGAAATCAACAGCACCGCGGGTACGGTGAGAGAAATCGTGGCCAGCACCGAACCGAAGAACAGATTCATAGCACGCTGCAATTGGTTACTCAAGGCTGCCTTAACAGCCCCCACGCCTTCAGGAGCCAGAATCAACAGGGCAATCACCAGGCCACCGAGCGCAGGAGGGGCACCAAAACGGCTGATGGTGTCGTCGATAGGCACAGCCAGGCTTTTTGCCAGTAAGATCACCACCAACAGATACGCAATCAGAAGAATTGAATGATAAAGGTTGGAGCCCATCGGGCCGTGGAACTCGTGTTCATCCTGGTGGTCGCCATCAATGAAAAAATGTGTATGGCTGCGAGTCTGAATAAACAAAAATACGGCATATAATGCCACGGAAGCAAAAACCAGCACGGCTGTCATGTTGGTGGTCAAAGAGCCCTGATCATCTGAGGAGGTAAAACTCGGCATGACAAGACACAGCAAAGCCAATGGGATGATCGCAACCAGGTAAGCTTTTAACCCGTCAATATTGTATGACTGAGTATGGTATTTCAAACCACCGATCAGCAGCGTCAGACCCACCAAGCCGTTCAGAACCGCCATGATTACGGCGAACATCGTATCCCGTGCCATAACGGGGTTCGCATCGCCCGTGAGCATGACCGAAGAAATCATCACCACTTCGAGCGAAATCACCGAAAGTGTCAGGATCAAGGTGCCATATGGGTCACCGAGCTTGATCGCCAGTGCATCCGAATGGCGTACTACAGCAAAGATGGCGGTTAATACGATCGCGAACAGAATGATGGTTGTCAAAATACCCGTGGCTGTGCTGAGCCCACTGCTGAGTAGAGATTCACCGCCTAATTTAAAGAATGCAACAGCGATGATACCGAGAAACAGAATAAATTCGTCGGTAAGGAATTTGATCATTGAGGGAATCCTCTGGTTATGAGTTTTACGCGAGCCAACCGACATAAAAGGCGGCCACTATGTGCATAAGGTTAAGTATGACGTTTCTGGTGAGACAGAAAAAGCGTCATTCATAACTTTCAGCAATATTTTTTTCGTAAATATAAGAAATTACGTGTTTAGCTGAAGGTTTTGCTCATAGGGTATTCGTGTGCGTAAAACAGATTGCCATCTTTCCAACCGGCTATACGGATTCGTGACGACGATACTTTACCAAGCCAGTGATGGCGAAACTCGCACAATGGGATCGTTTGTCTGGCCAATCGGTAGATGGAGGCCGACTGAAATTCGTTCACGAGTTGATAAGCAGGAACACTGCCGCAAGTGGCAGTGCCATCTGCCGAGCTCAGCGAGTAGTGACCCAGCCATCGAAACAGTGGCGGCACGGATGATCGTGTCAGTGTGCTTTCTTCGTCAGGTTGCTCAGCGTGAGCGTCAAAAAAGAGTGCATCAGGCTCTTGTGCAGTAGCACACAAGCCTGTATCGAAGGCTTGAACACGCGACAAATCATCGGCCAAAAAGGACGACGCGCTTGCCAGTTGGGCAAACAGTGAGATCAGCAGTAAGAGACTCAGTCGAAGGATGTGATGGCGCAATTTGTGTGATCTGTGTCGTATTTTGTTGGGCCTATTATATCGGCGAATGTCGACGGGGAAATGGATAATTGTCGTCGTTCTGTTACAAACTATTACTTGGTCTCACGAGGTGAGAAAGTTTCTCTCCATAAGCGAGGAGACACGGATATTTTTTGTCTTTTTATCGTTTTGTTCGGCAGAAGTGTCGAGCGTATAACAAATGAAAACTCATTTTTGTACAAGATGTTACAAACAAACTAGAGTGTTATCGACAAAACCTCCGTACGACAGGGAATGGAATATGCAGAATAAATGCAAGACGGTGTTACATGGCAATAAGCGCATTTCACCGGCTGAGATGTTCGAAAGAATGGCTGAGTGGTGCCGCGAAAATAATGTTGAACACGACATCTACGGGCAAGGGGAGTTGATCCAGGCGTTTGAACAAAAGGTGGCTGATTTACTTGGGTTTGAAGCAGGGTTGTTCGTGATCACGGGAACCATGACTCAGCCGACAGCGTTACAGATTGCTTGTCAGGAGAAGCAATGTGCCAATGTTGCGATGCACCCGACCAGTCATGTTTATTTGCACGAACGTCAGGGCTATCAACTGCAACAACGTTTCAACGTATTGCCGGTCGGAGAACCTTACCAGCCATGGACTGTCGAGCATCTGGAAGCCATTACCGATCCGTTGGCTGCCGTACTGTATGAGTTACCAATGCGCGAAATCGGTGGTCAATTACCTGAATTTGAACACTTACAAGCTGTAAAAGACTACTGCGCAAACCATAACTTCCATCTGCATATGGATGGGGCCAGAGTGTGGGAAGCGGCGGCGTGGTATCAAAAAAGTTATCAGGAAGTTGCGCAAGGTTTCCACTCTGCGTACGTGTCTATGTACAAAGGTGTGAACGGATTAGGCGGTGCAATGCTTTTGGGTGACAAATCCTTTATCCGTCAGGCTGATACTTGGATGAAGCGACAAGGTGGGAATGTTTGGCATCGGACGCCTTACGTCGTGGCAGCGATGATGCAGTTTGATGAGCGGATTGCTGCGATGCCCGCTCTGTTTGAGCGCACGAAGCAGTTGTACACACAATTTGGAGAGTTTCCGCTGTTTACGCTCAATCCGACAGCGCCACAGTCCAATATGCTTCACATCTATTTGCCTTTGAGTGAGTCGCAAGCCAAAGTATTAAGAGATGAACTGGCTGAGGAGCACAGTATCTGGATAGGGAATCCACAACAAGCAGCGTTGCCAGAGCAGAGTTTTCTGGAATGGTATGTCGGAGACTTGCTGCTCAATATGGAAGATGAGTTGTTGCATCAAACATTGCGGACGATACATAGCGCGATAGCAGCGAAATTAACTCCGTAGGAGAGTCGGAGATGTTGATGCTACAAACCGATCGTTTGTTGTTACGACCTGTGCAGCGAGAAGACATGGACGTATACCGCCAGATCCTGTCGTGCCCCCAATTGACGCGGTTTCTGCCCAAAGGAAAGCCCTATACGGAATCAGAAATCAGTCAGCATGTCGTGAACCGGGTTGATCATTGGCGACGCCATGAGTTTGGAAGTTTTGTGATTTTGGATAATACGGACGCGCAGCGTAAACTTGGTTATGTCGGGGTTGAAGAAAGTCCTCAACCTGGTTGTTTTGATATTCGTTATGCTTTGGTTCGTGATGCGTTAGGGCTGGGGTTAGCCCTGGAGGCCGCTCAGTCGGTTGTACAGTTTATTTTTTCTCATAACAAACTTAAGCGAATCTACGGTGTCTCGCTGGTCGACAACCAGCCTTCCTTAGCCGTGTTACGAAAATTGGCCATGAAACCTGCCCGGAACGTCGACCTTTATGGCGATCGAAGTTTGATCACCTTGGTACTAGAGCAACCGGAGAGATAAGTGAAGAGGTGGAAACGATGAGTTATATCGCAACAGCTTTAGTGTTATTCGTCGCGCTGGAACACGCCTACATTCTGATTTTGGAGATGTTTCTCTGGCAGTCACCCAAAACACGTAAAGTGTTTGCGACCAGTGAAGAATTTGCAGCATCCACCAAAGTGCTGGCCGCCAATCAGGGGCTGTACAACGGCTTTCTCTGTGCGGGTTTGATTTGGGGACTTACGTATCCGGATACCGAAGTCGGCACCAGCATTCAGATGTTTTTCCTATCTTGCGTTATTTGCGCTGCCATATTTGGAGGTTTGAGCGCAAATACTAGAATATTATTCGTTCAAGGAGGGCCTGCTGTCCTGGCCGTATTGGCAATTATGTTTAGTTAATCACGTGATAATGGTGACTCAACTCATATTTCCGAGGTGCGAATAACAATAATTTTCAAACAACATTGTAGCTGTTGCATAATTTCGTTAGTCTGCTCACTCTTTCAATTCCCCCTAACACAGCGCTTGCCTTAGTCACGCAGCGCTGTGTTTCTTTCCTGCACAAGGATGTGTTAAGGATTGAAAGCCCACTTGAGGGCATTCCTTCTGCTTCTTTTATACGAGTTGCCTGAATAACATCACACCGAAGCAAAACGCTTTGTATACATGGAGTGTACCTAATCATGGCGTTTACCCGTGTCTTACGTTGCGGACAAAGCGGCTTGGCTAATGCTGACAAACTCCCATCCTAAGTATGAGTAAGGAAATGACTGACATCGTTCTGGACAAGGCGGTAAACAGCTCTCTGTACAGATAATGGATCCCAGGCGAAAAAATCAACTTTATTTTAGTGCGCTTGTTTCCATTTTTTTACTGTCAATTCACTTGATAGTCGATAGGTTGATCCTAGCTTATTTAGTGCTATCGCTATAGATTCAGGTGCATTCCGATGACATACAAATACGTCAACTCTCCTTACGATGTTGTGTACAAAATCATACCGCCGCTCGATACATCATTGGGCCATCAGGATGTGCCTGCTGAAGAGCTTGAGATGCGTGAAATCCTTGAACAGTGGTACTTCGAAGGTCTTCTCCCGGTACTCAACAACCACAACCAGGCAAGTGAGCTGCGATTACACCGTCGGCTAAAGAAATTCAACCGCATAGTGATGCTATTGTTAAAAAATGACTTCTACGGCTCGGCCGCGAAACGGATCGTGTCGCAATGGCCTGAAGAAAGTTTAAGTACCCGCTATATTCGTTATTTAATCGAACAAAGCGAAGTCAATATCCCCGCTTATTACACCCGCCACTAAAACTGAAATGACAGCCCCAACGTAAACAAGTTCACATCTTCTTGAGACGAACTTGTCGGTGGCGCAGTAAACGACCCATTTCTGTTTACCCGCTTTGCATCGATATATTGCCATTCGGCGTTCACCGCCAAATGCTGATTCAACGTATAGCGTAACCCGAGTAAATAAGATTCGCTGTCGCGGTCCCGGCGTTGTTGTGAGTAGGTTACATAGGGTGTCAGGCTCTGCCAGTGATAATCGAGGCTCACGTACCAATTCGCATATAAATCTCGACTTAACAAGCCTTCTGAGAGAAGCCGTACTGGCCCCCAAAACTGTTCAATCCCGACGGAGAAAATGTCAAAGGTCTCTTTGGATTGTTCTGTTACCGTCTGATCGCTTGAGGGGATTGTCATTATGGCCGTTTGCTTCGCTTCAGATCTGAGGTAGGACGCGTTGACCGTGCTGTCATCAAAATAAAATTGAAGCGACAATCCCGCTGTGTAATCAGAATCCAACTTAAGTTGACCACCCACGACCCCAAAGGTCCCCTGATCTGGCAGCCCATAATGCGCAGTAACAGAGGTGGTGACTTGATCGCTTAACCAACCGTTCCAAGTAAAGCTAATGCCATCGTAAGAGGTAATACCTAATGTGGCGTCATATACATCCTGTGGTGGCCGGAACCAAGGATATGCGTAGGAAACGTAGTAGTATTCCGACATCAAAAACAAAGGTAACCTCAGACGACCAGCCTTTATGGTCAATGCATTGACTTCATAGGCTGCATAAACCCACTCCCATTCAGGATCAGAATAATGATCCTGGGGACGTTTCGCGAGTTGGAATGACGTTCTGAGCGCCGGAGATATCCGCCAGTCAAGCTGTAGCCCTAGGGTTGAATCACAGTCATAGCACCAGTCATCCGTAATTTCGCGATTACGAAACAAAGGCGTGGTGTTGTCTGATTTAGCGGCAGAAACACTGCCAAATCCGCCGAGTATCACAGTGTCGCTGAGTGGGTGAGCCGCTAAAACGCAGGGAGAGAACAGCAGTGCCACGAGGCTGGAGATGTTTTTCATAGCGTCACTCCAATTCTAATGTGTACAGCACATTAAGGGATTCTGGGACAACAGCAAAATCAAAATAGGCAATGCCATTGGGATGGTTGAACAACCAGCTGAGAACCGCCTGTTCGCTGTACTCAGATAGCTGAATCGGAGGCTGTACTTTGCCTGAAAAGGCCAGGCTGGCCCACTGGGTGTACATTTGAGTAGGTGATTTCCTCAATAGTTGTCGGTAAAAATGTATTCGTGTCGGGGAGTCCACCGGGAGATCGCAAAGAACCACTTTTTGGTTCTGTACTCGGGTGACTTTGCCACGATAAAGCATCTTCGTTTGATGTTTAGTCAGCTCTGGCCACTGTGTATTAGCAGACACTACGTAGATTGGCTTTGCCTCGGTCGCCATGGAGCAAAGTATTCCGAGTGAAAGAAGCAGTATTTTTAACCACAACATCTGGTTGATCATCAACTTATACATCACTGGACGGATCAAAACAGTTCGACTTCGCCTTCGTGCATGTCTGACTGCAATGTGGAACCATGTTTGTCTACTGACGAGCGTTGCTTTAATTCACTTAGTTGATGGATCAATGTGTCGGTATCGGATTGGCCTTGCAGGTACTGTTCGACGAAAGTTCGAGAATGGTTTAACTGCGCCAGACTCAACGCTATGTGTTCGTTTTGCTGCGATACGATGTCGGAAAACTGCAGGGAACGCACGCCGACGTTAACCAGTTCATTGACGCGTTTCGCGTTATGTTGCAATTGCTCGACTTGTTCATCGACCTGGGCATAGACGGATTCAACACCTTTGAGCATGGTGTCGACTTGTGTTTTTGATTCTTCAGCGGCTGAGATGTCAATCGCTGCCATTTCCTGGATGATTTCGCTCACATCACTAATGGTTTTCTGCGCAGTGGTGACTTGGCTCTGTATCTGATTGTTCAAAGAGCCCGCCTGATTAGAGAGGTTTCGTACCTCCTGCGCCACCACATCAAATCCGCGGCCTGCTTCTCCCGCTCGAGCCGCTTCTATTGCGGCATTTAGTGCCAGTAGGTTAGTTTGATCGGAAAGATCCCTGACTTGCTCAATGAGCCGGAACATCCCTGATAACTGTACTGACATGGTCTCCATGGATTGGCAGGCCATCTTACTCTGAGAGCGAATTTCTTCCAGGCTATGAACATAGCTGGCAATCACTTTTTCTGTCTGGGGGGCGACATTGCTCAGACTGAACTCTTGATTGTTGTCATTCAGCAATTTTCGCGTCAGTTCGGTGGCGCATGCGGTTTGCTGTTCACATGCTTGCTGCATATCAATAAAGCTTTGATTGAGATTTAACGAAGAATCCTGGATGACACTTAACTGATTGGTCAGGGAAGTGGACGCCTGAGTCAGGTCGTCGTTTGTGGCGTCATACACGGCTTGAAGTACCTGTTTTGTTGAAGCATCGTCTACGGTCATCACTGGCTCGTTACTGCGTTCGACGCGTATGACTAACCAACTGGACGCCATGATTCCAGTGATGATAACGGGAATGAAATACGCTGAATATTGAGTCAACCCTGCGTTTAGAACCAGCAAAACGATCACTGCCAGGTTCAATATCAGTACAGGCCGAAGATAGGAAGCTCTATCCATAGCACTTCTCCATAATTGTTTTCGGTATTTGTTGTAAAGGAAGAACTTCATGATGCGCGTTGAGTTCATAAGCGACTTTTGGCATTCCCCAGACAGTCGAGCTACGTTCATCCTGAACCAGGTTATAACTGTTTCGCTGTTTTAAGTTCAGCATGCCCTGGGCTCCGTCGTTGCCCATGCCAGTCAGCAAAATAGCTAATGTTTTCAAGCGAGGGAAACGTGCGATGGAATCAAACATGACGTCAACGGATGGCTTGTGCCGATTCACTTTTTCGCCGTCATCCAGTTGTGAAAATAACTGGCCACCGCGAAATTCAACGCCCAAATGCTGATTACCAGGGGCAACATAGATATGGCCAGGTTTTAGCATCAAGCCGGAATCTGTGACTTCAATAGAGTTCAGACTCGTTACTTGTTTGAGACGTTTGGCAAACGCAGCACTGAAGGCTGGATTGATGTGCTGGGTAATGACGATTGGTGGCAAGTTATTGGGCAGTTGAGACAGGATATAGCGTATGGCTTCTGTGCCACCGGTTGACGCGCCAATGGCGATTAATTGCACTTGGCTTGCGTGACTGGATTTTTTCATCGGTGACTGAGCGGCGTCATGCAGGTTACCGCTGATGTTTGCCCGGGCCGCTGTAATCACCTTTTCAATCACCAATTGGCGATAATTCATTAATTCACTGAGAATTTCTTGGGTCGGTTTAGGGAAGTAGTCCACAGCCCCTAACTCAAGAGCTTCTAACGTAACTTGCTGACCATGTTGGGTCAGCGACGAAATCATCACCACCGGAAGCGGATGGAGACGCATCAGATTTTTCAGAAACTGCAGGCCATTCATGCGAGGCATTTCTATGTCCAGTGTTATCACATCGGGTTTGTGTTTTTTTATCTGCTCACGAGCCTGATACGGATCTTCCGCCGTTGCTACGACTTCGAGGCGTTTATCGGAATTAATGATTTCACTTAGCAGTGAACGAAATAGGGCAGAATCATCAACGACAATAACTTTAAACACTTTCATCAGAATAACTCCACACGTTGTTGAGCAGCTTCTGTCACCAGTTCAGTATCAAGTTGCTGTTGATAATAACGTTCAAGTGCAACCGTTTGTTGCAGCAGTTCCATATCGATTTTCTTGATCAGTGCGCGACCTGTTTGAGGATCAAACACCAGTCGCCGGGCAACGCGTCCCCCAAGGTCGCGATTAATGACGGTTAATTGCTCAGTGTCGACAAACTCGCTGATGAAGGCTTTATTGCGCTCTCCTACACAATACCCGTTGCTACTGAACGTGCCGCCTCCAAACAATTTAAAAACCAAATCAGACTTCAAAGAGCCCATCTTGAGCATGCTGTTTATTAACAACTCCATCGCGTGCAAGCCATAACGTGATTCCACAGAGAGTTGCTCAGAGCGTTGCCAATGATCGACATGGGCGCAGTTTGGCAATAGAAAATGATTCAACCCACCAAAACGCAACCGGCTGTCCCAGACACAAACGCTGACACAAGAGCCCAGCCCGGTGAGGATCAGTTCGTTTTGCTTACTGCAATAAATTTCGCCTGGTGCGATCTTGACCACTTCTTTGCCAAACTCCGGACTGTAAAAGCGGGTGAACCCATCGCTGCCAGTGGACTGGCTGAAATGACCAGAGTGATAGCCAATAACTGAATCCATCAATCCTCACGTTTTCTGAAAATGGTCATGCCCTTGTGTTCGAATAGATGACTCAATTCGCCTAAACCTTCGGAGTGACCGATAATGAGGTATCCGCCTGGTTTCAGTTGGTCATAGAAGCGCTGAATCAGACTCTTCTGCGTTTGTTTGTCAAAGTAGATCATGACATTCCGGCACATGATGAGGTCAAGCTCTGCCTGGATAGGCCAAGGGCGTTGCAGATTGAGCTGATTGAAAACCACTTGCTGTGCGACTTCCGGTTTGACCTGGATATGACCGAGATTCTCGCCCCGACCTTTACGAAAGCAGCTTTTCAGATAACTCTCAGGGATAGAGTCCAGCGCTGACTCGCAATACACACCACGTTTTGCTCTCTCTAACACGTTGGTATCAAGGTCAGTCGCCAATATCCGAGCATCCTGAAATGACGCCGACGAGCCTTTTGAGCGCAAGTACACAATGAATAGGTGAATCAGGCAGGCCAGGGAATAGGGCTCTTCACCAGTAGAGCAGCCTGCTGACCAAATCCGTGTCTTGGGTTGTTGTGCCCACTTTGCCAACAAGTGCTGCTTGATAAAATCAAAATGATGTTGCTCACGGAAAAAGTGGGTTTTGTTGGTGGTCAGGGCATTGATGAGTTTTTCTTTTTCATCCTCAGATTGGCGCATTTTGCGCAGGTACGCAGCAACCGATTGGCAGCCACAGTAACGGAGGCGTTTAACCACACGGCCATACACCATTTGCCGTTTAATCGGTGATAAAGAGATCCCCGTCTCCTGATATAGGAATTGACGAATATAGTCGAAATCCTGATTTGTAAAGGAAAACTCGGTTTGCGGCTCCGTCGTAGTTGGTTTATTTGGAGAGCGCTTTTGCTCTCCAATCGGAGCCAGATCAATCTGCGCCATTAGAACTCTTCCCACTCGTCACCGTTAGACACACGGCTTTTGGCTTGTAAACTCTGCTTTTGTGCAGCCGGTACCGACGAGAGGCTGATGGTTTCGGCCGTCATGGGCACTGAACTGAGATTATTATCGGTGGCAAAGAAATTCATCAGTTTCAAAAGTTCGCCGGCTTCGTCTTTGAGCGACTGGCTTGCTGCGGATGCCTCTTCCACTAGTGCGGCGTTTTGCTGCGTCATTTCGTCCATCGTAACAATGGCTTTACTGATCTCTTCGATGCCGGTCGATTGCTCTTGGCTTGCCTGATTGATTTTGCTGATCAAATCGGTGACTTCAGTCACTGACGCGACAATCTCGTTTAACGTTTCACCCGATTCGTCTACCAGTCGAGTACCTTCTGATACTTTGTCTACGCTGTCTTTGATGAGCGCTTTGATCTCTTTGGCGGCACCAGCTGAGCGTTGGGCCAAATTGCGAACTTCACCAGCCACAACCGCAAACCCTTTACCTTGCTCTCCGGCGCGTGCAGCTTCGACTGCCGCGTTGAGCGCCAGCAGGTTGGTTTGGAATGCGATTTCATCAATCACACCGATAATGTCAGAGATCTTCTTGCTGGCATCGTTAATCTCAGCCATAGCAGACACTGCCTGACCGACAACTTGCCCCCCCTTGGTGGCCTTGCTGGTGGCATCGATAGCGAGATGATTCGCTCCCTCTGCGCTTTCTGCGTTCTGGCGAACGGTGGCCGTCATCTGTTCCATACTGGCTGCCGTCTCTTCGAGGCTGGAGGCCTGTGCCTCAGTTCGTTGACTCAAATCGTTGTTACCATCAGCAATTTCTGTGGATGCCGTTGCGACTCGGGCGGAAGAGGCGGTGATTTTCTCAACCATGTTTCGCAAGTTCTGAATTGATGCATTCACTGAGTTTGCGAGCTCTGCAAATTCACCTTGCATGTCATCGGACATGGTTTGCTTGAGGTCGCCGTCGGCGACTTTGGACATCACATCAATACACTGGCGGATAGGGTTCACGACGGCGTCTAATAGCCCGTTGACGCCTTCGCTTAACTGAGCCATGAAGCCTGAGTATTGGCTGCTGTCGATCCGAGACGCCAGCTCACCGCAAGAAGCATTGGCAATCAGTTTTTCGATTTGCTGCTGACCATCAACTTGTTCGGTGATATCAACCCACTGCAGCGCAGGGCCGATAAAGTTACCGGCAGGATCGCGCATGGCAATGCAAGTCAGAGTGAATTTCAGATCTCCAACAGTGATGTTGGAAGTAAATGGCAACCGATCCGGATTTGAGATAATTGAACGTTGATGCTCGGGACGTTTGTGGAATATATCAATGCTCTGTCCCACCAATTTATCCACCGCGAATCCCGGAAAGATCTCAGCTAACTGACTTTCCCGGCTCTTAAGCAGTTTGTGCAGTGACGGATTAAGGTAGGTGATGTTTCCATCCAGGTCAGACATCATTAGATTGGTTGTCATACCATCTACCGCGGAAGCCAGACGGCCGATTTCCAGTTCTTTTTTGCGCTCTTCTGTTACATTACGCCATTCGAGCGTCGAGCCTATGTATTCGCCGCTGCCGTTTACGATTGCCGCAACGTTAAGCTCTATTTTGATCTCGCCAACGGTAATATCGGTTGAAAATGGCAGATTGGAGGGATCGGCCAATAAACGACGTTGATGCTCAGGCTGTTTGTGGAACTGGTCGATACAACGACCGAGCAACCAGTTTTCTTCGGCAGTGAAATCGGGCCAGAATTTGCGGAATTCGGGCTGACACTCTTTAAACAGTTCCAGTGTCTGGCGGTTTACGTAAGTAATGATGAGATCACGGTCCACCATTACCATCGCTGTCTGAGCCTGATCGACAGAAGCTTGGAGCGTCGCGATTTCGTTTTCTTTCCGGCGTTCTTCGGTAACATCACGCCACTCAAGCGTCGATCCTATGTGTTGGCGGCTTTCGTCAAGCACCGCACCAACATTGAGTTCAATGATCAACTTACCGATGCGTATGTCTGTACGAAAGGGGAGGTTATTGGGATTCGACAAAATTGCGCGTTGATGAGAGGGGTCTTTGTGGAACTCATCAATACAACGACCGATCAGAAAGTCATAGCTCGCTTCAAAACCTGGCCAGACGGAACGGAATTCGGCTTCACATTGTTTGAGCAATTCGACGGAGGTTTCATTAACATAGTTAATCACGAGGTCACGATCGACCATCATCAACGCGGTCTGCGCGCTGTTCAGGGCAGAGGAGACTCGGTTCAGTTCCTGAGATTGTTGCTCCAGTTGCTGTTGGAGCTGTGCGTAGTCTTTTTTGACTTGTTCTAATTCACGGCTGTTAAAGAAACCCATTGCTGTATCCTCTAGCTGATTTTGTCGCTCAAGACTTGATCTAATTCCTGCAGATCAAAAAATTTTTCTAGTTTTACTAAGATGATGTGTTTGTTATTGATATTCGCGATGCCCTTAATGTAACGATATCTGGGGTGCTCACCGCCCAACGGTGGCGGTTGCACTTGTTCCTGAGTCAGTGGATAAACGTCTGCGACGGCATCGACGATAATGCCTAAACTGCTGCTGTTGAATTTGAGTAAAATCACCACCGTTAAATCGGAGATTTGACTGGGTTCGAAGCCGAATTTCTGCCGCAGGTCGATGATAGGGATGTACTCCCCGCGGAGCTCTAAGACTCCCAGTATGTAGCTGGGTGAGTTAGGCAATGCTCTAATGTGAGTCCAGCCTCGCACTTCTCTAACATCCAAGATATCAATCGCATACTCTTCCTCCTCAATCACAAAAGAGAGGTACTCTTTACTGTCATTGATCACAGAATCCCTCCTCGCTTTCTTCAGTCAGGTCCATTAGTGGACGTGTGCTGAGTATGGTTGCAAGCCCGTTTTTCTGACGAGTTATCCCTTCGATAAACCGTGATAGCGATGTAACACGCTGCAAAGGGGTGATCTCGTGCGCCATACACGTAATAACATCGGCAACACCATCCACCACGACGCCCACATGCTTTGTATCACCCTGTGAATTGGTGCCTTTGAGGACGATAATGACGGTGGTTGGCTGGTAGTCAGGCCGGATACGATGGAAGCGAATTCGCAAATCGAAAATCGGCACGATCATCCCGCGCAAATTGATAACGCCCATCACGAAATCTGCACTGTTCGGAATCAAAGTCGGAGTCTGCCAGACTCGAATCTCTTCAATGTCGCAAATATTAATGCCATACAACTCTTCGCCAATTAAGAAGCCGAGAAATTCGCGATAGGTTGTGCTCTGTGTATCGTCTGAACTGTTGTGGCTTATTTGTTGAGTATCGGTTAGCTCTCGCATGACACCCCCTCAATCACATGTGGTGCTTCATGCTCTGTCACTGACGACTTCATGCTGGTTGAAATCAAACTTTGAATGTCCAGAATCAGGGACACGGAACCGTCACCGAGTATGGTTGCACCAGAAATGCCATGCACTTTGCGAAAGTTGGATTCGAGAGATTTAATGACAACTTGCTGCTGGCCAAGCAAATCATCGAGTAACAGGCCGACTTTTTGTCCATTAGCTTCAACAAAGCACAATAAGCCGTCTTCGATTCGCTTGTTGGAACTCAGGCCAAATTCATGGTGTAACCGGACAATAGGCAAATTTTGATCCCGTAGCTGATACAGTTCCTGGCCGCCGGCTGCGATATTAATTTTTCCTTGTTCCACTTGAATGGATTCCACAATTGAAATCAAAGGAATCACGTAAATTTGCCCGCAGACGTTGACCAACTGACCATCAAGAATGGAGAGTGTGAGTGGAAGTGTTATCGTGAAACGGCTTCCGGCATCGATGTAAGATTCTACAGCGATAGCACCGCCGAGAGACTCGATGTTCTTTTTCACTACATCCATACCAACCCCGCGACCAGACAAATCTGAAACGACATCAGCAGTGGAAAAACCGGGCATAAAAATAAGCTGGAAAATCTGGTCGTCGCTCATTTCGTGTCGTTGGGTATGCGGGGGTAATAAGCCTTTGTTAATTGCTTTGTCGAAAATTACCGAGGGGTTAATGCCTGCGCCATCATCCTGAATTTCGATCACGACATTGCCGCCCTGATGACTGGCTTTTAATGCCACACGACCTTGCGGACTTTTGCCTTTCTGCTTTCTTGCGTCGGGCGTTTCAACGCCATGGTCGACGGCATTACGGATCAGATGCACCAATGGGTCGGTAATTTTTTCCAGCACAGTTTTATCCAGCTCGGTGTTTTCACCTTCAATATCCAGTTGGATCTCTTTGCCGAGTTTGGGCGCCAGATCGCGAATCAAACGCGGGAAGCGGTTAAAGGCAAAGCTGACCGGAAGCATTCGTATGTTGAGTACGCTGTCTTGAATTTCACGCGTATTTTGCAGTAGCTGTTCGATACCGCTTTGCAACGGCTCAAGCTTACTCATGTCAAAGTCATGAGAGAGTTCGTTGATCATTGACTGGGTGATGACCAGCTCTCCGACCAGGTTAATAAGGTGGTCGACTTTTTCGATATCCACACGAATCGAAAAACCACTGCGCGGGCTCTGCGGAGCAGAAGGTTTGGAGACTTGTTGTGTTTCGGTAGTGGTGACTTCAATATGTTCTTCGTCTTGTGTGTGGCCGTGCAAAATGCGTTTGATACTGAGATCACATTCATCTTCGACCCACTCGAACACTTCTTTTATATCGGATTCGCTTACGCTCTCGTCAAGCTTAATTATCCAGGAAAGGAAACAAGACTGAGGTTCGAGCTGTGCGAAATCAGGGACTTCATTTATCTGACAGATGACGTTGCTTTCACTCGCGAGGCTGGTGAGCTCCTTTATAATTCGGGCCGGATCGTTACCGGAAAAAAACAGATCTTCATGAGGGGCGAAGTGTATTTCCCATTCACCGTGCTCTTGCAGTTCAGTGTTCTGCTTTTGAAGTTCACGGTTTTCGTCGCCGTCAAGCGTGCCCAGCGACTCACTTTTCAGCAGTGATTGAAGCTCTAGAGTCAGCTGGGCCATGTTTGAGAGATCAATTTCGGTGTCTGATTCGTAATTCGAAAGCATTTGTTCAGTGAAATCATTTGCTTTTAGCAGCAGATCAATACTGCCGCGATCAAGCTGCCGCTTTTCGTTGCGAGCTTCATCTAACAGTGTTTCTACCAAATGTGTGAAGTCACTGATGTAGTGGTAATCAAAAGTCCCCGCACCGCCTTTTATCGAATGGGCGGCGCGAAATATAGTGTTGATTGTTTCTGCATCCGGGCTTTCACAGTCGAAAGCCAGTAGCTCTTGTTCAATAAGCTGGAGATTGTCGCGACACTCTTCTTGGAAAATGCCGCGTAATTGGTCCATGTCCAATGCCATACCACCACCTTACTCAAACCACGCGTTGAATGGTTTTAATCAACGTCTCGGGGTTGAAAGGTTTGACGATCCAACCGGTTGCGCCTGCCTGTTTGCCCTTAGACTTTTTCTCTGCACTGGTCTCTGTAGTTAGCATCAGAATCGGGATAAATTTGTGAATAGCCTGGCTTCTGACTTGTTTGACAAATTCCAAGCCGTCCATGTTGGGCATATTGATATCTGAAATGATGATGTCGTACTTAGCCTGTTTTGATTTGCTTAGCGCATCCACACCATCAACCGCTGTTGTGACTTCGTGACCTGCATCCTGCAGAGTATGGCTGACCATCTGACGAATAGATTGTGAATCGTCCACAGCAAGAATTTTCATATCGAGTTCCTTTTGATAATCAAAAACAATTCTGTTTACTGGAAGAGAGTTGAATCCAACCCCAGCAATTTAGCGACTGTGCTTAACTCGTCTGATGGGCTTTTCCAATGAACTTCTGTTCCTTGTTGTTTCAAACCAAGTACATACGAGAGCAGTAACTGCATACCCGCTGTATCCACTTTGCACACTTCACTGGCGTCTAACTCCACCGCTTCCCCTTGAGTCAGCGATGTGGTGAGTTGCGCTTTAACTTGTTCAATATTGGCGATGTTTACTTCGCTTTGAAGGGTATAGTGCATAGGCCACCTCTGTTTTTTAGCAGTATAGGATGCGATTTTTTGTTTCAACTTTTTTATTAATGTTTTTCTTGATAACTGAGATAGATAGCGTCAATTTGATGTGTTGTATTTGCAAAAAACACAACCTCACGCTTTATTTGGATGTTTACAGAACAGAAACCAATACTTTGGTATAAAACGTGTCCATATACCTCGCATCTTTTGCCTATCGATAAAATTAATCGTTGAAAATACACCGTGTTTTCCTAACTTGCTTGTTGCATACCGAAGAATAAGGCTAGGGTAGGTACAGCATGGCGCAGATGGGTCAGTACCCGAATTCAACACAAGCATTGTGGTCCGTCGATTTAGAGAGTAAACAGGTCCTCGTTCACGATGCTTTGCACGAACGGACGCTGATCAAAAGCGGTGCGTTGCGTGACGTTTTAAAACCTATGTCAAAACGTACGCGGCGTAGTTTTTATGACTTTCTTAAAATCTGTATCGCTCAGGACAAAATGTATGTCACAAGTATTCTTTACAGCACCAAAGGTCTGCTATCAAAGGTGATACGAGTTTCGGGGTCGAAAGTCGCTGACGACGTTATTTCTGGCAATTTAGAAGTCATCTCCGAACTGCCCAAAATGATGCACACCTACCGATCAATAGACAGCATTCTGGATGATGACCGAAAGTCGGTGGTCATTGTTGATGAAGATTTCGATGTGTTGTTTGTTAACCAAACCTTTTTGAACTGTTTTGGACTGAGTGCTTCTCAATGTATCGGTAAACCTCTGACGGACAGCAGCTCAGGGATGGCAAACGAGGTATTTTTGCAACGTCTGAAAGCCGCCCTCAAACACTCGGATCGATGGGTGGGGCGCATCGAGAATCAGACTCGCCAAGGCGAGTTTATGATGCAGGAACTTGATGTTAAGCGCGTTTCTATGAGCAGTATCCATTCGGTATTAATTGTGCGTTTCTTTAACTTGGAAGGTATACACAATGAGCTTGGCAATGTTGAACCAGACTTTACCATGCAAGATATCGCCATCCCGGATGAACACGAATTCAGACGTCTAGCAAGTGAGTATGTATTAGACAATCAATACTATGTCTGTTTATGTATCCGACCCGATTTCAGTCAAATGTCGCGAGAAATGATGTCGAGTCGTTTGGCGATTGGCTTAAAAAACATCCCACAAGATTTGCTGTTGGGATATGCGCCAGGTGGGGTGTTTTATCTTTTATTCGACGTTCATCTCAATAATTTGAAGGAAGCGAGTGGGTTATCACGTTCAATACGCACTTTCAAACGAGCGCTAAAGCGATGTATTGACGACAGTGTTTATCGTGATGTGCGCAATGGTCATTTTGGTGTGGATATTTTTGGCCTGGATGAAACGCCAATAGAGAAAATCATTTCGCATGCTGAAAAAGCAATGGTGACACATGATCGGCGTGTGACTAACGTAAATTTTTACGATGAGCAACTTTACCGGCGAGCAATATATGTCAGGAACCTGGAACAAACGGTTATTGAAGCGATTCGGGCTCGTAGTTTGAAAGTGCATTATCAACCCATTGTGAACCTGAAAACGGGCCGGATTGATAAAGTAGAAGCGCTGTGTCGATTCGAAGAGATGAAAGGGGACTACAGCATTCAGGAGCTGATTCGAACTGCGGAAGAGTTAGGTTTGGTTCATACACTGGACAAGATCATTACTGAAAAAGCAGTCAAGGAGTTCTCGGAGTTCTACTTAAAAAGCACAGAACCGATTGAATTAAGCGTGAATTGTTCTCTGGCAGATCAGGAACATGGCCTAAATTATCTGGCAGATTTACATCGGCTCATCGAGCTAAAACGAGAAAAGGGCATGCCAGTTACGATCGAGATTACCGAGAGTGCTTATTTTGACGGTTCTTTGGGGAATTCGGAATTGATTAATACGATCCGCCGATCAGGCATTCATATAGCGGTGGACGATTTTGGTACTGGCAGTTCCTCCTTTGCCTACTTTAATGACTTTTCTTTTGATGTATTGAAAATTGATCGTAAGTTTATTTCTGAGCTGCATCTGATCAAGCAGAAATTCTATGCCGTAAAAATGCTGACTGAATTATCGCATGCGTTGGGTATTAAAGTTGTCGCAGAAGGTGTTGAGAGTAAAGAAGAATTAGACCTGTTGCGCACGATTGATGTTGATTATGTACAGGGGTTCTACTTTTGTCGTCCAGTCGGAAAGGAATCGCTAATCGCTGTTAACGATGTCAATGAACTCTTGATTCATCGTGCTGACTAGGACTTTCGTTGTATTTTAAATTTTTTTTAACGAAATTTTTGTCTGCTCCTGAGTGAGGTAGATTTAATTTTATTCGACTAATTAACTCCATGGCAGTATAACTGCCCGTAAAATAAGGGAAATTGGTTTGTGTTGATAAAAATACTGATGTAAGTACTTATAATTAGAAGAGCTATTAGACCAAAAATATAATTTTATGGGTTTGCACAGTTAATTCCTTGGTTCTAAACTACACATTGAGTTGAAGTGATGATTATTTCATATTCACTCAACGAAAGTACTAATTACGATTAGATTGCAAAGCCTGAAAGGAAGAGGGATTTGCGACAACAATGTTTAGTTGGACTGGAGTTGATTATGTACAATGGACGTGCTTTGAACAAACCAGGGGCGGAGACGCTCACTGGGGTTGCTCATGAAGTTGAATCTCCACAAGATCCTTACGCTAAATACATCAACGATATCGTTGGTGTCGATCTGCTTTCCCCAGAGCAAGAGGTGCACTACGCAAGACTGGCCAGACAAGGTGAGCGCTCAGCCAGAGATGTTCTCATCGAGTCGAACTTGCGACTGGTTGTCAAAATTGCTCGTAAATATACCCGCCGAGGAAACCACAGCCATGGATTGCTGGATCTGATTGAAGAAGGCAACATTGGCTTGATGAAAGCTATCGACAAGTTTGATCCTGAACTGGGTTACCGCTTTTCGACTTACGCAGTTTGGTGGATTCGAGAAAGTATTGAATCATCTCTGATGAACAACTCAAGAACGGTCCGTCTGCCTATTCACGTGCAAAAAGAGATATTTAAACTCTCTCGTGATGCAAAAGAAGTGGGACTCGAGCTTCGCCGTGATCCCTCGGTCACCGAACTGGCACAGAAAACCAATCGCTCAGTCGAGCAAGTGAGCGAACTGATCGACCTGAGTGGTTTTATTGAATCGAGCGCGAGTGTTTCAACCTTTGATTCTCCCGCATTTACCCTCGAACAATATCAAGATGAAGTGACGGCAGAACCACATAATACGTGCCAACAAACGGCACTGATGTCTGGCTTAGAAAAGCACGTCGACAGCTTACCCGATAAACACCGTACTATCGTGATCCATCGTTACGGTTTGTTTGGTCAGGAAGTCAAAACTTTGGACTGGCTGGGTAATGAGTTCGGTCTGTCAAAAGAGCGGGTGCGACAACTCCAGGCTGAAGCAATAAGAAAGCTGCGCAACAAACTCAGTTTTGATGGTTGGATGGATTGATTTGTGACTAATCAAAGCCCCTTATGGGGCTTTGGTGCATCAATGTCGCCCATAAGCCTGCAATGCTAAGGCTTGATCCAGTAAGAATTCCAGATGGTTTTTCGCAGGGCTTCTGGCAGGCCAGTTAGACAAGATACGTTTCAAAGCGGCTTGGTAGACCTGGCTTCTCAACACCAGCATTATCGTGTTGTCATGGTGGTCGAGCAGTTGTTTTTGAATGTCAAGATACTCATCTTTTGCTTCAATATCGATTTTTTGAAGCTGTTGAAGGGGATAGAATCCTTCTTCATACCAACAGTTTAGAATATCGCGCATTTCTAACTCTTCGTCCGGGACGTCAAACACGCGAAAATTGTGACCGGATGGTACTGGCGTACAGTACGTTTCATCTAACTTATCATTGACGAATTTATACACTTTTACCTCCACCAGTCACTCAACTTAAGTACTAGATTTATAATTCTTAATATCAGTATAAATTCTGGAATATAAATAAACTGTATTAAATGTGAGACTGAAACTTTTAAACACGTAATCAGTTCGTTTATATAGGCTTACGAGCCTATTTTTAAGCTGGTTTAAATTTTTTAAATATCCATAGGTTTTTTTAATCGGAACGATAAGCCTTTTTTGTGTTTCTTCGAACGCTAGTTTAATACTAACTTAATGTTATTAATAGAAATAGTTTCAGTGACTTGTATACTAATAGCCGACTGTTGAGGCGCGCTAATGAGTCACATGCGATATTGAAGATTACGTGTGGTTTGGCAGGCAAAACAGGAAAGATGTGATAGCCAACCCATTGCTTATTAAGCTTGCGATGTTTGATACCGAGGTTTTTGTAAGTAAATATTGGTTAGTCACCAGCGTCAATAACAGAGAACACTTACTAAATTAAACGGCGAGTTTTTGCTTCATGCTTTCCGTTTCTGAGGAAATAAGATACGAAAAGCCTGATAGACGCCAAGTCAGTTGTTTAGACGAATGACTTTATTTTTTCTAACAAGGTGTCTTTGTGGAATGGTTTAGGCACATAGTCGTTCATGCCAACATCAAAACATCTACGAATGTCATCATCAATAACCGACGCGGTCAGCGCAATGATGGGGGTGTGACTCAGGTTGTTTTTGCTCTCATAATCACGGATGTCTCTGGTCGCTTCAAAACCGTCCTTCACCGGCATCATGCAGTCCATAAGAATGGCTTTGTACCGTTTACCCTGATTTATGAGATCTACGGCTTCCTGGCCGTTGTTGGCAACGTCGTAAGTTAAATGCGACTTCTGCAATAACGTGGTGGCAACCAGTTGGTTAACTCGATTATCCTCAACTACCAACACTTGCGGCTGAGTGCTTAAGTTACTGACGTTTACCAAAGGAGGCGTTGTAGACGGTTCAGCTAGCCGTTCTTTTTTCGCCTCCCAGATAGGCGTGACTTGACCGAGCGCCCCATTTTCGACGTTGATTGACGGACGAAGTGCTTTTAATAGCCTTCTTCCGAGTAGAGGGTAAGTCACCAGCCCATGAACCTTACCGCCGTAGTCACGATTGCCGCTATAACCAAGGCGAATTACCGTAATGTTGGACTGTGTCACGTCACTGATGGTGTTGATGTGCTCAAGTGACTGTTTGGGTTCCGATTCCAAATACACCACGGTCAAGTTTAAGCGATGTTCATCTTGTATAAACGCCGAGACATCGTTGTACATGGCTTGGACGTTGAGCCCGAAATAGGCGATCTCATCCAATATGTGTTGATGCCAACTGAGGTTATTGTGAATCAGGTAAAAAGGCGGGATATCATCAACGACATTAACGGTGTCCGTTTCAAATTCGAGTTTGGCGTCAAAAAAGAAGCGACAGCCCAATCCTTTGTCTGAATCGAGGCGAATCTCGCTGTTCATTAGGTTTACAATTTTGTTGCTAATCGCTAACCCCAACCCTGTACCGCCAAATTGTCGGGTGGTGGAAGCATCTTCCTGAGCAAAGGGGCGAAAAATAACCTTTTGTTTGTCTTTCGCGATCCCGATCCCTGTGTCGATAACTTCAAAACGTAGCATCGCACGTTGGTTTTCTTTAGAGAGACACGTGACTTTAATTTTAATGGTACCTTTTTCAGTAAATTTGACGGCATTTGATAGCAGATTGAGCAACACTTGCCCCAGACGATACTCGTCCACGAGCAATGAAACGGGAACATCGCGGTCGATACTGATGTCCAGTACCAATCCTTTATCGGAGATGCGGCTGGTGATCATGTCTGCTGTATCAAAAATGAGTTCGCGAATGTTGGTTGAGTGGAGCGACAAGCGCAGTTCACCGGATTCAATTTTAGAGAGATCCAAAATATCGTTGATGAGCCTCAATAAATGCTGAGAAGAGGTCTCAATGGTGCTTAGGTATTCCCGTTGGCTGGCATACAGCTTGGTTTCGGACAGTATCTCGGAGATACCTATGATGCCATTTAGTGGTGTACGAATCTCATGCGACATATTGGCAAGAAAGCTGCTTTTTGCCCGATTCGCTCGTTCTGCTTTCTCTGCCTGTTGGCGGGCAAAGTCGCGCGATTCAATCAGATGACGCTGATTTTCCCGTCGTTCTTTAGTCAGTGTGTTAATCTTTTTAGCAAATTCTGCAAGTTCATCATTGCCTTTTACCATCACAGTTGATTGCGACGTATTGGTGTCGGCGTCTTTGAGAAAATTAAGAATTTCTGGCAGATAACCCGCAACGCGGTGGGCTAGGTTGAGACTGATGGTAAAGATGAATACGGCCAGTAAAGAAACCAGCGTGATAAAAGCGAGACGTTTGGTTTTGAAATCCGCCACTTTGCTGTTGAGTTCCCGAGTCAGGCCGATTTCAATTTGTCTTGCGACGCTATTAAGCAATGATAAGCGCTGATCCAGACTTTTAAGCCCATCTCTGATCGCTTGCTCCGACATATGAGGCGCCTCATCGTTGTTCAGCAGTTGATCACGAAACCGGGCACTGGATGAGAATGCCGGATGCGAAAACGTGTTCAACAGCATCTGAACATGGCTTTTATCAGCGTTAATCACCAAAAAGCGCTCAATATAAAGTTTCTGAAAATCGAAGTAGTTCTGAATTCTCTCATGGTTGTCATGGTGAACCTGCTCTGTGGCCCAACTGTCGTTTTGACGAGATTCGCGATGGAAAAACCAGTTTTCTTCAGCAGCCCAAAGCATTAACCATTCAAGTTGATACAGCGCTTTTAAATGTCCTTCAATCGTCGGAATCCCTGTGTGAATATCGACTTTTTCCAGGTGCAACAACATTTGCGAGTGGAGTTCTGCCAACCAAGTGGATAACTCGTCGCTCTCTTTCATGCTCTTGGTCTGAAACAAATCGGATTGAGTTTCTGACATGTCTAACAACAGGTTATTGATAAAACCTGCGTCCTGTTGAGGAAACGCAAGAGGAACAAGCTCATGCATACGATTGAACCGCTGTTGCTGTTTGGCGGCCTGATCCGCGATTTTGTCTGGGTGAATGCGCGCGATGTGAGACTCGCGGTGGTTAGTGGAAAGCAGTTGGATAAACTGGATATCGTGCGAAAGAATATCAATATTCTTCAGTTGAAAAGAGAGCTCGCCAATTTTTAGATATGCCAGATAGACGATGGTAACCAGCGGGACTACAGCCAGAATCATCACTTTATTTTTCATTTTAAAGTGGTTGAGGGAAAGCATAACGTCTCGTTTTTTATCAAGGCTTATTGGTAACTTAGTAAATTTGAATGCACATACAAGAAAACCTAGTGGGTAAGATAAAGATTATTGGTAAGTTTTTGTGTAGAGATTACCAAGCGGCGACTGACGGGCTAAGTGGTGAGTGATAATATTGGCGAAATAGTATGCAAAGGATGGCATTTACTGTGAGCGATGTTGTTTTGCCCTTTGACACATTGAAACGCATAACACGATATTGGCCGAGTTCTGAAAGTTGCCAACGCATTGAGCCCGTTACGACTGGTGCAACCAATCAGATCTATCGGCTCTCTGAGCCAGAAACGTTCTATCTGAGGCGATTTAAAACCGGCGAACCGCAAAAGATCATTCGTGAACATGCTCTGGTGGCGAATCTGAGTGAGCAGGCGTTACCTGTCGTTTTACCACTATGTACAACGGATAATCGGACCTGGGTTGAGGAGATAGGCAGTTTTTTTGCACTGTATCCTGAGGCACGAGGTGAGATTGTAAGCCAATTAAGTTTGTCTCACGCGAGGGCGGCTGGCGAAGCATTAGCCCGGCTGCATCTGGGGCTGGTCGGTTACCGGCAAGACGGTTTCCCTGCCATTCCATTGCGTTGGAGTCAGTCAAGCTGGGTCGCTCGACTGCAAGTTATTATCGACAGACTGCAGTCACAGGCAAATCCTACCGATACAGAACGTTGGGCTTTGATTCGCGCTAAACAGCAGCAACAGTTTTTGGCCAGTGATTGCAGCATCCACCACTATCAACCTGTGTCCAAACCGCAGCTTATTCATGGCGATTATCATCAATACAATATATTTTTTGATGCAAACCGAGAAGTCAGCGCCGTGATTGACTGGGATCTGGTGTGTTGCATGCCAGTAGGCTATGAGATCGCTCGTGCGTGTATGTACATGTTCCAGTTAGACGCCGGACATTGTGCGGAGTTCGTCCGTGGTTACATCAAGTGGTCTCCGCTAACGAACGAGACGCTGGATGATGGGGCGAAAGCGTGGGGCATCTATGCCGATCATCATGTGTGGGCTTTGGAAGCCGTCTATCTTCACGGCAATACAGCGGCAAAAAAATTTATCCCTCATCGAGAGTTCGTCCCTTTCATGCAACGCTGGCGAGCGATGTTGGAGCATACAGGTTTAAGGAATGATGTTGCGAATCATGTTTAACTTGAAGAGGAATAAGTGTCGAGATGAAAGGAGTCAGTATGGACAAGATTTTTGAGTATGTTTCGTTCTTGCTGATCAAAAACGACCAGATACTGCTGGAGCAGCGTTCTCCTTTCAAAGAATCTTTAAGAATGCTACTCACAGACCGTACGAATTAAAATGGAGACGTCCGTGTCCCACACTTTCATTATCGGGTATTGACCAGTACGCCAACCGTTTCCGAAACGTTGCTCGCGCCTTGGTTGATTTCACTGATAACTCGTTCGGCTTCCGAAATCTGTTGATTACAGGTCTCGACCATGTGCTGAAGTGCCTTCATGGTTGCCAGCGCTGAACCTGTCAGTTGGGTATTTTTCTTCACAATGGTTTCAATCTCTTCCGTTGATGCAGTTGTGCTGGAGGCAAGCTTACGGACTTCATCGGCCACGACAGCAAACCCGCGTCCTTGTTCACCAGCTCGAGCGGCTTCAATCGCGGCATTTAAGGCCAGCAAATTCGTGCGTTCAGCGATCTGGCTGATGGTTGATACTATCTGATCAATTTCCTGAGACTGTTGATCTAAGCCGCTCATGATGTCGTTTGCTTCGTCGATCTGTTGCCCCATGTTGTGTGACGCTGACGTTATATCGGCCAAGACATTGGCTCCACGCTCAGAGCTGGATACCGTTTGTTGCGACGTCGAATACGCCACTTCTGCTGCTTCTCGCACAGCAATCTGATGATTGACGCGTTCAGTGATATTGCTGGCAAATTTAATCACGCGTTCAACTTGTCCATGGTGGTTCTTGATTGGGTTATAACTGGCTTCCAACCAAATTTTTTCACCGTACTTGTTGATACGGCCAAACAGGCCTGACTTGAAGACTCCTCGCCCAAGATCCTGCCAGAACTGAGGTTGCTCCTGGTAAAAAGATTCTTCACAAAAAATGTGGTGGTGCTTGCCCGCAATCTCATACTGGGTGTAGTTCACTGTAGCGAGGAAGTTATCGTTGGCGCTGACGATAGTGCCATCAGGTTCAAATTCAATCATCGCCAAAGATTGATTCAGCGCGTTCATAATGGCCGTTTGACGATCGGATTCATGCTTACTTGAAGTCACGTCGGAGGCGACTTTCATGACTCGGCAAACTTTTCCTGATTCATCAACTACAGGGAAGTAGCTCGCTTCCAACCAAAGCTCCTGACCCGTTTTCGTCACGCGTTCCACAGTGCCGGTATAGCTGCCACCGCTAGCCAGTTCACGCCAGAAGCTTTGATACTCGGCTGAGCGAAGGAGTGCCTCCGGACAGAAAATCCGGTGATTTTGCCCTCGTATCTCGTCGAGCGTGTAACCGACCGTGGTGAGAAAGAGATCACTGGCGGTAATAATATCGCCATCAGGTGTGAACTCGATGGTCGCCATGTTGTGCTGAAGTGCATTCAAAGTGTTCACAGCAAGCGCTGTTTGCGCCTGCTGTTCTGTCGCTTGGGTATCTTTGGTGAATAAACGGCTCAGAGACTGAAGTATTGGCATGACAAGTTCCTAAATCAGGATAGACAGTACAAAAAAACTGACGAAAATTTGTAATTATTGGCCTAACTGTGTGTATTTATAATCTTTGTTCCGCATTGTCGGGGTTTAAAATGTGCTACACCAGATTTATTTTTGAGAATAGACTCAATAGGTGTATTAACAGACAAATTCATAGCGATAGATGTGTTTCAAGATGTAAACTCGATGTCTACGTGTTTTCGTCTCACCGGGATCACCCAAGAGGAAAAAGCGGCCGTATCGTCGTAAAGGAGTGCTGACGAGGGACGACACGGCCGAATGGAAAATGTCAGCGTCCGCGCCCATCAAACATCACCTTCAACGTTTGTGCGATGATCATTCCATCCATTGCAAGCCAGCTTTTTAGGGAAGTGAGAGACAATGCGTAGCTGTGGTCATAACCTACCTTTCTACGTACATCATCGATGCAGGTATCATATCCTTGGTTAATCTGAGCGAGTCCGGTAATCCCTGGCATCACGCCATAAGTTCGGTCGGTAAAGTAGGGAATGGAATGTTCCAGTTTTCCGTAAAAGCAAGGGCGTTCTGGACGCGGTCCAATTAACGACATTTTTCCTCCCAACACATTGAGTAGTTGCGGAATTTCGTCCAAACGGGTTTTGCGCAGGAATCGACCACTACTGGTAATGCGTGGGTCATTCTCGGAGGCCCAGACAGCGCCAGAGCGTTGCTCTGCGTCCTGATACATGGTGCGGAATTTAATGATGTCGAATAGTACCATTTTGTCTGGCATCGATTTTCCGACACGAGTTTGGCGGTAGAACACCGGACCTGGAGAGTCGAGCTTGATCGCGGCGGCGACCACCAACATCACTGGCATTAACAAGATTAATGCTGTGAGCGATGCGAGAAGATCGAAGCTTCTTTTTGCGCAATGCACGCACAAGAGATTGGATTTGCGAATGATCATGATGTTCTCCTTAACGATTAACCCGAGTCCAGCGGCCGGATTCAAGGCCAACCAGGTATTTCAGACCTCCCAACAGGTTGGCCAGATGACCGGCGATCAGGTAAGTAATGAGATTAATGGGCTTCCAATTTTTTAATCGGGGTATAAGACTGCCTGCTGCCGCAATAGCAAACAGCAGCAATTGAGTAAAAAACAGAGTTCGGAATAGCGTGTAATCGTGAAGCAATGCAGATGTCGCGATGCACAGCAGCATCAAGTAGGGTGTTAAAAGTCGCAGGCCCTTGCCAGACAGAAACGCGAATGCAACACCTTTGTAACGAGGTAAAAACAGGCTTCTGAGCTGAATGAGCTGTTGCATATTCCCTGCTGAAATTCTCAGGCGTCGACGAAAGTCCGCGCTTTGATCGGTCGTTTCCATTTCTAATGACATAACATCGTCTGCATAGTGAGTACGATAACCTTTGCGTACGATGTTCATTGGGAGAATAAAATCATCGTTGATAGTGCTTGCTTGTAATGGCTCAAAAAGATGCGTCCGAAACAGATAAAAAGCGCCGTGCGCACCCAGCGCAGAGCCCAGAGATGCTTCTTTTTTACGCACGTGATGTTGGTAATACCAGTAGGCTTCTTCAGCGGTTGACTCGCTTTGCAACAATCGATAGTAGCTGTCTACTACGCCGACAGCCGGTTTTTTAAAGTGTTGCTCTGCGACCAGCAACGCATCTACCGAAATCAGTGCCGATACATCACTGAGTGCGGTAATGTCGGACTGAATACGCGACATGACATCATTGATCACTGCGACTTTGCCGCGATTTTTATTGAAATCAAGTATTTCGAAATGGGTTTCGTCGCAGATCCCTTCTTGAATGGTGTCCTGAGCAATCGCGACGGTGCGGTCTGTACATCCGTCACAGGCGATGTAGACAGTGAGTTTGTCACGCGGATAATCCAAGGTGGCAAGATTACGAATTTTGTCAGCGATCCAACGCTCTTCATTATACGCTGGAACCAAGATGGTCACAGATGCGCGTTTGCGATCTTTCTTGCTGCAACGATAACCCCGTATTACATCGACAGGCTGTTGCTGTGGGTGACGCGCAAAATACCAGGACAGCAAAATGGGATAACCGACGTGATGATAGACAATCAGGACACCGCTACACACGCAAATGAGCATTAAAAGTAAGTCGTTCATGCGATGTCCTCTTTGCTAAGCTGAGCATAAGCAGAAATCATCTGGCGTACGTCGTGATGTTTGACAACAAAAGCTCTAGGAGTAGCGCGTTCTGCCAACATGATGCGATAGAGGATGGCTGCGGCCAGCTCTAAAGGCGATTCACTGTGAATCAGGGTTCCAGAATCGGGACAAAGCGTTTCTCTGGTGGCTCCCACATCGCTCGCGATAACAGGGATATTGCATGCCTGAGCCTCAAGAGGGGCGAGAGGAAGTCCTTCTTGTCGAGAGGGCATGCAATAGAGATCCAAAGATTGATAAAAGCGAGGCATTGAGTTAACCAAGCCCAGAAAAATCACTTGATCGTGAACTTGACAGTGGCGGGCGAGTCGTTGCAATCTCGCCAACTCGCTGCCACTTCCAGCAAAGACAAGGTGGATTTCAGGAGGTAGGTAAGTCAGAGCTTTGATCAGGATATCTTGACCTTTCACCGCTTCTAATCTGCCTGCACAACCGATCAGGCAAACCTCTTTAGGGAGTTTCATGTATTCACGGGCGAGAGACTGGCTACCGGGTTTGAATTTGTTGCAGTCGACACCATTCTTTATGGTGACAATGTCACTTCTCGGAAAGCGTTGCCTCAGGTCGGCGTCAATGAGATCAGCATCGGCCACCATGCAAGGTTTCACCATCTCCAAAATCCATTTTTGTAATAAAAACCGTCGCGGACTCTCAAGATGCCAGGCGTCGTGCTCAGTATGAATGCGGTGTGGTACTCTAGCTAACCGGGCAGCGATACCTGCATACAGCAATGGACCAATATGATGAGTATGAACAACATTAGCACGCAACAACTTCAATAACTTTGCAATGCGGCGAATGAGCGCAAAGTGAACACCTGGCGGTTTACCGAGAAAAATCAGCTGGTCGGCAAAAGGGGCGAGTTTAGGCCAGTTGCGAAGAGCTGTATTCTTGTCGCCTTCCAGACTGACAATCAACACATGTTCCGACGGCGCGGCGAAACTCAGAAAGTCCAGAGCCATGGCTTCAATGCCACCGGGCGCTAAATACTGAACAACATGAATAACCGTTTTCTTGAGTGGAGTTAGCATTATCTGCTTCCCTTACGTTGTTGTTTTATTACGTATTGCAGGTAAAGTGCCAGCTTTTATTTTAATAAGATTCAATGGTTTATGTGTGTTCTGTGTGCTTTTTTTAATTTGCATCTCAATGTGATTGTATCGGTGACACTTTAGGAATTGTAGTGATCACCGGGTATCCGGTCAGTGACACGATCTCTTCCTTTCGGCGAACGCTGGTATCAAACAGTTCCGTGACCGTCGCAAGGCTGATGCCCAGTGCAATGCCCGCAAACAATCCAGCAACCAAATAGACGATAAGAGGAAAATTTGATGAGCCAGAAGGCGTGTAGGGTAGATCGATGATCTTTACTCGTTTGTTCTCTTCGAACATCCCCAGTGAGCCCGTTAACTGCGCCATTTCATAACGCTCTAACAACTGATCGTACAGTTCCCGTTTTATCTGCGTGTCCCTTTGGAGATACGACAGATCGCGTGCAACATCACCGAAGTTATTCACTCGTTTTTCCAAATCGCTGATCATGCCTGCCAGACTGCGTGTTTCTTCTTTTAAAGATTCGTAGCGTCCACGTTTGATTTGTAAGCTGCCCAGTTGCGCGACCAACAGCGGCTGATAATCGTCTTTCTTTGTGAGCACACTGCTGCTGGCTATGTCCCAGAGCTGATCACTATTGAGGTAATGCTGCTCAGCGGAGATCAAGGTCGCTCGTTCATCTTCCAGTCTAGCCAGTTCTCGTTTTTTGGCCTGAACAGCGCTGTGATTGTCTGTGTACTTCGCACGCAGCAGCGTCAGTTCGCTGCGGATTTCGATGATTTTGTCTTCGATTCGCCCGATGACCGGGTTGGTTTTGGATAATTGCTGATTCAAACTACCGAGGCTTTTTTCCACCCCGGCGAGTTCGGCTTCTTTTTCTGCCAAACTTTGCTTTAAAGCCGCGAGACGGGCAAGATTTTGATTCTGCATTTCCGGAGTTGAATCGGAATAACGATTTTTAAACTCAGCCAATGCTTGCTCGGCTTGATTGAGTTCTTTGAGACGTTTTTCAATATGGATGGTCAGAAACTCGCTGGAATCCTGAATTGACGAACGTTCCGGTGCCAGTAGCTGATCAATGAAATGTTCACTGACGGACTCCAACAAGGCTTTCATGCCCTCAGGATGACGACCGACGAGCTGAATTTGAATGAAGTCTTTACCTAGCTGGCGTACTGACAAACTGGTAGAAATTTTAGCAATGATGCGTTCTATCTCGGCGTGCGGTGTTGCTTCGTCCGCCAGATTCAGCTCCAAAGCGACGGATTTAAGCACATGACGGCTTTTGAGCAAGGTACTGAGTGCGTTGATTCGGTCTGTCAGTTGAGTGGATACCGCTAAGTCTTCCAAAAACGGATTCATTTTGGCGGTTTCCTGAATCAGCATACTGGTGTGAGAGCGATATGTATCCGGAATCATCGCGCCAATCAGTCCGCCTAGTATCGGCATGATGAGAGCGGGGAGACAAATAACGTAGCGGCGTCGCCAGGCGGCCGATAATATGATGATAATGCGGTATTTCAGCTCATTCATAACGCCTCCAGCCAATTGTTCAGTTGTTCACTGCGCTGATTCCAACTCTCACCTTGTAGTAGTTTTTTCGGTATGGGCTTTGTCGTCGTTTCGAGATCCATACAGTTTGAAAACTCGTCAGCATTTCGGGCAACGTTGACGTAGTGACGATAGGGGTCTAATGCAGGAAATGGGGTGCTGATCACCCGAGTACCTGTGGCGAGATACTCACGCAGTTTAAGAGGGTTACATGCCTGAATTTGCTGGTTAGGCAGGAATGGCAACAGAGCCACGTCCCAATGCTGACTGTATTGAGGCAACAGATGAAAAGGTTTGGGCCCCAGGTAATGCACATTGGAAAGTTGTGGCAGAGGATAATGCGGCGTGCGAATAGGGCCGACAAACACAAAATCCCAATCGGCGCGCTTTTCGCATAGCTCACTCAAAAGTGAGTAATCGAGCCAGTGTTCAAGGCTGCCATAAAATCCTGCCGACGGTTTCCCTGTTGAGGGCATATCCTGAGCCTTTGGCGCCGGACGGGTAAAAAGCTCCAAATCAACGCCGTGAGTCAATACCCGGGACTTTTCCGCGGGAAATTGTGCTTGAAGTGTGTCACTGGCGGCGATGACCAGATTCGCTTTGTGGACTAAACGCCTTTCATGCTCAGCGACCACCTGGTGATCCACACCACTTAGCGCAGAAAAATCGTCGCCACAGTAATAAACCACGGCAGACTCACCCAGCTCGCCGCATAAATCAGCAGCCGTCGGCAGTGACGTCCATAGAATCGGTTGATGAAGCTTGAGAGTGCGTAGGGCCCGGTTTAATTGATACCGCATCAGGGTTTTCGCACACCAGCGAGCAGCGTCAGACGATGGTGCAGGAATTGTGTGAAGGTTGATGACCGTGATGTTTGGGTGTAGGTGATTCTCAGGAAGTAAATACTGTTCTGCAGCGCCGCCGAACAGCTTGTTCCAAGCACGGTATACATCTTGGCGGTTGAGCTTGGGCTGTCTTAGGCCAATGGAGTTTACCCACAATATCTTGCGCACGTCTGCGAGACGAGTGATCAGATGCTGAGTACTCGATGGCAGCCCGCCAAAATCTTCCCCAAAGACAATGAGGTCACGCATGATGTGCCTCCTCCGCAGACGTTGTAAGATGACGAATGACTTTTGCCGGATTGCCTGCTGCTAGGACATTGGCTGGCAGGTCATGGGTCACGACACTGCCTGCAGCGACCACTGTGCCTTCGCCAATTTCGATGCCACATTGAATGATCACATTGGTACAAATCCATACGTTTTTTCTCAGTACGATCTCACCGATTTGATGCGGATCGTCAGCCTCTCCGCGAGCCCTTCGAGCGGCATCAAGCGGGTGGCCTGAATACCCGAACAGGAAACACCCGGCAGAAACACGAACATTGTCTTCTATGCGTACTCGTGTGCCGACTGAGATTGTGGTGCGCCAAGCAATACCTACGTTGTTTCCGATCTCCAGCAGTGGCTGAGCGGCAGAAACACGACCAGAAAAAGTCGTTTGGCCTGAAATTCGACAGTCATCGCCTATACAAATCTTAAGTGGCCCGAGAACCTGTGGCGTTCCCCCATAAAGGAATAATCGTTTGCCGACTTTGTCTGCTTTCCCTTTAAAAGCGGGCAGGTGAAGAAAGGTGTGTGTGAATGCCGACCAGATTGAAAGGAATAAGGTTTGCAAGCTAGCCAGAAGGTTATTGTAAAAAGTTGGGGTGGGTAGGTTTTCCGATCTGAGTTTTTTCAATATGAAAAACACATTGCGAATACCGGGATTCGGGTGATGTTTAAGCCAGACCTTAACATGACTGAGGGTGAGTGCGTTCATACGTGTCTCCAGAATTAAACCTTGTTACCAGATTTAATCACAGAGCATGCCAAGTTATTATTTACTACTTATCAAATGTTTACAGTTGAATTTGAGTTGGTGGATGCTGGGTTCTCATTTTGAGAATAGATATGCGTGATGTGAACAACGGCAATGGCTAAGCCAGAAAGAATGTAAATTGGCCAGTTAAAACCTTGAGTAAGAAAGGTGCCGGATACGATGGTCCCTATCAGGCCAGCATACACCGCGTTGGCAGCGGTGCGCAGATTGACCGGATAATACTGTGGGCGATTGTCCATCTCTCTTAACACTTGGCGCATGAGACGAAAGAGGGAAACCAGCAATCCAATGAACACAAATAACCCCAGAAAACCCGTCTCGGCTAGAATACCGAACCAGGTGCTGTGAACCGCATGCGGCAAACCGTCCCAGTGAGTGCTGTAAAAGTAATAGTTGGCAAAAAAATTATCCAGGCCCACTCCAGTGAACGGATTAGATAATGCCATGTTAAAAGCGGCTTCCCAGGCATAGAGACGTCCCATCGCCGATGCATCGATACCAGCTTCCGCGGCGCCGCCTGAAGCGCGACCTGAAATGCCGGCTACGGCGTATAACACAATCGCTAATGCGAGCCCACCCAAAATCAGCAGAATTTTTGATCGTACATATTTCATCGCAAAAATGCCGATAACGGCCATTGAACCGAGTAACCCGCCGCGGCTTTGCGTCGCAAAAACCGCGGAAAAAGACAACACAATGGCAATGATAGCCAGAAAGCGCAGTAAGCATGGTTGCTCTTTGGTAAGGAGTAAGCTGATGGAAAAGGCGAGCGGAAACATCAGCACTAGTGACAAATCGTTTGGATCGCCGAGCATAGATCCAATATCTCGTCCAATGGTAACCCGGCTGCCTTCCACGAGTCCGATGTTATTGATGTAGTTGCTAAGCGCAACACAAGCAACCAACATACCCGCAGCCACCACTACTAAAGAAACGTTGCGTAGCTGACGCGTATCGGTGATCAACCACGCAATCGCTAATGTCATCACCATGATTTTCCAGTAAATGTTTTTTATGTATTGAATAGCCAGTTGCGGCTCTGTTGAAAACAGTACGCCAATAATCGACAGTGCCCAGAAAATACAGAGCCAGGTCAACGGTCGGTGCCAGTGAGGTTTGATTTTGCGGCTGATGGCAAAATGCCAGGCCAGTGAGCCGAGTGAGCCTAGCGATAACAATAACGGGATTTTGAGAGAATAGAGCGCGGGAATCGCTTCATGAATGCGGAAGAAACTGAACACAATAAATAAGATGACCAGCCAAAAGGTGTAGCGAAAAGCGAAAATAATCGCTAAAGGCAACAGTCCAATCGCGACGGGCACGACTGGGTGTTGCAAAAAGAACCAACCAGCAGCCATCATCAAGATGGTAGCAACCATCAACAAAATTACTCCAATAGAGAGGTGGCGTTGCATCTTTTACCCCCGGATATGGCTCTGAATGGGTTCGCGTATTCTTTTGAACGTATCTGATGTAACCAGACCTAGCGTATACGCCATCAGAGCAACCAAGAGCGGTCCAAATATTAGTAACGACCACCACACTGTGGTTGACGTTGTCGGCGATGTAACAGAAATTAGACCGATAGTTATTAAGGCAAACAGTACCAACGAGCGTAACTGGTAAGGTAGGGCTTGCGTTTTTTGGCTGTAGTAGCAGGCTAGCAGAGCTCTCAGCCATTGACCAATAAACAGCCCCCACAGAACACACCACATCCCAAACCAGAGGCTCAGTGACATGATCGTCAATGCAATTGCGGTACTGATAATGTTCAGATGAAGAATCCGATCGGTGCGTTTTTGGTGCAGTAACCCGATATTCAGCAATTCAAAGGTCTCTTTGCCCGCGGCAGTCAGTATCACCATCATCAGAAGCTGTGTAGCGGGTAAGTAAACGTCGGGTAGGGCATAGCGAATAAACAGCTGTGCAAAGGAAAAAACGCCGATGCAGACCATTGCCAGATAAATCAGGCCATATTGTGTGATTTGTGTTGCTCGCTCGGGACCTGCGTGTTCAAGCAAATTGAAACGTTTAGGCATCCACCACATGCCAAAAGGTTGCATCAAAATACACATGGCCAGACCGAACTTCACCGCGACCGCATATTGGCCAAGCACCGCCAAAGATGTGCTGGCGGCGATGACCCACTTTTCAGCGCCTGAAAGGCCAAACGCCACCAAGGTTGCCAGCATAAGAGGCAGAGAGTAGCGCAAATAAGTACGACACTGGTGCAATGACGGTACGCACAATTGAAAACGATTAACCCACTGCAGCGACAGGGCTTGTAGTACGGTGGTCAATACACCGACCGCAAACAATGCGGTAATATCCGGTGCATTGAATAAGACCAGCACGATCAAGACAAACTGAATTGCGGTACAACCGACACTGATTTTGAGAAATGTTGTGGCTCTATTTTGCATCCGTAACCAAGACATTGAGACCAGCAGAGCCGGACCGATAAACACAGCAATAAACAACATTACCAATTGGGCACTATTCTGATGAATGGCTAATGGTGTCACTGATGCCATCAAAGCAGTAGCGAGTAGGGAAATCAAAAAGGAGATCAACAATGTCAGTGTGAAGATCGTACTGGCTGATTTGTGCTGTCGTTTGGGGTTGCGTTCTGTGCCAACAAATCGGTATAAACTCTCATTCAGAGAGCATGCTGCCACAATATCAATGAACACCACCGTGGTAGCCAGAATTTCCAGTTGGCCGATGTCTGCCGGCGTCAGGTAGTGCGCATACAAAGGGAGTGCCAACAGTGAGATGCCCCGTGCCAGCACAATACTGACGGCATACATGGCCATCTCTTTTACGCCCCTATGGGGTGATGAACTTAACATGATCCGTGCTCTTGAGTGCCGGAAGCCACAACTTTCTGTGGGTTGCTAAACTGAACATAGTCGGCGATGGGCCAATAACAGTGCTCCGCTCGATAATGCTTCGCCACCATCATTCCTTGCCTCGCAATGCGGGCCCGACGCTCATCATCTCGTGCGACCAGGAGGAGTGCCCGCAGCAATGAATCCGAGTCTGTGGGTTGATATTTGATACAGTTTTGGTCGTGATGCAAGACTTTGTCCCAGTAAGCGCCGTCACTTGGGATAAGCACACAAAGTCCAGCCGCGAGCGCTTCAAGAATCGAAAGACCAAAAGGTTCATTTTCACTGGTCGAGACAAAAATACTGCAACTGCGGCGGATAGCATCAAGATTATCCGGCTGCTCGTGGAAAGTGGTCAGAATAAGGTCATTAGGTAAATGGCAGACCGGCATCAAAGATTGTTTCGGCTTGATGTAGCAAATTTCGGTGGGAATCATTTCATCGTAACCGAGTTTGCGCAGCGCCGCAGCGAGTACATCAAGCCGTTTCCACTGCAGTAGCGATGCGCACCAAAGCAACTTAGGCTCTCCAATCTGAGCTTGTGATGGCCAGTCGTTAAATCGGATACCATTATCGAAAGCGGTAAACCTTTTGTCATGCAACTTGGAGAGCGAATTAGCGTCGATCGCAGAGCAGAGACTGTCATGCGAAGAACGCAAATAAAACACTTTATGAGCTCGGATCAGACAGAATCTGACACTGCGGGATTGCGGCACATTACCATGAATAAACTGAATGACAGGAAGGCCAAATATCATGCTGGCCAGGTAAGCTGGCATGTCAGTCCCCGGATGCGCAGGTGCCAGAAGCCGTGTTATGCCTCTGTGCCACAACAGGACCCAAACTAGGTTCGTTGTAAACAGTGCTTGTTTTAGCCAAAAGCGCCAGCCATGAGTGGCACGAGCTAGAGCTCCTAACGAGATTAAAGTGACCAGTTTGACCTGATGGCTCTGGTAGAAAGAGTGACTTTGCCAAGACTCAGGATCCGCTGTCACGATTGTAAATCGCACACGATCTGGATTGCAGACAGACATCATCTCACAGGTGGCCTTTTTAGAACCTCCGTTGAATGGAATAGGGTCGAAAATCAGGCAATGGCGTAAACGTCCTTGTTTCATGTTGCCTCCTATGCAATTTTGTTTTGCAGGTAGCTTTTAAACGGCGTAAACAGCGCATGAAGTGCTGGTGACGACACTGGCTGTGCAATGAAGCGCTGGTAAATTTGCTGAATACGTTGTGCGTTATATTGAATAGTAAATTGCGTCAGCACTTTCTCGCGGCCACGTGCTGCTAACTGTTGTCCGTAAGTCGGTTGTTGTAAAACACATAACATGGCCGCGTACAACTCGGCTTCACAGGTTGTGTCATACAATAAGCCGTTTTGCTGGTGCTCGACGACTTCCGGTATACCATCGATATCCGGTGCTATTACGGGTAAGCCAGCCAAAGCCGCTTCGATAAGCACCAGACCGAATGCTTCCTGACGGGCCGCACTGACAAATACGTCGCAACCTTTCATCCATCCAAAGGAATTGGGTTGCTCTCCAACCAGAAATACATCGGTTTCTAATTGCATCGAATGAACTTGCTGCGTCAGGGTTATGTGTTCTTCACCGCCGCCCACAATGACTAACTTGGCTCGTTTGTCGTCACGTTTAAGGTTTGCAAATTGGGCTATTAATCTATCCATGCCTTTGCGTTTAATTAACGATCCCACGCTGACATAGATGACATCGTTCGGGCGCAGCGCCAGCTTCTGTCGGACGTCGACCATTTGTTGCTGTTGCAGGGCGTCCGTATCAATACCGTTTGGAATCACAGAGATTCGGTAATCAGGAAACCCATCCTGGAGCAGGTTTTTCGTGATAGCACGGCTCACCGCGATAATGTGCGGAGACAGATTCAGAGCAAGAGTAAAGCGGTCACGGGCTTGATAATCCGAGTGAATTTGCGTGACTAACGGCGTTTGTTCCAGACTCGCGGCCAGAATCATCCATTGACAAGGCGCTGCACTGTTGACATGAACCAGATCGATCGCTTCAGAGCGAATGATGCCTCGCGCGGTTTGCACCAGAGCCAGCCAGGCGGGAACATCTGCTTTTGGAGGTTGCCAGCCCATCAAAACCGAAAACTCTGAGCAGCGACTTTCGATCTTCAATTGTGTAACAGCATCATTCAGGGCACGGCTATTGGTCCACACCAGAGGTTCAAAGCGAGAGCGATCGAGATGAGAGAGCAGGTCTATCAGGCAACGTTCACTGCCACGAATCCAGTTCTCGCCGAAGTGTACGTACAGAATTCGTTTTGTTGTTTGCATAATGGTATCGCTCAGTCAGTTACGATACTGAACAGGTTGCAATACTGGTGCCATGATGTGTAATTTCTAATACGTTGATTTGACGGGGCATTTACTGCGGGGGAGTGGAATGAACATCGCGTTCTCAAATTGAGAACGAATATGCAACTGGTGTTACCTATTCGCAACCGTAGAGTTGTAAGAATTGTGGAATGAGCGAACGTGCTGAGTAATGGTTCTCAATGGTGGTTTTTGCATACTGGCGCATGACAATTTTGTCGCATTCCGGTTGTGTTTCCCAGTGCCTGAGGCAGCGCGCCAAATCGCTTTCGGAGTCCACTAGGTAGCCATTCCGCTGATGCTCGATCACCTTCGCCATATCCCCTACATTGAGGCTAATTGGAATGATACCTCTTGCCATAGCTTCGAGTGCGACCAGCGGTAAGCCCTCATAGCGTGAACAGATCACCAGAACATCTATCTTTGGCCACACTTGTGCCATGTTAGTCTGGAAGCCATGGAAACAGACATTGTCAGGCGCAACGTTTTTAAGCGCTTGTTCCATTGGGCCTTGCCCATAATAGTCAAAGGTTTTATGACGAAACAATCGTGCCAGCTGAATGAATCGATCCGGTCCTTTTTCATGACTAAGCCGACCCACAAAAGCCACACCGTCGCCATGTTCAGACACAAGATTATCGGTAGCGATAAAATTATTGAGTCGCTGCGAGGTGCTGTGTAGTTTGAGCTGGATTTTTTCACTGACCGCAATGGCACAATCAGACACGAAAGCGCTGTAGCGATCTGCAGCATCGTAAAGGGCCATTTTTCCTACACTGGTTTCTCCGGCATGATAACTGGATAGTTGCTTGATACGGCCAAACGTCATCAGCTTGACCAGTTTACTGTAGAGACTGGCTTTGTATCCGTGCGCGTGTAACAACTTGGGGTGATGGTGCAGTGTGGCCTGATACAAACCGATTGGTCCATCATGGCGCTCTGAAAGTTGAGACAAAAAACTCCATGGTAACTGGTGTTGTGTCAACCGCTCTGCCAACGGTTGTAACGGCTGGTACTGTTCGATTAAGACCACCCGTGACGGGTGACCACACCGATTCAGACCGTTGGCGAGTTCGAATATATGAGTCTCTATACCACCGAACAAACGACTGTCGATGACGAGCCAGATTTCATCAGGCTGTATTTTGTTCATCTTCTGACTCCCAAGCTTGTTTCTTTCGGTAGACAGTCGAAGGGCTGAGCTCTAACAACACCGCTGCGTTGAGTACATTTCCATCACAGTAATCAATCGCGTTCTGAATCGTTTCACGCTCAATCTGCCACATAGGACGAATTGAGTTTGGTTTCAGATTTTCTTCATTATGAATATGCGATTGATAAAGTGTTTGTGCGAACTCGTGCTCGACAGGGTTTGGGTGAGCAGGAGGGGGAGTTACTTGTGTGACGTTACGAGGCATTTTCTTTTCGACACGGGTAATTGGGTCGGGTAGGTGGGCGATGGATAGTTTGGTTTCGTCGTTGAGTACCACTATATTGCGAATGACGTTTTGTAACTGACGAACATTCCCCGGCCACGTATAACGCATAAGGGCTGACTCGGCATCTTTGCTGATGGCTAGGAATTTCTTTCCGTCTTCTTTGGCGTAGATTTTCAGAAAATGATTTGCTAGCGTTGCTATGTCCTGGCCACGATCGCGCAGCGGTGGCATGTCTAGTGGGACCACATGAACCCGATAATATAGGTCTTCCCGAAAGCGACCTTCCTCGACTTCTGTGAGAGGATCACGGTTTGTGGCGCAAATAATACGCACATCAACTTTCTGCTCCTTGCTGGCACCAAGCGGAGTGAAGGTACTGGTTTGAAGAAAACGCAGCAGTTTTTTCTGCATTTCAAGTTCCATTTCACACAGTTCATCAAGGAACAAGGTGCCACCGTCAGCCAATGATGCCGCACCTTTTCTGTCCGATGCGGCGCCGGTAAAGGCACCTTTTACGTGTCCAAAGATCTCACTCTCCATGAGATCTTTGGGGATGGCTCCACAGTTAATTGCAATGAACGGTTTCTCGTTGCGTTTGCTCTCGGCATGTATGGCTTCTGCGCAAACTTCTTTACCTGTACCACTTTCGCCGATGATAAACACGCTTGCCGAGGTTGGTGCGACCGAATCAATGATTTTGTACACCCCTTGCATTGGAAGAGAGCTGCCAATGAATCCATGAAAGCGTTCTCGATCAAATTTAGCTTCAATATCTTCCACCAGATGTTCGAGTTTGGCGTGTTTTAAATGAAGGTTCACCGACGTTTTCAACCGGTCTGCTTTAATCGGTTTTTCAAGAAAATCTTTCGCCCCGTTTTGCAGCAGACTGACGGCGACATCAACCGAGCCGTGCGCGGTTGCCACAATGACAGCGGTCGGGATGTGATTCTCAGTAATCCAGTCGAGAATTTCCTCACCGGACATATCAGGTAGTTTCAGATCGAGAATGACAACCTGAGGTGTGTTTCTCTGGATGAAAGCAATGGCCTCTTTACCAGTTTCAACGTGAAACAGATCAAAAGGTTCATCTTTGACATATTGCTTATACAGCACGGCTAACGATGTTGAGTCTTCAATAAGTAATACTTTTGGTCGCATAAATCTGGACTCCTTATTTTGCCGGATAAAAGCAATATAGTTGATTTTATAATACCGATTGCTTAAATCCTTGGGCTTTTCTTATCTCTAGTGCCTGGAGTGAGTGTTTTGCAATGTTGGCCAGTTGGTTTTTCAACTTATAAGCTTGTGCTGCCTGACCCTCCAGACACAACCGTTCGATATGGCGAGCAACATTGGAGAGTGCACGGTTGCCAAGAGCCAGTGACGAACTGCCGAGTGTGTGGCTTTCAAATTCCAGTGTCAGTGAATCTTTCTGTTCAATTGCAGAAAAAATGGTTTTGAGTCGCTGTTCAGACTCTTCAAGGTAATGATCAATCAGAACCGGAAGAACTTCTGCGCTTGTGTCGGCGATAACTTGACTGATGATGCTTTCATCCACCAGAGTTTCGTTGGAATATTGTTCAACACTATGGGTATCGCAATTCAATGTCTGACTTGTGTCCCTCGCCGTTGCGTTTGGTTTTTCATTATCAGATGACGCGTGGTCGTTTCTTTTTAAGAATAGTTTAATTTTTTCAACAAGTTGAGATGGTTTTACAGGCTTTGATAAGTAATCATTCATACCGCAGGCAAGGAACTTATCTTTATCTCCAGCCAATGCGTGCGCCGTCAAAGCGATGATGGGTATTGACGACACACGACGATCGGTGTGGGATCGAATGCGTCGGCAGGTTTCCATTCCGTCCATTTGAGGCATAGAGATGTCCATGAAAATAAGGTCGTAATGCGATACCTTGAGGAGATTGAGCACTTGTTGGCCATCTTCCGCAATGTCAATCTCAATTCCCAACTTCTGAAACATATTACGGATCACCAGCTGATTGGCTTTGTTGTCCTCTGCAATCAGGATATGACGTTGTTCCAGTTCATCGAAGGGGCAGGGGGCGGGGGGACTCAGAGGTAAAACGTCAGCGGCGACATCAAGATGGATATCAAATGTAAAGGTACTGCCGAGGCCCAGTTGGCTAACCACATTTATGTTCCCATCCATCAGAGCGCTCAGGCGTTTACAGATCGCCAACCCTAGTCCAGAACCTTCCCGAGAACGAGCGAATGTTTCGTCGGCCATCGTGAACTCTTCAAACAAATACTCGATCGCACTTTCAGAAATTCCAATCCCGGAGTCTCGCACTTTACATTCGATCCGGCTGCGCTGATTGACTGTGTCTGCACTGATCTGCACGTCGACGCTACCGCTTTCGGTAAACTTGAGAGCATTACCAATCAGATTATGCAGTATTTGTTTGACTCGGTTTTCATCACCAATGACAAAGTTGGGAACATCTGGCGCAATATACGAATGCAACATCAGATCTTTTTGTTTTGCTAACGGTATAAAACTGTCAACTACGCTTTCTACACAATGTCTAAAGTCGAAGGAACGATGATCCAAGGCCAGCGTATTGGCTTCCATGCGGGTAAAATCGAGGATGTCATTGATGATAGACAACAGAAAATGGCCTGATTCAATCGCCGTGTTCAGCAACTGGCGCTGTTTTTTATCGAGTTGGGTATCTTCCAATAATCCCAGAATGCCCAATACGCCGTTCATTGGGGTACGAATTTCATGAGACATCAGTGCTAAGAAGCGGCTTTTAGATTCATTGGCACTTTCTGCCTGATGACGGGCTTCCGTCAGGTCGGTGTAGCTTTTGGCCAGTTTGGATGACATTTCATTAAATGCTCGCGTTACTTCACCGATCTCATCTTTCGTGTCATCGTTAATTTGATAGCCTGGACCGGACTCGGTTAATGTTTTCGCTGCATGGGTCAATCTGACCAGACTCTTAGTGAGATACGTCCCGAGTACAAAGGAAAAGAGTGCCACCAAGAACACTTCAATAAGCGCAATACCTATGATTTGCTGGCTGGCAGAATCCAGCATCTGAGTGATGGTATTGACGTCAAACCCCATTTCCACCTGACCGTACACCACGCCATCACTGACAATATCAACACGTGTGTCAAATACACCATCATGGATGGTGTCAAGTGACAAATCGCTTGTGAACTCATCTTTCAGATAATGTCTCTCTCCGTCAAACGCCATCTCTTTCCCATCACGTAGAATACGAACGTACAGGACATCTTCAAGATTGATGATGTCATGAGTCAAATCATTCAAGGTGGCCAGATCGGTGGAGAGCAGGGCATCTTTTGCTGCGCGGGCAAACATGGTGGCTGTTGAGTGTGCACGTTGCAGCAACTGCTTCTCGTTGGACTCAGACAGAAAAGACATGGCGTTAAACACAAGATAAACCAACAGCACTGTTTCAATCAGTGCGATACCTATGATGGTTTTGCTCCGAAAACTCATAAGAGTCACTCCTCGTTTTCTAGCACATCAATTCTCAGGGAGCGTACGTCATTCCAATCACTGTCGGAGGCGGCTTCAAAGCCTTCAATGTTCAGCGGTTTCAACTGCACTTTTCCGTCTGTAGTTTGGTCCAGTTTGACCAACAGGCGTTGAAATGCATCGACAGTACTTTGAGGTAGATCCGGGTGAGCGGCGATGGCATGTGGCGTATACGCCTCAGTGGTCCAAATGGGAGTCAGTTGCGCACGCAGCTCCGCTGGTATGGAGTTAAATGTTCTCATCACACCGCCGCCAGCTGGGTAGAAACCGTTAGCCACAGACAAATACACTGAATCATGCGAACGAACATACGCAGGGGTAAAATCGATGTGCTGCTGGGCCAGATAGTCTCTGGTTAACACTGAGGCAGCAAACGCCGCCGGAGAGGGGAAAGCAAGAGTTGTTCCCTGCAACTGGTTGGGGGAATCGATGCCACTGTCTTTACGAACAACGATGATGCCCCGAATCTTTTTATTCTTTGCTTTTGCAATTGCCTGATACCCTGGTGATTGGCTGAACACCGTATAATGGTAAGGGTTCATGTACGCAAAATCGTAGTCACCGTTGGCCAGCCTTTGTTCAAAAGTGGGTATATCTACTGCTGTGGTAAAAACCACTTTTTGTCCTAGTTCTTCACTTAACTGGTTGAGCAAAGGAGTCCATTGTTCAGCCAGGCGACTGGCCGACTGTTGGGGCACAATGCCAAACGTCAACGAGTCAGCTAAGCTAAACGGTGAACTTGTCGCTGCAATAAGCAAAATCAGAAAGCGTTTCATATGTCTTCTCCTCACAGTGATTTAGACAGCAACGTGATATCTGCAATTTTGCCAGCCAGACGTTGACGGCACGATTTGGGAATAAAAACGCAACGGTTGAGCTCTCGAACAAGCTCTTCGGCCAATGTCGGTTGCTCGACGGTATTCAGAACACAACCCAAAATCGAGATTTGCTCTGAGGTCAGTAATTCTTTGGCTTGTGTCAAAGCGGCTGAGGTTGTCGTGCCCGCTTTCACAACCAGTAAGGTTTTATCGCAGGCACTGGCGACACTCTGAACCGGAATATTATGTCGGTTTACCTGCAAGATTGGTGACGTATCAACGATCACGCGGTCATATTGACTAAGCCAGTTGTTCACCGATTTTCTCAGCTGTTCAGGGTCTTTATACGCAAGTAGCTGAGTTTGTTCTCGCGGGACGGGCAGGCCGGTAAACACTTTGCCAGTGGGTTTGTACTCAATCCAGTTTTCATCTTGTATCGGTAAGTCGAACTTATCTAACCCGGGTCGAAATAAATTAAGATCCACCAACAGAGTTTTATGCCCGGCAAGCAGAAAGCGTTCGGTGAGTGCCGTCGCTACAGAGGTGACGCCGTCACCAGAGTGACAAGCAGTCAGGCACAGCGAACGACATTGACTCAGCTCTGCAGCAAGGTAGATTTGTTCGATTTCGCTATGAGTGGCTGGTATCGTCATCACAAGGCTCCAATCAATACTATGGTCGTGGTCAGACGAAGAATGTCTTCTAATGTCAGTCGTGCCTTTTCCGCGAAGCTTTCACTTTTATCAGGGACATAAATGGTGTCACCAGCACGTAATACTGGCAACTGATAGATGTTGGCGGTTTTACTGAATTCAAGCAGGTCAAAAGTGCGCGCTTGCCCCTGGCAACAAGACATGTTGACCACGGAAATTTTTCCCAGATAAGCACTGTCACGGGGGCCTCCAGCCTCAGCCAGAATATCCAGAATCGTCATTGTGTCGTTGAACACATAACGACCGGGCCTATTCACGGCACCCAACACACGCACGGTGGACTCTTTACTGCGCTCCAGCCAGTTTTTGTTTTTTTCCGGAATGTAGATGGTGTCACCGGTTCTCACTTGGGGCAGTAACGATTCGTCGCCCGTTTCAAAGTAAAGGGACAAGTTCAACTTGCTTACTTTGGCATAGGGCATATCACGATGCGTTACTCGTATGTTGTGCAGGTCAGCATCTTTTGTTGGGCCGTCGGCTGCAGAAAGGATGTCGAGAAAATGCATCTCGTCGGTAAAACGGTAGCGCCCTGGCGCATTGACTTGCCCGAACACATAGATGGATGCATCGGAGCTTTGCCGAACCCATTGAGATTTATTGTCAGATGGGTCCTGAGGTAGATCATGCACCCTAACTATGGCACCAGCAGTGACGTGAGGCAGTGCAGTGCCTGGGGCGCCTTCACGAATAAATTTATCTAAATCAAAAATATGTAGTTTTCCACCCGTTGTCACTACTTCAATTTGACTGGTATCTGCTCTTAGTGTCGGTCCTCCAACATGCGCCAGCAGATCCATGAAATTCATTTCATCTGACCACTCAACGCGTCCAGGGCGAACGACTTCTCCCAGCACACTGATGGCACGGTCAGGTGATACTTTGAGCCAGGACTTCTCATTCATGTCCGTTTTTTCCGGGACGAAAATCGCGTCACCGCCACTGATAGCGGGCGTTGAGCGGGTCAACCCTTCGGTGTATGCTGCCAGATCGAACCGAACCACTTTGCCATCAGCTTTGATGATGCGGATCTGGCGCGATTCCGCGTAGCGGGTCGGTCCGCCGGCATTGGCCAAAATATCCATAAAAGTGGCGCCTTGCTTGCCGTCAAAGGCCCCGGGGGTTGCCACTTCTCCCATCACGTAAACCGTATTGGCGCCAGATTTGATCTCTTCCTCTTGCTTCGGAACAAAAATAGTGGTGCCAGGCGTTAGTTCGGGTAGCAGAGATGCGTCGCCCGAGTCCAGGTAACGTTTAAGGTTGAACAGGCGAGGATTGTTGTTGCTGATCACTCGAATTTGTTCAACGGACGCATAACGGGTCACTCCACCGGAACGCATCAGAACGTCCACTAAATCGGTATTGGGTTTGTAGGTAAAGGAACCGGGAGCATTCACTTCCCCAAACACTTTTATTGCGGTCCGGCTATCTGCGCTGTCACCGGCGTTGGCTTGTTTGGCCGCATCAAATTGTTGTTCAATGTTACCAACCAGAGGGGAGGCTGGCACAAAAATGATGTCCAGAGAACGCAATTCGGGTAGCTCTGATTCGTCACCAGTATCGAGGAATCGCTTGTAATTAAATGCAGTTTTGCCATTCCCGCGTTTAAGCAGCATGTGATCCAGTTGTGCGCCGGACCGAAGCCCGCCCGCAGCATGCAATACCATCTGAACATCGGCGTTTTGAGACAAAGTATACTCGCCCGGAGAGTTGACATATCCTTGCACGGAAATCAGAATTTGTTGTTCAGCAACAAACACACTGGCGTTAGAAAGATCCCTGTAGACAGATGACATGGCCTTTAGCACGGTATTCTGAAGCTGTTCTTCGTCGTACCCGGCAACGTAAACTGGCCCGATTTCTGGCAGAGTGATGCGCCCGCGTTTATCAACCTGAAACCCTCGATTGAGTGAACTTTCTCCGGGCAGATCTATTTGTATCTGATCACCAACCTGGACTTTGAGGACATCTGCTGAGGAGACACTGCACATCATCAGCGCGATGCAAAGCAACAGAGTTTTAATCCAAGCCATAAGCACCTCCGCGATTATTTGATTCTAAGTGTTCATCCTGAGACATAATTTCGATACTCACACGGCGGTTGGTGAGTCGCACGCCATCAGACTTTCCTTCGTACAAGGGCAAAGTGTCACCCAGTGACTGAGTCGTAATGCGCTGTGGCTGGAGACCAAAGATCGTCAGATAACGCTTAACCTGACGTGCCCTGTCTAAAGCCAGTTTCTGATTGTATTCATCACTTCCTGTGGCATCTGCATGCCCGGTAACAGACAACGTCAAACCCGGGTATTGTTTTAAGACTTGAGTCGCTTCCGCCAGATTGCCCATGTATTTGGGGTTTATTTCAGCCGAATTCAGGGCGAACTGATTGTCGACATTTAGCATGCGATACAACTGTTCGATTATGGATAACTGTGCAAATAATGCATTTTGATCTGAGGGCGGCTGGCAGCGCGTCTGAGCCGTGACGTAACCAAGCCTGAGCTCGAGTTCATTAAGCCGTTTACGTTGAATGATCAGGTCATTAGCAGCGTCCAACATCAAACCGCCGTCCAATTCCCGGGCAATACGATTTTGTTTTTCAATGGCTTGTTGAACAGCAGCGGGAAAGCACCATTTCGCACCTTCGCGAATCAATGACTCAAGATGCAACTTGGTCAATTGCCAATCGAATCTTAGGCCGTGCTCCGGGCCTAAAGGTTCATCCGGCATTACTGGCGAAAAGCTCTCCCCTGCGTAGTTTTCTGCCAGACCGCCACTACCTGGTTCAGGAAAACTGGTACAGCCCACGGTAAACGCTAGCAACCAAGCCAAAGTCGTACTTCTTACCGTATTTACCATGTCACATCCTTATTTTTGTTTATGAGTAATGGCGTGAGTTCACCGGAATGGCTCTCTCGATACGAAGCAAGTTGATAATTTCAAGCGGTTGCCCTGAGACGTTTTCCAGGCGCATCACACGCTCTCGCTCGATCAAACGTTTGTAGAGATAAACCAACGCCCCAACGCCTGATGAGTCAAGAAATTGTACGTGAGAGAAATCAATCTCGACTTCACCATGAGCGTGCTTGGTGATCACTTCATCAATGTGGGGCTGGACGGTTCGGCTGCCGTCTGCATCCAGATTGCCGTTGATCATCAGTGTCAATACTGTGTCGTTCATTTCAATTTTGCGTAGTTCCATGACGTTTCTCCTTGTCGTTGATACTTGGAGCTCATCACGATTCATGCCAAAAATTATTTCTTTAACAATCAAATGGTTACTAATGGCTGTTCAACAGTTCTCATAATAAAAATCCGGAACTTCTCAAAATGAGAATCGAAATGTAAACCTAGATTTAGCTCGTAACTAAATGAAATTGATAATGTTCTCGGATTAAGCGTAGCTCAAACTGGCTCGAGATGTGTCTTGATGCATATTGAGTTACTCAGGGAATATAGTCAGAAATAACTGAAGTTTCTAACAAAAGGGCATTTTCATGGAGTTGAAGCTCACCTCAATCGCAATTGCGTTATTGATGACTCATTCGCCAGAGGCGTTCGCTCAGGAAGCACTGTATTCTATTCCAGTTGTGAACGCAGAGATGTATCAACCGGATATCGATATCAATCAGTATTGGCAAAGTGAAAAGCTGGACGGCATTCGTGTGATTTGGAATGGCACACACCTGACAACACGACAGGGTAACCTGATTCATGCGCCAAAATGGTTTGTGTCTTCCTTGCCGGGTTACCCGGTTGAAGGAGAGTTGTGGGCGGGACGGGGTCAGTTTGCGCTTGTCCAGCACACCGTTTTGGATAAAGAGCCTAATGACGTTGCCTGGAAACAAATTACCTACATGTTATTTGATCTTCCTATGGCATCGGGCAACTACCCAAAGCGTTACGCGGCACTCAAAACATTGGTGACCCAGATAGATAGTGAGCACGTGAAGTACGTCGAGCACTCGCCGATAACATCAGAGCAGTCTTTATTTGACTACCTCGACGAGGTCAGTGACTCTGACGGAGAGGGTGTGATGTTACGTAAAATCACGGGTGACTATCAGGCCGGGCGCAGTTCGGATCTGCTTAAACTGAAGAAATACCAGGATACAGAAGCAGTCATCGTAGGCTATAAAGCGGGCTCTGGTAAATATCAGGGGATGCTTGGTTCATTGCGAGTCAAGTTGCAAGATGGGACGGAGTTCTACATCGGCAGTGGACTGAGTGACCAATTGAGAAAGCATCCACCTCAGATAGGCTCCACCATTACATTCAGGCACAACGGTTACACTCATCTTGGTGTGCCGAGATTTGCTCGTTTCTTGCGTGAGCGGGAGCACTACTGATTTCCCACACGCACACCGCAACGTTTGAACAGGTTCTGCCAGTACTGAACATGCGCTAATGTCACACGGCGAAACGCCTGGTGATCCTTTTCTATAGGGTACACATAGCGATCAGTTGCAAGATGAAACATAGTGAAACTTGGTTCAAGCTGTCCGTATGTGCTGTCTAATTCAGCCAGATACGGTTGAATTCTTTCGACATAGTAGTTTTGGAACACGTTACTCAAGTAACGAAATCGGGTCGTATCACGATTCTGACCACAAATTATTTTGCTATCGTGACGCTGTAACTGATTGGTGACGGTTTGAAGAAGTAAGGTGGCGTTTTTCAATGAATAATCCAACTGGCCGAGCAATGGCAGCTTTTCCAGTGATTCTTGAACGTCAATGATGTTGTTACGCGCTTCTCCAGCTTGCCATTTGGTCACTTGCCCCATGTGATTAAGCGTAAGTAAGGCATTGCGAACCACATCGGTATTCCAGCTCATTTCGTCGCTGAGCCAAGTGTTACCACTAAGCTGCTTTCGCATGGCGTCGCTGCTGTATAGCAGGTTGAAAAAATGGTGTGGAAGATCTTGATATTTCTGTTGTTGAATGGTGGTCAGTTGCTGCTTTAGGCTGGCAGGAATGTCAGCATTATTCAAACAGCGATTAAGACCATCTAGTAACTCGACTTGATACTGATAGTTACGAAACTGATCTTGAACCTTACCGAGTAACGAGTTGCGTTGTGCGATGAGGTTAAAAAGATTGCATTTTCTCAGCTCGTAACTGTCAAGCAACCCCATGCTTATCGGCGCAATCTCAACAAACAGTTCTCGCTTGTCGGGCAAGGTGGTTGAGCTTAGGTCAGGCGCCTTAAAAGCGTCTTCATCCTGAACTCTGGCTATACGCGAGAGGTATTCTCGTAAATCAGCCTCTATCGGGGGCTGATTGTAATCACACCCTAGTAATACCAAGCTGATGATCCATATTGTCCAGCGCAAGCAGGTGCTCCTGATCGTTATCATTCTTTCATAGTTTACGTAACTCCTAGAAATAAGGTCAGCTAGGCTGACCTTATTTCATTATCGTGACGCGAACGTCAGTTGGGTATCGTCGGGTTGCTTATGCATCCATAACAACCGCACGCTGAGCATTAGAGCGGCAGCCGACAAACCGATGATAAAACCAATCCAGAAGCCTTTTGCGCCCATCGGCTGAGTGACCCAATCGGTCAATGCCAAAATATAACCTGACGGCAACCCCAGTACCCAGTAAGCGATAAATGTACGGTTAAAGATCGCCGCCATGTCTTTATAGCCGCGTAATGCTCCGGCCGCAACAACCTGAATGGCGTCTGTACACTGGTATACAGCAGCAAACCACAGCAACTGCACCGCCATCGCAACCACCGCCGTGTTGTCGGTGTAAAGCAGGGCAACGTTTTCGCGGAACAAGATCGTCAAAGTGGCGGTGATCAGTGCTGTCGACAAGGCCACCATCAAGCTGACACGTGAAGCAATTGCAGCGCCTTCAACGTCTTCTTCACCCAGTTTATGGCCAACACGGATGCTGACCGCAGCTCCGATACTCATTGGCAACATAAAGATCAAGGAAGAGAAGTTAATCGCCACCTGGTGCGCGGCCACCACCAATGGACCCAGAGGGGCGACCAGTAAGGCAACCACAGCAAACAGTGTGACTTCAAAGAATAGGGCGGCGGCAACCGGAAAGCCCAATTTAAACAGACGCAACAACGGTTTCAGTTGAGGTCGGTGAAACTCTTTAAACAGTTCAATGTGGGCAACGCGTTTGGACGTCAGTACGTAAAACAACAGCATGAAGAACATCAGCCAGTAGACAATTGCTGTGGCCACACCACAACCAACGCCACCTAACGCTGGCGCGCCAAATTCGCCGTAGACAAATATCCAGTTGAGTGGAATGTTAAACAGTAACCCAATAAAACCGATGACCATCGCAGGTTTAGTCAGTGACATGCCGTCGGTAAAGCTACGTAGCGTCTGAAACAATAAAAACGGTGGCACGGCGTACATCACTGCATACATGTAGCCATTGGTTTTTGCTGCCATGAGATCTTCCACATCCATCAAGTGGAGGATGTACTGGGTCTGGAAAAGCGCCGCAATAATAGGGATTGAAATCAGCAGGGCAAGTGCGATACCTTGCTGAATCTCATAGGGGATTTTTACCTGGCGACCAGAGCCGTTGAGCTGAGCGACGACAGGGACCAAGGCCATAAGCAGGCCGACACCAAACAAGATCGATGGTAACCAGATACTGGCCGCGATCGAAACTGCGGCCATATCTGTCGCACTAACACCACCGGCCATTATGGTATCGACAAAACCCATACCGGTTTGCGCGACAGACGCGATAAGCACAGGGGTAGCCAACTTAATCAGGTTTATTGATTCTTTTTTATAACGATGCACAAAGAACTCCAATGCAAAGGACGCGTATCAGAAATGGGGTTCTTAAGTAAGGCGTGAAGCATCAAAAGGTAGACGAAAATTGACACGCCGTTTACTACAAAGAACTGTGACTGGATTTGTCATCTGATGATAATGAAATGTTACGTTGAACACCACGAAAAAAACAACGGGAAACAGGTTATGTTTACTGGAATCGTTCAGGGGATGGCGGAAGTTGTCGCCATCGAAAAGAAAGAGTTGTTCCAAACTCACATTGTACGTCTGGAATCGGCGTTGAATAGTGAGTTAACCATCGGTGCGTCGGTTGCACACAACGGTTGTTGTTTGACCGTCACCAAAATCGAAGGTGATTTGGTCTCGTTTGATCTAATGCAGGAAACATTGAAACTGACCAACTTGGGCAGCTTACGTGAAGGTGATGTTGTTAATATCGAACGTGCGGCGCGTTTTGGTGATGAAATAGGCGGACATCACATGTCAGGCCATATTGCACTGACCGCCACCATCACCGAGGTGATTGATTCCGAGAACAATCGTACGGTGTGGTTTGAAATTGCGCCAGAGTTCATCAAGTATGTTCTGCCGAAAGGCTTTATCGGCTTAGATGGTTGCTCACTCACCATCGGGGACGTTGTCGAAAATCGCTTTAACGTTCATTTGATCCCGGAAACTATGGAACGAACACTGTTTGGCCGACGTCAGGCTGGGGACTGCATCAACGTTGAAGTCGATCCACAGACTCAGGCGATAGTCGATACGGTGGAACGAGTGCTAGCAAGTCGGCTCGACTGATCGTCGTATGTGAAAAAAGCGCCTAAAGGCGCTTTTTTTAATTCTCTTATGAGATATCAGAAAATTTGTTCGTCATCGGCATCGACATATAAATCGACACTGTCTGTTACTTCATTAACCGTCATACTCAGATGAATAGCATTGCAGCATGCAGGACAGTCGTCGTAAAAATCCTGACTGCCATTTGAGGCATCCAGAGTAATGCCAATCGAGTGACCACAGTGGGGGCAACGAACCGTGCGCTCTGTATAATTCCGCATATCTCTCTCCTTACTTCCTTGATGAGATATTTAAATCATAATGTCGATAGTTAGTTATGGTCATGAATTAAGTACAAAGTTTGATTCGCGCCGGAAAATCTCGTTGCCTATTCTTAATTTCTTTAAATATCAATAAACTTTGTGAATATTCAGTCGCCCTTTAATAGCTGAGGATGTCGTTGATCATCTTTTCTGCTTCGTCCAGGTAATGGCCACCGAACTGATTGTAGTGGTTAAGGATGTGGTACAGGTTGTAGATGTTTTTACGTGCCTCATAACCAATTTCGAGTGGCCAGACGCTTTCGTATCCCTGGTAAAACTCGGGCTGGAAGCCGTTAAACAGCTCTGTCATGGCGATGTCGCATTCCCGATCCCCCCAATATGTGGCGGGATCGTAGCATATTGGGCCGAAAGCCGAGTTGGCGACGTTGCCATTCCACAAGTCACCGTGGAGCAAGCTGGGGCGGGGCGAGTGACTGGCTAATCGATTTTGAACCAGTTGGGTGAATTCTTCGATGTCGTCAACCAACACAACGCCTTTTTCTTTAACGAGTTGCAGTTGCCAGCCGATACGCTGCTCTGCAAAAAAACGACACCATTTTTTATCCCACTTATTGGGCTGGAGCGTTGAACCGATGTAGTTATCACAATCAAAACCATACTCTTTTTGCTCACCCCATTGGTGTAACCTGGCCAGTTGCTGGCCAAATTCATAGCTAAGGGTGCTGTCTTCGAGAGGTTTGGTGGCGAGGAAATTGAGGATGATGAATGAGCTGTCTTTGCAAGCGCCATAAAGCACTAGCTCTGGGAGAAAAACCGTATTGCTTTCTCTCATGATGCGGATGTTTTCGGCTTCGGCTTCGAATTTCGCCAGGGCTTCTTTTGCATTCACTTTGACGAAATAGCGTTCTTGTCCGTCACTGATCATGTAGCACTGATTGATGTCTCCGCCGTCTAACTTCTCTCTTTCTGATATCTGAAAGTCGAACATCAGAGTGTCAGAAAGCTGTTGGGAAATGGCTTGCCACATACAAACTCCGAAAACAGTTGCCCATATTAAGCTTTAGTCTAGAACAACTTAGCCGATAAAACTGAATACGGAGCCAAAGATTGGCGTAAAAATTCTTTGGAATGAGACAATTTTTCTGAGTTGTTGCAAGTCAGATACACGAAGGGTGAGTAAATTCACTGAGAAATTGATGTGAAAATGTCCGGTTAATCACTCATTATTTAATACAGGGCAAAATTATTTATTAAACATACGGCTTACGGTTGTTAAAGGTCTTTGATATGTCTTAAGATTAGGAAAATCAACGCCTGTGGGCTGAAGTTACACGGAGAGAATACGTGGTTGTAGAAACCGATGGCTACTTGGCTCTGATTGAGCATTTAGCAATGAATCTGGATATCTTTACCAACGACAATAGTGATACCGGTCAAGAGAGCGTCGAAGATGTCGTAACCGATATGGTTGCCAGCAATATTATGGCCATTTTCGAGCAAAACCCAGAGTTGCACTCTAGCGTGCGCTTCAAATTACTGAAAGAGGCGGATTCTGTGGTCGAGGATCTCGGTGAGGTATTGGCGGGAGTATGGTCTCGTCCGGCAACGAACCGCCAAATAGAGTTTCTGGATGAGTACATTGCACTGGTAAAAAACCTGTTCGATACCGCTGTTGCGACGTACGATTAATTGCTAAGGGGCGGGGTATTTACCCGCCTGAAATGCCAAAACTTAGAGGCCCAATACGGGTTGTCCAATCTGGATATAATCACTCCTTTTGACGTCGATGCATGCATGAATTGCTTGTTGCCCAGATAAACACCGACATGACGCGTTGTTCGTGATGTTCTGAAAAAAACCAAATCGCCAGTTCGGGCATTATCATACTCAATCTCTTTACCGTATTTTGCTTGAGACCAGGTGGTGCGCGGTAAGCTGAGATTATTAGCATCCCGGTAGGCAATTTGCACAAAAGCCGAACAATCTACACCGCTTTTAGTTTCTCCCCCCAAACGGTAGGGCGCCCCTTTCCAACGTTGAAATACCTTCATAAAAGACTGACGCAGAGCCTGATTGGCCTGAATCTGCTGACGATAAGGCGTCACCGTATTAACTTGATCCTGAGGAAGTGCGCTGGCTCGATCCACCGAGTCGCTCGAAGAACAGCCTGAAAGTATCCCTGCCGCAGAGAATAAAATGAAGAAAATCGTACGTTTATACATTGATAGTATTAGCATCTAGTCCTTGAATGAAATCTATTTGTCATATTTAAATTTTACCATTTGGCGTGCCTAAACTTTTGTATTAAAAAACCTTAACTTTTAAGTGCGCCCATGACTACTTTACATTCCGAGAGATGGTCTGTGTCGTTGATCCAAGCGATCAGCGCCATCTTCGTCTCGACTGCATTGCTGGTGATCACTATGTCAGTAATGAGCTCCAGAGGCGTTGAACGCCTTGGTCAGCAGTTTGAAAATTTATCAGAGCAAGCCTTACCGCTTGCGATGAATAACGCCCGCCTGACTCAAAACATCTTAGAGCAGGTCAAGCAATTAAGCTACGGCTCCAGGGCTCAGAGTGCTGATGAACTCACATCAATGACCAATAACATCAATACATTGGCCTCTGAGACTCAACAATTGGTAAGCAATGTCTTTACTATTGCCGACAATTTCAGTGACGCCATTACCGATGAGCAAAAGCAATCGCTGCAGAGTTATATCTCTCGATTGCAATCCTTATCGTCGTCTATTCTCTCCACACAACGTGCTTTGCTGGACAAACAACAGATCATTGACGAACAGACAGTATCATTTCGTTATGGCCTGAGTTCTATTGGCCCAGAGATGAACCGCATTAGTTCGTTCCTGGCGGTGGACAACCCTGAGTCCGCCGATGCAGCTAATCGTTTTATTGCCAGCGCCAGCTCAATGGAGAGCACCTTCTTAATGATGATGGTGCAGACCAAGTTGCACAATGCTGAGCAAGAATACAAAGAGATGCGTAACCGCATCGCCGGTATTAATCTCGCTTATGACGACTTCAATGAGTGGCACCCCGATGTCACTGAGTTTGCCAGTCTGACAGCACCTTATGACATGGTGAAGTCAGGGTTTGAAGAAAACGGTGTGTTGAAACAAATCCTGTCTAAGCTCCAACAAGCCGAAATCCAACAACAGGAAATTAAAGAAGCGGCAGAGGTGGCCAGCAAAACAGTGGATTTGTTAAACGCCATTTCCGCCACCGCGCAAACGTTGATCGCCGAGAGTGAAAATGTGGTTCACAGTACGATGAACAGCGTGTTGAATACTGTCGTGATAAGTGGCGTTGCACTGGTTATGCTGATTCTGGGCTCCTGGTTTACGCTACGAAACTGGATTAACCGAGGGCTACGTCACATTGTCCGCCATTTAGGGCATTTAGTTGATCACGATTTTATGGGAGAAGTTGCCGCGCAAGGCCCCAAAGAGCTAAAAGATGTCGCGATGAAACTCAATAAGGTGATTTCGTCGACTCGTGAATCACTGATCACCGTAACCAGCAACTGTGAGACCTTATACCAGACTGCAGAACTGAGCCACAACGCCGCAGAACAGTCCAATCAGAGCCTGACACAACAGAACGAATCGTTATCCAGTATGGTGACCACCATTACTCAGCTCGAAGCCTCAATCAGAGAAATTGCGTCAGTGACCAGCGAATCTTACGCTGAGTCGCAAACGGCAGCCCAACATTCCGCGCGCGGTGTAAAAGTGGTTGAGCAGAACCGCCAGCGTCTGCAGTCGCTCGAAACATCCATGAATCAGAATGAAACATCTATGGTTGAGCTGGATAACCGGGTCAAACAGATCCGCGAGATGGTCGATATGATTTCGGGGATTGCAGAAAATACCAATTTACTCGCTTTGAATGCTGCGATTGAAGCCGCTCGCGCAGGGGAGCAGGGAAGAGGGTTCGCCGTTGTTGCCGATGAAGTGAGAAAATTGGCCAGTGATACCTCGATGCAAACGGCCAATATTCGCGAACGCATGGGTGAGCTGGTTGCAGCGGCGCAACAGTCTCGAGACGCCGTGACGGAATCAAGGCAAGAAATGGCCCACGCACTTGAATCAAGTGAAGCGGTCAAAACGGCCTTTGAAGACATTCAACAAGCCGTTGATCACATCCGCCAACGTGTGGAGCAGATTACCGTGGCGACCGAAGAGCAGGAGCGGGCAACCGCTGATGTCAGCCAGTCAATCACTCGCGTGTCGGATCAAGGCCAGGAGACCAAGCGACAACTTGAAGCCATGGTCGAAAGCTCGGAACAGGTGGCCGATATTGCAGGGCACCAACAAGCCATGCTGCACAAATATGAACTGTAGCGGCCTGTTATTATTCGTGGTTACGAAACGGCTGGGTGAGCATTTTATCCAGCCATTGTTCACGCTCGGAACGAAACAGCGGCAAACCGATTGTCACACCTTGATGGCCTTGTTCGGGCTGACTGCGGTACGTACCGAACAGACGATCCCAAACTGACAGAAAAAAACCGAAATTAGAATGCGTTTCTCGCTCAATCACAGAATGATGAACGCGGTGCATGTCTGGTGTGACTACGAGTTTGCGTAATCCAGTATCCCATTTCAGTGGCATCCAGCCATTGCTGTGATTAAACATCGCGCTGGCATTGAGGATGATTTCAAAAACCACCACGCTGAGAGGGTCAAGTCCTAATAAAATAACCAGTGCGATTTTGATGCCCATCGACAACAGAATTTCTATTGGATGAAAGCGCGATCCCGTGGTGACGTCAATATCCTGATCCGCGTGGTGCATACGGTGTAAACGCCACAACAAAGGAACGCGGTGGAATAATATGTGCTGAGCATAGATAGCCAGATCAAGCAACAGAACCGATAAAACCAGTTCTACTCCGATTGGTAATGCAACATGGTTGAATAAGCCGATTTCAGAACCCTGAGCGAGGATCGCGGTTTCAACAGCCAACACAGGCATGAGCAGGGCAAGGCACAAACTGTTCAGTCCGACAATGCCTAGATTGTTCAGCCAGCGAGTGCTTTTACGCTGCGTGAGTACTTTTCGCGGTGCTGCCCATTCCCAAAGGGCACATATCACCAGCACGGACAGAAAAAAGCTCAGTCGAATCCATTCCGGGTTATTCATAATAGGTTCCTGTTTGAATCTGTATTTACTCTAAGTACAATGCCGCCCATAAAACAGCATAAACTTAACATTAATGAGAATTCACGCTTTCCACCGCCTCTTTCAACATCGTCTGTCGCTCTCCACGAAACCGTTCAATGCTAGGGGGGCCAAAGTAGAACGATGCCAGTATTGTCAGGTGTCGCTCCAGCACTGTTTATGTGCCCACCAACCCGATGTTGAATCAGGAGTTGCGGTACTGTTGCTCGTTTCTGATAACGAGGTGTTTAAACCAAGCAATACCGGTCGTTTGATTGCGGATACGGTTAAAGAAACATACGTCTATCAATGGAATAGGACCGAGCCGGACTCAGAAATCATTCAGTTACTGCAAAATGAACGCTATCAACCGGTGGTGATTTTTCCTGACAGCTACGTAGAAGATCAGTCGCGTCTGCTCATTGACGCTGAAGCGTACCTTGTACCGAGCAAAACACCGCTACTCATTCTGCTGGATGGCAGCTGGCGGGAGGCCAGAAGAATGTTCCGCAAGTCACCTTACCTGAATGGTCTGCCAGTGTTGTCGGTCACACCGGACGTTGTGTCTCAATACATGATGCGGCGTTCTGACAATGACACGCACCTCTCAACAGTGGAGGTCGCGTCCATGGTCCTTGAGCAGATAGGGGAGCAGGCTACTGCCAAAACGCTCAGTTTGTGGTTCGAAGCATTTCGCGAAAGTTACCTACTGAGTAAGACACGATTCAAGCATGATCTATCGAAGCCAGCGCTGAAACGTTTTCTTGAGCATAAATAAAAGCGCGAAGTCACTCTAAAAGTGACAGTTTTGTTGATGGCTCCTTGTGCAATCAGCTCCGGGGCGGACGTAAATCTGCCTCTGGTCACGGATTGTAGGCGTAGCTATATGGATAATGCACTAATTATTTGTTTTTTGCCCCGGATTTGGGCTTGATATATTTACGGAGAGAACCTGCATGTATTACGGCTTTGACGTCGGTGGTACCAAAATTGAATTTGGTGCGTTTAATGAAAAACTCGAGCGTGTGGCAACGGAACGTGTTGCGACGCCGACAGCAGACTACGACTTATTGGTCGAAACGATTGCGGGTCTGGTCGAAAAATACGATCAGCAGTTTGGTTGTGAAGGGAAAATTGGCCTCGGATTACCCGGTATGGAAGACGCGGATGACGCCACCGTACTGACCGTCAATGTGCCAGCGGCCAAAGGTAAACCTTTGCGTGCTGATCTGGAAGCCAGAATCGGCCGCAGCGTCAAAATTGAGAATGACGCCAACTGTTTTGCTTTATCTGAAGCCTGGGACGAAGAGTTGAAGGACGAACCATCCGTAATGGGTTTGATCCTGGGCACTGGGTTTGGTGGTGGTCTGGTGTATGAAGGAAAAGTATTTTCGGGTCGCAATCACGTCGCCGGTGAGTTGGGCCACATGCGCCTGCCAATTGATGCGTGGTTTCATCTGGGAGACAACGCGCCTTTGTTAGGGTGTGGCTGTGGAAAAAAAGGATGCCTAGACAGCTATTTGTCTGGTCGCGGCTTTGAATTGATCTATGAGCACTATTTTGCTCAACCCAAAAAAGCCATCGATATTATTCACTCTTATCAACAAGGTGAAGCTAATGCCGTCGAGCATGTAGAACGCTTTATGGAGTTACTGGCGATTTGCTTTGCCAATATCTTTACCGCCAACGATCCGCATGTGGTGGTTTTGGGCGGCGGGTTATCTAATTTCGAACTGATTTACGAAGAGATGCCTAAGCGTGTACCGAAGTACTTATTGTCGGTTGCCAAGTGTCCAAAAATCATCAAAGCCAAACACGGAGATTCCGGTGGTGTGCGCGGAGCGGCATTCCTCAATATTAAGTAACTTTGCCAGTTACGAAAAGGGCTTGCGTGATGCAAGCCCTTTCTGTTTCTCCAGAGGCGCGGCTACGTTTTTGGTTTTTTACCCACACCGAAGTTTTCTTTTGGCAGCAATGCAATTTTTCCGAAGCCAAGCTTGCGGAAATGGTTGTCACGATAGTTGCGAACGGCTTTGGTATCGGAAACCGCTTCAACCTGCAGCTCCATTTTTAGAAAGTCAGTCAGATCGATCCCTTCGGCTTCAGCCACCGCTTCGTGGATATTACGGTGTTGCTGATAAGAGAAAGTCAGGGTTTTCTCTTCGTCCTGGTAAGTATAAATAATTGTACGTGCCATAGTGTTCACTTAAAAAGAAAAGGCCAGCGGAGCCGACCTTAGAATGTCATTTGCGCTAGATTCTGCCTTGAAGCGGAATGATTGTCACGCTTTCTCCAGGTTTTACTGTATCAATGGCCGGATCAATCTCAATCAGGCAATTGGCTTCGCTCATTGAACGCAAAATTCCGGACCCTTGCTTACCTGTGGTTCGAACCTGTAACTGGCCCTGCGCACTCAGTTCGTAAACTCCGCGCGTAAATTCTGTTCGTCCTTGTCGTGAACGCAGCGACTCTATGGCGATGGCTGGCATTTTCAAAGGTTGCCAGTCCACTTCGCCCTGCATTTTACGAATCGCCGGTTCAACAAAGTTAATGAATGACACCATAACAGCAACCGGATTACCTGGCAGGCCGAAAAATGGTACTTGAGACAGATGCCCGAACGCCAGAGGCCGGCCCGGGCGCATGTTAATGCGCCAGAAGTCGATGTGGCCCAATGTTTTCAGCGCCAGCTTAATATAGTCGGCGTCACCGACCGAAACACCACCCGATGTGAGCACCAGGTCGGTTTCTTGTGATGCGCGTTGAAGCGCGTCGGTCATCGCCTGCTGATCATCTGGTAAAATGCCATAGTCGACGGTGTCACAGTTCAGGTTGGTCAGAAGTCCGATTAAGGTATAACGGTTGGAATCGTAAATGGTATTTTCATCCAGCGTCTCGCCGGGAGCCTGAACTTCGTCACCGGTAGAAAAAACACCCACTCGTAAACGGCGCTTAACAGGACAGTGGCTTAACCCAAGCGAAGCCAACATCCCCATTTCAGGTGAACTGATTCGTGTGCCAGCGGAAAAGACCGTTTGTCCATAAGACAGATCTTCGCCAGCCAGACGAACGTTCTGTCCAGGCTTGATTTGATAAGTCGATAGCGTGACAGTGTCACCATTAATGGTGGCAGCTTCACGCATGACCACGGTATCCGCCATTTCTGGTGTCGGAGCACCTGTCATGATTTTTACCGCCTGGCCAGCTAACAATGGCTTGTCGTAGGCATAGCCAGCCATCACTTCAGCCACTACCTGATAGCGGTCGAGACCAATGTCTTGAGATCGAATCGCAAATCCATCCATAGCCGAGTTGGTGTATCGCGGCACATTGATTGGCGAATGAATGTCCTCAGCCAATACGCGGCTATAGGCGTGTTCAAGTGCGACCTTTTCGACCAAATCAATAGCTATGACCTGAGTTAGGATCTGCTCCTGACCTTGTGCGACCGAAAGAAATGCGGACGAAAGGGTATCACAGGTTGCGACTTGTGACTTTGATTGCCGGACTGACCCGTTGGCATAGTTGAGTACAAACGCGGCAATGCCATCCAAATCATTAATGGCCAATTGAGGCAGGGCGGAATCTACGCTTGAGTCAGTTGCGATAGCAATAATGTTGTCATCATTGGGATAAAGCCAGGGTTTGCCTACCGCGTCACGGTGCAGTTCGATTTTTGGAAACGCGATGTTCTTGCACCCTTCGACCAGAATGAGATCCAGGCTGTTAACATCAAAACGACTGAGCAAATAACTGAACTCAGCTTCAGCGTCCGGGGTTTCGGTCATCAGTGCATAACGATGTCGCGATGCAATCAGCATTTGAGAAGCACCGGCCTTACGCAGCCGGTAGCTGTCTTTTCCCGGTTTATCGACGTCGAAGTTATGATGGGCATGCTTTAAAACACCGAGACGAAGTCCGGCATCAGTCAACTTGGGTAACAGCGCTTCCAATAGGGTCGTTTTGCCAGTGCCGGAGTAGGCGGCAAAACCAAGTAGTGGAATCGAAGGGAGTGTCATAGTCATGATTGCAAAGTTCCAAATTGAGCCAGTTCTTCCGGTGTATTGAGATTGATAAAGCAATCCTGAGCATCGCTGAAATCTGCATATTCAGTATGACACTCCTGATAAAGAAGAATGATTTTGCGATCGCCGCGTTGCAGGAAAGCGGTCAGTTTTGGCAGTACGCGATTATGAAATAGAGTGAATACGGGTTGCTGATGTTCACCATCATGTGCCACAACGATATCGGTATCGGTTTTCACTGCACGGCAGAAGCGTTCGACGAGATCATCGCAAACAAAAGGACTGTCACAGGGGACAAAACCAACCCAGTCTGTATTCGCGAATTGCAGCCCGGCATGGATGCCGCCTAATGGCCCGGGGTAGTCCGGAAACGTGTCACTGACAACGGGGGCGAGCTCTGCGTAACTGCTAATATTGCGGTTCGCATTGATGATGATACGAGATGTTTGCGATACGAGTTTGTTCAGCACATGCTGAACCAGCGGTACTCCATTAAGTTCAATCAGTCCTTTGTCTTTACCACCCATACGACTGGCCTGTCCGCCAGCCAAAATCACCCAACTAGTTTGCGTTGGAATTAGCATAAGAATTCTCTTGTACTGAATCTTGAATAATGTGTAACAACGGTGACTCTACCAGAGTATTGTCCTTGATCCACCACTGCTTTTTGCAGATCTCGGTCAGGGCATTCGCCTGATGACTGGTGATCACCAAACTTGCTCCGCGCGACAGCATGTCTTTCGCCATGATCACGAGACGCTCAATCGACTCTTGATCCAGCGATGCACTTGGTTCGTCCATCAATAGGATAGACGGCTTGAGAATCCAGGCTCTGGCCATCGCCACACGTTGCTTTTCTCCTCCGGACAATACCGAAATATGTTCGTCGGCGAGTGTTTCCAACCCTACCATGCGCAATGCAGTGATGACTTGAGCTCGCTTATCTTTTTCGGATTCTTTTTGAAAGCGAATACCATAAACGACATTTTGATATACGCTGCCATCAAAAAGATAAGGGGACTGGTGCAGGTACGTGACATCTTTTCGACCAGCGCGGCGGGTCAATTTGGCTAACCAGCTGTCAGCCGGGGCATGAATAGCGCCTGTCGTCGGCTTTAGCAAGCCAGACAAAATCTTCAATAGGGTAGTTTTACCCACCCCATTATCGCCTTTGAGATAAATGGCATCATTGGGACCGATCGACAGTTCAGGTATGTGGAACAACACTCGCTCTTTAAATCGCATCGAGAGCTGAGTTGCAGTTATTTTTATCGTCATACGACCCCTTACGTTCTCAAATAACCTTTGCCACGCATACTACTGAGCAAAAAGTTAAGCACCAAAGCGAGGGTGAGCAGCACAATTCCAAGTGCCACGCCCTGAGCAAAAGCGCCTTTACTGCTTTCCAGTGCAATGGCGGTCGGGATATTTCGGGTCACGCTCATAATATTGCCACCGACCATCATGGAGCAGCCCACTTCAGTGACAATGCGAGAAAAACCCGCAATCGTTGCTGCCATCAGAGGAAAACGTGTTTCCCAAATCATAGTTGCTGCTATGCGACTCGTCGAAACACCCAGCGTGATGGCTGTTTCTATGGCCCGTCGGTCACTGGATTGAAGTGCGCCATGCATCATAGAAACCAACACTGGGAAACAAACCAGCATTTGGCCGAAAATCATCGCTTTTTGAGTGAATAGCATTTCCCAATTGCCCAGCGGCCCAGAGCGGGAGAGCATCATATACAACAATAAGCCAATTACGACGGTGGGAATGGCCTGCATGGTGTTGATTATCGACAACAAAAACCACTTTCCTTTGAACTCTGTATATGCAAGGACAAAGGAAAGCAGAATCGCTGGCAGCAGCACCAGCGATATAGCGGACAAAGACACCGAAAAAGAGACCGCAACAATCTCCCACAATGCCTTATCCAGACTCAGTAAAAGCCCGACGGCTTCCTGTGTCGTTTGCCACAAACTCATCAAGAGTTACTTCTCGTTAGCGTTAGCGACAAACAGCTGTTTTCCATTGAGGCGGAATTCGTTGATCAACTGCTGACCTTTTGGGTTAACCAGCCAGTCACTGAACACTTTCGCACCTTGATAATTGATGCTTGGATAGCGCTCAGGGTTAACCAGAATAACTTGATATGGGTTGAACAGTTTTTTGTCGCCCTGGAACAGGATCTTCAAATCCAGTTTGTTCTGATAGGCCAGCCAGGTACCGCGATCCGACATGGTGTATCCCTGCAGTTCCGACGCCATGTTCAGCGTAGGACCCATACCTTGTCCAACGGCTTTATAGCCACCAAAGTTAGGTTCCATTCGGGTTTGTGACCAGAGATTTTTCTCTTTTTTGTCTGTGCCCGAGTCATCGCCGCGAGAAATGAAGGTTACGTCAGACGTCGCAATGTTCTTGAAAACGTCCAAAACATTGTTTTGCTCCGCAATATGCGCGGGGTCGTTTTTTGGTCCGACGATCACGAAATCGTTGTACATCAGTTTGCGAGGCATCACGCCGTAGCCTTTTTCAACAAAGTTGGCCTCCGCTTTCGGCGCGTGGGTCATCACCAAATCCACATCACCGTTTTCACCCATTTTGAGCGATTTGCCCGTGCCGGCTGCGATGACATCGACTTTGTAACCTGTGTCTTTTTCAAATTGAGGCAGCAAGTAATCAAGCAAACCTGAATGATAGGTACTGGTGGTCGTAGCGAGGCGAATGTGTGACGTATCTTGCGCGGCAGACACAGAATAACTGGTAACGGCCAGAAGAGTGGTCGCCAAAAGCGTAATGTTTTTCATTGTTGTGTGTTCCCTCAACGTGAGTATTAACGGGTTGTCAGCGTCGATACAGCAAGTAGGGTGCCAACTTCTCAACACTTAGTTTGGCCCATTAGGTCACCAATTTCAGTGATTTAATGAACATAAATGTTGAGCTGGGACAAAATGTCGCATGTTTACTATTTTGACATTAAGAAAAGTTGGTACACTCTGTCCCATTCAAATGAACTGAGATCTTTTGTCTATGTCACTGGAATCTAACCACTCTTCACTGTACAGCGCCTTTTCCGTTCTGGTTGTTGATGATGAACCGGGAATGCAGGCTATTTTGAAAAAAGCGTTGGGAAAATGGTTTGCCAGCGTGGATTGCGCCGGATGTGTGGAAGCAGCTGAGCAACTCAGACAAGCCAATCATTACGATTTGATTGTTCTGGACATCAATTTACCGGGGCGGTCAGGTATTGAGTGGGAAGAAGCGTTTCATGACAAAGACAAACCCGCCGACGTTATCTTTATGACCGGCTACGCAGATCTGGAAACCACAATTTCGGCGCTCAAGCTCGGTGCGTCGGACTTCATCCTGAAACCGTTTAACCTGGATCAAATGCTTTCCGCGGTTAAGCGCTGCATGGACAAACGTGTTCAACAGCGAATGCAATACGCGCTCAACCAAGACATGCAGCGCCACATCAGAACGGAGATCGTTGGTCAATCGGAAAAAACCCGTCTGCTCAAACAGTTGATTACACAATTTGCCCCTTCCAGAGCCAGCGTATTGATTGAAGGAGAATCCGGCACCGGGAAAGAACTGGTCGCGCGTGGTGTCCATGAAGCCAGCGGCCGAAAAGGGCCGTTTGTGCCTGTCAACTGTGGGGCAATTGCCCCCGATCTGCTGGAAAGTGAGCTGTTTGGCCACGCCTCAGGCGCGTTTACGGGGGCCAAGAAAAGCCGTGAGGGCCTGTTTCGCGTCGCAAATGGAGGAACGTTATTTCTTGATGAGATTGGTGAAATGCCATTGTCAATGCAATCGGCTTTGCTGCGTGTACTGGAGCAACGCACCATTCGGCCGATTGGTACAGAAAAAGAGCTGGCCGTGGATGTGAGAGTCGTGGCAGCGACCAACCGTAATCTGCAGGAGGAAGTAAAGAACGGGCATTTTCGATCCGACCTCTATTACCGTTTAAATGTGCTGCGCATAGAAGTGGCACCACTGAGAAAGCGCAAGACCGATCTGGCGGAACTGGTGCCATACTTTACCCACATGCTGGCGACGGAGTTGGGCATACCTAAACCAAAATGGGCTCATGAAGATATTCTGGCGCTGAACGAATACGACTGGCCGGGTAACATCCGTGAACTGAAAAACCAGATTGAACGCTGTATTCTGCTGGGCAAACCGCCAGCGCACCAATGGCGTGACGTACAGGCCGCGAAACACGTTTCCATGACAGTGTCGAGTGGTGCAGAGTTACTCAACCTGCAAGAAGAGCAAGTGCATCAGGGAGAAGGGTACCCTGACGACTGGTCTCTCAAAGAGGTAGAAAAAGCCCATATTCAGCAAGTTGTCGATGCCCATGATGGCAATAAGTCTGCTGCCGCCAGACGATTAGGCGTAGCTCGTAAAACGCTGGAGCGTAAGTTCAAAGAGTGGGAAGCGGAAGGAAGTTCCTATGTCGGCTGAGCATGGGTGGCTGGCCAAGTGGCGTTACCGGTTCAAAACCATGGTGCGCTACCGCCTGCTGATCCTTACCTCAGCGCCCATCGTCTTTACGCTGATCGCTTTAATTGCCATCAGTGTTTATTGGTCAATTCACTACACCTGGAAAAGTGCGTTGATTGACGTATCCGAACGCCTTGGCGTTGCCAGCAACAGCATCACACTGTTGCAGCAAAAACAGGCCAATTTTGTGAGGGCTTTTGCTGAGTCATATTCGTTTCGTAATCACGTTAATCAGCTCTCCGATCCCGCTGAGCTTACCGCATGGGTGCAACAACAGAAAAATCGTTATGGGTTGGATTTTCTGCGTTTTCATACTGTGGACACCATAGATAAAAAATTCCGCTTCCTGGATTTGACGCGCAAAGCGTCATTCTTTGATGTCCTGACGCAAAAAGAGCTCAGTGAGCTTGACCCCAACTTAGCCAGCCGGGCGCAAATCGCGATCCTTAAGACTCAGCGTATCGAAGGCCGCGGTCTGATCAGTCGGACGGTGATACCTGTTTATAACCTGCATAATGATCTTATCGGCTTTCTGGACGGAGGGCTGTTGCTGAACAACAGCACCGTGTTGGTCGACCAGATTCGTGATCTGATCTACCCCGACAAAGAAAACTCACTACGTCCGGTCGGCACGTTAACACTGTTTTTAGATGATTTGCGAGTCAGTACTAATGTGCCGCTCGACAGCGATGATCGTATTGGCCGCGCGATTGGTACCCGAGTCTCAAAAGAAGTCCGACGCGTCGTCCTCACGCACGGGAAAGAGTGGGTCAATCTGGCGTATGTATACGATGCCTGGTACATCACGGCCTATCAACCAATCAGGGATCAGTACAATAATGTCATCGGCATGTTGTATACCGGCTATCTGATGTGGCCTTTCTTAGAGGCCTACGTCACGAACATCTTTGAGATTGGCACTGTGACACTGGTGTTATTGCTTGTTTCGGGGTTCGCTGTTTATCGGGGATCACGAGATTTGTTCGCACCGATTGAACGTATTCACCGAGTGGTGAAGCTGGTTCAGATGGGCAAGCATCAACGTATTGGTGAGCTGGGATTGGATAAAGAACATGAACTTGCCCAGCTCGCACGCCAGTTTGACCACATGCTGGACTCTCTCAATGCTCGTAGAGAAGAAGTCAAAAGTGCCGCGAAGCAGTTGGAGCATAAGGTGGCGGAACGGACAGCCAGCTTGTCGGAGAAAACCGAACAGTTGGAGCTGCACATCAAGTTGCTCCATCAAACCCGAGATAAACTAGTGGTCAGCGAAAAGTTGGCAGCACTGGGGGAACTGACCGCAGGCATTGCTCATGAGATCAACAACCCGACAGCCGTAATCCTGGGTAACGTGGAACTGATAAAATTTGAACTGGGCCCCGAAGCGGCAAGGGTTGACGAAGAAATTGGAGCCATCATGGTTCAAATTGACCGTATTCGTAACATTACACGCAGCTTGTTACAGTATAGCCGTCAGGGCGGCGTGCAGGACGAAGTCACCTGGCAACACGTGAATCCGATCATTGATGAGAGCATTACGTTGGTAAAAACTGGTGCGAAGAAACGCGATATTCAGTTTGAAACTCATCTGGACGCCCATTCCCCGGTTGAAGTGAACCGTCATCACCTATTGCAAGTGATGGTCAATTTGCAAATGAACGCCATTCACGCCATGAAAGGCGAAGGGTGTCTGACAATTATTAGTGAAGACTGGATTGAAAACGAAGAGGTGTGCGGCGCGATCATTCATGTAAAAGATGAAGGATGTGGTATCAGGCCACAGCACCTCAAGCGAGTGTTTGATCCATTTTACACCACCAAACGCGACGGAACAGGGCTGGGCCTGTCTGTCTCTCAAAGTCTGTTAAGCCAAACAGGCGGAGAAATCAGAGTCACGTCTGAACCTGCCCAAGGGGCGTGTTTCAGTATTTATCTGCCAAAGAAAGCCGAAACCTATCTCAACGTAACCAACCTATAAGCAGATCCTCTCGGAGGTCTTGCTATAACATTGACTTTCATATAGTTATGAGAGGTGTTTGTACGGGAGAGGTTGAATGGAGCTTATCGCATTTGAGGAGCAGCACTATCCGTTGCTCATAAATTGGATAGATAATGCTGAGCTGAATTTCTTATGGGGCGGGCCATGTTACCGTTTTCCGTTGACTCACAAACAGATTCGGCAACATTGCGCCCAGAAGAACGTGCAACCCTATGTGCTGATGGATAAAGGTGAACCCGTTGGATTTGTCGAACTGTTTATTTTACAAGCACAAAGTTGCCGGATTTGCCGGGTATTCGTTTCACCAGACAAACGTGGGCAAGGGTACAGTTCGAGCATGCTGACTCTGGTCATGGATAAAGCCCGAGAGCAGTATAACTGTTTGAATGCATCTTTGGCGGTCTTTACACACAATGAAACCGCACTACATTGTTATCGCTCACTTGGGTTTGAAACTTACGCTCTTGAACGTGGGACGCGTTACTTAAATGGCCGTTGGTGGGATCTGTTGCTAATGAGTAAAACGCTGAGTTAACCTCCCAAACAAAAACGGAGTGCCTTGGCACTCCGTTACAACTCTCTGCCGTGAATCACATATCTACAGACATACCTAACGCATCCAGCCGGTCTTTGAACTCCTCTAAGTTCTCTCCCCGATAAGTCGGGTGACCATTAAAGTAACGTGGCTTTTCAGGAAGCATCGCATTTTTCAGCTCTTTTTCCTGCTCATCGCTATCATGGTAAACCGTCACTCGATGTGGGATTTCCTGTCTGATTGCCGCCATTTGGGTCTCCTTGTTTTTACGAACACGTAATGTAACCCTAGTTCATTTGGCGCGACTATCCATGTTTAGGTTTCGTCATGTCATCAGGTTTCGTCCGGGCTCACGTTTTTACAGCGCACTGACAATTGGCCAAAAGAAGTGCCAGAGGAAACCTGACGACTTACTAACCTTAATGACAGAATATTTGGTGTAATATGAACCGATAGGCAAGTAGACAGGAGTCATGATGAAACGTTTCAGAGCTATTCTAAATGGCAAGAAAGCTGGCGAACCGGCGCTAAGAGAGGCTATTTTCGCGATTCGCGAACAGGGGACGCCCTTAGAGGTTCGTGTTACCTGGGAATCGGCCGATATGCTCCGTTTGGTTGAAGAAGCCAGTCAGGACGGAATTGAACGAATATTGGTCGCGGGCGGGGATGGGTCGCTAAACGAAGCGGTGAATGCGTTAGACACGCTTGCTCAAGAGCAACGACCAGAGCTGGCGGTGATCCCTATGGGGACAGCCAATGACTTTGCTACTGCGAATCGCATTCCCACCACCATAGCCGCTGCGCTTGAACTGGCGATCCATGGGCAAACCCATCAGATAGATTACGTGAAAGCCAATGATCGCTGTTTTATCAATGTCGCGGCAGCTGGGTTTGGGGCCGAGATAACCGCGGAAACTCCGATTGAATTAAAAAACTTCCTCGGCGGTGGCGCCTATACGCTGACTGGTATAGTAAAAGCTCTGGGGTTTCGTCCATATGAAGGCACTTTATCCGTAAGCAAGGGAAGCTGGACTGGTGACATTCTGGTCGGGGCGTTTTGCAACAGCCGTCTGGCTGGCGGTGGACAAGAGATGGCTCCTTCCGCGCTAATAAACGATGGCGATATGGACGTCACCGTAGTTCGGCCATTCTTGCCACACGATTTACCTCAGGTGATCGAAGAGATCAAAAATCCTAAGGAAAACGGTGAGTTTGTGGTCCACTTGAAAACCAACTGGCTGGAAATCGATTTTCCGAAAAAGCTGCCACTCAACCTGGATGGTGAACCTTATCATTCTCAGAAAATTCGTTTTGAAGTCCAGCACCAGGCGCTGGCGATGGTCTTACCGGATGACAGCCCTTGCCTGAGATAAGCGATTATTTAAAGATGCGGGGATCAAACTCAAATTGCAGTTTCTCCGCTTTGGCGAATACCTTTTTCAAAGCAGGATGGTTGGGGTTGATCAGATAATTTTTGTCTCGCGGAGAAATAACGGATGGCACCTGCAAGACAGCAAAATCGGATGCAGCAATATTGAGAAATTCATCACCGATCAACTGGGTTGATTCACTGGGTGGAATCGAACGCCAGTTAGGTGGGAGGTCTGAACGGCTGAGTTTTACGATCAGCTTGTCCGGTACATCTATCCGGTACAAATCGTACCTATCGATCATGTCTGGCGTATTGTTGAGATGAACAAACACTTCCAGAGAGCACAATGATTCAGATTCGGAAAAGTAGAGGGCTTCGGTACCTTTAGAGTTCCATCGCCCTCCAAACCACTTGGCGCCATTGGGGCTGAAAGGAGAATCGGCGTATTTTTTCTGAGTCAGCCGATACATGAGCATCAGGAAAAGACCCCGTGCTCAATACGGCCGATGAGATCACGCACCACTTCAAAATCCGCCGTAGTGGAAATCATATCCAGAGGACGTTTTCCGGCCAGGCCGTAGACACTCTCTTTGAGCCACTCCAACGCACGCTCTTCATCATCAAACAGATCCGTTGCCAGTTTGACCAGCAGGGCAAGGCGGTACATCACATCGCTTTCCTGCATACTGAAACGTTCACCTTTCGCTAAACGGCGTTTGATGGTGCTGATGGGAATATGAGTAACATGATGGAACTCACTTTGCGATAAGTTGGCCTTTTCCAGAATGTTGATGTACACCTGAGGCTCGAAGCCTTGGTGCACGGCTTCATTCTTCGCGGTCGATTCGTTTTCAATCCCCATGCTAAACCAGAAGTTGTTCTTATATGACGACTTCGGTTTGAAGCTTTTCATCGCTGTTGCTGTCATATCTCAGTACCTCTTGGCTCATTTGGTCTAGTAATTATGGACCAAATGAGCCGAGTTCGCAATGCGCTTGATTTATGAAAACAAACAGCCCATGAGTATTCAGGGATTGGGGATCATCCGGCGTTAACTGCAATTTTCGGTGGCTTGATGCCGTGTTTCTTAAACTCTTTCATTACCCTTAAGGTAATGTCTGTCTCAAACAACTTTTCGTAGGCCGTATCCACCACATACGCTTTACAGGTTAGCTGTATCGCCAGGTAGTTGTCTGCGATGGTTTGTTTAACCAACACGGTCACCGGTTTGGGCAAATGAATATAGCGACTGGAAGAAGCTGCCTCCTGAATCAAGTCTCGCGCTAACACAATGTCTTCATCCATACCAACATAAAATGGAATGACGACCTGCATGTCTAATGCGCCATAGTTGCCACTGGTGGTCACTTCATTTAGGAATTTGTTGTTCGGAATCGTAATGATGTCATCGCTCAATGTACGCATTCTGACAGAGCGAAGACCGATGGCAATAATGTCGCCATAGTTTCCCTCAAACGTGACGCGGTCACCAACCTGAAACGGACGATCAATCATGACCGTCATTCCGGCAATGAACGACGCCGCCAAATCTTTGAGCGCAAAACCCACCGACACTGCCAGCGTACCGCCAATCAATGTCAGGATCTGATCGTTAATACGAAAACTCATCATGAACACAATCAAACCCGCGGTCATATAAATGAAAAACTGCAGGAAAGACTGCAACTTTTGTAGCAGCATCCGGTACTGGGCGAACTGTGAACCAATGCTCTCAACCATTGAGTTCATGAACTTGATCAGGACCCAGGTTGCGGCAATCACCAATACGGAGAAGAACACGCCACTCCAACGAATTAACGTGGCAATCTGGGTGATATTTTCTACTTGCGCCAGTTCCTCTGACGCCAAAGTCGGTGTCGTAACCAGCAAAGAAAGAACCAGAAAAAGGACTCTGTACATAACTATTTCACCAATAAATGCTGACGGTCTAATACGTTGGTAATATGACGGAACCAGTGATCCGAAACCCGTGCTTTGTCTTCGTTCCACTCGATGTAACCGCGACTTTGGAAATAGCGCAGCGTGCCGAGTACTTCAGCGACACTTAACTGGGTACACTCCGACAGCTCTTCTGTGGAAGCAACTTCCAACTGAACAATTGAGCGCAGTACTGCGAGCATGGGTTTGGGCATTTTTTCCAGCTCTTGGGACTCCGGCGCGGTAAACAAACGAACCACCACTTGTTGTGTTTCTTTGTTTCGATTAAGTGACAGACGGAAAAAACGCAGTGCCACCGTGGGGTTGCCATCAGAGTAGTGCCAGAGAATGCGGTAGAACCCTTGTTTAGCGCGGTCTTCTTCAGTGATGTCTTCCTGATCCCACTGTTTAGGTACAACCAAGCCATCAAAACAAACCGGATGCTCGACGTCTCGGTTGATACGACTGTCGAGCAATTCACCAATCTGTTTTTCTGACCAGCGAGGCAAAAAGGTGACTAAATCAAACAGCAGACGCTCGCCGCGCGCTCGGTCGACAAAACGCCAACTCGCTTTTTCAACCGCCATAACCACCCGGTGGTTTTTCTTGGAACGACGTAGCAAGTTAGTCAGGCGAATCAAATCCGACAGACCGCCAACCATGGGTTTAACCAGACGCTGAGCGTTGTCGACCGCGATGAGATAACTGGTGTCACTTTTTCGCAGCTGGGACAGGATCTGAATCTCGCTGCTTTCTTCTTCCATCCCGAGACTCACCGCTAAATGTTTCAGTAAGGCGCTGTAACCGGCGTAAGGGCAATTGAGATAAACGGGTTCGGCATTTTTCACTTTATCGAGTAGCTGGCGTAACAGCGTGGTTGTACCAATACCGCGTTCGCCGGATATCACACAAATCGCAGGACTGTCGCTCATCAAGTAATGCGACAGTTGCTTGATTTCATCCGAGCCATAGTCAAACAAACGGCTGTCGGCCGATCCGGGAAGAACATATTCAAAGGCCTGATTACCTTTGATGCGCACGAAATTAGGGTTCGTTTGCACATTGCCTGTTTGCTTAGCAACTTCTATCCGAAACAGGTAGGCAAGCGCCTGACTAAACAGCGTATAGCCAGATAAGGCACTAATGAGACGATGTTTAAAACTGTGTACGGTAATCCAGAACGCGGCTACCGCCGTCGCCGCAATACTCACCAAAAACGTCTCTTTGTGATCAATTGCCCAGTTGACCCAAACAGGACGGTCGGAGATGCGCTCTGCCACTTCAAATACTTTTTTTCGCCACAGTAGCAGAACATTCATGGTCACCATCACAAACCAGAAAAACAGCACATTGTAGATCCAGTAATAGATCGTGCCTTTACCAACAGTACGCATCGATATTTGCAAGATCACGCCAGCAACAATAATGCTCCAGATGTATCGGCGAATGGTCGATAAACGGAGCGCGATCAGCGCTTTACTGGACGAACGACTGTTGCGGTAAACAAACTCAAGAATGAAACTGACCGCAATAGAACCGCCCAATATCCACCAGGTAAAAATCTCAAGAAAAATCAGATGTTGCAGGCTGTCGATATTGGCCAAAATCCGCAATGAAAGCGTGATGGCAATTAAGACCGCAATAGCACGGTGAGCACGGCTGATATACCACACTAAGCGCACCCATAGTGGTGGATTCGTTTTGGACTCCAGATGGTACTGGTAAAACAGATTAATAAGGCGCTTGCTGTTTTTAAGCCACCAGGCGAGCACCAGATAAATAAAGAATACTTTGACTCCGACCCAGATCACCGGAACAGGGGAAATCAGCACTTCTCCAATGAGAGCTTTCACACTGCGAATTTGAAAAAACACCAGATACTTCATATTCAGCCGGGTGTTTTCCCACTCTTTTTTAAACTGAAGCACGCCGTACGGGCCGAAACCGGTCAAGCGGTCACGAGTCACAGAAGAGGTGAGTTGCAGTAGCGCTTCTTTACTCTGGGCAATACTGCGTAATGTTTTGTAGGTTGACTCGGTTTTAAACCAGTCTTCTTCACTGCCTGAATGCTGATACGCCAACAAATCCTGGCGGAATAGTTCAATCTGGGCATTTTGCTCACGCAAGGAGGCTGAGAGCAGTTGTTCGACTTTCGCCATGTCTTTGTCTGTCATGAACAAAGGTTCGGGAAGCGTACGAATTTCCTGACTGATATTGTAGGCAACGGAACTGACGGTGGGCTCTTTTTTAAATGTGTATTCCCACTGCGCCAAAGCTGGCTGGGCCAAACACAAAGATAACAAGAGCATTAAGCGTAAGACCTGACGCATAGAACTCACTTATAAGTTGTTGATTTTTTGAATTAGTGTAGACGGAAAACCGACCGAACGCGCACTCAGAATGAAGCGAAAGAGGGGATTCGAAAAGAAACTCTTTCGTTGAGTCACGGTTCAGAGTCAGAAAACCAAGGACAATCGAACCAGATTCTAAACACAACTGCGTCTAAGATGTGAGACAGGGATGACGTGCAGGCGTGCCATCACGTTGTCACAACGGGTAGATAATCTAAATCATTACTTGAAGTTGCCGCTATGAACCAGTAGTGTGGCGCGGTTTTTTACACATTTAAGGTAAAGGTTTTGATCTCCACAGCGAATATAACTCAGCAGTTCGGCGCGAAGCCGCTTTTTGAAAACATCTCCGTGAAGTTTGGCGAAGGGAATCGCTACGGCCTTATCGGCGCTAACGGTTGTGGTAAATCGACCTTTATGAAGATCCTAAGTGGTGAGCTCGAGCAAACCAGTGGTAACGTCAGCTATGATCCCAACGAACGGATCGCCAAGCTGAACCAGGATCAATTTGCCTACGAAGAGTACACCGTTATTGATACGGTCATCATGGGTTACAAAGAACTTTGGGAAGTGAAAAAAGAACGTGACCGCATCTACTCTCTGCCAGAAATGAGCGAAGACGAAGGTATGCGCGTTGCTGATCTTGAAGTTCAGTTTGCGGAAATGGACGGTTACATGGCCGACGCCAAAGCGGGTGAACTGTTGCTTGCGGTTGGTATTCCGGAAGAGCAACATTACGGTCTGATGAGCGAAGTTGCCCCTGGTTGGAAACTGCGTGTGCTTTTGGCACAGATTCTGTTTGCAGACCCGCATATCATGCTACTTGACGAACCAACCAACAACCTGGACATCGATACGATTCGTTGGCTGGAAGAAACGCTGAACCAACGTAACTGCACCATGATCATCATTTCCCACGACCGCCACTTCCTGAACAGTGTATGCACACACATGGCGGACCTGGATTACGGTGAACTGCGTATTTACCCGGGCAACTATGATGAATACATGACCGCAGCGTCTCAGGCACGTGAACGCCTGTTGGCAGACAATGCGAAGAAGAAAGCGCAAATTGCAGAACTGCAAACGTTCGTCGCTCGTTTCTCTGCCAACGCATCAAAAGCCAAACAGGCGACATCGCGTGCGAAGCAGATTGATAAAATCAAGCTGGACGAAGTGAAAGCCTCTAGCCGTCAGAACCCATTCATTCGTTTCGAACAGTCGAAAGAGTTGTTCCGTAATGCACTGGAAATTGAGAACCTGGCGCAGGGTTATGAAAACGATCTGTTCACAAATTTCAACGCCATTTTTGAAGTTGGTGAACGTGTGGCGATCATCGGTGAGAACGGCGTAGGTAAAACGACCTTACTCAATACACTGGCGGGAGTGAAGGCACCAACAACCGGCAGTTTCAAATGGTCTGAGAATTCGAACATCGGCTACTACGCACAAGATCATGCGCATGAGTTTGAAACCGACATGAATCTGATGGACTGGATGGGGCAATGGCGCCAGGAAGGCGACGACGAGCAGGTTGTGCGTAGCTTCCTTGGTCGTATGCTGTTCTCTCAGGATGACATCAAAAAGTCAGTTAAAGTGCTATCCGGTGGAGAGCAGGGGCGTATGCTGCTGGGCAAACTGATGATGCACAAACCGAACATGCTGCTGATGGACGAGCCGACCAACCACATGGATATGGAATCGATCGAATCACTGAACACGGCGTTAGAGCAGTACAAAGGTACGCTGTTCTTCGTGTCCCACGACCGCGTGTTTGTAGACTCTCTGGCTACCCGTATTCTGGAAATTCGCGACGGTAAGATCACCGACTTCCGCGGGACTTACTCAGAATTCCTGAAGTTTAAAGGGGTAGACGGATAATCAGAAAAGGCCTCCATCGGAGGCCTTTTTCTTTATGTCGAAATCCACGAATTACTCTGCTGGCGCGCCTTTTACATCAAACTCAATCTTATCTGCACCAGTAAATACCTGAAAGCGAAGACCTTTAGCTCGGGCAATGGTGGTGATACCGAACTGTCTGGCCAGATCGAGCCCCATCTGGGTAACTCCGGAGCGGGAGAGCAGCAGAGGAATCCCCATTTGTGCGACCTTAATGACCATCTCTGATGTCAGGCGCCCGGTGGTATAAAAAATCTTATCCGCGCCATTTTGCTCATTGAGCCACATCTCACCCGCCAGGGTATCCACGGCATTGTGACGACCCACATCTTCCACAAACGATAGCACCTGATTCCCCTGACAGACCGCACAGCCATGCACTGCGCCGGCCTTTTTGTAGGTGTCATTAAAGTGCGTCAGCGCTTCCAGTGCAGCGTAGATTTCAGATTGCTTGATCGTAATTTGAGGCACCTGATAATTTTCCAGTTGCTTCATGACATTGCCGTACATGGTTCCCTGACCACAGCCAGAGGTGACGGTCTTTTTCTTCAATGCTCCTTCTAAGTGGTCAGTGTTTTCTTGTGTCACCACCGCGGCAGAATGGGTCTGCCAGTCAATTATGACCGATTCGATGGCATTGGGATCAGAAATGAAGCTTTGATTTTTAAGATATCCCAGCACCAGCGCCTCAGGCCTTGAGCCAAGCGTCATTAACGTCACCACTTCTTTCCAGTTAAGCATCACCGTCAATGGTCGCTCACAAGCAATCTGTTTCACCAGACTCTCGCCGTATTCATCTAACACTTCAACCTCAATGGTCTGTAACGGGTTTTCACTGGTTTTTATGATAGTTGGTTTCCCCACAATCTAATCCTGTCTGCGACTCATGTTAATACCATTAAAGCAATTCCTGTTCCAAAAGGCGCATTTTTCTTTGTTCGGTGAATCGAGGTTGTTCCTATAAATAAGACACCTGAGCATTGGTTTGATGTCTATGGTTATGTGGCGTAATACTTGCTTTGAGTCTTTAATTAGTAAACGTTTGATCGGATTAAACACAATGTCACAGTTAGAGTCTGCCCCGATGAGCAGCGAAAAAGATGAAAGTCACTGGCCCCTTGACTGCCAGTTGACTGCACATGAAATCAGCACGGGCTTGTGGGTCAGCACGCAATGGCAACTGACAGGTTTTGGGCTTCACCCAGATCCACAAAGCCGCTTTACCGCAAGCTTGGAACTTTTTCGGGATGAACGAACGGACTATCGATTTAACCTCAGTTCAACCCAGCCCAAACTGTTTCTCGTCCTCGACACGATGGACGATGAGCACAATCCGGTCATAGTGAAGCTGACGGCTTCCCAAAGCGTCGCTGGTCAATTCATGGATGGCGATTATCTGGTGCTTTCGACCAATATGCCGCTACCGGTTCAGGCCTGGATGGAAGCGTTTATTGGTCGTCATGGCGAGTTACTCGAAGCTCGTCGTAAGAAACGAAAAGGCGCGGGGCGTTCTAGTGGCAACTGACAACAATCCATTCTTCTCACGCTGGTCCAGGCGTAAGCTTGATCCTCAATCTCAAGCGGCCGACGAACATGGTGTGAACCAAACTGAGGTCACTGAGAACGCGTCAGACGTTCCGATTATGGAACAAACACCTGACGATTCACCAGATAAAGACCCACAAGAAACTCGTGACCTTAGTGTCGCTGAGCTGCTTGTCAGTGGTGCGACGGCTACCACCAAAAAGGCAGCACTAAGAAAGCTATTTTTAAGTGGGGAATTCAGTGAAGTCGACCGGCTCAATGACTACGATCATGACTATTCCGCGGTGAAACCGTTGTCCACTGACGTCGCGGAAAAACTCAGAGAGTGGTTGAATGAACACGAGGAGGAACCGCCGCACAAAGTGGCAGAAGAGCGAATCTCAACTAAAGTTGAGAAGGAAGAGGCTGCCGAGTTGCACAGTGATTTGTCGTCCATTCAAACTCAGCACAACCAGGATGTGTCAGATGAAGAAGTGGGACAAAATATACCACATAAAAGTTAGGTACATTTTGACCAATAAATGGTTATCTCAATAGAGACAAATTGTCTCAATAACAAAAACCTGAAACTTAATCTCACGATTTTGGTAGTAATTAGCTGATATTAAAGCTAATAAAAGTTGGAATGGTATTTGCTGTAGCATCTGAAACCGAACGCAAACGTTCTAAAGATGGAACAGAGCAATGCTGAAACAACAACTAAAACGCACCAGATCTGCCAACGGAAAAGCACGCTTATTTGCTTTTGAGAACACGGTTGAGTTGACCAATCTTATTCCTCCCACCGTAAGCTACGAGAGCGGTGGGAATACGCTGATTGTTGGTCCGACCGCGATCATTGAAAGCGCCGCGCACCAACTCACACAAATGCATTCCCTGACCTTGCTGTCGACCGATGGTGAAAGGGCCTCACATCCAAACCTCTATTTTGCCAGTTCCGTTCAGATCTCAGGATTTTTGGGCACCTTTGAAGTTCTGATAGAAAATCAGGGACAGACGTACAACCTGGCCAAAGTCGCACTGGATCACGATTGTTTCGATATTGTTTTGGATATGACACTCAGCGGGTGTATGAGCGAAGAAGTTCCCGTACCGGGCTATTATCCGGTGGGGCGAGGGTATCCGAAACTGGCGGAAGCATTAGAAGAGATCCCCACATTGATGGGGACATTTGATAAGCCTAAATTCTTTCGTCTCGATACCGACCTGTGTGCGCACAGTTCACGTGGTGTAAAAGGCTGTGAACGTTGTGTGGATGCATGCCCAGCTGGCGCGCTAAGTAGTGAAGGCAACGATAAAATCGGACATCGCATCGCCATCAACCCTTATCTTTGCCAAGGCGTGGGGACTTGTGCCACTTCATGTCCGACAGAAGCGATCAGTTACGCCTTACCGAATCCGCAAGATACCCAGAAATTCATTGAGCGCACTTTGGCCAATTACCATCAAGCCGGCGGCGAAAGTCCGATTGTTCTTATCTGCAGCTCTCGCCATGAGAGTTATAACGTCATGGCGCTCAATGCGCTTCCCGATAACGTCATTCCGGTTGTCGTTGAAGAGTTGCCATCTGTGGGTATCGATTCCTGGTTTTCGGCTCTGGTCAATGGTGCAACACAAGTGCTGTTTGCCGCCAGTCGTTTTATGCCAGAAACCATCCTCCGAGTCCTCAATAGTGAAGTAGGGACAGCTCAGGCTTTGTTAACTCAAATCGGGCTGGAAAAAGAGCGCGTTGACATTCTATATCTCGAATCGCTTTGCGAAACCAGGCCGTCTCTGTGTGAAGAGCCGTTGTGCCTGTCTGTCGGTGAGTTGCACGGCAATAAACGTCAGCGGCTATTCGCGGCTCTGGACGCACTCGCCAGTCAGTATCCTCCTCAAGCGTCTGTTGTCACACTGCCTTCGAGTGCGCCTTACGGTAAAGTGACGTGCCGCACTGATGACTGCACTTTGTGTATGGGCTGTGTTGCGGTGTGCCCGACTCGAGCGCTGCATCATGACGGTGACATCCCAGGCCTCAAGTTTGTTGAACAGGATTGTGTTCAGTGTGGATTATGCAGTCAGGCCTGTCCGGAGAATGCGCTGACTCTGGAACCACAAATGAACTGGGATCAAAGCTCGCGACAACAGGTGCGTACATTACACGAAGAGAAGCCCGCACTGTGCCTGCGTTGCCAAAAACCATTTGCGCCGCAGTCGATGATTGCCATGCTTCAGGACAAGTTACGCGGTCACTCTCATTTCGCTGATGAAGCGTCTTTGAATCGTATCGCGATGTGCGAAGACTGCCGTGTTATCGATGTGTTTGAAGCCATGGCAGAAGACCCTGCCAAGCAATTGAAATACTAAGGAGCGTTTCGTGGATATACCAACAGATAACCAGACGCTACATCGGGAAATTTATCTGATGCTGGCTTCGCTTTTCCGCCAGGCTCCAAACGAGGCCGTGATTGATTTTCTGGCCACTCTTGATATCGAAGCCGAGCAAAGCAACATGCAAAAAGCCTGGTTAACACTGAAACACGCCGCGAGTAACACCTCTCAACAAGCATTAGAAGATGAGTACCAGTCATTGTTTATCGGTATAGGCCGTGGAGAGGTTGTGCCTTTTGCCTCATGGCATCTGACGGGCTCACTGATGGAGAAGCCGCTGGCAGAAATACGACATGATTTGGTGCAGCTAGGCTTTGAGCGTGAAGCTGATGTGAAAGAGCCCGAAGATCATATCGCCGCATTGTGTGAAGTCATGGCTTTGATGACCGATGACCACGATGCGACTCTGCAACAGGCGTTTTTTAATAAGCATCTTTCGCCTTGGACTCACAAACTGACCGGACAGATGAAAGAGGCGCAAAGCGCTGATTTTTATCGGGCCGTCGCTGAGTTGGCTGACGCGTTTTTTAACCTGGACGCCGTGCGTTTTAGTGAAAACATCGCCAGCTCAAGAAACAAATCAAAAATTGACGTAAAAAATGTGACTGACTCACTGCAATAGGACGTCGATAAGAGATGCACCAGCATCCGGAACTACCTTTGGGTAAGGAAGCAATCCATGAAAAAGAAAAGTGAAATCAACGAAAGCCGCCGAGATCTTCTCAAGGGCTTCACGACTGCCGTGGTCGCTGGTGCAGTTGTCGCTGGAACAGCCAAAGTAGCTACAGCGTCAGAAGTTGAAGCGCCGAAAACGGAAGTAAAAAAAACCGGTTATCACGAAACTCAACACATTCGTGACTACTACGACTCGTTGTAAGGAGTGAACAGATGAAACTGATTAAACGCTCCGACAATGTGTCGAAAGAGCAAAATCAACTCGGGATCAGCCGCCGCACATTTATGAGAAACTCGTCGATTGCGGCTGGCGGAGCTGTGGTTGGCGCCAGTTTATTTACCCCGGGCATGATCAAAAAAGCCCAGGCGAAAACGGTGGATCCTGATGCCAAAACGGAAGTGAAGCGCACAATCTGCTCACACTGTTCGGTAGGGTGCGGCATATACGCCGAAGTGCAGAACGGTGTTTGGACAGGGCAAGAGCCGGCATTTGATCATCCGTTTAATGCTGGTGGCCACTGCGCCAAAGGGGCGGCTTTGCGTGAACATGGTCATGGTGAACGTCGCCTCAAGTACCCGATGAAGCTTGAAAACGGCAAATGGAAACAGTTGTCGTGGGAAGAGGCAATCAACGAAATCGGCGATAAAGTGCTGGATATCCGCAAAGAGTCCGGACCGGATTCCGTGTATTGGCTAGGCAGCGCCAAACACAGTAATGAGCAAGCTTATCTGTTTCGTAAAATGGCTTCGCTGTGGGGCACCAATAACGTTGACCATCAAGCACGTATTTGTCACTCGACCACTGTAGCCGGGGTTGCCAATACCTGGGGATACGGTGCGATGACCAACTCGTTCAATGATATGCATAACTGTAAATCGATTCTTTTTATCGGTTCAAATCCGGCGGAAGCGCACCCAGTGGCGATGCAGCATATTCTGATCGCCAAAGAGAAAAGTCGTTGTAAGATCGTGGTGGCAGATCCTCGCCGAACCCGTACGGCTGCAAAATCAGACTTTTATGTGTCTCTGCGCCCTGGTACAGATGTCGCTTTTATCTGGGGCATTTTGTGGCACGTCTTTAAAAATCAGTGGGAGGACAAAGAGTTCATCCGCCAGCGTGTATTTGGTATGGATGAAATTCGTGCTGAAGTCGCGAAATGGACACCCGCAGAAGTCGAGCGTGTTACCGGCATCAGTGAGCAGGATGTTTACCAAACCGCGAAAATCCTGTCAGAGAATCGTCCAGGTTGTGTGGTCTGGTGTATGGGCGGAACTCAGCATACCACAGGGAACAACAATACCCGGGCATACTGCGTACTAGAGCTGGCCCTGGGGAACCTTGGCAAATCCGGCGGTGGTGCCAACATCTTCCGCGGGCACGACAACGTACAAGGGGCAACAGATCTTGGCGTACTGTCACATACCTTACCGGGTTATTACGGGCTGGCTGACGGCTCCTGGAAACACTGGGCAGGCGTGTGGGATATCGACTTCGATTGGATCAAAGACCGTTTTGATCAAAAAGAGTACCGTGGCACTAAGCCAATGAACAATATGGGTATTCCGGTCTCACGCTGGATTGATGGTGTTCTTGAAGACAAAGGCAATATCGAGCAGAACGACAATATCCGCGCCATGTTCTACTGGGGCCATGCGGTTAACTCGCAGACCCGTGGCGTTGAGATGAAAAAAGCGATGCAGAAGCTGGATATGATGGTGATTGTCGACCCTTATCCTACGGTTGCGGCGGTCATGAACGACCGCACCGATGGGGTCTACTTGTTACCTGCAACGACTCAGTTTGAAACCTACGGCAGTGTTACAGCATCCAACCGCTCGCTGCAGTGGCGTGATCAGGTCATCGAACCTCTGTTTGATTCTAAGCCGGACCACGAAATCATGTATCTGCTGAGTAAAAAACTGGGTTTTGCCGAACAATTGTTCAAGCACATTGAAGTGAAGAACAACCAGCCAGTCATCGAAGACATCACCCGTGAATTCAACCGTGGCATGTGGACCATTGGCTACACTGGTCAAAGCCCGGAGCGTCTCAAAGCACACCAACAAAACTGGCATACCTTCCATAAAACTTCTCTGGAAGCTGAAGGTGGGCCTGTCAACGGAGACACCTACGGTCTGCCATGGCCTTGTTGGGGCACACCCGAAATGAAGCACCCGGGCACGCATATCTTGTACGACACATCGAAAACGGTAGCTCAGGGTGGCGGCAACTTCCGGGCCCGCTTCGGGGTCGAGTTTGAAGGCAAAAACCTACTGGCGGAAGACAGTTACTCGGACGGTTGTGAAATCCAGGACGGCTATCCTGAATTTAGCGACAAGATGCTAAAACACTTGGGATGGTGGGATGATCTGACTGCAGAAGAGAAGCAAGCGGCAGAAGGCAAAAACTGGAAAACGGATCTGTCCGGTGGTATCCAACGTGTTGCGATCAAGCATGGCTGCATTCCATTTGGTAACGCCAAAGCACGGGCAATTGTCTGGACCTTCCCAGATCGAGTGCCACTGCACAGAGAGCCTTTGTATACGCCCCGACGTGACTTGGTCGCGGATTACCCAACCTGGGATGATGCGGAATCGATCTATCGTCTGCCAACGCTTTATAAGTCGATTCAGGATCAGGACAAATCAAAAGAGTATCCGATTATTCTGACTTCTGGTCGTTTGGTGGAATACGAAGGTGGTGGTGATGAAACGCGCTCCAACCCTTGGCTGGCAGAACTTCAACAAGAGATGTTTGTTGAAGTGAATCCAAAGGATGCCAACGATCTCGGCTTTAAAGATGGTGAGATGGTGTGGGTTGAAGGGGCAGAGAAAGGCCGAATTCATGTGAAAGCTATGGTCACCCGCCGCGTCAAACCGGGGATGGCGTTCATCCCATTCCACTTTGGCGGTAAGTTTGAAGGCGAAGATCTGCGTCATAAATACCCGGAGGGCAGCGATCCCTATGTGATTGGTGACTCAGCTAACATTGCGACCACTTATGGTTATGACCCAACAACGCAGATGCAGGAAACCAAAGTCACCCTGTGTAACATTCGTAAAGCGTAAGGAGCCTCCACATGGCACGAATGAAATTTCTATGTGACACCAAACGCTGTATCGAATGTAATGGCTGTGTCACGGCATGTAAAAATGAAAACGACGATGCACTTGAATGGGGCATTCAGCGTCGCCGCGTTGTCACCTTAAACGACGGTGAACCGGGAGAAAACTCTATCTCGGTCGCGTGTATGCATTGCACCGATGCGCCATGCATGGCGGTGTGTCCGGCCGATTGTTTCGAGCACACAGAAGACGGCATTGTGTTGCACAACAAGGATTTGTGTATTGGTTGCGGTTATTGTCTGTTTGCCTGTCCATTTGGTGCACCGCAGTTCCCGAAACAAACCGCATTCGGTGAACGGGGCAAAATGGACAAATGTACCTTCTGTGCAGGCGGCCCTGAAACTGAACCTGGTTCTGAAGAAGAGCGCCTGAAGTACGGTGCTAACCGGATTGCAGAGGGAAAACTGCCTATGTGCGCTTCGCTGTGTTCGACCAAAGCACTGCTCGCCGGCGATGCCGAAAAAGTATCCGATATTTTCCGTCAGCGCGTTGTTGAACGTGGAGCGAAAAATGCCGGATGGACCGACGGTGAAGATCTGTCTTATGACGCAACCAAGAGCTAATGGTGGAAAGAGATATGTTGCAACGTTTCAAACGCGTATCTCTGACAGTGCTGTCGATAATGACAGCGCTGTTGCTCGCCTTTGTCACGCCAGCCTCTGCCGAAGAACCTGCTTCTTCGGACGTCGCTCAACGCGAGATAACTCAACTTGCGGGAGCCGATTATTGGCGGCAGGTGCGTGAAGGGCAAGAGGGATACACAACCTCAACCTCTCCTGAGCATGGCGTTTTGATCAGCAAGCCAAGTGAGACTTGGTACATTCTCAAGGAAAAATGGATGTCTCCGGCGGGCGCTGTTGCCATTTTTGGCAGCATTGCTCTGGTGGTGCTGGCGTACGTTGTTGTCGGCCCATTGATGCTGAGCAAACCGCGTACCGGGAAAAAGATTACACGCTGGTCACGCCTCGACAGGGCGCTGCACTGGAGTATGGCCTTTACCTTCCTGACATTAGCCTTCAGTGGCCTCATGCTGGTTTACGGAAAACATTTCTTGAAACCTTACATTCCCACTGAGCTCTGGGGCTATATCGTATATTCAGCCAAGCAATACCATAACTACATTGGCCCGCTGTTTTTTATCTTGTTAATGTGCGTTCTGCTTAAATGGTGGCGAAAGTCACTGTTCAACAAAACCGATGTACAGTGGTTTAAGAAGTTGGGCGGAATGGCTGGCAAGCATAAAGGTACCCACCCATCTGCGGGCTTCTCGAATGGTGGTGAAAAAGCCATTTACTGGCTATTGATCATCTTTGGAGCGGTCGCTGCAGCCAGTGGACTGATCCTCGATTTCCCAATTTTTGGCCAAACCCGGCGAGATATGGAGTTTTCTAATCTGGTCCATATGGTCTCGGCATTGATTCTGATCTGTGGTTTTATCTTCCACATTTACATTGGTTTGTTTGGTATGGAAGGCGCTTTAGAAGGGATGGTCACTGGTGACGTTGACGAAACCTGGGCTAAAGAGCATCACGATTTGTGGTATGAAGAGGTCAAAAACGGGGAGCCTACGGCCAATTCCGACGTGGCCAGCAAAAACGCTAAGGGAGGGGTTCGCGGCAATGAACAAACATCATAGCGGTATCTGGGTTGCGTACATCTTGAGTCTTCTGACGCCATTTACTTGTCTTATTTCCGGCGTGATCGCCATCGTGTACGCTGGCTACCGACTGGATAAAGGGGAAGACTCCGAAGTAGTGAACTCGCACTATTACGGTCTGATTCGCAGTTTTTTTCTTAACTTGACCTTTTTCGTTGTCCTTCTGGTCACGGTGGCGACATCGAACGGATTGCTGGTTGGCGTTCACGATTACTGGTACAGAAACTCACTGATCGATTCCGTCGCGCGTTTTATTCCTTATGTTGGCATGGTGATCGCTGCAGGAGCCATATTGTTGTGGATCGTCCGCATGGTGCAGGGGATGCAACAACTCAGAGCCAACATTGCTCACACCCCCTCAACCGGCCCGAATCTTTGAACCAAATCGGCGCATGACACTTAGCCCCGGCACGATTCGGGGCTTTTTTGAACCATGATTATGCGCATCGATATGGTGCAGCCTCACCTAAATAGTGCGCATTTCGCTTGTTGAAGTCACTATCAACTTGAAACATGCGCATGCGAACTTATTTTTATCTTCATGATTTTTATAGTTTTATTTTCAAGATCTTCTTGTTTTCCTTATTTAAAATAAACTGGAACGCATTTTGCTGTGTTGGCACTTTTATAAATAAACTCACCAATTTGGTGAAAATAAAAACAATGTCGCACAGGTAAAGTGCGCTACACGACATGGAGAATTGAATCAATGAACGAGACTGTCAGTCCGGTACAGGGCGCCGTTCAAACCCTGACCCAAAGTTCAGATACCTTATTTTTGCTGCTTGGAGCCATTATGGTGTTTCTGATGCACGCTGGTTTTGCTTTTTTGGAAGTAGGGACCGTCCGACGAAAAAATCAGGTAAACGCGCTGGTAAAAATTCTGGCGGATTTTGGCGTCTCTGCAATCGCTTATTTTTTTATCGGTTATTGGGTGGCTTATGGGGCAGATTTTTTTGCTGATGCACAGACCTTATCTCAGGATAACGGCTATCAGTTGGTGAAGTTCTTCTTCCTACTCACATTTGCCGCAGCGATCCCGGCGATTGTCTCGGGAGGTATCGCTGAGCGAGCGCGATTCTATCCCATTGTGATTGCTACGTTTTTTACGGTCGGATTGGTTTATCCATTGTTTGAAGGCATCATCTGGAACGGTAACTTTGGCCTACAGACATGGTTCGAATCAACGTTTGGCGCTGGGTTTCACGATTTCGCCGGCTCAGTAGTAGTGCACGGAGTCGGAGGCTGGATTGCCCTCGTTGCGGTCAGTTTCCTCGGTATGCGTAAAGGACGCATTCGGGCAGGTAAACACACCAACTTCGCCCCGTCGAATATTCCGTTTCTGGCACTTGGTGCCTGGATTCTATGTGTGGGTTGGTTTGGTTTTAACGTTATGTCCGCACAAACACTGAATGGGATCAGTGGCTTGGTGGCAATGAACTCCTTGATGGCTATGGTGGGCGGCATCATCGCTTCATTGATCGCTGGCAAGAACGACCCGGGCTTTATTCATAATGGTCCTTTGGCTGGACTGGTCGCGGTCTGTGCTGGATCGGACCTGATGCATCCGCTCGGCGCATTGCTCACCGGATCCATGGCGGGCGCGCTGTTTGTTTACCTGTTCACTTATTTGCAAAAAACAAAAATCGATGACGTACTCGGTGTGTGGCCTCTGCACGGTGTTTGCGGAGCGTGGGGAGGAATTGCGGCTGGAGTCTTCGGTCAGCAAGCTTTAGGCGGTCTCGGAGGCGTAAGTCTCACGGTACAAGTGCTGGGTACAGTGGCAGGCATTGTGATCGCTGTATCAGGCGCTTATTTAGTGTACGGATTACTCAACAAGTTGTGCGGACTGAGGCTTTCAGAAGAGGACGAATTTAATGGCGCCGATCTGGCAATCCATAAAATCTCCTCAGTCAACGAAGACTAACATTAATTAGGAGCAGCGCTCGCTGCTCCTAACATTTCCACCATCTGGGATGGTGTTTAAAACATGCCGTGCGTTAGACCATGGTCTAATCCGTATCACTTCTGATGTTATTCGAACAGTGTTAGTCTAGATGTATTATTACGGTTGAAGGAAGTAGCATGAAATTCCCATATCGAAACATTGTCGTGTTGACTGGCGCCGGCATTTCAGCAGAGTCGGGGATACAAACTTTCCGCGCTCAGGATGGTCTGTGGGAAAACCACCGAATCGAAGACGTCGCGACACCCGAGGGGTTTGAACGGAACCCCGATTTGGTTCAGGATTTTTATAATCAGCGCCGACGTAACTTACAAAGTGACACCATCCACCCAAACGCGGCGCATATTGCTCTGGGTAAACTGGAAAAAGAGTTACAGGGTAAAGTCACCGTCATCACCCAGAACATCGACAATCTACACGAGCGAGGCGGCAGCACACACGTGATTCACATGCATGGTGAATTACTTAAAGCCCGTTGCAGTGAATCCAATCAAGTGGTCGAGCACAACGATGACATTCATACCGGAGATTTATGCCATTGTTGTCAGATGCCAGCACAGATGAGACCTCATGTTGTTTGGTTTGGTGAAATGCCGCTTAGAATGGGGGAGATATACTCATCGTTGGAAGAAGCGGATTTGTTTATTTCTATAGGCACGTCCGGCGTAGTGTATCCCGCGGCTGGATTTGTTCATGACGCGCGAATGCATGGCGCCCACACGATAGAAATCAACCTTGAGCCGAGTGCTGTAGAAAGTGAGTTCGAAGAAAAGCGTTATGGCAAGGCCAGCATCGAAGTTCCTAAACTGGTTGAGGAAATCCTGTCACTGCAAGACCCAATACAACAACATGCCTAAACCGATGTCATACGGCGAGCATGCTTCATTTGATACATGGCCTCATCAGCGCGTTTGATCGCCTGATGCAGGTTATGTTTTTCTCCGGCTGCAATGCCATAGCTGAACGCCAGATGCCCGCACCTGAGCGTTTGTTCAATCTGGCCGACGAATGCCTGCCCACGGCCGCGAGCCACCACCACAATAAATTCATCACCCCCCAAACGAAAAGCTTGTTCATCAGAGCCTAGGTTTTCTTTAAGTGTTTGTGAGAAATGAATCAAAGCCCGATCACCTTCAGCATGCCCAGAGGTGTCGTTAATGAGCTTGAGGCTGTCTAAGTCCATATAAACCAGATCATATTGGCGAAGTGGTATCGACGTCAGTAACTTGCGATTTTTCAGCCCGGTAAGCTCATCTGACGTTGCATCAATGCGCGCTTTGCGGAAGATTTCTGTCGCACCTGCGGCAATCAGGATCACCGACAATTGCAATAATCCGTCTTCCAGCAGCGAGTCGAGTAACTCATGCTGATCGACAATTCGGTCAATGACGCGAATTTCCGTTACCAGGTCGTAGCATTTATTGAAAATCAATAGCATGAATCCCGATTCGAACATCAGGTTGCTACCGATGATTTTTCGCGAAATAAAGTAGATGTATACGATCAGCAGTAAAGACCCGCTCTCAAAGAACAAGTCGTAGATGGAGTCCACTTCAATAGCCTGAGAAACCAACAGCGAAACGGCTGCAGAGAAGAGGAGAATAACAATAATGTTGAAAGCGGCAGAGTGAAATCTCAAAATGGTTACGCTTATTATTAATTAACTCAACATAAGTTAAGCCATTTTGAGGTAAAAAATAAAGCGGCCGAGGCCGCTTTATATCATTTTTAATGATAGTTTGGATAAAAACTAGTTATCTACTTTAAGTTTCTGGAAGTATTCGTCGTAGATGACGCTTGCTTCACCAACTTCATCCTGCCATTCACCGCTGTCCATTACTGATTGCGGAGGGAAGATCATTGGATCATTCGCAAATTCTTTTGGCAGCAGAGCATGTGCTGTTTTCACTGGTGTAGGGTAGCCGATTTCCAGTGCAATTTTGGCTGCGTTTTCTGGACGTAGCAGGAAGTCGATCATCTTATGCGCTGCATCGATGTTCTTCGCACCAGCAGGAATAGACAGGCTATCCATCCAGAAAATCGTGCCTTTTTCCGGCCAGATAATGTCGATAGACGCTCCTTCCTGACGGGCCATGTAAGCCGAGCCATTCCACAGCATACCCAGTGATACTTCACCAGCCAGGTATGGGTTAGCAGGGAAGTCTGAGTTGAAAACCAACACGTTTGGCATCAGTTTCTTCAACTCTTCATAAGCTGCTTTGATTTCATCTGGGTTCGTGGTGTTCGGAGAATAGCCAAGCTTTGTCAACGCAATGTGGAAGACTTCACGTGAGTCATCCATTAGCATCAACTGACCTTCCCATTTAGGGTCCCACAGATCATCCCATTTAGAGACAGACGATTTGTCCAGCATGTCAGAGTTGATGCCGATGCCCGTCGCGCCCCAAATGTAGGGAATCGAGAAGTTGTTGTTTGGATCAAATGGTTTATTCAGGAAATTGGTATCCAAATCAGCAAAGTGAGAAAGCTTGCTCTTGTCGATTTTCTGTAGCATGCCTTCTTTACGCATCTTAGATACGAAGTAGGTAGAAGGGACAACCAGATCGTAACCAGACCCTTGAGTCTTCAACTTAGCGTACATGCTTTCGTTGGACTCATACGTCGAATAGATCACCTTAATACCGGTTTCCTTTGTGAAGTCTTCCAGCACTTCATTCGGGATGTATTCAGACCAGTTATAGAAGTACAACTCTTGGTCAGCCGCCATTGCAGGTGAAGCGAACATTGTCGCCGCGCAAAGTGCGCTTGCATACAGTTTACTTTTCATTACTTTTCCGTTTTTGCTTTGCAAAGCCCGAGCACACTCATCCAATTTGGAACTCTTTGAGTCTGGCCGTAGGCAAGAAACCCATTTACCTGTATTCAGATAAATGCCGCAACGCATAAGTATATCAGTCACAAACGAAAATAGGCAGCAAATGCTGCCTATTTTTAATGAGTTAGCGTTAAATTTCGTCAAACTGACTCAATAACGCAAACACGCATTACTGGCCGGCTTTGAGTTTCATGAAGTAGTCTTCATACTTAACTGTCTTATCCCCCACAGCCGCTTGCCATTCCACGCGATCCAGGTCTTCCTGGGAAGGGAACAGTGCCGGAATGTCACTGAATTTGTCGTTTGACGCCTTCACCGCGGTCAGGTAGCCCGTGTCACGAGAGATCTGTTCCGCAATTTCAGGACGCAACAAAAAATCGATCATCTTGTGCGCCGCCTCAACGTTCTTCGCTGTTGATGTAATCGCAAAGTTATCAACCCAGCCGATACCGCCTTCTTTCGGGAAAACTAACTTCAGTGGCAAGCCTTCTTTTTGAGCCGCTGCCGCGCTGCCGTTCCACAGCATACCTAAACCGACTTCACCAGACAGGTATGGCGCAGCAGGGTTGTCAGAGTTAAACACCAGAACGTTAGGCATCAGCTTCTTGAGTTCTTCATAGGCTTCGTCGATCTGCTTGTCGTCTGTGGTATTACCAGAGTAACCCAGTTTACGCAGTGCAATATGGAACACTTCACGCGTGTCATCCATCAGCATCAGTTGGCCTTCAAGTTCCGGCTTCCACAAGTCCGCCCAGCTTTGGAAATCTTCTGGATCGTACATATCAGTATTGACCGCCAATCCCGTAATAGCGACGACGTGTGGAATAGAGTAGTCGTTGTTTGGATCGTAAGGTTTATCCAGATAGTTAGGATCCAGGTTTTTGAAGTTCGACAGCTTCGATTTGTCGATCTTCTGTAGCATGCCTTCATCACGCATCTTCGATACGAAGTAGGTGGACGGCACAACCAAATCGTAACCCTGATTATGCGTCTTTAGCTTGGCATACAAAGTCTCGTTCGACTCGTAAGTCGAGTAGATGACTTTGATACCTGTTTCTTTGGTAAATTGTTCCAGAAGGCTGCTGTTGATGTACGGCCCCCAGTTCATAAATACCAGTTCCTTGTTTTCGTCCGCCTGAACTGTTCCTGAGAACAAAGACAGCGCACATGCACTACCAGCTAATAAAGTAGCCCATTTTTTCATTTACGTTAGCTCCAAACCAAACGTTGCCCATTGCATAACTATAGGCGTTAGATAGAAAAACAGAATGACAAAAATGCCATTCTGTTCGTAGTGTTGATTCTTTCAATCACTCGTGAATTTTACTTCACTTTTTCTCTGGCTAACAACTGAGAAATGATCACCAAAGCTAAAGAAACAACCAACATAATGGTAGCAAGGGCATTCACCTCTGGAGAGATCCCCACTTTCACCATTGAATAAATTTTAAGCGGCAGAATTTCATAAGTTGGTCCGGTCACGAATGAACTGATGATCACGTCATCCAGAGACAGGGTAAAGCTCAATAACCAACCGGCAGCAACAGCCGGTTTTGCCAGTGGAAGGATGATCTTATTCAGAATGGTCCATTCACTGGCTCCCAAATCTTTTGCCGCTTCCAGCATTTTGACATCAAAACCGTTCAAACGACTGTAGACGGTAACAACCACAAAAGGCAGACAGAATGTGATGTGTGCAACTAACAGGGTGAAGAAGCCCAGTTGCGCCCCTATAACCAAGAACAGTGCCAACAATGAAATTGCCATCACAATATCCGGGGACATCATAACCACAAACAGCATACCGTTGACCGCTGCTTTTCCCTTAAACTGGTAGCGGAATAGGGCAACAGCAGTAAGGCTACCAATAATGGTTGCAGCCGTTGCAGAAAAGACAGCAACATTAAGAGAGTGCCAAGCCGCTTGCATCAGGCTGTCGTTGTTGACCAGGGTCTCATACCATTTAGTGGTAAATCCGCCCCATTTCATACCGAACTTATTGGCATTAAACGAGTTTACAATCAACACGATGATTGGCAGATACAAAAATGCATATACCAGAGTCATAAAGCTAAATCTAACTGTACGTCCCATTAGTCCAGCTCCACTTTCTTATTCAACAGTTTCCCGGCGCGATAGTAAGCGTAAAGCATGATGGCCATCGCCACGGTAAGTGCAATACTGGTTGCCGCACCAAACGGCCAATCACGCGCGTTAAGCACCTGACTTTTAATCACATTACCAATGAGCAGGTTCTTAGCGCCGCCCAACAGGTCAGAGATGTAGAACATCCCCAGAGCTGGCAGCAGAACTAACAAACACCCACCGATGATGCCAGGCATGGTTAACGGCAGAATCACTTTTGTCAGAGTCTGTATCTTGTTGGCACCCAGATCGCGAGCCGCTTCAATGTAAGTGCCGTCCAACTTTTCGATAGCAGAGTAGAGCGGCAGAATCATAAATGGCAGCAGGATATAAACAAGACCGATCATGACCGCTGTTTCGGTATACATCAAACGCAGTGGTTTATCGATGATATCCAGGTACATCAGGCTTTTATTCAGGATCCCTTGAGTTCCAAGTACGATTTTAAGGCCGTAGGTACGGATAAGAGAGTTCGTCCAAAACGGCACAATCACCAGAAACAACATGAAAGGGCGCCACTTTGGCGGCATTTTTGCGACGATGTAGGCAAATGGATAACCAATCACTAAACAGATCAAGGTTGCGATGATCGCCATGTAGAATGAGTGCATCAGCACTTTTGCGTACAAGGGATCCGCCAAACGCACGTAGTTGTCCAGCGTGAAGGTAATCTCGATCAGATTTGCCTCATCACGCGTCAGAAAACTCGTGCCGATAATCATGAGGTTGGGGATCAGAACGAACAGACCCAACCAACCTACAATCAATGCGATAATCGCATTTTGCAAATTAAGCTTTATGCTCATCGTTCAATACCACTTCCCAGCTTTCAACCCAAGTGATGGCGACTTTCTGCCCCAAAGAGTGATCCACATCGGGATCGTCTTCATTAAAGAACTCGCTGACCATAACGCGCATACCAGATTCAAGCTCAATCACAGAATCCAGCGTCATACCTTTGTAGGTACGCTCAGTGACGTGTCCAACGATACCGCGCTCTTCAGACTCTTTGATTTCTTCAATACGTAAATCTTCCGGGCGCAACAACACCTGAAGTTTGTCACCCGCTTGTGCCGGTTTATCGTAGTAGACGACTGATTCGACACCTTCAATGTCTGCGCGGATACGTTGTTCGTCCAGGCGTTCTACCATGTCGGCATGAAATACGTTGATCTCGCCGATAAAGCGAGCCACAAACAGATTTTTCGGCTCTTCGTAGATCTCGCGCGGAGAGCCGTCCTGTTCAATCACGCCCTCACGCATCACAATGATACGGTCAGACATCGACAGGGCTTCTTCCTGATCGTGCGTGACGAAAATAAACGTGATACCCAGTTGACGCTGAAGTTGTTTAAGCTCAATTTGCATCTGTTTACGTAATTTGTAATCCAGAGCCGAGAGGGATTCATCGAGTAGCAGAACTTTGGGCTTATTCACCACCGCGCGAGCGATCGCAATACGTTGCTGCTGACCACCAGAAAGTTGATGAGGTTTGCGCTGGGCCATCTTTTCCAGACGCACCATACGCAGAGCTTCCATCACGCGTGGTTCGATGTCTGAGGAAGCGACTTTCTGCATGCGCAGGCCAAACGCGACGTTCTCAAACACCGTCATGTGCGGGAATAGGGCATAACTTTGAAAAACAGTATTTACGTGTCGCTGCTCAGCAGGTAAGTCAGTCACATCTTGATTATCAAGGATAATGTTGCCATTGTCTGCGGTTTCAAACCCCGCAATCATCCTTAATACTGTCGTTTTACCACAGCCTGAAGGCCCGAGAATGGTTAGAAATTCGCCATGGTTTACGTCTAGATTTAAGTTGCCGATGATTTCCTTGCCATCGAAGCTCTTGCTGATTCCAGTTAAGCGGATAACTGGTTGTCCTGCTGGTTGTTTAGCTTTCAACGTCTGTTTTTCTCCACCTTGGTCTCCGGCTTTTCCGGGGGTAATTGACCTGTCGTTATACACTTGAGGCGCGCATCATAATCACCATAAGTGTGAATTCATAGTCTTTTCTCATCTTGAAACACAAAATATTTTGCAGGTGAAAGTAAACTTTTTTTACCATACTGACTTTATGCTTTATACAAGATAAACAAGTGTTTAATTATCGACCATCCGGATGAGAAAGCAAGCACAGGTCCGTGATCTCAATTTTAGAGTCGCGAACATTTCAGTATAATTACATCAATCTATTACCAACACATCAGGTGAATGCGATCGTGGCGAGCACCTTGGAATTTATATGAACAGTGACTTCGAGAAAGACATTAACTTAGGCGGTAACATCGAAACGGCGATTTCAGGCCAGTATGACTTGAAAGCAGCGGATGTATTCAAAGAAGCCTGGAACCATACGATTAAGCATTTTCTTTCCTTCTCCCCGGCGATTGTGATGCTACTGGTCGTGCAGATCGCGATTTTCTACGTCGCATTGAAATTGCAACTGGGTGATCCGTCGGTAATTTTCAATATCGTGGTGGATCCGGAAAACATGGATCCCGGTGTATTTCAGGCAATTTTCATCGCCAACTTCAGTTACGAAGTCATCAGTGCGCCTATCTACGCAGGCATTTGTATGATGGCTATGAGCCATGCAGCCGGTCTCAACACCAAATCACGCCACATAACGAAAGGACTTCAGTTTACCGTTCCGGTCATTCTCGCTACATTGTTCAGTTTATTGTTGCAGTGGCTAGCCGGAATGATTCTGCCGTTTTTATCGATGTATCTGTCACTGGCTTTCAGCAATACGATTTTGTTAATCTGTGAAAAACGTATTCCGCCAATGCAGGCATTGCTGTTGTCACTGCGTGCCGTTAACAAAAAGATTTTTGTCTTGGCGGGCATTTACCTGCTATTAATGCTGATGTTCATCGCAGCAGCAATGTTTTACGGAATTGGACTGATTTTCGTGCTTCCGTTCTTTTTCCATGTTAAAGGTATTATTTACCGTAACATGTTCGGCATTCGCCTGAAAATTGTCGCGACGGATAACTCAAGCAATAACGACCAGAACAAAGGCTCTCCATTCTTTGATGCATAAAAAACTCCTCATTAGTCTTACAGCAGCTGGCCTTATCGCCAGCTGCAGTTTGTATTACGCGCAAGCGCCGCAAGAATCGGTTAGTCTCGAAGGACACAAAGTCGGCGAAGCACCTGACTTTGCCTCGATTCAAGATGTCACAACACGAAAGCACCAGTTTTTCAGCTACCTCAAACCCGGGATTGCGCTTGAGAATCAGCGCATCCTCAAAGAGCGTATAAGACTTGAGTCAATTGACAAGAAGTATCGGTCGTCTCAACTGACCGACGAAGATACCGAATATGCTAAACGCCTGGGTAAGTTGTACGACACCGAGCTTCCGGCCCAAGGAGTGGATGAAAACTGGCTGGCTGACATGTTGCACCGGGTTGATGTGATTCCAGAAGCGTTAGTCTTAACTCAGGCTGCCAATGAATCGGCGTGGGGAACCTCTCGTTTTGCCCGGGAAGCCAACAATTATTTTGGTCAGTGGTGCTATACCGCAGGCTGTGGGCTGGTTCCGTCCCAACGTCCGGACGGTATGACCCACGAAGTAAAGAAATTCCGCTCCGCCCAACAGTCCATTCATGGCTACTTCATGAATGTGAACCGTAATCAGGCGTATCATGATCTGCGGGAAATACGCTATCAACTGCATAAACGAGGTGATGACTTGTTGAGCCTGGACGCCGCAATGGCGATGAGTGAAGGGCTGACGAAATACTCAGAGCGTGGTCAGCAGTACGTGAACGATCTGCGGGCTATGATGCGACACAATGAACCATACTGGATAGAAGAATAAGAACAGGATATGAAAAAACTACCTCTCGCTTTACTGGCAACAACCATGCTGATGGGCTTCCCAAGTCAGGCTCAAGAATACATGTTCACGTACTCCAAGTTGTTTTCTCAGATGAAAGCCAACAGCAAAGAAGGGCACGATGACGTCAAAGTGGGCTTCTTCTTTGTCAACGCCGACTCCAAGCAGCTGTGCAACATTGAAAAAGCCTGGATGGAAAAAGAAGAACATTACGAAGAGTTAACCATCTCTCCTCACAAAGAGTTAATCGTGCCGCTGGACAACAATTTGCGTAAAGCCAATCCTTTGGTCTTCGTACACACTCCAATGGATCAGCGGTGTGATTTTTCTATGGTGGTTATGACCAAAGAACCACTGAACGGTAAAGTGACTTACGAAGAGGTCAAAAAGCTGTTGCCGCAAATGCAGACCATTCTAGAAGATTTGGGAGGCATGTTTGCCAGCTGGTTTACGCCCGATGTTGAGGGAGTCACACTGGAGTTTGCGAGCAAGTTAACCAGCGAGATCCAGCTTTCTGATGGTCGCACGATTGCCATTGAAAATGGCAAAGCTCAGGTGGCGTTGGCGGATATTGGCGAAGGCGGGTACATGATCTTACCGGAAAACACCGTCAGGGTGCTTCCGTATTTACCCAAGGCAAAGAAGTAATAAAAAAGGTGACCTCTTGGGTCACCTTTTTTAGCATCAAGAAATCGTTGTCACATCTAACTTCAGGCTCGGATCGAACTCCTGAACGCGCTCTTCATCGTCCATCACCTGAGCCGGCATCTCTTCTTTATCAAAGCCGATATCGCCACCGTTGATTACACCAGAGTCACGATTGATCGATTTAAAGTCAAACAGCTCGAAATCCGCCAGATGGCTCGGTACCACATTCTGCATCGCGCGGAACATCGTTTCAATACGCCCTGGAAATTGCTTGTCCCAGGTATTCAACATCTGTTTGATGTTCTGACGTTGCATGTTTGGTTGAGAGCCACACAGGTTACATGGGATGATCGGATACGCACGCATTTCAGAGTACTTAATAATGTCTTTTTCACGGCAATATGCCAGTGGACGAATCACCACGTGTTCACCATTGTCTGATACCAGTTTTGGTGGCATGCCTTTCATTTTACCGCCGTAGAACATGTTCAGGAACAGCGTTTCAATGATGTCGTCACGATGGTGGCCCAATGCGATTTTTGTAGCGCCCAGTTCTTTCGCCGTGCGGTATAAAATACCGCGGCGCAAACGTGAACAAAGAGAGCAGGTGGTTTTACCTTCCGGGATTTTATCCTGAACGATGGAGTAAGTATCTTCTTCAACGATCTTGTACTCTACACCTAAGCTATCGAGATACTCAGGTAGAATGTGCTCAGGAAACCCTGGTTGTTTCTGATCCAGGTTTACCGCTATCAGTTCAAACGAGACTGGCGCGCTCTTTTGCAGACTCATCAAGATCTCCAGCATGGTAAAGCTGTCTTTACCACCGGACAGACACACCATAATGCGGTCGCCATCTTCAATCATATTAAAATCAGCGATAGCCTGGCCAGTATTGCGGCGCAGACGCTTCTGAAGTTTATTGAAGTTGTATTGTTGAGCTTTGGTGCGCTCTTGAGTTTGCTCAGTCATCAGCTTGCAGTCTTGATTCAGTGATTAAAAATGAAGTGCGTATGATACGGATATATAGGCGAGATACCAGATCTAATCGGTACTTAGAACAAAAAAATCCCCGGTATCAAACGGGGATTTTCACTGTCGGATTCGGATTCACATCAGATGGCTTCGTTCGGGTCGAGCGGGCTGATGTAACCTGCGGGTTTCAGTGCCAGAACATCACAATTAATTTTATCGATAACATGCTCAGCAGTGTTACCAATAAAGACAGCGGACAGCCCTGTACGTCCTGTGGTGCCGAGAATCACCATGGCGGCACTGAGTTTCTCCGCCGCTTCTGGTATCACGTCTTCAGGCAAGCCTTGCTCCACGATGGTTTGCTCTTCTGCAATACCGTGTTTTTGGCGTAGTGCTTTCATGGACGTTAAATGATGGCCACGTACGGCATCCGTATAGGTTGCCGGATCAAACTCGGGGAGCTCAATCGTAATATTGGCTGGCGTAACCGGATAAGCATTGACCAAATAAGGCGTCGCGCCAAACCGATCTGCTATGTTTTGCAACTGTTCCACCATACGATCGTTGAGGTCCAGGTGGGTGTCGTTTTCAGATCCCACATGAACAGACGCAATCACATTGGCATCTTCAGGCCAATATGCATTTTTAACCAGCAAGACCGGGCAAGGGCATTTACGCAACAAATGCCAGTCTGTCGGGGTGAAAATAACCGATTCAAGCACGTCGTGTTTGCGGGTGCCTTTGATCAGAATGTCATGACTGTTTGAAAAGACCTCGGCAATAATGGCCTCGTAAGGGCGATTATGCCAGACCACGACAACATTGAAGTCAAACGAATTGTTGATGTATGGCTCTGCGACTTTTCTCATCCACTGCTCACGCTGATGAATCACACCACGTCGCATTGCATCACGCTCTTCTGCAGAAAGCATGGAGGTCATGTCGTAGGAGAAATCATAAATGGAAAGGAAAAAAGTCACACTGCTGCGAGACCGGCTTTTCTCGGCCAGTTGCACTGCGCGGGCTAACGCCGGTTGTTCATCATGATTGATGTCAGCAACAACAAGAATTTTGCTATAGATACTCATACCAGCTCCTTAACGTGGAGGAGAACCATAAGATTACTGTAGCGCAAATCGTTGAGAACGTTTAGAAAAAAAGGGAAGAAGCGAGGAGATTTATGATGTAGCTCAGCTTTGAGCTACATCATTGAGATTACTGACTATTCTGACGTTACGCCAGCTAATTCCATCAGGGCATCATGATTCAAAATAGTGATGTATTTGCCTTTCACACTCAAAATTTCTGATTTCTGGAAACGGCCCAGAAGGCGAGAAATCGTTTCTACGGTTAAACCCAGATAGTTGCCGATATCACCACGTGTCATGGTTAAACGGAACTCACGAGGACTAAAGCCACGTTGGGAGAAGCGAGTAGAGAGGTTGTAAAGGAAAGCCGCCAGACGCTCTTCTGCGTTTTTCTTTGAAAGCAACAGGATCATTTCCTGGTCGCCTTTAATTTCGTTACTCATCAGGCGCATGATTTGCTGACGAAGCTTTGGCATTTTGCCTGACAGGTCATCCAGAATTTCGTACGGAATCTCACACACCATCGATGTTTCAAGAGCCTGAGCAAAGCTTGGGTGGCTGTCTCCAGTAATCGCATCAAAACCAACCAAGTCACCGGCTAAGTGGAACGCAGTGATCTGCTCGTCACCCTGTTCTGTGATGGTATAGCTTTTGATCGTACCTGAGCGGATGGCGTAAAGCGATTTCAGATCGTCACCTGCTTTAAACAGTTCCTGACCTTTTTGAATCGGCTTTTTGCGCTCGATAATTTGATCAAGCTGATCCAGCTCAGCTTCGTTGAGCGTAAACGGAATGCAGAGTTGACTGATACTACAATCTTGACAGTGAATGGCACAACCACCAGATTGAATGCGTTTTGTAGCAGGTTTTTCAGAAATCATAACAACCTTTCACTATTTGATTTACATCAATATTTTAGCACCCATTAACCACAAAGGATAGTTAAAAAAGCGTCTTAAAAACAGCTGGCTAAGCCGCAGATGACAAAATGGTTAATGCGCCGAAGGCAGTATACACACCATAACCCAAGATTAAAAATGCGCTGATATTGCGAAACAGGCCGGACTGTTGGATTTTCTGAAAATAGTTGGCGCCATAGCCTACGAACAGCATGGCGGGAAGGGTACCTGCTCCGAATGCCAGCATGATTAGCGCGCCGTTAACCGCACTACCGGAAACCGCAGACCAGGTCAGTGTCGAATAAACTAAACCGCAAGGCAACCAGCCCCAGATCACACCGAATGGCAAGGCATGCAATGAAGATTTTAATGGCAGAAGTGATTTGCCCACAGGAGAGATATAGCGCCAGACAGATTGACCCAATTTCTCTACTTGCAGCAAGCCATTCCACCATCGGCCTAAATAGCACGCCAGCAAAATCATAAAAATAGCGGCTATTAAACGGAGCCAAATCAAGGCGGAATTAAGTTCGCTGACTTCAGCCAATGTGGACACAGAACCGCCGACAAGCGCGCCAACCAGAGCATAACTGATGAGGCGGCCAGTATTATAAAGCAGGGGAATAACTCGTTGTTTACTATGGGATTGCTGACCAAGGGAGAGCAGGGAAGCTAAGCCACCACACATACCCATACAATGGCCAGCGCCGACAACACCAATCACAAAGGCCCCAAGAAAATCCGGGCTCATTGCCGATCTTTCTCCTGAGGGTGCTCATCTTCGTCAAACAAAATGTTGTGTCCCTGACGCTCTAGATCTTCAAACTGCTCGCTCTTCACTGCCCATAGGAAGATAGCGGCCGCGACTGCGACCAGTACAATCGCAATCGGAATCAGAATATACAGGCTTTCCATTTTATCGCCCCTTTTCTTTAAGCAAACGCAGAGAGTTCGATACTACTATAATTGAGCTTGCAGACATACCGACCACAGCCACATAAGGCGCAACTAAGCCGGCCACAGCTAACGGCAAAATCAATAGATTGTATCCCAGAGACCACGCAAGGTTTTCGCGGATAATGCGGCGGGTTTTTAGCGCCAGGTTACGCGCTTCAAGTAGCTTATCCAACTTATCACCGAGTAATACCATGTCTGCAGACGCTTTGGCGACATCGGTACCGCCACCCATCGCGACGGATAGATGGGCCCCAGCCAGAGTTGGCGCATCATTGATTCCGTCGCCGATCATCATCGAAATGTGGCCACTATCCTGCGACTTCAGGTACGCCAGTTTATCTTCTGGTTTCGCTCCGGCCACGACGGTGTCTATACCGATCTGATTCGCGACCACATCAGCGTTTTGCTGAGTGTCGCCAGTCAGCAAGGTGGTTTGAATACCTGCTTGCTGAAACTTCTCGATCAGCAGAGCACTTTCTTTGCGAATAGGATCTTGATAGGTGAAGGTCGCGATAAGTTCACCATCCAAAGAGAGATAAATACCATTCGAGACAGACTGCGTAGTATCGCGCAATACAAAATCTGGACTGCCAATTCGGACCGTACTTCCAAGATAATGGCCTTCGATACCCGAGCCGATAATGTTCTCGACCTGTGTCACTTCAATGGCATGATCAAAGTAGGGCTTAAAAGCACGAGCGATCGGATGGTTAGCGTGGGCTTCCAACGCCGCCGCTATGGCCAGCACTTGCTCAGCACTGTATTTACCATGCACCAGGGTGTCTTTCAAAACAATGTCACCGTGGGTGAGTGTGCCGGTTTTATCAACGACCAGATGGTTGACCTTACACAACGTCTCAAACACGTGACTCTTACGCAACAATATACCAAAGTTGCTCATGCGCGATGTCGCACAAGTCAGAGCCGTCGGCGTCGCCAACGAAAGGGCACACGGACAGGTTGCGACCAGCACAGACAACATGATCCAAAATGCGTCTTCCGGTTTGGTTTCATGCCAATACCACCAGGTAAAAGCCGCAATGATCAGAATCACGGCCACAAAATAGCGTGCAACTACATCCGCTATCTCGGCGATTTTCGGCTTAGACATCTGAGCTTCGTCCTGAAGACGAACGATGTTTGAAATCACAGACTCAGCCTTGGTAGCCGCGACATTGAGGTCAAACGCTTCCTCGCCATTAAGTGTACCGGCATATACCGCATCGCCCGTGTTTTTCACCACTGGTACGGATTCCCCCGTCAGCATGGATTCGTCGATGTGCACACGTCCGGACAACACAACTCCGTCCGCCGGAACGTGCTCACCCGGCAGCACCCGAATGTGGTCACCCGGCTTTAGTGTTTTGACCGGTATTTGTGTCCCGTCCAGCTTGGTCGCAATCGCTGGTATCAGTTTCAGTAAATTCCCACTTGCGGCTGCGGCTTTACGCCGGGCACGCATTTCGAGAAAACGTCCGACCAACAAGAAGAACGTGAACATCGAGATAGACTCGAAGAACACTTCGCCTTTTTCTGTTACTGTCGCCACCAAACTGGCTACGTAGGCAAAAATGAGTGCAATGGAAACCGGAACATCCATTCCGAGCGTTCTGCCTCGAATACTGCGCCACGCATTGAGATAGAACGGCAGCGCGGAGTAGAGCAGCACAGGTGTAGCAAAAATCAAACTGACCCAACGGAAGTAGTTCTTAAACTCCGTATCTAAATCACCAAACACTTCCAGATACAGCGCGACAGCCAGCATCATTACCTGCATGGTCGCCAAACCCGCAATCCCCAACCGATACAGGTATTGCTTCATCGATCGATGGTAAGAGGCTTCCTGCTTATCGGCTTCGAATGGCGCGGCTTTGTAACCCAGTTGATGAATAACGGAAAGCAGTTCACTTAAACGAGTCTGAGTTTTGTTCCATTTGAGCAACGCTCGGTTGGTCGTTGTATTGACTCGGATCGCGACCACACCGGTATGAGAGGAGACCTGTTTTTCTATCAACCAGGCACATGCAGCACATGAGACCCCCTCAAGTGACAAGGTCACCTCTGAGAGATCGTCATTATGACGAACAAATTCAGCCTGTACGTCATCATTGTCATAGTGAATCAGGGTCTGAAGCTGCTCCGGAACCAGATCCACTTTATCCGCTGGCGCGGTGCGATATTGGTAGTAGGAGACCAAACCACTATCAACAATAGTCTGAGCGACGGTTTGGCAACCCGGACAACACATGCCTCTAACTTCACCAAGAATCTCAACATTGAAGTCCGTGTTGACTGGTACCTCTTCACCGCAGTGATAACACGTTTTGCACATAGCGTCAGTTCATCAGTAGGATTTCAGTGGTAGGGAAGGTGACACGACCTTGTATTAGCCATGAGTCATCATGTGGGGTGAGTTCGATAAACCAAGGGCCTTGAAGCTCTTCCGACAGCTTGATGCGGTACTGACCTTTGGCATCCGCAGTGACCAACTGGGTAAAATCTCGGTCCGCCAGGGTTCGATGGGCAAACAGTGCAGAAATGGCAGGATAGTGGTCCAGCTCGCCTTTATTAAAACGGATCACGATATCGTGACCATCAGACTCGACCTGAGCACTCAAACCCAGCTCTTTGGCAACATTGATTTTCGATAGATCAATATTGATTCCCTTGCCTTTTTTATAGTAATCCTCGGTCACCAGAGACACTGAATTTTGTGAAAAAACGATCACTGTAAGAATTGTCCAAACGACCACGGTAAGAGGAAGAATAATTAGAAACCACGGCCAGAATTGTTTATACCAAGGCTTTACCATAAAAAAGTTCTCAACGACAAAATGAAAGAAAGGGCCACAAATTTATAGGAAAGACAGCCCCTTAGAAAGGGGCTGTTATTGAAATGTTACTTATTGTCAGAGTTACTCAAACTCCAGACATAGGAAGCAACCAATTGAACTTTATCTTCGCCAAGAATGTCCTTCCAGGCAGGCATCACGCCAGAACGTCCATGTGTAACGGTTTCAGTTACGTCAGCGCGAGTACCGCCGAATAACCAATCTTGATCGGTAAGATCCGGCGCACCAACAGCCGGGTTACCTTTGCCGTCAGTACCATGACACGCAGCACAGACAACAAAACGCGATTTACCCGCTTCCGCTTCACGTGCATTTACCGAACGTCCAGACAGGCTCAAGGTGTAGCTAACCACTTCCTGAACACCCTGCTCACCGAGAGCATCGATCCAAGAAGGCATCTGGCCGATACGACCATGCATAATGGTGGTTACAATCGCTTCTGGTTCACCGCCGTACAGCCACGCATTATCTGTTAGGTTAGGAAACCCTTTCTGACCGCGTGCATCAGAGCCGTGACACTGAGAACAGTTCTGCAGAAACAGACGCTGGCCTACTTTAACGGCTTCAGAATCAGCTGCGATTTCCGGAATCGGGCGCAGTTGACCATTGTCGGTGTATGCCAGTTTCTTAAATGCCGCACCAAAGTACGCATCTGCGTCATCCAGCTCTTTAGCATATTGAACCAGCTCTTTGCTCTGTTGAGCTTTCGCGATAGATTCACGAGATTGCTCAATTGAACGAACGGTTTGATCCGAGCTCTGCCAGCCCAGCACGCCTTTGAAACTACCCAGACCCGGATAAAGAGTCAGATAAACGGCGGCAAAAATGAACGTACTTACGAAAAGGTAGCTCCACCATTTCGGCAGAGGGTTGTTCAACTCACGAATACCGTCGTACTCGTGGCCCATGTCGTCACCTTCTTCCACACCCATTTTATCTTTCAGGCACCAGAAGAGCAGTGCAGCACAGCCAACGAGCGTACCGACAGTAATGATGATGATCCAAAGACTCCAAAATGTAGTCATTACTTAGTCACTCCATGTTCTTTAGAGGGTGCTTGTTCTTCGTCTGCAAAAATCATATTGGCGTCTTCTTCAAAGCGGCTTTTACGGCTTTTGCCGAAAGCCCACCAAACCACGCCGATAAAGCAAACAAATATCACTATGGTCCAAATACTGTGAATAGTACCGATGTCCATAATCCCTCCTTACTTCATTGAATGACCAAGAGACTGAAGATAAGCGATGAGTGCATCCATCTCTGTTTTACCTTCTACGTCTTTCGCTGCATTAGCGATTTGCTCATCTGTGTAAGGAACACCAAATTTATCGCGGAATAGTTCCAGTTTTTTCTGAGTGTACTTGCCGTCAAGCGTATTCTCAGCCAGCCAAGGGAAACCTGGCATGTTTGACTCAGGAACCAACTCTCGAGGGTCAGTCAGGTGGACACGGTGCCACTCATCAGAGTAACGACCACCCACACGAGCCAAATCCGGGCCAGTACGTTTAGAGCCCCACAGGAATGGGTGTTCCCAAACACTTTCCCCAGCCACAGAGTAATGGCCATAACGCTCTGTTTCCGAACGGAATGGGCGCACCATCTGGCTGTGACATACGTTACAGCCTTCACGGATGTAGATATCACGACCTTCCATCTGTAGCGCTGTATAAGGCTTCAGGTTTTCAACCGGTTCAGTGGTTTGTTTCTGGAAAATCAGCGGCGTGATTTCCACCAACGCCCCAAGACTGATCGCAAACACGATGCCGATAGCCAGCAAGCCAACATTACGTTCAACAACTTCGTGGCGATTGTTCGAATTACTGCTCATTCTTAAATCTCCTTATGCCGGTTGCTGAATAGCTTTAAGGCTATGTTTAGGCGCAGAAAGGGTTTTGTAGGTGTTGTACGCCATCAGGAACATACCTGACAGGAAGATGAATCCACCAATAAAACGAACCGTGTAGAACGGGTAAGACGCCTGTACAGATTCAACGAAGCTGTAAGTGAGCGTACCGTCTGAGTTTACTGCACGCCACATCAGGCCTTGCATCACGCCAGAGATCCACATAGCAACGATGTACAGAACAGTACCGATAGTCGCCAGCCAGAAGTGGGTGTTGACCAAACCGACAGAGTACATGCGCTCTTGACCAAACAGACGAGGAATCAAGTGGTAAACCGAACCAATTGATACCATTGCAACCCAACCCAATGCACCTGAGTGAACGTGACCAATCGTCCAGTCAGTGTAGTGAGAAAGAGCATTGACCGTCTTAATAGACATCATCGGACCTTCGAAGGTCGACATGCCATAGAAGGACAGAGAAACGATTAGGAAACGCAAGATAGGGTCGTAGCGCAGTTTATGCCACGCACCAGATAGCGTCATAATACCGTTGATCATACCGCCCCAAGAAGGCGCAAACAGTACCAGCGACATCACCATACCAACGGACTGAGTCCAGTCTGGCAAAGCAGTATAGTGAAGGTGGTGAGGACCGGCCCAGATATACAGGGATATCAGTGCCCAGAAGTGAACAATAGATAGGCGGTAAGAATAAACAGGGCGTTCAGCTTGCTTAGGAACGAAATAGTACATCATACCTAGGAAACCAGCGGTCAGCAGGAAACCTACGGCGTTGTGGCCGTACCACCACTGAACCATTGCATCAACGGCGCCAGAGTAAATACTGTACGATTTCATCATTGATACCGGAATTGCCATACTGTTCACAATGTGAAGAACAGCAACCGTGATGATGAAGGCTCCGAAGAACCAGTTCGCTACATAAATGTGAGAGGTCTTACGCTTAACCAGAGTGCCAAAGAACACTACGGCGTAAGCGACCCAAACAATCGCGATCGCGATATCAATCGGCCATTCCAGTTCAGCGTATTCTTTACTTGTGGTGTAACCCAAAGGTAAAGAAATGGCTGCAGAAAGAATTACTGCCTGCCAACCCCAAAAGGTGAAGGCTGCCAGTGGACCACCAAACAGACGTGTCTGACAGGTACGCTGCACAACATAGTAAGATGTTGCAAACAGGGCACTTGTACCAAACGCAAAAATAACCGCATTAGTATGCAACGGACGTAAACGACTGTACGTCAACCACGGCGTATCAAAGTTTAGCTGTGGCCAAACTAACTGAGCGGCAATCAAAACACCAACGCCCATACCGACAATACCCCATAAGATGGTGACCAGGGTGAACTGACGGACGACCGTATAGTTGTAGTTTTGCTCAAGCTGCTTTTCTTGGCTCATTTGCATGCTTCCAATTTCTAATTAACTACACTTTACTTCCAACACGACAAAAACGTCGCAATGCCCCCCAAACCCTTAAGAAAACTATGCCATTTCAGGCGTTTGGTGTATCTTGCAGGCTTTAACAAAAAGTGGCATTTTCAGCCGACAACTATACTGCAATTAACAATTCAATGACAGGGTAGTAACCTTACTGTCGTTCAGGTTTTGCTCTTTTATTTCAAAACTTTGAACTTTGTTACACGGAGAATACACATTCATGCCAGCTCAAAAGCTCACACCAGCACGACTTGCGCAAATATTGATCATGTTAACCTTACTTCTGATCGCTTTTTTCTGGAGAACGGTCACGTATGAACCAAGTCAATCCTTCCAGTGTCAACTGGAAACAAAATGTACAATTAATGTTAATAATCACCCGTTCACTGCGATCTGGCAGTCAGACGGTCAAATTGTCATCTCCAACCTACCTAAGGACTGGAAAATCGCTGAGAAAGATTCCCTAACCATCACGCAACCAACCGGACATACACATGTAGTTGCACTTGGTATTCCTGACCAATTACCTGAGGTAGAAATTCTCTCTGACGAGGGAAGCCGTTATAAATTGATCTTCGCGAAATAATTGAACGAGCAAACAAACTTTTCACTATGAAATACTAGGATGATGAATAGAATTAAGGTATAAGAGACGAAACTTAAGATCTTATGCCCGTCATGCACTTTAAGACTCGCGTATCTCACAAACCGCAAGAGTCCATGGTGGCAGATGACATGCTCTCTGAGCTGGATGTTGAAAATCTGGCGAGCGTCATCTGTTACTACACTCAAGATTACGACCCCAGCAAGCTCCGTATGGAGCTATCGAAACGTTTGCCTGACCATGTTCCTGTTATCGGCGCCTCGACATGCAGAGGGCTCATGACAGAAAAAGGGCTTCACTGGGGACCCGTCGTCGGACTGGCCGCTATTTACGACAGTAAGTCCAGTGCGTATGGATCTGCTCTAAGTCAGGTATACGATGATTCCGACATACCTGATTTAGTCTCCGTAACCCTGGATAGAGCGCTCAAAAAAGCGGAGCGTGAAGGCGAAGTACCAGGATTTGTCATCGCTCACGCCACTCCGGGTTTCGAAGAAAAAATCATTGATGCGATCGACTCCAAATTTCACGTGCCAGTACCAATTATCGGTGGCAGTGCCGCTGACAATGGCATCAAAGGCCATTGGTCAATATTTACGGAAAAAGCGCACACAACCCGCGGCATAGCACTTCAGGTATTTTTCCCATCAGAAAAGCTCTCTACGAACTTCAGCGCTGGTTATTCACCAACTGAATTTACCGGCACTGTGACTAAGGCCAAAGGCAGGGAACTGCTGGAAATTGACGGCGAACCCGCACAAAAGATTTATCGAGAATGGATCAGTGACCACGCCGGTGTGTCAGTACCACCACATTTCGTGTTTGAGTTAGTCACTCAGTATCCTCTGGGACGTATCGCTGGTCACGTCTATGCTCAGCCTTATTATAAATTGTCTCATCCAATACGAATCAGTCAAAAACAGGGGCTGTTGCTCTTTACTGATATTCGTCCCGGAGATGCAATTACTTTAATGTCCGGTGACAGAGAGCAACTGATTAGCCGAGGAGCGCGAGTGCTCCAAGAAGCAAATAGAAAAAATCACCTGAACTCCCATACTCTGGGGATCCTCTGCATTATGTGTGCAGGACCAATGTTGTATCTGGGAGAAGACATGAAACGGGTCTACGCAAACCTCAAACATGAAGCCGCCAATACACCATTTATTTGTCCTTTTACGTTTGGCGAACAAGGCAGATTTGCCGGGGGTGAGAATGGCCATGGCAACCTGATGATTTCCGCAGCCAGGTTTTATCGCTCAAGGTGAAAGACAAAAAACGATGCAATTAGAAAACCAAGAACAATTGAGTGAACTGCTCGTCGAATTAAACAGAAGCCGGGAACGAGAAGCCAGACTGGCAGAGGAAAACAGTGCCATACTCGCAGGGATATCCAGCATTACTGGCGCGAAAAACAAACATCAGATTTTCCACGAACTGCATCGTGTTTTATTGCCTTACATCGCATTTGACGATTTTGTCGTACTTACAAAAGACAAAGACGAAGCACATTTCAAAACACTGCTGACCTCAAACAGTGTCTTTGCTAAACACGTATGGAAGAGCGACAACAAATTCAATCGTGTTCTTAACGGTGACTGTATTGTTCTGTTCCAGCCATCCACACTTAAAGAGTTCGAGGAACTCAACGCTTTTGCCAGACAAGAGATTCAGTCTGCGCTGGTCACGGGTGTCAAAGCCCAGGTGTCCCAGTTTGTCATCATGCTATTTGGCAGAAGAAAAGGGCAGTTCAGCATTCCTGTTCGTGACACCCTGTCACGTTTTCGGCCATTACTCGAGCGGGCTATCATTGATATAGAGAACAAAGAACGCCTGGAGACGCTGGTCGAGATCCGAACTCAAGAGCTTGAATTAGCTCAACAAAAAGCAGTGGAAGCCAATCAGGCGAAATCTCAGTTTCTGGCGATGATGAGCCATGAAATCCGGACCCCCCTTAACGCTGTACTTGGCCTGATTGACGTAATGCGAGCCGACTCTTCCTCTTTGCAACAACTCAAGCTGCTCGAACAGATGGGCGCATCTGCTGAGCTACTTCTGGTGATCATTAACGACATTCTCGACTTCACAAAAATTGAATCCGGTCATTTTGACCTTAATAGTCAGTGGATTGATCTACGCTCCGAATTTGATAAAGCGTTGATACACTTAAAGCAGTCTGCCAAAGCAAAAGGGCTGATATTTCAATCTGATACGGATATTGAAAGCCATCGGGACTTTTGGCTAGATCCGACGCGTTTTTCGCAAATCGTCTTCAACCTTGTGGGGAACGCAATTAAATTTACTGGCAACGGCCTTGTGACCGTGTCACTTAAAGCGACGGGCGCTCAACTGATCCTTGAAGTCTGTGATACCGGAATAGGAATCGAGCCCCAAATTCTTGAGAGCCTATTTAGTCCATTCAAACAAGCAGATAGCTCGATCACGCGTAATTTCGGTGGGACAGGCCTCGGACTGACCATTACTAAACATTTGGTCAGTTTGATGGGCGGCAATATTGATGTCGAGAGTACACCAGGTTTGGGATCTGTTTTTAAGGTATCTTTGCCTTTGCAATCCAGATGCAGAGAACGCATTCCAGAGCGTGACATGCCAAAACGCTACGAAAGTAACAAACAGCAAGTTGTTGTGGTAGAAGATACCAAAACCAATCAAATGGTGATCAAGCTGATTTTGGAAAAAGAAGGCTACCTTGTGATCACGAAAGATAATGGTAGCGAGGCGCTGGATTTCTTTGCCAACGGCGGTCAGGCAGACATTATTCTTATGGACATCTCAATGCCAGTCATGGATGGCATTTCCGCCACAAAAGCGATTCGAGCACGGGGACTGAACACACCAATTGTTGCTTTGACAGCGCATGCGATGGAGCAAGATCAGCAGTTATGTATCAACGCCGGCATGAATGACTTTGTAGCCAAGCCAATCCGAAGTGCAGAGATAATCGAAACCATTGGACGAATTTTAGAAACAAACAATGATCGTTAATACTAATAATTGGTTTGGAAATCGTAGATTAACAAACTGATTATTAGGTATTTTATGGTAAATACAGTTATGTTTAATCTGAGCCACCTTAAAGGTAGTAAGGGGAACAAAACGCATCAGAATCCAAGCTAACTCATATTTAATTTAACATAATATACACAATGCGAACTAAAATGTGTAGAGGATTAGACCGGCCCGATGTTCTTTTCTGAGCTGTTTGCGTTGATTTTGTAACTCGCGGTGTCTGTCGATGATTGACGATATGCTGTTGTTTGGTATCCCTTATCAATTCATTGAGCTAATTTCATGCCAAGCGTTTCCATCATCTCTTTTGGTAACCACGCTTGATACTCAGCGACTCATACCTTCTAAGCCCCATGGAATGTCAAAAATGCACTAGGCTGTAAAGTGTCAGAAACTGTTACCGCTGTGTCGACTCGGAGGAAAGATTATGGAGAGCTCTAATATTGAAAATGACTTTGTCGTGCTGACTCCCAACAAACAAGCTAATTCCATCACCAACACTCACGATATGTATGAACGCTTAAACACCGAATATAGTGATTTCAAAGGACATGAACTGATCTCCTGCTATTCCTTTTCCGAAAATTGGTCAACTTGGGAGATTCATCCGCATGGAGATGAAATTGTCATGTTGCTGTCTGGCAGCGCAACTTTCATTCTCGATGTGGACGGCGAAAAACAACATGTTCATCTCTCCCGTGCTGGCGAATATGCGATTATTCCTAGAAACACTTGGCATACCGCCCATGTTGTTGATATGGCCAAGGTGCTGTTCATAACCCCAGGTGAAGGAACCCGGCACAAACCTGACGAATCGATGTGATCTTTCGTCGCTTACATGCATGAAAAAACCGCCACGGAGTCGCGGCGGTTTCAGCAATGGAATTAAGTTAAACGATTAGTTAGTGCGCCGTTTTCTTGCCATTTTTGCCAGAAAAGCCTTGGTGAGGAAATACGTTGCGAATGCGTTGCTGCACTTTCTTTGGCACTTGCTCAGAAAAAACCAGTTTCATGCCACTTCGCTGGCGGTAAACCTTCATTTCACCATCAAATGGAACATGTTCAGCGATCTCAACAACATTGTGTTTAAACTTTGGCGGGAAATGGCCTTTTACGCGACTCAACTCCCCTGATTTAAACTTCACTCGTAGCACCGGCCGATCGACCGCTACCAACCAAAAAATGATCACTGCAGCAATTAAAATGACATACAGCATGACGCACTCCCCTTAATCAGACAGTAACTTAGAAAGATCTTCTTTCAAACTGTTCACTGCTTTACTGGCTTTCTCACTACGAGACGCTTCGCTCAGAAGATATTCGATAGCATCAGACAATGTACAACCCAGTTCACTGGCACGGTGAGACAGCTTCTCCCAAACCCGATAATCCAAATCAATAGACTTTTTCTTAGTGTGGATTTGCTCAGCATTGAAATGACGCTTACGCTTTGCCCGGATCGCCTGCTTCATTTTGTTATCAAGCTCTAGCGACATGTGTTTTTCTATCCATTCAAGAACTTTAGTTGGCTCATGTTCCAAACCTTTAAGCTCTTTAACGGCAGCGTCAGCTTCACTGGTGTCGATATGATGGGTAATCGCTTCCCCATCCTTCCATTTTTTGACCAGATACTGCCACTTCCAACCGCATTCCAGGTTTTCAAGCTGTTGATATTTCATTGTCTAAACATTCCACTGGACTAGTAGTGACAGCGTAACCCAAGTTCGCTGTAATCACAATCTGCTGAGAGTAAAAAGTCGAGCTGGATCATTGCACTACTACCTCACCCTGTTTTTCTATATAATTTGAAACCTTTTATGTAACCAAGAACAGACTCATCGATGAATCAAGAAACCTGGTACTCAGTTATTCCTCACTACGATCATTTTAATGCGTCCATTGAGCAATACCAAAACATTTCCCATGTTAACTTTTTCACTGCTCAACCACGCCTGAAACAAGCTATCAACAAATTCGTAGCCGGAAAAGGACTAACAAAAGTACTGCTGGTCAATTCTCCGGACAATCCGGTATACAGGCAACTTCTGCAACAACACTTGTCTGACCTTGATTCTGCTGCACCGGTTATCTACACCGAATCCCTGGATCCAAAACATGTATTCGGAACGTACGAAGCTCATTCCGGCGAAGTCACAGTTCAATTGCCTGGCTTATTGGAAAAAGCAAATGGCGGGTACCTGGTATTGTCCGCCAACTTCCTGTTGAGCAATCCTATGAACTGGTTACTACTTAAAGCCGCCGTTTTTGGTGAGCCCGTACAGCAGATCAACTCAGCGCCGACGCACCTTAGCAACAATGTGACAGACAAACATTACAACGTAAAATTGGTCATTGTGGGCGATCGCGGCCAACTGGGTGAAATAGATTATCTGGACAGTGACATATACTCTGGCATGTGCATGTTTTCCGAGGTAGAGCCTGAAATCGAGCTGACAGAACAAAGTATCTCCACATATCTTGGCTATTTGAAATGGTTATGTGCTACTTACGATCTTCCCGAGTTAACTCAAAGTGGCATTGAGCGTCTGATGGTTGCCGGTGCACGTCTTACTGAAGACCAGAGCTACATGCCTTTGGATGTGATTTGGTATCGCTCACTACTTGAAGAAGTCAGTATTGATTTAACAGTTGGTGACAACGTAACAAAAGAAACGTTGGATAAAGTCATTGATGCCCGCCTCTACCGAGAATCTTATCTGCCCGATCGCGCTCTGTCCGATATTCTCGATGGTCAGGTGATCATTGAAACCAAAGGTGAACGCGTTGGTCAGGTGAACGGGCTCACTGTGATTGATGTTCCCGGGCATCCGCTTTCATACGGTGAACCAGCGCGTATTTCGTGTGTCATTCACTTTGGTGACGGTGACATTTCTGACGTAGAACGTAAAGCCGAGTTGGGTGGCAACCTGCACGCGAAGGGCATGATGATCATGCAGGCCTTTGTAAGCAGCGCAATGAATCTCGATGAGCCCATGCCCTATTCTGCCTCCGTCGTATTTGAACAATCGTACTGCGAGGTCGATGGTGACAGCGCATCTCTCGCTGAACTCTGCTCTTTCGTGAGTGCGTTATCCGAGTATCCTATTAACCAACAGATTGCGGTCACTGGCGCGGTGGATCAATTTGGACGCGTCCAGGCAGTCGGCGGGTTGAACGAAAAAATCGAAGGCTTCTATCACGTTTGTAAACATCAGGGTTTGACCGGTTCACAAGGCGTTATTCTGCCCAAATCTAACCTGAAACATTTGGCGCTTCATAAAGATGTAGTGAAGAGCATTCAGGATGGAGAGTTCCATATCTGGTCTGTGTCGACGGTTGATGAAGCAGTACCTATTATTATGGGTAAACCTTTCAGGGGCGATGATGAAGAAAGTGTGATTCATAAAATCGCTGAACGCATCGAGAACTTTGAACGACACGAACACCCTACAGGCTTGATGGATCGAATAAAAAACTGGTTTGTCTAGAACTGATCGGAGTTGTTTAGCTTACACCTGTTCACTAAGATGCACCTGTCAAAAATTGGAGTAATTGATAATGCAAAACAAACGTGATTCATACAATCGTGACGATCTGTTAGCCTCTAGCCGTGGTGAGCTATTTGGTCCGGGTTACCCTCAACTGCCTGCGCCAAATATGCTGATGATGGACCGTGTTACCAAGATGTCTGAAACTGAAGGCGACTATGGTAAAGGTCTAATCTTGGCGGAGCTGGATATTACTCCTGATCTATGGTTCTTCGATTGCCACTTCCCTGGCGACCCTGTTATGCCTGGCTGTCTGGGCCTGGATGCAATGTGGCAGCTTGTTGGCTTCTTCCTTGGCTGGGTTGGCGGCAAAGGTAAAGGCCGTGCACTGGGTGTTGGTGAAGTGAAGTTTACTGGTCAAATCCTGCCGACCGCAAAAAAAGTCACGTACGAAATCAATATGAAGCGTGTTGTAAACCGCAAACTGGTTATGGGCTTGGCTGATGGCCGCGTCCTTGTTGACGGTAAAGAAATTTATGTGGCAAAAGACCTGAAAGTTGGCCTTTTCCAGGACACTTCAGCTTTTTAATTAGCAGAGTGAATAAAAGCGGCTCACTTGAGTCGCTTTTTTGTCACCAACCATATTAGTTATAGTGCATCATATTACGATATGACAAACAAAAAGCCCCTTTCGGGGCTTAGTTCTCCATTTATAGTATGTGGATTTGAAGATTTTTACTTGTAGAGGCCAGCTTGTTTATCATCTCTGGCGTCACGCCAACCGCCTAACCAATACGATCGCACATCCATCTGTTGATAAGGGCATGTTTCCGACGAACGGCCGTTCAGACCTGCTTTATATCCTTGAGATTGCGCTCGTTCCAGGCGGTCACGCTTTTGTCTCTTCATAGTGTCGTCCTCATACATAAAAAAGTGTCTAACGTACTACTATTAAATATTTGTGGAGCTTTTATGACTCCACTATTAAGAATCGATCAAAACGGCCGCTTTCTCAAGGTATAAAAAAAGCACAGATTCAAATTTGTGAACCTGTGCTCTAGTATAAAAATTGACCTATTTTTTACGGAACCCTAGGAAGCCAAGCACTGTCAAAGCCAAGAAACCTAGGCTACCACCGCTGCGGCTTACTGGCGGACGCTCAACACTACGCTCTTGAATATCAGCGTTAGTCGCACCTTGGATTGGAACCAATTTCACCGCCACAATTTGCTCGGCACCGCTGCCGCCATCACAATAAGAGTTGTGCTCAATCGTGTCGTAACCACCGCTACATTTCAGGGCTGTCGCCGAGATGACGCCGGCATCGTTGATATCTGTAGCATCAATAACGCGGAACTGGTTGTTGTTACCTGTAGCGTTTCCATCATTGGTTAGATCATCCAGGATCCAAGCACGGTTACCAAAAACACTGTTTGGTGTCACGTCACCGATAGAAAGAGGATAAATAAAGCCACGTTTACGACGAGGTTTGCCATCAACTTCGCGGTTCTGTTCCGCGTCAGTCTGACCAACTAACTCGTTGAGATTGTTGATACTCCCCGCTTGGCCACCCGCACCTTTAAAGAAAATAGACTGACCAGAATCCGCCATGTAAGTGGCTGAAGGGCTTGTCACATCACTGACGTAGAACACTTTGTTCGCCGCCGAGCCGTTTTCTGGTTTGTTACCCGCTAGCTTAGCAACACCGATAGCCACACCGTTGGCATTGACCTTCTCAACCACAGAGTTGGAGTATTTGTAATCACTGCCACTGGTTGCGTTCGACACCTGCTTACTTGCGCAGTTAGACAATGCACCCGTTGAAGTATCACGGTCACAGCTAAACACGGTGGCATCAATACGCTGATCTTTGTAGGTGTTGTAGCCCACACCATAGAACTTGCTCTCTTTGACCAGAACATCGCGCATACTGGCTTGAGCTATTCGGTCAGAGTCCTGCTCTTTAGCACCACTTCCCCAAGAAAACTCTGTAACAGACGACGTATCATTGCTGTTCCAGACTGCTGCTTTCGATGAGTGGTGATCGCCGTTACCATTTTTCTTGAAGCGGGAGATGCTACCGACCACATAGTCGCCAGTATCATCTGAATTGAATGCTCGCGACTCAACAACGTTTGGTTCATTGGTTGGTAAAAACAGGCTAAATGGCGCAAACGCTTTGTTACGCGTGCTGCCATCACGGCTATTGCCAATCGCATTACCATTTTTGTCGAGGCTGTTCAGAGACGTGTTCGAGTCAAAAGACTCACCACCAGCACCAACGATTTGCGCCTGACCATTAGTGTAATCGCCAGACAGCTCTTTGCTGTAACCTTCCCACTCTGTCTGCGCCCAGGACTCGCAAGTTGAGTAGCCTAGTTGCGCATTACAGTAGCTTTCAAAATCATTTTTATCGTCGATATAACGAAAGCGATTGTCCATCGCAAAAGGAAGCTCTTCACGGTAGCTGACGCCCTCTGCCCATTTGCGCCCTTCCACGCCCATCGCGTAGGCATCACCATTGCCACATGACGTACTGGTGAAACAGTTTTCTCCGTCTGCAGAAGGTTGAATTGCAACACCGTATGACTCGGCGTATCCAGATAAAGCAGATGGTGTAACCTCAACCACTTTGTAAATCGCAGCATTGGCGTTCATTGCGGCAAATACAGTGGCCGCAACTGCTGATAACTTGAATGTATTACTCATTGTTATTACTAACTATTCCTGTTGCATGGCTTCGAGCTCTTCCCAACGCTCGAATGCACTTTCTAATTCCTGCTCCGTAGCGGAGAGCTGATCCAAGATAGATTGGGTGGTATCGACAGGCTGACTAAAGAACTCCGGCGAATTCACCTGCTCTTGTAGCGTTTCTATCTCGGTTTCTAATTCTTCCAAACGCGCAGGCAAAGCCTCTAGTTCGCGCTGTAGTTTATACGATAACTTTTTCGACTTAGGCTTCTGTTGCGTTGTTTTGGGAGTTTCTTCAACTCGTTGCTGCGTTTTGGGTGCGTTATCAGCCGAACGAGCCTTACGCACCTGCAAACGCTGCTGTTGAGCGTCATGATATCCACCAACAAACTCTTCAATCTCACCATCGCCTTCGAAAATCCAGCTTGTCGTGACCGTATTATCGACAAATTGACGATCGTGGCTGACTAAAAGTAACGTGCCCTGATAATTGGCAAGTAAATCTTCTAAAAGTTCCAACGTTTCGATATCTAAATCGTTGGTTGGTTCATCGAGCACCAGCAAATTATTGGGTTTAAGGAAAATACGTGCGAGAAGCAAGCGGTTCTTTTCCCCACCAGATAACGCTTTTACGGGTGTTCTTGCGCGTTTAGGCGCGAACAGAAAATCCTGGAGGTAGCTCAAAGCATGACGCTGACGTCCAGCAACCATAACTTCCTGCTTGCCATCAGCAAGGTTATCGATGACGGATTTTTCTGGATCGAGTATCTCACGGTATTGATCAAAATACGCCACTTCCAGCTTGGTGCCACAATGCAATCGACCGGAATCCGGTTGAAGATCGCCCAGCAGAATTTTCAACAGGGTACTTTTGCCACAACCATTCGGGCCAATCAGTGCAATACGCTCCCCACGCATCACATTAAAACTGAAGTTCGATACGATCTTCTGATCGTCAATGCTGTAGCTGAGATCCTCAGCTTCAAATACGATCTTACCAGAGCGTGATGCATCATCGATCTGAATATTGGCTTTGCCTTGCACATCACGACGACTTTGACGCTCTTCCCGCAGTTTCTTCAGTGCTCTTACCCGGCCTTCATTACGCGTACGACGAGCTTTAATGCCCTGACGAATCCAAACTTCTTCCTGAGCGAGTTTTTTATCAAATTCTGCGTTTTGCATCTCTTCGACACGCAGCATCTCTTCTTTCTCTACCAGGTAATTCTCATAATTGCCCGGGAAAGAACTCAATTGGCCTCGGTCCAGGTCAACGATACGTGTCGCCATCGATTTAATAAAGGCTCGATCATGAGAAATAAAGATAATAGAACCACGAAAGTCCTTCAAAAAACCCTCGAGCCATTCAATGGTCGTGACATCCAGATGGTTGGTCGGCTCATCCAGCAACAGGACATCCGGGTCGCTCACCAACGCCCGGGCCAAGGCGGCTTTCCTTTGCCATCCACCCGACAAGTCGGTCAACTTGGTATGACCATCCAGTTTCAATGCGCTCAGAACATTTTTGATACGATCTTCAAAACGCCAGGCACCAGAGTGTTCAAGCTGCTCCTGAATACGCGATAACTTGTTAATATTGGTTTCTGAAGGGTCTTCGGTCACCAGATCTAATTGATCCTGATAGATCTTAAGTTGATGCCCGACTTCTTTCAGGCCACCAGCGACGTAATCAAAAACGTTACCGTCCTGATTACGAGGCGGATCCTGCTCCAGACGAGAAACAATGACATCCTGCATGATTTGCAGCTTGCCGTCGTCCATCTGAACTTCACCGGCCAACACTTTCATTAACGTGGACTTGCCTGCACCATTTCGGCCAACCAGACACACACGTTCATTTTCTTGCAGCGTAAAGTCTGCATTATCTAATAACGGGTGATCGCCAAATGCGAGTACCCCGTTATGGATGGTAAGTAACGCCATTATTTCCTAACCAATCTTTTAATTCTTCCAGGTCAAAAGGCCAATTGAGTTCCGAATCATTGTACTTAAGCACGGGAATGGTGACACCGTAACGTGAAAACAACGCATCATCCAGTGCAATATCAATAACCTGCACTGCATCTGCCATATCCAATTGTTTAACCAATCCAAATGCCATCTCGCAGAGATGGCATCCTTCTGTACTGTACAACGTAATCAAATCAGTCTTCCTTGTGACTAATCAGCCAGCAGTTATGAATGTGTTTGTTGCGACTGAAATCCAGCGGCAACGTTTGAGACGAAATATTCTGTGCTTTCAGCCCCAGTTCCGTCAGTGCGTCCATCTCCATCTTGAAGTGACGCTTGTTATTGGAGAATACGATGGTGCCACCAGCACGTAACAAGCGCTTAAGATTTGTCATTAACTGTACGTGGTCGCGCTGAACATCGAATGTCTGCTCCATACGCTTAGAGTTAGAAAACGTCGGTGGATCGATAAAAATCAGATCGAACTGCTCCGATGCCTTTTCTAACCATTGCAAACAGTCGGCCTGTTCAAAACGATGCTGACGTCCGACTTGGCCATTCAGCTTCATGTTTTCCTTTGCCCAGTCCAAATACGTATTGGACATATCAACGGTTGTGGTGGATTTCGCACCGCCACATGCAGCATGAACCGTTGCAGACCCTGTATAAGCGAACAAATTAAGGAAGTCAGTTCCTTGCGCCATCTGACCCAGTTTCCGACGAGTCAGTTTATGGTCAAGGAACAGGCCGGTATCCAAATAGTCATGTAAGTTGACCAGAAGCTTTACACCATACTCCTGCACTTCCATCATTTGCGATTCCTGACCTAGCTTCTGATATTGAGAGCGGCCTTTTTGCTTTTCTCGTACCTTTAAAACAACTTTGTTAGCTTCTACCCCAAGCACCTGAATGGTCGCGCGGATAATGTCCGTCAGGCGTCGTTTCGCTTTTTCTTCTGGGATGTTTTTTGGAGCCGCATATTCCTGAATCACGACATTATCCAGATAGAGGTCAATCGCTACGTTATATTCTGGTAAATCTGCGTCATAAATTCGGTAGCAGTCCAGTTTCTCTTTGCTCGCCCACTTGCCGATTTTACCCAGGTTCTTTTTCAAACGGTTCGCAAAATCAGGCGCAATTAACGACTCTTGATTGGTACTCTCGCCGCCATTCTCGCTCACCCGGGCTGAAATAGAATAGTTCTTTTGGTGACACGGTAACGCACCATTATTCAATTTGTATTGTTTGTCAGCGCGCATACGCAAACAGCTCAACAACTCATCTGAACTGGAGAATATCGATGCCTGGCATCCGCCAAATTGAGACTTAAGCTGCGCCCCAAACGCGGTGTACAGAGCAATTAATCCCGGATGAGTGCCCAAACGTTCACCATAGGGAGGGTTACAAATGATCACCCCCTCTTCGAAGCCTTCTGGACGACTAACCTGAGCCGCGTCTCCCTGTTCAAAGCGAATCAGTTCTTCAACACCAGCACGTCTGGCATTTTCGCGCGCTGTTTTCAACACCCGAGGGTCGTTGTCAAAGCCATAAAACTTAGCGTCAACTTTTTTGACACCACGCCTTGCCTGTACATTCGCTTCAGATTTAATCTCTGCCCAGGTATCCGGTTCAAAGTCTTCTAGCACTTCAAAACCCCATTTCTTGCGCATGACGCCAGGCGCCATATTGGCCGCAATCAAAGCCGCTTCAATAAGCAAAGTACCTGAACCACACATAGGGTCTAACAGGAATTTAGATGCGTCCCACCCGCTTCGTAACACAATCGCTGCAGCAAGCGTCTCTCGTAGAGGAGCACGACCTGACTCAGTCCGATATCCACGCTGATGAAGACCACCACCGACCATATCGATACCGAGTAAAGCTTTGTCTTTGTGCAGGCGCACATGAAGGCGAAGATCCGCATGATCCTTACTGATCGAAGGACGAGGTAAACCTTTCTTATTGAAACAATCCACAACCGCGTCTTTCACTTTCATCGCGCCATACTGGCTATTTCGAATCTCACGGTTTGTACCATTAAAATCCACCACAAACTTCTTCGAACTGTGGAAATGATTCACCCAGTTGACCGCAGACGCTGACAGGTAAAGATCCATGTCATCCTGACAAGTAAACTCGGCTAGCACACGCACAAATCTTGATGCCAACCGACTCCACAAACAGCAGCGATAGATCTGTTCATTTGTCGCTTTGAACTTAACCCCTGCCTGAACAGGTTTCGGATTGCTGATGCCTAACTGAATAAGCTCGTCAACTAACAGGTTCTCAAGACCGTTTGAGGTAACCGCAAGATATTGATGCATAGTGCTCTTTAGATAATAAAAATGACCCGTCATTATAGCCGACATCCCTTCATTGAGAAAATCTATCCGCCACTTTTCTCCAGCGGAGACACCAAACGGACATCAATTAACCAGCTTTTTTCGCATTGTTTCTTAAAATTCTTCTCCATCAACTTATCTTCGCACTCAATAACGTAAATAAAGACGCACAAGCGAAGTGAATACTTATTCCATGAAATATTGGTCTATACCAACGCGACTTTTACAGTGTAAATTTATTACATTTTGACCTTAAAATGGGAATTTTTAAGGAATGACGATGAAATAATGGGCAAATAAGGAACAACAAAAAAGTGAAATTTTTGACCTATTTTAACTTTGAGACACCATGATGGTGTTCAATTGCTCTGGGTGTCCCTGCTTTCTCGCGTTCAGAATTGGTGGTGATAAGAGCGATTTCTGGCCGAATTGCGAACAAAAAAAATCGGCTCAGAGGCCGATATAGGAAATGAAACAAAAGGAACGAAACAAATGTATAGGGAAAGTGATTAGCCCACCATAGCGTATGAGTGGGTTTGAAATAACTGGTTGGCCAACAACATACGGTCGTGCATCACCTTAATAGCCTGACCAAACACAAGAGACTTACTGCCTGACATCTGGAATTCTTCAAGATCGATGTATGCAACTAAGCTGGCGTTATCCCCTACCTCTAACACGATGAAATGGCCCGAACTGGCGCTGTTGCTAAGTTTGACGATGTCACCTTCAGAGGGCTGACATTCGTCACCCTGTGCATCAAAAAACCAACTTTTAGGCTGAACAGGCTTATGGAATCGCTTCGCGGCAACACAATAAAGTGCCAATTCCGCCTGACGCGGCTCGCTCAGAGGCAGAAGAGAAATTTGTTCTTTAAACGTTTGGAATGCAGATGCATCATCAACCGAAAATTCGTTGATGCCAACGGCACAATCGACAAGCAGTTTACGCTCTAGATTGGTCTTGAATATCATGTCTTCGCCCAGGTCCAGCATTAAGTAGCCTTCCCTGTCTTCATAATACCAAGTCCATTTATCACTGGGTTTAAGCATCGTTCCAACTCTCAAATTCAGTTTATAATTAAACTTCCAAGGTAAAACGCTTAATTACCTTTGCCGACAATTACTGTAATTCTATGAGCGTATTGATAAAAAAAAAGAGGAAATGAATTTTCACTTCCTCTTTAAAAAACGAATTGCCATGACTAAATTTGAGGGTGACGGTGTCACTCAATCAAAGATTCTTAACGATGTCTCGCACCAATCCCGGACCATGGTAGATAAAACCAGAGTACACCTGCACCAGCTTGGCGCCGGCCAACAGCTTTTCTTTGGCCGATACGTACGAATCGATACCACCCACCCCAATAATAGGCAGCTTGTCACCCAACTCTTCGTGAAGACGACGTACGACTTCCGTACTGCGTGACTGAACCGGGCGTCCACTTAATCCACCGGCTTCGTTCGCATGCTTCATTCCTTCCACCATAGTTCGGTCGAGCGTGGTGTTGGTTGCAATGACGCCATCGATATTATTTTTGATCAACGATTCACAGATCTGGGTGATCTCTTCGTCACTAAGATCCGGCGCGATCTTCAGGACGAGCGGTACGTATTTGCCATACTTTTCCGCCAGTACCGACTGCTTCTCTTTTAAAGATGACAGCAGTTCATCTAAAGCATCTCCATACTGCAGAGAACGAAGTCCAGGAGTATTCGGAGAGGAGATGTTCACTGCGATATAGCCGGCGTATTCGTACACCTTCTCCATACAAATCAAGTAGTCTTCAGTGCCCTTTTCAATTGGCGTATCTTTGTTCTTACCAATGTTGATACCCAGTACACATTCGAACTTCGCTTTTTTAACATTCTCAATCAGATTATCAACACCCAGGTTGTTGAACCCCATCCGGTTGATAATGCCTTCCGCTTCAACTAAACGGAAAAGACGTGGTTTGTCGTTACCTGGTTGAGGGCGAGGCGTAACGGTTCCCACCTCAACAAAGCCGAACCCCATTGCATCGAATGCCTCGATACATTCTCCGTTTTTATCCAGACCCGCGGCCAGACCAACTAGATTGCGGAAAGTCAGTCCCATGCATTCGACAGGTCGGTGTGGAAGTTGTTGACGGTAAAGAAGATCGAGAGGAGTGCCGGTGAAACGTTTGAAATTCTGAATTGCAAGATCATGTGCCTTTTCGGCATCAAGTTGAAAAAAGCCAGCTCTGGCTAGACGGTAAAGCATTGTGCCTCCGAAAGAAAAAAGCCCCGTATAAACGGGGCCTTATTATTTACTCATTTGCAGCACAATTCAAATTTAATAGCATCAATTCTCTCAATGCCACAGAGAATTTCGCAAATTCATGTACTGACCCCACTTTGAACTCATTGAGAATGTTGTCCCAACGTTGTAGTGAGACTTCGTTGGCCTGAATCCAGTCTTCCAGCGCTTGCATAACATCCAACTCTTCAGGTGCACAGCTGCAGCTCAGAACCTGGCCAGTCAACTGACGTTGCTGCCAATCCAGATCCTCACGGAAGGCCGCACGAGCCAGCGCTTGCCAGTTATTATCCACCGCCTGATTATTGATTTGTTTCAGGAACCAGTGCAATGACAAACGGTCACCCAAATTGAAATACAGTTTGGCGGTTTGTTCAACAGTTTTGCCTTTTTCACGGGATACTGTGGATATATCCAGTACTGAGTACAGGCTAGACAAACGTGCGACATAATTGGCCAATTCAGCCGAGATGCCCTTCTCAATCCACGCCTGTGCCATCTCATTGTGCTCAGCCACTTCCGATTCAACCAGCATATCATCCAGCTTCTCGGTAATGGTGTTCACATCGGACTGATACAGTTCCACCAGCAGTTTCACCGATTGCTTACCAGTGCGATTACGCAGTAACCAGCGAGCCAGTCGACGTAACGTACGACGAACATAAAACATCAAATCGTATTGCGTTTGCGCTTCCGCTTTATTGTCTAGCTCTCGAATCTGCTGAAGCACTTTGTCCAGACCATAGATCTCACGGGATGCCGCATAAGCGTTAGCGATATCAACTACATTGGCACCAGTCTCTTCTTGCAGACGGGTGACAAAGTTACAGCCCATTTCATTCACCATTTGGTTCGCCAGCGCTGTTGCGATAATTTCCGCTCGCAACGGGTGGTTCTGCATATGCTGAGAATAGTTACGGCGTAACTCAGTCGGGAAGTAGTTGATTAACTGTTGCGCATGATATTCATCGTTGGCGATATCATCGTGTACCAACTGTTCTTTCAACACCATTTTGCCATACGCAACCAGAACAGAAAGTTCAGGGCGAGTCAGCGCCAGGCCTTGCTTCTCACGCTCCAACAGCGTTTCATCATCTGGGATGTATTCCAATGCCCGATCCAACTGACCAGCTTTCTCCAGAGTATGGATAAAGCGGATCTGTTCTTTCACGGTAGAAACGCCCTGCTGTTCAGTCACTGAAATGGACTCAGACTGACAGTAGGCATCTTCCAGAACGATCTCGCCAACTTCGTCTTCCATCGATTCCAGGATCGTATTGCGCTGTTTGATCGTAAGATCGCCATTCGCCACTAGGCCATTAAGGAAGATCTTAATGTTGACCTCGTTATCTGAACAGTCAACACCGCCAACGTTATCGACAAAGTCGGTGTTCACGCGACCGCCAGTCAGGGCGTACTCAATTCGGCCAAGTTGCGTCATGCCCAGGTTACCACCTTCACCCACCACTTTGGCTCGCAATTCACGACCATCGATACGCAGTACATCATTCGCACGGTCACCTACGTCAGTGTGCGTTTCCGTCGAAGCCTTCACGTAAGTTCCGATCCCGCCGTTCCACAGAAGATCCACTTTCATTTTCAGGATCATCTTAATCAGATCATTCGGCGCTACCGATGCCTTCTTGGTACCCAGCATCTTCTGAATTTCCGGCGTCAGTGAAATCGACTTGGCCCGGCGTGAGAAGATGCCGCCCCCTTTGGAAATCAGTTTAGGATCATAATCTTCCCAGCTTGAACGCGGCAGTTTGAACAAGCGATCACGTTCTTTCCAACTACTTGCGGCATCTGGGGTTGGATCAATGAAGATGTGCATGTGGTTAAAGGCTGCCTGCAGACGGATGTGTTTTGACAGCAGCATGCCGTTACCGAACACATCTCCCGCCATATCACCGACACCCACCGCAGTGAAATCTGTGGTTTGACAATCGATGCCCATTTCACGGAAATGACGTTTCACCGATTCCCAGCCACCTTTCGCCGTGATACCCATGGCTTTGTGGTCATAGCCGTTTGAGCCGCCAGACGCAAACGCGTCGCCCAACCAGAAGTTGTACTCCGCAGACACCGAGTTCGCCAGATCCGAGAATGTCGCGGTACCTTTATCCGCAGCAACAACCAAATATGGGTCATCCTCATCATGACGCACAACGCTCTGAGGCGGAATCACTTCCCCTTCAATGATGTTGTCAGAAACGTCAAGTAATGCACGGATAAAGCGCTTATAACAACGTTGTCCTTCTGCAAAGATCTCATCGCGGGTCGTCAATGATGGCTGGCGTTTACAAACGAAACCACCTTTTGCACCCACCGGCACGATAACCGTATTTTTAACTTGTTGCGCTTTCACCAGACCGAGAATTTCGGTACGGAAATCTTCCTGACGATCAGACCAACGCAGACCACCACGGGCTACTTTACCACCACGCAAGTGAACACCTTCAATATCCGGTGCATACACAAAGATCTCGTAGGCAGGTACTGGTTGTGGGATTTCTGGAATCTCACTTGGCTTCATCTTCAGAGACAACCAAGGTTTTGGCTGTTTGTTCTCATCAAGCTGGTAGTAGTTTGTGCGCAACGTCGCGGTAATCATTTCCATGTAGCGACGTAAGATACGGTCATCATCCAGACTTTCGACATGATCCAGCTGCTCAGTAATATTGGCAATGAGATCCGCTTGTCCTTTCTGGCTGCCTTTGGTTTTTGGATCAAAGCGCTTCGAGAACAGCTCCACCAAACCTTTCGCCAAATCTGGGTAATGGTTTAGTGTGTCTTCAATGTACTGCTGACTAAATGGGAAGCCAACCTGGCGCATGTAGCGTGCATAAGCGCGAAGGATCGAAATCTCACGTCCTGTCAGTGATGCGCCCAATACCAAACGGTTAAAGCCGTCACTTTCCAGGTTACCGGCCCAAATGGCGGCAAAAGCTTGTTGGAAACGATCACGAGCTTCACGAAGATCCACAGTTTTCTCACTCTTATGCAGCATTGAGAAATCCAGGATCCAGTATGTCTGACCGTTGGACTTAGTCACTTCGTACGGCGATTCGCCGATAACACGAAGACCAAGATTTTCCAGCATTGGCATCACATCAGACAAGTGAATTGGCTCGTCACGGTGATACAGCTTGAGACGTACTGCTTTGGAATCGGATGCTTCTTCTTGTGGACGGTAGAACAACATGCCGAGTTTATGATCATCACTCAGTGCTTCCAGTCGCTCAATATCCGCCACGGCGGAGCCTGGCATGACATCTTCTTTGTAAGAACGTGGGAAGGCGCGCAGGTATTCTTTTGACAAAGGCAGACCTTTGCTTTCACCAAAGTTAGCTACGATCGCGTCAGACAGACGATCATCCCAGGTTGAAGATGCTTCCATTAAGTTTTGCTCGATCAGTTTTACATCAACGTCCATATTGTTGTTGTCAACACGAACAATATAGTGCGTTCTCGCCAGTGGGCTTTCAGAAAAGTAAGTGGTGAACTCGACTTCTTGTTCACAACCAAAATAGTTTTTCAATATACGCTGAGTTTGTCGGCGCAGCTCCGTGTTGTAACGATCTTTGGTGACATAGACCATACAACTGAAGAAACGCCCAAACGGGTCTTTACGGACAAACAAGCGCAGCAGATCGCGATCCTGCATCTGAACCACACCCATCCCCACTTCAAGCAATTCTTCTTCTTTTGCTTGCAGCAGCTCATCACGTGGGTAGTTCTCCATGATGTTGTGTAGCGCTTTGTAAGAATAGGAGCCTTCGCGGTAGCCGCTGGCTTTCAGGATACGTTCCACCTTCTCGCGGATCAGCGGAATGCTTTCCACACTCTGGTTATAAACCGCAGAGGTGTACAGGCCAGTAAAGCGATGTTCACCAATAACCTTACCGTTTTTGTCAAACTTCTTAATTCCGATGTAGTCGGTGTAAGCAGGACGGTGAATACGAGACTGTTTGTTTCCTTTCGTCACGATCAACAGGTAGGGTTTCTTCGCTTCCAGACGAGCGGAATCAGAAAACTCCGTCAGCTTTACGCTGCGTACACGGCTATCATCTTGGAACAGGCCCAGGCCTTTTTCTTTGGTCGGACGTAATTCGGTTACGCCATCCACTGAGACAAGATCGTATTCCTTGTACCCCATGAACGTGAAATTATGATCCCCCAGCCAACGCAGGAATTTGATCGTTTCTTCAAAACGATCCCCTTCGATCGGGATCTCTTTCTTATGTTTCTCCAGGTTGCCGGTTACCGTTTCCAGTTTGTCGACCATGGATCGCCAGTCTTTCACTACCAGAGCAGTATCTTCAAGAATGCTGAGCAATTCCTGTTTGAGCGACGCCATTTCCTCTTTGCTGCTCAGGCGGTCAACTTCCACATGGAACAGAGACTGGAATACCCCTTCACCATTGTTGATCCCGGTTACATCACCGGTTTCATCACGTTCGATCTGTGTCGGACCGTGAAGCATCAGGTGGGAAACAAGGTCTAGGCGGCTTAGCGCCATTTTGATGGAGTCAACAAGGAAAGGACTGTCAGGAAGGACGATTTCTACGATAGTGTGTGTCGATTGCCAGCCCTGTCGGCTGACGGTTGGGTTAAACACCCTGACTGATAACTCATCCGGCTTCTTATCATTGATGTGGTGCCACAAGCTGACCACCGCACCATAAAGGTCGGATTCATTTCTCTCAATCAAATCATCTTGAGAAATGTTGCTAAATAAATGTTGCGCAAGTTGAGTTACGAGGGGTTGATGAGCAAGCTCGAGTTTGTCTTGAATAAGCTTGTACACTTTTTCAAGAAGAACCGGCATCAGAGTTTCACGCGCGGTCATAAACGACTCCACTATAAGGCTATTTTTTATTGTAGGGGTTGGAGTAAGCATAGTGCCTACTACTGGTAATGCACGCCTTATTGTAAAAGCTTTATTGACAAATAGTTAATGATTTTAGAGCTGGTAAGAGGTGAAATGTTTGAGAATGTGATTAAGATTCTATTTAAATCGCTATGAAATTAGCTGCTCACAGAACTTCTAACTTTAAAAACTTATTGTTTTGGTCAGTTGTTAGCCGAAATCGACCTTTTACTCCAATCTGAGTTAAAAATGGACGAAAGCGTGATGCGGGTAATTGCAACCGCACCCCCTGCTCAGTCACCACCAAAACAGATGCTGCCATACCAGAATAGTGTGCTAGAAAGGCCTGATACGAAATGTTAAGACGAAAAAAATACGTGTTCATCAGCTTAAAATCGGGGTGACCTTGGTCACCCCTTCAAAGGTTTATGCTTCCAGAGCCTTAGTGACTTTCTCATACAGATCGTTAGCCAAATTATCCATGCCCTTCAGCATTTCTAATTGGGCTTTGATCAGAGACTGACGCTCTTCATCATACTTGCGGAATTTAAGCAGAGGATCAATAAGACGAGAGGCCACTTGTGGATTCGAGCTGTTCAATTCGCGCAAAATCTCTCCGGCAAACGCATAACCTTCACCGCTCTTCGCGTGGAAACGCACTGGGTTCATGTTCAGGAACGAACCAATCAGGCTGCGGGTACGGTTTGGATTCTTGAGGCTGAATGCTTCATGACTCATCGTTTTCTTGATGACGTCCAATGCATTCTCCGCCGGATTACCCCCTTGTAGCGCAAACCATTTGTCCATCACTAAGCCATCGTGTTTCCACTTATCGCTGTAATCCGCCATCAGAGTTTCACGGCAAGCCAGCTGAGCACTGTTGGCTCCAGCCATCGCAGCCATCGTGTCAGTCATGTTATTTGCCTGCGCGTACTGACTCTGTACCAACGCATCACCTTGCTCGGTATAGGCCAGGTAGCCAAGGCAGGCATTACGCAATGCACGTTTACCGATTGCAGCATGGTCAACACTGTAAACGTCTTGCTTGAGGCTATGGTAAAGCGCGCCAAATTCATCTTCCAACGCCTCAGCCAATTGCACTTTGATACCTTTCAGTACTGCCGCAATGGCATCAACATCTACCAGCTTGTACCAGCCAGAGACTTCATTATGAGAAGGCAGTGCCATCATTTCGGCGATAAATGCAGGTTCAAGCGTATCACTCAGCAAGACTCCACGGAATGCGTCGATAACCGCTTCCGGTAACACAATGTCTTCACCATTTTGCACACCAGCAACATTGCTACGAATGTATTTGGCCAGCAGCATCTGACCGGCATCCCAACGAGCAAACTCATTGCGTGCATGCACCATTAAGAAGATCAGGCTGTCATCTGAATAGTCGTACTCCAGTTTAACCGGCGCAGAAAACTCACGCAGCAGAGACGGAACCGGTTTCTCTGCCACCTTTTCAAACACAAACGTCTGTTTGGCCTGTTTCACATCAAGCACATTCGATACCGCTTCACCGCCAGAGATCAGCTCAATCACGTTACCTTTGGCATCATACAGCTCGACATCAAACGGAATGTGCAGCGCGTGTTTATCGGCCTGGTCCTGAGTCGCTTCAGTCGACTGCTCAACCGTGAGCGTATACGTTTGATCGGCCGCATTGTACTCATCCGTTACTTTCAAAGTTGGAGTGCCAGACTGGCTGTACCACAAACGGAATTGCTTGAGATCAATACCGGAGGCATCTTCCATCGCAGCCACGAAATCTTCACAAGTCGCCGCGGTACCGTCATGACGTTCAAAGTACAGCTTCATGCCTTTCTGGAATCCCTCTTCGCCCAGTAAGGTGTGCATCATTCGAATCACTTCACTGCCTTTCTCATACACCGTCAAGGTGTAGAAGTTATTCATTTCAATCACTTTCTCTGGACGAATCGGATGTGACATCGGGCTGGCATCTTCAGCAAACTGAGGACCGCGAATAATACGAACATTATTGATACGGTTTACGGCACGAGAGCCGAGATCGGATGAAAACTCCTGATCACGGAATACGGTCAACCCTTCTTTCAGGCTCAGTTGGAACCAGTCTCGGCATGTCACTCGGTTGCCGGTCCAGTTATGGAAATACTCATGACCAATAACCGCTTCAATACCCAGATAATCGGTATCTGTCGCTGTCTGATCATTGGCTAGCACAAACTTAGAGTTAAAGATGTTCAGACCTTTGTTTTCCATCGCACCCATATTGAAGAAATCGACAGCCACAATCATGTAGATATCCAGATCATACTCCAGGTCAAAACGCTCTTCGTCCCACTTCATTGAGTTGATCAGCGAAACCATGGCGTGATTGGCTCGATCAAGATTGCCTTTGTCGACAAAAATTTCCAGCGCCACATTGCGGCCTGATTTGGTGATGTAGCTGTCTCGCAATACGTCAAAATCGCCCGCCACCAATGCAAACAGATACGCAGGTTTCGGATGTGGATCCTGCCATTGAACCCAGTGGCGGCCACCTTCCAAATCACCTTCTGCAATTCGGTTACCATTACTAAGTAAATACGGATACTCAGCTTTGTCAGCAATCACTTTGGTGGTGTACTTCGCCAACACATCCGGGCGATCAAGATAATACGTGATGCGACGGAAACCTTCCGCTTCACACTGTGTACAGAATGCCCCGCCCGATTTGTACAACCCTTCCAGAGCCGAGTTAGCTTCTGGATCAATCAGCGTAACAATCGTTAAATCAAATTCGGTTGGCAGAGATAAAATCTCCAAGCCACTTTCTGTCAGGTTGTAGTCCGTCCATGGTGTGTCGTTGACCAGAATGTCCTTCAGCTCCAGACCTTCTCCATCCAGGCTCAGCGTTGTGCTGTCCTTCAACTGTCTTACCTTGGAAACAGCTGTAACAACGGTCGCGTTGTCATGCAAATCGAATGTCAGGTCAATATCAGTGATGGTGTGAGAAGGCGATTGATAATCTTTACGATATTTGGCTTGAGGAGTATGAGCCATTGTCTTAATCCTTTTGACGAGTTGATACCCTTATATCTGAGGGTGATGATACGCAGTTACAAGAGCGTAAACGAAAAAACGAGGTATTCAAAAAATACCTCGTTATTTTGCTGATATTATCTACAAAAACAGTGAAATATCTAGCGAAAACGGCAAACAAACATTATGTTATCTTATTCGGTCCAGCACTGCGAACATCTCTCCATCATCGCCTTGCAGCGTGAGTTGATCACGCTTCAAAGAATAAGTTGTCTCGTGCTCACCGTTTTCATACATCAAGACCAAATTATTGTCTTCGGTGTAGTAAACACCACGATGGATGGCCTCATCGCCCTCACCATTAGTGGCTCGAAACATAAAAATAAAGTCCGGCTGAAGCACCAAATCCATATGCTGAACGTCACTGGCTTGAATATCAGCACCCGATAATTCAGCGCTCGACCACACTCCTGCCAGGCCATTTGACAAAGCCTTGGTGAAAGTCACCCCGTTCAGGTTCAGTAAGTTATGGTTTCCTTCATACGCGTAAATCTGAGGCTCAGTCGTATTAACACCCAAAATGATCGTATCTTCATTGGCTGTATAAAAACCTTCCCAGTGATCCACGCTGTAATCTTTCTTCTGGATATCAATGGAAAACGAATACGTTGATCTCAAACTGAGTTTAATGGCGAGAAAGTTCTCCTGAGACTGCTCAGGCTCCGGATTAAGTAGGTACCAGTCACCCAACAGAAATGGTAAATCAAATTGAGTTAAATCATTTTTAGGTGGGGTCTCCCCACTCGCCGCGGTCAGGCTAAAACAAGCCAATAGCAACAAAATCCATTTCGTCATCTCGCATCTCCCGCACTTTTCTTTAAGCTTAGAACTGTTAATAGGATAGCGCGATATTTTTGATCTCTATCACAATAATTTAGAATACAAAAAAAGCGGGCATCACTGCCCGCTTCGATTTACTTTAGCTGGTTACTTGCTGTTTAGCATGTCTACCATGATAGCCACTGATTCATCCAGATACGCATCTGGCGCTTCGTAATCTTTAGGAATGTCATCCAACGATTTGAACGCTTTTTTACCCATGGCTTTCTGACGATCATTAATACGATCCAAACGTTGCTTATCCGCTTTGTCACTTTCCGCTTCACGAGTTTTCTCATTCAATGAAAGCATGTTGTCGTCTTTTTCCGCTTTGTATTGCGCGATATCCTGTTGGATAAAACCAAACTCCATATCTTTAGCAACACGAGCTTCATGTTCAGACTGCAGCGTTTTGATCAGTGCAGAGAAATCATTCAACTTCCGGTAGTTAGCTTGATCGATGCTATCCCAAGGCAGCGCGTTATCTTCAACACTCTCACCGGTTTCACTTGGATCGATTGCCGTCGGATACGCGATATCTGGAATTACACCTTTATTCTGAGTACTGCCACCATCAATTCGGTAAAATTTCTGGATCGTGTACTGCACGTAGCCGAGCTGTTTATCGAACAGATCGTAGATATGATTCAGCGAACGATGCTGCTGAACCGTACCTTTCCCGAATGAGTTCTCACCTAGAATGATGGCACGACCGTAATCTTGCATTGCGGCAGCAAAGATCTCTGAAGCCGATGCGGAATAGCGGTTGATCAGCACGGTCATTGGGCCGTTATAGCTGATTTGCCCATCCGTATCACTATTCACATTTACACGACCGTAACTGTCACGAACCTGTACCACCGGGCCACTAGTAATAAACAAGCCCGATAACGCCGTAGCTTCTGTCAAAGCGCCGCCACCGTTATTGCGTAGATCGACAATAATCCCCTCGACGCCTTTCTTCTTGAGATCCGAAATCAGTTTGTCGGTATCTTTTGCCAGACCAACGTAGAAACTTGGCACTTCAAGCACGCCAATTTTCTTGCCATTCTTTTCAATCAGTTCTGATTTTACGGCGCGGTCTTCCAGGCGAATCTTATCTCGGACAATTGTGACAGTGTGACTTTTTACATCTTTACCTTCCGGCAAGACTTGCAGTATCACTTTGGTCCCTTTTGGCCCTTTAATCAGCTCAACAACATCGTCTAAACGCCAGCCAATGACATCAACGACCGCCTTGCCTTCCTGGCCAACACCAATGATTCTGTCGCCTTCACTCAATTGCTTGCTCTTAGACGCAGGGCCACCAGCAACCAGTGATCGAATCACAGTGTAATCGTCCGTCATTTGCAATACAGCACCGATCCCTTCCAGAGACAAATTCATTTCTGACTGGAATTGTTCGGCGTTGCGTGGAGACAGATAGCTGGTGTGGGGATCGACCTGACGTGCGAATGCATTCATGTAGAGCTGGAACGCATCTTCGTTGTGAGTTTGGCTAAGACGCTTTATGGCGTTGTTGTAACGTTTACCCAACATTTCCTGAATCTCTGGCCAGGTTTTGCCCGTCATTTTCAGATTCAGTTGGTCGTATTTCACCCGCTTACGCCACAAATCATTCAACTCTGCTTCATCTTTCGGCCAGGCCGCTTTGGAGCGATCCAACTCAATCGACTCATCAGTATCGAACGTCATCTCTTTATCGAGTAACGATAATGCGTATTTAAACCGATCGTAACGCTTTTGCATCGACAGGTTATAAACCTCAAACGCAATCTGGTTATTGCCGGCTTTCAGTTGATCATCCAACTGAACTGACCACGCTTTGAAGGAGTCAATATCAGCCTGAGTGAAAATATTACGATTGTAATCCAGAAGTTCCAGATAACGCTCGAATATCGCTTCCGAGAACTGGTCATCCAGTGTGAAGTGTTTGTAGTGAGAACGAGTAAAGCGTGAGGTTACCCGCTTGGCAGCGGTTTCATGCTGAACTTCAGGTTGAAGAACGGGTAAATCGTCCTTCGCGATTTTGGCTTCAAGAGCCTGAACTGAAAAAGCTGCCAGCCAGAGGCCAGCAGCGATCATAGTTAGTTTTGAACGGCATTTCATGCGTAGGAGTATCTCCTTTATGCGCGCAGGTGCTCCGCTTTTACAACCATTTGAAGGCCGTTTGCTAGTTGAACACGCACATCTTCCTTATTGATTTCAACAATGGTCGCAGCCATGTTTCCTTTACCCATGTTTACGTTAACCTGCTTGCCGACGGTCATTTCATCTGCATTTAAAGCACGCGTTTCAACTGGTTTATTTGGTTTTTGAGACTTAGGTTGGGCGCGGCGAGCCTGTTGAGGCTTTTTGTTCGCTTTTGGTTTTGCTTTACCTTCATCACGGGCTTTTTGAGCTTGCTCTTTGCGACGAGCCTGAACACGAGCCTTACTTTCCGCAAGTGCTGTTTTTGCGTGTTCAACGTGTTCTTCTTCTAATACACCACATTCGTTGCCATCTAGGTCAACACGAACTGCACCCGGTTTAACACCGTGCAGGTAACGCCATGAAGATGTGTATTGTCTTAACGCTGCGCGAAGCTGGGTCTTACTTACTTTCGGGTCTTCATTCAGACGGTCAGCAAGGTCCTGAAAAATACCAATTTTCAGAGGTTTTGCTTCACCTTCTAAAGTAAAGCACTTAGGGAAACATTCAGCAATGTATGCGATAACTTCTTTGCTGTTTTTTAACTTTTCAGTGTTTTCCATGAGGATTCCTGGTTAATGCGGTTTTCCGCGAGCATTAAGATAAATATTTCAGGTATTATAGTGACCTGCAAGCGAAAAACCACAGTCTAGAAGCAAATTATGCGTTGGCTGCGTGCGAATTGAGCAGCTTTTCAACTTCTGACATCAAAAGTGTTAATCCTTCCTCATCAGTGTCGCTAAAACGACCAACTGAAGGGCTGTCGATATCTAATACACCAACAATGTTGCCATTGATTGAAAATGGGATAACAATTTCCGAGTTACTTGCCGCATCGCAAGCAATATGTCCTTCAAAAGCGTGTACATCATGCACACGCTGAACTGCATTGGTTGCCACAGCAGTACCACATACGCCGCGACCAACCGGGATACGTACACACGCTGGTTTGCCCTGGAACGGTCCAAGCACCAACTCGTCATCTTTCATCAGGTAAAATCCGACCCAGTTCAGGTCTTCCAATTCCATGTTTAACAACGCACTGAGATTCGACAGGTTAGCGATAAGATCTTTTTCTGATTCCAAAAGCGCAACTGCTTGCTTAGTTAAGCGCTGATAATGTTCTATTTTCATATTAACTTCCAAGTGAAAACTAGAGACTTCCAAATAGGTTATCAGTACAATACCAAAATCTAAATAGGATTCATTCTCATTATAATGACTAACAACCCTGACACTATTAGCCGTTCCTGGCTTATAAAACAAGTAAAAAAACATAAGGCCAAGCTGATTCTCGCCAACCTGATTGCGGTGGTGGCCACTTTGGTCAGCGTCCCTATCCCACTGCTGATGCCACTCATGGTAGATGAAGTTCTGCTGAACAAGCCTGGTACGGGTCTGGCGATGATGAACGCGGTGATGCCTCTGCAATGGCAGACAGCAACAGGTTACATCATGTTAACTCTGCTGTTGGTTGTTTTAATGCGTACCATCAGTCAGGGATTAAACATCGTCCAAAGCCGCCAGTTTACACTGGTGTCGAAAACCATCACGTACAAAATGCGTGAGAAAATGATCGATAAACTCGGACGTATCAGCATCCGCCAATACGAAACTAAAGGCAGCGGTGGCATCAATGCTCATTTGATTACAGACATCGAAACCATTGATCAGTTCATCGGTTCTACTTTGAGCAAATTCATCATCAGTTTTTTAACGGTGATCGGTACCGCGATTGTATTGCTATGGCTGGAGTGGCGTCTCGGATTGTTTATTCTGCTGGTGAACCCTGTCGTGATCTACTTCTCACGAAAACTCGGCAGCAAAGTCAAGCATTTGAAAAAGAAAGAAAACCAATCGTTCGAAGCCTTCCAGAATCGTCTGGTAGAGACGCTTGATGGGATCTATCAACTCAGAGCGGCCAACCGGGAACGGGAGTTTTTGCAACAGCTGAAGCTTCAAGCCAATGACGTACGCCTGGCTGCGGACAAGTATGCCTGGCAATCAGAAGCTGCCGGCCGCATTTCCTTCCTGCTTTTTTTACTCGGTTTTGAACTGTTTCGTGCCGTTGCGATGTTGATGGTGCTATTTAGTGACCTTACGATTGGTCAGATCTTTGCCGTGTTCGGCTATCTTTGGTTTATGCTTGGTCCAGTCCAGGAGTTGCTAGGCATTCAGTTTTCCTGGTATAGCGCCAAAGCCGCACTAAATCGGATCAATGCCCTGCTCGACTTAGAAGAGGAACAGCGACCAAAAAGTAAAATCAACCCGTTCACTGATGATCGTGCAGTTGACGTGATGGTAGATAACGTCAGTTTTGCTTATCACTCCGATCATCAGGTATTAAACAACCTGTCGTTGTGCATTCCTGCTGGTAAGAAAGTCGCGCTGGTTGGCGCCAGTGGCGGGGGTAAATCGACTCTGATTCAATTACTTATCGGCGTCTATCAACCTTCGTCAGGTGAGATCCGTTTCAACGGCGCATCAACCACCGATATCAGCTTTGACGTTATTCGTGATCAAATAGCCGTGGTATTACAACAACCTATACTATTTAATGACAGCTTAAGGCATAATCTGACCCTCGGGGGGCACTACGATGACTTGTCATTATGGCGGGCATTGGAAGTTGCTCAGATGCAGGATGTCACGATTCAACTCAGTGAAGGGTTGGATACGCAAATTGGTAAAAACGGCATTCGTTTATCCGGTGGACAACGACAACGTCTGGCGATTGCCCGGATGGTACTGAGCGATCCAAAATTCGTCATTCTGGATGAAGCGACATCGGCGTTAGACACGGCCACTGAAGCGGCACTGCATAAAGCCCTGTCCGAATTTCTGAAAGGACGGACAACATTAATCGTGGCACACCGCCTGTCGGCGGTAAAACAAGCCGACCTCATCTATGTTTTGGAAGACGGTCAGGTAACTCAAACGGGGACGCATGGAGAACTGGTTGAACAGGACGGCTTATATCAAACACTATACGGGAGTGTACAGTCTTCCGCGTATTAGTGACAGCGTAACCAAATTAGCGGGCACTCAGTGAGAAACGCCCGTCCCCTGAACGCCCATCAAGCGGACGTCAATACCGTCCGCTTATGCCAAGGCTGTGAGCTGCCTGTCGATGTCGTGGATGTCGAGCACGGTAAAAGTGCTTACTGCCCCCGCTGTGGCACGCGGCTCTACCGAGGTGGTTCCTCTTCTCTGTCTGGCAATCTGGCAATCGCCATTACCTGTTTACTGCTGTTCCTTCCGTCTCATTTGTTTAACTTCATCAGTATCCGTCTATTTGGTGTCATGATTCCGGCCACACTGCCCGATGGCGTATTTACTCTGATGCAAGAAGGCTTTGTCATGTTAGGGCTACTGGTACTGTTCTGCAGCTCTATCGCCCCATTCATTGTCTGCGCCTCAGTAGTCGCCGCCCATGCTGCGTTGCGTGTCCACTCCTTCAAAACACTGCGTGTGTCGCTGTGGTTGATCCAACACCTTAAACACTGGGTGATGCTTGATGTGTTTCTGGTGAGTATCGCCATTAGTTGCTTTAAACTGCAGGATTATTCAGACATTTTTGTCGGGCCCGGCCTGTATGGACTTGTGCTGTTGCAACTCGCCGTTGTGCTATTGATCGGCCGGATTAGCGTACGTCGTTACTGGGAAGCCTGGAGTCCGGAGATCCACTACGCCTTCCAACGCAAAGAGTTACATTGTCACAACTGCCACCTGTCCCAGCCGGAAGGCAAACAGTGCATTCGCTGCCATGAAGCGATTCACCATCGTAGACCACGCTCCATTCAGAAAACCTGGGCCTACTTGGTCGCCGCTGCCATTGCTATTTTTCCGGCGAACCTGATTCCAATATCGATTTTGATCACCAACGGACAGCGCTTGCAAGACACCATCTTCTCTGGCGTCGCCTCTTTGGTAAACAATGGCATGTCCGGTATTGCTGCCGTTATTTTTATTGCCAGTATTGTGGTGCCTGTCGCCAAGATACTCGGTTTAAGCTATTTGTTACTGGCCATCAAGTTCAAACGTCAGGTGTATCATCGCCAGCGAATGACTATCTTTTTTGTCGTCAAATGGATCGGAAAATGGTCAGTGATGGATTTGTTTGTTATTTCTATAATGATGACATTAGTCGATCGCGGACAAATCCTTGATTTCACGCCGGGTTACGGCGCTGTAGCTTTTGGTGTGGTGGTTATACTGACAATGCTTGCTGCCGAAAGCCTCGATCCGAGACTGATCTGGGACAACTACCGCGAATCTACACCACAAAATGAGTCAGAGAATGAGTAAAGAATCATCGAATCAAAACTCGTATACACCAGACGTAAAACGTAACAAAGGTATCTCGCCACTTTGGATTTTACCCATCCTCACTATGGTACTGGCCGGGTGGCTGCTGGTGAAAGCGATACACGATGCCGGTGACCGGATTCAAATCTATTTCTCTGATGCGCAGGGGCTGGTCGCTGGACGAACAACCATCCGCTATCAAGGTCTCGAAGTCGGAATGGTACGTGACATCAAACTTACCGACGATCTGCAAAATATTTATGTCGATGCCGATATCTATCCCGAAGCCACAAAACTGCTGTCGAAAGATACCCGCTTTTGGCTGGTGAAACCAACGGCCAGTCTTTCCGGGATTTCCGGTTTGGATGCGCTGGTCTCGGGAAACTATATCGCCATTCAACCCAGTGACGTCAAGTCGGAACCGCTCAACCAGTACACCGCACTCGACCGGGCACCTGCGGATCTCAAAGGTCGTGAAGGACTGACCATTACGCTCAAAGCGCGCGATCTGGGTGGCGTTTCCGTGGGGTCACAGATCGTTTATAAAAAAATCCCCATTGGCGAAGTGTACAACTATCAATTAGACCCGGACGCCAAGTCGGTATTAATTCAGGCTTACATCAAAGATGAATACCGCAATATCATCACAGACCAAAGCCGATTCTGGAACGTGAGCGGTATCGGAACCAGTATCGGCTTTGATGGTGTGGATGTACGTTTGGAGAGCTTTAGTGCCCTTTTGAGCGGTGCCATTGCGGTGGATTCTCCGGATGGCGGTCTGCCGGTTGAAGAGAACACGCAATTCAGGCTCTACCAGGATCTTAAGACCGCAGGGCGCGGTATCCCAATCAAAATCATCTTGCCCGATGACAACCAGATCAGCGCGCACGGCGCACCCATCATGTATCGAGGTTTGGAAATTGGTCAGGTCACGGACTTACAACTAAGCGAAGGCAGACAGCAAATTATCGCCTCCGCAGCGATACAGCCGGCATTCAGTGACATGCTCAACACGGGCAGTAAATTTGTCCTTGAAGAGGCCAAAGTATCTTTGTCCGGCATTGAAAACATTGCCAATTTAGTAAAAGGCAACTATCTGACCATCTATCCGGGTAACGGCGATCGTTCACGCCTGTTTACGGCGGATCGCAAAGATGAGTTCAACAAAGAACAAGCGCGTTCTGTAGTGGTACGCCTATACTCTGATAACTCTTACGGGCTGGACGTCGGGGCTAACATTCTCTACAAAGGTATTGCTGTCGGCTCCATCACACAGGTCGCGCTGGAGCATGACAAAGTGCGTTTCGATACACTGATAGACAATCGGTACGCCAATCTCATCAAATCCAGAAACCGCTTTTATGTCACTGGCAGCGCCAGTGCTGAATTGACAGAATCTGGTCTTAACATCTCTGTCCCGCCCGCCAAACAACTGTTGTCCGGATCCATCAGTTTTGTCAGCGAAGGCGCAGAAAAAGCGGCCGAGTCCTACCCGCTCTATCCGAACAAATCCCTCGCTGAGCTGGCCAAATACAATCAATCCGGCTCTAAGCGCCTGACCCTGTTTGCCAGTGAACTACCGCCTATTTCAGCAGGCAGTCCACTGCTGTATCGAAACTTGCAGGTCGGCAGTATCGCCGATTTTCATTTGGTTGACGGTGGCGTCGTCATCACTGCTACGATTGAAAATCAATATCAATACCTGCTTACACCACAAACGGTATTCTGGAACCGTTCTGGTGTTGAGGTTGATGCTAGCCTGACGGGCATCAACGTCAAAGCCGCGCCACTTAAAACGCTTATCCAGGGTGGCATCGCCTTTGACTCTCTACCGGGAGTTGAAAACAAACTCAATAAAAAGTGGAAGCTCTACCCTGACTTTAAGTCGGCGCGAAAATTTGGCCATGTTATTACCTTGCTCGCCCAGGGGGATACGGGCATCAGTGAAGGCACCCCTCTGAAATACAATGGTGTACAGGTGGGTGAAGTATCACTCGTTTACCCAAGCTTCAAAAGTAATGAAGTCGAGGTGAAAGTGCGCGTCTTACCTGAATTTGCCGATCATATCGCACGAGCCGGTAGTCACTTTTGGATGGCGGAGCCTGAAATTGGCCTTGGTGGTGTTAAAAACTTGCAGAATCTGCTGAGTAAATCAATTAACGTAGCCCCCGGCAAAGGAAAAATCCAGAGTCTATTTTCTCTGGGTCACCAACCGATGCAAACCAACAGTATTGAGTTTACCTTACAGGCAGAAAAGCGTGGTTCCGTGGCCGTAGGTACGCCAGTTTTATTCCGTGATATGGAAGTTGGTGAGGTCACAAACGTGCGTTTGGGCGAATTCGCTGATCGTGTGGTCAGTACCATCCGAATCCAGCCTCAATACGCCTATTTGATTCGCACGAATACCGTATTCTGGAATACTTCCGGTGTCGATGTTTCGATTGGTCTGGCAGGCGCGAGCATAAAAGCCGGCACATTGGACTCACTGGTGCGCGGCGGAATTTCTTTCGCGACACCTGAACAACCCAATCTCTCTCCTGCAGCAAAAAAAGGCCAGTCTTTCTACCTTTATCCCGCCGCCGAAGATAACTGGCTCAAATGGCGGACCGCCATTCCTAAGCCGTAGTCTCCGATACACCGCGCAGCCAATGGCGGCGCGGTTTCTTTGTGTGAAACACTCCAATTACCGCACTTTTCCGTTATAATCTGCGCAAATTTTTTAACGGGCTAAACACTTGCACCAGAATGTCTATCTGCCAGACGCGTTTCTTCAGGAAATAGCGTCTATCCTTCCTGCTCATCTCAACATGGACGATTTCGTGGCAGCGTGCCAACGTCCGTTGCGTAAGAGCATCCGTGTAAACACCCTGAAAGTTTCCGTCGACGATTTCCTAAGCCGTGCCGCCACAAAAGGTTGGGTTCTGTCTCCGGTTCCCTGGTGTGAGACCGGTTTCTGGATTGAAGCAGACGAATCGCAGGTCCCACTAGGGAACACCGCTGAGCACATGGCTGGTTTGTTCTATATCCAGGAAGCCAGTTCAATGATGCCGGTGTCCGCATTATTTGAGCACCAACCACAATTTAATGCCGTGCTGGACATGGCCGCGGCTCCGGGTTCAAAGACCACACAAATCGCGGCTTTGATGAACAATCAGGGCGTTCTAGTCGCCAACGAGTTTTCATCCAGCCGGGTAAAAGTCCTGCATGCCAACATTGAACGTTGCGGCGTAAGAAACAGTGCGTTGAGCAACTTTGACGGCCGTGTTTTTGGTGGCTGGTTACCAGAGCAATTTGACGCGGTCTTGATTGATGCGCCCTGTTCCGGGGAAGGCACCGTGCGTAAGGATGCCGATGCGATGAAAAACTGGAGCAAAGAGTCGGTTATTTCCATCTCTGAAACGCAGAAGGATTTGATTGAAAGCGCATTCCATGCCCTCAAGCCAGGTGGTGTCATGGTGTATTCAACTTGTACATTGAGTATTGAAGAAAACCAGCAGGTTTGTCATCACCTGAAAAACACGTTTGGTGAAAACGTTGAGTTCGAACCACTGCACTCTCTGTTTGAAGGCGCAGAACATGCCATCACCGAGGATGGCTTTTTACACATTTTCCCGCAGGTATACGATTGCGAAGGCTTCTTTGTGGCCCGACTTCGTAAAACAGGCTCAGTCGTCCCGCCAGACGTAAAGAAGAAGATGGGTAAGTTCCCGTTTGAAAAAGCCTCGAAGAAAATCAGTAGCGATATCGAAATACAGTTACGTAACACCCTAGACATCAGGCTGCCTGATAACACCCAAATCTGGCTGCGTGACAACGACGTGTGGCTGTTTCCTGAAGCACTGGAACCTATGATTGGCGAGTTACGCTTTTCACGTATGGGGATAAAAATCGCCGAGGCGCACAAAAAAGGATATCGCTGGCAACATCAGGTCGCAACAGCGTTAGCCACCGGTGATGAAGCAAACAGCGTCTGCATATCGGTAGACGATGCACGAGAGTGGTTTATGGGCCGGGATGTACGCCCAGAGGGCCTGTCAGGCCAGGGAGAAGTGATCGTAAAATTAGATAACGATGTGATCGGCCTTGGAAAGTGGGTGGGCAACCGGATTAAAAATGGCCTTCCAAGAGAACTAGTTAGAGATAAAAACTTGTTCTGAACCGTCAAACGATAGTATGAAATTCTGCCAGAGCCTAGCGAAATCACGATTATGTACTACAATTAAGTAGTCATTAAGTGAAATGATATCAGTGATTTAGCGCAGGCTCTGTAGGAGCCCTTCCCCTAGGCCTAAAACAGGATCGGTTTTAGGCCGTTTTTTTAACCGCTGCGTTATGCGAGACGAATGCCATCCTTTTCAATGACAATTCGGCCTTGCTTATACAAGCCACCAATCGTCTTTTTAAATGTGCCTTTACTGGTTCGGAACGCAGCAAAAATAGCCTCCGGCGATGACTTGTCATTCAAAGGTAGGAACCCGCCTTTTTTCTCAAGTAGATCAAGTACTTTTTCGCTCAAATCATCCATTTTGGCGACGCCCACTTTCTGTAACGACAAGTTGATTTTGCCATCTGGGCGCAGTTCTTTGATGTACCCTTTTAAGCGCTTACCGATGAAAACCTTGCCAAAAACATCCGATGAAAAAATCATGCCCCAATGCTTGCCGTCAATGATCGCTTTATAACCCAGATCACTACGTTCAGCGATCAGCAGTTCAACCTGCTGATTACACGTGTAATTAGCCGGTTCTTTGTCCAATAGTTTATTAAACTTCGTGGTACCAACAATACGACCCGACGCCTTATCGGTATAGACATATACCAGGATCGTTTGTCCTGCGCGTAAACGACTACGTTGCTCGCTGTATGGGATCAGCAGATCTTTGTCTTTAATCCCCCAACTGGCGAACGCACCCGTACTGTTTACGCCTTCAATTTTCATCAGCCCCCACTCGCCCACTTGAGCAATGGGCTCTTCGGTCGTAGCCACAAGCTGACTGTCTGAATCAAAATACAGAAACACATCCAGAGACTGCCCAATTTCTGTCCCTTCCGGCACATGTCTGTTTGGCAGCAGCGTGGTACCAAAGTCACCCGCATCCAGAAAAAGTCCAAAATCCGCGCGTTTTACCACTTCCAGGCGGTTTATTTGACCAACTTTAATCATTTTTTCTGTCTCATCTCAAATTTGCGGTGATTATACCTAAACTCTGATATCCTTGCTCTCTCTTCGAAAGGAATTTATCTATTTTTTCAGGGGCGCACTTTTGGTCACAGTTGATAAACACGATGGCATCACTCTCCGCATTTCTCACGCGCTGGCAACCAGCAAAAAGTGTCGATTAGATTGGTATCTGTTTGTCCCCGGTGAGTTGGGACTGACACCGGAAGTCACCTCCGAATCTGAGCTGTACTACGGCTCAATGCAGCAGAAACGTGCCTACTTCAGTGACAAGATACTTCTGCCTTTGGTACACAGTCGCCTGGCAAAACGGGGCCACCTTTCTACCACGCAATACCGGGTCAGCCTGAGCTTGTTCGCCTATCAGTACGTGATTGCTCTGGATAAGGCCGTTAGTGAGCTACGAAAAAATGAAGCGTCACCGGTCACCGAAGACGAAATTGATGAAATTATTGAGCTCGCACTCGATATTCTAAAACGCCTGCGCCGTAGTATCCCGTATGAAGAAAACCTCAAACGTTACTATGCCAATATTGATAATTACCTCTCTTGGTATACCGGTCAGAAATTCTTGGCGCTGGTGGCTCACCTGCCCCGCGAAGGTGACTACAAAACCATTAAAGAACGCCTGATCGCTATTGTTGAAAAAGAAGCCGCGCATCGTAAGCTCAACGAATACAATTCTCAAAGCGTGCGTGAAGATGTCACGCGCATGAGCAATAAAATGCGCCTGTTGCGTCGTTTGATTGAGCACCCGATTCTGCTTAAAGAGAAAACCATATCTCTGGGAAAAAATATGAAACGCGCAGTCAAAGGCTTTGCAACAGGTCTGGTGATGGTGTTTGTAACCATCACCGCCGTTCTAGCCCGAGACTATTGGGGAGAAATCACTGCTTCTTTCATCGTTGCCATGTCTTTGATTTACGCTCTGCGCGAAATTTTTAAAGACGACCTACGTGATGCCTTATGGCGTTGGATTCGCAGAGGCAAGCCTAAATGGCGTCGACGCTACATCGACCCGACGACCAACAAAACCGTCGGTCAGAAAAGCGAGTGGTTGGACTTTGAAAAACTCAGCGAGTTGCCAGACCGTATTCAGACAATCCGCAAAAAGCGCGTGGCACAACGTGAAGAACAAATCCTGCATTACCGCTCACACACGGAAATGTCGACCTCTAAATTCATGAGCGGTTACGAAGAAACACGGGAAACCATGTTTATTAACATGCGTTTCCTCACTCGGTTGATGGATAAAGGTTCAAACAAACTCTACGTACTGAATAATGGCCAGGTCACCAGAGAGTCGGTAGAGAAACGTCACCTGCTCAACCTTGTCGCCAAAGAGAACACTCTCAATGGCGAAGTGAAATACTATCGCTGGAAGATTGTATTAAACCGCAGCCGAATCGTGGCCATTGAACAAATTGAACTGGATGACTAAACCACTTTCTTCAGTGACAATGTCAATAAAAACTCTGCCATAGGCTCGTCACCATGTAATGTCGGACAGACGGCGGTGATTTTCACCGCCTGATTGACGCGCTCGCCCGAACGACATGTTTCATCCAGCATGGCATCAATCAGTGGGCCATCCTCACAAACAAAATGGACGTCAGCTTCTGGCCGTTTGAGGAACTTCCCTTCAACCGCTTTAAACGCTAGTGAAATCTTCTCGCCGCGTGACTCTGCTTTGCTCATCGCCATGAAGCCGCCAGCCACATCAGCACCAACAGCCAAGACGCCGAAATACATGCTGTTGAGGTGATTTTTGGTTTTCTTTTTCAGAGGAATACGGACCTCAACTTTACGCTCATCGAGGTGGAGGATTTTAGGACGGCACCACCAAATCAGCGGTACTTTAAAGAAGCCGAACAAACTGAGGTACAGGTTTGCTTTGCGTAGAGAAGAATTCATGACATCTGCCTGCCTTTAACTTGGTCAGACCAGTTGATAAAAAAACCAGCAAAATGTCAATGAAATGTTACAAATGGCGAGATGACAGTCTCTTATATTCTCCCCTCGCCATCGATTAAGTTACGCCGTCACTGCAACATCTATTCCTTGGTGTTCAACAATATAATCTTGCAGTTTCGGGTATTCTGCTAACGCCTGAATCAGTAATAACACTGGTTTAGACGATGAAGACGCGGCATGCACAGCAGTATCAATTAGCGTGAGCACCGCCTCATTTTCTGGGTCAAACAATGGGGTAAGCCCTTGATTTGTTTTATCCACTCCAAACGTAAACTCCGTGAGTGAATCCACATCAATTACGAGCCCATCAAAGTAGTGCAGCAAGCGTTCAGACAGTAGTGCAGCAGACGGCACATTAACACTGTACAACACTTTCAGCCCCTCAAGGCCTCTGGGTAGCCCCTGCTCTGCCAACAGATCAATGATTTTGGCTGCATCGGACAATGCGCGCACAAACGGTACCACAATTTGTATATCGTGACCGTTTTTACGCAAGCGTTTTATCACTTCGCATTCAAGCACAAAGGCAGGGCTATAACAGCGACTGGCAAAGCGGGAAACGCCACGTGTCCCCATTAACGGGTTATGCTCTTCTTTTTCGGAAGTATGCCCGCCAATCAGTGCAATATAGCTGCGACTATCTGCATCACTTAAAGCAACACGAATTGCCTGATGCGCTGGCTGGATCGCCGCTTCAATCTCACTCACCAGAGACTCAACCAGATGAACGCCTGGTTCGGCTTGGCCAACAATCGCATGCAATGCATCTCGCTCAGTATCTGATAGTTCCTCATCATCAGTATTGACGGCTGGGTGATAAAAAAGTTTGTCGAGAATAAGTTCAGAGAGTGACACATAAAGGTGTGACCCGCTGATGGCTTCGACATGTGTCGGATGTACACTTCCCGGCTGAATCTGGGAATGAATAGCATTTTGACTTTCGTGACTCATAACAGCTCCATGTGAATCAAGAGATTATCCGTTGAAAATAACCACAGAAACCGCACAACACAAGCCATAAGTGACATTTTATTTATTTAAAATGCATAAATCAGCAAACAAACGATTTCGTCCCAATTAGATTAGGGATAAGTAGTTTATTCCTAATCACAATTCCGTTATCTTTACTGCTTCGCAATAGATACAACAGGCTGCCTTATGCCATTAAAAACAGATGAATTGAGAACCCAGGCACTGGGGCCAATGCCAACACCGGCTGAATTGAGTCATGCTCATCCCATCACCGACGACGTAGCCGAGCGAATCGAACAATCCCGTCGCCAAATTGAGAACATTCTGACAGGTGAAGACAACCGCCTTCTTGTTATTGTAGGCCCTTGTTCTGTGCACGACACAAAAGCCGCGCTGGATTATGCACAACGTCTCGCAGCAATTCAGGAGCAGTACAAAGATCAACTGTTCATTGTCATGCGTACTTACTTTGAAAAGCCGCGTACTGTCGTCGGCTGGAAAGGTCTGATTACCGATCCAAACCTTGACGGTTCTTACGCGCTGGAAGCTGGATTGAACAAAGCACGTAAGCTTCTTCTGGATATCAATAAACTTGGTCTGGCTACCGCGACTGAATTCTTAGACATGATTACCGGCCAGTACATTGCTGATCTCATTACCTGGGGCGCGATCGGTGCACGCACAACTGAATCCCAAATCCATCGTGAGATGGCCTCTGCTCTGTCTTGTCCCGTCGGATTCAAAAATGGAACAAACGGTAATGTTAAAATCGCCATTGATGCAATTCGCGCATCGAAGGCTTCACACTACTTCTACTCTCCAGATAAAAATGGCCGCATGACCGTGTACCGCACCAGTGGTAACCCATATGGACACATCATTCTTCGTGGTGGTGATAAAGGCCCTAACTTTGACGCGACATCTGTAGAACAAGCGTGCCAAAATCTCGCTAAGTTTAATCTGCCACAGCGCTTGATCGTCGACTTCAGCCACGCTAACTGCCAAAAACAGCATCGCAAACAACTTGATGTTGCCAAAGACATTTGCGAGCAGATTAAATCTGGAAAAAACTACGTTGCTGGTATCATGGCAGAAAGTTTCATTGAAGAAGGCAACCAGCCAATGGATGACATCCATAGTCTTCATTACGGTCAGTCCATCACCGACCCTTGTCTGGGCTGGAATGACACCACAACGATGTTAGATATGCTAGCTGACGCAGTAAAAGCGCGCAGTTGATTTTTAAGAGGACAGATTCATGCCATCATTTGACATTATTTCTGAGATTGACGCGGTTGAACTGCGAAATGCAGTCGACAATGCCTCACGCGAGCTGTCTACCCGTTTCGATTTTCGCAACGTAGAAGCCAGCTTTGATATACAGAAAGACGACTCCGTCAAGCTAAGCTCCGAAGGCGATTTTCAGTTAAAACAGATGCGCGATATTTTGCGTGCTAACCTGACTAAACGCGGCGTCGACGTGAACGCGATGGAAGCGAAAGACGCAGAAGCTTCAGGAAAAAACTGGCACCAGCAAGTGGTATTCAAACAAGGTATTGATGCCGCCACAGCGAAAAAAATCGTCAAGCTCATCAAAGACGCCAAAGTGAAAGTACAGGCATCAATTCAAGGTGAGAAAGTTCGTGTGACGGGTAAAAAGCGCGATGACCTTCAAGCCGCCATCGCACTGATTCGCGAAGCAGAACTTGGCCAACCATTCCAGTTCGAAAACTTTCGCGATTAACCGAAATGAAAAACCGCCCTTTGGCGGTTTTTTGTTATCGAATTTCTCCTGGGCGTATGTGCGCATCATCCGCACCCAATAACGCATACTCCGACGAGTTGAGTGGCACCAGAACCACAATACGCAATCGCTCTGTTTTCGCATTTTCCAGTTTCAACGATAACTCGACACCATCTTTAAAGCCTTCTCGTTCAGCATCGCGGCGACACAGATCAATGAATGAGAATGGGCATCCATCCCGGTATAAAACCAGTTCAGCCTGTTGCATCAGACGCAACGCTTTCATAGGCAATAGTTCGACATCCTGACCATACTCAACCCAGGTACACTGTCCAGCATCATCCAGTGACTCATTCAGTGCCGATTGATAAAGCTGCTCTAACAACTCTCGGCTATTTGCTTGCTCAACTTTAGGGTTGTTTAAGAAGCTTTCCCAAAATTTACGACGCAAGTCCACAGACGGCAACGCTGACTTAATCGAGTTGCGCTTGGACGCCCCAAAATCTGCTAATAACCCCAGGTTTTGGGGCAACACAGATTCGATGGTTTCACGCAAATTTCGGATCAACACGGGCGATGCCCCACCACTCGAAATAGCGAGCTGTACCCGACCCCGGGTGATCATCGACGGGGTGATAAAATCACAATAAGGCTGATCATCAACTACGTTGACCAGAATGCCCGACTTTTTAGCGTCCGCATGTACCTGATGGTTCAGGTCCGGGTTATCTGTGGTCGCCCATACCTGAATGTAACGACGGTCAATGTACTCTGATGAATAGAAGGTCTTAATCCAGTGACACTTTCCTTCACCAGCCAAGCGTTGAAGAAACGGTTCAATCGTGGGTGACACAATCGTGACATCGGCTCCTGCGCGCAGTAAAGCATCGACTTTACGGCTGGCGACTTCACCACCACCAATAACCAGTACTGGTTTATTGTTTAAATCCAGAAAGAGAGGAAAGTACTGCATTTCATTCCTTGAATAAGGCTTTGAGCTAATCGGAGCATGCTAACAAAATTAGTGCATCAGCCACACCCCACCAAACCACAGAACAATATTTATCTCCAAATTTAAATCAAACTTTGGTTTATTATCCCGCTTAAATTTTATCGACCAAAATGTTAATAGAGTGTAAATACCCCTTATCAATCAATACATTCTGTTGCACCAATAATGCGCACTCTTGCACTATTTACATTCATGTAACATTTGTTCATTCTAACTATGGCAAGGATTTGCGTTTGAATACAAATATCTATGCTTATTCTGTATTTGAGAAAACACAATTCCTTACCTACGCTTATAAACGGTTGATTTGTATAAATGCAACTAGATTGAGTCAACCAATAAAACACAATACACAACATTCTATTCGTACGTTGTATCAGGGGTCACCTGGTTTAACATGGATCATACAGGAAGGATACAAATGGCAAATAAACTAACACTTATTGCATCAGTAGTAGCGGCATCGACTGCTTTGATGGCAACAAGCGCGCAAGCAGCAGAAAGCACTCTGGAAAAAGTCACCAAACAAGGTTTTCTAACTTGTGGTGTCAGTACCGGTCTGCCTGGTTTCTCTAACCCAAACTCGAAAGGTGAATGGGAAGGTATTGACGTAGAGTATTGTCAGGCACTTGCTGCAGCGGTGTTGGGCGACAAGACCAAAGTCAAGTATGTTCCTCTGACAGCAAAAGAGCGATTCACAGCCCTGCAATCGGGTGAGATCGATGTCCTGTCACGTAATACCACCTGGACACTTCAGCGAGACACGGCGCTGGGTTTGAACTTCGTGGGCGTCAACTACTACGATGGTCAGGGCTTTATGGTCAAAAAAGACCTGGGCATCAAGAGTGCTAAAGAACTGGATGGTGCATCAGTTTGTGTGCAGTCTGGTACAACAACAGAACTCAACCTGGCTGACTACTTCCGAAACAGCGGCATGTCATACAAACCCGTGGTATTTGATACCGCAGCTCAGACATCGAAAGGTTTCGATGCCGGACGTTGCGACGTGCTGACAACTGACCAATCGGGCCTGTACGCTCTGCGCCTGAATCTGGCCGATCCTAGCTCAGCCGTGGTACTACCTGAAATCATTTCAAAAGAGCCTCTGGGCCCAGTTGTACGTCAGGATGACGACAAATGGTTCAACGTTGCAAAATGGACGCTGTTTGCCATGGTCAACGCAGAGGAATACGGCATTACATCTAAGAACGCAGATGACATGTTGAAATCGAACGATCCTAACGTGAAGCGCATCCTGGGTGTCGACGGTCCGAAAGGTAAAGGCCTGGGCATTCGTGATGACTGGGGCTATCAAGTGGTTAAGCAAGTCGGCAACTATGGTGAAAGCTTCGAGCGCACTGTCGGCCAAGGTTCTCCACTGAAAATTTCACGTGGCGTAAATGCGCTGTGGAATGCAGGTGGCTTTATGTACGCTCCACCAATCCGTTAATGAAACACCAGAAACGGGCGGTTTAAAGCCGCCCTTTTTTCAAAAAATGGATTTGAGGTTATAGCTGTATGAAACCTGATAACAATATTGCCTCTAGGCCGGATAACGGATCAGCCAAGAGTACAAATCTCCTTTACAATCCCACCTTCAGATCGGTCGTGTTCCAAGTTATTGCTGTCGCAGCGCTGATCTTTTTCTTTTACACCATTGTTAACAATGCCCTTACCAACCTAGATGCGCGAGGCATCGCAACAGGTTTTGGATTCCTCAATCAAGAAGCTGGCTTTGGGATTGGCCTGTCGTTGATTGAATATAATGAAACCTTTACTTACGGACGAACTTTTATCGTCGGCTTACTGAATACCGCCCTGGTATCATTTTTGGGCATTATTCTCGCCACGGTGATTGGATTCGTTATTGGTATTGCACGACTGTCTTCTAACTGGTTGGTGAGCCGTTTCGCAGCCGTTTATATCGAGACATTTCGCAATATCCCCTTGCTACTGCAGATTTTCTTCTGGTACTTTGCCGTACTTCAGGCTCTACCAAGCCCGCGTCAGAGCCTCTCATTAGGCGAAGCTGTTTTCCTGAACGTTCGAGGTCTCTACTTCCCTGCTCCCGTATTTGAACAAGGTTCCAGTGTCGTGTTTATTACACTACTGGCCGGCATAGTGGCATCTGTCATTATCGGGATATGGGCTCGAAACAAACAGCGTCTAACGGGGCGACAAACGCCAATGGGACGCATCATTCTCACACTGTGCGTCGGCGTGCCTCTGGTGGTGTATTTCATCATGGGAGCTCCAATCAGCGCAAATTACCCAGAACTGAAAGGGTTCAACTTCCGCGGTGGAGTGTCCATCATTCCGGAACTGGCGGCGCTGCTACTCGCTCTGAGCATTTATACGGCATCGTTTATCGCAGAAATCGTTCGTTCCGGGATAAATGCCGTCAGCCATGGGCAGACAGAAGCGGCAATGTCTCTGGGGTTACCACGCGCTAAAACATTAAAGCTGGTCGTGATTCCACAGGCACTTCGTATCATCATCCCACCACTCACCAGTCAATACCTGAACCTAACGAAAAACTCGTCGCTGGCGATGGCCATTGGCTATCCAGACCTGGTGTCTGTATTCGCTGGTACGACACTGAACCAGACCGGTCAGGCAATTGAAATCATTGCAATGACGATGGCAGTTTACCTCACCTTGAGTTTGCTGACATCCGCTCTGATGAACCTATACAACCGTAAAGTTGCGTTGGTGGAGAGGTAATATGAAAGTACATCAATTTCAGCCAGACCTGCCTCCTCCGTCGAATACGGTCGGGGTGATCGGCTGGCTACGCAAAAACCTGTTTAACAGCCCGGCAAACTCGGTTTTAACACTGATTCTTGGTTATCTGGCTTTTTCAGGTATCTGGGCCGTCTTCGATTGGGCTATTCTGAGTGCCGATTGGGTGGGCACAACCCGTGATGCTTGCTCTCGCGATGGCGCTTGTTGGGTATTTATCAGTGTACGTTGGGATCAGTTTATGTTCGGCTTCTACCCTGAAGCTGAATTATGGCGCCCTAAGCTGTTTTACTTCACTCTGGCTGTATTTACCGCCCTGCTCGCTTACGAAAAAACGCCTAAACGTCTGTGGATTTGGCTCTTTTTTGTCAATGTTTACCCGTTCTTAGCAGCAGCGCTGTTGTACGGCGGCGTATTCGGGCTTGAAGTGGTGGATACCCATAAATGGGGTGGTCTGCTGGTTACACTGATCATTGCACTAGTCGGTATTATCGTCTCCTTACCGATTGGCGTCGCACTGGCTTTGGGTCGTCGCTCTGAGATGCCAATCATTCGCAGCATCTGTACCGTCTACATCGAAGTATGGCGTGGGGTTCCGTTGATCACCGTGCTGTTTATGGCTTCGGTGATGCTGCCTTTATTTCTGACTGAAGGGTCTGAGACCGACAAACTGCTCCGGGCGTTAATTGGTGTCGTGATGTTCAGTGCCGCATACATGGCAGAGGTGGTGCGCGGTGGCTTGCAGGCAATACCAAAAGGACAGTACGAAGCCGCCGACGCGCTTGGGCTGACCTACTGGAAAAAAATGGGGCTAATCATCCTTCCTCAGGCGTTGAAAATCACCATTCCTTCGATTGTGAACACGTTTATCGGCCTGTTTAAAGATACCAGCCTGGTATTGATTATCGGGATGTTTGACGTCCTGGGGATTGGTCAGGCGGCCAACACCGACCCTGACTGGCTGGGCTTTGCCACAGAAAGTTATGTATTTGTCGCGTTAGTGTTCTGGGTGTTTTGTTTCGGCATGTCGAGATATTCGATCTGGCTAGAAAACAAACTTCATACCGGTCACAAACGATAGTTAATCAGCTCAAGGACGTATTATGACGCAACAACAAGACTACATGATCCAAATTAAGGACATGAATAAGTGGTACGGAGAGTTTCACGTGCTGAAAAACATCAACTTAGATGTTAAAAAAGGTGAACGAATCGTTATTTGTGGCCCTTCTGGTTCAGGAAAATCGACCATGATTCGCTGCATAAACCGCTTAGAGGAACATCAGAAAGGTCAGATCATCGTGTCAGGAAACGAACTGACCGAAGACTTAAAAAACATCGAAGCGGTGCGCCGTGAAGTCGGCATGTGTTTCCAGCACTTCAATTTGTTCCCGCACTTAACCGTTCTGGAAAACTGCACTCTTGCGCCAATTTGGGTGAAAAAAATGCCTAAGCAGGAAGCAGAAGCCGTCGCGATGAAATACCTTGAACGGGTCAAAATCCCGGATCAGGCCGATAAATACCCGGGCCAGTTATCTGGTGGTCAGCAGCAACGTGTTGCTATCGCCCGCTCATTGTGTATGAACCCTCAAGTGATGTTGTTTGACGAGCCAACGTCAGCACTTGACCCTGAAATGGTGCGCGAAGTGCTTGATGTTATGGTCGAATTAGCCGAAGAAGGCATGACCATGCTGTGTGTCACTCATGAGATGGGCTTTGCCAAAGAAGTGGCCGACCGGGTGATATTCATGGATGCCGGCGAGATAATCGAAGAAAACAATCCCGTTGATTTCTTCGAGAATCCACAGTCGGACAGAACACAAAACTTCCTCGCTCAGATACTTCATCATTAACAAAAATATGATAACTAATTGAAAAGGCGATATTCATCGCCTTTTTTCATTGTTATATTGTGTTACATCTTGGAAAATACACACTTGAATATTTCCATTATTATCTAACGTATAGACATTAGGCTGAATCTTGAAATCGGGAACTTTCAGCCCCATAAATGTACATATAAACATAGCCCTTTCATGAGGAAGATTATGAACAATTCTATGTATTCACGTACCGCGACTCGCGAGAGTGCGATCCAGACAAACAAAGTTCTGCGTAACACCTACGCATTACTGTCGATGACCCTGCTGTGGTCAGCGGTAGTGGCTGGTGTGTCCATGGCGCTGGAGCTTCCTCGCCCTGGCATTATCATCATGCTGGTTGGTTTTTACGGCTTGCTGTTCCTGACAGAGAAAAACCGCAATAACGGTTTGGGCCTGGTATTCACCTTCCTGTTCACAGGTTTCCTGGGTTACACGGTCGGTCCTCTGCTTAACATGTACATCGGCGCCGGCATGGGCGATGTTGTATTAACTGCTCTGGGCGGAACCGCCTTATCCTTTATGGCGGCATCTGCGTACGCTCTGACCACAAAACGGGACCTGTCTATGATGGGTGGCCTGATGTTATCTCTGTTTGTTGTACTGGTCGTTGGTATGATCGCCAGTATCTTCATTCAATCTACAGTTCTGCACCTTGCCATCAGCAGCCTGTTCATTGTGTTCTCTACAATGGCGATTCTGATGACAACTCAAGGCATCATCCGTGGTGGTGAGACAAACTACATCTCAGCAACAGTGACTCTGTATGTGTCGATCTACAACATCTTCATCAGTCTGCTAAGCATTCTTGGCATTATGAATGATGACTAATCGAACAAATTGATGCAAAAAAAGCCCGAAGGTTAATCTCCTTCGGGCTTTTTCTTTTCCGGTAGTTGAGCCGACCAGCAAAGGTAAGCTACCCTATTAGAGTTGTAGTTTTTCGGACAGAGATCATGTTTGAATATAAAGGTAAAAACATTGAAACCGACGCTCAGGGATACCTGCTTGACCATACACAGTGGGACGAAGGTATGATCCTGGTTCTGGCAGAGCAAGAAGGGATTGAATTAACCGATGCCCATTTGGAAGTCATTCACTTCGTGCGCGATTTTTATGAGGAATTTAATACCTCTCCCGCGGTTCGCATGTTGGTAAAAGCCATGGAAAAAGCGCACGGTCCCGAAAAAGGTAATAGTAAATATCTGTTTAAACTGTTTAAACAAGGCCCAGCCAAGCAAGCGACAAAGCTGGCCGGTTTACCGAAACCTGCGAAATGTCTGTAAGGTTTGCTACAGAATTTCAAACCCTTTGAACTCCTTATAGACCGCCTCTTCTCTTTCCAGGCGGTCTACCGTTGCCATCTTCGGTCCATTATTCAGCCATTGAGCCAACGCTTCTATGCTCTCTTCCTGACCACAAGCCATGACTTCGACGTCCCCATTTGACAGATTTTTAGCATAACCGGTTAATCCAAGACACAGGCCTTCATAACAGGTGTGATAACGAAAACCAACTCCCTGAACCACACCAGAGACTATAAACTTAACGCATTTCTGTTCCATATCGTACGCCTCCTCTCTTCGTGAGTAATACATTTGCCAACGTCTGTTGCCCCGCTCACTATGAAAGTGAATCTCTCATTGGGGTATTATGAAACAGGCTCCATTTCGTTGAATCGACAAATATCTCATTCACCTGAAAATTCAATAAAAGTACCGTCTTCTTATCTTACCTCTTCGCGCCTTTGTTCTATTCACTCTGGTATTAAATCGCGCCACTGACAAGCTGCTCGATAAACTTTATCAAGAAGAACGAATAATGCAGCAACCATGGCGACAAAACATTCAAGTGGTTCTGGTCCTTAAAAGATGCACCACTAAAGCTCCAGAATTCCGCAAGTATGCAACTCTTTTTGTTCGTATTTCATTTGCTTTTGTATAGCGCTTCCCGGACAATATGCCCCCTTTCAAACAGCCCAATATGAGTATTGAAATGACCCCGGCAATTCATCTTGTTAAAGGACGTGACAAAAGTCTGCGTCGCAAACACCCTTGGATCTTCTCACGTGGCATCCTGCGAGTAGAAGGCGAGCCAACGCTGGGCGAAACGGTCGATGTTTATGCTCATGATGGACAATGGCTGGCGAAAGCCGCGTACTCCCCCCATTCACAGATTCGAGCTCGCGTCTGGAGCTTCGATAAAGTCAGTATCGATACTGACTTCTTTGTGCGTCGCATTCAGGATGCCCAGCTCTTGCGCGAAGATATCATTCAGCGAGACGGATTAACGGGCTATCGTCTGATTGCTGCAGAGTCCGACGGCTTGCCGGGTATCACCATTGATAAATATGACCACTTTCTGGTATGCCAACTCCTGAGTGCCGGTGCTGAATACCAAAAAGACAAACTGGTTGCCGCTCTTACGCAGGTTTTTCCGGATTGCAATATTTACGAGCGTTCAGATGTGTCTGTACGTAAAAAAGAAGGCTTGGAGGAGACGACAGGTGTACTCCATGGCGAAGAGCCACCAAAATCGGTCGTTATTGAAGAGAACGGCGTAAAGATCAGTGTCGATATTGTAGGTGGACACAAAACCGGCTTTTATCTTGATCAGCGTGATAGCCGTCAGCAAGCCGTGAAATACGTACAGAACAAAGAAGTATTGAACTGCTTTTCATACACTGGCGGATTTGGTTTGTACGCACTAAAAGGTGGAGCAAAACGTGTAATTAACGCGGATGTATCTCAACCGGCCTTGGATACAGCCAGGTACAACGCCGAGCTGAACGAGTTTGATATTTCTAAAAAACGTGCGGTATTTTTGAATGCTGACGTCTTTAAACTGTTGCGTGAATATCGCGATCAAGGTACTCAATTTGATGTGGTCATTATGGACCCACCTAAGTTCGCTGAATCGAAAGCACAGCTCAACGGCGCCTGCCGAGGCTACAAAGACATCAACATGCTCGCCATGCAGATTCTTAAACCGGGTGGCACACTATTAACGTATTCATGTTCGGGTTTGATGGATCAGGTATTATTCCAGAAAATCATCGCCGACGCCGCATTGGATGCCAAGCGACAAGTGAAGTTTGTTGAGCGTTTTGAGCAAGCGGCCGACCATCCGACTGACAGTGCGTATCCTGAAGGTTTCTACCTCAAAGGTTTTGCCTGCAAAGTACTTTAAAGTCAGCAAAACTCGCATCAAAAAAGGGCCTGAATCAGGCCCTTTTTATATCGTTAGCTATCTACGTTATGCTTGGTGAGCGAGTTTAATACATCCTGAGCAAACCCGGACGGATCAGCACTGATCATATCGCTGAATGCATCTGCGCCATTCTTGATCACAATAGTTTGACTCTCACCAGTCTCTCCATGTGGAATATCCAGCGTTAAATCATTACCCGAAATTTCCACCTGAATCGAACTCAACAGCTCATCCATAGTGTTGTGACCTGTCTCGCCAACGATGTCACTGAAGTCGAGGACATCTTCACCGCGTTGGAAATCTTCGACCACATCGGTGCCGTTATCCAACGAGCCTTCTGTCCACTTAAAGATATCGGCATCAGCACCACCAGTCAGGATGTCATCACCTAATCCACCGATTAAGGTATCCTGCCCCGTACCGCCAATCAGAATATCGTTACCGAGCCCGCCATCGAGCGTGTCATCCCCACCCTGACCGAACAGAATGTCATTGCCCTCACCTCCGACAAGCGTATCCGCTTTGTCGTTGGTGCGGGATTGATCAAACTCTTCAACATGTTCACGAATGTACTCGTGAATGTCACGGGCGTTGACGGCTGAAAGCTCTTCTCCGGTTTGTGCGGCGACATACTTTTGAATCGCCGGAACGCCCTGGCCACTGATACCATCAAACTGCACCAGGTCACCGAAGAGAATATCATCCCCTGACTTCGCGTCGATCGTGTCTCCACCTTGCAGCAAATCGATCTCTTTACCCAGAATGACATTCGACAAGTCAGACACATCAATGGCAGTATCCACAACACCATCACTGTCGTAGTCGTCCAATGTATCCTGATCTAAGTAGTAACCAATACCAATAGCTTCTACAGAAGACATCAGTGCCAATAGCTGATACATATGCTGGCTTTGCTGAGTCACGTTAGCGCGATCGTAATAGTCATAAGAAATATTATTCTTACTCATATCCCCCAAGCGCGCCCCCGTCAATGGAGAGTACAGTTTACCGTTTTTATCGATGATCTCCTGACCTTTGTACATCACCACACCAGAGGTATAATTGCTCGGCAGAATGTCTGCCAGAGTAATCAGTTTGTTATTCGCCGCATCATAATCCAAATACAGCTCATCAAACTGGTACGCATACAGATCATCTTCTGTCGCATACTGTGGCTCCCCGTCAGAAATAAAGTAGGTAATGTTATTACCGCCTTCCTGAGTGGCGAACCAATCTACAGCACCTTTAAACGCTGCCTCATAGTTAGTATTGCCAGATCCTTGGTCACCGATCTGATTCAATGCTGACACAAACTGAGAACGTGGGTCCGATGAGCTCAAATCAACAGATACAGAGTGATTGAGCCCGGTAGAAAAATCAGTGATCAGAACATTAACCTGACCAGCATGATCACCCTGAGCACTTTCAAGTAAGGTATCGAATACCACAAGTAACTCAGACTTCGCCGTCTCAACATCCCATCCCATACTGCCGGAAGTATCGAGAACAAAAGCGATATTATAGTCTTCACCGGCCACAATCTGCAGGCCACGGACGTCACCCACAATCAAATCATGCTCTTCGGAGCCTTCTATTGTGTCATCACCATAAGACCCGGTTGATAGTACGTAGTCACGGAAAGAAAGGTTTTCCGTCACGCTTTGTTCCGCCGTGTCATTGTTTGAGTTTTCGACCGAAGCCGCGGTCACCTCAATTGGAAAATCAAGTGTTCCCTGATAATTGTACGGCACCTTCAACTCAAACGAAGCGTCACCATCATTATCGAGTGATAGCGTATATGCACCGTCACTGCCGCGCGTAACCTCCTGGCCGTTCACCAACAAGCTAACACCATCTGGAATACCTGTGATGACGATATCGTCGTTTAGCGTCTCACTGCCATCGGTATCCACCAATGCCACATCCACCTCAACCGGAATGACTTTATCCGTTAAAATTTCATGGGTACCATCGGGGTGCAGTTCAATAATGCCATCTTTAAAGTAAAGACGTTCAATACCATACAGGTGATCGCCATCGTCAGTGTGTGGCGAATTATCACTGGACGTATCACGTTCAAGACTATCTTTTACTAGCCAGTAAGGTTGATCCGCGTGCTCATAACCACGGTATTCAATCACGTACTCGCTAACGCTTCCCTGATACACCACAGAGTCGATTGCTGTCTCACTATCCTGAGAGCCATTACCACCATAAAACGAGTCGTTACCGCTGGTGCCGATAAACATGTCGCTGCCTTGCTCATTGACGTTTGCCGCTTGAGTATCACCAACAAAACTCTGAGGTGCAGCGCCATCAGGAGCAATCATCAAGTCATTACCAGCATTACCATTATTAAATGCTGGCGCAGTATCGACATGTTCAAACGCAATACCTCCAATGTTCAGGTTTCCAGTATTAATCTGCTCACGGATGTCTTCAGGTAGCGTACTGAAATCAGGCACTGCATTCACTTGTTGCAGATCCCCGACATTCACTGAAATTAATGGAGCATCAGCTACCGCTTCTACCGAGATATCGAGCGTCGCGGTTTTCCCTGTATTCGTGGTGTATACAATTGTCGGTACGTCACCAGACCAGTGCTGACTTGGAACAAACTCATAAGAACCGTCAGGATTCAGTGTCAAAGCACCTTCGTTCAACGCTACAGTGTCACCGCTTGGGTGTTCTACGCCATTCACTTCGAATTGAACAACGGATAGTGCGGAATCTGGGTCTGTATCATTAGCCAGTACATTACCAGAAACCGTCGTGTCCTCCTGACCCAAAGCCGAATCATCCTGAGCAATGGTCGGTACATTCGGATAAACAGTGACATCAATTTGGGCAACTGAACTCGCCGTACTGTCAGAGTAATGTTCGCTCGCAGTGGATGTAACAGTGATGGAAAAATCATCACTGCTGCCTGCTGGCGGAAGTACTGACAAGCTGTCCAAATCCCAATCGGTGATATCAACCACTTGACCGGAGTCAGTCATTTCGAATTCGTTTACGCCATCACTCAGTGTCGCTCCAACAGGCAACCCCTCCAGAGTAAGAGTCAAAGTTTCAGAGTCGTCACTATCCACTAAACTGCTGCTGATTTCAGATAATGGAATGCGAGTATCCTGAGCTCCCTCATTCACGCCGTATACCTGATACACTTCAACACCATCCACAGACATCAAATCCGAAGTTCTGATATCCGTCTCCTGTAGCGCTTGTGCATCCGTCACAACAGATAAGTGGCTGTTACTAAGGTCAACGGCGTCCTGGCCATCGATTTTAACGTTGAGATCAAAATTACCTGGGCCGCTCTGATTATGATGATAGATGGAGATCGGGTAGAACCCGGATACAGTTGGTGTAAAGCTGTCTCCCTGAATGGAGCCACTGTTGCTCCCCCAACGTGCGACATCGGTCATTGCCCCACCAATGAGCAGAGCAAAACTGTCATCCGCATTGCCGACAAAGTCATAACTTACGCCAGCTTCCAGATAGGCAAGACCTGTGATCAGTACCGCAGTATCTGCTGGGGTCGCATTCGTACCCAGTTGTTGCGCATTCGCAATTTGAGACGTTGCTGCGTTTTCTGAGCTCAACGCATTAATCGCGTTGACTAGGGTACTGCCCTGAACACCGTTTCCTCCATGGCCTCCGATGTTCACACCAGACCACGTAGAAACGTTGAAATTCTGCTGAGGTAGGGCTAACTCTGGGTTTGTGACGTCCAGATTTGGCTTATCGGCAACCGGGGTCACATCGATTGAGATAGACACCTCGTCTCCGGTAACATCACCATCAGTAGGTTTAAAACTAAACTGTGCATAGTCTTGATGTTGATCGCCAACACCGGCCTGTTCGTGCTGATCATAACCTGATTCGTTCAACTCTGGCGTGAAACGGACCTTGCCGCTGTCAAAATCTGATTTGCTCAGGATCTGATCCATTGCAACGAGCTGCCAAACGCCATTTGAATCCTGATATTCAAGCGTGCCATTTGCTGGAAGAGCCGTGGCCTGAACTCCAAGTTGGTCATCTGCTGTATCGATATCTGAAACACCCATCTGCGACCATGCGATCAACACTGATGTGTCTTCCAGAGTTTCAATCACTGTTGGTGATGCTATAGGCGTATCGTTCACCGGTGTGACGTTAATCGCCACAGTCGCGGTTTCAGTGACCCCACCGGAAGTGACCGTATAGGTAAAGCTGTCCGCCCCGTTGTAATTGTCGTTCGGTGTGTAGGTGATGGTGCCGTCGGCGTTCACCATAATGCTGCCGTTCGATGGTCCCTGGCCTGGCGCCACGCTGACCACTGGCGTGCCTTCGAAGCTGTCGTTGCCCAGCACGTTGATGATGGTTGGCGTCTCTTCCACCACGTCGGCACTGTCGTCTGCAATATCCACCACAGGCAGCACCGTAAAGTCGACCGCCTGACTGACCGATTCGCCACTTGGATCGGTGGCGGTGAACGTCAGGGTTTCGC
>NZ_BATJ01000002.1 GCF_000467125.1 Vibrio proteolyticus NBRC 13287 | reverse complement strand
TTCACAATACTGCTCGAAGGAATATCAAGGTATCCATAAGAAACACAGAGTGACTTGCTCGATGACTGACGGATATGACTGTTATCAGAATGCGTTAGCAGAGCGCGTAAATGGGATACTCAAAATGGAGCTCTTACTGAGGAAGCCGAAAGATCTGGAAGAAGCGAGGAAAATGGTAGCAGAATCCGTAGAGATCTATAATCAAATGAGGCCTCATACGGCTTTAAAATACAAAACGCCCGATGAAGTACATCGAGCGTTTTAATTAAAAAGTGTCAACCCATATCAGGACGGGTCAACCGTGCTGGGTACTCAGTCTCTCAGGTAGATCAACCAGTACCACATACCAACAAACAGACCACCGCCGATAATATTACCCAGTGTCACCGGAATCAAATTATTCAAGATAAACCCCGCTAGATTCAAATCCGCATATTGGCTGATGTCCGCCCCGGTCATCTGCCAGAATTCTGCCGGCGCAAACAACTTGATTCCGATCGCCATAGGCACCTGGTACATATTCGCAATGCAGTGCTCAAAGCCCGACGCAACAAACATTGCCACCGGCAGGATCAGCACCATCACTTTATCCGTCAAAGACCGGGCACTGAACGTCATCCAGACTGCCAGACACACCAGAACGTTACACATAATGCCAAGTGCGACCGCCTGAATGAAACTGTGATGGAGTTTATGTTGTGAAATGGCCATCGCATTGAGGCCAAGTTGACCGCCGTCTTCCATGTACTGGCGGGTCGCCAGCATGATCACCACCAGACAGATTGAACCCGCCATGTTGCCAAGGTACACCACTAACCAGTTTTTCAGCAGATCGGTCCAGGATATTTTGCCACTGGCTTTCGCCACTAATGTTAGCACCGAACTGGTAAACAGTTCTCCGCCGGTAATTACAACCAGAATCAACCCCAAGCTAAAGGCAAGACCACCAGCAAACTTACTCAGACCATAAGCGACATCCTGCGTCCCGGTGGTCACGACAGTATAAAATACGAAGGCAATCCCGATGTGAATGCCCGCTGACATTGCCAGTAAAAACGACTTGTAGAGTTTTTTATTGACCTTACCCACGCCGACTTCCGCGGCTCGCTCTGCCATTTGTGGCGGTAACAGCGAATCAAAAGGGTTTACGTTCATAGTCATAATGCAGTTACATTTTGAAACAGGTTATTCGGAGCGGCGGATGATCCCCCCAATCAAAAGGGAATTCAAGAGCAATTTTTTATGTTTACAGAAAATGTTGTAATCGAGAGTAGCAACACATTAATCGAGTTTATCAATCAGCGTGATCAAGCTGTGGGTCAGGAAATCATTTGCAGCATTAACTCTATGAATTTAGTAAAAAATGCGCTTAAACAATTGTATATAAACCCGTTTTAATTTCGCTTTAGCTTAATTTCTCATATTAAGAAGCATTTTTATTACTTTATATGCATATCGACGCAAAAAATTAAATTTACGCGCTTTAGCTAACATTTCTGGTCGCTGGTGATTGCCCGTTAGCTAGTGGGGTCATACTGTTGAACAAAGACCGAGAAAAAGGATATGCGGATGAAATATACCGATGAACACATCGCGGAACTAAACCTGTTGCTCCAGTTTGATTTGAGTAGCGCAGCCACTGGCATCAAGGTTCACCATCAGGCGTCAGAAGAGAGTCAGGCGGCCATCAAACGTCTGCATGAAAGAGGGCTATGTACCCTACCCGATGGCGGCTATCTGACGGATGAAGGGATAGAAGTCGCAGAGCATGCCGACAAAATTCTGCGTGTTCTCTGTTCATAAAGAAAGGGGCCGAACGGCCCCTTTTTACTGCTCTCCCACCCGACGGAACAACCACTGATAAGGCTGATATTTGTCGTAGCCCCAGTTGAACACCATGGTGTAGATAAAGAAGAACACCAGAAACCCGGCCTCAAGTACGATTGCTGCCATCAGGCTGATGTTGAGAAACCAGGCCACGGTCGGAATGGTAATAAACAGCAGCCCTCCTTCAAATCCTGTTGTATGGACTAAACGTACCGCCAGTGATCTCGTGGAGCGATCCGCTCCGGCAAAACGGTCAAAACCCAGGTTGTACACATAATTCCAAACCACGGTAAACAGGCTCAGCCCAACCCCCACCATGGCCAGTTGTCCGGTGCCTTTACCCGTCAGCAGAGCGGAAACAGGAATAATCATGATCAGCGCTAAAAGCTCAAACACAGCGGCATGAAAAAGGCGTTCTTTGTTTGTCATGGAATCTACTCACATTATTGTTGTATCGATAGGAAGATTTTCATCTAATATAGGGATAAGTAATAATTAGATACCATCGGTAAAAACGATATGTTTGGTATAGAACAACTTGAGGCCTTCGTCGCCACCGTTGACGCGGGCTCATTTTCCAGTGCAGCAAGAGCTTTGGGTAAAGCCCAATCGGTTGTCAGTCAACACATCATGAATTTGGAGATCGATTGCGGTGTCGAACTGTTTGACCGCCACGGACGTTACCCTGTCCTGACAGAACATGGGACGAAACTGCTGTCGCACGCCCGTGCTACGTTGTTGCAGCACAAACGATTACAGCATACGGCCTCGACCTTGTTTCTAAACCAACCCTCGGAAATATGCATCGCGCTGGACGAAGGCATTCCCGTTCACAATATTTTGCCGACCATGCAGCAACTGGCGCAGCAGTTCCCGGATATTCAGTTGAAACTGCTCAGTGCCTCCAGCAAAGACATTATCGATATGGTTGAGAGCGGTCGGGCAACCACGGGATTGGTGTTCAGCGAATTGGATATCCCTCACGGGATTGATTTTGAATGCATCGGTGCAGTGAAGTTCGATATCTTTGTTGCCGCAACACATCCGCTCGGAGCAAGTGTCGCAGCCCACATGGATATGCTACGCCTTCATCGCCAGCTATTGATTCGCTCGCGCAATGTGGCGACCAGCAGCTTTCAGCAAGCAATCAGCCCAGATATTTGGTACGCAGACAACTATTACATTTTATTGGAGCTCGCTGTTGAAGGCTACGGCTGGTGTCTGCTACCCGAACATATTGCTGAATCTGCGGTGAAATCTGGTAAGTTAGTCAGAGTCACGACAGAGTTCGAACGGTTAGGCTGGCTAGCGAATATCGATGTAATTCAACATCAGCGTCACAGTAGCCTGCCAATCTATCAGCAACTCAGATTTCTACTCAGAGAGCAAATAGGATAGCCATATGCAAAACATCACCATCATCGGTGCCGGGTGGCTGGGTAAGCCGCTCGCCAAGTTCCTTTCCACCATCGGGCATCAGGTCACGGTCAGCCGTACGACGGCAAAAGGATGCCAGGCATTACAAGAAGAAGGCATGCAGGCGTTTATCGCGGATCTTAACCACGATATTGAGCCGTTGACTGAAGAGCTGATTCGCCAGCAAAGCGAGATCGTGATTGGCTGCTTTCCTCCCGGCTTTCGCCGTGGCCATGACGATAGCTACGCCCAACAATGGCAACATCTGGTCAGCGCCTGCCAAGCAGCAAAAGTACACAAAATCGTGATGATAAGTTCAACCACGGTTTATCCGTCCATTGCCGAAGACATGACCGAAGACAAAGCTAACCTGACTCTGGCAATGCACAATGAGCTGTTTTCCGACAACGCACGAATCATGCTGACCGCGGAACAAACCGTGATCGACTCAGGGCTCAAGTTTGCTATTGTCCGCCCAAGCGGCTTGATCGGTCCGGATCGCAATCCTGCCCGTTTTGCGGCCAGATTAAAGACGGTCAGCACGACCGCACCAGCCAACATGATTCATCAATTGGATGCCGTTGGCATCGTCAGTTTTTGTGCGCTGAAAGAAGGCAACCAAACTGTGAATGCCACCACGCCGTTTACTGTCAGCAAAGCAGAGTTCTATCAGCAGGCTATCGACTTGTCAGGTAATGATATTGCGCTGCCCCCTATCGTAGACCAAGCGGACAAACGCATTGTGGCGGATCGCATTGAATCTCTCGGATATCGCTTCCACTTTACTCATACGCTGGAAGCACTCAATCACATAGCGGAGCACGAACATGGCTGAACACCTCTACCAGCACTTAGAGACTTTGTGGAATTACATGCAGCTTAACCACCCCCCGCAGGCCGCGGACTGTCTGGTTGTGTTGGGTAGCAACGATGTTCGGGTGGCGGAAGTGGCGGCCCAGTTATATCACCAGAAGCTGGCCCCAATAATTGTCTTCTCTGGTGGCGCTGGCCGCTTAACCGAAGGGCTGTTTGATAAAAGCGAAGCGGAAACCTTCGCAGAAGTAGCACGTGATTGTGGCGTACCAGCACATGCCATCATCCTCGAAACGGAAGCGTCCAACACGGGAGAAAACATTGTTTTTTCCCACCGTCAGCTCAAAACCCGAGGTATAGACGCCAAACAATTACTGCTGGTGCAAAAACCCTATATGGAAAGGCGCGCAATAGCGACGTTTGAAAAACAGTGGCCCGAGGAGTATGAACGTGTCGCGGTAACCTCTCAGGCCGGCTCTCTGCTGGATTACATTAATGAAGACATTGATTTGGATCTGGTGGTGACCGCAATGCTGGGTGACTTTGAGCGAATAAAAACCTATCCGGAGAAAGGCTTTCAGACTGCGCAGGACATCCCCGCCCATGTGGAACATGCTTACCAACAAGTGCTCAAACAGTATCCGCTGTGATGCCCTACACGCAGGCTGTAAGGACGTAGAGCAAGTGCAAATCAAACAAAAGCCCGGATAATAAACCCGGGCTTTTTCATGTTGAGGATAACCGCGTTAGTGTACTGCAGCTTCACGCTCACTCAGGTAATGGAACTTGAGTTTATCGTTGTCCAACGTCACTTTTACCGTACCGCCGTCCACCAGCTCACCAAACAACAATTCATTGGCAAGAGGTTTTTTCAGTTGTTCCTGAATCACACGCCCCATTGGACGCGCGCCCATGGATTTGTCGTAACCCTTGTTTGCCAACCAATGACGGGCATCTTCGGACACTTCCAGTGACACGCCGCGAGCGTCCAGTTGCGCCTGAAGCTCAACAATGAACTTATCGACCACCTGATGAATCACCGCTTCATCCAGGCTATTGAACCAGATGATGTTGTCCAGACGGTTGCGGAATTCCGGTGTGAATACCTTTTTAATTTCCGACATCGCATCATGGCTGTGATCCTGCTGGATCAGGCCGATAGACTGTTTCACGGTTTCCTGAACGCCAGCATTGGTGGTCATCACCAGAATCACATTACGGAAGTCCGCTTTGCGGCCGTTGTTGTCGGTCAATGTCCCGTTGTCCATCACCTGTAGTAGCAGGTTAAAGATGTCCGGGTGCGCTTTTTCAATCTCGTCGAGCAACACAACAGAGTGAGGATGCTTGATCACCGCATCGGTGAGCAAGCCGCCCTGGTCATAACCAACATAGCCAGGGGGCGCACCAATCAAACGGCTGATGGAATGACGCTCACCGTATTCCGACATGTCGAAACGCAGCAGTTCGATTCCCAGCAATTTAGACAACTGCACCGTCACCTCTGTTTTACCTACACCAGTAGGACCGGCAAACAGGAAAGAGCCCACAGGTTTGTTGTCCGCGCCCAAACCAGCACGAGACAGCTTGATGGCTTCCGACAATGCATCGATAGCCGCATCCTGTCCGAACACCAACATTTTCATCTTCTCATCCAAATTCTGCAGAATGTCTTTGTCTGAAGAAGAGACGGATTTCTCAGGAATGCGCGCCATTTTCGCAACCATGGCTTCAATATCTGCCACGCCGACGGTTTTCTTGCGACGGCTGGCCGGCGCCAGACGGCTGCGAGCACCCGCTTCATCAATAACATCGATCGCCTTATCGGGCAGATGACGCTCATTGATGTACTTCGCCGACAACTCCACTGCCGCACGCAGCGCTTTGTTGGTGTAACGCACTTCATGGTGCGCTTCGTATTTCGGTTTTAGCCCCATCAAAATCTTGGTCGTATCGTCGAGCGACGGCTCTACGATATCGATTTTCTGGAATCGACGTGACAAGGCACGCTCTTTCTCAAAAATGTTGCTGTACTCTTGGTAGGTCGTCGAACCGATACAGCGTAACTTACCGCTGCTCAGTAACGGCTTGATCAGATTGGCCGCGTCCACCTGACCACCTGACGCCGCGCCGGCACCGATAATAGTGTGGATCTCGTCAATGAACAGGATCGCATCCTGTTCTTTTTCCAGCTGTTTGAGAATCGTTTTAAAACGCTTCTCAAAGTCACCGCGGTACTTAGTGCCCGCAAGCAGTGAACCAATGTCCAGCGAATAAATGACGCTGTTCTGAATCACTTCCGGCACATTTCCTTCAACAATTCTCCACGCAAGACCTTCGGCAATGGCAGTTTTACCCACCCCGGCTTCCCCGACGAGCAACGGGTTATTTTTACGACGGCGGCACAATACCTGAATGGTGCGCTCCAGTTCTTTGTCACGACCAATCAGCGGATCGATATTGCCTTCTTTCGCCATCTGGTTGAGGTTGGTTGCAAAACTTTCCAGGCGCTCTTCTGAACCGGAATCATCGGTACTTTCACTACTGAACGAGTCAGAAGAAGAGGAAGCGTCGTCTCCGGTATTTGACGCTTTAGTAATGCCGTGAGAAATAAAGTTAACGATATCCAGTCGACTGATGTCGTTCTTTTTCAACAGGTAAGCGGCATGGGATTCCTGCTCACTAAAAATGGCAACCAACACGTTTGCGCCAGTCACTTCATTGCGCCCGGATGACTGAACGTGGAATACGGCGCGTTGAAGTACCCGCTGGAAACTGAGCGTGGGTTGAGTTTCACGCGTCTCATCATTTTCTGGAATGAGCGGGGTGGTTTGATCGATAAAAATATCCAGTTCCTGGCGCAAGGCGTCCAGGTCGGCCTGACAGGCAAGTAGGGCTTCTCTGGCGGCATCATTGTCCAACAATGCCAACAGGAGGTGCTCGACGGTCATAAACTCATGTCGTTTGTCTCTGGCACGAGCGAACGCACCGTTCAGACTTGACTCTAATTCTTTATTCAGCATAAGTACCTCCTTAAGGAACAACAATGTTGTTCGAACAAGTTCTACGCTTGTTCCATCGTACAAAGTAGCGGATGCTCATTTTCCCTTGAGTACATCGTCACTTGTGCTACTTTCGTCTCCGCGACTTCGGCCGTAAACGTGCCGCAAACCGCTCTACCTTCGTAGTGTACCTTGAGCATGACCTGCGTCGCTTTATCAATGTCCATCGAGAAAAAACGCTCAAGGATTTCAATCACAAAGTCCATAGGTGTGTAATCGTCGTTATTGAGGATTACGTTATACATAGCCGGTGGCTGGACTTTGGTTTTCTCTTTCTCCAGTAGGTCTGAGTCTGGAGACACCCATTCAAAATGTTTGCTCATGGTTTATTGGATTCAGAGTGCCCTTTCTAACAAGTTTACCACTGAATTGTGGCAATTTTTTGTGTCGTGAGTCTCCAAGTAGGGACAGGAAATTGACCTGTCGAAAAGACCTCTTACTTAGAGACTAATGCAGCAATTGTATCGCTGCAAATAAAAGATTTCTATTGCACAGCGTACACGGTTTGTTTGCACAGAATACAGACAAAAGTCGCGTTTTGTCTCAGCAAAGCACTAATGAGGATTTGCAAGGTTACAGCAATGTAAACATCAATAGTGATTTGTTTGCAAATATGCAGGTGTTAATACGTTTTTACTATTGACTGTGCTCAATCATTGACTACATTGGGGATGAGTGACTAAAAATTTGGCAGCGGCTGAATTGATATTCACTTTTGTATCAAAGACGACAAAGGAAGTAACAGGTCGTCGCACAAACAACATCAGTAACAAAATGCATGAGGGATGTATAGCATGGCTACAGGTACAGTAAAATGGTTTAACAATGCCAAGGGATTTGGTTTTATCTGTCCGGAAGGTGAGGACGGCGATATTTTCGCGCACTATTCAACCATTCAGATGGACGGTTATCGTACCCTAAAAGCTGGCCAACAAGTAAGTTATGAAGTTGAACGTGGTCCAAAAGGATTTCACGCAAGCTCAGTGACCCCTATCGAGGGTCATTCGCTAAAATAGTTCGCTGCCAAGTGTTGTAGTAACAAAAAACCCGCCTGCTAGCGGGTTTTTTATTGGTTATCGACTTAGCCGATGATCTTATTCAGAATCGTGCTTGGACGCATCAGCGCCGACGCTTTGTCGAATTCAGGCAGGTAATAACCACCTAAATCACCCGGCGTGCCCTGAGCGCCATTGAGCTCAGCCACGATCGCAGCTTCATTCTCAGCCAGAGCTTTTGCGATTGGGGCAAACTGCGCCGCCAGTTCCGCATCATCCGCTTGCTCAGCCAGCGCCTGAGCCCAGTAAGTCGCCAGATAGTAATGGCTGCCACGGTTATCCAGCTCACCCACTTTACGTGATGGCGACTTGTTGTTGTCCAAAAACTGACCCGTTGCTTTGTCCAAAGCATCAGCCAGCACTTGGGCCTTAGCATTGCCAGCCACAGTACTTAGATGTTCAAGCGACGCCGCCAAAGCCAGGAACTCACCCAGGGAATCCCAACGCAGATGGTTTTCTTTCTCAACCTGTTGAACGTGCTTCGGCGCAGAGCCGCCTGCCCCGGTTTCAAACAAGCCACCACCGTTCATCAGCGGTACAATAGACAACATCTTAGCTGACGTACCCAGTTCCAGAATCGGGAACAGGTCGGTCAGGTAGTCACGCAGTACGTTACCTGTGACTGAAATAGTGTCCAGACCTTCTTTGATGCGCTCAAGCGAGAACATACATGCTTCCAGCGGTGCCAGGATCTTAATGTCCAGACCGTTTGTGTCGTGCTCTGGCAAGTAGGCATTCACTTTCTTGATCAGTTCCGCATCATGGGCGCGGTGTTCATCAAGCCAGAATACCGCTGGTGCGCCGGTGGCACGTGCACGCGTCACTGCCAGTTTCACCCAATCCTGGATAGGTGCATCCTTGACCTGACACATACGGAAGATATCGCCTTCCTCTACGGCTTGCTCCAGCAACACGGTGCCTGACGCATCAACGATACGTACACTGCCCGCCGCATCCAGAATGAACGTCTTATCGTGCGAACCGTACTCTTCCGCTTTCTGCGCCATCAAACCAACGTTTGGTACGCTACCCATTGTCGTCGGATCGAAAGCGCCGTGCTCTTTACAGAAATCGATCACTGCCTGGTAAATGCCCGCGTAACTGCGGTCCGGAATCATCGCTTTGGTGTCTTGTTGCTTACCATCAGGGCCCCACATTTGGCCTGACGCACGCAGCATTGCCGGCATAGAGGCATCCACAATGATGTCACTCGGCACGTGCAGGTTGGTGATACCACGATCGGAGTCAACCATCGCCAGTGGTGGTTGTGTTTCGTACACGGCTTGCAGCGCGGCTTCGATTTCTGCTTTCTGCGCTTCTGGCAGAGCCTGAATCTTCGCATAAACATCGCCAATGCCGTTGTTGACATCCACACCCAGTTTAGTGAAGAGCTCACCGTACTTGTCGAATACGTCTTTGTAGTAGACTTTCACCGCATGTCCGAAAATCACTGGATCAGACACCTTCATCATGGTGGCTTTCATGTGCAGTGACAGCAGAACGTCTTTCTGTTTTGCATCGGCGATTTCTTGCTCAAAAAACGCAACCAAGGCTTTTTTGCTCATCACCGAGCTGTCAATGATCTCTTTGTCCAGCAGCGGAAATGCCGCTTTCAGTTCCTTCACTGAACCGTCTTGGCCGACAAATTCAATTTTTACGTCAGTGGCGCCGTCTAACGTCAGCGACTTCTCACTACCGAAGAAGTCTTTGTCTGACATGCTTGAGACATGAGATTTAGAGTCTGCAGACCACGCCCCCATGGAATGTGGGTTCTTCTTCGCGTAGTTCTTCACAGACGTAGGCGCACGACGATCAGAGTTACCTTCACGCAATACCGGGTTTACCGCACTGCCTTTGATCTTGTCGTAGGTTGCTTTGATCGCTTCTTCTTCGTACGTGCTTGGCTCATCCGGGTAGTTCGGTAGGTCGTAACCTTTGGCCTGAAGCTCTTTGATGGCCGCTCGTAGCTGAGGGACAGATGCCGAGATGTTCGGAAGTTTGATGATGTTCGCTTCAGGGGTTTTCGCTAATTCGCCCAGCTCAGCCAGAGCGTCACCAATACGCTGGCCTTCTTTCAGATGTTCAGGGAAGTTCGCAATGATGCGCCCAGCCAGAGAGATATCGCGTGTTTCGACGTTGATACCCGATGAAGCAGTGAAGGATTGAATGATCGGTAGCAGTGAATACGTGGCTAGTGCTGGTGCTTCATCAGTGATGGTGTAAATAATTGTAGGTTTTTCTGTAGGCATGAAATTTCCCTATTGTTCTAACAGTCGTCATCGGATGAATGACGCTGTGTGAATGTCCGCTTACAAGTTGGTACTTCATCCCCTCAATACTTGCATGCGATTGTCTGTCTCTTTAATGTTCTCTGTATCTCCTCTTCAGGAGCACAGTCCGTGAGAGCTTGTTAGTTATAATTAAACAAAACCAAGATAATAGTCTATTATCTTGTTCGCCAATCCTGTTTTTGGGCGCGCAAATGATAGCCTATTTCAGGCTTTCAGAAAACTTTCCACCACAGTTCATTTACATTTTTGCAAGGTAGTTAACATGTCACCAAGCTCACATCGTGAGTCGCCGCGAAAATCTTCTGATTCTCGCAAAAACGGTTTTAAACGTCGTGCGACCCAGCACAAAGCAGCGTCAGCCAATGGCAAACATCGCCAGAGCCGGCCGGCACAAAAAGCCCGAGTCGCGGCACAAGACCGACAAGTGATCGTGTTTAACAAACCGTACGACACCCTCAGCCAGTTTACGGATGGCGATGGACGTAAAACACTCGCGGACTACATCCCGGTGAAAGATGTCTACGCCGCAGGGCGACTCGATCGAGACAGTGAAGGTCTGATGGTACTGACCAATGACGGTGTATTGCAAGCCAGACTCACTCAGCCAAAATCTAAGTCCCCGAAAACCTACTGGGTTCAGGTTGACGGTGCCCCGCAAGAGGCCGACTTGGAGAAATTACGCCAAGGCGTTGAGTTGAAAGACGGCATGACACTACCGGCGAAAGTCGAGATGATGGAAGCCCCTGAGATCTGGGAGCGCATTCCACCAGTGCGCTTTCGTGCCAACATTCCCACCACCTGGCTGGCCATCACGATTATTGAAGGCCGTAACCGACAGGTTCGGCGCATGACCGCTCACATCGGCTTTCCGACGCTGCGCCTGATCCGCTATTCCATGGGTGATATTACGCTGGACAATCTCCAGCCTGGGGAATGGAAACGTATCCAACTGGACCGCTAGTCTTCGTCTTTTCTATCGCCATTTCGCCGGGCATCAAGCCGCACACCTACAACAAAAAACGCCACTTCAACTGAAGTGGCGTTTTTTGTTTAAAACCAAATAAGCGAGTCAGAAGAGTGCTTATTCTGCTTCTTTTTCTTTTGCTACCGTAACGGCAATCGCCAGTTCTTCCAACGCGGCTGGATTTGCCAGGCTTGGAGCATCGGTCAACAGACACGCTGCTGCAGTTGTTTTCGGGAATGCAATCACATCGCGGATGTTCTCTGTACCACACAGCAGCATCACCAGACGGTCCAAACCAAACGCCAGACCCGCATGTGGTGGTGTACCGAATTTCAATGCATCCAGCAGGAAGCCAAATTTCAAGCGTTGTTCGTCCGCATCAATACCCAGGATATCGAATACCGCAGCTTGCATGTCTGCGTTATGGATACGAACAGAGCCACCGCCCACTTCGTAGCCATTGATAACCATATCGTAAGCGTTTGAGTTTGCTGCTGCCGGGTTAGCTTTCAGCTCCTGCGCACTCACACCCAGAGGGGCTGTAAATGGGTGATGCATTGCGTGCAGATTACCTTCGTCGTCTTCTTCAAACATTGGGAAATCAACGACCCACAATGGTGCCCATGCAGACTCGTCAGTCAGTTGCAGGTCTTTGCCCAGCTTCAGACGCAGTGCACCCAGAGCTTCTGCCACGATACCTGCTTTGTCTGCACCAAACAGAATGATGTCACCAGATTCAGCGTGTGTGCGATCCAAAATGGCATTGATCACATCTTCGTTCAGGAACTTCGCCACTGGCGACTGGATACCTTCCATGCCAGCAGCACGATCGTTGACCTTCATCCACGCTAGACCTTTCGCGCCGTAGATACCAACAAATTCCCCGTAACCGTCAATCTGTTTACGGGTCAGTTCTGCGCCACCCGGGACGCGGATAACCGCAACACGGCCTTTTTCATCATTTGCCGGGCCTGAGAATACTTTGAACTCAACATCTTTAACGAGATCAGCAACGTCAACAAGCTCCAGAGGGTTACGCAGGTCAGGCTTGTCAGAGCCAAAACGGCGGATCGCTTCACTAAACGGCATTACCGGGAACTGGCCCAGGTCGACGTTTAGCAGCTCTTGCCACATTTCGCGCACCATTTTTTCCGTAGTCGCACGTACTTGATCAGACGTCATGAATGACGTTTCGATATCGATCTGAGTGAATTCTGGCTGACGGTCTGCACGCAAGTCTTCGTCACGGAAACATTTAACGATTTGGTAGTAACGATCAAAGCCCGACATCATCAACAACTGTTTGAATAGCTGAGGCGATTGAGGAAGCGCATAGAAGCTGCCTTTATGGACACGGCTTGGTACCAGATAGTCACGCGCACCTTCTGGGGTCGCTTTGGTCAACACTGGCGTTTCGATGTCAAGGAAACCGTTGTCATCCAGAAAACGACGTACGAAGCTAGAGGCTTTCGCGCGCAGTTTGATGCGATCACTCATTTCCGGGCGACGCAGATCCAGATAACGGTATTTCAGACGCTGCTCTTCAGTGTTCTTTTGGTTGAAATCCAGTGGAAGAACGTCCGAACGGTTGATGATTTCCAAGCCTTTGGCCAGAATCTCAACTTCACCGGTTGCCATGTCAGCATTGACCTGACTGTCTGGACGCGCACGTACTTCACCCGTCAGTTTGATACAGAATTCATTACGAAGTTGGTTCGCCACTTCATACGCATCTGCCATATCTGGATCAACAACTACCTGAACGATGCCTTCACGATCTCGCATATCAATGAAAATCAGACCGCCTAAATCGCGACGACGGTTAACCCAGCCGCAAAGTTCTACAGTTTGTCCTGCCAGGGACTTGTTCAGGTGACCACAGTAATGGGTACGCATAGTGAATTTCCCAATCTCTAATTAATCAGTTATCAATTTCCATGCTACAGAGCTAACCTAGCCGTAGCGCAAGATTTCATTTATACGCTTAAAGACGAGTAAAATCGACATTCAAGCGGACAATTTACAGGCTTTTTCGCCGCTTCAGCCGCCATTCGCACAAAAAGCAACCAAATTGTGATTCCAAGGCTGAAATGAGGGCGATTATATACGCTCGGTCCACCAAATTACACAATTGATCTAATCTCGCTTACACTGTGCATCTTAGCTCGAATAGGGTCACCATTAACCGATAAAACTTCATGGACACTCTACCAATACGTCTGGGCCTGACGATGTGGTCCCACGCTCAATGGCAAGCCAGTTTTTACGGCAGCGGAACCAAGCCGGCAGACAGACTGGAGCGCTATGCCCGCGTGTTTCATACCGTTGAGGGCAATACCACCTTCTATGCGACACCTTCCCCCATAACGGTGCAAAACTGGCGCAGCGCCACCCACGATGACTTCCGTTTCACGTTCAAACTGCCCAAAGCCATCACTCATCAGCAGTTATTGAAAAACTCCCAGGAGCTGCTGCGCGAATTTATGAATGTCATGGCGCCGCTGCATGAACGCGTTGGCCAATGGACGATTCAATTACCTGCGGCGTTCGGCCCCGAGCATCTGGATCACCTCAAGGTATTTTGTCGCCAGTTTCCTCAGAATTTTCCGTTAGGGGTCGAAGTCCGTCATCCGGCTTTCTTTGCCAAAGGTGATGAAGAAAAAGCCCTTAATCAATGGCTACTGGAAACCGGAATTGACCGCATTATCATGGACAGCCGCCCCGTCTTCGCGGCACCACCAAACACCGAAGCCGTGATCGATGCCCATCAGAAGAAGCCTCGCGTCCCCGTGCATGCGATTTCAACCGCTGCCCACCCAATGATTCGATTTATCGGTCACCCCGATCTGGAGGAAAACCTGGGTTTCTTTGCGCCGTGGCTGAAGAAACTGCCCGCTTGGATCGCGCAAGGTAAACAACCTTACGTGATGATCCATACCCCGGACAATGTCGAAGCACCACAGTTGGCATTGAGGCTGTATCAGCAGTTGCAACAGCTAATGACGATGCCGGATTTAGCGCCCTTCCCGGCTAAAGATGGCGATACTCAGCTCCAGATGTTCTGAGTCAAGCCGCTGTCTGTAATGACACAGGCGTAATTTTCCCCTAAAATACGCGCCTTTTTCCGAGCCAGCACTGTGCTGGTCTGTTGGTAGTGCGAGATAAACTATGAGCAATAAAGACATCATCTTTTCCGCTCCGATTGATAAAATCGGCGACTTTACCTTCGACGAACGCGTCGCTGAAGTCTTTCCCGATATGATCCAGCGTTCAGTACCCGGATACAGCAACATCATCTCGGCCATCGGTATGCTGGCGGAGCGCTTCGTAAAGCCGCATTCCACCATCTACGACCTGGGCTGCTCGCTCGGTGCCGCGACTCTGTCGATGCGTCGCCACATCAATCAGGAAGGTTGCCGCATCATTGCTGTCGATAATTCTTCAGCGATGGTCGAACGTTGTAAGCTGCACGTCAACGCTTACCGCAGCGACACTCCTGTCGAAGTGCTCGAAGCCGATATCCGCGATGTCGAGATCGACGATGCGTCAGTCGTGGTGCTCAACTTCACCTTGCAATTTCTTAAACCTGAAGACCGATACGCTCTGCTGGAAAAAATCTACGCTGGCCTGCGTCCGGGCGGTATTTTGATCCTGTCGGAAAAATTTGTGTTTGAAGATGAAGTCTCACACGAACTCCTGATTGACCTTCACCATGACTTCAAACGCGCCAATGGCTACAGCGAACTGGAGATCAGCCAGAAACGCAGTGCGATCGAAAATGTTATGCGTCCTGATTCGATCACCGCTCACAAGGAACGTTTTAGCAAAATTGGCTTCGCCAGTTACGATGTGTGGTTCCAGTGCTTCAACTTCGGCTCGATGTTTGCCATTAAATAGATGGCCTTCAGGTGATGGTGTTTCGACTCCCCGAGGAACACGCGTCCAAACCGTATGTAAACCGGGGAATGGCTTTTTAAACCAGGAACTTTTCCATGTTTAGTTTTGGTAACTTCTACCAGTTGATCGCTCAGGATACTCGCCTGCAGCATTGGCTGAATACCCTTCCACAACAGCTGACGGACTGGCAGAACGCTCAGCACGGCGATTTCGAGCGCTGGCTGCGTGCGCTGAAAAAAATCCCGCAAGGCATGCCGGATCACATAGATATAAAAAATGCCGTCAGCGTGCGTAATGAAAACGCGTTGCCCGAAGGCGAATTCAAAAAACTGGAAAACCTGCTGAAAACCTTTCACCCGTGGCGTAAAGGTCCGTATGATCTTCATGGCATTCATATTGATACCGAATGGCGAAGCGATTGGAAGTGGGATCGCTTGCTCCCTCACATCACACCACTGAAAAACCGCACTGTGCTGGACGTTGGCTGTGGTAATGGTTATCACATGTGGCGTATGCTGGGCGAAGAGGCACGTTTGTGTGTCGGCATCGACCCGTCTCACTTGTTCCTGATCCAATTTGAAGCCATTCGCAAGCTGATGGGCGACGATCAACGCATCCACCTGCTGCCGCTCGGTATTGAGCAACTGCCAGAGCTGGAAGCGTTCGACACCGTATTCAGCATGGGAGTGCTCTATCATCGCCGTTCACCGCTTGATCACCTGTTGCAGTTGAAAAAACAACTGGTATCAGGCGGCGAGTTGATCCTCGAAACACTGGTGATTGAAGGCGACGAAAATGCCGTGCTGGTGCCTGTTGACCGTTACGCCCAAATGCGCAATGTCTATTTTTTCCCTTCTGCAAAAGCACTGAAAGTGTGGCTGGAGCAGAGCGGATTTATCAACGTACGCATCGTGGATGAAAACGTCACATCCCTTGGTGAGCAACGCACCACCTCCTGGATGACACACAACTCGCTGCCGGATTACATCGATCCGACGGACCCGACAAAAACCGTTGAAGGTTACCCGGCACCACGCCGCGCAATTTTAATTGCCAATAAACCATAATTGACACAGTTTTAACGTGTATAATGCACGCGGAAGATACCCTAATGCCGAGCGATAAAGGGACAGTTTTCGCCTTTATCGCTGGAAGCAGGTAACCCCCGAGGTGCAGGGCTCTGTGTACGACCACTTTCTAATGTCAAGCCATCCGGTTTTCCGTTGCCAGACGCGGCAGAAAACGAGAAGTCTATCACTAAACTCGCCCCTCACTGTTACCTGAGCAGATAACTATAACCACAGCGTGATAAAGGTGAAGTTTCTGGCCTTGTCGTCGTTTGTGGAGATAAGCTAAACTCGCAAAATACAAACACTTAACGCTATTTTTAAGGTTTTCAATGTTTACTCGACTGGCACCCGTTATTGCAGTTAGTTTGCTTTCAGGATGCGCACTGACCAATTCCGAACAATACCACCAGGAAACGCTGACGGCGATCAACACGTCTGAAGCGGAACTGACTAACAAAATTACCAACCTGGAACTCCAAATGAGTAATCAATCCGATTACATTGATAGTTTGGAAGGTGACATAAAAGCGCTCAGCAAGCAGATTGCTTCGTTTAAGAAAGTAACCCTGGAAAAGCTGAATGAAAAGCCAGAGCCAGTAGAGCCAGCCCCTGTGCCGCTCCCTACCCCGATGCCAGATAACATCATTCTGGGTGAAATCGAAAAAGTGACCATTGACTCTATCAAGCAGACGTTTGATGCCCGTGTTGATACCGGGGCAGCGACTTCCTCACTCAACGCTGTGGATATTGAGCAATTCGAGCGCAATGGTAAAAATTGGGTGCGTTTCCACCTCTCCGATGGTGAAAAAACGCTTGATGCCGACAATTGGATCGAAGCGCCTATTATTCGTTTTGTCAAAATCCGCCAATCGACCTCTGAAGATGTCGAACGCCGCGCCGTGATTGAATTGTGGGTCAGAGTCGGAAAAATTCATGAAAAAGCGCAATTTACTTTGGCAGACCGTTCGCAAATGAGCCATCCTGTTCTACTGGGCAGGGAGTTCATTCGTGACATCGCCGTGGTTGATGTCAGCCGAAAATATATTCATACGGAAGACAAACAAAAACAATAAGGTAGTTTATGACGTCCAAAGTACCATTTTACCTGTCAGTTCTGTTACTGATAGTTGCTGGGATCGCTCTTAGCATTTTCAGACACAATAGTTATGGCGTCCCTTGGACGCCGGGCGAAACACGCCAAGTATGGGATTTAGAAGCCCGGATTGAATTTACCGCCCAGAATAAACCCGTCAAAGCCTCTCTGGCAGCCCCACATACTCAAGACGGTTTCACTCTTGTCAATGAATCAGCCTCCTCGCCAGGCTATGGTGTCTCTTACATCAACTCGGATTCCGGTCGCCGCGTAGAATGGTCGGTCCGCAATGCCCGAGGCGCACAGACTATTTACTACAAAGCTCAGTTTTTGGTGGACTCTCAAGCCAAAGTCGATCCGATTCCACCGAGCGGCGAAGTACTCAAACCGACATTTGATGGCCCCAGTGAGGCAGCAGCAGTTGCTCTGATCCAACAAGCCAATGAGCGTTCCGCTGATGACGTCACCTTTACCCGTGAACTGATCAAAGCCCTCAATGATGGCGACAGTCAGAATGCCGCCTTGATCCTGAACAGCATGAGCAAAGTCCAGGCGATTGATAAGTTGCTGGCATACGCAGGTATCCAGAGTAAAGTCGTCGGTGTGATTCAGTTGGAAGATGGCCGTCGCCGTCAAAGCATTCAACAGATGAACCAGGTATGGAGTGGCAAAAAATGGATCTTGTTCAACCCGGACAATATCAGTCAGGAAATTCAGCCAAACCTGTTGGTGTGGGATGAGTCCAACGTTTCTCTGCTTGACCTGATTGGTGGTCAGAATAGTCAGGTGACGTTCTCAATGATCGCTCAGGACGTGACACCACAACAGGCAACCAGCGATAAAATTGAAGCGGACGGCTTGCTGAATTTCTCAATTCACAGTTTGCCACTGGAAGAACAGGCGATGTTTAAAACCATCATGCTGATTCCAATCGGCGCGTTAATTGTTGTGTTCCTGCGTGTAATTGTCGGATTGAAAACATCCGGTACGTTCATGCCGGTACTGATTGCAGTCGCTTTCGTACAAACTCAGTTGTTGACCGGTATTGTCGGCTTCCTATTGATTGTCGGGACCGGCCTTATCATCCGCAGTTACCTATCCAAACTTAACTTGCTGTTGGTGGCGAGGATATCGGCGGTGATTATTACCGTGATCATGATTATCTCACTGTTTACCGTGATCGCTTTCAAAATCGGTTTGACGGAAGGTCTGACGATTACCTTCTTCCCGATGATCATCCTATCGTGGACCATTGAACGGATGTCCATCCTGTGGGAAGAAGAAGGTCCGAAAGAAGTGGCTATGCAAGGCGGTGGCTCACTACTGACCGCTGTTTTGATCTATTTGGCAATGACCAACAGCTACATCCAACACCTGACCTTTAACTTCATCGGTCTGCAACTGATCGTTCTAGCAGGCATTTTGTTGCTGGGTACCTATACGGGTTACCGCCTGACCGAACTGCGTCGCTTCAAACCACTTGTGGAGGACTAAACGATGTTTTTTTCTCGTTATACCTCCCCGAGCAAGTTAAAGCACAAAGGGATCATGGGCATGAACCAACGTAACCACAGTTACATTGGTCGCTACAACGATCGCTCCAAATACCCTTTGGTGGACGACAAGCTGAAAACCAAAATCATTGCTCAGGCAGCGGGCGCGACGGTACCGAAACTGATTGGTGTGATCGCGAACCAAGCCGAAGTGAGAACCATCCACGAGATGGTGAAAGATTGGCCAGGGTTTGTCATCAAACCGGCTCAAGGCAGTGGTGGTAAAGGCATTCTCGTCGTGATCTCGCACAAAGATGGGGTGTACACCAAACCATCTGGGGCGACCATAAACAAAGAGGACGTTGAGCGCCACATCAGTAACGCACTGGCAGGACTGTTTTCTTTGGGCGGCAAGAATGACGTTGCCGTGGTCGAGAACCTGATTAAGTTTGATGACTGCTTTGATGGCTTCAGCTACGAAGGTGTGCCCGATGTGCGCATCATCGTTTTCAAAGGCTACCCGGTGATGGCGATGATGCGCTGCTCAACTTCGGCATCTGACGGCAAAGCCAACCTGCACCAGGGTGCGGTCGGCGTCGGTATCTGTATTGCAACCGGACGTGCAGTACGAGCCGTCCAGTTTGATCAACCAGTGACTCACCATCCGGACACAGGAAAAGAGCTGTCAACGCTCAAAGTCCCCCACTGGGAGCGTCTGCTGACACTCGCATCCAGTGCTTGGGAAATGACAGGGCTTGGCTACATGGGCACCGATATGGTTCTGGACAAAGAAGAAGGTCCAATGGTACTGGAGCTCAATGCTCGACCTGGACTGGCAATCCAGATCGCCAACGGCTGTGGTCTGCTTCCTCGACTGCATCATATTGAAAGTATCGGCCGACCTGCAGAATACCCTAAGCCTGCTGAACGCGTGGCGTACGCTGCGCGACAGTTTGGGGTGTTTGCCAAAGAAATTACCGACTGATCCTGACCAGATACAACAATGCCCGCTCATAGCGGGCATTTTTATGGCTAATGTCCGGGCTAGATTTCCTCTTCCAGCGACGCTTGCAATTCACCGGCTTTTTCAATGTCTGCACGCGACATATGACGTTTGACTTCTTTGACCGCCTCGGCCGATTTTGCATAACCGTTGTCAGCCGCGATACTCAGCCAGGCAAGCGCTTTAACGAAATCGCTGTATACGCCATGGCCATTACGGTACGAATACCCCACCATGTACTGACTGTATTCATCACCCCACATCGCCGCTTCGCTAAAGTAGCTGAACGACTTTTTATAATCGGTCGTTTTAAACCCACACGGGCGCTTATATTCCGGGTAGTAGTACAGATTGCCCAGCGTCGCGTAAGACAACACATGTTCATCCGCATCAATGGCCTGGTTAAACAGTTTCATCGCGGTAGGACAGCTTTTCTCAACCCCTTCCCCATTCAGGTAAGCGATACCCAGGTTATACATCGCGCTGGCATCGCCCAGATCGGCCGCCTGTTTGAACCAATGGGCTGCCTGAACAAAATCTTTCTCTACGCCTTTGCCATCGTTATAAGAAAACGCCAGTTCGTACATGGCGTCCGAATAGCCGAGCTTCGCCGCTGCCAGATAATACTCATTGGCTTTCTTTAGGTCGACTTGAGTACCCTCACCATCAAAGTACATGACACCCAAACTGTAAAGCACATAAGCATCCTGGCCTTTTTCCGCCTGGTGATACCATTTTAATGCCTCGGCATAATCCTCTTGCTGGTAATAGTAGTAGTCCGCCAGTTCGGATTCTGCTTCATGACTTCCCTTCTGAGCGGCCTTTTTCAGGTAAACCAAGCCCTGATCGACATTTTCCTGCAACATGGACTCGTAGAGCAGGACTGACGCAGCCTCCATTAACTGAACAGGGTTATCCGATTTTTCCGCAGCTTGAAGCACCTGTAACTCATCAGGATCATACGACTCCAGACTGATGTCGTAGGCCAGTGCTGAGGTTGAAAAACCCAAAGCAAGTGAAGTGCATAGAAGTGTACGGCTCAATAACATCGTTAGTGTTCTCAAGGTTGTTATTATTAGAGGGTCAGTATTGTAGCCGCTTTCTTTTATGCAACAGAGTCATTAATTAACATTTTGAAAGTGATGTGATCCATAACGGTTTCTTATCCCGGGTAGCATGAAACCTTGCATGGTTGAGTTCGCTTCATGGAATGCATTGCGTACATTAAGCGCATAGGTAGTCAGGCCTAGAAAAAACGCCCGCAAAAGCGGGCGTTGTATTCAAACGTTTAGTAAGAGTTAGAGCTCTTCGACCAATTCCTGGGCTTCGCTCTTCGGTTTGTCCACCTGACCAAACCCGCGCAATCCAACCACATGAACATGCTCATGGTCTTTAAAGACTTTACGCACCAGTTTATAGGTGGTGCCTTTTTCCGGGCTGATGTTTTCTGGGGCCGCGATCAGCAGCTGCATATCCAGACGATCACACAGTTCAAACAGCGTTGAGATCGATTTGGCATCCAAACGCGCCGCCTCATCCAGGAAGAGCAATCGACACGGCATGATGTCTTTGCTTCGCAGACGGCGAGACTCCTCTTCCCAACTTTGGACCACCATCAGCAGGATTGACTGACCCGTACCAATCGCTTCACCGGTCGACAATGCGCCCGACTCCGCCTGCAACCAACCATCCGAACCCCGGTTTACTTCGACGCTCAGTTCAAGGTAGTTCCGGTAATCCAGCAGCTCTTCACCCAATACTTGTGGCGAACGTTGCCCCATATCGATATGCGGGTTCACTCGCTGGAAAAGCTTCGCCATCGCTTCAGAGAACGTAAAGCGGGTGCTTTCAAACAGATCTTTGTGCTGCTCCTGTTGAGCCGCCAGACTTTCCAGCAGCACTTCGTGGCTCTCACGGATTTTCACGTTGAGACGCACCCCTTTTACCTGACCAAAGGCAATGTTCGACAAGCCTTGGTTGAGCATACGGATACGGTTCTGCTCACGCTGAATCGTCTTCTTGATGATACTTGCGACCGACTCAGAGCTGATCGCAAGACGATTCTCACGCTGTGTCAGTTCTTCTGTCAGGCGCGCCAGTTCCACTTCCATCTCTTCAATCGCTTCCACAGGATCATCAGTACGAATGATATCCTGACGGATTCGCTCGCGCAGATGTTGGTAAACAGCGATGTAGAACAACACTTTACGCTCTGGACGTGCATTGTCCTCAGACAGGCGCAACGCATCGCGCAAGTCCTCATTATCTGCAACCGCAAGACGCAGCGCACCCAGCGATTTGTCCGACATCGAACGCAGTTCATCGGCACTCATGTACGCCAGTTCACGCTTGTGCAGACGACGTTCAACATCGTTTTCACGCGCCAGGCGCAGCACCGAGCACCAGCCGGCTTTGGCTGCAACGACAAAGGTGCGCAGCTCAACATAATCTTTCTGGACTTTTTTCAGACGTTTGGCCAACGTCTTCATTTCCAGTTCCGTTGAGGTAATCGTCCGTTCGTATTCACTCTTGCGACCACGCGAAGCATGCAAACGCTCGTGCAACTCGTCACGGCGGCGCAGTGCTCGCTCTTCCGCGCCTTCATCGGCATTCACGCCGTACTCTTGCAGTTCCTGTTTGAACTCCTGCACGGTTTCCAACTTGGCTTGATGCGAGCTTTTCAGAGACGCCAATACCTGATTGTACTGGTTCATTTGACCCTGAGCTTGCTTGAGCTCTTCACGGGATCGAGTTCGGGCACGTTCTGCTTCCACCAGTTTGGCTTTCAGCTGTTCACTGAGTTCACTGCTCTGGTTAAGCAGGTCAACGGAATCTGAGTAAGCAAAGTAGTGGCGACGCTCGACCAGATCAGACAATGCGAAAATCTGCTTCTTCAGCGACTGCAGTGCTTCATCGGCGCGCTGGTACTCAGCTTCGAGAGCATCAAATTGCTCGGGGTCTGCGTCCAGCGCCGTCACCACGGTTTCCAGCTCCGCAATGGCTTTACCATGCTGATTGATGAACACTTTCGCGTCACTTAACTGAGCAATCTTTGCTTCGATTTCTTCATAGCGGGCTTGCAGTGTGTCGTCTTCGATCAACACCATATTCGGCGCAATCTTGTCCAGCGCAGCCAGCGCCTGTTTGCTGCTCGTCAGCTGACTGCGCAACTGTTGTTCTTTGGTATCCAGATCCGCCAACTGGCGCGCAGCCTGATTGCGCTTATCACGCAAAGCTTGTAGCGCCTGTTCCGGATCCGCTTCAAAGGCAACCTGCAGGTGCTTTGCCACAAAGCTGTTGAATGCCTGATACAGACGTTGCAGTTTCTGGGAATCGAACGCCGCTTTAGCGTGTTGTTCAACCACCTCTTCGCGCTCATTACGCAACAGCTCAAGACGCTGTTCACGCGCCGCCCGACCAAACAATGGAATTTCAGGCAAACGGGAATAACGTAACTGACGCGCGTTCATGCGCACGCACACCGCACCTTCGAGTTCTTCCGCATCAAACGAGCTGTCATCGAACGCATCCACATCACCTTCAATGATGTAAAGATCGTCCGGACAGTCGTCCAGCTCGACCAGTTTTTCTTCAATGTCACTGAGATCCGATACCACAATCGCATGGCGGGCAGGACCATACATGGCACTAAAGTACGGTGCATCGTCAATCGTGATGTCGTCGTAGATTTCAGACAGCAGCACGCCGCCCAAGGTATCAGCTAACCCTTTCAGACGTGGATCGTTTGAGCCACCCGGTGACGCTAAACGCTCGATTTCGTTTTCCAGCGTCGCACGACGATCCGCCAGCTTGTCTTTCGCAATGGATTGCTGCTTTTCCTGCTCCAGTGCCTGTTGCATCTGCGTCATGACTGCCTGGCTGTCATACAATTCAGCGCCACTTTGCTCCTGCAACGTTTGCAGTGCATCGTTCGCACTGATCCAGGCCGGTGCGATGGATTCAAGACGCTTAATTTCAGCCGAATGATCCTGCTCTTTCCGACGCAGTTCGCTGCGCTGCTCACGCACTTCTTCTTGAGCCAGATCCAGTGACTCCAACTGCAATGCGTGGCGTTCGCGCTCTTGCTCCAGCGTCAGTTCGTCGTCCAGCGAGACATGAAACTGCTTCTGATATTCGCTTGTCAGTTCGCGGACTTGACGCTGTTGATTGATGCTGCGCTCTAAATCACGATGCTGCGCGCGCCACTGCTGCTCATTCTGGATCGTTTGTTCAGCGTCTCGGGCTTTGCGAATCACTTCCCGGGCTTTATCAGCTGCATCACTGCGTTCGATCTGGCCGACTATTCCGGTAATCAGCTTCAATGCAGTATCAAACTGTTGAGCGGCGGCTGACGACATATCCAGCTTGTGCTTAACCGACAACAAGGTATTGGTGTTCGCGCTTTCCTGAGCCTTCAACTGTGCCACTAACGCTTGTGCACCTTCTGCCGTCAAAGTGTTATCACCCAGCAATTGACGGGCTTTATCCAGTGCCTGAATCGCTTGTTGATATTGCAGGGCACGGGTTTGCTGAACATCGAGCGCTTGCTGGTAATCGGCCAGTTGCGTCTTGAGGCTGTCGACCTCTTCTTCTGTAACGGTAGCCTGCTCTTCGGCCATCATCACACGCTCTTGCGCTTCCTCAACCACCATCATTTGCTCTTCCAGACGCTCATTGAGCTCTTCCAGATCTTCCAGATAGCGTTCGATCTTTTCCTGCTGGCGCAATGCATTCTGTACCAGTTGGAGGTGATCTGAAGCGGCGCGGTAATCCATTTCCAGTGCCGACTCCTGCTCAACCAACATCTCCAGCTCTTCATGAACACGGTTAAGCAGTTCATTTTGTTGTACCAAGGTTTCACGCGAGCCGAACAGTTCACTGCGTAGTGACAGCGTTTGTTCCAGCTTATTACGGCGATCGTTGGCATGGCGCATGTAATCTGCGGCCACATAGTTGGTCGATTCAGTGATCAAATGCTTAAACAGATCACGATCCGCCTGAGTGGTTTTGATCGCTTCCAGTGTCATGCGGTTTTCACGCAGCGCCGATTCCATGTCCTGGAACGCTTTCTTCACCCCGCCATTTTGAGGCAGTAAGTAGTCACGCAATGAGCGGGTAATCGCACTTGAGATACCACCATACAGAGATGCTTCAATCAGACGATAAAACTTAGAGCGGTCGCTGGAGTTGCGCAGCTTCTTAGGTATTACCCCAAACTCAAACATCTGAGCATGGTAATCGACGATGGACGCAAAGGTTTTAAACTGAACGCCTTCGTATTCACCCAGCGCGTCTTTGACTTCATTAATCTGGCGCACACGCGCATGGCTGCTAGAGACCGTTTCCACCAGCACATCAGTCGGTTTGAGATGGCTCGGTAAGCCTTGAATAACAAACGGCTTGATATCTACTTTCTTGTCACGGCCGGCGACCTGCTGCAGCTTAACAACAAACGTCAAGCGCTGATGACGAGAGTTCAGAACATCCAGTGCGGCGTAACATGCACCGGGTTTGAGCTTACCGTACAAACCTTTGTCACGAGACGACTGATTGCTACCCGCCTCCGTGGTGTTACGAAAATGCAGCAGCGTTTGATCCGGAATCAATGCCGTAATGAAGGCGGCCATGGTGGTTGATTTACCCGCACCGTTACCACCGGACAAAGTGGTTACCAAACCATCGATATCAAATGTACGAGCAAAAAAGCCGTTCCAGTTGACCATGGTCAGCGATTGATATTTACCTCGTTCAATCATGCTTCACCTTCTAACTCTTGCTCGTTGTTGTCTTCTTCATTGTCGTCGTCATTTAGCAGGCTGCCCTGACTTGGCTCCTGTGTATGCACCACCGCCTCACCATCACGAATGAGCCGCAGCTGTGCTTCGCGCATATCGTCGCCAACACGCACATCAGCGCCAAAGCGGAACACCGACTCACTGATACTGAATTTACCGGTTTCACCGATGTTAATGATCATGCCCAGACGGCGCAGACGGCGCAGCGACGTACGCACTTTTTCAAACAGCTTCTCTTTATCCATATCAGAGCCAGTCGCCCGATTGGTGACCAGCTTCATCAGTTTCTTCTCATCCGCCAGGGCCAGTAGCTCTTCGTACAGCTCTTGATTGGTGAAAATCCCTTCGTGGGCCAGACGCTCCGGGCTAAGGTAGAGGAAACACAGTACCTTACCCACCAGCATATCCAGCTCCGAAAGCACACTACGGCCAATCAATGAGGTCGAACGTGGACGTAGATAGAAAAAGCCTTCAGGTGCTTTTATCAGCTCAGTGTTGTAACGCTGGTAGAACGACGCCAGCTCAACTTCGAAATCACACAGCAACGCGTGGTTATCCAGATCTTCGCTGGAAATATGGCGCCCGGCGCGCAGCATACTATCCAATTGAGGAAACAACGGGTTGGAAATCGCTTTTACCAGATTGTCTGGCATGTATTCATTAGTATCGGTCGATGACATTTGCTTGTACCTTTGCACCGTAATCGTTGATCGCTTGCCAGTCAGGCTGAACAGCCTGATAGTCGGACTCTGAATAACCGAGTCTCACGGCCTGGTCGACAACAATACGGGCTAAATCAAAATGATGAGTGTGTGGGTGTGCTGACAGGTAGTCGCGCAGAACACTGCCGAGATCAATCGGCGAACCGCTGTCTTTGTGTACCTGTAACATGGCGCCGATGCGCTCAGATAACTCATCATTGACTTGCTGAAACTCTTCAAACTCCATATCGAGAGGAACCTGGCCGGTTACCTCATCATCACGAAGCACCAAAGCTTCATCACGTAAATCAGTAAGACGCTCGGCATCTGCATAAGTGAGATACCAAGGCATGTCGAAATAGTCTTTGACCGACTGGCGCAAACGGGTACTGAACGCCCGGTTTTTGTCCATGTCGATCGCAGTACGGATAAACTTATGCACGTGGCGGTCATAGCCAATCCACAGATCAATCGCCTGCTGACCCCAACTGGTGATTCGATCCAGTTTCATTTGCAGGCCAAACAGCGTTTCCTCGACAAACTCCAGCTCTGGGTCACCGTACACCTTTTCCTGAATATCGAGGATCTGAGTCTGGAGCTCGTCTCCGGCGGCTTGCAGGGTATCCTGAAGCTCTTTCAACGTCGAAGAGGTTTCAGACAGCAGCGCTTCACAGTTGTTAATAGCATCGCGCCAGTCTTTGTTCAGCAGCTCTGCAATTTGTTCTTTGACTGAGCGCTGCTGTTCATCCATAACGCGTTGGTTGAGGTCAATTTGATCAAAAATCTCACCAACGGAGTAGCGCAATACGCCGTAGACATTTTTCTTCCAATGACCTGGGGTTCCGCCTTTCAGCGCCGCCTCTTTGGCTTTCGCCATTTCATCCGCCACCATCGACAGTTGAATCGACAGCTTGAGCTTAGAAAACTCGCGGTGACGCACGTAATAATCGGTGATACCAATCGCCAGCGGCGACAGGCGGTAAATACTTGCGCCATCATTGACTTCACTGGTGAACCGACTCAGCAAGCGCTGGTTCACCATTTCATTGATCGCGTTGTTGGCGCGGAATGCGGATGCTTCCCCCGTCTCCGCAAACATGCGGGTGACGATGGTAAACGCATCATGCAGTTCTCCTTCACCTAGCTCTTCATCAAACCTTTCGTTGCTTAATACAGCGACAGCAATCAAAAACGCCAGTCGCTCTGTTGTCAGGTTCAATGAGAAATCTTGCTGCTTTACCCAGCCGACCAATTCATCAATTGGTTGCTCCGCAGCATCGAGAGTCATCTCACTCATTGTTGTTCCTGTTCTTGTTTCTTTTTGGCCCATACGTGAATGTATCGACCTAGTGAGAGGTACGGCTCTTGTCTACATAGTTGTTTTTCCAGAGCCAGTACATCGTCAAATTCGTAGTCGCCCATATTCTTCATGTTGCCAATGTAATCACTGAAGGAGCGAATTCCGGATTTGCCGCAAATGTCAAACCCAGCGTCTTCCATCCACTGGTAGACCTCTTCCGGTTTGAGCCCTTGCTGCGGCTGTAACTTAAATCGTTTGCGATGCGGCATACCTTTCAGCACATGGGGAATATTGCCACAAATTGCATTCTTAAATACCAGACCGTGATGGTTATAGAACATCACCGATGCCATTCCTCCCGGCCTGACCTGCGCCAACACTTTATCCAACGCACTTTTCGGATCGGCCAGCCACTCCATGACCGCATGGAACATCACCACGTCCACAGGTTCATCCAGATGTTGGTCAATCGACTGGACCGGAGAATGAATCAGGCGATACTGCTCAAGCAGCCCGTTATTTGCAATATCCTGCTCAGCTAGCTGTAGCATTTCGCAAGATAGATCACACAACGTAATCCTGTGGCCTAATTTAGCCAGCTTCTGTGACATTTGAGCCAGCCCGCCCCCGGCATCAAGAACGTGAAGTGAGGGCTGAGAAAATTGCGACAACAGGTTAAGAAGATCTTCCCAAACAATAATTTGGCGAATCTCTCCCTTATCGGAGCCGTAAATATTTTTTGCAAATTTGTGGGCAATATCGTCGAAATTACGGTCTTGAGTCACTGCGGTTAGGTTATGATAACGAATCGTGCTGCTATTCTGTCATAGGAATGGCAGGATTAAAGAGGCTTTATGCCCTTTTTTCAATCAAGTGATGTTTTTTCGGACTATTTAAGTATGTTTGAGCTGAAAAAAGTTGTCGCATCTCTTCTGATGCCGCTTCCAGCGATGTTAATCATCGGCTTTATCGGTCTGATGCTGATAATGTTTACCACCAAAAGAAAGTCTGGCTGCTTTGTGGTGCTTTTCTCCTTAATGGGCATTTTTCTGATCGCCTTCCAGCCAGTATCCACTCGTCTGTTGATGCCTTTGGAGCGTCAGTATTCTGCTTTTCTGCCTGTGGATGAATCCATTGACTACGTGATGGTTCTGGGCAACTCACATGTGGTGGATGACCGTATTCCGCCCACCTCAGAACTGAGCCGTGCCAGTCTGATGCGCCTTACCGAAGGCATTCGGATTGTGCGTATGTATCCGGGCGCAAAGTTGATTCTGTCCGGTTATGCGGGTGGCTCGGAGATGAGCAATGCGCGCATGATGGCGAAAGTCGCGTTGGCGCTTGGAGTATCTAAATCAGATATTATTCTGCTGGAAACCGCCAAAGACACCTGGGAAGAAGCGCGTCAGGCGGCGGCGTTTGTACAACAACGTAAATTAGTGTTGGTGACTTCCGCCAGCCATATGCAACGTGCAATGAATGAGTTTAACTCCGCGGGTCTGTCACCAATTGCTGCGCCGACCAATTATCTGGCGCAATCCAACATTGCTCAGGCTTGGGATAAGTACACCCCAAAAGCCGTGTATCTTGAACAAACTGAGCGCTACTGGCATGAAACGTTAGGCAGGATTTGGCAGTCGATGCGCAACTGGGTTTCGGATTACGAGCAGCAAGCGATCGAAGCCGAACAAAGCCAGTTGAGCGACGGTGAGACGCAGTAGAGCAATTTCAGCGATAAAAAACCGAAGCCAACGCTTCGGTTTTTTTGTTTCCGTATACGATCAATCGCCGGCAAACATGTAGCCTTCGCCATGCACCGTTACGAAAATTTGCGGGTTCTTGGGATCGAATTCCATTTTCGCTCTCATCCGGCGGATCAACACGTCAATGGTGCGATCGTTCGGCGCATCAACCCGGTGGCTGATCATGTTCAGGATTCGTTCGCGACTCAGTACCTGATTCGGGTAGGAAGAGAGCGCCACCAATAATTCATATTCCGCCTTCGTCAGCTTCACCGGTTCACCGTTGCGACTTAAGGCGCGGCGCTGCACATCAAACGTCCAGTCGCTAAAACGAATCACGTTGCCATCCTGCTCCTCACAGATTTGTCCGCCACGACGGGCAAGTGAAATACGCCACAAGAGATTTTTGACCCGAACCAGCAGCTCGCGTAACTCAAACGGTTTGGTAACGTAGTCATCCGCGCCCATCTCTAGGCCGACGATTTTGTCGATGCTATCCGTGCGCCCTGTCACCAGGATAATTCCAATATCAGATTGACTGCGCAGTTCACGCGTTAACATCAGGCCATCGCCGCCAGGAAGGTTGATGTCCAGCATCACTAAATCGACCGCGTGAGCCTGAAGCATATCGCGCATCTGATCGCCATTCTCCGCTTCACTGACCTGGTAACCTTCACTCTGAAAATAGCCCGCCAGTTTACTGCGAGTCACCGCATCATCTTCTACTACTAATACGTGATAGCTCATTTACACCACTTTGAATCATTGGAATGGTTTACGATAATTATTCTATTCATAACTAGTCACAATTCTAGTCTCCGCGGTGCGAATTCGAAGAAAGCTGGCTTTTTATTGATTCAAGACAACCTTCACCACTCCATTCATATTTCGTCATAAGCCGCGATAATTTGTCATACATGGCGTTACCGCTATTCATCTTTATCCATTAAACTTAGAAGTATCAGAATTTCCGGAGCTTAATCCATGCAAGAAACCAAAGCGTTCAATGAAAAACGAGCTGAAATTTACTGGTGGTTATCCAGCTTGTTTGCCAAAGAGCTGACCGAGGCCGACATTGAGCAGTATCACTCCCCTCAGATCCGCGCTTTTCTGAGCGGGCTTGGCGAAAATAGCACGCTGAAACCGGCCTCTGACCAACTGGTGGATGCCTTAAATCGCCTGATGGACCGAACAGACGCGCCACTTGAACTGGCTGCGGATTTTTGCGATCTGTTCCTGAAATCAGACAAAGACGCCGCTTTACCTTACGCCTCCATTTATATCGGTAAATCGGGTCTGCTCAATGACGAGCCAGCCATTGAAATGGAAGCCGTGATGGCACATCACGGTGTGGCGGTCGACAAATCCCTCAACGAGCCAGCCGATCATCTGGCGATAGAACTCGATTTCCTTGGCAACATGATTATCCGCTCTAACGAACTGGAACAGGAAAAGCACCTCGATCAGGCGCTGCTGGATCAGGAAGTTTTTATCCGTCAACATCTGCTCTCCTGGGTTCCTCAGTTCAGTCAACGTTGTCAGCAGTATGATCAGTTTGGGTTTTATGCAGCGGTTGCCGCACTGTTGGAAGCATTTCTCGAGCTTGATTGCCAATATCTGGTTGGTGAATAAGCGCGAAGCCCCTCTCTGACAAGATTAACATTTTGTGACCATCGCCTTATCCAGGCGATGGTTTTTTAATTGCCACTTGCGGCAGAGCAGTCTAAAATCGTGATCGCAAACGATAAAAATATGATGATGAATGCAAACCGCTGTCTTTAAGCGGTTTTTGTGTTTCTGATACTTACTGCCTCAGGCCGGGGGAATCCGGTTGACCTGGCAGGTGACAACAGGACAGAACCTTATGGCTACCATTAAAGATGTCGCACGCTTAGCCGGCGTTTCAACGACGACTGTATCCCATGTGATTAACAAAACCCGCTTTGTTGCTGAAGCCACCCAAGAAAAAGTGATGGAAGCGGTGAAAGAGCTGAACTATGCCCCGAGTGCCGTTGCGCGTAGCCTGAAATGCAATACCACGCGCACCATCGGTATGCTGGTCACTCAATCAACCAACCTGTTTTTCTCGGAAGTGATCGATGGGGTAGAAAGCTACTGTTACCGTCAAGGCTATACGCTGATCCTGTGTAACACCGGCGGTATCTACGAAAAGCAACGGGACTACATCCGCATGCTGGCTGAGAAGCGCGTCGACGGTATCCTGGTAATGTGCTCTGATCTGACCGAAGAGCTGTCGGAAATGCTTGAGCGTCACGCAGACATTCCGAAAGTCATTATGGACTGGGGCCCGGCAAGCTCCCAGGCAGACAAGATCATCGATAACTCAGAAGAAGGCGGCTACCTGGCGACGAAATACCTGATCGATCACGGCCACACCGACATCGCCTGCCTGAGCGGTCACTTTGAAAAAGCAGCCTGTCAGGAACGAATTCTGGGTTTCCGCCGCGCCATGGGAGAAGCCAAGCTACCGGTAAATGAAGACTGGATCCTGGAAGGCAACTTCGAGTGCGACACCGCTGTATTAGCGGCAGACAAAATTGCCGCGATGGACAAACGCCCGACCGCGATTTTCTGCTTTAACGACACCATGGCCCTGGGTCTGATGAGTCGTCTGCAGCAAAAAGGCATCCGGGTTCCGGAAGATATGTCCGTCATTGGTTATGACAACATAGAGTTGGCAGAGTACTTCTCACCACCACTAACGACCGTTCACCAGCCGAAGCGCCGGGTCGGAAAGAACGCATTTGAGATCCTGCTGGAGCGTATAAAAGACAAAGAACACGAGAAACGTGTCTTCGAAATGCACCCTGAAATTGTCGAACGCTGTACAGTCAAAAAACTGAACTAACCTCTCACTTATTGATAAAAATGCGTTTAGTATTAGTGACTTACTATTTACTAAACGCATTTCACACCATCAATTTCCTGAAGCAAGATCACATTTATAACCACACTTTGTGAAGCTCTGGGCAAAATTTATTTATGCTTAAATTGGTTACATTAGCCACGCACAGGGCAAACCATCTGAAAGGGTGGGACGCAAAGCCTCCGGCCTAAACCAGAACCTGGTAGGTAGCGGGGTTGCCGATGGCAAAAAATGCATTCAGCAAGTTTACTGCTATTTGACACACCGATTGCATGTTTTTGCTAACCTCTCGGACCTGATTTGGTGGCGTATTCACATACACCGAGAAATAAAAACATGGATAAACCAGTACTTAAAGATTCAATGCGACTTTTTGAGCAACTAGGACGCGTCAAATCTCGTTCAATGTTTGGTGGTTTTGGTATTTTTGTCGACGACACAATGTTTGCTTTGGTAGTAAACGAAAAGCTTCACATCCGCGCTAACGAGCAGACTACTGCAAAGTTTAAGCAACAAGGATATGAACCTTACGTTTATAAGAAGCGCGGCTTTCCCGTTGTGACAAAGTATTTTGCACTGCCTGATAGCTGGAACGACGATCATGAAGCAACCCTGAATGAAGCGAAATCTGCGCTAGAGTCAGCAAAAAAAGAAAAAGCCTCTCAGGCAACCGCGAAACCTAACCGGTTGAAAGATCTTCCCAACCTTCGACTTGCCACTGAGCGCATGCTGAAAAAGGCAGGCATCTCTTCTGTTGAAGATCTGGAGCGCCACGGCTCTGTGGCCGCCTATAAAGCGATTTGTGATACCCACTCCGCCGATGTCGGTCTGGAGCTACTGTGGGCACTGGAGGGCGCCATTAACGGCACTCACTGGTCGGTGATCCCTCAATCCAGGCGAGACGAACTGATCAATCGCCTAAGCTAACCCCGAAGCCAGCATTATGCTGGCTTTTTTCTTATTGATACTGCTTACCAAAACGGACGATGAAATTTTTTCTGTCGGTTGCCTGTCTTGCTATAGTAACCGGACAACACCTAATCAGTGATTGGCCAATCGTTTTCAAAGAGGACTCACGATGAATAAGAAATTGCTGGTTGGCGTACTGCTGGTTGGACTGATCATTTTCCTTGGTATTAATTTCGGCCAGTATCTGACTCTGGACAATGCCAAGGCCCAACAAGCCGCACTGGGAGAGTTCATCAGCGATCACTTCGCGGTGGCGGCGTTGAGTTATTTCGTCGCCTACGTGGCAATTGCCGCGTTTTCAATCCCAGGTGCGGCGGTCGTAACCTTGCTCGGAGCGGCTCTATTCGGCTTCTGGACCAGCTTGATTTTAGTGTCCTTCGCCAGCACTATCGGTGCTACCCTGGCGTTTCTCAGCTCTCGCTATCTTTTACGTGACTGGGTTCAGAGCAAATTCAGCGACAAAATGACCACCATCAATCAAGGGGTAGAACGCGACGGCGCGTTTTATCTGTTTTCGTTAAGACTGATTCCCGTCTTTCCGTTTTTTCTGATCAACTTACTGATGGGGCTGACCCCTATTTCTGTCCTGCGCTTCTATCTCGTGAGTCAGTTGGGAATGCTTCCCGGAACCGCGGTCTACCTTAACGCGGGTACGCAACTGGCGCAGATAGACAGCCTGTCTGGGATTGTGTCCCCGGCGGTCCTGGCTTCATTTGTGTTGCTAGGTCTGTTTCCTATCGTGGTGAAATGGATTATGGTGAAGCTTCGCCTTTCCCCTAACGTCAACGGAAATGCCGGATGAAAATTTTTGTCGCCAATAACCCAACAGAGGCGCATATCGTTTGCGAGTTGCTTAAAGCCGAGCGGATCCAGTGCGAGGTCCGCGGAGAAGGGTTATTTGGCCTCAAAGGCGAATTGCCATTTGGGGAGGACACCGATCCGTACATCTGGTTATTGAATCCAATGCAAAAGATGTTGGCGCAGAGCATCATCGATGCCTATCATCAACAATCGAATACGGAAGCCGGCACCTTATGGCGCTGCCAGCGATGCGGGGAAGAAAACGAGCCACAATTCGGCGCCTGCTGGCAGTGTGGCGCCCCTCACCCAACAGAGTAACCCTTAGTGGGTGTGGCGTTTAATGAATTCTATCGAATGTTGATTAAAGACATCCGGCTGTTCAACGTTGCACACATGGCCACAATCAGGAATTTCTCGCAGCTCACTGGTTCGGTGCACAGCAACCATCTCTTTCACCGGCTGGATAAACATATAGTCACGAGCGCCCATCAGGTAGAGCGTGGGGATGGGCAGGTCTTTTTCCTTGAAATAACGCATCAGCGGGTTGACTTCAGCCGCCAACACAAACCAGCGCTTAAACTCTTTCTGACAAAGGCGTTTGGCCTCACGAATGAACAGATGGCGTGATTCTTTCTGACTGCGCTGAGGCATCACAATGTAGGCAAACAAACTGTAGAGCCACATATAGGGCAAAATATGCTTGCTCAGATTGCCCAGTTTAACCAGCAGTTGAGAACGCGTGTTCAACCGGGTAATTGCGCCGCCGAGCACCATCGTCCTGACCCGGTGGGCTGCCATCTCGGCCAGATTACGTACAATGATCGTGCCGAGCGACATCCCTACGAAGTGAGCTGACTGGATCTTAAGGTGATCCAGTACCTTTAACACATCCAAGGTCACTGACTTAAACGTATAATGATTGGCGATCAGCTCTTTGAGTAGCTGGTTGGACTTACCATGCCCGCGCAGATCCACCAGCAACAAGTTAAAATGCGCTTTATAGGCCTTGATCTGCTTGAACCAGATTGAGGAACTGCCGCCGGCGCCATGCACAAACACCACCCATTCCTTACTGGTCGGATGCGAGTATGTTTTATGAAACAGTAAAGCGTCACTCATCAGGCAAAGCGTCTCAAACTGGGTTATTCGTCAACAGGAGTTGAAGCCTACCACAAATTTCACCGGTCACTACTGACCTCATGTCAAATTATCGGAGAACATGCCTTCATTTGACCATTATTTGGTCGAGTTTTTACTCGTATCTGGCCACCTGTTTATCCAAGTCCCAGTCTGAACCTGGGCTACTGAAGTGCGGCCTGATAAAGACTCAGATACTGCTTCGCAGCCTGAGACCAGCAAAAGTTTTCACGCATTCCGTTAAGCTGAATGCGTTGCATCTCCGCCGGATTCTGAACATACAGCAGCAGAGAGCGCTGCAACATCAGCAACAGAACCTGCGGATCTGGCTCATTGAAAATCAACCCGGTTGCGTTATCCGGATCCGAGTCGTAGTCGGTGACACTGTCTTTAAGTCCACCCACACCGCGTACAATCGGCACTGCACCATACGCCATGCTATAGATTTGATTGAGACCACATGGCTCAAACTCAGAAGGCATAAGAAAAAAGTCCGAGCTGGCTTCCACCAAATGCGCCAGGCGTTCACTGTACGCCTCGACAAAGACAAATTTGTGCCCGTGCTGCGCAGCGATGTCCTTAAGCTGAGAGGCCAATATCGGGTCGCCAGTTCCAACCATCACGAGCTGTAGATCGTGGCGCAAAAACGCTTCGAGGATCGGCAACAAGTAGTGGACGCCTTTTTGATGGGTCAGACGACAGACCATGCCATACATAGCGACTTCACGCAGGGGCAACCCGAGTTCCTGCTGCAGTGCCTGTTTCGCGGCCTGTTTTCCCGCCAGCATACTGCTCGCCTCAGCGTCATAAGGCAGTGGCAGGTGCGGATCCGTCTCAGGATCCCATGACGAATAATCACACCCATTGAGGATCCCCACCAAGTCGCTCGCCCGGCTGAGGAACTCTTTTGCCATACCGTGGCTACCCAGCTCCGTTTTCAACTCTTCAGCGTACGTCGGGCTGACAGCATTAATCTTGTCCGCTGACATCACTCCGGCTTTTAGCATGGTAATGTGTGTCGGGCTGACTGCCGCCTCAGGCACATAACGCGAGTGCAGTTCCGGCACCGACTCCAGCTCATCGTAGCTGAAGACGCCTTTAAACACCGCATTGTGTACCGAAAGAACGCTTTTCATACCGCGGAAAAAATCATTGGCGCTATAGCGTTTCTTGAGCAGGAATGGCACTAATCCCGTGTGCCAGTCATTGGCATGCACAATGTCTGGTTTAAAAGTCAGTTTGGGAAGCATATCCAGACAAGCAGCACTGAAAAACGCAAAGCGCTCCCCGTTATCACGGTACGCCTGATTATTTTCTGCATACATTTCAGCGCGCTCAAAATACTGCGGACATTCGATGGCATACACAGGCACCGATGAGACATCGAGTTTACGTACCCGATATGGCGTGTAAGGCCAATGCTCCAGCTCAGTATCGAGCAGAACTTCCGACGTCTCCACATCGCCGATTTTACTGTAAGCGGGCATTGCAATGCGCACGTCCTGACCCAACTCACGCAATGCCACAGGCAGCGCTTTAGCCACATCCGCTAAACCGCCGCTCTTGATTAACCCTTCAACTTCTGATGCAACAAACAGGACAGACAACTTCTCAGTAGCCAATTCTTGCTCCTTTTGGAATGACCACAATGCCCTCATCAGAAACATGGAAGCGCTTTTTATCCTGTGACAGGTTCACGCCTATCTCAGTACCCGGTGCAATTTCGACATCTTTGTCGATAATGACCCGGCGCAGCACACATCCATCACCGATTTTGACATCTCCCAGAAGGATACTTTCACTGATATCACAGGCAGATGCAATATTACTGCGAAATCCAAGTACAGATTTTTCAATTCGCGACCCTCGCACATAGCAGCCATTACACACCAAACTGTCAATAATCTGCACCCGGCCATTATCTGAATCAGTAAACGTGGCTGGCGGCAGTGGCGGATAATAGGTATGCAGGGGCCACTTGCGATTGTAGAGAGAAAACGGCGCGTCGTTTTCCAACAGATCCATATGAGCCTGCCAGTAAGCGTCAATGGTACCGACGTCTCGCCAGTAGACTTTGTTCTTCTCTCCCGCAATGGTGTTGGTGCTGAAGTCATACACGTAGACATCACCACGAGGGAACATTTTGGGGATGATGTCTTTACCAAAATCGTGTGATGACGCTTGGTTGGCTGCATCTTCAATTAATTCTGCAAACAGAACCTGAGCCTCAAAAACGTAGTTCCCCATCGACACCAGCGCATGTTCCGGATCACCCGGAATGGCTTTGGGTTGTGCCGGCTTCTCTTCAAAACCCACCATGCGTCCCTGAGCATCCACTTCGATCACCCCAAACTGAGAGGCTTCTGCAACCGGCACGCGCAGCGCCGACACCGTGAGCGCAGCCTGCTTCTGTTTGTGGAATTCAAGCATCTGCTTGATGTCCATTTTGTAGATATGATCAGAACCAAAAATACAGACCTGATCCGGCTCCGCCAGCTCCATGAAACGTAGATTCTGATAAATGGCGTCCGCTGTCCCTTCATACCATCGCTTGCCGGTACGCATCTGCGCCGGAATCGGATCGATGAAACGATCAGTAATTCCATTAATGTTCCAGCCTTTTTTGAGGTGGTGAAACAAGGATTGTGACTTGAACTGTGTCAGAACATAAATTCTCATCAGGTCGGCATTAATAAAGTTATTCAGGGCAAAGTCGATGAGACGATAACTGCCACCAAACGGGACCGAGGGCTTGCTGCGCGATTCGGTCAAAGGCCTAAGACGTGAGCCTTCACCACCTGCGAGAATCATTCCTAAAACACCAGCCATTTTCTATCTCCATATCATTTTTATAATTGCAGATAAGCATTTGAAATTTTGGGGGGACTTATCCACATTCCATATCCAACATCTTAGCGTTTCCGGTTAAACCGCTGACCAGAAAATACCTAACAAGGTATCGAACTATATGCATATTGCAATTTAAAACACCTCGTACTTTAGGGTTAGAGCGCGTTACTTGTGTCGAGTCTGAACCCAATCACACATTTTTCTGAGACTAATACAGCAGATTAACAGTGAGCATACTCGGTCATCACACCGAACATCCGTGTAGACATAGTGAAGTTGGCATCAGATTTGAGCAATTCTTTTCCACACTTTAAATGTGATTATTTGTAACGGGTCAGAGTAACCGACGCTTTTGTCACTGATATGACAGTGGAGGAAATAAAAAAACGCAGCAAGATTGCTGCGTTTTTAGAGGAGAGGGGCAAGCGTTATTTCTTCTTGCGCTTGTCGGTAATTTCCCATTTACCATCGATGTACAAACCAGTCCAACCGGAAGGTTTACCTTCGACTTCAGAACGGATGTAGTTTTCTTTTGACTTGCGGCTGAAACGCACCACCGCCGGACGACCTTCTGGATCGTGCGTTGGCGCCGTAGTCAGATACTGGTACTTCTCCGGAATACGGTCGGCAAAACGCGCCAGTTCTTCCACCAGCGGAGCACGTGTCTCACGCGATTTCGGGAAGTTGTGCGCCGCCATAAACAAGCCAGAAGCACCATCGCGCAACACAAAGTACGCATCTGAATTTTCACACGGCAGTTCAGGGAAGTGTACCGGATCTTCTTTAGGTGGCGCGACTTCACCGTTTCTCAGGATCTTACGCGTGTTTTTACATGACTCGCTGGTGCAGTCCATGTACTTACCAAAGCGACCGTTTTTAAGCACCATGTCTGAGCCACACTTATCACACTCAACCACAGGGCCGTCGTAACCTTTCACCTTGTACTCGCCATGCTCTACCAGGTAACCGTCACAGTTCGGGTTGTTACCACAAACGTGCAGTTTACGCTTATCGTCGATCAGATACGCGTCCATCGCAGTTTCACAGATCGGGCAGCGTTTCTTAGCGCGCAGAGCGGCGGTTTCAACGTCTTCTTCCAGCACGTTGATGATGCCTTCTTCATCACCTAAGTTAATGGTGGTTTTACAACGTTCTTTTGGCGGCAGAGCATAACCGGAACAGCCCAGGAAAACACCCGTCGATGCAGTACGAATCCCCATCGGACGCGAACACGTCGGACACTGAATGTCCGTCATGACGATGTGATTCGGCTTCATACCGCCGTGCTCTTCGTCCTGCTCCGCCTTCTCCAGATCACCAGAGAAGTCTTTGAAGAAGTTGTCCAGCACGCCTTTCCAGCTCGCGTCACCTTCTGCGATTTGGTCGAGTTTCTCTTCCATTCGCGCCGTGAAGTCGTAGTTCATCAGATCCTGGAAGCTGTCATCCAGACGATCGGTAACGATTTCACCCATTTTCTCAGCATAAAAACGACGCTGGTCCACTTTGACGTAACCGCGATCCTGAATCGTCGAGATGATCGAGGCATATGTTGACGGACGGCCGATGCCACGTTTTTCCAGCTCTTTGACCAATGCCGCTTCGGTGTAACGCGCAGGTGGCTTGGTAAAGTGCTGCTTCGGATCGAGTGCAATCAGATCCAGCGTATCGCCAACTTGAACCGCTGGCAGAATCTGGTCTTCATTCTTGCCCAGAGGGCGCTGCACTCGTGTCCAACCGTCAAATTTCAGAATACGGCCTTTCGCTTTGAGCGTGTATTCCGCCGCCTTAACGCTGACGGTCGTTGAATCGTATTTTGCCGGCGTCATCTGACATGCGACAAACTGGTTCCAGATCAGCGCATACAGTTTGTGCGCGTCCGGATCCATGCCTTCAAGATCGTCCGCTTTGACATCCACACTGGAAGGACGAATCGCTTCGTGCGCTTCTTGTGCGTTACCTTTACTGCCGTATTTCAGCGGCGCGGCTGGCAAATATGCATCGCCAAACTCACTACCGATATAGCTCCGTACCGCGTCTACAGCTTCTGAACTCAAGTTAGTTGAGTCAGTACGCATGTAAGTGATGTAACCCGCCTCATAGAGACGCTGAGCCAACATCATGGTCTTTTTCACCCCATAGCCCAGACGCGTGCTTGCCGCCTGTTGCAACGTGGAGGTAATGAACGGTGCCGATGGCTTACTGCTGGTCGGGCGATCTTCGCGTTTGCAGACTTCGTAACGAGCGTTTTCCAGCACCGCTATCGCTGACTGAGTTTCCGCTTCATTCACCGGTTTAAAGGCAACATCATCTTTCTGCGCGACCTGAAGGCGGAAATCAGTTTTATCTGTGGTTTTGGTGTCTGCGTGAATATCCCAGAACTCTTCCGGCACAAACGCTTTGATTTCGCGCTCACGCTCAACCAACAGTTTCACAGCGACCGACTGAACGCGGCCAGCAGACAAACCCCGTGCCACTTTCTTCCATAGCAGTGGTGACACCATAAAGCCCACGACGCGGTCCATAAAACGGCGCGCTTGCTGGGCATTCACACCATCCATATTCAGCTCACCAGGATCCTGGAACGCTTGTTGGATGGCGTTTTTGGTAATCTCATTAAAGACTACACGTTTGTATCGCTCTTCATCGCCACCGATGATCTCACGAAGGTGCCAAGCGATGGCTTCTCCTTCGCGGTCCAAATCGGTTGCGAGATAGACGCTGTCGGCGTCTTTTGCCAGCTTCTGTAGCTCGGCGACCACTTTCTCTTTACCCGGCAGGATTTGATAATTCGCATCCCAGCCATGGAATGGGTCGATACCCATCTTTTTGATCAGTGCTTTGCGATCTTTTTCTTTCTTGATGCGCGCTTTTTCTTCTGCGCTCAGGCCTTTGGTCGATACAGCGGCGGCTTTCTTGCCATTCCCTGTACTCTGGCCCGCAGTCGGAAGATCGCGGACGTGACCAACACTGGACTTAACAATAAAGTCCTTACCAAGGTATTTGTTGATAGTTTTGGCCTTGGCTGGCGACTCCACGATGACGAGTGATTTACCCATAACTGACTCAAATGCCCTTAATCACGGTGCGAAAATTATCGCATGACGTACTTAAACTATTACTTCTTTTTTACTATTGAGCGAGATTAAAAGAAGATCAATATCTTTTTCGAAAAATAAAATCCAATTGCTCGACAATTCAACGGTTATGATCTACTCCAAAATCACCGTACCAGTTGGAAAGTGCCACATACTAAACGCGACAATGTAACGCTCACCAGTGCTTGGAACAAATATTTGTTGGGAGTCACAAAAACAACAGTGTTGCAATTCCCCGGCATGCCCCTACACTGAGTCAGGTTTCATTTCATAGCAGTAGGATGTCATTATGGGCGACAGAAAACCGATTTCATCTTTTGATTTGTTGCTGATTGCCAATCAGATTATTCAGGATCATGACGATTATATAGAGGGCATGCGCGCCGACTCCGTCGAGGAAAAAGACGACGTATTGGTGTTCAAAGGCGAATATTTTCTCGACGAAAACGGCCTGCCAACCCCTAAAACCACGGCCGTATTTAACATGTTCAAATACCTGGCGCATCATCTGTCAAAAGAATTTACACTGGTGTGAACCCACATCAGGCCGAACTTAGGGTCATGACGGCAACAAAAAAGCCTTGGCGAACAACCAAGGCTTTGTTTTAACCACGTGTATTACTGGCTTAGAGCGGCTAATTTATCAAAGTAATCCGGAAACGTTTTTGACGTACAACCAGGATCATTGATGGTCACAGGCGTATCACTCAATGCCACCAGTGAAAAGCACATTGCGATACGATGATCGTCGTAGGTATCAATCGCCGCGTGTGCCAGTTTGGCTGGCGGTGTCACAATCAGGTAGTCTTCCCCCTCTTCGACCTCAGCGCCGACTTTACGCAGCTCAGTGGCCATCGCCGCCAAACGATCGGTTTCTTTGACCCGCCAGTTGTACACGTTACGAATCGCCGTCGTCCCTTTGGCAAACAGCGCGGTCGTTGCGATGGTCATGGCTGCATCCGGAATGTGGTTGAAGTCCATGTCCACGGCATTGAGCTCACCAGCGCGCGCAATCACGTAGTCCGCCCCCCATTCAATCTCCGCGCCCATTTTCTCGAGTGCATCAGCGAATTGAATATCGCCCTGAATACTGTGTTTACCAATCCCGGTGACTTTGATTTGCCCGCCTTTGATGGCGGCTGCCGCCAGAAAATACGAAGCCGACGACGCGTCACCTTCCACCAGAAAATCCCCCGGTGCCTGATAGGTCTGACCCGCTTCGACGACAAACTCCTGATAGTCACGGTTGATCACTTGAACACCAAACTGCGCCATTATGTGCAGCGTGATGTCAATGTAAGGCTTTGACACCAGTTCACCCACGATCTTGATAGTAACGTTGTCTTGTGCCAGTGGCGCCGCCATCAAAAACGCCGTCAGAAACTGACTTGAGATCGAGCCATCAATTTCGACCGTACCACCTTGTAGACCCGTGCCGTGAATTTTCAGTGGCGGGTAATGCTCGCTCTCCAGATACTCAATATCCGCGCCAGCCTGACGCAGCGCATCCACCAGGTGACCAATCGGACGCTCTTTCATCCGCGGTTCACCAGTCAGTACGCAGTCACCTTGTCCTAAACACAGCGCCGCCGCCAGTGGACGCATTGCTGTGCCAGCGTTGCCCAAAAACAGCTCGACGGACTCTGTCACCGAAAATGGCTGGCCCAGTCCCTCGACTTCACAGACGGTTCTGTCGTCCGACAAACGATAGGATACGCCGAGTTTTGACAGTGCATTGAGCATATGTCTGATGTCATCACTGTCGAGCAGATTGGTCAGGCGGGTGGTGCCTTTAGCTAGAGCCGCCAGCAAAAGAGCGCGGTTAGAAACACTTTTTGATCCCGGCAAATTGACTTCGCCGTTAACTTTGTTGATAGGTTGTAACGTAAGGCTTTCCATTAAAGTTGATTATCCTTGGTCACTGCCATATCCCAAGGCAGTGAATAAAAATTCTTCGTACTTGCAGCCTATCTAAATTCGTGCCCCAGCACCACCCCAAATTTGGCCTAAACGACGCTTTATTTCGTCCCTCATATTCAATAGGTTTTATCCACTCTCACGCCATTGTCGAAGTACAGAATGCGGACCTCATCACCACGCTCAAACAGCATGTTGTTATCGATGTCCTGAATAACGTCGATCAACTTGTCGTCTTTGGTGCGAATCAACAGCTCCACAAGTTTGTATTCAACCCGGTATTCCTGCTGCGCGTGACTACGGGTAATACCCGCCCCTGCTACCGCTCCGACAGCGGTAGCAACCTGTTTACCGGTCCCACCACCAAACTGGTTACCGACCACCCCGCCAATCACCGCGCCCAACAGGGTTTCCCATCCGTTGGCTTTGGATTGAACAATATCTTGTTGCGAGATGTAGCGCACCGAATCAACCTGGCCAAATACAACCTGATTGACTGGACGCGCCGTATTTCTGTCGTATGCGGCATTGGCAACGAAGGGAAAAATTAATAAGATCCAAAACCACTTTCTCACCTGAATGACTCCTTTAAAACATCTGTATGACGATCTATCTTACCGAACTCAGCCCTGACGACTTCTCTTTCCCGTCGCCCTATGAAGCACTGAGTGACCCAAACGGACTGCTGGCGTTCGGCGGAGATCTGCACCCTGAGCGCATCTACTCTGCTTACCAACATGGTATTTTCCCATGGTATGGTCCAGGAGAGCCCATTCTGTGGTGGAGCCCCTCACCTCGCGCCGTCTTTAATCCTAAGACATTTAAACCAGCAAAAAGTCTTAAAAAGTTTCAGCGCAAACAACAATATCGTGTCAGTCTCAATCGTGCGACTGAGGAGGTCATCCGCTTGTGCGCGGCAACACGCCGCGAAGAGGAAACCTGGCTGAATACCGATATGCGCCGCTCTTACCTCAGTTTAGCTCAACAAGGCCACTGTCATTCGGTGGAAGTGTGGCAGGGTGACACATTAGTGGGCGGGCTGTACGGCGTGAGTGTCGGCCAACTGTTCTGTGGCGAGTCCATGTTCAGTCTGTCGACCAATGCATCCAAAGTCGCCTTGTGGTATTTCTGCCGCCACTTTGCTCGCCATCAAGGTCAGATGATTGATTGCCAGGTGATGAATCCACATCTTGAATCGCTCGGCGCCACGTCACTGGAACGCGACGATTTTATACATTCCTTGCTATCCTTTAGGGAGAAAACCACCTCGTCGGGATGCTTCGATTCTCAGTGGTTAACGCTTAGTTCAGAGGATGAAGAATGAGCTCTGACATTCAACATATCCGCATTGGATTAACCGACAGTCATGCCTGCAGCTACTTGCCAGGTCGTGAAGAACGGGTCGCCGTCGCACTGGATAACCAGATGCACAGCAACGAAAGCTATGAAGTGCTGCTCGCCAACGGATTCCGTCGCAGTGGCGATACAATATACAAGCCGCATTGTGACCATTGTCAGGCATGTCAGGCTTTACGTGTGGCGGTGCCTGATTTTACCATGTCAAAAAGCCAGAAACGCCTATTGAACAAAGCCCGTCACCTTGACTGGTGCCTTAAGTCGGATCTGGATCCCAACTGGTTTTCCCTATATGCCCGTTACATCGAAGCGCGTCACAAAAACGGCTCGATGTACCCGCCGCAAAAACAGGACTTCTACCAATTCGCTAAGTGTGAATGGCTCGATACGCAATTTTTGCACATCTACGACCGAGGACAATTGGTTGGTGTCGCGGTCACCGATGTCATGCCCCGCAGTGCCAGCGCGTTCTATACCTTCTACGATCCGGATTACCCCCTGTCCCTTGGTACCCTTGGGGTGCTGCTGCAACTCGAATACTGCCGCCAGGAGAAAAAACACTGGCTGTACCTCGGTTATCAGATAGACGAATGCCCAGCGATGAATTACAAAGTCCGCTTTCATCGCCATCAAAGGCTAGTAAATCAGCGTTGGCAAGGGTAGAATACGCCACAACTTTACTTATATCCCTTTTAACGGCATTATTTCGGCCGTTGAAAACGCCCATTTTATTAAAGAGGATTAAATGGCTAAAGAAGACGTAATTGAGATGCAAGGCACGGTCCTTGATACTCTTCCAAACACAATGTTCCGTGTTGAGCTAGAAAACGGTCACGTAGTTACTGCTCACATCTCTGGTAAAATGCGTAAGAACTACATCCGTATTCTTACTGGTGACAAAGTAACTGTAGAGATGACTCCATACGACCTTTCTAAAGGCCGCATCGTCTTCCGTGCTCGTTAATCTCTGATTATCGAATACATCAAAAAACGGAGCCCGATGGCTCCGTTTTTTGATGCTGTTCGACAGGCAGTTATTTATCCAGAGCCGTTTTGTAGTGATAGCGACACACAGATACGTACTTATCATTACCACCAATGGCGACCTGATCACCCTCTTTGATTGGCGTACCATGTTCATCTGTGCGAATCACCATATTGGCTTTGCGACCACAGTGACACACCGTCTTCAGTTCAATCAGCTTATCTGCCCAGGCTAACAGATACTGACTACCTTCAAACAACTCGCCCATAAAATCGGTACGCAGACCGTAACACAGCACCGGGATATCCAGCTTGTCGACCACTTCAGTCAATTGATAAACCTGCTGTTTGGACAAAAACTGGCACTCATCAATCAAAATACAGTCCACTTTCTCTTTGAGGTGCAGCGTGTCGATATCCTGATACAGATTCGTTTCTTCACGGAACAGATAGGCATCGGATTGTAACCCAATGCGTGACGCAACTTTGCCGATGCCATAACGGTCATCGATGGCTGCGGTATAAACCACAGGATTCATACCGCGCTCCTGATAGTTAAACGAAGACTGAAGAAGCGTGGTGGATTTACCCGCATTCATTGCCGAGTAATAGAAATACATCTGAGCCACTAAGGGATTCCCATAATCATGTTAATGACAGAAAAAAGGGCTGAATTCACAGCCCTTTAAATTGAAATTCAATTATTTACGACGCCAGGTCGTGCCATCCGGCCCATCTTCCAGAACGATACCCATTTCGGTCAGCTTATCACGCGCCATATCGGCGTTGGCCCAATCTTTTGCGGCTCGGGAATCATTGCGCAGTTTAATCAGTGCTTCGATTTCAGCCACTTCATCATCATTGCCGGCATCGCCTTTTAGGAATGCATCGGCGTCCTGATACAAAATGCCAATTACATCCGCCAGTTCACGCATACGCGCACCCAACGCGCTGGCCGCATCCAGATTGTCGCCTTTCAGACGGTTGATCTCGCGAGTCATGTCAAACAACACGGAGTATGCTTCCGGCGTGTTGAAATCGTCGTTCATCGCCTCAGTGAATCGCTGCACGTACTCTTCACCCCCGTCAGCCTGAGCCGTCATGTCCAGGCCACGCAGCGATGTGTACAGACGCTCCAGAGAGGCGCGCGCCTGATTAAGATTTTCTTCGCTGTAGTTTAGCTGGCTACGGTAGTGACCCGACATCAGGAAATAACGCACCGTTTCCGCATCGTAATGCTTCAGTACGTCACGGATGGTGAAGAAGTTGCCCAAAGACTTAGACATTTTCTCTTTGTCGACCATCACCATGCCACTGTGCATCCAAGTATTCACATACTGAGTACCGTGCGCGCAGCACGACTGAGCGATCTCATTCTCATGGTGCGGGAATTGCAAATCCGAACCACCACCGTGAATATCGAAATGGTTGCCAAGAATGGACGAGTTCATTGCGGAACATTCAATATGCCAACCCGGACGACCGGCTCCCCACGGAGACTCCCACGTCGGCTCCCCCGGTTTCGACATTTTCCACAGCACGAAATCCAGCGGACTGCGTTTCGCGCTTTCGACGTCAACACGAGCACCGGCCTGCAGCTGATCCAAATCCTGTTTAGACAGTTTGCCGTACTCATCAAATTGGCTGACTTCGAACATAACGTCGCCATTGTCTGCCACATAAGCGAAACCGCGTTCGATCAGTTTTTCCACTAACGCGATGATCTCATTGATGTATTGGGTGGCACGAGGCTCAACATCTGGACGCTTCATGTTCAATGCATCGAAGTCGGCGTACATTTCAGCGATCAGGCGCTCAGTCAGAGAGTCACACGACTCACCATTTTCCGCCGCACGTTTGATGATCTTATCATCAATGTCAGTGATGTTACGGACAAACGTCAGGTCATAGCCCAGAAAGCGCAGGTAACGCGATACCACATCAAACGATACGAACGTACGGCCATGACCGATATGACAGAGATCGTAAATAGTAACCCCACACACATACATACCGATTTTACCGGCATTAATTGGCTTGAATTCCTCTTTCTGTCTTGTGAGTGTGTTATATATTTTTAACATGAGCTCTGTCTGATATTAAGTTAAACAAAATAGTGGCTCAGTATAACAACTTGGGCTGTGTTACGTAATCCCCGATTCGAGCAAAAAGAAAGCATAAGCTAAACTTCTTAAACGATTTCTCAGGTTTTTCGCGTATTAATGTTCGGGAAGTTGAGATAGAATCTCAGTTTCAAATCAAAAAACATCAGCAAAGGTAATAATCATGATCACCCTTCACACTAATTTTGGTGACATCAAAATTCAGCTCAACGAAGAGAAAGCACCTGAAACAAGTGCAAACTTCCTGCAGTACTGCCGTGATGGTTTCTACGACAACACGCTGTTTCACCGTGTTATCGACGGTTTCATGATTCAGGGTGGCGGTATGGAGTCTGGCCTGCGTGAAAAGGCAACCCGTGCATCGATCAAAAACGAAGCGAACAACGGTCTGAGCAACAAGACTGGTACCATCGCTATGGCACGTACGATGGAACCACACTCAGCCAGCTCGCAGTTTTTCATTAACGTCAATGATAACACCTTCCTGGATTTCCGCTCTGAAAGCATGGATGGCTGGGGTTACTGTGTATTCGGCGAAGTCGTTGAAGGTATGGATATCGTGAACAAGATCAAAGGTGTGAGCACCGGTTCATACGGTATGCATCAGGATGTCCCTCTGGATGAAGTGATCATCACTGGCACAACCATCGAAGCATAATCAATGACAGAGAGCGCTGACGGCGCTCTCTTAAATGACCGACTATGACCACACTGTTTATTTCCGATCTCCACCTGACTCCTTCCGTTTCCGACATCACGACCTGTTTTATTCGTTTCATGCGCGAGGAAGCTGTCCATGCAGATGCTCTGTATGTGCTCGGCGACCTGTTTGAATTCTGGATAGGTGACGATGACAAAAGCGATTTTGCCACGCTGATTAAAGCCGAGTTCCGCGCGCTAACCACCAAAGGCGTTCCGTGTTATTTCATTCAGGGAAATCGCGATTTTCTGCTGGGTCGGCGCTTTGCCCGTGACACTGGAATCACGTTGTTGGACGAAGAATGCGTGATTGACCTCTACGGTCGTCGGGCGGTCATCCTGCACGGTGATACCCTGTGCATTGATGATATTAAGTATCAGAATTATAGAAAAAAAGTTCACCAGCCCTGGTTGCAATGGCTATTCAATCGTCTACCGTTTGCCGCAAAACAAAAAATTGTTGGCAAAATCCAGGGCGATATCCGGGAACAAAAACAGCATAAATCCATGCAGATTATGGACGTCACTCAAAGTGAAGTCGCACGGGTGACGGACCGCCATCACGTCGATTTGATGATCCATGGTCACACTCACCGTCCCGATATTCATACTTTCCGCACATTACAGGGTGACAAAACTCGAATTGTGCTGGGAGACTGGTACACTCAGGGCTCTGTTTTAGTCTATGATAAAGACGGATTTGATTTGCAGTCTCGCCCTTTTCACCCAGTGGAATGAGGTTGGCCGGGCATGTTGTCCGGCGTATAAGAGCCAATCGATAATATAAGAAGTGTCCTTTGAAATACTCATATATTGCCAGACAGCCTATTCTTGACAGCCACAAACGAACCGTCGGTTACGAATTGTTGTTTCGTGACGGGCCTAAAAATACCTTTCCGGAGATCGATCCCGATCTGGCCACCAGCCGTTTGTTGTCCGATCACTTCCTTTCGACCCACTATTCGACGCTGGGTAACAAACTCGGCTTTGTTAATTTTCCCTATCAGAGTCTGATCAACCGAGTACCCACATTGTTTCCCGCCGATAACCTGGTCATCGAAGTGCTTGAAGATTGCGCTCCAACGCAGGAATTATTGCACGCCATCCGGGAAATGGCCGCCAAAGGCTACCGGATTGCTCTGGACGATTTTGTTCCGTCGGTCGAATGGAAAGCGTTTCTGCCGTTTGTGTCCATCATCAAATTTGATATTCAGCAGTTTCCAATCGATAAGGCGGCCAAATTTATCGCCAAGCTAAAACACACAAAAATCGACTTTCTGGCCGAGAAAGTGGAAACACATCCGGAATTTGAGCAAGCCAAACAAGCCGGATTTGACCTGTTTCAGGGCTACTTTTTCAGCAAGCCGGAGATGATCCAACGTCGCGCGCTGGAGCCCGCCTTTCTCACTATCGTGCATCTGATCAAAGAGATTGCCAAACCACAGATCGATTACACCACGCTCGAAGAGTTGGTCAGTAAAGACGTCACGCTATCGTTTAAACTGCTCGCTTTTGTCAATTCTTCCGCGTTAATCAGCGCGAAGATTCAGTCTTTCCGCCAAGCCTTGGTGTATCTCGGTGAAGAGCGCCTGAGAAAGTTCATCTCTCTGGTCGCCATCGCCTCAACTCATGAATCCAAACCCGATTATTTGTACGGACTGTCCATCCAGCGTGCACGATACTGTGAGCTGTTGTTTAGCTATTGTGACAGCGACGTCGAACCCGGCTCGGCCTTTCTGACCGGGATGTTTTCCCTGCTTGACAGCCTGCTCGATCAACCGATGGATCTGCTGATGGAAAAGATGCCGATCGACAATGCAGTCAAAGTCGCATTGAAAAATGGCGATGGACTCCTTGGGGATATTCTTACCGTCACGCGTGCGTACGAAAAAGGCGATTGGGACCAGGTCGCACTTGTCAACCAACGACTGGGACTGCCAGCAGACACCCTCAGCCAATGTTACGATAGCGCAGTGCAGTGGACCGCCGATCTGCTGAACCTCAAGCCGTAATTACCTCATGCCTGTCGTGAGTGTTTTTGCGACTAAAAGTCTGGCTATTTACCTCGTAAGCAAAGCCTTCTAAACTTAAGGCCCTGTTTATCTGGCGTGTCAGCCACACCAACGAAAGAGACATTTATGACTGCCTGCCCTTGTGGAAGCCAATCCGATTACACTGCCTGCTGTGAACCCGTTCATCAGCAGCATGCTCATGCACAACAACCGGAACAACTGATGCGCGCCCGCTATAGTGCGCATGTGCTTGGGTTAGTCGATTTCGTCATCGAGACATATCACCCGAGTTGCCACGCAGAAGACCAACGTGAAGGGATTCAGGAATCAGTCCATTCAGAGTGGAAGAAGCTCGACGTCATCGGTAGCGAAGACGGCAGCGATAAGGATGAAGGGTATGTCACCTTTAGCGCGCACTTTGTCGATCAAGGTGCAGAGTACTGCATGACCGAACGTTCACGCTTTCTTCGTCAAGATGGCCTTTGGTATTACATCGACGGCGAGTTTCCCTCGCAAGAAGAGACCATTTCGGATCCAAGACTGAATCAGACCGTTAAAGAGCTCAAAGTCGGCCGTAACGATCCGTGTATTTGTGGCAGTGGTAAGAAATTCAAAAAGTGTTGTGGCTAACCATCGCGCAATTGCAGACATAAAAAAACCGACCTGACTGGTCGGTTTTTCTTTTTTATCGCCACCGATTAACCGATGTGCGTTACGCCACCCATGTACTTTTGCAGCACAGCTGGAATCGCAACGCGGCCGTCGGCTTGTTGATTGTTTTCCAGAATCGCGACCATGGTACGACCAACAGCCAGACCTGAACCGTTCAAGGTGTGCACCAATTCAGGCTTTTTCTCGCCTTTACGACGGAAACGCGCTTGCATGCGACGTGCCTGGAAGTCCCACATGTTTGAGCAAGATGAAATCTCACGGTAGGTCTGCTGTGCAGGTACCCACACTTCCAAATCGTAAGTCTTGCGAGCGCCAAAGCCCATATCCCCCGTACACAGTACGACTTTACGGTACGGTAGCTCAAGCAGTTGCAGAACCTTCTCGGCATGGCCCGTCAGCTCTTCAAGTGCATCCATTGAGTCTTCTGGCTTGGTGATTTGCACCAGTTCCACTTTATCGAACTGGTGCATGCGGATCAAACCACGAGTATCGCGACCGTAAGACCCCGCTTCCGAGCGGAAACATGGCGTGTGAGCGGTCATTTTCAACGGCAGATCGGCCTCTTCCGAAATGGTATCGCGCACCATGTTGGTTACCGGCACTTCTGCAGTTGGGATCAACGACAGTTTACGTGGTTCTTCGTCATTGACTTTCTCTGCCAGCGGTTCAGTGTGGAACAGATCCTTACCAAACTTCGGTAACTGACCGGTGCCAAACAGGCTGTCCGAGTTGACCAGATACGGCATGTACATCTCTGTGTAGCCATGTTCATCGGTGTGCAGGTCCAGCATAAACTGAGCAATTGCACGATGCAAACGCGCAAACTGACCTTTCATAACGATAAAGCGTGCACCGGTGATTTTGGTTGCACTCGCAAAGTCCAGACCGCCGCCCATTTCACCCAGATCTACGTGATCTTTCACTTCGAAGTCATAAGATTTCGGCTCACCCCAACGAGAGATTTCAACGTTCTCATTCTCGTCTTTACCATCTGGCACATCGTCTGCTGGCAGGTTAGGCACTGACAGCGTAATTTCATCTAGTTTCGCCATTACTTGGTCAAGTTCGACTTTTTTCGCGTCCAGATCGCTACCCAGAGTACCAATTTGCTTTTTGATCTCTTCAGCACCTTCTTTATCACCAGCCGCCATTTTCTGACCGATCTGCTTGGAGATGGAGTTACGCGTGGATTGTAAATTTTCAACTTCTACTTGAATGGACTTGCGTTGTTCTTCAAGTTTACGAATGGTCTCAACGTCGAGGGCAAAGCCACGACGTGCCAGTTTAGCAGCTGTTTCATCCAGCTCTGTACGAAGTAATTTAGAATCCAGCATTGTTAATCCTATGCTTTTTAGTGATGAAAAAACACGTGAAACCTTTCACGTGTTATTGAATAGTCTAACCTGATAAAGATACCCAAAAGACATTACTTTTCATAGCGCTTTTGCGGGCTTTTTGCGTCTAAACTAGCCAAGTAATCCAACTTCTCGCCAATTTTGGTCTCAAGACCTCGATTTGTCGGAAAATAGTAGCGTTTTTCTCCCATTTCCGGCGGGAGGTATTTTTCACCCGCAGCGTACGCACCAGGCTCATCATGGGCGTAACGGTATTCCTCGCCATAGCCCATGTCTTTCATCAGACTGGTCGGGGCATTACGCAGGTGATGGGGAACCTCATATTCCGGCAGGTTATGCGCATCGCTGAGCGCCTGCTTCCAAGCGCTGTACACCGCATTGCTTTTCGGCGCACAGGCCAGATAGACGATCGCCTGAGCAATCGCGCGCTCCCCTTCCGCTGGCCCAACCCGGGTAAAACAATCCCAGGCTGACAGTGCCACTTGCATTGCGCGCGGATCCGCATTACCAACGTCTTCTGACGCGATCGCCAGCAGGCGGCGGGCAATATACAGCGGATCACAGCCCGCAGACATCATTCTCGCAGCCCAGTACAGCGCCGCATCCGGGTTGGAGCCACGGATAGACTTGTGCACGGCGGATATCAAGTCGTACCAGATGTCGCCTTTGTTATCGAAGCGCGACACTTTCTCACCGGCCACCTCCGCCAGCAACTGCAGCGTGATCTGTTTGACGCCTTGAGCATCGTCCTGCGCCATGTCGTACAAAAGCTCAAGATAGTTGAGCGACATGCGCGCGTCACCGTTGACCAGCTCAGCCAGGCGTTCCAGAACGTTATCAGAAAAATGGGCCTCAATGCGGCCTTGCCCCCGGGGCGCGTCTTCAATAGCCTGATGAAGCGCCAGCAGGATTTCCTCTTGGTTGAGAGAGGTGAGCTTGTACACTCGGGCCCGTGACAACAAAGCGTTATTCAGTTCAAACGAAGGGTTTTCCGTGGTGGCACCAATGAAAGTAACCGTGCCATCTTCAATGTGGGGCAGAAAGGCATCTTGCTGCGATTTGTTGAAACGGTGCACCTCATCGACAAATAAGATGGTGCGACGCCCCGCCATTTTATTTTCTCGCGCTTTTTCAATTGCCGCGCGTATCTCTTTTACGCCAGAGGTAACCGCCGATACACGCTCGACTTCCGCGTTGGCGTAATTCGCCGCGACCTCCGCCAGTGTGGTTTTCCCTGTGCCAGGCGGGCCCCACAAGATCATTGAATGGATATGCCCCGCTTCCAGTGCTCGCCGTAACGGCTTTCCCGGACCTAGAATATGCTTCTGCCCGATATACTGATCCAGTGTTTCTGGGCGCATACGAGCAGCAAGGGGACGAAAATCTTCGTCCCCTGCAAAGTCTAAACTGTAATTACTCAAGACTACTTCCTTTGGTCATCGACCTCGACACCTTGAGGCACCACAAACGTAAAACGGTCTGCCTTCGGCTTACTGAGGTTTACCTTACTGAAAGTGAACTGGCTCTTCTGACCATCCTGTTCAATCACATTGAACCCTTTCACCACACCTTTCGTGTTGATATCGATTTGAAACTTGCCCTGATTGGAATCCACGGCGGTCGGGGTCAGCGTAAACAGATCGCCTTTTTGCACGACGGCGTAATTATCCCAGTCACTGTTGCGATTGCGAGTGAGAAGAACAAACGGGGTTTGCTCCGTAGCTTGCTCCTGACGATAAATCGTCACCTGTTCAATAAACGGGCTGTAGTACCAGACCGACTGACCATCTGAAACTAAAACGTTCTCATCTGGTGTGTTGGTTGTCCAGCGGAACAGGCTTGGGCGCGCAATTTCGACGGTCCCCTCACCTTCCATAACAACGTCACCCTCTGGGCTTGTCACCTGCTGAGTGAAATCAGCACTGAATCCGTCGTTTTTTGCCAGACGAGCGCTGAGTTCATCTTTTGGCGCGGCCAAGGCAGAGCAACTTACCAATAACAAGGCTAACAGTTTCTTCATTCAAAAAGCTCCTCACTAAATGAGCGATAAAATCTATATGGTGACGGGCTAACTCGATTTCCAGTCCTAACGTTGATTATAAATCGCCGCAGCCAGGTTATGACCGAATAAGGTCAGACATCCGTCTGAATCACGCGAAGCGTATCGATACCAGTCAGACACGCAAAACCTGAGATAATTCCACTTACTGACCGCAACACTGTTTGAACTTTTTCCCGCTGCCACAAGGACATAGATCATTGCGACCAATACCTTTATATGGGTTGACACTTTGTGACTGCGCCCCGACCATGGCCTCGTCTGCCGCCATCGCCACTTCCGCCACCATCAAATCCAACTGTTCAATAAACTCCTCCAGCGACGGTGGCGATTCGACACCCGCCTTTCGCATTTGTTGCTGTGTCTGCTCTTCATCGATCGCCAACATAAAGCTGGTCAGTAACGCCTGTAACATGCGCAGCGTTCCATCCCCGACCTGCGTCTCCATCCACTGCGCTTCGACAGTCGGCCATACCTGCATGAAGCCTTCTGCCAAGTCTGCGAGTTGTTCACGTTTATCAGCCCCGTCCACCAAGGCCAATAAGGAATATTCATTTCGTTTCAATTGCGCGTATTGTTTGTGAATCTGTTCAACAATCACTGGCTGAACGTCACTGGCGGCCGCTCCCAGCAATTCACCCAGCCAGGCTTCGGGCGCCAGAGGCTGCGTGGCAAAATTGGCCGCCAAAATGGCGCCTTCAATAAAAAACGGAGATTCCTGTACATCGGTGCTCTCCAGTGAGATGAGCTGATAAGTCATAACATGCTTTCTGAACAGAACAAAAAACTGAGTATATCACTGTGTGCTTCGCTTGCTAACCATAGTGCGGACAGACGCCCAATTCATCACCATCTCAGCGTAAAAATCAGCGTATTGGCTCAGGCGATGCGTTCCCCCTTAGTGACAATATCAACCAATACCTCTACAATCTCGCCTCCCAAACGGAGGCAAAATGGTATGCGAGTAATTCTGGGCCCGATGGAGGGCGTGTTGGATCATCTGATGCGAGAGATCCTAACCGACATCAATGACTACGATCTGTGCGTCACAGAATTTGTGCGCGTGGTCGATCAGTTGCTGCCAGATCATGTGTTCTACCGCCTCTGTCCTGAGCTGGAACAAGGTTCACAGACCAAATCCGGCGTACCGGTTCATCTTCAGTTACTTGGTCAGGAGCCGGGCTGGATGGCAGAGAATGCCGTTCGCGCCGCCGACCTTGGCGCAAAAGGCATTGATATCAACTTCGGCTGTCCGGCCAAGATGGTAAACAAAAGTAAAGGCGGCGCTGCTCTGCTTCAGCATCCGGAATTGATCCACCAGGTGGTCAAAGCCTGCCGTGACGCCGTGCCAACTCATATACCGGTTTCTGCCAAAATTCGCCTCGGCTGGGAAGACCCAAACGACTGTTTCGAGATCGTCGATGCGATTGAGCAAGCCGGCGCCAATGAACTGACCGTGCATGCAAGAACGAAATCCGGTGGCTACAAAGCCAGTGAGATTCGCTGGGAATACATCGACCAAATTCGTGGCAAAACCACACTTCCACTGATTGCAAATGGTGAGATCTGGAATTATGACGACGGGCAAGCCTGTATCGCGACCACAGGGGTTGACTCTTTGATGGTGTGCCGTGGCGCATTCAATGTGCCGAACCTTGGCAACGTGGTAAAACACAACCACAGCAAAATGGCCTGGCAAGACGTGGTCGATCTGCTGCTGGTGTACTCTCGTTATGAAATGAAAGGCGATAAAGGCCTCTATTATCCCAACCGGGTCAAGCAATGGTTCTCATACCTGCGCCAAGAGTACCCTCAGGCCCAAGAGTTATTCCGCGATATTCGAACCTTCAGCAAAGCCGCCCCGATAGTAGAGCGGATCGAATACTATCGCGACAACCTGTTGGCCGATGCCAGCTAGCCATTACCTCAGAATATCAACTTGTCTTTGCCATTGGTCTTAGCCTGATACAGCTTGTCATCTGCACGCTTAAATGCCGTCTCAAACTCGAATTGGCCGGCTTTGGTGATATCTACACCGCCAGACACGGTAAATCCGCGCTCGAGTAAGCGACTGGCATACTCAGCCAGAGCGGCTCTGACCCTGAGCAGAATCTGCTGCAGCTTTTGCTCACTGTCCCCCGTCAGATAGATAACAAACTCTTCTCCACCAAAGCGGGCTGCAATATCTGCCTGACGGATACTGCACAGGATTTGATCGGCGACGTAACAGATAACGTTGTCCCCTACATCATGACCATGGGTATCGTTGATGCGTTTAAAATCATCGATATCCAAAATCGCCAGCGCAATATATTGCTGATGGGGTGTGCGTTGCAGCAGTGACTGGAAACCACGCCGGTTTAACAAACCAGTCATGGGGTCGCGCGCGGCCAGATCTTTGAAATAGGTTTTTTCGGCATCGCTGTTAAAGTAAATCAAAACCACAGTGGAAAGCACGTAAATGAACACTATGCCCAGTAATGAGTAGACCTTGAAACTAAAGAAAAAGGCGATTTCGTTGCGGATATCCAGGTCGTAGTATACGGCGTGATGAAATTCGACGCCGGGAATATTGAGATGTTTAACATGTACTGCATTGTCCGGTATGCCGGATGTCCGCAAATCAATCAGCTTAATCGGATTGGGTAAATCACTGTCTTTACTCAGCAGAACCTCAGTGTTGACATCCAGTTCCACCATGCCACGGTAATCGCCGTCGATGACAACCGGCAATGTCATTGCAAACACCTGTCTCTTCTGCCCGTCAATCAGCAGGGAGGTTGAACTCAAACGGGAGACCGTGATTTTATCTTTGTTCTGGGCTGTATCGCGCCAGTATGGACGCGTCTTGATGATAGACACGAAGTCTCGGTCGATTTTCGCCGCACGCGATGCCGGAGATGACATAACAAAGCCACTCTCGTCAATGTAGCGAATACCAAAAATCTCATCATCAAGATCATGCAAGAAGGACAAACTCGGTGCCAGAATGACACGACTGGCCACTCTTTGATACATTCGACTGCTCGGATCGCACAGCGACGCATCCGCAGTAATCATGTAGCTAAAATCAATAGACGGAATCGGGACATCCCTTGATTCATCAAGGTTGAGCAGCGGGTCAATCGGCCACATCCGACAGACGCCGTCTTCCACTTTACGATTGTGGCTGAGCAGCAGATCCGGCCGGGCGACCAGATAGTGGTTGAACGCGTAATCGATGGCGGTCAGCAAACGCGTGGTGCGCTGAAGTGAACGGTCTATGCGGTCGTATTCTGAGTCTATTTCGCGATTGATCGCATTCAAATAAGCATTGATAGCCAGAACGAGTACCGTCATCGCCAGAGTCAGTGGTGCGACAACGACAAACCTGTGGCTGAAATGCCTCTTGCCCTTCATGAAATTCTAACCTTATCAATATAATAGAAAAAGCCCATCGCAAGATTACACGTGATGGGCTTTAGGTTTCTATGCGCTGGATTATGGCATAGGCAAAATGTGAACTCTGTCAGAGTTAAGTAAGCTCCGGCTTAGTTGAGCAGCAAACTGTCGTCCGCTAATTCCTCTCCCCGAACTTTCGAGAACATTTCCAGCAAATCCGGCACCGTCATATTGGCGCGCTGGTCACCGGCAACATCCAGCACAATTTCCCCCTGATGCAACATGACGGTGCGATCGCCACACGCCAACGCATCTTTCATCGAGTGTGTCACCATCATTACCGTCAGGTTGAATTCACTGACAATCGTTTTGGTCAAATCAATGATGAACGCCGCCATACGAGGATCGAGGGCCGCAGTATGCTCATCCAGCAGCAGCAGTTTACTTTCTGACAGCGTCGCCATCACCAGGCTTACCGCCTGACGCTGGCCACCCGACAACAAACCGATACTGTCACCCAAGCGATCCTCAAGCCCTAGCCCAAGGATACTGATGCGCTCCTGGAAGAGTTTGCGTCGCTTGGAGGACAACGAGAGATTCCAGCCACGGCGCTTGCCACGCATATACGCCAAAGCCATATTCTCTTCGATGGTCAGCTCCCCGCACGTCCCCGCCAGCGGATCCTGAAACACCCGAGCACATTGTGTTGCACGCTGGGCAACTGTTTTTGATGTCACATCCAGTTCATCAATCACCACTTTGCCGCCAATCATTGGCGTTTCACCCGTTACCGCACCCAGCAGGGTCGATTTACCCGCTCCGTTTGAGCCAATCACGGTTAAAAACTGGTGTTCAGGTACGTTAAGTGAGACACCACGTAACGCCCGGTTTTCCAATATGGTACCCGGGTTAAAAGTGACCTCAATATTTTCCAACTGAATCATGCAACTTCTCCTGATTCTTTTCCCTGTTTGACAACACCAGCCTGAAAATCAGGCTTACCGCGCTTTTTTGCCTTGAGGTTTCCTTTTATCCTTGGTGCGATCAGCGCTACGGCCACCAGAACCGCGGTGACTAAGTTCAGGTCTGATGCCTGTAAACCGAACATTCCGGTGCTAAGTGCAAACGCAACCGCCAGGCGGTACAGCACTGAGCCTACGATGACCGCCAGAACCGCCACCCAAATCTTGCGCCCCGGGATCAGCGTTTGGCCCAGTATCACCGCCGCCAGACCGACCACGATCGTGCCGACCCCGGAAGTGACATCAGCAAAGCTGTTGGTTTGTGCAAACAGAGCGCCAGCAAAGCCGACAAAGGCGTTAGAGAGCGCCAAACCAAAATAGGTATAAAACGCGGTACTCGCCCCTTGGGCAGACACCATACGAGCATTCACCCCTGTGGCTCTCAGGCCAAGGCCAAAATCACTGTTCAGCAGACGCACCACCAACAAGGCAGAAATCATCACCAAGACGCCCACCACAATCGGACGTACCAGCATCGAATCTCCCAGTGATTCAAATGGGGTCAAAATGGTGTCTTCACCGAGCAACGCCATATTCGGCCTACCCATGATCCGAATATTGATCGAGAACGCAGCGATCATGGTGAGAATTGATGCCAGCAGATGTAATATCCCACACCGAACCGCAAGAAACGCGGTCACCAAACCGGTTGCCCCACCAGCAAGGATCGCCATTCCTGTCGCTACCCAGGGGTTGATCCCGGCAACGATCGCCGTCGCGGCCACCGCGGCTCCCATTGGGAAACTGCCGTCAACACTCAAATCAGGAAAATCCAGTACGCGGAAAGTCAAATACACACCCAGCGCAACTAATCCATACAAAAGACCTATCTCAAGCGCACCAAAAAACGCAAAAGCAGACATAGGCAACTCCTTTTTCAGAGACAAAGAAACCAGTAAGCCCACGCCTACTGGTTTCAAACAGGATTACTTAACGCTGGTCGCGCGCGCTACAACCGATTCCGGCAGAGTAATGCCCAACATTTCCGCGGCTTTCGGATTGACAACCAGATCCGACCCCTTGGCCACTTTCACGTCCAACTGGCCCGGTTTCTGGCCTTCCAAGATCGCAGCGACGTAATCCGCTGTTTGTACACCGACCTGGTAGTAGTCAAACCCCAGACCAGCGATAGCCCCTTTATCAACGTACGAGGTTGCGCCACCAAATACCGGCGTTTTTGCCTGATTCGCCGCGACGATCATCCCTTCAATCGCACTGGCAACCGTGTTGTCTGTTGGGGCATAAATGATGTCTGATTTAGCAGAGATGGCCTGAGTAGCCGACTGTACGTCCGCACTCTTCAGCGCCGTAGCCTCCACCACGTCGATACCCTGCGCTTTGGCGCTTTCCTTCAGGAGTTCAACCAGAGTCACTGCATTGGCTTCACCCGGATTAAAAACCACACCGATTGATTTCACGTTAGGCAGCAATTCTTTAATCAGCTCCACGTGCTGAGCGATTGGAGACAAATCCGACAATCCGGTGACGTTCTTGCCAGGTTGCTCAAGTTGCTTCACCAATTTGGCACCGACGGGGTCGGTTACCGCAGTGAATACCACCGGGATATCACGCGTGGCAGAGACCAGAGCCTGAGCGGTCGGCGTAGCGATACCCACCAATACGTCCGGATTTTCTCCGACAAATTGACGAGCGATCTGCACAGCTATCGCCGGGTTGCCTTGAGCGGTCTTATAATCAAACTCCAGGTTTTTTCCTTCTTCATAACCTTTCGCTTTCAGACCATCGAGTAACCCCTGCCGGGCGGCGTCCAGGGCCGGGTGTTCAACAATCTGCGAAACCGCCACTTTCGCGGTTTTCGCCATGATGCTGGTGGATGAGAGTAATGCGGCGCTTGCCAGAACGGCGGTAGCGATGACTTTGCCTGCCTTCATCTGAACTCCTTGATTTAAGCATGTGATAGTAGATGTTGTGTTGTTTTTGTTATCTGCACACTTTGTGTGCGTTTAACCAACATTATTACCAATAACTTAGGAGAATGGAAAGCAAGTTTTAACACCAAATTAACAAAAAGGAGAGGTGGGTGATTTTTTATTGCCCAAAGCCGCGTTCAGCGTGAATCAGAATGTTCCTTGGTGTGATGTCACGACGACAAAACTCGCTGATGCTCACCCTGTATCCCTGCTCATTCAGATAACTGGCTTTGTCCATCACCAGCCACATTTCCAGAGGGCGACGGAATATGTCCTGGATTAAGCTTAAGCGTTCCATATGCCAGAAGCGCCGCTCAGCTTGCTCGTGATAATACGCCCAATCGCAGTCTGGCAGAATCATCTGTTTCTGCTCCGCTGCCCAGCGGCAAAATACTTCAAATCCGTCGGCAAGCATCGACTTACGAATACTGGGTATGGGAAGGTACTGTTGCAAAGACAGCTCAGAGCGCAACAGCAAATCGAAACCAAGTCGATACACCATCTCCTGAAAGCGATGACGTCTGACCCGCTCGCCTCCGGTAACGGTTTCCTGAAGGGGTATTCTCAATTCCTGACGGGTCAAAGCCAGTGATGAATTCTGTCCCAGCGAGGATAACGGCCGATACGACTCCCCCTCAATCAGATGGTAGCAACACGGTGATAGAGTGATCGCCGGCAGACCAAAGCGCACCGATTTATGCATCAAAGCAACGTGTAAATCACCGCAAGCATGCAGTGCGACGGCATGTTGTCTCGTATTGAACACATCGTCCGACTCAGCACCAAAAGCATCCCCCTGCACAAACTGCATTGGCAACGCGCGCTTGTCTGCGTCACGTTGCCCAGATTCACACAGACAAGCCTGGAACTCGAAACTGGTGACATTCTGGCGACTCTGACTGGCTAATATGCGGCCGAGGAACCCTTTCCCCGCACACCACTCCAGCCATTCGCTGCCGGAATGCGCCTTCAGTGCCGCCTGACCCATCGCTAAAATTTGGGTCAGCTTACGGCCCGGAATACCGCTGTCGATACCGCGATCGAGTGACAACGTGGAGACATCTGCTGGTTCTAGCGCGACCGCTTCCGTAAGAACGTGAAGTTCAGGGAGGCACTGGGTCACCTTGGCCTGCAATGCCTGTGGTGACGATTTGTAATACTCGACATCAGCCGGGCTCAGCTGACTCAACCACTCAGACAATTGAGGGTATTGCGTTTGCCATGCAGGCTCTGCCTGTCGGCTGTGATGAAATGGCTCGAAGCGCCACAGTAGCTGGTAGTCCGTCAGTAGTTGATCGAGAACGTGAAATCTGGATAGCATACTTCCCCCTGAGTGCGCTGCATTGTAGGGGGAAGCATGAAGAAGTGGAAGTCTTATCGGACTGGCAGTTCGATGTCGCGGAACATCTCTTCGATTTCGGCGTTTGATTTGAGAGAGATCGCCTGTTCCACCACTGGTCGGGTCAAATGCGGCGCAAAACGCTCCATAAAATCGAACATGTAAGAACGCAGGAAAGTCCCGCGGCGAAAGCCAATACTGGTGGTACTGGCCCCAAAGATATGACTGGCATCAATTGCAACCAGATCAGAATCGTGCTGCTGATCAATCGCCATGCTGGCAATCACGCCGACACCGATTCCCATTCGGACGTAAGTCTTGATCACATCGGCATCGGTCGCGGTAAACACCACGCGTGGTGTCAGGCCGACTCGATTAAAGGCCGTATCCAGCTCCGAGCGTCCGGTAAAACCAAACACATAAGTGACTAAGGGGTACGCCGCCAGATCCTGAATGGTGACCTTCTCTTTCTGCGCCAGTGCGTGATCTTTTGGTACCACAATCGAACGATTCCAGTGATAGCAAGGCAACATGATCGCATCCTGGTACAGATGCAACGCTTCGGTAGCAATCGCGAAATTGGCCGTTCCTTTGGCTATGGCTTCAGACATCTGGCTTGGGGTGCCCTGATGCATGTGTAAAGACACTTTCGGATAGCGGGCCGTAAACCCTTTGATCACTTCAGGCAGAGCATAGCGCGCCTGAGTATGCGTAGTAGAGATATTCAGCGTACCCATCTCTGGATGTGTGTGCTCACCCGCTACCGCTTTGATACTTTCAACCCGGGAGAGGATTTCCTGGGAAATACGGATAATATCTTCGCCTGCCGAGGTCACCTGAGTCAGATGCTTGCCACTGCGTTCAAAAATCTGAATACCCAACTCATCTTCAAGCAGGCGAACTTGCTTACTGATCCCAGGCTGAGAGGTGTACAGGCTTTCCGCCGTCGCTGATACATTGAGATTGTGATTGACTACTTCAACAATATACTTCAGTTGTTGTAATTTCATTATTGACCTCGTAACCCCTTCATCGGCCCCAGCCATTGCTCAAAACACTGCTATGCGACATAACATAAGCCACATAGTTTATAATTATTAGTTATAACGCTTAACGCTTCAAATTGATAGTAAAATTCGGACCAGAAAGGTAATTAAGCGCCGGGATTTTCTACGCTGAGAGCATTTTTTGCAATCCATAACTCATATTGGTGTTCTTTATTGAAATTTTCATTAATATTCAAAGTACCAACAGCGATAATACTAATTTGTTGTATTTAGGGTGCAGAGTATACGCGGAATCTTGTATCCTTAAACACAGGCCTTTGAACACAATAAAGATACCAAGTTTATGAATATAGGTTTAATCATTGCTCTCATCGCCATTTTGCTGGTTCTGGTGCTGGGTTATAACATCATGCTGCAGTACAAGCTCAAAGTGGAAACCGCACGCAAACAAGAGAGCGCACGATACGTTGCTATCATTGATGCAACAGAAGACCTGATCGGAAACGCGCACATCCTGCCATTCAGCAAAGATCTGCTGGTGTGTCTTAACAACCGCATTCTGGATGCGCTTGTCGCCATGTACGAGCTGGATCCGAAGAACAAACAGCTGGCGCAGCGCATCGATAACATGAAGCAGCAAATACAGCAGCTTAAAGACAACTATCAAGGCAATGAGTCCGCATCATTCAAAGTACCAAGCAGTGACAAGCAGGCGATTGTGATGTTGAAGCTGGTGAAACGTCTGCGCGACACCATTCGCTCCGAGCACAATAAAGGGCGTTTCGAAACGCAGGCATACGTGAATGAGAATGCGCGTCTGGAAACCATCCAAGTGCGCATCAATATTGAAAATGTGGTCAAACGCGCCAACGACGCAATGGTGAGAGGCCAGCCCGGTACCGCTTTGCAACTGTTGCGTAAAGGTCTGGATGTGCTCAGTACCAAAAATGACAACTATTCAACTCAGGCACGCGAAAAACTTCAGGCCATGCACGATGAACTGGAGCAACGTCGTCAGACGAAAAGTGCCGCTGAATTGCAAATGATGGAAGAGAAAGAACGCGAAGACGATATGGAAGCGCTCTTTGGCGAAAAGAAAAAGTGGTAATATACTCTCCACCAGAAGTGTCACAAAGACCGCTTGATTGCGGTCTTTTTTATTATTGTTAGCCCGAATTATGATAAATACACAAGCCATCCAGAACTTACTGGCCCCCATCTCTCAGTTTCTGCATTGCGAAACACCCGATGCCTGGGTGAACGAAGCCAAAAAAGCAGAAAACCTCAAAACCGTTCTGATCGACCACCTCTTGTGTGAGTTAAAAGCCGGTCAGTCAGCCATGTACCTGATCCGCAAATACGCAGTGGACAAAACCAGTGCTCACACGCTGTTGGACTGGTTCAAGCCTTATGAGGATTTCGCTTACCGTAAAAGTGGTTCTTTGGCGACGTTGAAAGGCAAAAGTACTGTATCCAAAACCATCATGGCGAAGTCAGACTCGCCATACAGTCAGGAACTGATTGATAAGATGGTGCTGTTGATCAAAGAAGAGCTGCATCACTTTTATCAGGTTCTTGAGATCATGGCAGAACGCGGTATCGTTTATGAACCAGTGACAGCCAGTCGCTATGCGAAAGGTCTCTTGTCACACATGGCCACACACGAACCACAAACGCTGGTCGATAAATTGATCATTGGTGCCTACATTGAGGCTCGATCTTGTGAACGCTTTGCCAAACTCGCACCGCATATGGATGAGGACATTGGCCGCTTTTACGTGTCATTGCTACGTTCAGAGGCACGCCATTATCAGGATTATCTGACGCTGGCCGAAGAAATTGCAGGAAAAGACATCCGTGAACGAGTGACATTCTTTGGTGAGATAGAAGCACAGCTCATCTTGTCCAAAGATGATGATTTTAAGTTTCACAGTGGTGTGCCGACAGCAGCCTGAGTGATCAAAACATCATGATAAAGGCCAGCATATCGCTGGCCTTTGTGTGGTGCTAACTCAAACCAATGATGCGTTGATTTGAGCCAGTACGTCTGCCGGGTTGGCAGCCTGAGTGATCGGGCGACCAATCACCAAATAATCGGAACCCGCCGCTACGGCTTCCACTGGTGTCATCACTCTACGCTGATCCGCAGCTTCTGTACCTGCAGGACGAATACCAGGCGTCACCAATTTAAACGTCTGACCCAGAGAGGATTTCAGCATGCTGGATTCCTGCGCCGAGCATACAACCCCGTCCAAACCCGCGTTTTTGGTCAGTGTCGCCAGACGCATAACCTGCTCCTGGGGTGCCACATCCAAACCAATCCCTCTTAGATCCGATTGCTCCATACTGGTCAGAACCGTCACACCAATCAAAAGAGGCCGGTCTTTTCCATAAGGCTCAAGGATTTCTCTGGACGCCGTCATCATGCGTTCGCCACCGCTGGCATGCACGTTGACCATCCATACTCCCAATTCTGCCGCTGCGCGAACAGCCTTAGAACACGTGTTCGGGATATCGTGGAACTTGAGGTCCAGGAACACAGAAAAGCCTCTGCGGTGCAGCTCTTGGACGAAATCAGGACCAAACAACGTAAACATCTCTTTGCCAACCTTCAGACGACAAGTGCTTGGATCGATTCGGTCAACGAATGCCAATGCATCAGCCTGATTGTCATAATCCAGTGCAACGATAACTTTCTGGTCGATCATTTCATCTCCTATTTCTCTTTATTGAGCCTAAAAAAAGGCAGCGGGATCATCGCTGCCATTTGTGATTGGATGTCCAATCGTTCCAAATCTATTCACCGTCCAAACCACGAATCGGTTTGATACTGCCCCACCCTTTACAAGACGGACAATGCCAGTACATCGAATGCGTCGAGAAGCCACACTTACGGCAGCGGTAATGCGGTTTGACTTTCAACTGCTCACCAACCAGCTTCTGCAATGTACTCAGACTTTCTTTCGCACGACCCTCTTCGGCCTCCGCCAAATGGTAGTCCATCAGACGGTAGAAGCCTTTCATGGTCGGGTTCTTCACCAGTTGCCTTGTCAGCAGCTCCTGAGCGGCGCCAACCCCATCATGCTGAGCCACTAGCTGAGCTAACATCAGCTCAGCCGAGACGCCAGCCTTGTTGGCAATACACTGACGCAGAAACTCAACTAAGCCATCTTCCTGACCAATATGGTGATAGCATTCCGCCAGCGTCGGTAAAACCTCACCGATAAAATCGATATCCTGATCGATCACCTGTTCCATGTAGTCGATGGTTTTCTGGTAATCTTCGTTTTCCAGATACAACTTGCCCAGAGCGATACTCGCCCGAACACATTTAGGATCTTCGGTGAGGGCACGTTTGAAGTTCTGGATTGCTTTGGCATTGTTGCCGTCCGCTTTTTCAATCATCGCCAGTTCACACCAGAAATGCGCGATGGTACTTCGCATGCGCTTGCGACCCATTTTGACCAATAGGTGCGCGTAATGGATAGCTTTGGTCCATTCTCTGGTCTGTTGATAAATGGCCACTAATTGATGCAAAGCGGCTTCACGATGATCCGGTTCATCCACTAATTGTTCGAAGATTTTTTCTGCGCGATCCAGAAAACCTGACACCATATAGTCTTTGGCCAGCTGCTGAAGGGCGATGTTCTTCTGATCAACGGTCAGCCCAGAGCGGGAAATTAAGTTCTGGTGTATCCGGATGGCACGGTCAACCTCCCCGCGAGAGCGGAACAGATTCCCCAATGCCAGGTGGGTATCGATGGTTTCGTTATCAACCTGGAGCAGTTCGATAAAGTGATCGACTGCCTTATCCGATTGATCAGACAGCAGCAAATTCAGACCAGTAACATACTGGCGAGAAATTTGATTGGATTGTTTTTGCTTATCTTGTTGAGCACTGCGATTCCCCATATACCACCCGTAGGCAGCGGCAATCGGCAGCAACAAGAACAGTATTTCAAGCATTAATAAACAACCTACTCACTTACGCTTGGGGTTTGTTTTCAACCGACGTATCGTTGTCTTTACTGGTTTTTTTCAGCTGTCTGTTCAGTTTTCTCAGCTGTAACTGAGTTTTGAACTGCATACTGCCAAAAATAGCACCTGCAAGCGCAAAACCAACGACAAAGACAACACCCAGTAAGGTTGAAAGATGGAATTCACCCTGCGCGACCAGATAATTGAAAGTCACGACTTCCTGATTTTGAGAGCCTAGCGCGAGAGCAATAATAAATAGTAGGAGTACAACAATGATTTTTATAATTTTCATATTCCTTCACCGTATTGGATTTGGGCATGTCTGATTATGCAGTAAATCCCGCCAACACTCCATGGTTATACTTAATAATGTGCTTATAAAAAAGCGGCATACGTAGACGTATGCCGCTTTTTTATAGTCTGCCGGGGAATTACAGGTCTGAGTTGACACGCTCGCGCAATTCTTTACCTGGTTTAAAGTGAGGAACGTATTTACCTTCCAGCTCCACTTTTTCGCCGGTTTTCGGGTTACGGCCAACACGAGGCTCACGGTAGTGCAGTGAGAAACTGCCAAAACCACGGATCTCGATGCGATCGCCATTTTCCAGAGTCGTAGCCATATGCTCCAGAATGTCTTTTACAGCATCTTCAACCTCTTTTGCCGAAAGATGTGTCTGCTCTGCGCACAACCTTTCAATCAGTTCAGACTTAGTCATAGTTCCCCTCTTCTCGCATCAATTTTTCAGTCATTATAGTCAGGAATTTCAGTTCCAACAAACACTTGCTTAGATTATAGCTGAAAATTCACACATCTACTTAGCGGTTAAATAAACTATAGACTAAGTTCCTGTGGCAGATGATAGGTTGACTTATAACGACGCAAGACAAATTGCACTTTTTACGGACAAAAAAAAGGAGCCCAATGGGCTCCTTTTTTATAAGACGAGAATTATTCGCCTTTAGCAGCTTTGAACGCGTCAGCCATAGCGTTACCGAATGCACCTTCATCTTGCTTGTTGATAGATGCCATTGCTTCTTGCTCTTCAGCTTCGTCTTTAGCTTTGATAGACAAGTTGATTACGCGGTTCTTACGGTCAACACCGGTGAACTTCGCTTCAACACTGTCACCAGCGCTCAGGATCAGAGATGCGTCTTCTACGCGGTCACGAGCAACTTCAGAAGCGCGGATGTAACCTTCTACGCCTTCTTCCAGCTCAACAGTAGCGCCTTTAGCGTCAACGGCTGTAACAGTACCGTTAACTAGAGTGCCTTTCTTGTTGTCTGCAACGTAAGCGTTGAATGGGTCATTTTCCATTTGCTTAACGCCCAGAGAAATGCGCTCACGCTCTGCATCTACAGCTAGAACAACTGCAGAGATTTCGTCGCCTTTCTTGTATTCACGTACTGCTTCTTCACCTGGAACGTTCCAAGAGATATCAGACAGGTGAACCAGACCGTCGATGCCGCCGTCAAGACCGATGAAGATACCGAAGTCAGTGATAGACTTGATCTTACCAGTTACTTTATCGCCTTTAGCTTGCGCTTCAGCGAAAGACTGCCATGGGTTAGCTTTACACTGTTTCAGGCCTAGAGAAATACGACGACGTTCTTCGTCGATTTCAAGAACCATAACCTCAACTTCGTCGCCTACATTAACAACTTTAGATGGGTGAATGTTCTTGTTAGTCCAGTCCATTTCAGAAACGTGTACCAGACCTTCAACGCCTTCTTCGATTTCAACGAAGCAGCCGTAGTCAGTCAGGTTAGTTACGCGACCAGTCAGTTTGTGACCTTCTGGGTAACGCTTAGCGATTGCTACCCATGGATCTTCACCCAGTTGTTTCAGACCTAGAGATACACGAGTACGCTCACGGTCGAACTTCAGAACTTTAACAGTGATTTCATCACCAACGTTAACGATTTCTGATGGGTGCTTAACGCGTTTCCAAGCCATGTCAGTGATGTGCAGAAGACCGTCTACACCACCTAGGTCTACGAACGCACCGTAGTCAGTCAGGTTCTTAACGATACCTTTAACTTCGCTACCTTCTTGTAGAGTTTCCAGCAGCTCATCACGCTCAACGCTGTTTTCAGATTCGATAACTGCGCGGCGAGAAACAACTACGTTGTTACGCTTCTGGTCTAGCTTGATTACTTTGAACTCTAGCTCTTTGTTTTCCAGGTGAGCAGTGTCGCGGATTGGACGTACGTCTACCAGAGAGCCAGGAAGGAAAGCACGGATACCGTTTAGTTCAACAGTGAAACCGCCTTTAACTTTACCGTTGATGATACCAACAACAGTTTCAGCTTCTTCGTAAGCTTTCTCAAGAACGATCCAAGCTTCGTGACGCTTAGCTTTCTCACGAGAAAGTTGAGTTTCACCGAAACCATCTTCAACAGCGTCTAGAGCTACGTCTACTTCAGCACCAACTTCAACTTCAAGCTCGCCAGCAGCGTTCTTGAACTGTTCAGCAGGGATAGCAGATTCAGACTTAAGACCAGCATCAACAAGAACGAAACCGTTCTCGATAGCTACTACAGTACCTTTAACGATGCTGCCTTGTTGGAATTCTGTTTCGTTTAGAAACTCTTCAAAGAGTTGAGCAAAAGATTCAGTCATTTAATTAATCTTCAATAAAGTAAACGTCCACGGGTATCCTACCTCATGGGGTTATTAACTTCGCCAGTCATCATCCATGCGACCGACGCTCTCAGCTTGATGAACTCGTTATTCAGCAAGCTTTGATTCGATATAGTTTAGTGCCTTTTCTACCACTTCGTCGATACTCATTGCAGTAGAATCCAGCAAAAGCGCATCCTCTGCAGGGCGCAATGGCGCCACCGGGCGGTTACGATCGCGATCGTCACGCTCTTGGATCTCGCTCAAAAGGTCGTCAAATCTAACATCTAAGCCCTTGCCTTGCAACTGTTTCAGGCGGCGCTGGGCACGCTCTTCGGCACTGGCATCTAAAAAGATTTTGACTTCAGCTTGCGGGAAGACGACGGTCCCCATATCTCTGCCATCAGCCACCAGACCTTTGCCGTCTGCAAACGCGCGTTGACGACGCAACAAAGCTTCACGCACTCGTGGCAACGCTGCCACTTTCGACGCGGCCATCCCCGTTTCTTCTTTGCGCAGCTCTCTGGAAACGTCCTCGCCTTCCAGAATCACTCTGACCAAATCTCCTTCGGCAATGAACTGGACATCCAGATGTGTCGCTAGGGGTACGAGCGCGTCCTCTGATTCTGTGTCCACGCCATGGTGAATGGCTGCCAGTGCGAGAACCCGATAGATCGCCCCGGAATCAAGAAGGTGAAAACCCAGCTTATCAGCCAACTGCATACAAAGCGTGCCTTTACCAGCACCACTTGGTCCATCAACGGTAATAACCGGTGTTTGAGAGGACATGTCTTACTCCATTTTGATTCTAAACCAAGTCAGAAAACTCTTGGTTTTTGACGGCACAGAATTATAAAGGGATTACCTAAGAGGTGCTAGCCGGGATCGGACAAAAGCCCATTTTTTAACGGACACGAGTCACACTTGACCGTGTCCATACTTTTACAGCTGAATGCGTGCGCGATTTTTCTCCACTAAAGCCGGGCCAATGCCTTTCACTTCGGCCAACTGTTCGGCTGACACAAAGCCTCCATTTTGTTCCCGGTAGTCGACAATAGCCTGTGCTTTCTTCAGACCGACACCACTGAGCAACGTCGCCAGTTCTTCCGCACTGGCGGTGTTTACATTCACCGTAATTTCAATCCCTTCATACTTTTCCGCCGAATCTGCGGCCTGCACCGATGCAACAGGCAACAGCAAGGCAAATAACGCTGTTGCCATCCATTTTTTCACTGACATGAGAGTTCCTCGTTTGATTGTTAACCGAAGACACAAACTAAAGTATCCTGTATCGCATCGCATTGCGGACTAAGGAAAAATAAAACGGGCTGCAAATGCAGCCCGTCTTTGTCTCATTGTCAGTTGCATGAAAACTGCTTACTGACTCACAGAGTAGTACTCAATGTCGGTGTTGGCGCGCAAGATACTCAGCACACCCGACAAATCTTTTTGCGAGTTCAACTGCGTCAGTTGAGTACCGATTTGTTGGTTGTACTGAGGATCAATGTCCGCTTCAACCTTCTCAAGCTGCACAACCGCAATGTCACCGTTCATCTCTTTTGCCTGCGCATACACTGGCTTACCGTCCTGAGGTTTGGCCATCGCATAAACCGTGTTAGCCAGCGGCGAACTGCGGTCAATTTTCTCTAGTTCACCAAACGCCAGATTGTTCTGAGACAACAACTCCTGCTTACCGTCTTTCAGCTCAGCCACCAACTGCTCAGCCAGTTCAAGCGCTTGTTGCTCGCCTTTCACCTTAGACAGTTGGGTTATGACCTGCTCTTTTACGTCTTCCAAAGGCAGAACCGTTTCAGGACGAGAGTCGTCGACTCGTACCACAACAACGTGTTCAGGTGCCACTTCGATGACTTCAGAGTTCATGCCGTCTTCTTTCACTTCAGGCGACGTGATTGCCTGCATTACCGACTGATTTTTCAGTACATCAGGTGCGTCTTGCTGAGAAATAAAGTCCGTGGTGTGAACCGTTTGACCCACCGCTTTCGCCGCATCATCCAAAGAATCGGAAGATTCAAACGCCACTTTCTCAAGCGTGGTCTGCAGGTCATAGAATTCATTGACCGCTATCTGATCTTTCAACTCTTGTTTTATTGATGCCGCGACTTCCGAGTATGGTTTAGCGACGGCGTCTTTCACATCATCCAGCTTGATGATGTGGAAACCAAAGTCTGATTTGACCACGCCACTCATATCACCAGGATTCTTAAGACCAAATGCCGCCAGTTCAAATGCAGGATCCATGACGCCTTGTTCAATCCACCCCAATGAGCCGCCAGATTCCGCACTGCCGATATCTTCCGATTTTTCCTTTGCTACCTCAGAGAAATCCGCACCACCTTTCAGTTCAGCCAGAACAGCGTCGGCTTTTTTCTCGTCTTTGATCAGAATATGACTGACTTTACGCTGAGCCTGCGAAGAGTATTTATCTAAATGCTCGTTGTAGTAGCTCTGCGCTTCCTCATCTGACACCTTCAGCTTGTCTTTCATTTGTTGAGCTGACAGTTCGATGTAGGCAATTTTGTACTGTTCCGGACGCGTGAAACGCTCAGGGTTTTGTTGGTAATATTCCTGAATTTCTTCATCCGTCAGTTGTACTTTGTCTGCAAAGTCGCTCAAAGACAGTGTCAGTTTACGAATATCACGCGTCTGAGTGATCAATTTGCTCTGCGCTTCCACTTCACCTTTGAGAGAGAAATCACTGCCCTGAATTGCCGTTAGCAACTGGTTACGGACAAGATCACGACGCAGGTACTCAGCAAAGCTATCTGGCGAGAAACCTGCGCGGCGCAATGCGGCCTGATAAATTTCCTGATCAAATTGACCATCACTCTGAAACTGAGGCATTTCCAGGATCATCTGACGGACTTGATCGTCGCTAACGCGCAGACCCAACGACTCTGCGTGCTGTTCCAACAGAACGTCGTTGATCATGCGATCCAGTACAGATTTACGGAATGACTGAACATAACCTGGATCAGATAAAAGGGTTGAGAAGTAATCACCCAGTTGAGCCTGCATACGATTACGCTCGTTTTGATAAGCTTGCTCGAACTCGCCGCGACCAATTTCGGTACTGCCGACTTTGGCTGCTGCATTACTGCTACCGCTGACCAGGTAGCTACCTACACCCGCGAAAACAAAGGAAAGGATGATTAGTCCAAGTATAATTTTTACCGCGATGCTATTCACGCCTTCGCGTAATCGCTCCATCATAGTCTATCTGCTCTCCAGAAATGAAGTTTGCTACTTCAACGTCAAAATTTAATAGCGCGATGATATCAGAAAAAGAAATGCGCATCAGTAGGATGCGCATAAATTAAAAAGGTTCGAATTAATTTGCAGTTAGCCGCAAATTTCGAAATCAGGCTTAGTTACAAGCGTCTTTCAGAGCTTTGCCTGCTTTGAAGCCAGGTACTTTAGCTTCTGCGATTTGGATTTCTTCACCAGTTTTTGGGTTACGACCAGTACGTGCAGCACGAGTGCGAACACTGAAAGTACCGAAGCCAACCAGAGCCACTTGATCGCCAGTCTGCAGCGTATCGCTTACTGCATCAATGAATGCGTCCAGCGCACGGCCTGCTGATGCTTTTGAGATATCTGCACTTGAAGCGATTTTTTCTACTAATTGTGTTTTATTCACTGTGATTCCCCTTTGCGCTACCTTAGTATTTTTATGGGTAGCATATTCGTTCCATTAAGTTTCAAATTTAGCCGGAGGCCCCGTTCCAAAAGGCTTTCCAGCTATGTTGGTAACGTTAGCGTCCAAAAAAAACGCTGACAAGCCTTTTTCGGCCTATCAGCGCAATCTTTTACTTATTTTTGCTGCACATCACTATTTTTTAACGTTAAATTCGACACCTGACGGGTCTCGCTCTAGCGCAACTTTGAGAACTTCATCAATCCACTGGACAGGGATCACGGTCAGGTCAGCAATCACGTTGTCCGGAATTTCTTCCAGATCGCGTTCGTTATCCTTAGGAATCAGAACCGTCTTAATGCCACCACGGTGTGCTGCCAACAGTTTTTCTTTCAAACCACCGATAGGCAGCACTTCACCACGCAATGTGATCTCACCTGTCATCGCAACGTCCGCTTTGACCGGGTTGCCTGTCAAGCTGGAGACCAGAGCGGTGCACATGGCGATACCCGCACTTGGCCCGTCTTTTGGTGTCGCCCCTTCCGGAACGTGCACGTGGATGTCTTTCTTCTCATAGAAGTCGTTATTGATGCCCAGCGCATCAGCACGAGAGCGAACCACTGTCATTGCAGCCTGAATCGATTCCTGCATCACATCACCCAGGGAGCCGGTTTGCGTCAGCTTACCTTTACCCGGCATTGACTGAGTTTCAATCGTCAGCAGATCGCCACCAACTTCCGTCCATGCCAGACCAATCACCTGACCAATACGGTTCATATCATCGGCTTTGCCGTAGTCATGACGTTGCACACCCAAATAATCTTTCAGGTTGTCCATCGTGACGGTCACCGACTTGATGTCGTTGTCCAGCAAAATATTCTTCACCGCTTTGCGACAGATCTTGGAGATTTCACGCTCCAGGTTACGCACGCCCGCTTCACGGGTGTAGTAACGGATGATACCGATGATCGCCGAATCAGCAATTTCAATTTCGTGCGGTTTCAGGCCGTTGCGCTTCACCTGCTTTTCAACCAAGTGACGCTTAGCGATATTGAGTTTTTCATCTTCGGTATACCCCGACAGACGAATCACTTCCATACGGTCTAGCAGCGGCCCTGGAATGTTCATTGAGTTCGATGTCGCAACAAACATCACATCCGACAGATCGTAATCAACTTCCAGATAATGGTCGTTGAACGAGTTGTTCTGTTCTGGATCCAGTACCTCAAGTAAGGCCGAAGCCGGGTCGCCACGCATGTCTGATGACATCTTGTCGATTTCATCCAGCAGGAACAACGGGTTCCGAACCCCTACTTTGGACATTTTCTGAATCAGTTTACCTGGCAGAGAACCAATGTAAGTGCGGCGGTGACCACGGATCTCCGCTTCATCACGAACCCCACCCAGAGCCATGCGCACATATTTGCGCCCAGTAGCAGCTGCAATCGAACGACCTAATGAGGTTTTACCCACCCCCGGAGGCCCTACCAGGCACAGAATTGGACCTTTCAGTTTGTTGATCCGGTTCTGCACGGCGAGATACTCAAGGATACGTTCTTTCACGCGCTCCAGGCCGTAGTGGTCTTCGTTCAGGATCTCTTCCGCTTTCGCCAGATTCTTTTTCACCTTAGAACGTTTATTCCACGGCACGCTGACCATCCAATCGATGTAGCTGCGTACCACAGTGGCCTCCGCTGACATCGGGGACATCATCTTCAGCTTTTGCAGTTCCTGCTCAGTTTTTTCGCGCGCTTCCTGAGGCATTTTTGCCTCTTCAATCTTTTGCTTCAGCGCTTCAAACTCGTCCGGCGCGTCATCCATTTCACCCAGTTCTTTCTGGATGGCTTTCATCTGCTCGTTGAGGTAGTACTCGCGCTGAGATTTTTCCATCTGCTTTTTAACGCGGCTGCGAATGCGCTTTTCGACTTGCAGCAGGTCGATTTCTGACTCCATCTGCCCCATCAAAAATTCAAGACGCTCAGTCACATCCAGAATTTCCAATACTTGCTGCTTGTCGTTCAGTTTCAGCGGCATATGAGCGGCAATAGTGTCTGCCAGGCGAGCCGCTTCATCGATGCCATTCAGCGACGTCAGTACCTCAGGTGGAATCTTTTTGTTCAGTTTGATGAAACCTTCAAACTGATTGATTGCGCTACGAACGATGACTTCTTGTTCTTTCTCGTCTAATTCAGGCGTCTGCAGGTATTCTGCATCGGCAAGAAAGAAATCGTCTTGGGTAATGGAGTGGATCTTGGCACGCTGCTGGCCTTCAACCAGCACTTTTACAGTACCGTCTGGCAGTTTCAGTAACTGCAGAATGGTCGCCACTGTCCCTACTTCAAATAGGTCCTCAACTGTTGGCTCATCGGTTTCTGCCTGCTTTTGTGCAACCAGTAACACTTGCTTGTTGTTATCCATCGCTGCTTCCAGGCAGCTGATTGATTTTTCACGGCCAACAAACAAAGGAATAACCATATGCGGGTAAACGACCACATCGCGCAGTGGCAGCACGGGGATCTCGATACGCTCGGAACGTTCCAAGTTCATATAATTCTCTCTTCCGCTATCACGTTTTAACTCTGACTGTTATGCAGTATATGGGGCCTAATTTGTTGGATTCAATGAAAGAATAAAAAAAAGGAGGCAATAATTGCCTCCTGTTTTATTTTGCTGTTTTGTTACTCAGCGCCAGCAGCTTGGTTGTCTGAGTTGGTGTAAATCAACAGCGGTTCAGACTCGCCATTGATCACCGATTCATCAATCACGACTTTGCTCACGTCAGTAGAAGACGGTAGCTCGTACATGGTTTCCAGCAGCACGCTTTCCAGAATAGAACGCAGACCACGAGCACCCGTTTTACGCTCCATCGCTTTCTTCGCGATCGCACTGAGCGCATCTTCACGGAACTCAAGCTCAACCTCTTCCAGATCGAACAAGGCAGCATACTGTTTCGTCAGTGCATTCTTTGGTTCACGCAGGATTTGGATTAGCGCGTCTTCGTCCAACTCTGTCAGTGTTGTTGTCACTGGCAGACGACCGATGAACTCAGGAATCAAACCGTATTTCACCAGGTCTTCAGGTTCTACCTGAGTGAACAGCTCACCGACAGTTTTGCTTTCGTCTTTCGAGCGCACTTCCGCACCAAACCCGATACCGGTTCCTTTGGCAACACGTTGTTCAATCACCTTATCCAAGCCGGCAAATGCGCCGCCACAGATGAACAGGATCTTGGACGTGTCCACTTGCAGGAACTCCTGCTGAGGATGTTTGCGCCCGCCCTGAGGAGGAACAGAAGCAACCGTACCTTCGATCAATTTCAGCAGCGCCTGCTGCACACCTTCACCCGAAACGTCGCGTGTGATAGATGGATTTTCTGCTTTACGGGAAATCTTATCGATTTCGTCGATGTAAACAATGCCACGTTCAGCTTTTGCTACATCGTAATCGCATTTTTGCAGCAGCTTTTGGATGATGTTTTCAACATCTTCACCCACATACCCCGCTTCAGTCAGCGTGGTTGCGTCCGCCATAGTAAATGGTACATCCAGGAAACGCGCCAGCGTTTCTGCAAGCAGCGTTTTACCGCTACCTGTCGGACCAATCAACAGGATGTTACTTTTACCCAGTTCCACCCCTTCACTGGTGGTGTCACCGTTACGTAAACGCTTGTAGTGGTTATATACCGCAACAGCGAGCACTTTCTTCGCGTAATCTTGGCCAATCACATAATCATCAAGGTGTTCACGAATCTGCTTTGGCGTAGGTAACGCCTCCGACTGTTTCTTAGGCAGAACATCTTTGATTTCTTCACGAATAATGTCGTTACAAAGATCGACACACTCGTCACAAATGTAAACCGATGGGCCTGCGATTAGCTTGCGAACTTCGTGCTGGCTTTTGCCACAGAAAGAACAGTAAAGCAGTTTACTACTACCGCTCTCTTTGCTTTTGTCTGTCATTCGCTAACCTCTTAGCCTTTACTCATAATGTTTGAGTGTATATCAAATTAAGCCGAATTGCGTTACTCAATCGCCGCTTGTGTGTTACTCGCCACGATGGGTTAGCACTGCGTCAACCAGACCATAGTCAACCGCTTGCTGAGCTGACATAAAGTTATCACGATCGGTATCACGCTCAATCACTTCCAGTGGTTGACCCGTGTGGTCAGCCAGCAGCGTATTCAGCTTCTGTTTAATGCTCAGGATTTCTTGCGCATGGATCTGAATATCCGATGCCTGCCCCTGGAAGCCACCCAGCGGTTGGTGAATCATAACACGCGAGTTCGGCAGCACATAACGTTTACCTGGCGCACCGCCAGCCAGCAAGAACGCGCCCATTGAGCAGGCCTGACCGATACACAGGGTGCTGACGTTTGGTTTGATGAACTGCATGGTGTCGTAGATAGACATGCCTGCAGTCACACTGCCACCAGGTGAGTTGATGTACAGGAAGATATCTTTGTCAGGATTCTCCGACTCCAGGAAAAGCAGCTGAGCCACGACAAGGTTAGCCATGTGGTCTTCTACCTGACCCGTAAGGAAAATCACGCGATCTTTCAGCAGACGAGAATAGATATCGTAAGAGCGCTCGCCGCGGGAAGTCTGTTCAACCACCATAGGTACCAGTGCGTCCAGAATTGGCGACATTGCATTTTTTTCTTGGTAGCTCATATTCTTATGTCCCTAAAATAAATGGCCCGGATGATGTATATCATACGGACCATTGTTAGCAGAATAGTTAACTCATAGTCAACCTTCTACGCAAGATATTGCCTATTAAGCAGCAGGTTGGTTCATCAGCTCGTTAAAGCCAACTTGTTTTTCAGTCACCTGTGCTTTAGCGATGATAGCGTCAATTGCTTGCTCTTCCAGAGCAACGTTGCGCATGTTGTTCATCATTTGCTCGTTCTGTTCGTAGTAAGAGATCACTTCTGATGGATCTTCGTACGCTGTTGCCATCTCTTCGATCAGTGCTTTCACTTTGTCTTCGTCAGCTTTCAGCTCTTCAGACTTGATCACTTCACCCAGAAGCAGACCCACAACAACGCGACGTTTTGCTTGCTCTTCGAACAGCTCACGTGGAAGCTGGTTTGCTGCTTCTACGTTGCCACCGAAACGCTGAGCTGCCTGTTGACGAAGGACGTTGATTTCCTGGTCGATCAGTGCTGCTGGTACGTCGATTTCGTTTTCTTTAACCAGACCGTCGATAGCCTGTTCTTTGATGCGGTTCTTCACAGCTTGCTTCAGTTCGCGCTCCATGTTCTTACGAACTTCAGCTTTAAGCGCGTCAATGCCGCCTTCTGCAACACCGAACTTAGACACGAACTCATCGTTCAGTTCTGGAAGCTCGCGAGCTTCAACTTTGTTCACTTTGATGGCGAACTTCGCTGCTTTACCTTTCAGGTTTTCAGCGTGGTAATCTTCTGGGAAAGTCACGTCGATTTCGAATTCCATACCCGCAGTTTTACCTGTGATACCGTCTTCAAAACCTGGAATCATGCGACCTGCGCCCATTTCCAGAGGGAAGTTCTCAGCTTTACCGCCTTCGAATTCTTCACCGTCGATAGAACCAACGAAATCGATCGTTGCACGAGAGCCTTCTTCAGCCGCTGTGTCAACTTCTTTCCAAGTTGCCTGTTGCTTACGCAGAGTTTCGATCATCTCATCGACGTCTGCATCGTTAACTTCTGTTACTGGCTTTTCAACCGTGATGCTTTCCAGACCTTTCAGTTCCACTTCTGGGTAAACTTCGAAAGTCGCAGCGAAAACCAGGTCTTTACCTTCTTCGTTTTCTACCGGTGCGAAAGTTGGAGCGCCAGCTGGGTTGATTTTCTCTTTCACGATCGCTTCGATGAAGTGACGTTGCATAACTTCACCCATCACGTCTTGACGTACTGCTTTGCCGTACATCTTCGCAACCATTTTCATTGGCACTTTGCCTTTGCGGAAACCATCGAAACGACGGTTTTTCGCGATGTTGCGTAGTTCAGCTGTCACTGCATCTTCGATGTTTGCAGCAGGAACAGTAATATTCAGACGGCGCTCTAGGCCTTCTAGCGTTTCAACAGTAACTTGCATTATATATAAACCTCAAAACAGGCCCAGCCAGGCTGAGCGTATGAGTTGGTGACTCACCAACTGCATCCTTGTCAAGTGCCGCTTGGCACTCATTTAAACTTGAGAATCGGTGTCAGCCGGAGCTGACGCCGGACTAATCAGCGATATCTTTCTATTTCTGCCGGCCTTGCCAGGAGAAAAAGGTATCTCCGATTAGTCTCAGGACAAAACGATTTTTAGACGCAGCATTCTAACGACCATAAACAGGCCTGTCGAGCTAATCCCTGATATCGTTACGCCATTGTTCTAAATTCCCGCACATTTGCCCTAAAATCGAACAAACGCTGAAAATCTTCGTTTGAAATGGGGACAATAATGGCTTTTTCAAGGGAATCGAGGCTTTTTTTCGTTAAATAACTTAAAAAGAGATCTCGCTCCTGTTTTACCCCGCAGAATCGCTATCTTTTTGAACACCTCATTCGCAATTCGCTTTACCTTATATACCAAGGGCCTGCGGTTGATTTCGCGTCATTCTTGCACGAGCAATTCACCAGGCCTGCTGAATGGATTTCGTTGTTTCAGGAAAGGAAGTCATGCTGCGAATTCGACGAGCCAGCCTGATATTGCTGGTTGTATTTCTCCTGCTGGCCACCAGCGGCGCCCAACTCGTGTGGCGCTACAGTTACCAGAATCTGCTGGTTGAACATCAGGCTCAGCTGGATCGTTTTGCCAGCCATATTGCCACCAAGCTCGACAAATACGCTCACTTACCCCGGCTGTTGTCGAAAGACAAAGAACTGGTCGACGCATTGTTGCAACCGGACAACCCCGCTCAGATCGAAGTGACCAACCGTTATCTGGAACAAGTCAATGATGTCATTCAAGCTTCAGATAGCTATCTGCTCGACGCAAACGGAACCACCATCGCAGCCAGTAACTGGAATCTCGACCGCTCCTTTCTGGGACGTAACTTCGCCTGGCGACCCTACTTCAATATCGCCATGCAGGGCACTCGTAGCCAGTATTTCGCTTTGGGTTCGACTTCGGGACAACGGGGATACTACTACTCTTACCCTGTGGTGTATGCTGCGGAAATTATTGGCGTGGTAGTGGTCAAAATGGACTTGTCCGCCATTGAAGAAAACTGGGAAAGCAAAGACAGCACCTTCGTTGCCACCGACCCCAATCAAGTCGTTTTCATGTCCAGTAACCCGAAGTGGCTGTTCAAAAGCCTCATTACGTTATCTGAAGCCCAGCGCTCGACGATCACCAACAGCCGCCAATACCTGGATACGCCCATCCGTTCGCTTGGCCTGAATGGCGATCTGAGTCATTCCCCGACAGAACTGAAAAACCCAAGGCGCGGCGGACTGGCGGGGGACTTTATCGTTTCATCACGCCCCCTGAGCCAGCTGTCACTCAATATCCGAGTTCTGTCACCCAAAATCACGCTATTCTGGCAAAGTCTCGGCTTTGTGGTGATTCTCAGTCTGGTGTTTGCGATCATCTATCTGGTTATGCTGCTGATCCACAACCGGCAACTGAAACACCGTCAATTGGAGCAGATTCAGTCTGAAGCCAAACAGAAGCTGGAGTATCTGGTGATGGAGCGCACCGCCAAGCTGCACGCAGAAATTGATGAACGCAGCCGAACTGAGGAAGCGCTGCGCCAGACACAGGCCGAACTGATTCAAGCCGCTAAGCTCGCGGTGCTGGGACAGATGTCAGCCAGTATCAGCCACGAACTGAATAACCCGTTGGCAGCCATTCGCAGCTTTGCTGACAATGGACGACGCTACCTGAACAAAGAAAACTACCCGAAGGTGGATGACAATCTGGCACGGATCGCGTCTCTGACCGAGCGCATGGCTAAGATCAGTGAGCAGTTAAAATCATTCGCTCGCAAATCTGACAGCAGTGAACGGGTCGTAACCCGCCTGCATCCGGTTATTCAGTCCACTCGCGAGTTGCTGGAAGCACAACTTAAGGCTCACCAGGTTACGCTGGAGATCAACAGCGACGATCTCGTCGAAGTGGAAATCAACCCTATCCAGCTTGAACAGGTCTTGATTAATCTGCTGACCAACTCGGTTCAGGCATTAGAAGAGCAGCCGCAACGTTTGATTCGCCTTTCGGTCAACGTTCACGCAGACTGCCTTCTGATCCATATTGATGATAACGGGCCCGGACTGAGTCAAGAACAACAAAATCAGCTGTTTGAACCGTTTTATACCACGAAAAAGAACGGCCTCGGTTTAGGGCTGTCGATTTCACAACAAATTATCAAAGCCATGAACGGTCAGCTCACGGTCTCTCGGTCGCCATTAAACGGAGCCCGCTTTACCATTCAACTGCCGCTGCCTATACAAGGATGAATCAATGCACGATGTATTTTTCATTGATGACGAACATGACATTCGCGAAGCCATCGCACAAAGCTTCGAACTGGAAGAGATTGAGGCGCAGTTTTTTGCCAGTGCCGAAGAGGCATTGCTGGCCGCCAAAGCCGATACGCTGCCTAAAGTGGTCGTGACCGATATTTGCCTACCGGGCTTGTCGGGCGAAAACCTGCTTCAAACAGTCCTCAATCAGGATCCGGAAGTGCCAGTGATTCTGATCACCGGTCACGGCGACATTTCCATGGCCGTCAGCGCGATGCATAACGGCGCGTATGATTTCATCGAAAAACCGTTTTCACCGGATCGGCTGGTAGAAACAGTGCGGCGCGCCATCGATAAGCGCAACCTAACCCTAGAAAACCAAGCGCTGAAGCGCAGCTTAAAAGCCAGTCAGACGCTGGGACCACGCATCATCGGCGACACCCAGTGCATCCGTGATCTGCGTGACACCATCACGCAGATCGCCGATACCGATGCCGATATTCTGTTGTTCGGGGAAACCGGCACCGGTAAAGAGCTGATTGCCCGCTCCTTACATGAACAGAGTGCACGACGCGAACAGAACTTCGTGGCCGTCAACTGTGGCGCCGTCCCGGAAAACCTGATTGAAAGTGAGCTGTTTGGCCATGAAAAAGGGGCGTTCACTGGCGCGGATGCCCAGCGCATTGGTAAATTTGAACATGCGCAAAATGGCACACTGTTTCTGGATGAAATTGAATCGATGCCAATGCAGGCACAAATCCGTCTGCTGCGCGTGTTGCAAGAGCGCGTTTTTGAGCGCATCGGCTCTAACATACTGCTGCCACTCAATATTCGCGTCATTGCGGCGACAAAGGTTGATCTCAGACAGGCCGCCGCAGACGGTACGTTCCGGCAGGATCTGTATTACCGCTTGAACATCGTCACACTCGACTTGCCGCCACTTCGTGAACGCAAAGATGATATTCCCGCCTTATTCCATCATTTTTTACTGGTTGCTGCCGCCCGATACGGCAAGGCCGCCAATGCTTTGCCCGAGCATGATTTGCAGCAGTTGCTCAGTCACGACTGGCCGGGTAATGTCCGTGAGCTGCGCAACGCCGCCGAACGATTCGTACTTTTAGGCAAACTGACGCAATTGGGTGATGTACCTGCTTCAGTACCATCGTCGAGCCTGGCAGAGCAGGTCGCGGAATTTGAAAAAACGGCAATTGAGCGCGCGCTGATCGAGTGTGGTGGCAGTATCAAACAGACGATGGAAAAACTGAACATCCCACGAAAAACGCTCTACGACAAAATGCAAAAGTATCAAATCGAAAAAGAGGCGTACAAAAACTAACCAGACAAAACCGCACACCCACGCATTTCATTTTTGAGACAAGATACATTTTACCTCTTTGTACTGTGACACCCATCGCCTGCTTAGCCATACTAAGCGCAGGTTATTGGGTTTCTCGGATGCGTATGGGCGAAAAAGTAAAAGTGCCGAACATCAGCGACACGGTGCTGATTGACGGAGTGTATCGCTGCGAACAACGTTCTGGCCAGGACAGGCGGAGGAACAAGCGTAAGTATCAATTTTACGAGCGCAGATTCACCCGTGACCCACGCGCAGGCTCAGGTACAAAAATAAACGAGGAGGTTTAACCCTCCTCGTTTTTTTGCCTGATGTTATTTAGTGATGATTTCCGGTCCCATCAGAGAAGTCGGTAACCAGGTTGAAACCCAAGGCACATACGTCACGATGATCAGGAACAGGAACATCACCGCCACCCATGGCAACGCCGCCTTCACCACACTCATCATCGACATTTTCGCTACCCCGGCGGTCACAAACAGGTTTAATCCCACAGGCGGTGTGATCATTCCGATTTCCATGTTCACCACCATGATGATACCAAGGTGAATCGGATCGATACCGAGTGCAATCGCGATCGGGAACACCAACGGTGCCACGATGATCAGCAAGCCAGACGGCTCCATAAACTGACCGCCGATCAACAGCAAGACGTTGACAACAATCAGGAAGGTGATCGGTCCCAGACCCGCAGACAACATGGACTCTGTGATCATTTGTGGAATACGCTCTTCGGTCAGAACGTGTTTCAGAATCAAAGCGTTGGCAATGATAAACAACAACATAATGGTCAGCTTGCCCGCTTCAAACAGCGTATGCTTGGTGTCCTTGTGGACAAAGGCTTGCAGGATTTTCACCACTGCCGGCTTGCGGTTTTGCTTGTCTGCAAACGGCCCCATATCGCGGTACACAAAGTTGGCAATCAGGAACGCGTAGACAGCTGCGACGGCCGCCGCTTCTGTCGGCGTGAAAATACCACCGTAAATACCGCCCAAGATGATCACTACCAGCAGCAAGCCCCAGCTCGCATCTTTGGCCGCCTTTAACGCCTCGCCCCAGCCAACAAACGGCTGCTTGGGCAGATTTTTCACCCGGGCAGCTATGTAAATAGCAATCATCAGCATGACACCGGCCAGCAGTCCCGGGATGACGCCGCCTAAAAACATCCGGCCAACCGAGACATCCGTTGCCGCCGCATACACCACCATAACGATGGAAGGCGGGATCAAGATCCCCAAGGTCCCCGCATTACAAATCACACCCGCGGCAAACTCTTTGGAATAACCGTTTTTAATCATCCCGGCGATCACGATACTACCAATGGCAACCACGGTGGCGGGCGATGAGCCAGACAGCGCCGCAAACATCATACAAGCCACCACGGACGCCATGGCCAGACCACCACGGAACCAGCCCACCATGGCAATCGCAAAACGGATGATCCGCTTCGCCACACCACCGGTCGACATAAAGCTCGATGCCAGAATAAAGAACGGAATCGCCAGCAGGGTATAGTGTCCTTCAAACGCGTTGAACAGCGTCTGTGCCACAGAAGCCAGAGACGCTTCCGAATGCCACATTAAAAACAGGATGCTCGACAAGCCCAGTGAGACCGCGATGGGCACCCCAATCAGCATAAAGCCGATAACAAGAAGAAATAACAGCAAAATATCCATGACTTAGTTCTCCTTGTTGTCGTGTTTGTTTTTTGGCGTCATCACGTCGCCCGCCTCTTCAGCCAGCTCCTCTTTGAGCGCTTCCAGCTCTTCCTCTGCTTCATGCCCGGCGATCAAACGATCCAGCTTACCGGTCATGATCTGGACGGCCAACTGAGCAAAACGGAAAGTTAAAAGTGCCATACCCAGTGGCAATGCCATATAAGGAATAAAGCGTGGTAGTTTTTCGTAGCGTTCACCTTCATTCAACCAGTCAGCCAGAAACTGAAACATGTCCGGCATGGGAATATCGTCGGTTTCATACCAGGCACGTTCTGAAATAAACGGATACCAGTAGTTCCACGAGCCAATCAGCAGCAGCACAGAAAATACCAGGCAGCAGCCTACCGCTAATAGCGCCAGTACTTTACGCCCCCCTTCTGGGGCCAGATTGATGACCACATCCACCCCAATGTGAAAGTGCTTTTTGACGCCATAAGACGCCCCGACCAGCACCATCCAGGCAAACATGAACACGGTCAGCTCCAGTGCCCAAAGAATATTGTCGTTAAAGAGATAACGCATGATGACGTTAATGAATGTCAGCATCGTCATCGCGCCGAGGAAGAAGGCAATCAATGTCTCTTCTACCTTGTCGGTGAACTGACCGACTTTCGCAAAAAATGACTGTTCCATGTGATACATCGCTCGAATCAGGTAGAGATGGCTCCCGACGCGCGGGAGCCTGTTATAGTGATGAGTTATTTCTGGTTGGCAGCCAGTGCCGCATCGATCAGATCAGAACCGATGTCTTTTTCAAACTTCTTCCAGACCGGCTTCAGCGCTGTTACCCATTCCTGACGCTGCTCCGGTGTCAGTTCACGTACGACGCCGCCCGCTTCAATCACGTACTGCTTGTTCTGCTGCTCCACTTTGTTGGATTCGGCATTACGGGTATCTGTGACTTCTTTCAGGATCGTTGCGAACTGATCACGCACATCGGCCGGGAGTCCGTCCCACCATTTGGTCGACGTCACCACCAGGTAATCCAAGATACCGTGGTTGGTTTCAGTGATACCGTCTTGTACTTCGAAGAACTTCTTACCGTAGATGTTCGACCAGGTATTTTCCTGACCATCGATAACTTTGGTCTGCAGGCCGCCGTACACTTCCGCAAATGACATTTTCTGTGGATTTGCACCAAGCTGCTCGAACTGAGCCACCAGCACGTCTGAAGCCTGGACACGGAATTTCAGACCTTTCGCGTCTTCAGGGTGAATCAAGGGCTCGTTGGCGGAGATTTGCTTCATGCCGTTATGCCAAAACTCCAGACCGCGAACGCCACGGCGGTTCATGGCATTTTTTAGCTTCTCACCAGCATCAGAACTCTGGAAGCGGTCCACCGCATCTACATCATCAAAAAGGAAAGGGAGATCGAAAATACGGAACTTTTTGGTGAATTTTTCGAATTTGGACAAAGACGGTGCTGCCAGTTGAACATCACCATTTAGCATCGCTTCCAGAACTTTGTCATCATCGTACAGTGTTGAGTTTGGGAATACCTGCATACAGGCTTTACCATTCATCTCTTCATTGACCCGCTTTTCCAACAGCGACGCCGCAATCCCTTTCGGGTGCTTGTCGGTATTGGTTACGTGACTGAACTTAATCACGATTTCACCAGGGTCACAGTTCGCCGCGGCGTTGAAACTGGTGACAGCAAGAATAGAGGCAGATAGTAGAGTTAAAGGCTTTAACATGTTGTTCTTCTCCTTGTGGATAATCACAGCCCCATCTATGGGCACTGATACCCTTTAGTAAAGGCAACTTACAGGCCAACCTTTAACATTTTTGCTACAACCTTTAAGTTACAATAAGTTAGATGTGAAAATGCATCCGAGAAAGCAGCAGAGTTCACCCAACAGAATGATAAAATGGGTGGGAAATGACCCATCGAAACTGATGAATGAGTCAAAAGTGACTCATTGAATTTGGGAATGGTCAGAAAGAGGCGAAGGAATAAAAGCGGCGAGTTGGCAGGAAGTGCATCCCCACGCTGAACTGCAAGCACCGCTCAGCGCCCTCCCCCGTGGACATTGATGTGGGGACACACTTAACCTGGTTTAATGGAAGTCGATGCGCTGCTCCGACTGGGCGTCAAAAAATACCGCTTTGGACAAATCAAAATGCAGAGGGGCAACCTGACCTACACTGGCGTCAAACTCAGGCGACAAGCGGCACGCCACTTCCTGATCATTCACCTTGATCATCGCGATGGTATCCGGTCCGGTTGGCTCAAGCACCTCAAGCTGCAACGTCAGTTCCGTTGACGCCACAGAGTCCGGGTTGGCCGACTCCGTGATGTGTTCCGGCCTTAGACCAATCACGATCTCCTTACCGTCCTGAGCACGCATGGAGTCTGGTAATCTGATGTGATGCTCCTGGCCATTACCACCGGTCACTTTAATCACAGGTTTGTCATGCTCGTCCAGATCCACCATGGTGTGAATAAAGTTCATCGACGGAGACCCCATAAAACCGGCAACAAACATGTTGTTCGGTCGGTTATAGATTTCTTGCGGCGTGCCAAGTTGCTGCAAAATACCGTCTTTCATCACGGCAATCCGGTCAGCCAGCGTCATGGCTTCAATCTGGTCGTGGGTTACGTACACGATCGTGGTACTCAACTGCTGGTGAAGACGTTTGATCTGATGACGCATTTCAACTCTGAGCTTAGCGTCCAGATTCGACAACGGCTCATCAAACAAGAACAGTTTTGGCCGACGAGCCAGCGCACGTCCCATCGCCACCCGCTGACGCTGTCCGCCGGACAGCTGAGAGGGTTTGCGTTCCAGCAATTGATCAATTTGCAGCATCTTTGCAACCCGTTCGACTTCCGCATCAATTTTTGCCTGAGGCAATTTACGGATCTTAAGGCCAAATTCAATATTGCCTCGCACGGTCATGTTCGGATACAGCGCGTAAGACTGGAAGACCATCGCAATATCACGATCTTTTGGCTCGACACTCGCAACATCGATACCATCAATCACAATCTCACCTGAGCTGATGTTTTCCAGCCCCGCAATGGTATTCATCAGCGTCGACTTACCACACCCAGACGGGCCAACCAGGATCAGAAACTCCCCGGAATCAATGCTGATGTCGATGCCTTTGAGGGTTTCCTGTTCCGCTTTCGGGTACGTTTTACGGATCTGTTTCAGTTCCAGTGTTGCCATGTTAATTATCCTTTTACTGATCCCGCGGTCAGGCCACGAACAAAATACTTTCCTGCCAGTACATACACAACCAGCGTTGGCAATGCCGCGATGATCGCCGCCGCCATATCCACGTTATACTCCTTCACCCCGGTGCTGGTGTTGACCAGGTTATTCAATGCCACCGTAATGGGCTGCGTATCGGACCCGGAGTAAACCACCCCAAACAGGAAATCATTCCAGATGGAGGTAAACTGCCAGATCACCGTCACCATGATGATCGGCGTCGACAACGGCAGCAGAATTTTGAAGAAAATAGTAAAAAAGCCTGCCCCGTCCAGCTTAGCCGCTTTGATCAGCTCATCCGGTACCCCGATATAAAAATTACGGAAGAACAACGTGGTAAAAGCCATACCGTAAATCACGTGCACGGTGACCAGACCTGCTGTGGTATTCGCCAACCCCAACTTACCCAGCACCGCCGCCATCGGCAGCAAAATAACCTGAAACGGAATAAAGCAGCCGAACAGCAACAAGCTGAAAAACAGGTTGGAACCACGAAATTGCCATTTGGTCACCACGTAACCGTTGAAAGCGCCCAGCAACGTAGACAAGGCCACCGCCGGGATCACCATTTGGAACGAGTTCCAGAAGTAACCCTTCACCCCTTCACATTTCACACCGGTACAGGCGCTGTCCCAGGCTTTGTACCAGGCATCAAACACCCACTCTTGAGGCAAACTCATCAGGTTTCCGGCACGAATATCCGGCAGGGTCTTAAACGAGGTGATCACCATGACAAACAGTGGCATCAGATACACCAGACAAAAGAATACCAGCGCCGTGTAAATCAACGCCCGGGAGAGGTTCATTGTGGAATTCATGATTTTTTCTCCCTCAGTTCCGAATACAGATAAGGCACCAGAATGGCCAGAATCCCCGCCAACATCATCATGGCACTGGCCGCCCCCAGACCAACCTGGCCGCGTGTGAATGAGTGTGCGTACATGAACAACGCCGGTAAATCGGACGAATAGCCGGGACCACCGGCGGTCATTGCCGTCACCAGATCGAAGCTCTTAATCGCAATGTGAGAGGTGATGATCACTGCGCTGAAAAATACCGGACGCAAACACGGCAGAATAATTTTCCAGTAGATGGTCGGCAGGCTGGCGCCATCAATCTTGGCCGCCTGAATAATGGATGAGTCAATACCACGCAGCCCAGCCAGAAACATCGCCATAACAAAGCCGGAAGACTGCCACACCGCCGCAATCACTAAGGTGTAGACCGCCATGTCAGAGTCCACCAGCCAGTTGAAACTGAAATGTTGGAATCCCCAGTCATGCATCAGTTTCTCCAGGCCAAGCCCCGGGTTAAGAATCCATTTCCACGCGGTACCCGTCACGATAAAGGACAGTGCCATCGGGTAGAGATAGATGGTGCGGATCGCGCCTTCCTGACGAATATTCTGATCCAGTAGAATAGCCAGTCCAACCCCGAGCGCAATCGCGATGAACATAAACAGCACACCAAACAAACCAAGGTTGGTGATAGAAGTGATCCAGCGGTCGTTTTCCATCAGTTTTTCATACTGGATAAAACCAACGAAATTAAAACTGGGCAGAAAACGTGAGTTGGTCATTGAAAGTGCAGCCGTCCAGAAGATATAGCCGTAAATGCACACCACGGTGACCACCATGGTCGGTGCAAGTACAATCTTTGGCAGCCAGTGTTGAAGTCTGTCGGCGAAACCGGGTTTCGGTGCCGACTTCGTCGTAGACCGAGTCAAAACATGCTCCATAACGATTCCTTGTTGCAAATGCTCCGGGAGCCCCCACTCCCGGAGCAACAGCAAACCGGGTTCCCCATAAACCCGATTCCCTACGCTTTAGATAGCCGCTTTCACTGCTTTCGCCAGCTTCTGTGCAGCCTCTTTCGGATCCGCGTCAGGATCGTTAAAGAAGTTTGTCACCACATCAAAAATCGCGCCTTGTGCGTAACTGGTGGTCGACATGCCATGTGCCATACTCGGCACCAGATCACCTGACTTCGCCGTGGCTTTGAACGCCGCCATTGAGTCCAGTGCACAGCTGTCGAATTTCGACATATCCATATCCAGACGAACCGGAATCGATCCTTTGTTCAGATTGAACACTTCCTGAAACGCAGGTTCAAGGATGGTTTTTGCCAGTGCTTTCTGGGCTTTCTTGTTCTCAGCATCGCTCAGCTCAAAAAACGCAAAGCTGTCGACATTGTGGGTAAACTGACCGGATGTGCCTGGTGCTGGAACACAAACGTAGTCTTTGCCCGGCATTTTGCCCGCAGCACTGAATTCGCCTTTGGCCCAGTCACCCATGATTTGCATCGCAGCATCACCATTGATGACCATCGACGTTGCAACGTTCCAGTCACGTCCCGGCGAGTTAGCGTCAATGTAGTCATGCATTTTCTGGAACTTGGTAAACACCTCTACCATCTTGTCGCCAGACAGCGTGTCCATATCGAGATCGACAAACGCCTTCTTGTAATCATCACTGCCAAGCACACCCAGCGCAACCGCTTCAAAAACCGTGGCATCCTGCCAAGGCTGGCCACCATGAGCCAGTGGCACGAAGCCCGCCGCTTTCAGCTTATCGCCAGCTGCAAAGAATTCGTCCATAGTCGTCGGGATTTTAGCGCCGGCCTTTTCAAACACCGCAGGGTTGGCCCAAAGCCAGTTCACCCGATGCACGTTCACCGGTACCGCCACATATTCACCGTTCCATTTCATGATGTCGGTGATCATGGAAGGCACAACCTCATCCCAGTGGCCTTCTTTGGCAACATCATCCAGATTAGTCAGAAAGCCTAATCCACCCCATTCTTGAATATCATGGCCTTTGATCTGCGCCGCAGAAGGCGGGTTTCCTGAAACCGCGCGGGTTTTCAGTACGGTCATCGCACTTTCACCGCCACCACCGGCAACCGCAAAGTCTTTCCAGCTGTGGCCCTGCTCTTCGAGCATCTGTTTTAACACTGAAATGGATTTCGCTTCGCCACCGGATGTCCACCAGTGCAGCACTTCCACTTCACCGGCTTGTGCGAATGAGGTAGCAGATAAAAGAGATAAGGTCAGTAGGGTTTTGGTCATTTTCATTGTTATCTTCCATGTATCGGATTAGACACTCCCGGTCCTTGCCGGGCACAGGCTTTCATGCCCGTTCATCCGCAAGTCTATCCAACTCAAAAACAAACACTGAAACAAACCGTAACCCACAGGTAACAATATTGTTACATTACACTTCCAGGCTAGGTGGGATAAAGACTCGAGCGCGAAGCCCGCCCTGAGGCAGATTGTCGATAATGAGATCTCCGCCGTGTCCATGCAGAATATTGCGGCAAATGCCCAGCCCAAGGCCGTGACCGTTGTCATCCTCAGACAGACGAAAATACGGCTCAAACACCGCTTCGAGTTTACTGTCAGGAATTCCAGGCCCCTGATCAATAATGGTGACGGTCACCCAATCTGGTGTCTCGTCCACCTGAATATTGGCGCGCAGTCCGTATTTGACCGCATTGTCAATCAAATTGGCCAGAACCCGCTTAATGGCCAGCGGCTTCGCAACGATAGGCTCGATTTCAGCCGGATGAAATTCAACCCGGATTTGCTGATGATTGAGCGGCTCAATCACCGACTGTATAACCTCATTCAGGTCAACATACGCATTGTTTTCGTGCAGATCCGTATCTCGAACACACTGCAATGCCGATTTCACCATGATCTCCAGCTCATCAAGATCTTTGTTGAACTTCTCTCGTTTGTGAGCACTTTCCAGTAGTTCGGCTCGCAGCCGCAAACGGGTGATCGGGGTTTTTAAGTCATGTGAAATGGCCGAAAACAGGTGATCCCGGTCGGCCACATAACGCCGGATACGCTGCTGCATCCGGTTGAAGGCGCGAGTCGCCATGACCAGTTCACTTGCCCCCTCTTCCACCAAGGGGCGTTGCTGGATGTCCATGCTCATCTCATTGGCTGCCTTCGCCAACCGCTTAAGCGGTTTCACTTGACGACGCACCAGCAAATAGGTCAATCCCAACAGCAAGCTGGTGGAAAAGAACAAGAACAGCACTTGCTCCCGACCCAAAATGGTGTCGTCCAGTGTGATATAAGGTGCGGGCAACAGCGCTGCAATGTACAACCATTCATGATCTTTCAGCTCAATCTGAACCACCAGCACTGGCGGGTTAATGGGTGCCAGCGTCAGCGTATGGTGGGCCCAGGATTTAGGTAAGTCGCTCAGATAGATGTCGTTTTTCAGCAAACGCAAGGTTTCCGGACGAGAGAAGTCTACCGACACCGACTGGACATGATTGAGTTTCTCATTCAGCACTGTCCTGATGGCATCGACCGATGCCCGTTTTAGCCTCGTATCGCCGATCGGTTCAACAAGCAGTTTTTCTTTATTGAACGAGACAAAAAAACGTGTTCCGCCCATATTGCGGATCTGATCGAGCACAATGTGGCGATAACGAATTGGCAGAGACTGAAAAAAGTTCACCGTGGAAGCAAACATGTTCGCCATACTCGATGACGCTGAGCGGATACCCGCCAGTTCTTTGTGTTTTGACTCGCTATACCAGATGGCGGTGGCGATGCCCTGCGCGATCACCACCGCCAGCAAGGTCAGCAACAGAGTTCGTGCCACCAAAGAGTTGGGTTTTAAGCTCGGCCAGCGCATCATCAGTGCTCGTAATTGACAGGCACCGAGAGTATGTAGCCGTTACCACGCATGGTTTTGATGTATTGCGGGTATTTACCACTGTCCCCAAGGCGATGACGCAGGCGACTCAGTTGAACATCAATGCCACGTTCAAACGGTAAGGCTTCCCGGCCACGCGTAGCGTAGGAAATGGTGTCCCGGTCGAGTACCTCATTAGGCCGGCTGAGAAACAGCATCAACAACGAAAAATCACTGCCGGAAAGGTCATGCACCTTATGATTATCCAAGTGCGTGATCTTATGAGCCAGCGTATCCAAACGCCAGTCACCGAAGACGATCGACTTCGGCAACGTATCCGCAACCTTGTCATCCTGACTCTGAACCCGACGCAGCACGGCTTTTATCCGGGCAATCAACTGACGGGGATTAAACGGCTTTGCGATGTAATCGTCCGCACCAATTTCCAACCCGATAATCTGGTCGGTTTCATCCGACACGGCTGTCAGCATAATAATAGGAACATCTGACTGACGCCGCAATTGCTGACACAGCGTAAAGCCATCGCTGCCCGGTAGCATAACGTCGAGCAAAATGAGATCCGGATAATCGTTCGTGTTGATATGTGTCAGTAACCCATCACCATCAGCGACACTGCCGACTTCAAAGCCAGCCTTACTCAAGTACTCTTCCAGTAATTCTCGAATATCAGCATCGTCATCGACTACCAAAATACGACTCTGGTTGTGCATGGTTGAATTCCGTTGTTACAACTTATTTACACAGTGTATAGATGACGATGCGACTTGATTATTGATATTTCAGTAAAGTTTGAATTGCGTCTCGCGCGGCTTCACAATTTCTTCATACTCCTCACGGCGCGCCGACGCACATCCCCTTTCGAGACATTTACGATGAACAGCTGATTTCCATTTTCTTGCCCCATTCAGGAGGCAACTGAGCATAATGTTCACACTCAGGCTGAGCGTCGAAAGGATGTCGCAGCAGCCTCGCCAAACGGTTTACTTCGCTGTAATCACCGTCTTCCGCTTTGTCGATAGCCTGTTGTGCCAGGTAGTTACGCAAAATGTATTTAGGATTGACGCTGCGCATCTGGGTACAACGTTGCTGGATCGTCACCACATCACTCTGTTCATCCGTTTCTGCTGCGCAGCGCGCCAGATAGGTATCCAGCCAGTGTCGCGCGGCTTCACGGTCAATAAACAGATCAATCACGCTTTGAGGCTCTGCCTGATCCAATTCCGATAGTTGACGAAAGAAACGCGTGTAATCCACCTTGGTCTGAGTCATTAACTCAAACAGACCGTTGAACAGTTGGCTGTCACCATCCCGTTTATTGAACAACCCGAGTTTGGCACGCATTTTATGGCTGAAATAGTGATTAAGCTGAGGTTCGAACTGGCTGAGCGCGTGGTCGAGATCCTCTCGCTCAATCAGCGGTGACAAAGCATGCGCCAACGCAGACAAATTCCACAAGGCGATACGTGGTTGCTGGTCAAACGCATAACGCCCCTGATAATCAGAATGGTTGCAGATGTAGCCCGGCTCGTAGTCGTCCAGAAACCCAAACGGCCCATAATCAAATGTCTGGCCGAGGATCGACATGTTATCGGTGTTCATCACACCATGTGCAAACCCGACGGATTGCCAGTCTGCGATCATTTCCGCCGTTCTGTCGACAATGATGTTGAACATACTGACGTACGGTTTGTCGTCTTCACGACATTGCGGCCAGTACCATTCGATGACTTTATCCGCCAGCAACCGTTGTTCTTCAAGTTGATTGGTATAAAAGAAATGTTCGAAATGACCAAATCGAATGTGGCTCTCCGCCATGCGGATCAGCAGTGCACCCGGTTCACTTTTCTCGCGATAGACCGGTGTTTCACTTGCCATCATCCCCAGCGCGCGCGTGGTCGCAATTCCCAGCCCGGCCATCGCCTCACTGCACAAATATTCCCGAATGGTGGAGCGCAACACAGCCCGTCCATCCCCCATGCGAGAATACGGCGTTAGGCCTGCCCCTTTCAGATGAATATCAAACACCCGTCCGGATTTACTGGTGATCTCCGCCAGCAGGAGTCCCCGTCCATCGCCCAGATCCGGGTTATAGACGCCAAACTGATGCCCGGCGTACTTCATCGCCAACGGAAAAAACGCCTCCGGCATCGCTTCTCCGGAGAAGGCATGCAGCAGTTCCGGCGTGTAATTCGGATCGGAGGGCAAGCCAAACTGCGCGGCAAATTGGTCGTTCCATACCACCCAGTGTGTATTGGTCAAAGGTTGTGGATCGACGGGCGTGTAAAAGCTGCGGGGAAGGTCCGCAAAACGATGGGAAAAAGGCAGTGCACTAAACAACGACATGGCGTTTCCATTAACAACAACAGTTAATATAAACGCTAGCACATTTTAGGCAAAGATAACCAGAAAAGCCTTACCAATAAGGAGTTACACAGTAAGTAACCACTAATAGTGTAAGGCTTTCGTTGCGGGTGTTAAATCAGAGCGAAGACACCGACGATGGTCAACAAGGAGAATAGGCACGTACGGCTGATTACTCCAAATTCGCTCGGTTGGATCATTTCTTGATGCTGCATACTATCTCCTCGTTATATTTATTGTGACACCTTAATGACACTATGATGAATTTTTATCCGCAGCTCAAGACACGCTAAGATTAAATTTTTATGACATCAGGTAAAAAACTTCACCAAAATGTGGAGCATAGCTCGTTAGTGAGTATGCACCCTACCTAAAGTCAACCACCGTCTACTCTGACTTTTTGTTTAGTTTTTAAGACAAGCTGGCGCGCAGGCTGAACCAATCAACGGTTAATACACGTTATCACACGGTTCTTTACCCGACTTTGATTTTGCCTATCGATAGTATAGATAAATCGAATTTGTTTTTATCCCATATGTGACTTAAGTTTTTCATAACAAATAAAAAACGTTTTCATGACACGAGAAATAAACGATTACATTTATTCTTTTTTCTCGTAGAGAATCGTGAAAAACAGCACATTTGTCTGATGATATTCAGGTGAAGATTAACCACACTCTTTTGTGTCGCAATGCGTTTATTCAGACCTAAAGGGACGCAGAATATCAAAAAGCTCGACGCTGTGAGTTGTGCAGCATGTCACTCTTAAGGAGATAAAAATGAACAATAAAGGTACGGGTCAAGGCGGTAAATGTCCGGTGATGCACGGGGCACTTACTTCGACAGATAAGTCGGTAATGGACTGGTGGCCAAAAGCATTAAATCTCGACATTCTCAGCCAGCACGATACGAAAACCGACCCTCTGGGGGCGAATTTCAGCTATCGTGAAGAACTGAAAAAACTGGATGTAACGGCACTCAAACACGATCTGAAAGCACTGATGACAGACAGTCAGGAGTGGTGGCCGGCAGACTGGGGGCACTACGGCGGCCTGATGATACGGATGGCATGGCACGCCGCAGGCTCTTACCGTACCGCCGATGGACGCGGGGGCGGTGCCACAGGTAACCAGCGTTTCGCTCCCCTCAACTCCTGGCCGGACAACGCCAACCTCGACAAAGCGCGTCGTTTACTCTGGCCAATCAAACGCAAATACGGTAACCAAATCAGCTGGGCGGATTTGATCATTCTTGCCGGTAACATGGCGTATGAATCGATGGGCTTTAAAACTTTCGGCTTCGGTTTCGGTCGTGAAGACATTTGGCACCCGGAAAAAGACACTTACTGGGGCTCAGAGAAAGAGTGGCTGGCAACCAGTGATGCAGAAAACAGCCGATACTCCGGCGAGCGCGATCTGGAAAACCCTCTCGCCGCTGTAATGATGGGCCTGATCTATGTCAACCCTGAAGGGGTGGACGGCAACCCAGACCCGTTGAAAACCGCCAAAGACATGCGCGTTACCTTCTCCCGAATGGCGATGAATGATGAAGAAACCGTGGCTCTGACCGCCGGTGGTCATACCGTGGGTAAATGTCACGGTAACGGCGATGCCGCGAACCTCGGCGCTGAGCCTGAAGGCGCTGAAGTGGAAGAACAAGGTCTCGGCTGGAACAACAAGGTTTCTCGTGGTATTGGCCGCAATGCCGTGACCAGTGGTATCGAAGGCGCGTGGACAACACATCCGACTCAATGGGATAACGGCTATTTCGAAATGCTGTTCAACCATGAATGGGAATTATCGAAGAGCCCGGCAGGCGCGTGGCAATGGGAACCGGTTGATATTAAAGAGGAAGACAAACCGGTAGACGTAGAAGATCCCAGCATCCGCTACAACCCAATTATGACCGATGCGGACATGGCACTGAAAGTAGATCCGGAGTACCGCAAAATTGCCGAACGTTTCCGCAATGATCCGGCCTACTTCGAGGACACGTTTGCGCGTGCATGGTTTAAGCTGACTCACCGTGACATGGGGCCGAAAGCACGTTACATCGGCCCGGATGTCCCGGCAGAAGATCTGATCTGGCAAGATCCGGTCCCAGCGGGTCGTCGCGACTACGATGTGGATGCAGTCAAAGCCAAAATCGCGGCCAGTGGCCTGAGCATCTCAGAGATGGTTTCCACCGCCTGGGACAGTGCACGAACGTTCCGTGGATCAGACAAACGTGGTGGTGCCAACGGCGCGCGTATCCGTCTGGCCCCACAGAAAGACTGGCAAGGTAATGAGCCTGCTCGTCTGGCCAAGGTTCTGAGCACACTTGGAAACATCGCAGCCGAGACCGGAGCCAACATTGCCGACACCATCGTACTTGCTGGTAACCTGGGCGTTGAACAGGCCGCCAAAGCAGCTGGTTTTGATGTAGCCGTGCCATTCGCACCGGGACGAGGCGACGCCACACAAGAGCAAACCGATGTAGAGTCGTTCGATGTACTGGAGCCACTGGCTGACGGTTTCCGTAACTGGCAGAAAAAGGACTTCATCGTCAATCCGGAAGAAATGCTGCTCGACCGCGCGCAACTGATGGGCCTGACGGCACCGGAAATGACGGTTCTGATCGGTGGTATGCGTGTACTCGGTACCAACCACGGCGGTACGGCACACGGTGTCTTTACTGACCATGTTGGCGCACTGACTAATGACTTTTTCGTCAACCTGACCGACATGCGTTACATCTGGAAACCGACTGGCCGCACTACCTATGACATTTGTGACCGCAAAGACGGCCAGGTGAAATGGACGGCCACTCGCACGGATCTGGTCTTTGGTTCCAACTCGATCCTCCGTTCGTATGCCGAGCTGTACGCTCAGGATGACAGTAAAGGCAAGTTTGTCACAGACTTTGTTGCCGCCTGGACCAAAGTGATGAACGCCGACCGTTTCGATTTGGTTTAACATCGTCATCCAGAAACTTCGCCCCGTCCTTTTGGCCGGGGCTTTTTTATGGCACCGCCCATACCCTTTACTAGCCGTCCTGAGTGAAACCAGCCTAACCCATTGCTTATTATTATATTTTCCACGCAATCAAGCGAAATGTATTATGATTTTTTATAAGAAACCATTAGCATCAGTTCACACCCCATCCAGACATCATTCTGCACATTGAGCACGTGGCTCATATGCGAACCACAGCGATGCCCCCTGACTGGCATAAATGGTCACAAACCGTCACAGGATAGGATACCGCGCTGAGATACGATACGTTGGTGGCAAAGGTATTTAAGGAAAAAGTATGCAGCCAGAAAATGGTAGCGCCGAAACGAAATACACCATCGCTCTGATCGAGGATGATCTGGAATTGGCGGGTCTCATCAGTGAATTTCTTCAGGCCCATGAATTTTGTGTTGAGGTCATCAGTGATGGCTTAAACGCTGTCGAGTATATTCTTACTCGCCATCCGGATTTGGTGATTCTCGATATTATGCTGCCTGGTTTATCCGGGATGGATGTGTGTCGGCAGATACGTAACCGCTACAAAGGCATGATACTGATGCAAACCGCTCTGGACGACGATATTGATCAGGTGATGGGGCTAGAGCTCGGCGCGGATGATTACATCATTAAACAAGTTCAGCCTCGTCTGCTGCTGTCACGTATCCGCGCGCTGCTGCGCCGGATGAATCGAGCTCCTGGCGATGAAAGACAAGACAAATTGGTGGTGGATCAATTGGAAATCGATATTCAGCGCCGTACGGTACGTTTTGAGCAGCAGGCGGTGGATCTCACGACCGCCGAATTTGAACTATTGTATCTGCTTGCCCAGCATGCGGGGGAAGTAGTGTCGCGTGAAGCGATCATGCAGCATATCCGCGGCTTCGAGTATGACGGCCTCGATCGGTCGATCGACCGACGGATATCGCGACTTAGGCGTTCGCTGTGCGACGATTCAACTTATCCGCAGTTGATCAAAACCATTCGCGGCGTCGGCTATCAATTGTGCGTCTCTGCGATGGCTCAAGCGAGGTGAATGATGTTAAAAGCCTTTTCGATCCTCTGGTTAGCGATTTTTATTCCGTTGATTTTTCTGGTGATGCCAACCGGGTTTGGTCCGGTGAGCTACCTGAGCGAGCGGATGATGTACCGCTTCTACACCCAAGTCTACGACGATACCCTGCGGATTATTCATCAAGAGCTGACTGAGCTGCCTCAGGCCCACTGGCCCGGCCACATTGACCAGTTGAGTGAACACTTTGGCTCTCAACTCAAACTGGTGACCATGGGCGACTATCAACACGACAGTGAAGCGCAGGCCTTGCTGGCCGCCGGTGAGCTAGCCATGGATTACAATGATCCGGTCGCACTGCTTAAACGGATCGAACACAGCGACTGGGTGCTGTATTACGCGATGAACCTGTCGCAGGCGGAGCTGGTTGCAACTCAGTCGCAGGGTGCACTGTATATTTTAAGGCGCTCACTACTGAGATTGCCGCCAGAGCAGTGGGCGACCTACCTCAGCTCAGTATCAGAAAATCGCCCCTTTGATGCCCGTTTGGTCGAAATCAACGATGTGCCTCTGACCAATCAAGAACTCAGGCGCCTCAATAACGATAAAGTGGTCGGCCACGTGCAGCAAAATGGCGGGATGCTGCTGTACACCCGACTCAATGATCAGTATCTGGTCGGTATTCTCGATGTGCACAGTCAGCATTCTCAACAGCAGTTACAAACGACCTTGATTGGTCTGTTTGTTGTCACTATTTCCGGCGCCTTGTTGCTGTGGCTATTCCCGTTGTGGCGCGATTTACGTCGTCTGGCTAAAACCGCCGGTGAGTTTGGCGAAGGGCGATTGAACCAGCGAGGCAAACTGTCCCGTCTGTCGGTCGTCGCTCAGCTCGGCAGCGCGTTTAACACCATGGCAGACAACATCGAAAAGCTGATCAATGGACATCGGGAGCTTACCAATGCAATTGCTCACGACTTGCGTACGCCGCTTTATCGCCTGAGATTCGCATTTGAAATGCTGTCCAATGACGGTATTAGCCACGATCAAAAAGAAAATTACCAGAAAATCATCAACAACAGCATTGATGACCTCGACCATCTGATTAACCAGACTCTGGTTCTATCACGCTACAGCATGAACAGCCAAACCAGCCAGATCCAGCACTGCCCGCTGCCCGCCTTATTAAAAAGAGAGCTGTCCATGTTCGCGGATGAATGGCCAGAGCTGGACGTCAATCTTACCTGCCCCGACTGCCCACCGGATCAGACCATCGCCGTTGATCAGCGAGCGATGTTGCGGGCGCTGAATAACCTGCTGAACAACGCCAGTCGCTTCGCCCGCAGTCAAATCAGAGTGCGTTTATATCGACAGGATACCCATTGGATATTGGTGGTCGAAGATGACGGCCCCGGGATTCCGGAGAGCATGCACGCACGTATATTTGACCCCTTTACCCAGGTGGACAATCAACAGCGTGATACCCGACAGGGACACGGCCTTGGCCTGGCGATCGTACGCCAGATCGTCCTGCTTCATCAGGGCGATGTCACGCTGGATCGTTCTTCGTTGGGAGGCGCCCGTTTTACACTCCGCTGGCCCGCGGCTCTATCGCCACAATCCACCTCCGGCGACCACAAAACGGCAACGTCAATTCAACAGCCCTGATATATGGTGGTGTCCAACTTGGTCACAATGTGTCCCACAGTTGGTCTGTTGATTCCCACTCAGCCGCTTAGCATGGTACCTGACACACTAACTTGTGAGGAAAACCATGAAAGTTGCACTTTGGCTGGCCCCGACCCTTGGGCTGCTCTGCGCGGGTGTTAACGCCCGCCCTTCCCCCGAAGAAGACATGACACCAGGCTGGGGCGGCACCATCAGTGCCAACGGCTTTGTGATCCATCAACGCTCTCAGTTTAACACCGATGATGACAACGCCATTACGAAAGATCTGAACAATCGCGGTCAGGCGGTAACGCAGTACCAAGCTATTCCGTTAGGGCGGCTGCACTACACCACCGCCAGTGGTAGCACCCAGTTTTTTATTGGCCAGAGTAAAGATCAGGTCATTGAGGGTCAGTTGCAGGCAGAAGCAGGGATCACTCAACGCCTTGGCCGTTTCGGTACGCTGACAGTAGCGTACTTTCCCAAACTCCCCGGAGTCAGTGAAACCTGGCGCGATCCGTTTCTCACCAACGCAGAGCGTGACGCCACGGATGTTTCCACGCACGGTGGCCGCATCGCGTTTTCGCCGGCGTTTATTCCACTCACTTTCCGTTACGCCTATGTCGACTACCAACTGGATGACGAGGACTCAGGAAACAGCCTGTTGATTTCGTCATCTGAACGTAAAGCCCTGGTGCGTGACAGCGACTATCATCAGGCAGCGATTGAGTTCCCGATCCCGCTCAGTCGTCAGATAACTCTGCTGCCAAGGCTCAACTACACATTCCGTCAGGCCGAGGGGGATGCAAATGACTTCAACGCCTGGGGCTATCAGCTCGGTCTCAATATGGACTTCGGTCGCCACAGCCTCAATACGGTACTCCGCTACTCCGATCAGGACTATCAAAACCACCATCCCGTGTTCGGTCAGGAACGCGATGCGACCCAATGGAGCGCCAGTTTGCTCTATCTCTATCACGCACCATTTGGCTGGCAAAATGCCTACCTCAACCTGCTCAGCTCAGCAGAGCAAACCGACAGCGATATTCGTTTCTACCAAAGTCAGGGCTATTACCTGTCTGCCGGGATCGGTTATCGCTTCTGAGCATCACAGACCGTGTGTGAGGTGGTCACAAAGCGTCACATACGGTCAAACTATCGCCACAGCGTGTTCTTGGGCGCTCCCTTACCCTGTAGTCAATACAACAAACTATTAACGAGGCACCTATGACATCTATTCCTTTTCAGCGTCAGTTGATGGCCGGAACCGTACTGGCTCTGGCACTGCTCTCCGGCTGCGATTCCGGCTCCAGTGATGCGAAAAAACTGACCAAACCGACCGTGAACGCCGGACGTGATCAACTGTTAACTCTCCCCCTCGAGCAGATAACCCTTGATGGGAAAGTCAAAAGTCACCTGGAAGCGTTCGACATTGAAAAAATTCGTTGGAGTCTTGATTCCGGCCCTCAGCCCGTCACTATTCTTGACAACGATCGCGAAGATGCCACCGTACTCAATGTCACTATGGCGGGCACCTACATCTTCAAGCTCTGGGCCGAAGATTCAGCCGGCCGTGACAATTCAGACACCGTCAAAGTAGTGGTCAACGCAGCGACAGAGAATGCCTCGTCTGCAGCCACGGTCCGTCATCAATCCCGTTCGTCGTCCGTGTTCCTGTCCGACACAGTAGCCTCGCAAGCCGTGGTTGAATCCTATCTTCTCAATCACACCTTAACGCCAGCGGCAAGCGATGCGCCTATGCTTTCATGGGGAAAAACTGAACAAAATCTTGGTATTGTTCAGGTGCATCATCTTGATCAGCAAAGCCGGGATCACATCAATCAACAGCTAGACAGTATGGTGAATGCGCTGTCCGACAGCGATGCCATTGTAGTCGATCTGAGCGGTAGTCAAGGTGGCTCATATCTGACTGCACAACGCGTGGCTGAGCGCTTTTTTGATACCACATTGCCGGTATTCAGCCTGGAAAGCGGCCAAGGTAACGTGTACACCGTGAACGTCACGCCGGCAGCGTCTCGTCTCGAACAGACCAACATTTACCTGATTACAAACGGCAATACTGCTGGCGCCGCAGAAGCATTAACGCTGGCCATGACTTTGTTGCCACAGGTTGTGCATCTTGGCGAGACTACACAAGGACGCGACCTTGAACCGGTAGCGTCCGGCACCACACCGGACTACTGGCTACTTAACCTCAACGGAGAGCGTCTGGGCCAATCGGGCATCACCCCTTATCTGGATTTGGCCGATGAGCCGTCGCCGCACCGTGCTGCCTACGAGTGGATCAACCAGCGACATTAAATATAGAAAAAGCGCCCCGAGTCACCAGGGGCGCTTGAGGCCAAGCAATGCATTGTGGGTATCCTGGACGTGGTCACCTTACGCTGACGACCCCGAAATTATTCCGCAACTCCCCGTATTCTGGCGTTGCGCCGACGCAGCAATTCCAGGGTAACCAGCAATAATACCGACATCAGAATCAACATACTGGCCACCGCCAGAATGGTTGGGCTGATCTGCTCCCGGATCCCTGACCACATTTGTCGTGGCACCGTTTTCTGCTCAGCACCAGTGAGAAACAGGGCCACCACCACCTCATCAAACGACGTACCAAACGCAAACAGAGCACCGGATATCATTCCCGGCCGAATCAGAGGTAACGTCACGTGACGGAAGGTGTATACCGGCCCAGCTCCCAGGCTGTATCCGGCTTTGACCAGTGTGTGGTCAAAGCCACTTAAGGTCGCGGTCACCGTGATGACCACAAATGGCGTACCGAGCGCGGCATGCGCCAGAATAATTCCGACGAATGTCTGAGAAATACCCAGCCGGGTATAAAAGAAGTACATCGCTGCGGCGGAGATAATGAGCGGCACAATCATGGGAGAAATCAACAACGCCAGGATGGTATTACGCAGTGGCAGACGGCTGTTGGCCAGACCCATGGCCGCCAGAGTGCCCAGTACCGTTGCAATCAAGGTAGCCGCCAAGGCAATGAAAGTGCTGTTTTTCAGCGCCAGCAACCACTGCTCACTGGTCAACATGGCCTGGTACCAGCGCAATGAGTAGGCGTCGGGATCTAAATTCAGCATCCCCTCGGTAAACGTAAAGTAAGGTGTGGCATTGAACGACAGCGGTACAATGATCAAAATCGGCGTAATCAAAAACAGCAACACTGCGGCACAAAACAGCAAATAGATGTAATAGACAACGCGCTCCGTGGCGCTGGCATAGGTAGGTAACGTCATCTCTTAGCCTCCCACTTTAAGATTGTTTATCCCGACCAAACGGTTAAACAGATAAAAAAGCAGCAACACCACCAACAGTAGTAAACCGCCCAAAGCCGCGGCCATTCCCCAGTTGAGTGAAGTCTGCATATGGTAAGCAATCATATTGGAAATCATCTGGCCACTGCGCCCCCCCACCAACGCCGGTGTGATGTAAAAGCCGATAGACAAAATAAAGGTCAACAGAGCGCCTGCACCAATACCAGGCAGCGTCAGTGGCATGTAGACACGAACAAACGCCAGCAGCGGTGTTGCGCCCAGCGAACGAGCCGCGCGAAAATAGCTCGGGCTGATGCCTTTCATTACGCTATACAGTGGCAAAATCATGAACGGCAACAAAATATGCACCATGGATACTATGGTACCGAAGGTGTTGTGGATCATCTGAATCCGTTCGCTGGTGAGGCCACTCCAAATCAGCAAATCATTGATCACTCCCTGATTTTGCAATAGCACGATCCAGGAGGTCGTGCGCACCAGCAAAGAGGTCCAAAATGGCAACAGCACCACAATCATCAACAGGTTGGCTTTCCGATCCGGCAGATTGGCGAGCAGGTAGGCCAGTGGGTAGGACAGCAATAAGCAAATCACGGTGATCGTCAGCGACATCCAGAAGGTTTTGTAGAACAGTTCCAGATAAATCTGACGCGAAGGCGGCTGGTCGACCACGTTCCCTTGATCGTCAACCTTGTAATCGAGCGCTGCCAGGTAATGGTTGGCGGTATACACTGAGCTGAGGTTCTTGAATGCCGACCAGTAACGAGGCTGGGACCACCGCCTATCCACAGCGGCCAGCTCAGCGACAGATGCGGGCAAGTCACTAGCGGCAGAGAGCTTTCGTCCAGTTTTCATCAACAAAGAACGCATGCCGGACACTTCGACGTTCATCCGGTTAGCCAGCTTGGGCAAGGTTTTATCCTGATAATGTGCCTGCAACTCGTTCGCCAGTGCGACGACCGTTGTGTCTTGCGGTAGCCCTTGATAGGACCAGTGTTGTAAAGACGTCATGGTCTGCGGGAACGCACCGGGAAGTTCCTGATTGTCGACGCTGCGATACAGCATTTCCACAATCGGAAACGCAAACGTCACCAGAATAAAGCAGACCAAAGGGAGGGTCAGAAGAAGAGAGCGGATCTGCTTGCGACGTTCAGCACGTTGCAACTGGCGGCCCAGATCAGGCTGATGTTCAGAGATCGGCTGGCCGATGGCCGCTACCGATCTTAGCGTGGTCAACTCGCGACTCATGCCGCCACCTCCTGAGCCAGACTTCGTACCTGTTGAGGTTTATCCAGACTGGCGCAATCCAGCGCGTGACAGTCCTGACTGTGCCAGCCAATACGGCAAATGTGTCCGGGGATAAGCGGCTGCGTATCACGGGTATTATTGGGCACTTTCAACACCAGCACACCCAGAGAAGCGACTTCAACCACCAACCGATAGTGATCCCCATGATAGATCTGCTCGCGCAGACATCCTTCGACCAGATTGTCACAACCATCACGCTCTGGCTGAATGGAAATTTTTTCCGGCCGGACTGACAAAACGGTCTCCTGCCCCGGCGTGTCAACGCACACCCGACGCGCACGAAGCCGGTAATCCCCCGCAGACACCGTGCATACATCGCCCTGAAGCTGCTCGACCGTCGCACACAGCTGATTATTTTCACCAATGAACTGCGCGACAAACGCGTTGCTCGGTGATTCATACAGCTCGGTGGGTGTGGCCAGTTGCTGCACGGCACCGTCATTAAAGACCGCAATCCGATCAGACATGGTGAGCGCTTCAGTCTGATCGTGGGTCACGTATAAAATCGTGATGCCGAGTTTTTCATGCAGATGTTTGATTTCCATCTGCATCTGTTCTCGCAACTGCTTATCCAGCGCGCCCAGTGGCTCATCCATTAATACCAGTTTGGGTTCAAACACCAATGCACGCGCAAGGGCAACGCGTTGCTGCTGACCCCCAGATAACTGTTTGGGATAGCGGTTAGCGACATGTGCCAGCTCCACCATGTCCAGTGCCTGCGTCACTTTTGCATGCACCTGCGAAGAACTGAGTTTGCGCACTTTGAGCGGAAAGGCCAGGTTTTCCACGATGGTCATGTGAGGAAACAGCGCATAGTTTTGAAACACCATGCCGATATCACGTTTGTGCGGTGCCAGGTGATTGACCGCCACACCATCAATGTAGATTTCACCACCGGTGGCGGTTTCAAACCCCGCTAACATCATCAGACAAGTGGTTTTTCCGGACCCGGACGGCCCCAGCATGGTGACAAACTCGCCGGGCGCGATATCCAGATTAAAATCTTTGACCACCAGGTTTTTGCCATCGTAGGTCTTTTGTACGTGCTGAAAACACACGTAATTTTGTTGGGTTGTGTTCATGTCGTCTTCCTTCCTGTTGTCAGTACCGTCGGACTTTCTGAAAGGGGCGCCAGCGGCACCCCATTCATTGGCATTTCGCCTTATAGGTTGTACTTGGAAAGATCCGGACGTGTGGCGATAGCCTGTTCCACTAAGGCAATCACTTGTTGGCGCTCAACCCCCTGAAGAAGTTGTCGCGGCGCGCGGACTTGCTCCGAGCCACGGCCACACACTTGCTCGGCCAGTTTGATGCACTGAACCAAAGTCGGAATGGTGTCCAGTTTCAGCAATGGCAGGAACCAACGATAGATTTCCAGCGCTTCGGCATAGCGCCCCTGGCTGGCAAGCTTATAGATCGCCACAGACTCTTCCGGGAAAGCGTTGGTCAGACCGGAAATCCAGCCGGTGGCGCCCAGCATAAGCGACTCCAGAGCAATATCATCAACGCCGCTGAACACTGTGAAACGATCGTCAAAACGGTTGTACAGCTCGGTAATACGACGCGTATCCGTTGTCGACTCTTTCACGGCGACGATGTTATCCAGTTCAGCCAACTGAGCCATGATGTCGAGATTCACATCCACCCCGTAAGCCACCGGGTTGTTGTAAATCATGATCGGCATCTCCGGCGTCGCCTGTGCGAGCGTGCGATAATACGCCAGCGTTTCACTGTCTGATGTGCGGTACACCATGGCAGGCATCACCATGCAACCGTCAATGCCAATATTCAGTGCATCCTGCATGTATTTCACTGAGGCTCCGGTGATCGATTCTGCGGTTCCGGTAATCAAAGGAACCCGGCCGTTCACCACTTCTTTAGCGGCCTGTAGAACCTGGCGTTTCTCTTCCGGGTAAAGAGCGCAATTCTCTCCCACGGTGCCAAGACAAATAATGCCGTTCACACCATCGTTGATCTGATTATCGATCACGGTTTGGGTAGCATCGAGGTCAATCGACTGATCCTGACGAAACTGAGTACTGACAGCGGGGTACACACCTTTCCAATCTACGTTCATTAGTTTTCTTCCATATGTATATTGTATGCAATTTTGCAAGACGAGCGAAAATGCTCAGAGTTATCCGGCGTTCAAACCGGACGAATGTTTTAATACCGCCTTCACCGCGGCCAGGTCAGCCAGCGCACTGCCGACGGATTTGTATAACGTCACTTCTTGCGTGGTCTGACGACCATTTACAGTACCGGCGCACAACTCGGGCAGCTCGCCGCAGATATCACCAGCATCAAACACGCCTTCATCGATGGGGATCAGCAGATCACCAGCCTCAGCCAATACGTTGATCCGGCTGTCCACGTAAACCCGGGAACGAATCACGGCCTGAGTATCGCACTCGCGCTTATCCCGGTCGTGATTGCCGATCAGGTCCACATGGGTGCCGGCCCGAACACACGCCCCATCAAACAGAGGATCAGCAGCCCCTGTGACACAGGATATGATGTCGGCTTCCTGCACCGCAGCCGTCATGTCTTCAACCATGCTGACGCTGAATTGGCGCTCCGGTGGCAAAGCACGATATTCATCGCCGGACAAGATACGGTCTACGGCAGCCAGAGCCTTGTGCCGATCCCGTCCCCACACCTGTACCTGTTTCAGCGGACGAACCGCAGCATAGGCCCAGGCCACGTAGGCGGCCAGGTTTCCAGTGCCACAGATCAATAGCCGCTCCGCCTCCTGGCGGGCCAGGTAATCGGCCGCGAGCGCTGACGCGGCCGCGGTGCGCCAGTACGTGAGCACTTTCCCGTCCACCAGCGCCAGCGGTTCCCCATTGTCGCGCCGAAACACCAACAACTTGGATGACAATACCTCCTTACCCTGCGCCGGATTTTGCGGCAGATAGGTAAAGGCTTTGACGGTAATTAACTCCTCATTCCACGCAGGTAATAATGCAAAGGCGTCATAACCGCCCTCTTCCAGCGGCATCACCCGACGCTGTGGAATGGTTGCCGGCCGGGCGTAGGTGGCACGCATAACCTCAATCAGTGAAGTCATGGTCAGGCTGTCTGCCACTTGTCTGGCATCAATGGTTATCATGTTTCCTCCCGGGCGCTGCATCGCAGCGCCATTGATGGTTTTGGGGTTAATTGAGCAACCAGGTGTTGAATTCTTCATTCAGTTCATCGGCATAATCTGACCACCATTCGTCGTTCATCAGAAACGCGGTGGCAAAATTGTCTGGTGCGGTCGGCAGATTGGCTAAAATGGCCGGGCTGACATAAGCCGCTGACGATTTTCGAGTGGGTCCGTATGCCACGTACTTCGCTTGCTCTGCCAACGGCTGCGTCCCGGACGAAAATGCAATAAAGTCGCGTGCCAATTTGGCATGACGGCTGCCTTTGGGAATCGCCCAGCCGTTCATGTACCCCATCTGGTGATCCCAGATGATGCGAAATGGCTGGTCTTCATCCTGACGTGCATTGTGAATTCGGCCGTTAAATGCCGACGCCATCACCACCTCTTTATCCGCCAGCATTTGTGGTGGCTGTGCGCCAGTGGTCCACCACAACACGTAAGGTTTGATGGTATCGAGTTTGGCAAACGCGCGGGCCCGGCCCTCCGGTGTCTCCAGTAACGGATACACCTTATCCGGGGCGACACCATCCGCCAGTAACGCCCATTCCAGATTTCCCTGCGGCTGCTTTTGCAATGCCCGGCGCCCCGGGAAGCCGTCGATATCAAACAAGTCGGTGAGTTTGGATGGCATAGTTTTGCCTTTGAAAGCGTCTTCATTGACCGCTAGTACGGTCGAGACCACGATGGTATTAACGGCACATTCATGGATCGCTCCGGGAATAAAATCTTGCTCGGCTGGGGTGCCATCAGCTCCCGCAGGCAGGATGGACGGATCAACTGGCTCAAGCAGACCTTCAGCGCAGCCGCGAACAATATCCGGCTTGTCGAGCGACACCAAATCCCAGCGAACATTATTGGCTTCGACCTGCGCTTTGATCTCGGCTAAACCGCCACTGAAATCTTCCGAGACAATCTCCACACCAGTGTGTTCGATAAACTGCTTATGGTAAGCCTCGACCTGGCTTTTGGTAAACGCCCCGCCCCAGGAAACCACCGTCAGTTTCTCTTCCGCCGATACGCTACCAGCGCCCAACAGCATACCTGAAATCAACATGGCAACCGGTGCCAGAGTCATTCGTGACATGTTTTGCTCCTTTTCGTGTTGTTCAGAGAGGCATCTTGTTACCGCTGTCAGACGCGCTCACTTGTTAACCTTTTATTAACATAAACACCAAATATATTTTATACAATATTTAATTTTAAGATTTTCTAAACAAACCGTTGGAGTGTGAACGGCGCCACATCCAACGCTGGAGTGTCATCATTTACCATCGCTGCAATCAAATCAGCGGTAATCGCCGCCTGAGTCAACCCCAGATGTTGATGGCCAAACGCCAGTAAAATTCGGCCGTCAAAACACTGATCGATAACCGGCAGAGAGTCACAGGTCGACGGCCGGTTACCCATCCAGGTATCGCCTTTTTGCTCTGGGCTGAGGCCTTGCTCCAGCAGCGTATCCGCCATCGAAAGCAGCATATCGGCACGGCGCATATTGGCTGGCGCATTGATATCGGCATACTCGACCGTACCAGCCAAACGCAAACCGCCGGTCATCGGGGTCATAATAAATTTTCGATCGGCAGAGCTGATCGGAAACGGCAATACCGGCGCCGGGTTAGATACCATCAGGTGATAGCCGCGCTCGGCTTGCAGAGGCACCCGAACTCCTGTTAAATCCCGCACCAAAGGCGCTGAGTAAGCGCCGGCGGCGATGATCACCTTGTCGCAGGTAACCTGTCCACGTTCTGTCAAAAGCGTGCCGCCGGGGCGAATCTTCATCACTTCACACGCTTCCACGCTCCCTCCCAATTGGAGCAGCGCCCGTTCCAGTGTTTTACACAAATGGTAAGGCTCAATGCTATGACCGGTTTGAGGGAAAAACACCCCCGCATGCACCTGATGACTGAGCGCTGGGACCCGTTCCCGAATGTGCTCAGCCGACCAGATTTCGCACGCGACACCCGCCGCACGCAACGCTTTGAGCGTGGGTTGATAACGTTGAAAGAGTCGTTCACTTTCAAACGTGAGCAGCGAACCGTCCATTTTGAGCAGCTCGCGCCTACCGATGGAATCGAGCAATGTGTGCCAGCTTGCCACCGCTTTCTGATTCAGGCCGATCAACGCCTGAGTTGCGCGCACCGTCGCCGTAGGTCTCGCCTGGAACAAAAAGCGCAGCATCCAGCCCAGGGTTTTCGGCAAGTCCTGCCAACGGACAGACACTGGTCCATCAGCAGCCCACAGCATCTTAGGCAGTTGCGGTAGCAAGCCCGGAGTCGCCAGAGGAAAGATCTGCTCAGTGGCAATGTGTCCGGCATTGCCTTTTGAACAACCATTGCCCGCGCCATGAGGGTCAAACAAGGTCACCTGATAACCTTGTTGTTGCAGTTTCAGACCAATGGCCAGACCAATCACGCCAGCCCCGACTACACCTATGGTGCCTTTTTTCGTCTCACCCTGATTCATCATGAGTTTTGCTCCGCATCACACTTCATAAAATAAATTGTATAAAATATATTTAACACCACGATAACATTGCTAAGGTGTACTTCAATCGATTTCTTATTCAAGGAGCTGAAAATGAGACAGGGGACCTTTTTCTGTATCGATGCCCATACCTGTGGCAATCCGGTACGGTTGGTCGCGGGCGGCGTTCCGCCTTTGCAAGGCAACACCATGAGCGAAAAGCGCCAGTACTTCCTTGAGCATTACGACTGGATTCGCCAGGCACTGATGTTTGAACCCCGCGGCCATTCGATGATGTCAGGTTCTGTGGTGCTCCCTCCTTGCAGCGACAATGCCGATGCCGCCATTTTGTTCATTGAAACCAGTGGCTGCCTGCCGATGTGCGGCCACGGCACCATCGGCACGGTCACCGCCGCACTCGAGCATAAACTGATTCATCCCAGACAACCTGGACGCCTGCTCCTTGATGTCCCGGCCGGTCAGATTGAGGTTCACTATCAGACACAAGGTGACAAGGTCACCTCAGTGAAAATCTTTAATGTCCCGGCTTATCTGGCCCACCGCGATGTCAAAGTCTATGTCGAGGGACTGGGTGAGATCAGTGTCGATGTGGCCTACGGCGGTAACTACTACGCCATCGTGGATCCGCAATCTAACTTTCCCGGCCTTGAACACTACTCGCCGGACGAAATCCTGATGCTCAGCCCGAAAGTTCGTCTGGCCGTCTCTGAAACGGTGCAATGCGTACACCCAGACGATCCCACCGTGTGTGGCGTCTCCCATGTACTGTGGACCGGCGCCCCGACTCAGGAAAATGCCACCGCGCGCAACGCGGTGTTCTACGGCGACAAAGCCCTCGACCGTTCACCGTGCGGTACGGGCACCAGTGCTCGCATGGCGCAATGGCATGCCAAAGGGCGACTGGCTGAGGGAGACAATTTCATTCACGAGAGCATTATCGGCAGCCTGTTCCATGGCCGCATCGAAGGCACCACGCAAGTCGGCGATCAACCGGCCATTCTGCCAAGCATCGAAGGCTGGGCACAGGTCTACGGACACAACACCATCTGGGTCGACGACGATGACCCATACGCCTATGGCTTTGAAGTGAAATAACAAGGATTGACCATGACCACTAAGACCCATTTTCAGGCCGTCAATGCATTTGACGGCACACTCCTGCCCGGCGATTTTCCGGTGCACGGTAAGAGCGATGTTGATCAGGCGGCGAAGGCGGCGGCCGGTGTCGCCCGTTTTTTCCGCCAGACCAGTGATCATAGCCGTGCTGAGCTATTGCGCTGTATCGCTGCCCAACTTGAATTACAGCAAGACGCGATTGTTGAGCGGGCCCATTTGGAAACCGCCCTGCCGCATGCACGCCTGAACGGCGAGCTCGCGCGGACAACTCACCAACTCCACTTATTTGCAGAGGTCGTGATCGCAGGCCACTGGCATCAGGTCATCATGGATACGCCGGATAGCCAACGCCAACCACAGCCCAAGCCCGATATCCGCCGACAACAGGTTGCGCTCGGTCCGGTTGCGGTATTCGGTGCTTCCAACTTCCCGCTGGCCTTTTCCACCGCTGGTGGTGATACCGCGTCGGCGCTGGCAGCCGGATGCCCGGTGATTGTCAAAGGACACACGGCACATCCCGGGACCAGCGCGATGGTCGCGGAATGTATCCACCGGGCACTGGAAGAAAAAAACCTCCCCCACGAGATTTTCACTCTGCTACAAGGTGTGGAGCGTGAACTGGGCCAGTCTCTGGTCAGCCATCCGGCCATTAAAGCGGTCGGGTTTACCGGCTCTGTCGCGGGTGGCCGCGCGCTGTTCAACCTCGCTCAGCAACGCCCGGAGCCGATTCCTTTCTATGGTGAACTGGGGGCGATTAATCCAACGTTTCTTCTGCCAGCAGCGCTTGAGTCCAACCCGGAGCTGGCGCAGCAGTTCGTCCAGTCGATGACACTCGGCTGTGGTCAGTTCTGCACCAAGCCCGGCGTGGTTTTTGTCCTCAACAGCCCGCAGTCACAGGCCTTTATTGAAACCGCGCAAACCCTGATCCGTCGGCAACCCAGTGTCACCCTTCTCACCCAAGGGATTGCTGACAGCTACCGCCAATACACGACCCAGCGCGCAGCCGATCCCAGTCTGAGCGTATGCACCACACCGGAAGCCGCCACTGATATTGCGCCTATGCTGTTTGTCACCTCCGCCCAACAATGGCAGCAAAACCCGCAATGGGAAGAGGAGATCTTCGGCCCGCAGTCGATGATTGTCGTCTGTGATTCTACCAAGGAAATGCTGACGCTGGCTCAATCACTGACCGGATCGCTGACCGCGACACTGCACGCTGCTGAAGCCGATTTTCCGTTGGCGGCACAATTGCTGTCCAGGCTGGAAGAGCTGGCCGGACGCATCGTCTTCAACGGTTGGCCAACTGGTGTCGAAGTCGGTTACGCCATGGTTCACGGCGGCCCCTACCCGGCCTCGACGCAATCGGCCTCGACATCCGTGGGCGCCGAAGCCATCCATCGCTGGTTGCGACCGGTCGCTTATCAATCGCTGCCGGACGCACTGCTGCCTGAGGCACTGCAAAGTGACAATCCGCTGGCGCTCGTTCGTCAGGTTGACGGCCACTTCGATTAAGCCAAACAAACAGGCACTAGTTGGGTGTAATTCACCACACATCACTAAGCCCGCATACATTGCGGGCTTTTCATTGTTTGCCTTTTAAGCATTTCAAACGATTTCGCTTTAAAACTTATAATGTTGAAGAAATGCCCAACAAGGGCGACTTATGAAAATGTTTAAACCCACCCGCTCTGAATGTGGTGGCCGGCGCACAACAATAAAAACAAGTCAGCGCGAGAATAAAACGCTCCATGTGCTTTCTTGTGATTGTGTGAAGAAACTGACCCAATTACGGTTTAATTTGTAATACAAAAGCTGAACCTAAGGAGCCAAGAAATTATAACAATGAAAATTATTCGGTATTTTTCAAGCTAATATCCTATTGTTTTCAGTAGCCTCTTGATCATCAATTAATCCTCGTTAAAGAACACTACATTATAGGATGATTAAAGACGGAGTTTAGCCGACTAGTGAGTGTTAGCCCGACACCAATAGATATTAATTAAGGAGAAAATATGTTTGATCACGTCGTATTTGGCGTTCGCGATTATGAAAAAAGCAAGGCGTTCTTTCTTAAGGTTCTAGCGCCAATTGGCATAGAGGTCGTGTCTGAAGGAGAACTCGGTATTGAACTTAGCGCTGATGGTAAAACATCACTGTGTATCCGTCTCCAACCGGTCGAAACCCCATCTCATCTACATTTGGCATTTGTTGCTGAAAATCGGGAGCAGGTTGATAGCTTTCATCGTGTCGCACTGGAATTCGGAGCCTAAGACAATGGGGCACCAGGTTTGAGCCCAAACTATAGTGGTACATATTATGCGGCGTTCGTTATTGGCCCAGACGGACACAACATCGAAATGGTGTGTCACGAGGGAGAGGGCTAACAAGGCGTTTAAGAGGGATGTGGCACGCGTGGCATTTTTAGTATGCGTTGGATTTAGCGATTACGGTGTTATGCAGCTAAACGATAAGTATTGATTTCCAGGAGTTGAATATGAAAAGGATTTTAGGTTTCGCGCTGATAGCTGTGATTCAAGGCTGTACGAACAAATCAGCAGTTACAGAAACGTCAGTGGGAGAATCGTGTATAGGTACTACGGGTATCAGTGGTGAACTAAGTAACAAATTTAAACCAATCCCAGACCCATCGCTGCTTGCTCAATCACTCGGAGAGCCGTTACAAGGCAAATTGTGCCAAGGTGCTGTATATCAAAATACGCAAGATGTGACTATCTATCGAGCATGGAATAGTACAAACCCTAACAGTCAATTCGGTCAATGGTGGGCACTTGAACTTCCCTCAGGGAAGACAGCGGAGTATAGGAAAAACTATGAGATTTGCTATCAATGGTCACCGTTGGATAAGCTTTCGAAATGCACATTGAAAGCAGGGACTAAAGTTGTCGTAGGTAATGGTCAAAGTGCTGAATGTTCGGCGTATTTAATCTACCCGGTATCTGAAGTTCAACAACTATTCATAGTAGATTCAGGCAGTTCAGTGGTTAATTGTCAGGTCTATGACAGCGTAATTTCTTGGGAATAAGCGTTTACTTTGAATCGCTGCATAACAAAGCGTTTAAGGCCGATTCGCAACGCTTGGTATTTTGGGTTCGAATCGGCTTTAGTGTTGACAGCACAATGGATTAGGCTTGTTGATTAGCGTTGCTCACCTCTTAACACGGCGTTATGTTTTACAGAAAGCCACTATCAGGATTGGTAGTGGCTTTCGTAAAGTTATCCGGCAAATACCCTGATTCTGTGGCCATCTGGGTCAACGGCTACGAAATTGACACCGAAAATGGAACTTTCTGGGTGTTGCACAAATTCAACGCCTTTCTCTATCCATGACTGATACAGTTCATCCAGTGTGCTTTTATCAGTCACTGGCATTGAAAGTTCAGTACCACCGCCTGTTATAGTACTTTTTGGTGTTAAGGCGTCTCGTTGTTTCAAGGTTATCGTTACATTATCAGCGAAGTCCAAAGCAACAAATGTAGGCGAAAGGACATTTGGCTCACACTCAAAAATACTGGCATAGAAGTGTTTGCTTTTACTTACATCAGTGACATATAGAACAAAGGAATCAATTTTAAACATAATGTACTCAACGGTTTATAAACGTTGATATAAGTATGTAATGCAATAGTGTCAAAATCTGTCAGGAGAAAATAAGCATATCAACGTGTTCAAGGGGGACTATCAACACTGAGACTTTTCTCTCTATGTTAGGAAATGGGTTTAAGGTGCTATTTTTAGTCAGGTGGTAGCGTTGCTCCCCCTTTTATTAACCGGGCGTTACGCAAGAAGTGAGAACATAAAAGGAATCCTCTAGTAATGAAATTTTTGAATACTGTATTGATGCTCATTCTGCTACAAACAAATGCTTTTGCGTATGACATCGGTGTGCAACAACTTCAGATTGCTTCTCAAGAACGAGCAGCGAATCTTCAAGTCACGGTTTGGTATCCTGCATTACCGGGAGGTAAGAAGGTAATCCTCGGTGAAAACATCTTTTTTGAAGGCACGCCAGCGATGCGGGATGCGCCTATCGCAAACAGCCGGTTCCCTCTTATTCTTCTTTCCCATGGCGCTGGCTTAGGAGGGCGGGCTGAGGCCATGAGTTGGCTTGCAACACCGCTTGCTGAAAAAGGGTTTATCGTAGTGGCTCCGACTCACCCTGGCAATACAGGCCCTGACCGCTCGGCATTAGAAACAATGAAGTTATGGCTGAGAGCATCTGACCTTTCGGAGACGCTTAACGCTATTGAGAAAAATACAGCGTTCAGAGCGCATATTAACTTCGACAAAATAGGCGTTTTAGGTATGTCGATGGGCGGTGGTACTGCGTTATCGATTGCAGGTGCTCGAATCGCCCCCGAGTTGTTGATGAGCTATTGTGACACGATGGATCTCAATGCATCACTGTGTGACTGGGTGCGCTTGAGTGGTGTTGACTTGCGTAAGATAAATCCGGAGTCGGCCAGCCGAGATAACCAAGATAATCGAATTAAATTCGCCATGGCGATTGATCCTGTGCCCTCTGACATTTTTGCAGTAAATACATTTTCAGAAATTACCATTCCGGTCATGCTGGTAAATCTTGGCAAAAAGGAAGACATTCCTAAAACGGCACAGGCGTCAAAGGTCGCGGCCGTTATCCCCGACAGTACCTACAAAATAATAGAGAATGCCAGCCATTTTTCGATGTTTGGATTGTGTAAGCCGAATGCTTCGGAAATCGCTAAGGAAGAAGGCATCGATGAACCTATTTGTAAAGATGGCGACCAAGGTTCACGAAGCGAGATTCATACACGGTTGATCGATATGGTTGCAGAGGCTTTCGGTCGCTTAGGTTAACTGTTTAACTCGTGCCCTGTCGCTCCCAACCGGACAGCAGGGCCTTTTTCTTATCCGTTCGGAATATCAATCAAAAAGGATTTGACGTTACCGACACCGGGTGAATTGTTCCGCCTGCCCCCTGCCAATCTTCCTTCATCGCCGGCTCCATGGTGTGCAGAATAAAGCCCATATGCGCACCTTTTTGTAGTATCGACATGGAAATAACGTGTAAAGCTCACTGAGGAGATTACTCTTGGCACGGTTAAAAAGCCACCAACCGGTGCCTTTTTGTTGCGCTCAGCTCTCAAAAACCGGGACATATAGTCGGCTCAGGATTCAAAATCACTACACTAGTGTATATTGGATAAAATATTTCAGAATGCTGGAGACGAGGATGTCACAGAAACCCGTTTTTAAAACGCGGACCCAATTGGTCGAGGAAGCAATTCGCGCTCAGATCCTCAAGGGTGAACTGAAAACCGGCCAGCCGCTGCGTCAGGACGCACTGGCCAAAGAGTTTAACGTCAGCCGGATCCCTGTTCGTGAAGCCTTGGTACAACTCGAAGCTCAGGGGCTGGTCAGCTTTGAGCCGCACAAAGGGGCCACCGTTACCGAGCTGTCGCCCGATAAAATTGACGAGCTGTTTGAGCTGCGCGCCGTGGTTGAATGCCACATCCTTGAGCGCGCCATTCAAAACATGACCAACGCGGATTTGGAGCGTGCCCGCCAGGTACGTGAGCGCTTTGAAAGTATTGTTAACAGCGGCGACGAAGTGGAAGAATGGAGCAACTATAACTATGAGTTCCACAAAGCCCTCTACGCGCCTGCCAACATGCCCGAAACCATGGACGTGATATATAACCTCAACACCAAATGTGACCGTTATATTCGTCTGCAACTGCTGTTCACCACAGGCATTGAGAAAGCCGAAAACGAACATCTGGCGCTGTTTGAGATGTGCCAGAACCGCGACATCGAGGGCGCTAAGTATCTGCTGAAAAAACACATACTCGAAGCTGGCAGCGCCATCCGCGACTTACTACTGGAAAGGCAATAACACCACCTCAGTTAAACCACGGCTCGGAGAGAACGGATGCACATCGGACCGAAATTTTTGCTTGCAGCGATCAGAAAAAAAATCAAAGACGAGGGGCTGTGTTACAGCTCCTTATCGGAAAAAACCGGCATTCCTCTTTCAAGTATCAAGCGTCATCTGCATAGCCCATCCCTGGGGCTTGATAAGATTCTGATGTACGTCAATTACCTCAATACCAACCTGATTGAGTTGACCAAACTGGCCAATCAGATCCAGCACGAGAACGAACAGTTTGTGACCGAGGAGCAAGGCAAGCTGTTTCTTGAACACCCGTATCTGATGGACTTCATCTATATGGTCACCTCGCGCAATCTGGCACCGGAAGCAATCGCCGAAGAATACAATCTGTCCGATACCAGTTTGCGATTTTACCTGCGTATTGCCGAAATTCTCGGCTACATTGAGGACTTTGGCGATGGGCTGTTCTATCGTTCCGGACGACGCTTTCTGCTCAAGGAAGGATCCGACATCGACACCCTATTTCGCCACCGTTTCCAGAAAGAATCCCTTTCTCACCAAGTTAACCCCGGCGTGTGCGTTGGACGAATTCGCCTGACCCCAACCCAACGGGCTCAGCTTGAAGACGATCTCTACGTAAAACTGATTGAGCTGAATGCGATCAACTGCTCCAATGACGAAGGCGAAGAAACCAACATTATGATGCGCTGTACGCCCGGAAAACAGATCCTGTTCTCTGATGGCCTGCCCAATATCGATGGTGCTCTGCTCAAACACGTCTCTGAGTCTTTTCCTAAGTAACCATCTGAATTTATTAATCTATTCCTCTTCCACTCGGATCAAGCCTGAACGAGGCAAAGCGCGAACCCGTGTGGCTGAAATTTCTCTGGTCTCATTTTCTGAGCCCGGAAAGCTCTGGATCCGAACCTTTGTTACTAATATGTTAAATACAAATTGAGAATAAATTTTATACAATATACATTTTCCTTGTTGCATAACGACAAAAACACAACGAGGAAGTCATGAAGATAAGCAAACTACTGATGCTGAGTGCCGCGATTGCCGGTGCTTTTTCAGCCGGGGCTATCGCCAAGCCTTACCCTGCAGGAACGCAACTCGCAACAACACAGGAAATCACCCTCAATAACGGCGCGGAAGTCACGTCGATCGACCCAGCCAAACAGGCTGCGGAGCCAGCGTTTAACCTCGGTCGAGACCTGTTTGAAGGACTCACCATTCAGGACAAAACCGGGACAACCATTCCCGGAATAGCCAGCAGCTGGACCGTAAATGACGACAACACCGTGTACACGTTCTCCCTGCGTAACGCCCACTGGTCCAATGGCGATCCGGTGACCGCGCAGGATTTTGTCTACAGTTGGCAACGCCTGCTGGATCCGCAAACTGCCTCGCCTTACGCCTGGTTTGCCGCCATTCCCAAAATCAAAAACTCGGACAAAATCATGAAAGGCGAAGCCAGCCCGCAGACGCTGGGCGTACGGGCGATCGATGCACACACTTTTGAAGTCACGCTCGAGCAATCGGTGCCGTTTTTCATCAAATTGCTCAGCCATCCGGTGTTGGCGCCCGTACATCAGGCAACCGTGGAAAAGTACGCGAGCGAGTGGACCCAGCCACAATACATAGTGACCAACGGCGCTTTTACGCTTTCCGAATGGAAAGTGAACGAGAAATTGGTAATGGTGAAAAACCCGCACTACTGGGATCACGAGAACGTCGTGTTGGAAAAGATCACCTGGTTGCCTATCGGTGACGCCAATGTTTCACTCAATCGTTACCTGGCCGGAGACATCGACGAAGCCTTATCCATTCCAGCGGCGCAAAAGAAAAAGCTGCTGAAGGAATACCCGCAGCAAGTCGCCAACACCAGCGCGTCACTTGGCTCCAGGTTCTATTATCTCAACACTCAAAAAGGCCCGACTCAGGATGTAAGGGTTCGCAAAGCGCTGTCTTACGCCATTGATCGCAACATTCTCACCAAAGCCATTTTGAAAAACGGTGGCATTCCTATGTATACCCTGGTGCCTCCGCAAACCGATGGATTTACTTCCCAGACACCTGAGTTTGCCAACTGGAATCAGAAACAGCGTAACGACAAAGCCAAAGCGCTGCTGGCCGAAGCAGGCTACGGCAAAGACAAACCGCTGAAGCTGACGTTCACCTTACCGACCTTTTCCACCGATGTGAAAGTGGCAACGGCTATGGTAGGCATGTGGAAAAGCGTGCTCGGCGCTCAGGTGGAGATCAAACAGCTGGAGCCGAAAGTATTTTACGCCCTGAAAGACCCGGGCAACATCAGCCGCGGTGGCTGGACCGCAGACTACAACGAAGCATCGACCTGGTTAGATCTGTTTGTCTCCACGGGTGAGTACAACGACTCGCGCTATAACAACCCGAAATATGACCAGCTCATGGCCGACTCGAAAGTGCTCGATGATCCGTCCCAAGAGTACCTGCAAGCCGAAGCCTTACTGCTGGACGATATGGCGATCATTCCGGTCTACCGTCCGGGTAACGATCAGTATCTGCGCCAACCCTACATTGGGGGCTACGAGCGCACCAACCCAGAATCCTCTTACTACCGCAAAAACGTGTACGTGAAGGCCCATTAACCGGGCCGTATTTGGGGCCGGGAGTCTGCGGTTCGGCATGAACGCACCCGGCTCCCTTTTTTGCGGTTACTCGGAGAATCATTATGTTGCTCTACATTCTGCGTCGTCTGCTCATCGCGGTTCCGACGCTGCTGTTCATCGCGCTGGTTTCCTTTTGGCTGATGCACATCGCACCCGGCGGTCCGTTTGATATGGAGCGTCCGATGCCAGAAGTGGTGCGCGCTAATATCGAAGCCAAATTCCACCTGGATGAACCATTTCTGGTTCAGTTCTTTATCTACATTGGCAACTTCGTTCGTGGCGATCTCGGCCCCAGCTTTGTTTATCAGGATTTTAGCGTTACTCAGTTGGTCGCACAGTCCTGGCCAGTCTCGGCCATACTGGGTGTGCTGTCGTTTTGCATTTCAGTGCCTTGCGGCATGTTGCTTGGCACGGTCGCGGCACTCAAACGCAACAGTCGCTTGGACTATTTGCTGATGTCGCTATCGATGACCGGAGTGGTGATCCCTGCGTTTGTGCTGGCGCCAGTTCTGGTGACCATTTTTTCTGTCCAGCTCAACCTGCTGCCGGCCGGTGGCTGGGAAGGCGGCAAGTTGGCGTTTTTGATCCTGCCGGTGTTAAGCCTGGCGATAGGATCTATTGCCAGTATCGCCCGAGTGATGCGCGGAGCCATGATAGAAACCCTCAATCAGCCTTATATCCGTACCGCCAAAGCCAAGGGCCTGTCTACCCGTTACATTCTGTTCCACCACGCACTGCGCCCTTCTCTGATCCCAGTGGTTGCCATGCTCGGCCCGGCTTTTGTCGCCGTTGTGACCGGGTCGGTGATCATCGACATCTTTTTTGGCACTGGCGGCATGGGGCAGCACTTCGTATCCGGAGCGCTCAATCGCGACTACGGCCTGGTAATGGGCATTACGCTGATCGTCGCCTCGCTCACCATCTTCTTCAACCTGATCGTCGATTTACTCTACACCGTGATCGACCCGCGTATCCGCATTTAGGAGGCAGGATGCTGACGACAAAAAAACTCGATAGTACCTTGCTGTCTGAACGCATGGCAGCTCAAGTGAAGGCCGTCGAAGGCCGCAGCCTGTGGCAAGACGCCTGGGCCCGCTTTCGTAAAAATCGCGCGGCCATGGCGTCGGTCTACGTACTGCTGCTTATTATTTTGTGCATTACCTTTGGCCCCAGCCTCTCTCCCTACAACCATGATGAGATAGACTGGAACGTAGTTGCTGAACCTTATGAGCTGGGCAAGCCATCTCTTGAGAGCGGACACTACTTCGGTACCGATGATCTTGGTCAGGATTTGTTTGCTCGCACCATGAAAGGCGGTCGTTTGTCCATCATGGTCGGCTTTATGGGGGCGCTGGTCGCGGTGGTGATCGGCACCATCTGGGGCAGTATTTCCGGCTACGTAGGCGGTATGGTCGACAGTGCCATGATGCGCATCATTGAAGTGCTGGATTCGGTGCCATTCATGTTCATGGTGATCCTGTTTGTAACCCTGTTCGGCAACAATATTTATCTGATTTTCGTGGTCATCGGCATGGTCTCCTGGCTTGGTATTGCCCGGGTGGTACGTGGGGTCACCTTCAGTATCAAGAAGCGCGAATTCATCGAAGCCGCACATTCAATTGGCGTGTCTAAATTCACCATCGTCCGCCGACACATTCTGCCCAATGTCCTTGGCATCGTCATGGTGTATTCCTCACTCATGGTGCCGGGATTCATTATGTTCGAATCTTTTCTCAGCTTTCTCGGACTCGGCGTCCAACCACCAGACACCAGTTGGGGCATCCTGATCGCCGAAGGCGCCAAAACGATCGATGTCGCCCTGTGGTTGCTGCTGTTCCCTTCGTTGTTTCTGGTGGCCACTCTGTTTTGCTTTAACTTCATCGGCGATGGCCTGCGAGATGCCCTCGACCCGAAAGATCGCTAAGGAGCCGATATGACCATTTTATCGATTCAGAATATGAACGTACGCTTTGTCACCCCAGACGGTCAGGTTCAGGCAGTCAGTGACCTCTCGTATCAGATTGCCGCGGGTGAGACGCTGGGGATCGTCGGAGAATCGGGCTCGGGGAAAAGTCAGTCGGTGTTTGCCCTGATGGGCCTGACCGCCGAGAACGGTCTGGTCAACGGTGAGGCCAACTTTCATGGTGAAAACCTGCTCACCATGTCCAAACGCCAGCTCAATCGCGTGAGGGCGGAGAAAATCGGCATGATCTTTCAGGATCCGATGACCTCGCTCAATCCGTTTATGAAAATCGGCAAGCAGTTGTGTGAAGTGCTGATGGTACACAAAGGGATGAGCAAAGCCGAAGCTCGCCGCGAGTCCATCCGCATGCTGGATGCCGTGCGCATTCCGTCCCCTGAAACGCGATTGACTCAATATCCTCACGAGCTTTCCGGCGGGATGCGTCAACGGGTGATGATCGCCATGGCATTGCTGTGTCGCCCGGAATTGCTGATTGCAGACGAACCCACGACAGCGCTGGACGTTACGGTACAAGCTCAAATTCTGGCTCTGCTGCGCGATCTGCAACACGAATTCAACACCGCCATTTTGCTGATCACCCATGATATGGGCGTGGTCGCGGAAATGTGCGATCGGGTACTGGTGATGTATGGCGGCCGGAAAATGGAAGAGGCGGACACCGACACCCTGTTCCGCCAACCCGCTCATCCGTATACCCAAGGGTTGCTGAAAGCGATTCCCTCAATCAGTGAAGACATGCAGCGATTGCCGACGATACCGGGTAATCCGCCCAGTGCGCTGATCAACAGCAAAGGTTGCCCGTTCAAAGAACGTTGCAGCCACTACCGACCGGATTGCAGTGCAGTTACACCGGCATTTCTGCCACTGAGTCCGAGTCAGGCCATTGCCTGTCACGTGATGGGACAACACAACGTCACCCCTTTGGTTCGCTCGGCATAAGGAACACGTCATGGAACAACACGATATTTTACTCTCCGCTCGCGAACTGAAAGTGCACTTTCAGGTGGGTAAGCACTTTCTTCCCAGCCGGCGTAAAATTGTTCAGGCCGTCAACGGTATCGATCTTGATGTCTACCGCGGGGAAACGCTGGGGATCGTTGGCGAGTCCGGCTGTGGTAAATCAACACTGGCACGTGCACTGCTGCGTCTGGTTGAACCCACCAGCGGTGCGCTCAACTGGAAAGGTGACGACATGCGCGCTTTTAATAAACGCACACTGGCACATCGTCGACGTGAGTTTCAGATGATATTTCAGGATCCCTCAGCCTCACTCAACCCGCGTCTGACCATCGCCGAATGCATTGCTGAGCCTCTGCTGACCCATGAGCCACAGCTCAAACGCCCTCACGTCGAGCAACGTGTCATGGCGATGATGGACAAAGTGGGCCTTTTGCCCAGCCAGCGTAACCGCTATCCGCATGAGTTTTCCGGCGGTCAGTGCCAGCGGGTGGGCATTGCCCGAGCTTTGATCCTCAATCCGGATCTGGTGGTATGCGACGAACCAGTCAGCGCACTGGATGTCTCCATTCAGGCCCAGGTGATCAATCTGCTTGATGACCTCAAGCAGGAAATGGGGCTGACCTTAGTGATGATTGCACACGACCTCAGCATCGTGCGCCACATCAGTGATCGGGTGATGGTGATGTATCTCGGTAAACCCATGGAAATGGGCCGGTACGACAAGGTATTTGACCAGGCTCAGCATCCCTACACTCAAGCGTTGCTGTCTGCCGTGCCAATAGCCAATCCCACACTGGCACGCCAGCGTGACGTGCAGCTTCTGCCCGGCGATTTACCCTCTCCCCTCAATCCACCGAGTGGCTGCGTATTTCGCACCCGCTGTCCTCAGGCCAGCGAACTCTGTGCCCAACAGCCGCCAACTCCGAGTGGCAACGATGAACACCATCTTTTCTGTACCCATAATCGATTAGGAACTGTGTAAGTATGAATTCGATCTGTCAGCGTCTGGCGGCTTTGCGCCAGGCCATGAGTCAGCACTCGCTGGCCGCCTACATTGTCACCAACAACGATCCACATAACAGCGAATACTCGGCCGATCACTGGCTGGCTCGCAGCTGGATCTCCGGCTTTACCGGCTCGGCTGGCGATGCCGTGATCACCGCAGACGGCGGTGGTGTCTGGACCGATGGCCGCTACTATATTCAGGCAGAAGAACAACTGACTGGATCAGGCTTAAACCTGTTTAAAGCCAGACAAGCGGAAACCCCAACCATTGCCGAATGGCTGACCGATACACTACCACCCGGCGCAAGAGTCGGCGTGGACGGGCGGACAATCAATGTGAATGTCTATCAGCAGTTAACCCTGGCGTTTGCTGACAAAGGCATAGAATTGGTGCTCGATCATGATCTCATTGACCCGATTTGGACAGATAGGCCATCGCGTCCAGAGACCCGAGTGTTTAACTATGATCTGGAATACGCCGGGGTTGAGACCACGGACAAACTGACCGCAATCCGCAGTTGGATAACGCAGCGAAAGAGCGATGCGTTGCTGGTTTCGACGCTGGATGACGTGATGTGGACCTTAAATATCCGTGGTGGCGACACTCTGTATTGCCCACAGTCAGAATCCTACCTTCTGATCACCACAGAAACATGCCAATTGTTTATCGAACCAGACAAGCTGCCTGCCGATGTCGCCGCTACGCTGTTGCAGCAGTCCGTGACGGCGCAGCCATACAGCGCAGTCAGTGAAACGCTTGCCACACTCGGCCAAGGCTCCCGCCTGACTCTCAACCCTGCCAGCACGGACAGCTTGTTGATCAGCCGAATCCCCAAAGAAATTGATGTACATGGCGAGCCTTGCCCCATCACCGACATGAAAGCTCAGAAGAACCCGGTTGAGATGGCCAATATGGAAAAAGCCCTGGTGATGGACGGTGTCGCCGTGGTGCGGTTCATGCACAGGCTGGAACAACAAGTGCCCGGTGGCCAAGTAACTGAGTTGTCTGCGGAAGCACAGCTGCGCGCCTGGCGTCAGCAGAATCCGAATTACATCGGCGAAAGCTTTCGCACCATCGCGGGATTCGCCGCCCATGGGGCCAAAATGCACTACGCCGCCGATGCGCAAAGCAACGTGATCGTTGATGAAAGCCAATTTTTTCTGGTCGACTCCGGCGGTCAATACCTCAACGGTACCACCGACATCACACGCACATTTCACTTTGGCCAGCCGACTGAGCAACAACGCCGCGATTATACCCTGGTGTTAAAAGCCGTGATCCGTCTGACTCAGGCCCGCTTTCTTCAGGGATCGACCGGCGCCAATCTGGATGTGCTGGCACGCGGCGTCCTGTGGCAACACGGTATCGATTATAAATGTGGTACCGGCCACGGAGTCGGTGTGTGTCTCAACGTCCATGAGGGACCGCAAAACTTCTCACAGAACCTGAAAGAAGTGGCGCTCAAACCTGGTATGGTGATCACTAACGAGCCCGGTGTTTACCGTGAAGGCGAATACGGCGTGCGCATCGAAAACATCATGAAAGTCATCGAGGTGGAACGCAATGCGTTCGGCACCTTTTATGGCTTTGACACCATCACACTCGCGCCAATCGCCACCGCACCGCTGGATACCAGCCTACTTGATGCACACGAATTGAGCTGGCTGAATCACTATCACCGTCGAGTTTACGAGACCTTAGCACCCCATCTGGATACCGACGAAAAACAGTGGCTGCTCAGCGCGACCCAGACCATCGTTTAACATACTGTACATTCCCTGTTTCATCCTCCTTTTGCCAGCGCTCTGCTGGCTTTTTTTGTTGGCAATGGCTCGCTGGTCATTTGTTGGGGCAATGACGCACCAATAATCGATGTCATCAATTCAACACAAATATGTCTTTGATCATTCAAGCGACATTCATATAGCTCACCTAAAGTAATACTGGACTAGACCAAATAGTTAATTACACACTCATCATGGAGGAAAAATGAAAACAACGTTACTTGGCCTGGCTTTAGCTGGCTTATCTCTATCGCTGCATGCGGCCGACAATAAAGTACTTTTGATCGGCATCGACGGGCTGCAATACGAAAAACTCGCTGGCGTCGATACCCCGGCCTTTGACCGTCTCAATATCACCAAAGCTTATACGGGCGGGATCGCCGGTACATCCACCGAGCAACTGACCAAAAGCGGCCCCGGCTGGGCCACGATTCTGACAGGCATGTGGGTTGACCGACATCAGGTGACCAACAATGACTCCGGGCTTGCCAACAGTGATGTGAAAAGCGTTTATCGCTACATTGCGGAAGCCAACCCTCAGGCGGATATCTCCAGTTTCAGTACCTGGGCACCGATCCACACACAGTTTTTCAGTAACGATCTGGAGCTAATGACCCGTTATACCTCAGGCGGCACCGATGACAGCAATTTACAACAGACGCTGACCACACTAAGCAGTCAGGATCCGGATTTCATCTTTTTGCATTTGGATGAACCGGATGAAGTCGGCCACAGTCAGTGTTTTGGATCCGCGTACAATGCCTCCATTAAAGCGGCCGACCAGCGTCTGGGCCAATTACTGGACGCCGTCGAGCAGCGTGAACAGCAAGGTGAAGACTGGCTGGTTCTGGTCACCACCGACCATGGTCGCACGCCGGTGACCGGATGCGGCCACGGCAATCAGACCAGTCAGGAAAAAACCATTTTTATTGCCACCAATCAGTCGTTGAACACCGAGTTCAGTCAAGTGACCCAGAATCCGGTTAACACCGATTTTGGTGGCTTGTACGGATACGCCGCGCAAACGGCCATTACTCCGACCATTGTGCGCTTTTTGGCCGCGGATACCGGTACTCAAACCGATTTCGCCAGTACCCCGATGGTCGGTGAACCTGGCGTTCGCAAACTGATGTACTACAACGGTGCGTTCAGTTGGGTCAATGGCAGCTCGGCCGAAGTTGAGGTGTACCGTAACAACACTCTGGTCGACACTCTGAATAATGGCGAAACCCAATGGCAGGATCCAGCCGCTCCCCAGGGAATCAATCACTACCGTTTTATGCAAAACGACGTGTCGGTCAGCTATCAGATCTCTCAGCTCGATCTGACCGCCGCTCACCAGTGGCACAATGCCAAGAGCTACTTCTTTGGTCAAAGCGGCCGCTACTGGCGCTACGATACCGTCTTGGATAAAACCGACAGTGGCTACCCGACTCCAGTGACTGATTACAACTGGCCCGGGCTTGCCGATTACAAACAGCTGATCGATGCCGCGTTCTACAAAGATGCCAACACGGTGTATTACTTCCTCAGCGATGGCCGTTACCTCAGCTACGATGTGCAGGCGGATCGAGTTCGGGACGGCTACCCAAAAGCCGTAAGTGACAATGACTGGCCAGGGCTGGCACCTTACGCAGACCGCATCCAGGCGGCGCTAAAATGGCAGGGAGAGCGGGTGTATTTCTTCCTCCGCGACGGCACGTATCTACGTTATAACCTCAGTGAAAACCGTGTCGACAGCGGCTATCCAAAGCCAGTCAATGACTCGACATGGCCGGGGCTGGGGGCATACGCTGGAAAAATTACCGCGGCGCTGAAATGGAACGACGCTCGAGCGTATTTTTTCGTGGAAGGGAATCAGTACCTAAGATACAGCATCTCGGCCGACCAGGTGGATGCCGGTTATCCTAAACCGATCAACAGTTCGACCTGGCCCGGGTTGCAGTAACCCTGAGTATAAAAAAACCCGGCCTATGCCGGGTTTTTGCAGTTACCAGATTAACGACAGGACGTCGCATCGAAATCAACAGCCAACGCCGCGCCGCTGAACGCACCGGAGATTTTGAGGTAACCCCAATAGTTGCTCTGACTATTGACGACAATACACTCCTGGTTACCACTGTTATCCGACGACGCGTCCACATTGCTGCCGTCCGGCCAGCCCTGATTGCTGTATTCCAGCTTAAGGTCACCACTGCCCTGCCCAGTCGTGATGGCAATCGACTGTCCGGCATTGACGGCTTCGATGCTGAGCCAAATCACGTCCTGACTGGCAAGACACACAGGTTCGCCGACGGTAACACGCCCGCCGGAAACCGTTGGCTGACCGTCACAGCCAGGCAGTGACGAGCCGTTAACCAATTGAGTGGTCCATTGCTCAAACTCGCCCTGATACTGCACAGCCCACTGGTCAATGATGGTTTTGTAGCCGCTCCAGTTACCAGCCCGAGTTTCCGCCAGCATCAGGTTTACCTCATCCGGATGACGTTCGAACATGAAGCGCACCGCCAGATAACCCCAGCGGTAGATACGGTCGACATCAAAGCCATCGTAGGTGGTGTCAAAGATTTCACTTAGGGTGTACACCGAACCGTCTTCGATGGTATCCAGCGCAGCCTGGTTGTCCTTTTCTTTGGACACGTACTCAGCCACCCCTTCGCTCCACCATACCACTTTCTCCGTCGGTGCCGAAAAGTCTCCGTACATATCAAAACGCCCGTCCAGATAATGGACGTATTCGTGTTCCAGGTTCCAGATGTAGTGATCCGGATTGGCGTAGCTGGCTTCATACGCAATGAAGTTCGGCACATTCCCCGGCTGAGACGGGTCACCTTCCAGGTACATACCACCGTTGTTGGTGTCTATGCCAAAAATCGGCCCGGCGTACTTACCGTAGTCTTCGCTGGAGTTAAAGATATTTACTTGTAGCTGGGTATTGTGATCGTCGGCAACCGGCTGGTTGCCGGTTTCAAGCGTGGTATGAAAATACCCCTCTTCAAAGCCCATTTTGTCACAGGCGGCCTGTTGTTGAATCGCCGTCAAATCTTGCGACAAAATGCGGATCGTCGGGCTACACGTATAACTCTGCGCTAAAACCTGCGCTTTCAATTGCGTTTCAAAACCGCAAATCCCGTAGTCACTGCAATCCGCATAGTAAGATACCACGTCCGCCGCCCCCAGCCAGACCGCATCACCACTGCCATACATCGGATACTGATCAAACAGTTGGGTCAGTTTCTGTTTCACCAAAGGCTGTATCGAGGTGTTGCTGTACATGGTCAGACGACCCAGCTCTTTCCCTGCATTTGCCAACATGAACTCCGAGTCACTACCCACCATCGACTGATTCAAGGCAAACTGGCTCAAAGCCTCAACCAACTGCGTTTGTTTACCAATCTGAGCCACAAACTGATTGTTCCACTGACCACGGTACAAAATGGTGAATATGCCGTTAACGGCATTTCGCATATACCAGTGCTGAGCATAATCGCTGTTCCAGCGCGTCAGCCACTGTGTCACCACATCCAGGTACTCATGTTGTAGCTCCGCGCTGTCCATGGTGATGATCACTTCACCCAACACTTTGCCATGCGCATCGTTGCTATCGTAAAAATGGGGACTGGCAACAAACGCATCCACCGACTCTTTCACCGCAGTGGTCACCCAACTGGCGAGCGTCACCCCATCGTTATAGAACTCAGCGTAAAACCCGGCCCGCAGATAGAGAAACAGCGCTTCCAGTTCGCTGCTGCCACCACCCGGGTAATTTTTGGCCAGTTGTGTGGTGTACTTGGCCACCTGATACATATTGTTCGAGTCGAATGCGCTGACTTGAGTGGCACTGTCTGCACCGAACAGTTCGTTGACACACTGCGAACCCTGAGTGCGAATTTCACTGATAAGTTGATTGGTGTCTGAAGTGGCAAACGCCGATACATCGCATTCAACCGTCGCTTCAGCGCTCATGCTGCGCAGCAAGGATTGAGCTTTTTGAGGCGGTTGCATTGTCTGACGTGTCGGTGCACGGTCATCCTGATGGGTTTCAACGCCATGATGATGTTCCAGGTTCAGTGGTTTATGTTGTGGGGTCGGTGCTGACGCAGCCCAAGCGTGCGTCCCAGCCAACATCGCTACCACGGCGATGGTCAGTTTTTTCAGTTCCATTATGTTTCTTCTTTTGTCGTAAATTAATCCCGCTTACCGAACGGCCAGTAAGCACTGACGCGGAGAACGAATCAGCCGTTTCACAGTAAAACTGCAACAAAAGCATTAGAAACAAATTTTTAACATTCCCAATAAAAGGTACCAAAAAGCAACACTTTAGGTCTCAAGACCTGATACTGGTAAAACGAGGATTGTGTTTTCAGAGGCTTGAACTAGCCGATTTTATAAAATCTTAATGGCCGATCGAGGACAGGAAAGCAAAAAGGCCCCAGCATAAGCTGAGGCCTTAGAATATGGCACGCCCTACAGGATTCGAACCTGTGACCACATGCTTAGAAGGCACGTGCTCTATCCAACTGAGCTAAGGGCGCGTTACAGGGACAGGATTATACGAGCTGCAGTTCTTAAATCAATGGCTTTGTCTAACTTTCTGATTCAAGTGCCTAAAAAAGCCACACGCCACCATCAAGTGACGAAAAACAGAACAAAGCAAACGTTTGCCTATAGATGTTCATTAAGATATCTGCGACAATGCGCGCAAAAATATTGGCCACCAATTTTTGAAGGAAAGTCATGACAGCTCAAAATATCGACGGAACTCTAATCTCTCAAACGGTACGCTCGGAAGTCGCGGCGCGAGTTAAAGCTCGCACCAATGCCGGTCTGCGCGCACCTGGCTTGGCTGTTGTTCTGGTCGGCGAAGATCCGGCCTCTCAGGTGTATGTCGGCAGCAAGCGCCGCGCCTGTGAAGAAGTAGGCTTTGTGTCTAAATCCTTTGACTTACCGGCCACCACGACAGAAGAAGAACTGTTGTCTCTGGTTGACGTACTCAATGCTGACGCTGAGATTGACGGTATTCTGGTCCAGCTCCCGCTGCCAGCCGGCATTGATACCACGCATGTACTTGAACGTATCCATCCGGAAAAAGACGTCGACGGTTTCCACCCTTACAACGTCGGTCGTCTGGCGCAGCGTATTCCAAAATTGCGTTCGTGCACGCCTAAGGGCATCGTTACCCTGCTGGAACGATACAACATACCTCTGCGTGGCAAACACGCTGTGATTGTCGGTGCGTCTAACATCGTTGGCCGTCCAATGACACTGGAACTTCTGTTGGCGGGTTGCACCACCACCACCTGTCACCGCTTTACTAAAGATCTGGAAGGTCATGTGCGTCAGGCTGACATTCTGGTCGTCGCAGTCGGTAAACCGGCATTTATTCCAGGTGCGTGGATCAAAGAAGATGCGATTGTGGTCGATGTGGGCATCAACCGTCTGGAGTCTGGCAAACTGGTGGGCGACGTGGAGTACGACGTTGCACGTGAAAAAGCCAGCTTCATCACGCCAGTGCCTGGTGGCGTTGGCCCAATGACGGTCGCGACGCTGATCGAAAACACCATGATGGCGTGTGAGCAATACCACACCAAGAAGTGATCGTGACAAAGACAACAAAGGGGTGACATCGGTCACCCCTTTTTTATTACTGCGATATTGAACTGCGGTTTACAGAGACAAAATCACGCCAGCCAACGACGCGCTCATCAGGTTTGCCAGTACACCGGCCGCAATGGCACGGAAACCGTATTGGGAGATAAACGCGCGCTTCTCTGGGACCAAACTACCCAGGCCACCAATCAGCATTGCCATGGTGGAGATATTGGCAAAACCACACAGGGCAAACGTCACGATCGCCTGAGAGTGCTCACTAAGCAGATCACGGTTTTCAATCAGTTGAATAAACGCCACAAACTCATTCACGACGATCTTGTTGCCGATCAACGAACCCGCCGTAATCGCTTCGCTCCACGGGATCCCCAGCAACCAGGCGACAGGGGCAAACAGGTAACCCATGATCAGCTCAAAACTCAACTGAATGCCAAACAGGTCGCCAACCCAACCCAGCATACCGTTTAACAGCGCAATCACACTGACAAACGCCAGCAGCGTTGCGCCAACGGCCACGGCAATGCGCAGGCCAGACATCGCGCCATCTGCCATCGCTTCAACCACGTTAGTTGCACGCGGCATCTCGACATTGTCGGCTTCAGAGTCAACGGCTCCCTCACCGTTTTCCGGCATCAGCAGTTTGGCCATCATCAATCCCGCTGGTGCTGACATAAAGGCTGCCGCAATCAGATAGTTAAGCTCGACGCCCAGTGACGCGTAACCCACCAGCGTTCCTCCGGCGACAGAAGCCAGACCACAGGTCATCACGGCGAAAAACTGCGAATCGCTCATGTGCTTCAGATACGGTTTGACGACCAACGGCGCTTCAATCATGCCGACGAAGATATTCGCAGTCGCCGAGAGCGACTCAGCGCGGCCCGTGCCGAGAAACTTCTGTAATCCACCACCAATCAGGTTGATCACCTTTGGCATAATGCCTAGATGATAGAGACCAGATATCAGCGCGGAGAAGAACACTATGATACCTAATACATTAATGGCAAAGGTAAAGCCGCCCGTTGCCAGGTCACCAAACAAGAAAGTGATCCCTTCCTGACCATAGTTGATCAGACCGGATACCACTTCCGTCACCCGATTCAACGCCTCTTTACCGGCCGGAATGTAAAGCACCAGCAGCGCAAACAATACTTGCAGCAGAAACGCCAGCGACACGGTTTTAAGACGGATATTTTTTCTGTCAGTTGAAAGTAACCAGGCAATAAAGAAGATCGCCACGACACCCAAGAGAGAACTCATAAAAAGGTAACCAAAAAAGAAACATGAAGGCGCGGATTGTATGCAGGCAAACGATTAACGCAACCGAAGGATGTTAACGACTATCAAACTCGATGGCGATTAAAATTCAACCACGCAACATAACCACTTGAATTTCATGAGGATAAACGTTTGCGTCACTTTGACTATTTCCATATGGAAAAGATGTTTCTGAAACAGGAAATAATCGTGCTAGAAATCACACTTTAGGTGTGCGGATATAAGCAGCGAGATTCTGATCCCAATGGCAGGGGGAACCGATCTTCTGCCGGATAAACTCGATCACGGCTGAGGTTTTTTTCGGCATATGCTTACGGCTTGGGTATACAGCGTAAAACGGCATCGACTGACTGGCGCGCCAGTCCGGTAACAACTGAATCAGTTTACCGCTGCGAAACTCATCGCGCAGCAGATACGTGGCCAGATACCCCACGCCCCATCCGGCAACCGCAGCGTCACGTACCGCCTCGGCCAAATCGACCGAATAGTTTCCGGAGACTTTGACAAACAGTTCCTCACCAGCGCGGGAAAACGCCCAACTGGTGTAATCACGCTCCCAACAGCGATAAATCAAACAATTATGCTGCGCGAGCTCATCCGGTGTTTGTGGCGTGTCGTGCTGAACCAGATAATCTGGCGATGCGGCCACCACAAACTGACAGTCGGCCAGACGCTGGGCGATGTACCCTTCCGGCAAGTGTTCGTTATTGGTAATCCACAGATCTAAGCCCTCTTCGAGCATATCAACGCGATAATCGAATAAATGGACTTCCACTTGCAGGTTCGGGTAGCGCTGGCGAAGCTCATCCATGGCGGGAATGATATGTAACGTCCCGAACGATTGTGACATTCCCAGCCGCACCAGGCCGGAGACTTCATCACGTTGACTCTCCATTTCATACTGAGCCGTATTGATCGTTTCAACCAAACGAGCACAGTGCTGATGAAATTGCAGCCCAGCTTGAGTCGGGGTGAATGTCCGGGTAGTGCGCTGTATCAACTTGAGCCCCAGCGACTCTTCCAACACATTCAGCTGTTTGCTGACATGAGAGACAGACACCCCCAGACTCTTCGCCGCCGCCGTAAAACTCTGGTGTTTCACCAGCGCAGCAAAAATCACCATTTGGGCGGCTCGTTCAGAAAGCACGGCAATATCCTCAGAAAGATGAAGGGGCTCTAGTGAGCCCCTGAAAATCAGTAGATGATGGCATCCGCCAGATGGCTGACCGCTAAGGCAAAGTAATACGACCGGTTCCACTTCATCAACACATTGTAGTTGTTGTAGACCAGATAAGTGCGGCCGTTCTCATCGTCCGGCATGATCAACCAGGCCTTGATGTCGTTGTCCAGTGTCGGTAGTGGTTGACCGTTGTAACGGGTCACGCCCAGCTTGCTCCATTCCTGCAAATACTTACCTTTGGCTTCATCGCGCCCTTCCAGGCTTTTGTCGATACCGTGCGGTACTTTGACCTGGCGCCCCCAAGTGTAGTTGTCGTCCCAGCCAGACTGACTGAGGTAATTAGCCGTGGAAGCAAACACATCTGCCTGCGTTCCCCAGATGTCTTTTTTGCCATCACCGTTACCGTCTGCCGCAAACGACAAGAACGAGCTTGGCATAAACTGACATTGCCCCATCGCGCCCGCCCAGGAGCCTTTCATGTCATCCGCTTTAATATGACCTTGCTGAATGATTTCCAGCGCCGCCATCGCTTCTTTGCGGAAAAACGCTTCACGGCGGCCGTCATAAGCCATGGTCGACAGCGCATCGATCACGCTGTACCCCCCGGTGAACTTACCGAAATTGCTCTCAACGCCCCACAACGCCACAATGTAACGCGGTTGGACACCGTACTCTTCACCGATGCGTTTAAGCGCCGCGTAGTGCTCCTGATAGAGCTTACGAGCCTGCTTGACTTTCCACGCCGGAACAGCACGCGGGATGTATTCATCCAGCGTGAGTTTTTTTTCGGGCTGATTACGATCGGCTTTGACTGCCCGTGGCTTGTACGTAACGTTTTTGAACGCATCATCAACCACTTGCTGAGAAATGCCATTTTTGAGTGCTTCTTGTTTGAGACCTTCGACGTACTGCTCAAAGCTTTGCTCGTTGGCCACTGCGCTGGTCGCCAAACTTAAACCTAATACGACTGACAATAGTTTTTTCAAATTGCCCTCCTTGAGCAATTATTGGTCACTCAACCTTTGCTATTTTGCTGAGCTTTGCGTTCTTTGTATTGTTCCAGCAGATTTTCTGGTGGCGGTGGTAGTTGCAGGAAAAAGCCCTCTTCGTTCATAGACGCTTTCACTTTTTCGATATCAACCTGGGCCAGCTGACGCCCGTCCATCTTAATCATCATCACGAAAACAGGTTTGCCGAACATCTGCATGAGTGTGTCAGGAACCTGTGAAAAATCATCCTTTTTCGGGAGATAGAGATAGGTACCTTCTTTTTTCGAACTTTTGTAAATTGAACAGAGCATAGTGTTCCTTTTGCCACGAAGGCTGAGTATTTGTCTCAGTTTCGTAAACAATTAGCTAAAATTGCAACTAAAACGACCATTTGACAGCAACATAACTTGCTGTGCTATGGCGGGGAATATAACATGAATACCCAGGTTCCAAGCAACGCCCTTTCTTATGAGGCGATGAGTTATTGAGGTCAATGTAGCCATATGTCATCTTCCCCTGACCTAAAAGGTAGCAGCTTTACTTTGTCAGTTTTGCATCTTTCTGACAATGATGTCCCAAAAACCATTGAATTTCTCAAAGAGAAGGTTGAGCAGGCACCGGCCTTCTTCGCCTCAGCACCAGTGGTGATCAATATTGAGCAGGTGAAGGAAGACATCGATTTCACTGCATTAAAACAAGGCATCACCGATGCAGGCATGATCCCGGTCGGGATCACAGGCAGTAAAGACAAACGCATGCAGAATTTGGCATCCCGTTCCGGGTTCGCCATCATGTCTGCCAGTAAATCACCGTCTAAGGCACCAGCAAAAATGGCGCCTACCAAAGTAGTTCGTACCCCTATCCGCTCCGGGCAGCAGGTGTACGCGAAAGACGGCGATTTGGTGATCATGAACCATGTCAGTGCCGGTGCAGAAGTTATTGCCGACGGTTCTATCCATATCCACGGAACGCTCCGTGGCCGCGCGATTGCCGGGGCAAGTGGTCAGAAAGACGCAAAGATCATTTGCCATGATTTACAAGCCGAGCTGGTGTCTATCGCAGGCAGTTACTGGCTCAGCGACAAAATTGAACGTGAGTTCTGGCAGAAGAAAGTCATGGTGTCCACCCAGGATGACTCTCTTCATATCGAAACGCTCACCATTTAAGAAAATAAGGAAAACACATAATGGCACGCATTATCGTTGTTACGTCAGGTAAAGGTGGGGTGGGTAAAACCACGTCCAGCGCGGCCATCGCATCTGGCCTCGCGATGAAAGGCAAAAAAACCGCAGTGATCGATTTTGACATCGGTCTGCGAAATCTGGATTTGATCATGGGGTGTGAGCGCCGTGTGGTGTACGACTTTGTCAATGTCATTAATGGCGAAGCAACACTGAATCAGGCACTGATCAAAGACAAGCGCAACGACAATCTTTTCATTCTTCCTGCTTCCCAAACCCGGGACAAAGATGCGCTGACACGTGACGGTGTGCGTCGCGTTCTGGATGAACTGGATGAAATGGGCTTTGATTTCGTGATTTGTGATTCACCGGCGGGTATCGAACAAGGCGCGCTGATGGCGCTATACTTTGCAGATGAAGCCATTGTCACAACCAACCCAGAGGTTTCGTCAGTGCGTGACTCTGACCGTATTCTGGGTATTCTGGACTCGAAATCACGTCGCGCGGAAGAAGGCCTTGAGCCCGTCAAACAGCACCTGCTGCTGACGCGCTACAACCCTACCCGCGTCACTCAGGGTGATATGCTGAGTGTGGAAGACGTAGAAGAGATCCTGCATATTTCGCTGCTCGGGGTTATCCCGGAAAGCCAGGCAGTATTGAATGCCTCCAACAAAGGCGTGCCAGTGGTGTTTGACGAGCAGTCAGACGCCGGTATGGCATACAGTGATACGGTCGAGCGTTTGTTAGGCAGCCAGGTGGATTTCCGCTTCCTGACGGAGCAGAAGAAAGGAATCTTTAAACGACTATTTGGAGGCTAGCGACATGTCACTACTTGAGTTTTTCAGACCGCAGAAAAAATCTTCTGCGAATGTCGCAAAAGAGCGTCTGCAGATCATCGTCGCAGAACGTCGCAGCCAGAACGATCCTGCGCCGAACTATCTGCCGCAACTTAAAGAAGACATTCTTAAGGTGATCAGTAAGTACGTCGCGGTTGATCCGTCGATGGTCGACCTGTCGTTTGAGCATAAAGATGACGATATTTCCGTGCTCGAGCTGAACGTTAAGCTACCAGACGACGAAAAATAATCGTATCGGTGGTGCTCTGTACCAAGCAACGAAAAAGAAAAAGCAGGATGTCATTCATCCTGCTTTTTTATTGGCCACTCTGTCATTCCCGCCTAATTACTCAACGAAATACATGTCTTTTGCGTAGATATTGCCTTTCGGGTTGTTGTCCGGGAAACCCTTCAGCTTGGCGTTCACCAGCCGGGTGTGTTTATAGAAGTGTAACGGAATAATTGGGGCGTCATTGACGATCAGCCGTTCTGCCTGCTCGTAATACTGGTAACGTTGTTGCTGATCGCTGGCTTTCGCTGCACTTTGCAATAACTTGTCGACCTGTTCATTGCAGTATTGGGTGCTGTTATTCACGTCATGACAACGAAAACTGTTCAATACCGCAGACGGCTCCGCGAAGTCACCAAAGGCAAACGAGCGAGCTACCGTAAAATCGCCGTTCGATTTGGCGTTGAGGTATGCATTCCACTCCATATTATTCAGCTCAACCTTCACTCCCAGCGGCTTCCACATTGACGCAATCGCCAGTGCAATGCGTTTATGATTTTCACTGGTGTTATAGGTCAGCGTTATCTTCAGCGGATGCTTATCATCGTAGCCGGCCTCTTTCAACAGTGCCCGGGCAGTCTCGATACGCTGCGTGGTGTCCCAACTCGCAAATTCCGGCTGCGCCGCCCGGTAATCCGGAATAATGTCCGGCACCACCGAATAAGCTGGCGGCTCTCCCTGACCAGTAACTTTCTCCACCAACGTGTCCCGGTCGATCATCATACTCAGGGCACGACGCACATCCGGATTATCGAACGGCGCCCGTTGCGTATTAAAATCATACACGTACGCTCCGAGCAAACGCAGTGAACGAATCAGGTTCGGATTGTCTTTGCTCAGTTTCTGATAGTATTCCAGTTGTACCCGGTTGGTCATGTCTATCTCACCCGACATAAAACGGACAAACTCGGCATTCTGGGAAGAAAGCGCCAGATAGCGCACCCCATCAATGTAGGTATGTTCGGCATCGTAATAGCGTGGGTTTTTAGTGACATCTACATACTCATTCGGCACCCAGCGTTTTAAAGTGTAGGCACCGCTGGTGACAATATGTTCCGGACGAGTCCAATTTTCACCGAACTTTTCGACTTTGTGTTTGGGCACCGGTGCGAACGTTTTAATGCTCATCATACTGAGAAAGTGCGGCGTTGGTTGTGTGAGCGTCACAACAAAGGTGTGCGCATCCGGAGCTGCGACCCCAAGTTGGCTAACGTCAGTCGCGCCGCTCAGTACCGCTTGAGCGTTGAGCACATTCGCTGTCGTCAGGTTAAAGCCCGTGCTGTTTCCCGTACTCGGATCGACCGCTCTTTGCCAGGCGAACACAAAATCCTCAGCGGTGATCGGCTGGCCATCCGACCAGGTCGCAGGTTTTAAGTGGAAGGTGACGGTCTTTCCGTCTGTGGATGTTTGCCAGGACTGTGCCAGCCCACCGACAATTTCCCCTTGCAGATTTTCTATTAGCAAGCCTTCGAACATGTCGTTAACGATCACATCCCCAGGCGAGCCAGAATCGACAAATGCAGGATCAAGCGTGCTTGGCTCTGCGCCATTGCCACGTACCAGAAACTGCTCTTTCGCTAAAACGTCGCCCTCGGCTAAGGTTGCAGCGCTGACTGGCAGCGGCGACAAGAGCAGAGCGGCGTAAACCGCTCCGGCAAGTCTGTTTTTTTTCATTTATCGATATCCTTATCATATGTAATGCATCACCCCATTTTTACCATACTCAAATGAGGCTTGCGATAAGGATTCGTCAAATTTTCTATAAGAGACAATAGATTAGACTAGATTAAAGAGTCTAATTTTTCACCAAACAGTGGTTTACGCCAACCTTGCATCACATCCGGCAGACGCACCGAATCACGCTCTTTACGCCACACCCAGCTGATGACCTGATTCAGTTGCTTCTTGGAAGCAAGAAACTCACTCGCCAGCCCGGTATTTTGTGACACGTGTTTTACTTCATCCTTGAGCTTTTTGAACAGCTGTTTGTACCCAGGTAAGTCCATCAGGCGCTCAATTTTTTCCGGATACTGCTCGGCAGGTGTCTGCTGCGCTCGCTTCACGATCCCGGCAATCCGCCCGCCATGACGGCGCACTGAGCGAGGATCCATGCCTTCCTGCTCCATTCGCTGCGGGCTACGGATACCAAGCCGCGCAATGGTCAGCAGATCCGTGTCTTTAAACACAAAGTTCAGCGCCAGATCGTTTTTCATTGCGTACTCAATGCGCCATGTTGCCAAAGGCTTGAGGATAGCCAATTCACTCGGACGCAGTTGCCAGGCGCCTTTGATATCCAAATAGGCGTTGTCGATATTCGCGGTACGGATGCGCTTTTGGACCAGCAGATCACTCTCCTGCTGCGCGGCTTCCCACCAACCGGCCTGCTGAACTTCGGCCAGCAGTTTGTCGTACAGCGGATAGAGGTAGTAAACATCGGCAGCCGCGTACTCTAGCTGTTTTTGACTCAGTGGACGCGCTACCCAGTCAGTACGAGACTCACTTTTATCCAGCTCCAGCCCCTGATACTCGGCCACCAGCGTCGCAAAGCCGGTTGACAAGCCATGACCAAGAAACGCCGCCATGATCTGGGTGTCAATCATCGGAACCGGCGTACAGCCAAAGGCATTCTGGAACACCTCCAGATCTTCGCCACAAGCGTGCAGAACCTTCATGACTGACGCGTCTTTCAACAGTTCCACAAATGCGGTCATTTCTTCCAGAGCCACAGGATCGATCAGCGACAACGTGTCCCCGTCGAACAATTGGATCAAGCCCAGTTGCGGATAATAAGTACGGGTACGGACAAATTCGGTATCCAGCATGACCACATCACGCTCACGCGCTTGCTGACATACGGTTTCCAGTTCACTGACTTGGGTAATAATCTGATAGTTCACAAACTTCTCGCTCTGTTTTCTCATCGGGAGAAAAGAAAAATGCCGACATATTAAGTCGGCATTCTAGCATTAAAAACGATTACGACGGGAAATTACTCGGCTTTAGCCAGTTTCGCATCGTTCTCTTCACGCAGCACCCGACGCAGTATCTTACCTACGTTGCTCTTTGGCAGATCTTCACGGAATTCAACCAGTTTCGGTACTTTGTAACCGGTCAGATGCTGACGACAATGCGCAATCACCTCTTCCTTGGTCAGGCTTGGGTCGCGTTTCACCACGTACAGTTTTACCACTTCACCCGATACTTCATGTGGCTGACCAATGGCCGCGACTTCCAGCACTTTGCCGTGCAGTGCCACCACATCTTCGATCTCGTTCGGGTAAACATTGAACCCAGAGACCAGAATCATGTCTTTTTTACGGTCAACAATGTGCAGGAAGCCTTCGTCATCAAATTTCACGATGTCACCGGTCGATAACCAACCGTCATGATTGATCACGTCTTTTGTTGCTTCCGGTCGCTGCCAATACCCTTGCATCACCTGCGGACCACGTACCTGAAGTTCGCCGGTTTCACTGTTTGCCAAGGCATTGCCTTCGTCATCGACAATACGAACTTCCGTTGACGGCACCGGCAAACCTATCGAGCCGTTGTACGCGGTCAGATCGTGAGGATACGCAGCCACCAGCGGCGAGCATTCGGTCAGGCCATAACCTTCCAGCAGATAACAACCGGTGGTTTTCTTCCACTGCTCGGCAACCGCACGCTGAACCGCCATACCGCCACCGACCGCCAGACGTAAATTGCTGAAATCCAGCTCATGGAAGTCTTCATTGTTGATTAAGGCGTTAAATAAGGTATTGACGCCGGTGATCGCGGTAAATTGGTGCTTCTGCAACTCTTTGATAAAGCCCGGAATGTCACGAGGGTTGGTCACCAACAGGTTCTGGCCACCCATTTCGATAAACAGCAGGCAGTTTACGGTCAACGCAAACACGTGATACAGCGGCAGTGCGGTCACCACCAATTCTCGACCTTCCGACAAAACCGGACCGTAAGCGCCCTTGGCCTGCAGCACGTTGGCCACCATATTCCGGTGAGTCAGAATCGCCCCTTTTGCCACGCCGGTTGTACCGCCGGTGTATTGTAAGAATGCAATGTCATCACCGCTCATGAACGGTTTAACATATTGCAGACGACGCCCTTGACGCAGCGCCTTACGCATGGAAATCGCCCCGGGCAAATCGTACTTTGGCACCATACCTTTAACGTATTTGACCACGAAGTCGACCAAGGTGCCTTTGGCACGAGGCAGCATCTGCCCTAAACTGGTGAGCACCACGTGTTTTACCGGCGTTTTATCGACGATCTGCTCAAGAGTATTCGCAAAATTGGAGACGATCACGATCGCTTTTGCGTCAGCATCACACAATTGATGTTCTAGCTCACGCGGGGTATACAGCGGGTTCACATTTACGGCAATCAAACCGGCTCGCAGCACACCAAACAACGCCACCGGATATTGCAGCAAATTCGGCATCATCAGTGCAACACGATCGCCCTTTTTTAGTTTCAGTTCGTTTTGCAGGTAAGCAGCAAACGCACGGCTGCGCTCTTCAAGCTTCCGAAACGTCATCACCGAGCCCATGTTCATAAAGGCTGGCTGGTCAGCGTATTTCTGAACGGATTGCTCGAACATCTCAACCAGAGACGGGTATTTATCCGGATCAATAGTTTCCGGCACATCACTTGGGTAACGTGATAGCCAAGGTTTTTCCACTGTGATACTCCTCGTTATTAGGCTGGGGTTTGCGTCAGATGGCCACTCAAGGCACGCGGACAGAAGTGCACAAACCCAGTGCAACAGCATCATTTTATTATTCTGCTATTACATCACAGCCAAAGCGCTTGAGCACGAAACACTCAAACACTTGTTTAAATTTTGTTAACTAAGCCAAAAATTAGATCAGATACTCTAGAAGGCTGCTGTAAGTGACAATGATGACCACCAGATATGGTCACGATTTTGGTCTTTTCAGAAGCGTTTAGAGCAGACTCTGCCCGTAAGTGCTGGAACCCCTGCTCGCCTAAGATCACCAGTTGAGGACACAGGACCTCAGCCTGGATTGCACGAGCATGCTCCGGAGACATGCGATACAAAGAATCACACTGTAAGTGCGTATCATGACACCAACAAAGACGCCCGTCCTGTTGGTGTAAACTCCGTTCTACCACCGGCGCAATCAACGATTTCTCGATCTGATTTACGCTGGCCCGCCGGCGAACGGCTTCATCTACACTCTGCAGTGTCCTGAGTGGCTTGCGTCGAATCCGCTGGCGACCGAGTACCCCGTTACGCAGTCGGGAGACGCTGTTGTCGGGCGATTCCGCCAATGGACCTAAGCCCTCTATCTGAACCAATCCACTGATTTGCTCAGGAAAGGCGGCACTATAGCAACTCGCAATCAAAGCACCAAGTGAATGTCCTACTAACAAGGTTCTGTTTGGCGATAACTTAGCCAGAAATTGGTAAACATCGTCTATGTAGTCGTGAAATGGGTAGAAATTGCTACCTGATTTATGTTGTGACAGGCCATGTCCCGGTAAATCGATTGCGCACAGGTGCAGGTTCGGGTTGAGCGCTGACAGATGATTCATGACGGTCTGAAAACTGGCCGCGTTGTCGAGCCAGCCATGCAAAAAAACGACCGACAGTTCGGCCGTTTGTGCATCGCCACTCTCCACTGCCGCCAGTGTCAGCGAGTCCAGCGCATAGCGGGTGTGATTGAAATTCATTTGACGGTTTTGATGACCTTACCCTCACGCGGGCCGTAATCATAATAAAGGTGTCGACAGTAAATGCCGATGCACGGATAGAAGAAAGGATCATCATAGGTGACAACTCGCTCTTCGACACGCCATAAGTGGTAGCCTGAGATCTGCATCACCGGAAAACGATAGTCGTAATCGCCGACTTTCTCTTGCTCAGTGCCTTGTGAGGTCCCCAACAACGTCACCATCCGGCCTTTGGCAAACGTCACCGGATCGATAAACCCATCAATGTACCCTACAAAACGGCCATGTGGCTCTTTATCAATATCGGGCTTGCCGGATTCACTGATTGGCAGGTTCACCACTTCAATACGGGTTTTATTGTCGAGGTTCGTGACAGCGGCGATCACGCCGCCAAGGCGAATAGGTGTACCATCGGCCGTTGTTTGAACCGACCACGCCTGATAATCAGAAATCAACCGAGGCGAGTCAGATTTGAGGGTTTCCGGTAACGAAGCGCACCCGGCCAGTAACAGGATGGCAGAGAAAGAAAAGATGGAGGTCAGAGAAAACAGTTTCATGGCAGCCGCACCCGAAAATATCATTCAGTTAGATATAAATATCGACCCCAAGCAGGCTGGCAAGTTCCTCACGTTTGGCCTGATTCATAACGTTCAGGTACTCTTCCATGGCTTTCCGACTTTTGCCTTCCGGTAAATCGTATTGCAACCGCGCCTGGTGAACATCAGACGGCTGAACCTGGCGGATCGAGTGAGAGACGGCATCGGCAACTTTACTGGTCTGCTCGGCCGGTGTTTTACCCTGCGCCTGGTTGACGTTATTTTTCTTACCGGCTTTCTTCGCTTTATTGGTCCGTTGGTTGCCGGGGACGGAAGCAGGAGGTAAACCGTTAACTGAAACCATGGTAATCCTTTACGAGGCCACAACGTGGCCTCATTACTGAATTATTCGCGGCCCGGAAGCTTTTTCCAGGCTACGTTGTCGCGCAGATACACCGGACTGGCTTGCTCTGCGTCAACCGTGTTGCCTTTCGCCAGTTCAAAGGTCGCCAGATAGGCGATATCCTGGGCATCCGGGTATAACACTTCACTCGGAGTACGTTGCAACTCAATCGCAGCCAGCTCTTGCACGTATGCATCCCATCCCGTGCCAGCGGTGCCCCAAATACGTTCATCTGCCTGAATTTGCTCTGCCAGCATCAATGGTGGAATCACACATTCTGGCTCCATCTCATTCCAGCTTCCGTCAGCCTGACGGCTAAAACGTCCCCAGTAGACTTCACTCATACGTGCATCAATCGCACAGGCTACCTGCTGCATGCCATGCACCCGGTACGACCCTTGGGCCATCGCCGCCAGCGTGGAAATACCTATCATAGGTAAGTCGGCTCCGAAGGCCAGCCCCTGCGCGATACCGATGCCAATTCGCACACCGGTAAAACTGCCCGGCCCACGGCCAAACGCCAGCGCGTCCAATTCGTGCAATGTCAGCCCGGCTTCTTTAAGCACTTCGTCCACCATAGGCAGGATTTTTTTGGTGTGATCCCGCGGGGCGACTTCACTGCGTACGTAAAGTTGGTCTGCGACTAAAAGCGCAACTGAACAGTTTTCGGTTGCAGTATCCAAGGCAAGAATTTTCGTGCTCATTAATGTCTCTGATTATACTTCGTTGGTATCTGAAATCTGGATAAGAAACTCTTTCACCACTTCGAGATCGCGGGTCCGCGGAATCGGTGGCAGACTGGACAGGAAGATCCCGCCGTAGTCTCTGGTCACCAGGCGATTGTCGCAAATGATCAATACGCCCTGGTCTCTCTTATCACGAATTAACCGCCCGACGCCCTGCTTCAGGGTGATCACCGCGTCAGGTAACTGCACCTGATCAAACGGGTCGCCACCCTTGAGGCGGCAATCTTCAATCCGGGCCTTTAATAACGGGTCGTCCGGAGCGGTAAAAGGCAGTTTGTCGATGATAACACAGCTTAACGCATCACCTCTAACATCAATCCCTTCCCAAAAGGCGCCCGTGGCCACCAGCAACGCGTTGCCAAGTTCCATAAACTCTGCCAACGTTTTCTGCTTACTGGTCTCCCCCTGTAACAACACGGGCACAGTCAAGGTTTCCCGGAAACGTTCGCCCAAATCGCGCATCATACTGTGAGAGGTGCACAGGAAAAAACACCGCCCACGGTTTTGCTCAATCAACGGGGCCAACATGTTCACCAGTTTGTCTGCCAACCCAGGGCTGTTGGGTTCCGGCAGATAACGCGGCACACACAGCCTCGCCTGACTTTGATAGTCAAACGGACTCGGCAGCGAAAACTGCTGCGCCGGTTGCAAGCCAAGCCGAGAAGTAAAGTGACCAAAGTCATCGTTCACCGCCAACGTTGCAGAGGTGAATATCCAGGCACCTTGCTTGAGTTCAATCTGCTCATGAAATTTATCGGCGACCGACAACGGAGTAATGTGCAGACTGAAATGCCGCGGCGTGGTGTCATACCAGTAAGAGTAGCCGGTGATCGACACATCACACACCCGGTCGATGCGCGCTTTGATCAGGGTCGCTCTTTCGTAGGCGGTGTCCAACAGTTGACTGCGCCCAAGCGCTAACTTGAGCACATCGAGGGCAAAGTCGAGCGCATCCTGCAACCGTTCTAACTCACGAACAATCGGCGCGGAGTTCAAGGCTTCACGCCAGTTGCCTCGAAATCCGGGCTCACCCAGCAAAATTCGCAGGTCACCGGCCGTCTGCACCAGCTTCTCGCCCACTTTCTGTAACTGACGCATATCGCGCGCTTCGGTGCGATACCCGATTTCGATGTCTTTCGCCAACTCTTGAATTTGCCGGCTGGATACCGATTGACCGAAGTACTGACTGGCAATATCGGGCAGTTGATGCGCTTCATCAAAAATGAAAACGTCAGCCTCAGGAATCAACTCACCAAACCCGGTTTCTTTGATCGCTAAATCGGCCAGAAACAGGTGATGGTTCACCACCACCACATCAGAGTCCATCGCCCGCTTACGCGCTTTGAGCACAAAGCAATCTTGATAACTCGGGCACTCTTTGCCCAGGCAGTTATCATTGGTCGACGTGATCGTTGGGATCACCGGGCTGTCTTCTGCAATCGCTTCACACTCCCCCAGATCGCCGGATTTGGTTTCCGACGCCCAGCCACGCACTTTGACCAATTGGGACAACAAGGTTGGATCCGACTGCGGCGTATGACTTTCAACCATCTGACGGCTAAGGCGGTCCAGACACAGATAGTTGGCACGGCCTTTTAGCAAGGACACCTGACCATAAAATCCCAGCGCCTGAGTCATCAGAGGCAAATCCCGATGGAACAGCTGTTCCTGTAGGTTCTTGGAGCCGGTGCTGATGATGGTCTTCTTGCCGCTCAGCAAAGCAGGGACCAGATAGGCAAATGTTTTACCCGTTCCTGTTCCGGCTTCCACGACCAGTTGTCCTTCGCCACGAATGGTCTGGGCAACGGCTTCGGCCATATCTAACTGAGCCTGACGGGGCTGAAAGCCCGGAATGGCTTTGCCGAGTGCGCCTGTGGCGGAGAAGACTTTTGAAATCATAACAAAGTGTGCAGTGAATCGAGTTGGCAGCGATTATGGCAGTTTTACACCGGCAGCGCGACCTGCAATCAGCGAAGCCTCCAAGCCGCTGGCTAAACTGCGACCCGACGAAATGATACTCTGTTGACTGAGTATGAGTTGTCGCCTCCGGCACACGCAGGCACAAGGCAAACGGTTGGCACGGATATTTTGTTGAAACCAAATCCAAATTCGATTACTTATTAAATCAACTCACCGCATGACTGTCGTTGTCATGCGGCCACAAATAACAATGATATGCATGGAAGTTGTACTCAATGGAAAAGAAAACCTTGCTGACCCACTGCACTGATGCCCCGGGTCTGATCTCAAAAATCACCAACATCTGTTACAAACACCAACTCAACATCATCCATAACAATGAGTTCGTGGATAACACCAGCGGCCACTTTTTCATGCGTACTGAACTGGAAGGTTATTTTAACGATCAAACCTTCCTCGCCGATTTGGATCATGCGCTGCCTGAAGGCACCAAGCGCAAACTGATCGATTCATCACGCAAACGCATTGTGATCTTAGTCACCAAAGAAGCTCACTGCCTTGGTGACATCCTGATGAAAAGTTACGATGGTAGCCTGGATGTCGACATCGCCGCAGTGGTCGGCAACTACGACAAACTCCAGAGTCTGACGGAAAAGTTTGATATCCCGTATCACTGCGTGTCACACGATGGCCTGACCCGCGAGCAACACGAGCAACAGGTTCTGGCGGTGATCGAACAATATCAGCCCGATTATCTGGTGCTGGCGAAATACATGCGGGTACTGACGCCAGGCTTTGTGGAGCGCTATCACCATCGTATTCTCAATATTCACCACAGTTTCCTGCCTGCGTTTATCGGTGCGAAGCCGTATCAACAAGCGTACGAACGCGGAGTGAAGATCATCGGTGCAACGGCACATTTTGTGACCAACGATCTAGATGAAGGTCCAATCATTAAGCAGGATGTGATTCCGGTCGATCACAACTTCAGTGCCTCAGACATGGCCCAGGCTGGCCGCGATGTTGAGAAAACGGTGCTGAGCAAAGCACTGACGAAAGTGATCAACGATCATGTCTTCGTGTACGGCAACAAAACCGTTATCCTGTAAGCCACGATGAAAAAAGGCGCTCTGATGAGCGCCTTTTCTTGGTCAGCATACCAACAACTCAGAGCTTGATGGCCAGCTCAACACCCTGACGAATGGCGCGCACAGCATCGAGCTCCCCGGCGTGATCCGCCCCGCCGATCACGTGCAGTTTATCACCCATCTGTTCCCATTGGTCCTCAAATGGACGAACCGATTCCTGACCGGCACAGATCACCACTTTATCGGCCTCAAGCAATTGTGGTTTACCATCCACCGAAATATGCAGCCCTTGCTGATCGATTTTTTCATAGCTGACGCCACCGAGCAGATTCACCCCGCGGTTTTCCAGAGTGCGTTTGTGGATCCAGCCCGTGGTTTTACCCGGCCCTTTGCCGACCCGACCTTTACGCCGCTGTAATACCCACACGGTTTTATCACTGAGTGAATGAGGGTACGGATACAAACCGCCCGGATGAGTAATTTCCTTATCGATGCCCCATTCGTGCAACCAGTCATCCAAATTGTGACCTGCCGGCTCCGTTAGCATGGTCGCAATATCGACCCCAATACCTCCGGCTCCCACGATCGCGACTTTCTCACCAACGGGGGTTTTCTCTTTGATCAATGTCTGGTAATCGACCACTTTTTCCGGTGTGTCTATGCCGTCAATCGTCACTTTACGTGGCTCCACGCCCGACGCCATCACCACTTCATCGTACTCCTGCAACAAATCAAACGTCGCGTCCGTACTGAGGTGCAGATTGACCCCGGTGAGGTCGATCTGGTTGGCAAAATAGCGAATGGTTTCGCGAAACTCTTCTTTGCCCGGAATTTGCATCGCCAAACGGAACTGTCCGCCAATGCGATCATTGCGCTCAAACAAATCCACCTTATGTCCGCGGCGTGCCAGCGTCGTCGCGCAGGACAGCCCAGCCGGACCAGCGCCGACCACGGCGATGGTTTTAGGATTGTCACTCGGCGTGATCACCAGCTCGGTCTCACGACAAGCGATCGGGTTGACTAAACAACTGGCACGCTGGCCTTTAAATACATTGTCCAAACACGCCTGATTACAACCGATACACGTGTTGATCAGATTGGACTGGTTCTTTTCGGCTTTCGCCACAAAATACGCGTCCGCGAGGAATGGCCGCGCCATGGACACCATGTCGGCCTGACCGGATGAAAGAATCTTTTCCGCTTCTTGCGGCGTATTGATCCGGTTACAAGTGACAACCGGCACATTGAGGTGCGGTCGGATTTTTTCGGTCACCCAGCTGAATGCCGCCCGTGGCACCTGCGTCGCGATGGTAGGAATACGCGCTTCGTGCCAGCCGATCCCCGTGTTGATGATCGTCACTCCCGCCTCTTCCAGCCCTTTGGCCAGCATCAGGACTTCCTCAAACGTACTGCCTTCTTCAACCAGATCTAACATCGACAAACGGAAGATGATGATGAACTCCTCGCCAACCGCTTTACGGATCGCTTTGACAATTTCCAGCGGCAGACGCATTCGGTTTTCATAGCTGCCACCCCATTCGTCGTAGCGCATGTTAGTACGCTTACAGATAAACTGGTTGATCAGGTAGCCTTCTGATCCCATGACCTCGACACCGTCATAGCCGGCCAGTTGTGCCAGTGATGCACTGTTGGCAAACGCGTCGATAGTTTTGCGAATTTGACGTGTACTCATCTCACTTGGCGCGAAACGGGCAATCGGAGCTTTAATCGCGGAAGCGCTCTGAGCAAACGGATGCATTGCATACCGACCGGCATGCAAAATCTGCAACGCAATTTTACCACCATGGCGGTGCACGGCCTCTGTCACCACTTTATGTGACTGCGCGTGTTTGGGTTTGCTGAATTCGGCACTGAGCGGATGCAGACGCCCGCGTAAATTGGGCGAAAAGCCGCCGGTAACGATCAGTCCGACGCCACCTTTGGCACGCTCTTCATAAAAAGCCGCAAGTTTGTGCAGCCCTTCTTTATGTTCTTCCAGACCCGTGTGCATGGATCCCATCAGCACGCGGTTTCTTAATGTTGTGAAGCCTAAGTCGAGAGGCTGTAACAGATTTGGGTACATGGCAGACATCACTTTCATTATTATATCCTTGTGGTCTGACCACAATATGCCTGAGTCAAACAAAAATCAAACAAGCGTTTACATTTTTGTAACACCGATCAATCTTACGGTTGTTCGCATATAATAAGTAACGTAGGATGTAAGCTACTAATAATACTAAATTTACCGTTTAACACGAGTGGCCGTAGCCACTGTGGGGATACGATGAAAAAGATTTTTAAATTTATCGGCCTGATATTTAAAGGGATTTGGAAACTCATCACTTTTTTCCGTCTCGCCATCAGCAACCTTTTCTTCCTCGCCTCTCTTGCCATCATTTACTTCATCTATGTACATTCCCAAGCACCGACACCGGGCATTACTCAGGAATCCGCTCTGGTTCTGAACCTGTCTGGTCCAATTGTGGAGCAAAGCAGTTACGTCAACCCGATGGACTCCTTTGCCGGGTCGCTGTTTGGGCAGGATTTACCACGTGAAAACGTCCTGTTTGATGTTGTCGATACCATTCGCCACGCGAAAAATGATCCGAAGATCAGCGGTATCGTGCTGGCCCTGAGTGAGTTACCTGAAACCAACCTGACCAAACTGCGTTACATTGCCAAAGCGCTGAATGAGTTTAAATCGTCAGGTAAACCTATCTATGCCGTGGGGGATTTTTACAACCAGAGTCAGTACTACCTCGCCAGCTACGCCAATAAGATCTTTTTGGCACCGGACGGGGCCGTGATGATCAAAGGCTACAGTGCATACACACTGTACTACAAAACGCTGCTTGAGAAGCTGGACGTCAATACTCACGTCTTCCGCGTCGGGACATACAAGTCCGCGATTGAACCTTTCATTCGTGATGATATGTCAGACGCCGCGCGTGAATCAGCTTCTCGCTGGCTCGGTCAGTTATGGGGCGCCTACGTTGAAGACGTTTCAACGAATCGCCAGATTGAGCCTAAGACGCTCACTCCGAGCATGGACGAGTTCCTGACCGAACTGAAATCCACTCAGGGTGACCTGGCGGCGCTGTCGAAGAAACTCGGCCTGGTGGATGAGCTGGCCACTCGCCAACAAGCCCGCAAGGCGATGATTGATGTATTTGGCAGCGATGGTGAAGACAGCTACAACTACGTGGATTACTACCAGTACGCTTCCAACGTCAAGCCAACGTTCAACGCCGCCAACGACGACATCGCCATTGTTGTGGCGAACGGCGCCATCATGGACGGTTCACAACCTCGTGGCAGTGTCGGTGGCGACACCACCGCGGCCCTGCTGCGTGAGGCGCGCAATGATGACAAAGTCAAAGCCGTTGTGCTGCGCGTAAACAGCCCGGGTGGCAGTGCGTTTGCTTCGGAAGTGATCCGCAATGAAATCGACGCGCTCAAGGCCGCAGGCAAACCTGTTGTGGTCTCCATGTCGAGTGTGGCAGCCTCTGGTGGCTACTGGATCTCAATGAGCGCCGACAAGATCGTCGCCCAACCGACCACCCTCACCGGCTCAATTGGTATTTTCAGCGTGATCACCACGTTTGAGAAAGGCCTGAACAAGCTCGGGGTGTACACCGACGGTGTTGGTACCTCACCCTTCTCTGGTGTTGGCCTCACAACCGGTTTGAATGACGGCGCGTCACAAGCTCTGCAACTGGGCATTGAACACGGTTACCAACGTTTCATCAGTCTGGTGGGCAAACACCGCGGGATGAGCGTTGATCAAGTGGATGAGATTGCTCAAGGGCGTGTGTGGACTGGTCAGGATGCCATGCAGCGTGGCCTGGTTGATCAAATGGGTGACTTCGACGATGCGGTGATTCTGGCGGCCAAACTGGCCAATATGGAATCATACAACCTGTACTGGGTAGAAGAACCGCTCTCTCCGGCACAGCAGTTCCTGCAGGATCTGGTTGGTCAGGCCAAAGTGCATCTTGGTCTGGATATCAGCTCGGTACTGCCGGCCTCTCTGGCACCGGTCGCCCGTCAGATTACCCAGGATGCGAACTTGCTGAGCAGCTTCAATGATCCAAAAGGTCAGTATGCGTTCTGCCTGAACTGCGACGTCCAGTAAAGACCACGCAAGCACTGGTACGATTAGGGGCATCTCTGTGCGAGATGCCCCTTTTTCTTAACCAATTATTAGTTATAATCGCCCGCTCTGTTCCCCCTACAATTATGGTTTCTAGCAATGGCAAGAAAACACATATACATCGCCTACACCGGCGGCACCATCGGCATGCAAAAGTCGGATCACGGTTACGTGCCCGTCGCTGGCTTTATGGAAAAACAGCTGGCCAGCATGCCGGAATTCCACCGTCCGGAAATGCCGGAATACACCATTCACGAATACGAGCCACTGATCGATTCTTCGGATATGACTCCGGCTGACTGGCAACAAATCGCGGATGATATCCGGGATAACTACGATAAATACGACGGGTTTGTCATTCTGCACGGTACCGACACGATGGCGTACACCGCATCCGCACTGTCATTCATGTTGGAGAATCTGGGCAAACCGGTCATCGTGACGGGTTCACAAATTCCTCTGGCCGAGCTGCGATCTGACGGCCAGGCCAATTTGTTGAACGCACTGCACATTGCGGCCAATTACCCGATCAATGAAGTGACGCTGTTTTTCAACAACCAGCTGATGCGCGGCAACCGCAGCACTAAATCGCACGCAGACGGTTTCAATGCCTTTACATCTCCAAACCTGCCGCCACTATTGGAAGCAGGGATCAATATTCAGATCAGCAGCAACGTCACCGTTGGCGCTCAGCCTGTCGGTGAATTCAAAGTACATAACATTACGCCTCAACCTATCGGTGTGATTACTATGTACCCGGGCATTTCACATGAAGTGATCCGCAACACACTGCTCCAGCCAGTTAATGCCATGATTCTGCTGACCTTTGGTGTGGGCAACGCGCCGCAAAATCCGGAGCTACTCAGCCATCTGCAAGAGGCTTCAGAACGAGGTGTGATCGTGGTGAATCTGACTCAGTGTCTGGCAGGAAAAGTGAACATGGGGGGGTATGCTACTGGTTGTGCTTTGGCGGATGCCGGCGTGATCAGCGGCTTTGATATGACTCCGGAAGCTGCTCTGGCTAAACTGCATTACCTGCTAAGCCAGAACCTCGGCTATGAGGAAGTAAAAGCCAAAATGCAGCAAGTCCTGCGCGGTGAAATGAGCTTATAACGGCTTCCCGCGTCCGATAACAAAGCCCCTGCAGGAATGCAGGGGCTTTTTAGTTACACTCAGTTTTCGTTGGGGTTCACCCGGACAATATCGCTTTGCCCCGGCTGAAACTCTTTTTTTAGCTCTGCTTTTGACTTAAATTTTATCTCTCCACCGGCCGCAATAGACATGTGGTCTGCTGCCGTGTTGTGTTTTGATTGATACAACATCACAGCTTGCATACAAGAGTCTCGCTGCTCTTGTGAAAGTGGTGTACCTTCAGGCCACTTACCTGTCTCCACCGCATAGGTTAGCCGCTCATAAACCTCAGGTGTGATGGCATTAATTAACTGTTCTGCGTCCATGGTGTATCCTTAAATCATCATTCTTGCACAGAAAATAACGTCTCGGCTTTGTCAGTCAAGGTAGCACGAGCAAATAAGCGTATTTGATCACAAGCAAAAATATGAACCTTCATCGAATTGTCTCTATTACCCTGATAAGTGCCGGCTTGACCGGGTGCTTTGACAGCAGAAAAAACACGGAGCAGCTGTGTAACGATTACCCGGCGCTGCGATGTGAACAGCTGAATGTGGATGACGGCCAGTGCCGGGTGCCCAGAACTAACCTGATTTGGCACCGTTTTGACGTCCTCAAAGATCCGACGGAAAGCCACAAAATCACCGAATACCAGATGGTCACGGAGTACCGCCGCTGTCTTGAACTGGCGGCACAAATCCAGCCCATCGATCAGAGCGCTCTCAAGCGCAAGCGTTTTGAAGCTCTCGTGCACTCCGGTGAAGAACAGGAACGCATCGTACAGGAACTGAGTGACTCCACCGAACCGGAAACACTCTACTTCCTATGGAGTCAGATTGGTGACAATAATGCACGCCGTCAGTTTCTTCAGTTGGAAGGTTCACCAGAACTGGAAACCGCCCATCTGCAGTACGCGTTAGCGACGTTTTATACCAGCCGCGACAGCGCCAAAACCGTTACCTTGCTCAATCACTCACTGGAGTTATCCGGTGCCGATGATGTCAACACCGAAATTTTCAAATCGCTGGCCAGTACTTACTACAAGCTCAATCAGAAAGAGAAGGCTTATATCTGGACTCGGGTCGCCGAGCGGTTTGATATCAACGTGGCCTCTCAGTCAGAACTGCAACTGTTGTACGGGTTCGACCAGGCGACTTACACTCGTCTGGATATGCTGGCCAACGAGGTTGAAGATGCCATCAGACAGGGCAATTATCGCTCAAGCCTTATCCCCAATACCTTTTGAGGTCTAAAAAAGCCGCTCTGTTTGGAAGCGGCTTTTTGTTGGCTTGCGAGCGGAAGTGTCAGTTCCTCCCGCTACCCCGTCGATAAAATGAAAGGATTTAACACTAAGGTGTCATTCAGCGACAGGTTTGATCACTTTTGTTGAAAATTAACGACACGGAATTGACACAAAATCGGTCCCCTGTCGTCTTGGGTCCATCAGGGAAAACATGCCCCAGATGGCTGTCGCAAGCCGCACAGCGAATCTCAGTTCGCACCATTCCGTGACTCAGATCTTCCAGATATCGGATTGCATCCGGATCGATCGGCGCATCAAAACTAGGCCAACCGCATCCCGAATCGTACTTGTTTTCGGAGTGGAACAGCGGTGCCTGACAACAGGTACATTCGTAGATGCCAGTATCTCGGTTGTGGAGTAGCTTACCGCTGAACGGGGCTTCGGTGCCTTGCTTGCGGCACACGTTATATGCCTCTACTGACAGGGTCTCACGCCAGTATTCATCAGGCTTCTCTATTTTCTCGACACCAGGTTTCACGTAACACTTTCTCCTAATTCTCGATTGTTGTATGGAATGATTCGGCGAAAAACTTGTCTACAATTACGTTTGTAGCACATACTTTTTCGTTATGAAAAGTGGGCAACCCATCCCCCGTAATACTTTCGCCGTCTAAGGTATTTTACGGAAACTGGTGCACAGATAAACCAGTGCTGAGTTTAAAAAACCACCATTTGTAGCTGATTGTGAAAAAAAGCGACGCTTTTTTTTGACTTTAAACAAGTTAAGTCCGATTATCTATTGCAGATGTTTACTGGATTCTGTAATTTTACTACCAGTTATCTTTAATCAGAAATTAAGTTGTGGAGCAACTATAATGACTATCAAAGTAGGTATTAACGGTTTTGGCCGTATCGGTCGTTTCGTATTCCGTGCAGCGCAAGAGCGTAACGACATCGAAGTTGTAGGTATCAACGACCTGATCGACGTAGAATACATGGCTTACATGCTGAAGTACGACTCAACTCACGGCCGTTTCAACGGTACTGTTGAAGTTGAAGGCGGTAACCTGATCGTTAACGGCAAAACTGTACGTGTAACTGCAGAACGCAACCCAGAAGACCTGAAATGGGACGCAATCGGTGTTGACGTTGTTGCTGAAGCAACTGGTATCTTCCTGACTGACGAGACTGCGCGTAAGCACATCACTGCTGGTGCGAAGAAAGTTGTTCTGACTGGTCCTTCTAAAGACGCAACTCCAATGTTCGTTAACGGCGTAAACTTCGACACTTACGCAGGCCAAGACATCGTTTCTAACGCTTCTTGTACTACTAACTGTCTGGCGCCTATCGCTAAAGTACTGAACGACAAGTTCGGTATCGAATCTGGCCTGATGACAACTGTTCACGCAACAACTGCAACTCAGAAAACTGTAGACGGTCCTTCTGCGAAAGACTGGCGCGGTGGTCGTGGTGCTTCTCAGAACATCATCCCATCTTCAACTGGTGCAGCTAAAGCAGTAGGCGTTGTACTTCCAGAAGTAAACGGCAAACTGACTGGTATGGCTTTCCGCGTACCAACTGCTAACGTTTCTGTTGTTGACCTGACTGTAAACCTGGTTAACGGTGCTTCTTACGAAGACATCTGTAAAGCAATGAAAGACGCGTCTGAAGGCGAACTGAAAGGCGTTCTGGGCTACACTGAAGACGCAGTTGTATCTCAAGATTTCATCGGCGAAACTTGCACTTCAGTGTTCGATGCTAAAGCAGGTATCGCACTGACTGACAAATTCGTTAAAGTTGTATCTTGGTACGACAACGAAATCGGTTACTCAAACAAAGTTCTTGACCTGATCGCTCACATCTCTAAGTAATGTAAGCATTAGCGATAAGCTTGTCTTTGAAAGATAAGACGTAAAGAAAGGCGGCTCTCGAGTCGCCTTTTTAGTATCTGTCGTTCTCGGGCATGCTTCGGTCCGAGCACAGTTTCAGGAGTTCAGAGTATGGATTTGAAAACCCTCCCCGCCTTAACCGTTCTGTCAGACAGCGTAACAATCGTCGAACTTGACGGGGTTAAAGTCGTGCGCGTCCTGCACGAAAAAGCCACCGCTGGAATTGCCTTACATGGCGCACATGTGCTGTCATTTGCTCCGGCCGGACAACCCGATGTTATCTGGATGAGCGACCAAGCCGTATTTGACGGTAAAGCGGCATTGCGCGGCGGCATCCCGGTGTGCTGGCCTTGGTTTGGTCGCATTGCTGCTCCGTCGCATGGCTTCGCACGCAACAGCGAATGGACGCTGCTTGAACATCGTGAAAACGAGCAAGGCGTTATCATCGAGTTAGGATTACGCCCCAACGAACAAACGCTCACGCTGTGGCCACACCAATTTGATGCACGTTTGATCATAGAAGTCAGTGATACTCTGAAAGTCACCCTGGATGTCGTGAACACGGATCAACACGCCTGGACCTTCTCCGGCGCGCTGCACACTTATCTCAACGTCGCTGACATCCGCGAGGTCTCTGTTCGTGGCATGGGCAGTGATTACATTGACAGTTTGCAGAATGAAAAAGCGTGTCAGGGTGGCGATGTCCTGCAACTGAGCGACACCATCGATCGGGTATACACGCAACCAGAGGCTCACATTAAGGTGGCCGATAGCCGTTTTGAACGCACTTTGGTGGTGGAAAACAGCGGTCACAATGCCGCAGTCCTGTGGAATCCTTGGGCGGCAGGTGCGCAGGCGATGGCCGATATGGCCGACGACGGCTATCTGACCATGCTGTGCGTAGAATCCACCCTGCATGCACCTAGCCTGGAGCAAGGTAAAATATTGCAACCTGGCGAGCATTACCAGCTCTCAACCCTCTTATCAGTAGCATAACCATTCAGGCCAGCACTCGCTGGCCTCTTCTTTGCCTGTCATTTTTTCATCCTCGTGGGTCTTGATAAAGCCAGCCGGTGGATTTTGGTGCTTTTCATCTGTTTCATTAATAAGAATCAAACAAGCACTCGGGGGAACTTTGTAGTATCCGTGGGTTAAATTTATGCGTCAGACGGATTTAACCGCCTACATTACTAGGTGTCACGTCAACCAGGAATCACGAAGAATGATAGAAAAGTATAAAAATCAAAGTGTCGGTTTTCAGCTCAAGCTGGTTATCACACTCTGCCTGCTGGTCGCCTTTACCAGTATTGCCGTATTGGTGTATCGCAACGCGTCGCAGGTTCTGCTGGAGAACACACTGAAAGAACATCAGTCAAAAGTCGAAACCATGGCCAAAACCATTGCCGGTCAGTTTGATGCTTATCTGCATACGGCCGAAGTCTTGGAGTCCACGTTTCGAAACGGCTATCTCGCAGGGGTCTACGTTGAAAATTACACCGTGGATTTTGAAGGCAAACAAATCCCCAACATGACTCAGTACGGGGAAAGCTTGATCAATGACACCAAACTGGTCGACAGTTTTACCCGTGACACAGGTGCGGTCGCAACGCTGTTTGCGCCGCTGGGCAACGACTTTATCCGCGTATCGACTTCACTGAAAGATCCGAGCGGCCAGCGCGCCATCGGCACTACGCTGGGACCGGATCATCCCGGCTATCAACAACTGGTCAACGGCCAGCCTTACTATGCTCAGGTAACCTTGTTTGGTGAGCGTTATGTGACCTACTACGCCCCGATTACCGATGCCAATGGCAAAGTCAATGGCCTGTCGTTTATTGGGCTGCCGGTGGAAAATGCCACTCAGGAACTGTTTACTGCGCTGAAAACCGTCAGTTGGGGCGAAACGGGGTACACCATCATTGTCGACAATGCCAAAGACAATCAGGGTCATTACCTGCTTCATCCCGTGCGTAAAGAGAGTGATGCGCCCATTCAGGACGTCCGTGACTACAATGGCGACACGCCGTTTCATCAAATCTTTACTCAGCCAAGTGGCCTTATTCTCTACCCGTTTGCGAGTCAGGGCACGATTGGTGAGAAATACCTGGTGTTTACCGAGGTTCCGGGCTGGAACTGGAAACTCCTCGGTGGCACCTTTATCAGCGAAGTCACTCAGGGCAGTCAGATACTGCTTAAACTGATCATCATTATCTCGCTGCTGGTAGCGCTCGCTACATTTGTGATTCTGACTCTGGTGCTCAACCGTACCCTGAAACCCTTGACCATACTCAACGGCTACATGGGTCGGTTGGCGAAAGGCGAAGTGAGTATTCGCATTCCTGCCTCGGACCACAGCTCCAAAAATGAAATCATCAACCTGAATAACGGGGTGGCCAATATGGCCGGTCAACTGAATGAGCTGGTGAGTGAAATCCGCGCCACAAGCGATGAAGTGGAACACAGTTCAAACAGTGTCGCTCAGGATGCGCGTCAAAACCTCGCCCAGTCTGATCGTCAGCAAGAGCAGGTCGAGCAGGTGGTTACCGCCATTGAAGAAATGGCCTCGTCCGCTCAGTCCGTCGCCCAGCAAGTGGAAAGCATTGCGGAAAACGTTCGCCTGGCCAATACCGACAGTCAGTCCGGCCTGGAAATGGTGGAAGGCGTGTGCATTGATGTCGCGCAGCTCAACGATCAACTCGACAATTCGGCGAGCGCGATTGAACAAGTAAATCGTGACAGCGAAAGCATTCAGACCGTCACCAAGATGATTGATGAAATCGCCGAGCAAACCAACTTGCTGGCATTGAACGCCGCGATTGAAGCAGCCCGCGCCGGTGAGCAGGGACGCGGTTTCGCCGTAGTGGCCGATGAAGTGCGCACTTTGGCTCACCGCACTCAAACCTCAGTGCAGGATGTGGTCGAAATCATCGAAAAACTCAAAGGCTCAACCCATAACGCCGTCAATCTGATGAACCAGAGCCAAACCAGCGCCAATCAGGTGCTTAACAAAGCTCAGGATGCCGGTACGGCACTGGAAGCGATAGCCGTTCAGGTGCAATCGATCGCCTCTCAGGCTGAGGCCATCGCCGCCACTTCGGAAGAGCAGGCACAGGTCTCTCAGGAGATCGCTGCCAATGCCCATTCCATCAGTGACCTGAACCGGGCAAGTCGCGATACCAGTGCGAAAACCACCGACAGTGCCGCAGAGCTGCAACGTCAGGCTCAATCACTCAAGCAACAAGTGGACTTTTTCCACTAATCCCACCAGAGCCGGTCTGTCCGGCTCTTTTTATTTCGCCTGATCGGGCGGTTTTTGGTAGACTTGCCGCCCTGCTTAACCGTTGAGGTCGTTATGAGTTACCAGTGCCCCCTTTGTCATCAAACCCTGTCCCTGAACGAACGGACTTACCAGTGTGAGAACAACCACCAGTTCGATATGGCAAAGGAAGGTTATGTCAATCTGATGCCGGCCCATCATAAGCGCTCCAAAGATCCAGGCGACAACAAAGAGATGATGCAGGCACGCCGCCGCTTCCTGGAAGGCGGTCACTACGACCCAATGCGTCAAGCTGTCGCCCAGTTGTGCGCAGAATACCTGGAAGAGGGTCAGGCTCGATTGCTCGATATCGGTTGTGGCGAAGGTTACTACACTGATCAGGTTGAACGGACACTGTCGGCATGCTCGCCAACCGCATGCACGTTCGGTCTCGATATCTCAAAAATCGCGATTCGTTACGCTTCAAAACGTTACCCGAACTGCCACTTTAGCGTGGCATCCAGCCACCGTTTACCCTTCGCAGACGGCAGCCTGGACGCCATCCTGCGTATTTACGCGCCATGTAAAGCCGAAGAGCTGAATCGCGCCCTCAGCCCAGAAGGTGTGGTGATTACCGTGACACCCGCAGCTCGCCATCTCTACCAGTTGCGTGAACACATATATCAACAAGTACGCCTGCACAACGAAGAGCCAGAACAGATAGACGGCTTTGAACTGGCCGCTCAGCAGACACTCAATTACATCATGCAACTGCCAGGTAATGACGCCTTTGACCTGCTGCAAATGACGCCTTTTGCCTGGAAAGCCAGTGATGAACTCCGCGAAAAGCTGAAGTCATCTACACTGTTTGAGTGTGAGGCCGATTTCATGCTGCGCGTATACCAAAAAGTCAATTGATAATAATTTTCATTTTCATTGAATCCTAATCAGGCCTCCGGTAAGATTCCCCGGTCATTTTTGGAGGCCAATCAATGCGAACCCTTTTTACCTCTGTTTTCAGTGCATTATTGCTCAGCGGCTGCGTCAGTAGCACAACTGAACTCAACACCACTTATTACGACTACCAACTGTATTCCCCTCAGGGAAAGCAACTCAGCGTCGATAACTTGCCCGCAAACATTCTGGATGCGGATGTGGTATTGGTGGGCGAATGGCACACACATGCCGGGGTTCACCGTTTTCAGACCGATTTGCTGCAAGCGTTGAGCCGCACTCCCAAGGCCATCACCTTGTCGATGGAACAGTTTGCCCGCCCAGCACAAAAAGTACTCAACGACTACCTCAATAGCCGCATTGGTGAACAGCCACTGATGTCAGAAGGCGACGCCTGGCCAAACTATGAAAGCGACTACAGGCCGCTGGTCGAGTTCGCCAAAGCCAACGATATGGACGTGCTCGCTGCCAACGCCCCCAAACCTATGGTGCGCTGCATCGGTCGTGAAGGCCTGACCTATCTCGACAAGCTGTCTGCGGAGCGTCGTCAGCAAGTGGCCAGCGAAATCAATACCGGTCCCTCTGCTTACAAAGACAAGTTCATGGCATCGATGCACCACGGCAAGCCAGAACAAACCGAACGCCAATATGCCGCACAGGTGACCTGGGACGAAACCATGGCCGAAAGCATTGTCAATTATCTCAAAGACAATCCGGAGACCCAAATCTTACATATCGCGGGAAAATTCCATATAGAAGATGGTCTGGGGACCAAAGCGTCGATTCTGCGGCGCAACCCGACCTTGAAGGTGGTTGTGATCACCCCCGTGACAAAGCCAACACAGGCGAAAGCCGACTACCAGTTGGCCGTGCTTGAGCCGCCGGTACGTTTTGTTCAACGTGATAATCGCCTCAAAGCGATCCATGCACTGACACAACGCAATGACGATTTGATCTGCGAATAACACCACGCCAACCTGCCGGGCGAATAGCCCGGCACTTCTCTTTCCCTTTCATACATAACAATAATTATTATTTGCAATTGATAATTAATTGCATTTAAATACTACTGTTTGACGTCATCGGAGAAGAGATTCATGGACCTACAACAATGCTGGTCGAGCTACCTCAAAGCGGAACAACTTCTGGATCAGGGCCATTGGCCTCAGGCACACTATCTCTATGAAGACGTGCTTTCTTCACTGCCAGGACACATTCAATCCGCGCTGCGCTCCGATGAGACTAAGCCCTGTCAGTTTGTCTGCTTACTGTCTGGCCTGCGTGATGCCGCGGTATCTCAGTCCGAAATCCTCAACCGTATGGGCCAGCACCAGCGCGCGTTTGACGTACTCAATCAAGCCTACGCCTTACTCCAGTTTATCGCCATAGAACCGAACGCCCTTGTCCGCAGTACCGATAGCGTACTGGAGAAACAGAGTGAGGATCTCCTGCGTCATCTGGGTGTGTTTTGCAGCGCGCAGCGCAATGCGCAGTGGATGCTGGAATATGAGCAAGTAGAAAAGGCGCACCATTATTTCACCAACCTTAAGCTGATGAACGGGCTTATGACCACACCTCAGGTGGTGAACTGACACCGTCTGACTCCCCATTGATAAGGAAGTACAATGTCCAATCCAATCCTTACGGTACGTAACCTGTCCGTTAGTTTTACCACCAACGACGGAATCGTTGATGCGGTAAAAAATATCAACTTTGACCTGTATGCGGGGGAAACGCTGGCAATCGTCGGCGAGTCCGGCAGCGGTAAGTCCGTGTCCACCAACGCGCTGATGCAATTGTTGCCTAACAATGCCATTGTTCATCCGGACTCCAGCATTGTGTTCGAACGCCAGGAACTTCTAACGCAAAGCGAAAATTCCATGCGCAAAGTTCGCGGCGACCGCATTGCGATGATTTTTCAAGAACCGATGACGTCATTAAACCCATACATGCGGGTCGGTATCCAGGTGGCGGAAGCCCTGATGTGTCACCGTCGGCGTTCATTGAAACAAGCCAGACAACGCGTACTGGAACTGTTTGAACTGGTGCATCTGCCAGAACCTGATCAAGCCTACAACAAGTACCCGCATGAGTTTTCCGGCGGGCAGCTGCAACGGATTATGATAGCCATGGCGCTGATCAACGAACCAGATATTCTGATCGCCGATGAACCCACCACCGCACTGGACGTTACCGTTCAGGCTGAAGTGCTGAATCTGATTCAAGAGATTCAGACGAAAATGGGCATGGCGATCTTGTTCATCACACACGATCTGGGTGTGGTGAAACACCTGGCCGATCGAGTGCTGGTGATGTGTCAAGGTGACGTGGTCGAAGAGGGACAATGCCGAGATCTGTTTACCTCACCGCAACACGAATACACGAAGATGCTGATCAACTCCATCCCCAACGGGCGTAAAGACGCCATTGAAGACAGCGCCCCAGCGCTGCTGAGCGCACAAGACATCCGGGTCAAATTTCTGGTTAAATCGCATTTTATCTCTGCCAGAAATCAATACTTTGAAGCGGTAAAAGGCATCTCGCTTGAACTTAAACAAGGGGAAACTCTGGGCATCGTGGGGGAATCCGGATCTGGGAAATCGACTCTGGGCCGGGCATTGATTGGCCTGTTGCCATCAAGCGGGCAAATTGTATTTAAAGGCCAGGATGTTAGCCAACTGACCGACAAGCAGCGTTTCGACCTGAAAAAAGACATTCAGATGGTGTTTCAGGATCCTTATGGGTCGCTATCGCCACGAATGACGATCGGCGAAATCATTACTGAAGGTCTGACCGTGCACCAACCTCATCTCAGCCGCAGTGAGCGTTTGCAGCGCGCACGCAAAGCGCTGCAAGAGGTGCGACTGGATCCTCATTCAATTAACCGCTATCCGCATGAATTTTCCGGCGGTCAGCGTCAACGGATTGCGATTGCCCGGGCGCTGATCCTTGAACCCTCTTTTATCTTATTGGACGAACCGACATCGGCCTTAGATCGTTCGGTTCAGCTAACGGTTATCGACTTGCTCAAGGATATCCAGAAAAAGCACAACATCGGTTTCCTGTTCATCAGTCATGACCTCAGTGTGGTTAAGGCCTTGTCAGACAGGGTGATCGTGATGCAAAAAGGGGAAGTCATGGAACAAGGCAGCGCAGAAGTCATCTTCCAGCAACCTCGTCACGATTACACTAAAAAGCTCATCCGTGCCTCATTCGATCTTGAGGAGAGCGATGAGGTTGCCGCATGAACCTGCATGAAATTGTCATCTTTTTCTCCTAAACTGTAACCGCTCCTAAAAATCGGTTTGGCCGCCGACCCGATTACGCCGCAAGGATGCGGCGTTTTCATTTCCCCCTCGTCCCCCATAACTGGCACAGATGTTGCTCACGTTTTTCTACCGATCGATTACGCCGTTCATAAGCTGAGAAAAGCCGGCAGCAATCGGGCGCACTTTTTGCTATGTTATTTTTTGAACAAATAAGTAAGATTTCTGCAAAAGTTTTTTATCGCCTGGCCGATATAGCTAATGTGGATAGATTCAGGAGAAGAGTATGACGCCAGTAGGAATGGATTCGGTCAGAGTGACCCCAAGCCAGACTGTCTCTCCTCAGGCTAAAACCGGAGAGCAGGACACTTCCTCTGCCCCTCTTAAAGTCGAACAGACTAAGGTGACACTCTCAGACGAAGGCAAAGCATTGCTCGCCGCTCTGAAAGACATCGAAAAAGAAGAAAAAGCAGCTGAACAAGGCGAAAAAACCGTCGGAGATAAAGTTAACTCATTCACCCGTGGTGCTTTGGGAATGGAACACCCAGACAAAGCGAAGGAACAAGAAGAAGACGTTTCCTATTCCGCGGGGCAATATCTTTCCGCTGCGGCAACCATTGGCGGCCTGCTGCTCGCCTTAGTTTAAGTCGCTCAACGACACGACACTCAGATGGCAACGCAACCGCGTTGCCATTGGCGTATTCTTGCCTTCTCGCCACGCTTCCCCCCCACCTTCGACCACGCGAAGTTGTTCATTAAGCTCAAAGAGTTACAATTTTATTAACATTTTATGTCTGTCACTTAAGTGTCACAATTCAGTGATGAAATGTCGCCGACCTAATAAAAAAGGATATAAAATGAAACACATAATAAAGCCGGTCGTAACGGCAGTGGCGACATCAGTGCTCTCCTTCAACGCACTTTCAGCAGAAATTAAAAATGTCATCCTGATGATTGGTGATGGCATGGGACCACAACAAGTCGGCCTCTTGGAAACCTACGCCAGCCGCGCTCCTCATTCTATTTATCAGGGCAACACCACAGCGTTGTACAAACTGGCCAATGAAGGCGTGATCGGTTCATCGCTCACCCACCCTGAAGACGCGATTGTCGTGGATTCCGCCTGTTCAGCAACCATGCTGGCCACCGGGATCTACACAGGCTCGGAAGTGATTGGTATTGATGCCGATGGTCATCACGTTGAAACCGTCCTTGAGCAGGCCAAACGTTTAGGCAAAGCCACGGGCCTGGTGTCGGATACCCGTATGACGCACGCAACCCCCGCCGCGTTTGCTGCCCATCAGCCGCATCGCTCTCTAGAAAATGACATTGCCGCGGACATGCTCAAAACGGGTGTCGACGTGATGTTATCCGGCGGACTGCGCCACTGGATCCCTCAATCTGCTAACGATAAAGGTGACACTTACCAGCAACTGGAAACACTGACGCACGGCGATGTGGCACTGAAGTCGAAGCGTAAAGACGAGCGCAATCTTCTGACCGAAGCACAGAAAAATGGTTACCAATTGGCGTTTAATAAAACCATGCTGAACGACGCCCAAGGCAGTAAAGTTCTCGGGCTGTTTGCCAGCTCAGGTATGAATGACGGCATCGCTTACAGTCAGAGCAAGGACGATCCCAAGCGTACCCAACCCACGCTGAAAGAGATGACGGCAAAAGCCCTGAACGTGCTGGCCAAAGATCAGGATGGCTTCTTCCTGATGGTCGAAGGTGGACAAATTGACTGGGCGGGTCACAGCAATGATGCGGGCACCATGCTACACGAAATGGTCAAGTTTGATGAAGCCGTCAACGAGGTTTACCAGTGGGCGAAAGGACGTGATGATACTCTGATCATCGTCACGGCGGACCATGAAACCGGTTCATTTGGTTTTAGCTACTCCTCAGCCAATTTACCTGAACCGCAAAAACGCTCTGGCGAAGCATTTAAACAGCAGGATTACGCACCGAATTTTAACTTTGGCAAATTTGAAATCCTTGATGGCTTGTACAACCAGAAAATGAGCTACTACGGCATGCTGGACGCGTTTGGCAAGCTGGACAAGAGCCAGCAAACTCCGGCCAAATTGGCTGAAATCATCAACGCGAACAGTGATTTTCCAATTACCGAAGCTCAAGCCGCCAACATTTTGCAGGACAAACCAAACCCTTACCATAAAGACGGCCACAGTTACCTGTCCGCCAAAGAGGTACCGGCGATTCACGACTTTGACGCTTTCTTCCCGTATAACGACCGTACCAACTTGATCGCCCGCGAGCAGGCCACTGGTCAGAACACGGTCTGGGGTACCGGTACTCACACCCACACTCCGGTTAACGTATTTGCCTGGGGACCGGCAGAAACCATTCTTCCGGTGTCGAAAATCATGCACCATTCAGAATTGGGTGAATACATCAAGTCGATGGTCAAATAACACCACAGACCAAAGCGCTCCTTGGGGGCGCTTTTTTCTTTTAGCTCATATACCATTGACGTTCATGACATTTAGCGGCAGGATCATGCCACTCCCTCATTCAAACTTGTTTGACCATGTGCCAGATTTTTGCCAATCAGCCCGCTGAAACCTATCAGTATATCACTCGTTCAATCCGTATTGACGGGCATGTCACCAGCGTCAAGCTGGAAGCCAGTTTCTGGACCATACTGGAAGAAATTGCCGCCCACCAAGCGATGAGCATGCCTAAATTTCTCAGCCGCATTCACCAGGAAGCGCTGGCATTGAACGGTGACGTCACCAATTTTGCTTCTATGCTACGCTGTGCCTGTCTGATCTATCTGCGCCAGCCCAGCCAAACCATAAAGACAGCTCAGGCCGAACTGTGCGACAGCCTGTAATGCTTGTCGTACTCAGGTACTACCCTTTTTGCTTCACGTGGCGTTAGTCTGGTTTGCTCAGCAGTAGGAGCAATCATGACAAAATTAATTCACAGCATGATCCGGGTCAGCGACCTGGAAAAATCCATTGAGTTTTACCGTAACGTTCTTGGCTTGACTGTACAAAACCAGTATCAGTTTGACGGCTTTACGCTGGCCTATCTGGCCAATGAAGAAAGCGGCTTTGAACTGGAACTGACCTACAATCACGATCAGCGTGACGCATACACTCATGGCAGTGGCTACGGTCACCTGGCGGTCAGCGTGGAAGACATCGAGCAAGTGCACCAGAACATCACGGCACAAGGTGTGGAAACCACCGACATCAAAGCGCTTGACCACCATCAGAAACATCTGGCGACGTTTTTCTTCGTCACCGACCCTGACGGCTACAAAATCGAGTTTCTTCAGCGTCAGGGACGCTACCTGTAGGCGGCATGCGATAACAATAAGGCACTCAACTGAGTGCCTTGATTGATTATGCGTCGCCTTTGTCGACCATGTGCAGATGCACATCCTGCTGTGGGAACGGAATCGAGATACCTTCGCGATCAAAACGCAGCTTCACTTCTTTGGTAACATCCCAGTACACATCCCAGTAATCGTCCGTTTTCACCCATGGGCGGACAATAAAGTCCACCGACGAGGTATTGAGTGTATGCACACGAATGTTGGGCTCTGGCGCTTTCAGCACAGCCGGATGCTCAGTAACAATCTCTTTTAGCACCCGTTCCGCTTTCAGTAAATCATCGGCGTAACCGATGCCAAACACCATATCCACCCGGCGCACTCGTTCATGCGTCACATTCTTAATCACATCGCCCCAGATTTTACTGTTGGGCAGGATAATGATCTGATTATCAAAGGTTCGAATGGTGGTGTTCACCAGGCTCATGTGGCTCACTTTCCCCTCCACACCACCAGCGTAGACAAAATCTTCTACATCAAACGGGCGGTAGATCAACAGCATCATCCCCGCCGCAAAGTTGGACAGCGTATCTTGCAATGCGAAACCGATGATCACACCCGCGATACCAAAACCGGTCAGCACCGGCGTCAAATTCAGGCCTAATTGTGACAGGCCGACCATAAAACCGATAAACCAGACCGCTTTACCCGACATCGAGATAAAAAAGTCCTGCATTAACTGCGAGAACTTCAGGTTACGTGAACCGACCGTTTTCTTGACGACTTTACGAGTGACTTTTGCCAGCGCTCCGGAGATAAGCAGAATCAGCACGAACACAAACAGTTGAAACAGGTGCTGAGGCGCATTCACGATGAGCCAGTCCCAGGCACTGTTTGACCAATGACTGACGATCGACATGGCCACGTTCCAGTCGAGCAGATCGTGAGTCACACTGCCCGTCACCTCAAAAATCATCCGTTTATATTCCGAGGTTTCCAACCCGATATTGTCGCCAATATTTAACAGCGAACGCAGACTGTCAGTGGCAATGTCGAGACGCTGTTTCAGTACCAGTTGATTGAGTTGCAATGACGCCTTTTCTGACTCAGGACTGGAGCTGAGCTGCGTGGCAACCACGTCCAACTGTTGATTGAAATATTCAACCGACGCCGACAGAACCCGTAAACGCTTGTTCACCTGATCTTTCAGCGCCGCTTCAGCCGCCTCATCCTGTTCACCCAGTTTTTTTAGCCAGTTGAGGTTTTGCCAGTTGGCTTCATACACCACATCCAGATAATGCTGTAACTCGCGGTAGTTATTGAGCAGTGACAGTTTCTCTTCATCTTTAGCGCTGTTGAGTGATTCATTGAGCGACTTAATTTTCGCTTCCAGATACGCGGTCGCATCGTTGCCATATTTCTGCTGTAGCCGGACCTGTGCAATCAACTCAGTTTTATCGAAAGATTGCTTATTGATCGCATCAGCCAGTCGCTCTCGCAACTCTTCATTTTTCTGGAATAGCTGCAACTGAATCGCGTCTTTCTCATCGCCGCTGGCCGTTCTGAGGCTATCGGTCAGGGCAATAATTTCTGTGTTGACCGCTTCAATCGCCACTTGCGCTTTGGAGGGCTGGGGCTCTTCCGTCGCCCACGCGCTGCTGATAACAACCAGGCTCAGTAGCAGCGCTAACCACCATCCACCCAACAGGGAGCGGCCTGGCCGCAGACAAGACAATGTCGTCATATTTACCTCGTATCGTACAACGGCCGTCGGAATGATGGCGCATAACTGTCTCAATGTATTCTGTATTTTATATCAAGATGAGACGTCTTTCTGTGCCGTATTGTCAGCGGGGTGTCCGTTTACATAAAAAAAGCCCCGCGACACAGCGCGGGGCGAAAAGCCAAGAACACTCAGATTACTTGGCGACCTGGAGGAGGACGTTTTCCAGTCGATCGAGACCTTCGCTCAAGACTTCCGGTTCAATCGTCAGAGGGGGCAGCAGACGGATCACGTTTCCTTTCACCCCGCACGACAGCAGAATCAGACCATTTTCCTGCGCTTGAGCGATCACCGCTTTGGTCACTTCCGGTAACGGCTGGCCGGTCTGGGGGTCGCTGAACTCAATCGCCATCATGGCGCCCAGCGTGCGCACGTCGGCGATCGCCGGAACCGATGCCTGTAATGCCGTAAGGCGGGCATTGACCACCTCACCAATCCCGACGGCTTTATTGCACAGATCTTCTTCAGCAATGATGTTCAATACTTCCAACCCCGCCACGCACCCCAGAGCAGAGCCCGCATAGGTCCCCCCCAGACCGCCAGGCGCCGCTGAGTCCATAACATGGGCTTTCCCCACCACTGCTGAAATCGGGAAGCCGCCCGCGATGCCTTTTGCCATGGTCATTAAGTCCGGTTCAATGCCGAGGTACTCGGTCGCAAACATTTTCCCCGTTCGGGCAAAACCGGTCTGAATCTCATCGGCAATCAGCACAATCCCATGCTTATCACACAGTGCCCGGAGCGCCTGAGCAAACGCCGCTGGCGCCTGATAAAAGCCGCCTTCACCCTGCACCGGCTCAAAAATCATCGCCGCCACACGCCCAGGTTCGATATCACAGGCAAACAGATCTTCGATCGCCTGCAGGCTGTCTTCCACACTAATACCATGCAAGACGTTCGGATAAGGTGCGTGGTAAATCTCGTTCGGGAACGGACCAAAACCCGCTTTGTAGGGGGTGACTTTTCCGGTCAGCCCCATGGTCATATTGGTCCGGCCATGAAAACCACCTTTGAACGCAATTACGCCGCTGCGTCCGGTATGCGCGCGAGCGATTTTCACCGCATTTTCCACCGCTTCAGCACCGGTTGTCAGAAAGATCGCTTTTTTGTCACTGTCTCCGGGGGCCAGAACGGTCAGTTTTTCCGCCAGTTCAACAAACGAGGCATACGGCGTGACCATCGCACAGGTGTGCGAGAAATGATCAATTTGCGCTTTCACCGCTTCAGTTATGCGTTGGTGGCTATGGCCGGTGTTGGTCACTGCGATCCCTGCCGCGAAATCAATGTACTGATTACCTTCAATGTCCCACACGTAGGCGTTTTCCGCTCGCTCGACGTACAGCGGATACAGCGCGCCCATCCCCTGAGCAATCACGTTGTTTCTTCTTTGGTGCCATTGTTGATTTGTCATGATTCGGTTCCTTGATTAATTTCCGCCAAAGCAGAGGTATTTCACGTCCATATATTCATCAATCCCTTGCTTGGCGCCTTCACGGCCTATGCCGGACTGTTTCACACCGCCAAACGGGGCGACCTCGGTCGAGATGATGCCTTCGTTAATGCCGACCATGCCGTATTCAAGCGCTTCGGCAATCTGCCAGACCCGGTGAATGTTCTGACTGTAGAAATAAGAGGCCAGGCCATAGATGGTGTCGTTGGCCATTTCAATCAGTGCCTCGTCGCTGTCAAATCGCATCACCGGAGCAATCGGACCAAAGATCTCTTCCTGAACAATCTCCATGTCATGCGTCACGTTTTTCAGTACCACCGGCTGCATGAACAGCCCGTCGAGCGCCTGTGGCGCGGTCACGGGTTCGGCGCCTTGTTCAATGGCGCGGTTCAGTAACGCCTGAATGCCCTGTTTAGCCGATTCGCTGATCACCGGGCCGATGTTCACTCCCGTTTCCAGGCCATTCCCGATCTTGAGTTGTTGAACCGCCGCATCAAACTTGGCAACAAACTCGTCGTAAACCTTGCTGTGTACGTAGAAACGGTTGGCGCACACACATGTCTGACCGGCGTTGCGAAATTTCGACGCGATGGCGCCTTTCACCGCAGCATCCAAATCCGCATCATCGAAAACAATAAACGGAGCATTCCCACCCAGTTCCATCGACGTGCGTTTGATGTCTTTGGCGCTTTGCTCCATCAGAACACGCCCGACCTGAGTCGAACCGGTGAACGACAACTTGCGGATCAACGGATGAGAAGTAAAAATGGCTCCCACCTGACGTGAACTTTCGCCCAGCACCACTTGCAGCACATCGCGTGGTACCCCGGCCTGATAGGCCAGCTCAGCGACAGCAAACGCTGACAGTGGCGTTGATTCGGACGGCTTAACCATAAAGGTGCAGCCCGCCGCCAGCGCCGGACCAGCCTTGCGAGTGATCATCGCAATCGGAAAGTTCCACGGGGTGATCGCACACGCCACACCAATGGGCTGCTTGATGGTGACAATACGCTTGTCGGCGGATGGCGCCGGAATCGCATCACCGTAAGTGCGCTTGGCTTCCTCAGCAAACCATTCGATAAAACTCGCGCCATACAGTACTTCACCCTGCGCCTCTGCCAGTGGCTTCCCCTGCTCCAGCGTCATCAGCCTGGCCAGATCGGATTTATTCTCGACGATCAGCTGGTACCAGCGTTGTAAAATGGCCGCACGCTGTTTAGCCGACTGTTTCGCCCAGGATTTTTGCGCGCGATGTGCCCGCTCGATACCATTAATGATCGCCGAATCCGATGAGACGGGCGCATAACCGATCGATTCACCCGTTGCCGGGTTGGTCACCTCGACCGAGGAGTTGTCGCTATTGACCAGAAACGAAAGTAAGCTTTGATTGTGAATCTGCTGCATGGTAGTTCCTTTTTACCTCGCTCTCTTTGATTGTCCCGCGATGCAAGAGAGCCGATGAATTGATGCCTGATCGAACGGCGTACATCAGGCTGGTATTTGTTGGGTGATACAGTGTATGTTGCCACCGCCGAGTAACACTTCCCGGGTCGGGATACCGATGATCTGATAATCCGGAAGTGCACGCTGCAAAATGGCCATCGCATCGGCATCTGTCGCTTCGTCCAGCAAAGGCAGAAACACATGCCCATTCACCATTAGGAAATTGGCGTAAGACGCGCTGAGACGTTCACCGGCGCTGCGGTTCATACCGTCGCTGTTATCAATGCCTCCCGCCTCCACATCACTGTAGTAGAGAGGCCCGGGGATCGGCAGTTTGATGATCTCGATTTGCCTCCCCTTTGCGTCGTGTTCGCTGCTCAGTACGCGTTCGGCTTCCCGCGACAGTTCAAATTGGGGATCGGAGGGATCGTCGGTCCAGCTGAGTACCACTTTGCCCGGAGCAATCACGTGCATCAGATTATCCACATGCCCGTCCGTTTCATCGTTGTACAGTCCCTGTGGCAACCAGATAACTTTTTCAATGCCCAGATAGGTTTCAAGCTGTGATTCCAGCTCTGGTTTGCTCAAATCCGGATTGCGTCCCGGACTAAGCAGGCACTCTTCGGTGGTGTATAATGTGCCTTGACCGTCGGTGTGAATCGATCCACCTTCCAGCACGAACGGAGCCTGATAATAGTCAATCCCTACAATATCGCACACGTTCGCCGCCACCTGGTCATCAAACTGCCAGTTGTCATACAGGCCATTAAATTCACCGCCCCAGGCATTAAATTGCCAACTGATACCGCGACGTGCACCGCGACCATTCACCAGAACAGTCGGACCAATATCACGCATCCAGGCATCGTTATACGGCATTTCCACCAAACGCACTGACGGATGCAATAAGTGACGTGCGCGATCAAACTGACGTGCACTTACCGCGACATAAACTCGCGTCACTTCTGCGATCGCGTTCGCCACGCGGGCAAACGTCTGCTGCGCGGGTCTGGCACCATCACGCCAGTTGTCCGTACGTTCCGGCCAGGCCAGCCAAACCTGGCAGACCAGGTCAAACTCGGCTGGAAAGCGGAAACCATCTTCTTTAGGAGTGGTCGTCAGTTGCATACCTCACCCCACTACACAGCCAGCTTGCCCACACTGGTATACAAATCCGGTCGACGGTCACGGAACAATCCCCACGCATGGCGCGCTTTGGCCGTGGCCTGCAGGTCAATTTCCGCATAGATGATTGCCTCTTCATTACGTGGCGCTTCTGCCAACTTGGCGCCAGTGTGGTCGGTAATAAACGAAGAGCCATAGAACGTCGTTTCGATACCGTCATCGACCTCAACGCCCGTTCGGTTAGCCGCAATCACTGGCACCAGATTGGCCGCCGAATGCCCCTGCATGGTTCGTTGCCAGTGATCACGTGAATCGAGCGTTGGATCCTGAGGCTCACTGCCAATGGCGGTGGGGTAAAAAATCGCTTCGGCACCATTCAGCGCCAGACTGCGTGCCAGCTCTGGGAACCACTGGTCCCAACAGATGCCCACACCAAATTTTCCAAAGCGGGTCTGCCACACTTTGAATCCGGTATCGCCCGGGCTGAAGTAGTATTTTTCACTGTAACCCGGTCCATCCGGAATGTGTGACTTGCGGTAGTTCTCCAGTACACGGCCGTCTGCGTCGATCATCACCAGGGAGTTAAAAAATGTGTTGCCGGCTTTTTCAAAGTAGCTAACCGGAATCACCACGCCCAGCTCCTTCGCCAAAGCGCTCATCTCCTGGATAAGACGGCAGTTTTCCGTCTCTTCCGCCAGTTCAAAATATTTGGCTTCCTGCTTTTTACAAAAATAGGGCGCCGCGAACAGTTCCTGAGGCACGATAACATTGGCACCATTGGCCGCCGCGTCGCGGATGGCGGCCTTCGCTTTAGCAAGGTTATTGTCCAGATCCCAGCTTTTGGTCAGCTGAAGGGCTGCAAATTTGACGACATGACTCATGAGATTTTCTTTCTCTGTATTTGTTTCAATAACCGATTAGATCGCCAGCTTATCGCGCAAGTTGTAGTAAGCCGCGCCGATGGCAGTAAATGGGATTTGGAAATGACGACCGCCCGGGAAGGCGTAATGTTTCAGCGATGCAAATGCATCAAAACGCTCTGCATGCCCTGTCAACGCTTCCGCCAACAACTTCCCTGCCAGGTGAGTACAGGTCACACCGTGACCACTGTAGCCTTGCAGGTAGTAAATATTGTCTGCAAATGAACCGAATTGCGGCATACGGGAGTAAGTCAGCAAGAAGTTGCCGGTCCAGGCGTAGTCAACCCCGATGCCCTTAAGCTGAGGGAACACTTTTTCCAGCTTGGGGCGGATCAAAGCCTCGACGTTGTTCGGATCGCGAGCACCGTATACCACACCGCCGCCGAACAACAGGCGTTTGTCCGCGGTGAGACGGAAGTAATCAAGCAGATAATTGCAGTCTTCGACACAGTAATCACTGGGCAAAATTTCTTTCAATTGTGCGTCGGACAACGGCTCTGTGGTCACCACTTGCGTTCCACATGGAATTGCTTTGTTACTGATATTCGGGGCCAGGCCGCCCAGGTACGCATTGCCTGCCAGTACCAGATATTTGCATTTCACGCTCCCTTGCTCTGTCCGAGCCACAGGGTTGAGGCCTTTCTCTATCGAAGTCACACCCGATTGTTCGAAGATCTTGCCGCCCAGAGCCGTCACGGCAGCGGCTTCGCCCAGCGCCAGTTTTAATGGGTGAATATGACCGCCACGCATGTCCAGTAAGCCCCCCACGTAAGCCTGCGTACCGACTTTCTCTTCCAGCTCCGACGCATCCAGCATGCTCAACTGATGATTGCCGTAACGCTCCCAGTGTTTTTTATGCTCTTCCAACCCTTTGAGCTGCTTATGGTTCAATGCGGTAAACAGCCCGCCATGTTTGAGGTCGCAGTCAATGTCATACTTATCAATCAAGCCGCGGATTATGTCGCCGCCTTCAAATATCATGTCGCACAGTGCTTTGGCCTGAGAAGGCTCGTAGCGGCTTTCAATCACATCCACATCCCGGCTGTAACTGTTGACGATCTGGCCTCCATTACGACCTGTGGCACCAAAGCCGACTTTTGCGCTTTCCAGCACCACGACATTAAAGCCTTTCTCAGCCAAGTGCAGCGCCGAGGACAGCCCTGAAAAGCCAGCGCCAACGATACACACGTCACACTCGATATCATCACGCAGTTGTGGGTACTCACTTACATTCTCAATCGAATGAGCATAATATGAATCTGTATGTTTATTCATTGTGGTCTTCCTTGTTTAATCGGCGTCAGGCTTAAGGTTGGAGACGAATCCAGGTGGTTTTGGTTTCGGTAAACTTCTCTATGGCGTGCAGTGATTTATCACGGCCGTTACCGCTCATTTTGAAGCCACCAAAAGGCACGGTCATATCGCCTTCGTTGTAGTTGTTGACCCAGACAGAGCCTGCTTGCAGTTGCTTGGCCACACGGTGAACGCGATTGATGCTGTCGCTCCACAGCGCCGCACCCAGCCCATATTGAGAGTCATTGGCGATAGCAATCGCTTCCTGTTCAGTTTTGAAGGTAATCACACACAGTACCGGGCCGAAAATTTCTTCTTGCGCGACCTGCATCTGATTATCGACGTTATCCAGGATCACCGGTGCCACAAACGCACCTCGCTGTCCGGTATCACCGCCACAGCGCTGGACTGCTCCGGCTTGCTTGCCCAATTCGACATAACTGAGGACTTTGGCTTTGTGTTCCTGATCGATCAGCGCGCCCATGCTGGAAGTAGGATCAAGTGGATCTTTAGGCGCAAAGCGCTGCGCGGCCGTGATCACTTTATCAATGAACATGTCTTTAATGCTTTCATGAACCAGCAAACGCGTCGCAGCAACACAGACTTCCCCCTGGTTATAGAAGCATCCGGCTGCGGTTTCCGCCGCCGCATTGTCTAAGTCAGCGTAGTCCTCGAACACGATGTTGGCGTTCTTCCCCCCGGCTTCGGCCCACACACGTTTGAGGTTCGTTTCACCGGAGCAGACCATAAGATGGCCAGCGACACGAGTTGAACCGGTAAACGCAATGCAGTCGACATCGGTATGACGCGCCAGCACCTCACCCGCTTCATGTCCGTAGCCTGTGATCACCTGGAAAACACCGTCTGGTAGCCCCGCCTGCTTGGCCAATTTGCCCAGAAAGATGGCGGTTAAAGACGATTTTTCTGATGGTTTGAGGATCACGCTGTTACCAGCCGCCAGCGCTGGCCCTAGCTTCCAGCAGGCAATCCACAACGGGAAGTTCCACGGAACCACGGCCGCTACCACCCCGATGGGTTGATGAGAAATATAAGCGTGAACATCTTTTTCGGTCGGCGCCACTTCGCCGTACACTTTGTCGATGGCTTCTGCATACCAACGCAAAGATTTGGCGGCACCTGGAATGTCGGTGCTAACACTATGAGCAATCGGTTTTCCCGTATCCAGCGTTTCCAGTAACGCCAGCTCATCGACGTGTTGATCAATCAGATCCGCAAAGCGGTACAGTGTGGCTTTACGCTCCGCTGGGGCACACTGGCTCCAAAGTCCAGCATGAAAGGCTTGACGAGCGTATGTCACCGCAAGATTTACGTCTTCTTCCTGACAACGGGCAATCTCGGTCAGGGTTTCATCCGTGGCAGGGTTGACCACTGCCAGTGTCTGCTGGCTCAGCGCCGCGCAGTATTCTCCATTGATGAAGGCCCGATTTTCGATTGTCAGTTGATCTCTCAGTTCAATCCATTGCTCCTGCGATTTCATACGCTCTCCTTGGTCACCGCCAGGGAAGCTAGAATGTCGTTGGCGTATGTGCGCTGATCATCCTGCAAGCCTTGTCGGTATGATTAGTAAATTTATGCGGAACCGTCGTGTCAATGACGTACGACTCCCCTTGCGTGAGAAGATAGATCTGACCGTTATACTCAAGCGTGATTTCACCCTCTAGTACGGTACCGACTTCTTCTCCCTCATGTTTGATTTCTGCAGCACCTGTCGTACTGTGAGGCTGATACTCTTCAATCAGAAAGCCAATAACCTGATCCTTGGTTCCATTGCTTACCAGCTTCATCGAGACAGATTCACTGCCCATCTCTATTAACTCTTCTGCTTTCAGTACCACTTTGGCTTCTTTATTGTGTTGCTCAAAAGTGAAAAACTCCGACAGAGACAGTGAAAACACATTCACTATTTTTTGCAGCGAACTGACCGAAGGGCTGACTTTGCCATTTTCAATCGACGAAATGGCACTGTGTGTAATCCCGGCTTTTTCGGCCAGCTCGCGCTGTGACAATCCATGTGATTTACGTAGTTGAACAATATTTTTACCAACCAGTTGATTGTCCATTCATGCAACTCCTACTTTTAGTGAGAAGCTGACATGATAAATTCTTTGAATAAAATCTGTGAGAAATGATTACTTTTCGCTTGCCATTCTGGGTGCCACTGCACGCCAACAAAGAATTTGTGCTCCGGTAAACTGAAGGCTTCCACCAGACCGTCAGGCGCTTTGGCTTCCACGCGCAAACCAGGAGCCAGTGCATCGACCCCCTGGTTGTGCAAAGTATTCACTTCAAAATAACTGACATTTTCCCAGCGATTGTCCACCAGCCACTGTTCAAACAAGCTGTCTTTCTGAACCAGGACTGCATGCGCCGGCGCGTATTTCTCGGCAAAATCACTGGTCTGGCGCTCACGATGATCGGCGTATCCGGATTCATGAACCGCCGGATTGAGGCTTCCACCCAGTGCGACGTTCATTTCCTGAAAACCACGGCAAATTCCCAGACAAGGAATGTTTTTGTCTATTGCCAGACGCAACAGGTGCAGTGACAGCTCATCACGCGCTTCATCGGTTTTGCTTTCTTGGTGCTGGGCCTGATAGCGGTGTGGTGCGACGTTCGAATGGCTACCCGGAAACAACAGTCCGTCACACAGTGCCAGTGCAGCGTCAAGATCGTCACCGGCGATAGCGGATGGCAAAATAACCGGAATCCCACCAAAATCGGTGACCGCGTCCAGATAGAAGGCATTCAGTGCCTGAATTTGATAACCGGCCAGTTCCTTACTGCAACTCACCAGACCGATGATTGGCTTTCTTTTGTCAGACATCTTTCCACCACGTTCGATTTATTTAACAAAAAACCTACAAGTCACGTACAAAATTTTCAACGATAGAGCGTAAATGATGCGTAAAAGCGTGACAGTCACCTCCTTTTTGGTCAAAAAAAGCATAAAAACCGCTCGAAATATTGAGCAAAATAAAATCAACTGTTAAAAAATAGTTAACACACGAAATAAAAATAAAGAAACAAAACACACAAATAACAGTTTATCCATTTGTTTTATAAGCAATTTAAAATAAATTCTCATTTTAAAAGGTTAGAAGTGTAGTGTTTTTGTTAACATTCAATTTCGGTTGGCGCACGAGCGAAACCAGGAGCGGAAATCATGGAATCATTTTTACAGGAAGTTAAAAATTTTAGACAAACCTGGCCAGACATTGAGTTTGTGGATCTGATATTCACTGACATTAATGCCACACCACGTGGCAAACGCATTCCGGTAGAGGCTCTGGAAAAACTGGCGAAAGGCGTCGCACTTCCTGTGTCGACAATTACGCTGGATACCAAAGGCAATGTTGTCGAATCTGCCGGACTGGGTGAAGATCTGGGCGAGCCGGATAATTTATGTATGCCTATTGCGGGTTCACTGTTACCCACCGCCAAACCCCACACTGGCCAACTGTTGTTGACCATGATGGATGACTCAGGCGAGCAACCCAACCCGCTGTTTATCCGTAACATCGTCGAGAAGATGCTCAGTCAGTTACAGCAGCGCGATATGTACCCTTGTGTGGCGCTTGAGCTGGAGTTTTATCTGATAGATAAACAGCGCGGCGAGCACGGGCAGCTGCAAACTGCCATCAATCCAACTAAGCACACGCGAGAAAAAGACACCGAAGTGTATGACATTGATGGCCTGGACGACTATGCCGACTTTTTGCGGGATTTGAACGCCGCTGCCGATGCACAAGGGCTGAACACCGCTGGCGCACTTTCAGAATCGGCACCGGGTCAATTCGAAATCAACTTTAACCACTCTGGTGACGTGCTGCGCGCCTGTGATGAAATCATTCTCGCGAAGCGCCTGATCCGCCAGATGGCACACAAGCACGGGTTTGACGCCACCTTTATGGCCAAACCCTTTAATGAAGAAGCCGGCAATGGAATGCACATTCATCTCAGCCTGACCGATTCCGCCGGCAACAATCATTTCAGCGCATCAGATGGCACCGCCAGTCCGCTGTTCTACCAAACTCTCGCCGCCATGCTGGCCCAGTCTGCCGGCGCAATGGCGCTCATCTGCCCCAACGTCAATTCATACCGACGCTTTGTACCCGGAGCCTACGTGCCAACTCGCGCCGACTGGGGCGAGAACCACCGAGGTGTGGCATTACGGGTGCCCGTCAGCGACGCCAAAAACCGCCGGATTGAACACCGAATTGCGGGGGCAGACGTCAACCCTTACATTCTGGCAGCCGTGGTACTGTCTGCCGTGCTGGCAAGCGACAAATATACACCGGAGCAGTGCCCTCCACCGCTCAGCGATGACGCTCCAGAGCTACCGGTAAGGATGTCCGATGCTCTGGATCAACTGGCTCAGAGTGAACTGACTCAGTATTTGTCCTCCGCGTTTATTGATCTCTATCTTGCATGCAAAAACAGCGAACTGGCCGACTTTGAACGGGTGATCACCCCTTTGGAAATCGACTGGATGTTGCACTCGGCTTAACGAAAGGAACTCAGCTTTATGACTACGCAAACCAAGGCGCTGGATACGCCGCTTAAGTTTAACACCTCACATCTACTCGTCAGCCTGTTGGTGGTTGCAACCTTTGTACTTTTCACGACCCTCGGCCTGAACCACACTGATGGCGAAGCCTACGGCTGGATTAGCCTGCTACCAACAGCCCTGGTGCTGGTCTTTGCACTCACCACTCACCGTACTGTCGAAGCTTTGTTCAGTGGCGCCATAGCTGGCGTGCTGCTGCTGAACCCGGCCGAAGCCGTTGAGCAAATCGTGACCATTTCGATGGACGTCATGATGAATGAAACCATTGCCTGGATCATTCTGGTGTGTGGCTTAATGGGCGGCCTGATTGCCATTTTGGAAAAAGGCGGCAGCATTCTGAGTTTTTCCGACCTTCTGGTCACTAAAGTGAAAAGCCGTAAACAATCCATGGTAATGACGTTCGTTCTGGGTATCGTGATTTTTATCGATGACTACCTCAACGCGATCGCCATCTCCTCCTCGATGAAGAAAGTCACTGATGGCTATAAAATTTCGCGTGAGAAGCTAGCGTATCTGGTGGACTCCACCGCCGCTCCAATCTGTATCATCGTACCAATTTCGACCTGGGCGATTTTCTTCAGCTCCCTACTGGAAGCCAACGACGTCGCGGAACCAGGTAAAGGCATCACCGCTTACATCGAGGCGATCCCGTATATGGCCTACGGCTGGATCACGCTGGTGATTGTCCTGTTGGTAGCCTTGGAAAAGATTCCAGATCTGGGGGCGATGAAGCGTGCAGAACAACGCGCCCGTGGAGGGCAGGTTCGCCCGGATGGCGCCACCGACATTGACTTTGGTTCTGAGGTCAAAGCACACTCGAATCCGACCATGGGACTGGTGAATTTCTTGTTACCAATGGTGGTTCTGGTGGGCGCGAGCTGGTACTTCGGTATTGACCTGCTGGCAGGCGTTTTCACCGCAATCATCTTTACTATCTGCTTCTACGGCCTGCAGAAACTGGTGTCGATGAACGACATGTTTGAAGCCATTTACGACGGTATTAAAGTGATGTTGCTGCCGTTGGCGACCGTGATTGGCGGCTTTATGCTAAAAAGTGTCAATGATTCTCTCGGGGTGACCCAGTTTGTGATCGAAACCGTCAGCCCACATTTGTCAGCGCAATACTTCCCGGCCATCATCTTCCTGATCACCGGTGGACTGGTGTTCTCTACCGCCTCTTCCTGGGGCGTGTTTGCGGTCGCCATGCCAATCGTGTTGCCTCTGGGCGAACAACTTGGCGTGCCACTGCATCTTACCGTTGCTGCGCTGTTGTCAGCGTCGGCGGCTGGCAGTCATTCATGCTTCTTCAGTGACTCCACTGTCCTGTCGGCTCAAGGTTCCGGCTGTACGTCCATGCAACACGCGATCACGCAGTTCCCATACGCGCTGATCGGTATCGTCGCGACCGCCATCTTCTTCCTGGTTGTCGCCTGAGTTTTCCAACCCTCAACCCTTTCACTCTGTGGTTTTGGCGGCTTTCCCAGCCGCCTTTTTTATTGCGCGATGACCCACCTCTCGGAAATGCAGGTGTTAACCCTCCCCCGCAATCACTCAAGTGCTCGCTAGGCCTGCGTATTGACCTCAAAACGAAGTCCGAGCATGGTGCATCCATCTTCCTGATAACGGTCAGTGATGACATCAAACCCCAACCGGCCGTAGTAGTCTTTCAGGTGTGCTTGCGCGGAAATAAAAATTGATTTTTCTGGGTAGAGTTCACGGGTGGTTTCAAAACTCACATCCATCAACACATTCCCCAGTTTTTGGCCGCGATATTGTTTGTCTACCACCACCCTGCCAATCGAAACATCGTTGTCCTCGGATTTTATTTGATCCATCACTTCGGCGGGGTATCCCAAGCGCTCAGGCATAATGCGACTGTAAGCGACCAGTTTTTCAGAATCATACCCCATCACATGTAAGGTTTCAGGATGGGTGTCTTTGCCGTCTAAGTCATTGTATGGAGTATTGAATTCAACGATGAAAATTTCACATCTCAGCCTCAACAGCGTGTAAAGCTCATCAGCGGTCAAATCTTGAAATTTTTTGACTTTCCAATGGATCATTAATTTCTCCTTATATGGGGAAACTAAATTTACGTATCGATGAGTTCAGAATCATTAACCTTTGTTAATAAACAGCAGAGATGTTCAAAAAGCAGGCATTGGGGTACATTTAACCAAACGACAACGGCACGCCGTAATGGCGACCAAGCCGCATGAAAGCGTTTTTTGGCTGTTATAGACCGGGTTTTCAGCATCTTCAGTCAGCTGAAAACCCTGCCTGTCTAGTTGCGACCGGGATGATTGATGATGTGATCTTCCCAGTCCACCACATCGATTTCATACACGACTTTATTGCGCACGCTTTCTCCGGCGGCATGCATCGCGGATTTTGAACCGGTAATAAGCGGATGCCAGGCAGGAAGCGGCTGTTGCTCCGATAATAGACGATACGCACAGGTATCCGGCAACCAGTGAAACTCATGAATCTTCTCACGCGTCAGTTTCAGGCACTCTTCGCCTGAGCTGAAACGGTTCGGATAATCTTTGCAAGAGCACGTTTTGTCATTCAGCCAACTGCACGCCACGTTGGTGTAGTACACTTCGTCCGAGTCTTCATCCATCAATTTGTGCAGGCAGCATTTACCACAACCATCACAAAGGGATTCCCATTCCTCTTCGGTCATTTGTTCCAGGGATTTGCTTTGCCAGAATGGACTGTTCATAGGACGACTTCTTAATCTTTAAACGGGGGGCGATTTATACCGCTCTCAGTACAAAAGTGCAAGCATGAACAAAAAATCGCCACTCGTTCCCTGCGTCTCACAAAACTGACTCATTACCTTTGTCTTGTAGTCTATCCTTATAAAGTCTTAATAAGCTGCATAAAAGGAGTGCACATGGGCATTATTTCTTGGATCATTCTTGGTCTGATCGCAGGCGCACTGGCAAAGTGGCTGATGCCAGGTAAAGATGGTGGCGGCTGGATTGCCACTATGCTACTGGGTATCGGTGGTGCGTTTGTCGGTGGGTTTGTCGGTCAAATGCTTGGCTTTGGTAAAGCCGATGGTGTCAACATTGGCAGTATTGTAACCGCCACATTGGGTGCATTTATTTTGCTGTTTGTCTACAACCGCTTCATCAAATAGCCCTTTGATTCAGTCACCTGGCGCACAAAGCCTTTGCTTGCGCGCCAGTGTGCTCCCTTTCCCGACCCGGGCAAGACTTCCATTTCAAGCAAAAATCCTGATAATAGCGCCCTTATTTGACGTTTAAGGGGATTATTATGGATTGTCGTTTGGGCTGTGGCGCCTGTTGTATCGCTCCAAGCATCTCTTCCCCGATCCCCGGCATGCCAGATGGCAAGCCTGCGGGTGTGCGCTGCGTGCAGCTGAACGAACAGAATCTGTGTAAGCTGTTTGGTCAGCCTGAGCGGCCAAAAGTCTGCCATGAATTCAAACCATGCCCAGTGGTGTGCGGTACGACCAATCAAGAAGCGCTAAACAACATCACCGAACTAGAACAGCTAACCTGAATTGCGTCGGCTCAAGCTATACCATACATGCGATCCTGTCTCATTCACTGACTCGTGTTCCAACAATAAGACTTCCGCGACTTAAGCGGCTTGCGCCGACGTTCGTAGCGGTTCCCTCACACTGCGCTGACATTTCTCCACTATGTTCTCCGGGTTCTTTCACTACACACGATTAGGAATACTGATGAACAAATATTTAGCCGAAATGTTCGGTACCTTCTGGCTGGTACTTGGTGGCTGCGGCAGCGCTGTTCTGGCTGCGGGGTTTCCGGATGTCGGTATTGGCTTTTTGGGCGTTGCTCTCGCGTTTGGCCTGACCGTTCTCACCATGGCATACGCGATTGGCCATATTTCAGGCTGCCATCTTAATCCGGCAGTCACCATTGGCTTGTGGGCTGGCGGCCGTTTTGCAGCCAAAGAAATAGCCCCTTACATTATCGCACAGGTAGCCGGTGGTCTTATCGCCGGCGGTGTGCTGTTCCTTATCGCTTCGGGCCAGCCTGGTTTTGATGTTGTCTCTTCAGGTTTTGCGACCAACGGTTACGGTGAACACTCTCCGGGTGGTTACTCCATGGTTGCCGCACTGATTACCGAAGTCGTCATGACCATGATGTTCCTGTTGGTGATTCTGGGTGCGACAGACCAGCGTGCGCCTCAGGGCTTCGCCCCCATCGCGATTGGTTTGTGTCTGACACTGATCCACCTTATCAGCATTCCGGTCACCAACACCTCCGTTAACCCTGCACGAAGCACCGGTGTTGCGTTATACGTTGGCGATTGGGCGACATCGCAATTGTGGCTGTTCTGGGTTGCTCCAATTATCGGTGCAGTTCTGGGGGCGATTGCGTACAAGGCGATTGCTGGTCAAACGCAAAAATAACGTGACTGACCCGCACAAAAAAGCCGCTGATGAATCAGCGGCTTTTTTATATATCACTGGTAGTGCTTACAGCTTTTGACGTCCAAGCAAAGAGTGTGACAACGTAGTGCCGTCCACCAGCTCCAGCTCGCCACCAACTGGTACACCGTGCGCGATTCGGCTGGCTGCCACTTCATGCTCATGACACAATTCAGCGATGTAATGTGCCGTGGCTTCGCCTTCTACCGTCGGGTTGGTTGCCAGGATCACTTCTGTGACGTCTCCGCGACGCAGACGATAATCCAGAGCATCCAGACCAATATCGCTTGGTCCAATCCCATCCAAAGGAGACAGATGCCCCATCAGCACGAAGTAACGTCCAGAATACTGACCAGTGGCTTCCACCGCCGCAATATCTGCCGGGCTCTCAACCACACAGATCTGGCCATTCTCCTGACGCTTGGGATTGGTACAGATATGGCAGACTTCTTCTTCGGTAAACGTGCGGCATTCAGAGCAGTGACCGATTTCAGTCATGGCCTGACTGAGTGCATCAGCCAGCTGTAAACCACCTTTTCTATCCCGCTGTAACAAATGAAAGGCCATACGTTGAGCCGACTTGGGACCTACCCCAGGCAGACAACGTAAGGCCTCCATCAAATGCTCCAGCATATGACTGGTACGCATTAACGAATCACTTATTTAGAATGGCATTTTCATGCCTGGTGGCAATTGCATTCCACCAGTCACGCCCGCCATTTTTTCTTTCTGGGTTTCTTCAACGCGACGAGCCGCATCGTTAAACGCAGCAGCAATCAGGTCTTCCAGCATCTCTTTGTCGTCTTCCATCAGGCTTTCATCGATGTCAACGCGACGCACGCTGTGGCTACCGGTGATGGTCACTTTTACCAGACCGGCACCAGATTCACCTGTTACTTCCATATTAGCGATTTCTTCTTGAAGCTTTTGCATGCGCTCTTGCATTTGCTGGGCTTGCTTCATTAGATTGCCCATACCGCCTTTACCAAACATGTTTATCTCTCTGGTTAATCGATGTTTCACTGTTTATGGGGCCGAAAACTCGCGTTTTCAACCCTATGCTTTAATTCTAGACCGGACGGACACTCTCGCGATCTAATTGTGCGGCAAATCGGCGCTCAATAAACTGAACGTGCGGATCGTTATCCAGACTGACAAACGCCTGCTCAAGCTTTTCTTTGTACAGACGATCGCGCACTTCCAACGGGGTTTCTCCATCCTCACTGATCACAACGCTCAGATGACACTCTTCACCCAGCTCGGCGTTCAGGGCGGCCAATAGCTCCTGCTGCGCTTTGTCGGTGTTGAGATGAGCCTGATGCTGCCGCAGTGCAAGCTCTATCGTCGATCCGTCTTTACGAAACGACGAGTTCAGCGCCAATTGTTGAACCAGCTTGGCGGTGTGCAGTTTTTCAATCAAGGCAGTCCATTCATCCTGACGGATGGATTCCTCAACCAGTTTCTGCGCCATTTCCGGCGTCTTCTCGTGCTCAAGCGCCTTTTTGATCTCGGTCGGTGTCAGTTCCTGTTTCTTCACTTCCACCACCGGGTTGGCCGGCTTCCACTGATAAGGTTCATCCTCGGCCGGAGCCTGCGGCACCGCCGCGTGCTTAGCGAGTTGAGCTGGCGACATCCGCACCGTGCCGTGTTTCTGCGCAACACGATCAAGGACTGATTCTTTCTTGGCTGATGCCGCACTAGACTTTTTTACGCCCGGCTCCGCTTTGGTGTCCGGAGATGGATGAGGCTGATTGCCTTTGAGTCCCTGACGCTGTGAACGCAGTTGATGCCGTAAACCGCTCAGTGAAGACCCAGAGCGCTCCTGAGGCGCTGTCGATGGTGTCGGCGACTGTACCGGTTCAGGTGAGGACGCGGGCGTCATCTGACGCGGCGCATCATAAGCCGGCGGCACTTCACTTTCACCATAAGGTTCGTAATCGGTTGGAGGTAAATCGTATTCCGGTGCAACATTCACTGTATGTGGGGCGGCCGTCGGTTGGTTAGGCTGTACCGGTTGCTCAGCGACAGGTTGAGGCTTGGCCGGCGCCGCCAGACTCTGGCCTGAATTCGGAATGGCAGCTTGCAGCGTGGCTGTACTGATGCTGTTTACAATCGCACCGGACGCCGGGCGAAACGCCATCATCCGCAACACCACCATTTCCAGCCCGATTCGCTCGGTTGGTGCCAGTGGCAGGTCATCTCTGCCTTTCAACGCAATTTGGTAGTACAACTGGACATCCTGAGGAGACAGTGTCCGGCTTAGCAACTCGATCTTTTCCGCATCAGGCTGCGCTTTATCCAGCGTGGATGGCAATGCCTGGTACATCGCAATCCGGTGTAACTGTGTGGCCAGTTGCTGAAGCAAACCATCCCACTCTACGCCGTTTTGCGCCAAAACCTGGATGGCATCCATCGCCGTTTGCGCCTGCTTACTGCTGATGGCTTCCAGCAGATGAATGGCCTGATCGGTATCCAGTGTCCCCAGCATGTGCGCGACGCTGTCGGCTTCCACTAAGCCATTGCCCAACGCGATCGCTTGGTCGGTCAGACTGAGGGCATCTCGCATACTGCCATCTGCCGCGTGGGCGATCATACCCAACGCACGTGCATCGGCCTCTACGCCTTCGGCATCGAGAATATGTTCCAATTGCTGGTGAATGTTATCGACACTGATGGGCTTTAAGTGAAACTGCAAGCAGCGTGACAAAATGGTCACCGGCAATTTCTGCGGATCCGTAGTGGCGAGCAAGAATTTCACATACTCCGGCGGCTCTTCTAAGGTTTTCAACAGAGCATTAAAACTGTGACGCGAGAGCATGTGAACTTCGTCTATCAGATAGACCTTAAAACGACCTCGTGCCGGTTTGTATTGCACGTTGTCAAGCAGTTCACGAGTATCTTCTACTTTGGTACGCGAAGCCGCATCAATTTCCAGCAGATCGACAAAGCGCCCTTCGTCAATCTCCTTACACGTTGCGCACTCGCCACATGGTGTGGCCGTTATACCAGTCTCACAGTTGAGGCCTTTGGCAAACAAGCGACCTATGGTGGTTTTTCCCACACCACGCGTCCCACTGAACAGGTACGCGTGATGGATACGGTTTTGTGCTAACGCATTTTCCAGTGCCGTCAATACGTGCGCCTGTCCCACCACTTCTTTAAAGCGGGTCGGACGCCATTTTCGCGCTAAGGCAAGATAACTCATGAATTACTCAGTGTCCTTCAAACTCACAAATGCTGTAGACGTTCAGGCCCAGGCCTTCCAGGCGTTTGTCTCCGCCAATTTCAGGCAGGTTGATCACAAACGCCGCATGCTCCACGTGTCCACCCAACTGGCGAATCAACTTAGTTGTGGCTTCAATGGTGCCACCCGTCGCCAACAAATCATCGACCACCAGCACTTTATCACCTGCTTCAATCGCATCAACGTGGATTTCCAGCGTGTCTACGCCATATTCCAGTTCATAAGATTGGGCAACAGTTTCACGCGGAAGTTTCCCCGGCTTGCGTACCGGAACAAACCCGACCCCTAGCTCCAGTGCTAAAGGCGCACCGAACAAGAAGCCGCGGGCTTCTGTCCCGACCACTTTAGTGAAACCCATATTTTTATAACGGTCTACCAGCAATTGAATGGTTGCCTGATACGCCTTGGCATCTTCAAGCAAGCTGGTGACATCACGGAATAAGATGCCTGGCTTTGGGTAGTCCTGAATAGATTTGATGCTTGATTTGATGAAAGAGATTGTGTCTGTAGTCATAATTTCATTTACTTCAATGGGCGAGAGCTTCTCCACTTTCAAAATTGTCGTTATCGGGAGTTGTAAAGCTGAACTGAGCGGTGCCAAGACCACTTCGCCTAAAAAACAAACGCCCACTCGAAGAGCGGGCACACTTCCACACAATGCTAGTGATTTTCTTCCTGCTTAGCAACAGACTCATGGACTGGCAGACGCAGAAACCAGGTGATCAGCAGCACAAGAAAAATGACCAGACCCATTTTTAGCCACAGATGGGGCACAAACCAGATTGAAAAAGAAAAACTGGCGAGAATAAACAACGCACCTCGCTGCTTCACTTTACGCGTGACAGCGCGATGCTGATGCCAGTTGTCCAGCAGAGGGCCAAACGTGGGGTGAGTATGCAACCAACGGTGAAAACGGGGACTGCTGCGCATGAAACACGCGCTGGAGAGAAGAATAAAAGGTGTGGTGGGTAACAGAGGCAAGATTATGCCCAGAATACCTAGGCATAAACTGATGACACCAACAATATTTAATCCAAGACGACGAATACTGATGGTGAGCTCCTGAAAACAACGGGCGGCTTAGTATCCCGCGTAGCCGTTGAATACACGAATCCAGGTTAAGGTCGCTGGGAGCGTCGGGATCAACAGTGCGGCGATAAAGCCAAGAAAGTAAAAGATATTATAAGGTTCTTTAAAATCTTTGTCTGCCATTGGGAGCTTCTCTAGTGTAGGTGACTTGACTGTTGTCGCCCCAAGGTTAACTCGACGTTAATGTTTTGGGACTTTTTTGTTTGAGGTGCAGACTATACCTCAAACAAAAAGCCACAAACACGGATAAAAAGAAAGGTTATATTGATGATTTTATCGTCACGTCCAATCAGGTCGCCGAGCCCTGGAAAATATCCAGGCTAAAACTGCTCGAACCAAGCCGGCTGAGTGACAATTGACACCCGGAATGTATTGGCAATTCTTTGGTAGTGAAATTTTTCACGCAGTTGTGCCCAAGCAATTCGCCAGCGGCAATGTTCTGGGTGTGGTAGCCATTGGACCAACGCGCGCCCAAACCAGCAGGCAAGATAGCAATTGTGCCTTCCGCCATGTCAGCAATACCAAAGAGCGCCTCAATCGGTCCAGCACAATCCGAGCACTCGATCCCTTTTTCCAACATGAAGGCCAGATCTTTCAGATCGGCATTGAAGCTTTTCAAGTTGCGCAAATAATCGTGGAACAACGCTCTGACCATCAAAGTGGTTGCTACCCCCGCCTCGTCGTTCGACGTGGAGTCGACTAAATAAAAGGCAAACTGGCCGTTCATTAACCAGGCATAATCAAACACCAACGGCATGACATCGGTTGATTGCAGCATACGATAGCTGCATTTCCACGCGCCCTGGCTGGTGTCTTTCTCTGGCAACAAGGCATGCAACAAGTCTTTGGCTGCACTCGGGTGATGCTGGAGGTACTCCAGATGCCAATGCAGTTCTTGCTCTTCCGGTAGATCGCCGCCATCAACCCGAAACCACTGGCTAGAGAAGTCCCGCTGGTCTGCCAGATGATTGAAAGCATCATCCAACGTACTTTCTATCGCACACCCCAGATTGGCATGATTGCCGATCGGTTTAGGCAGAAAATCTTTGATGCCGTAGCGTAACGCTTTGGCCACATCGGACATTTCATCCGTACCCGAAACCACGATCAACGGCAGCGACGGATATTCCAGGCTCACTTCTTCGACAAATTCAATGCCACTGAGCACCGGCATCGACAGGTCACACAGAATCAAATCGGGCTCCGCACTGCGTAACTTTCGCAGCCCGTCCAAACCGTCTTCGGCTTCCAGCACCTGATAACCAATAGAAGACAAGTACCCGGAAGTCACTCGTCGAAAAATCGGGTCGTCATCGACCAACATAATCAATTTTTGGTCGTGAGCACTCTGTTGATGCGGCTCCGCAGCCGCATAATGCGTTTTATACATAAGCATTCGCCTCACACTTCCAATAAATACAGCTGTCGTGATTATTGTTATTACGCGCGCTCCCCTCATCACGTAAGGGTTGAGCTGCCTTCAGTCTTAAGTTTAGATGTTTATTAAAAAGTAGTCGCGAATCTATTTTTATACAAATGTTCCACTTTTCATTCGTGGCACATACTATATGTACGTAATATCGTAAAAATCACCAGTTGTTGATGTGACTCAAGCCTTAACATCTGATATACCTATAAATTACCGCAATTCGTAATAAGATGTGTCTGGAATGATGAAATTAGATGATCTCAACCTATTTCGACTGGTTGTCGAAAATGGGAGCTATACCGCAACTTCTCGCAAGACAATGATTCCTGTCGCGACCATCACCCGACGCATTCAGGCGCTTGAAGACGCTCTGAATCTGAGATTGCTCAATCGTCACGCGCGCAAGCTGTCATTGACCGAAGCAGGCGAACGCTTTTTTCAGGAATGTTCCCCGCTGCTACAACGTTTGTCTATGACCGCAGAAGAATTGACGGATGAATGCCGTGGCGCCGCAGGGAAAATCAAGATTTCTGCCCCATCGAACCTGACTAAACGCATGATGATGCCGATGTTTATTGAGTTCATGCGACAGTTCTCCGAGATCAATATCGAACTGACCACCAGCAATCACGCCGATCAGTTGGATCCAACCGAATGGGATGTAATTTTCCGCGTAGGTCCGCAACGTGACTCCAGCCTGATCGCCAGAAAAATTGGCGAAGTCAAAGACATTTTAGTGGCCAGCCCAGACTACCTAAAAAACAACCCGGCCCCCAAACACGCCGAAGAGCTGGCAAATCACTCGTTGTTGAAAGGCCATCCACTGATCAAATGGCAGTTGTCCAATTCATCGGGCGAAACCGTCGTCAACAACGATAATGGTCGTTTCCAGGCCAACGCGCTGAATGTCGTGCGTTCTGCGGTGTCTGACGGGCTTGGGATCACCCTAATGCCCGACGTGATGTTGCGTGAGTATATCGATGACGGCAGCCTGGTTCGCGTATTAGAAGATTGGAGCGCCAACCCGCGTGATATTTACATGCTCTACAACCACAAAGATCACCTGCCAGAGAAAGTACGTCTGTTTATCGATTTCGTCATTGCCTACAACATCCACTGACAAAAAGGCCTGTGAATATCACAGGCCTTTCTGATAGCGCTCTTACCAGTTACAGATACTCGACAAATTTGCCCAGCTCCCGCTCTGGCGCTTTCATTGGTGAGCAGCCCGGAGTGCCGAGATACAGGAAGCCAACGATCTGATCTTCACCTTGTAAGCCAAACGCTTTGTGCACCTCCGGATGGAACATCCACTTGCCTGAACGCCAGAAGCCCTGAAAACCTTGTGCCACCGCGGCCATCTGCATCGCCTGTGCAGCACAACCGGCGGACAAGTACTGTTCCAGTGGCGGCACTTTCTCATGTTCCGTTACTCTGGCAATCACCGCAATCACCATTGGGGCGCGAAACGGGGCATTTTTCAGTTTATCGATCACCGTATCTTCGCTGTTTTCCATTTCAGCAGCCTTGACCAGAATATCAGCCAGTTTCTGCAAACCCGACCCCTGGCAAATCACAAAACGCCACGGAGTCAAGCCGGCATGATCGGGCGCACGCAACCCAGCGCGGATAATGTTTTCCAAAGCTTTACCTTCCGGTGCCGGCGCCGAAAGCTTGGCGATTGAACGTCGGTTCAACAGCAGTTCAAGAGCGTCCATTTTGAATCCTTACTTCACTGATTATGCGCACATCATAGCAAACACGCCTCACAGTTGCAGCGCATCGCACAGCGATTTGCGTTAAGGCTAACAAACAAAAAAGCGGGCCTGTGGCCCGCTTTGTCATCAACGCATGTATGACTTATTCATAGAATGGCTTGTCCAGCCCGGCTCGGGTCAGTAACCCGTCACACGGTGCGAAACGATCACCGTATTTCTTCGCGTGATCGTTCATGATCTCGACCAGCCGTTTGATGCCAATCTGATCCATGTAACGGAATGGTCCACCGAGAAACGGTGGGAATCCGATCCCAAAGATCGCCCCAATGTCGCCGTCACGTGGGCTACGAATGATGCCCTCATCCAAACAACGTACCGCTTCATTGAGCATTGGCAATACACAACGCATCGCAATGTCGTTCGCGCCTAGTTTGGATTCCGGCGTCAGTTTCAGCAGCTTATAAATGCTCTTATCGACGTCTTTTTTCTTGCCTTTGTAGGTGTAGAAGCCCTTGCCACTCTTACGACCTTTGCGTCCGTCGTTCAACAAGGTGTCAAAAACGTCCGGCCCACGAAAACGAACACCCAGTTCATTGATCAGAATCGGCATGATCTTAGCGCCAATATCGATGCCCACTTCATCCAGCAGGGTTATCGGGCCGACCGGGAAACCAAAATCCAACAACGCAGTATCAAGATGGTCAATCGGCTCACCAGACATCAGCACCTGAGCAGCTTCATTCATGTATGGCGCCAAAATCCGATTCACATAAAAGCCCGCGCAGTCTTTGACGACAATCGGCGTTTTCCCCTGCTTCTTCGCCAGGGCTACCACGGTCGATACGGTTTCATCAGACGTCCCCGCATGCGGAATCACTTCCACCAGCGGCATCTTCTCTACCGGACTGAAGTAATGCAAACCAACCACATTTTCCGGACGCTTGGCTTGTGCTGCAATCTGGTGAATCGGCAACGACGACGTATTGGTCGCAAAAATCGTGCTCGGTTTGGCATTGGCCTCAATGTCCGCCACCATCTGCTGCTTCAGCTGTAAATCTTCAAACACCGCTTCAATCACCACATCCGTATGATTGAAGGTGGTAAAATCGGTTCCGCCCGACAACTGCATCATTTTGCCCTGAAGCTGAGCTTTGGACAAAATGCGGCGCTTACGTTGTTTCTCAAACAATTTGTAGTTGTACTGCAGTGCATTCAACACACCATCGTTAGCGACATCTTTGATGCGTACCGGTACGTTGGCTTTGGCAACGCTAACATGGCTGATGCCAGCGCCCATCAGACCGCCACCTAGCACAGCCACACGCGAAACCGCTTGCGGTTCGGCGTCGCTGCCGTGTTCCTTTTTCATCTCGGTTGTGGCAAAGAATATCGAACGCAGAGCCCTGGATTCAGCGGTCATCACCAACTCACCAAAGCGGCGTGCTTCAAGCTCCAGACCGTCTGTCATGCCCTTTTCTAAACCATGACGAATCACATCCAGGATAGCCTCAGCGGCCGGATAATTGCCGCGGGTTTTTTCGCGGGTTTTCTTCGCTGCCTGTTCAAAAATCAGTTTGCGTCCGACCCCGGTTTGAGACATCAGTTTCTCTTTGGTCGACACTTTTTTGTTCGGTTTCTTTTTCCCCTTTTCAAGGAAGCTCTTCGCAACATCAAGCAAGACAGTCTGTGGCACGCTGGCATCCACCACACCCAGTTTCTTCGCTTTCTTCGCGCGCAGCTGTTTTCCTGTCAGAATCAAATCCAGTGCAGGCAGCAAGCCAATCAGACGCGGTAAGCGCTGAGTACCACCAGAGCCTGGCAGCAGACCGAGTTGAACCTCAGGCAACCCAAGTCGGGTGCCATCTGCATCACTACAAACGCGATAATCACACGCCAATGCGAGCTCCAGGCCGCCACCCAGACATGGGCCATGAATGGCTGCCACGACCGGATACGGCAAATCAACCAAAGCCTGGAACATCTGTTGGCCTTGCTTGGCCAACGTTTCCGCTTCTGCCGCACTCTTACACGCTTCCAGCATGCGCACGTCTGCACCAGCCACAAAGTTGTCTGGTTTGAGAGAATGGAGAATCAGGCCTTTAATGCCTTTCTCATTTTTCAACTGCGTCAAAATATCGCTCATTTCATCAGCAAACGCAGCCTGAAGAGTATTCATTTTTTCGCCCGGGACGTCGATAGACAGCCAGGCAATATTCTGTTCGTCAACCGTCAGGTTAAACGCCTTTGCATCACTCATTATTCAACCTCCAGAATCATTGCCGCGCCCAGACCACCCGCTGCACACGCGGTATTCAGCGCCAGACCACCACCGCGACGTTTCAGCTCTCGCAGAGTCTGAGTCATCATTCGCGCTCCGGTTGCCGCAAAAGGGTGACCGTACGCAATGGAACCGCCCAGAACGTTAAACTTCTCCATATCGATCTCACCAATCGCCTTAGAACGACCCAGTTTTTCCTGCGCAAACTGAGTACTGGCGAACATTTTGACGTTCGCCAGTGTCTGCGCAGCGAAGGCTTCGTGCATATCGATCAAAGTCAAATCAGACAAGGACAGGCCGGCACGTTCTAGCGCCAGCGGCGTTGCGTATGAGGGGCCCATCAGCATGTCAGTCTCAACACCGATGGCAGAAAACGCATAGGAGCGAATGTAGCCCATGATTTCCAGACCCAGTTCTTTCGCCCGACCTTCTCGCATCAGCATGACCGCAGCCGCACCATCGGTAAGGGGCGTCGAGTTCGCAGCCGTGACACTGCCGTACTGACGGTCAAAGGCCGGACGCAGTTTAGCGTAACCTTCCAGCGTCGAGTCATGACGGACATTGTTGTCTTCCGCCAACCATTTTTTGTACGGTTCAGGGAAAGCCGTCATTACTTCACCGGCGATCTTGCCGTCTTTCCAGGCTTGTGAAGCCAATGTATGAGAACGATGTGCTAACGCGTCCTGATCAGCGCGACTGATGCCATGGGATTTGGCCATCTGTTCTGCGGTCTGCCCCATCGATAGCCCGGTCGAATACTCTGCAACCGCCGGCGGCACAGGCATCAGGTCTTTAAGGCTGAGATTTTTCAAAAGACCCAGCTTCTGACTGAGCGTTTTAGTTTTGCTCAGGGCAAGCAGGTTAGCCGCCAACGTTTTCGAGACACCAATAGGCAAAACCGAAGAGGAATCCGCACCGCCAGCAATCCCGATGTCTATCGTACCGGCCATGATGCTTTCCGCGACATTCACCGCAGACTGGAAACTGGTGGCACACGCACGCGTGACGCTGTAGGCGTCGGTATGGATGCTCATACCGGTGCCCAGTACGATTTCACGTGCAATGTTGGGGGCTTCCGGCATCTGAACCACCTGTCCAAACACCACCTGCTCAATCAGTGTCGGATCGATGTCGGTTCGGGCCATCATTTCACTGACAACCATTTTGCCAAGGTCCACGGCCGGAACTTGACTGAATTCAGTACTTTGACGTGCAAATGGTGTGCGCAGCCCCGCTACGATAGCGACACGTTCGCCTGAACGTGTTTTTACTTCCTGCTTGCCCATTATTTCTCCTTAAAGATAAGAGGTCTGACCTGATGTATTGTAACGAGATTGTTAAAACAATCAAACGCCCGTTTAAATAAACGTGATATTGGCATCGAAACACGCTGTTAGTGTAGTCGAAACCAATCATTCAAACGTTGGTAACAGGTTAATAATTCAGAAATTTTAGTGGAAGAGTGATTCGGCGGGCAAAAAAAAACCACACAAAATTGTGTGGTTGGAATATATAAAGCAATTAACTTACGCCAATTGAAAGTAATCAGTTTCCTGATTAGGAGAAAGTAAAGTCAGCCTTCAAAAGGAAGTGTCATCTTGCTCAACACGTTAGTCACAAAGACTAACTAGATGACAAGGTGTACTATAACCCCTACTCGGTATAAGATTTTGAATTAGATCAATTTTATGTTGATTTACTCAAACAAGGTTGCAAATCGCTTGTCAGCCGTTTGATTGACTTACACTTAAATATGTTCGACGTATATAACTATAAGATTCACAGGGCGATTCGGAGGCTCATGTGTCAATAATCAGATTTTTCGGAAAGAAAAAGTCCGATGATCCGGTCAACTCGGATATGGACAGACAAAGAAAATATGAAGCGCTTGTCAGAGCGTATCATCGCGATTTATACCGCTATGCGTTCTGGTTGTGCAAGGATCAGAGCGTGGCGGAAGATCTGGTGCAGGAAACCTGCCTCAGAGCCTGGAAATCGCTCGATAGCTTGCAAGACGACAAAGCGGCCAAATCCTGGCTGATTACCATTTTAAGGCGGGAAAACGCGCGGCGCTTTGAGCGCAAACAGCTGGACTTGGTGGACATTGACGATCACGGTAACGACGCCAAAATCAGCGATGATGCTCATCATCAGACGGAATGGGTTCAAGCCCAAATAATGAAGTTGGATGTCGATTATCGCGAACCTCTGTTTCTTCAGGTTGTCGGAGGGTTCAGTGGAGAAGAGATCGGTGAAATACTTAACCTCAACAAGAACACGGTAATGACACGCCTGTTTAGAGCCCGCAATCAACTCAAGGAGATGCTGGATTCTGAAGATAAACTAAGGGGGCATCAGAATGGATGATTTAGAATTTCGCCGCCGGATTATGTCGGATCCCAAAGACCGCGATAAACAAGTCCAGGACGCGATGAAAAGCAGCGACGCCAACAAGAAATTTGCTGACGACATTTTGGATTTGGATGCCAGACTTGCGAAAGCGATGACGGTTCCCGTTCCCGATGATCTGGCAGATCGCATTCTGTTCAATCAGTCGTCCTCACCGGATAATGTCGTACGGCCCAACTTTGCTAAACGCGCCATGGCGATGGCGGCGTCGATTGCCTTTGTGTTTGGTCTGCTGGTTGGGCAGATCAACTGGGGTAACCTGGTTGTGTCTCCTGCCCAGGCAAGCCTTGCTGATATGGCGGTGAAGCACGTAATTGACGAAAGCGCTTTTGTCGATAATGTCGACGAGCAAGTCAGTTCGACGCAAATTAACGCAAAGATGCAACCTTTCTCCTATCACATGGATTCGGCTTTTCCTTACCATGTGTACTACCTTAACCACTGTGGTTTTGGTCATTCCAACGCCGTTCATATGGTGTTTCAGGGCGACAAAGGGAAGGTCACTCTTTTCCTCACTGGTTTGCCAGCACCGAAGCAGGAAAGCTTCGAAAAAGATGGCATGTCAGGGGTCATCGAACCCATAGGTAACACCAGTTTGATACTGGTTGGAGAAAAAGGTGAAGATGTAACAAAAATCGCTGAAAAGATTGCCAAAATGATCAAACCTGCCGCTTAAAATGAATATAGCCCGAACGATAAGTTTGGGCTATATTTTTACCTCGCCAATAGAGTCTTAACTCTAAAAAATATCAAAATCGCGCATTTTCCTGCTAGATAACCATCATTTCTACAATTTTGTCACCCAATTAGACAATGGTCGGATTTCTATTATCTACACTAAAGCATAGTATCAGCCACCAACTGAGCATTTGCTCAAAAATAACGTCCACTTAGAGACGAAATAAAAAGGAAAAGCATAAATGAACAAGACGCGTCTGTTTAAAAAGTCGCTACTAGCAGTGACTGTCTCTCTCGCCACGCAGCAAGCAATGGCTGCAGGTTTCCAATTGAATGCACAATCTGCAACTGGCCTTGGCCGAGCTTTCGCCGGTGACGCTGTCATCGCAGACAACGCTTCGGTAATGGCACGTAACCCAGCAGCAATGGCTCTGTTTGACAAAACTTCTCTGTCACTGGGTTTTGAAACCATTACCACCAAAATTAAAGTGTCTGATGCCACCTACTACGGTGCGACCGGCGCTGTTGATCCAACTTACACTGGTGTCGATGCTGACTACGACGACGCTGGCGCGACGTCTGTTGCCCCTAACATTCACCTGATCGTTCCGATCAACGAAAAGTTCGCTGTTGGTGCCAATGTCTACTCAAACTTTGGTACCCGAACTGATTTCAGCAGCGGTTACGTAGGGGGTGAGTACGGTGGTGAAACCGAAATCATCAGTCTGAACTTCGGCCTGGCAGGCTCTTACCGCCTGAATGAACAGTGGAGTTTTGGTGCTGGTCTGGATCTGATCTACGGCCAAGGCACACTGAAACGTAACTTCAGCAACAAATTTTATGAAGGTCCGGTTTTACCACCAGCCGTAGACAATGGCCAAACTGCAACGCTGAACGCGCTTAACGGTCAATCCATCCTGGATGTCGAAGATGCCGATGGTTGGGGTGTCGGGTTCAATATCGGTACGGTTTACGAACTGGACAAAGACAACCGCTTTGGTCTGGCATACCGTTACAGCCCAGAGATTGAGGCCAAAGATGGCTCGAAAAAAGTCACGTTGCCCCTGCCGGATATCGCAGAGTTCTCCGGCTACCACAAAATTCCAGACACTAAGTTTGCGGTACACTACAGTGTGCAATGGATTGGCTGGTCAGATTTCGACAAAATTGAGTTTGATAACGTCGCCATCAGTGAAAAGGCCTATGAGTGGCAAGACGGCTGGCACTTTGCTCTGGGTGGAACCTACTACCTGAACAACGACTGGACACTGCGTGCAGGTTACATGTACGACACCAGCGCTCAGGATGACGTTACCTCCATTTCCGTTCCGGATTCGGACCGTCAGTGGTTCTCTGCTGGCTTTACCTACCACATCAGTTCAGCGTCAAACATCGACTTTGGCTTTACCTACCTGATGGGCGATGATGTTGATGTCAGTGAATCAACAGAAGTCGGCGGGCAAACTGTTTCGAGAATTACAGGCACAACTCACGCTGATGCCTATTTGGTTGGCCTACAGTACAGCCACACGTTCTAATTCAGAATCCACGTTTGATTCCAATCTAAAGGGCTGGTTTTCCAGCCCTTTTGCTTAACTCTTCATTACTTTCTGGCTTACATCTGTGAGCATAAAGGGCGTTTTCGTAACACGGGTGTTCGCTCAAAATCTTATACAGCTCAATAACAAACCACATTTATATCTAATAAAACACCAGTTTTAGGTGTTTTATCTTAAAAAAGAATCTTAAGGTGATTTTTATTTTTAAAGCTTTCGCTCTAACTTTAAGATCGTTCGACTTGATAGCATTCAGTTTCAGCGAACATTTACAATGAAAACAAATAAATCTCTTGTGTCACTGGCCGTGGCATTTGGCCTGACCGCATTCACCACCACCACTCAGGCCGCTGGCTTTCAGCTAGCAGAATACTCCGCAACAGGTCTAGGCCGCGCGTACGCCGGTGAGGCAGCAATGGCCGACAATGCCGGTGCTCAATGGCGCAACCCAGCCATGATGACCTACCTGCCAGGCACACAAACTTCAGCCGGTGTGATTTATGTGGATCCAAACGTCGATATCGACGGCCACATTAACGCAAGCGGACAGCAGTTGCCGGCATCCTCAGATGACTTTGCTCACGATGCCTTCATCCCAAGCTTTTACTTGTCGCACCAACTGAGTGAGCGCCTGTTCCTCGGCTTAGCACTAAACACCAACTACGGCATGGAAACCGAACTGTCGAATGACTTTTCCGGCTCCCACTTTGGCAATGAAGCGATGGTGAAAACCATGGAAGCGAACGTCAACATCGCATACAAAGTGACTCCGGCGGTGAGCCTGGGCGGCGGTTTGCGCTACGTACGTGGTGAAGGTCATTTCGGTGCAACAGTACCAGCCCAGACGGAACTGGCCACTCAAGGCATACTCAAGCAAGGCACGACGCTGAAGTACATGGAAGGTGATACCGATGCATGGGGTTGGCAGGCCGGGGCAGCATGGCAGATCAACCCAAACCACCGTATTGGCTTTGCCTATAAATCGGAAGTCAAACTGGATCTGGAAGGCCACGCGGAAGGCATCGGTTTTGGCCTGCAAAATGGCCAACGTCTGAGTGGCTCTATGGAGCTACCTATGCCTGCGACCGCGGAACTGGCCAGTTTCCACCAGCTGACTGATCGTCTGGCCATGCATGCCAGCATCAACTGGACCGACTGGAGCGCTTTCGAAAAACTGGAAGCGGACCTGGATGTGATTGGCAAGCAGATGGTGAAAGAAGAAAACTGGCGGGACAACTATCGTTTCGCTATCGGGGCCACGTATCAGCTTGATAGCAAACTGGCACTGCGTACTGGTGTGGCGTACGACACATCGGCAGTCAGCGATAAAAACCGCACCATCACCATTCCGGAAACCGACCGCACCTGGCTAAGTGTCGGCGCCTCATACGACGTCACGAAGAACTTCAACTTAGATGCGGGCTTTACTTATATCATCGCTAAAGACGCAGACATTGTTGAGTCGCGTGGCTACCCTTCGGATGACGCAGCTCAGGATGTCGGCGGCCAGTTTGTCGGTGAGATATCCGGCAGCGTCTGGTTGGTGGGTGTTCAGGCAAACTACCGCTTCTGATCCCGATCCAATAAAAAGGCTTGGTTTTACCAAGCCTTTTTTATTCAGAACTCTTCGTCCAAATATTCATCCAGATACTGCTCTTCGTCTTCACTGTATTCATCGCTTTGCGCTTCCGCAGTAAAATCACGACGTTGCAGGTAAACATCACGCGCCAGCGCGTACGGATCCGGTGAGTTTTCTAATACAGCTTCCTGAGAAACTAACGCGGCCCGAGTCTCCATGCCTTCCAGCGCCCATTTACCCGCTGCGGCCCAGATATTCAGGTATGACAGAGGCAGGTACAAACCGTCCACCACATCGGTCGATTCACGCACCGTCCATGGCCCATAGCCAGGCACCATCACGTAAGGACCATTACCCACCCCATAATGACCGACGGCATCACTGAATGCTTTGTCATCGTATTTGGTGATACCGGCTTCAGAAGCGATATCAAAAAGACCAAAAATACCAAATGTGCTGTTGAGGAAAAAGCGGGTGAAGTGGTCCACGGCCTTGCTGCCGTTTCCCATGATCAGGTTATTGATCACGCTGGATGGTTCATCCAGGTTAGAGAGAAAATTGGCAATACTGCTGCGCACCGGTGTCGGCACGTAATTGACGTAACCAAGAGATACCGGTCGGACAAAATAGGGATCCAGGTAGTCGTAGTTGAACGTCCACATGGTCCGGTTAAACCCTTCGATTGGGTCATTCACCTTAGGGTTGGGCTCGGCGTATTCAGGTGCACTGGTACAGCCCACCACCAGGAGACAACTCATTGCCGCTGACAAAAATCGTGACTTTTTAGTCATCATAATTATTCTATTCCATACAAAAAGGCCGATGCATGCACCGGCCTATTGGCTCATTAAATGCAATTGCTGGCTATTAATACTGTTTATTAATCTCAACTGCAACCGGTTCGCCTAATTTCACCGCTTGGCTCTCACCATACCAGTCACCATCACGCGTTGCGACATTGCCGTCTTCATCAATCCGGACCCGCACCATAATGTTGTCCAGATCCGACAGCTTGCGCCCCTGTACCATGCTGTTCCCGTCATCAAGAACAACCGTTCTCGGGAAAGCTCCCAGTGGATAGCGTGCTGCCGCAACTGGCATCGGCGCACCATCGGCACTGTGAATCGAAACAATCAAAGCCGCATCAGGGTTAGCACTGATACCCTGTGCCAATGAGATGGTCACCGAAACCGATTTTCCTTCGCCTACAGCTTGCCCCATCTGCTTTTTCGCATTGGCAATGCTGCGGGTCAGCATTTCATAACGCTCGTCGTCCGGCCCAATCATCTGCTGCATGATGGTCCAGTATTTCACTGCCCCAGCATAATCCTGTTGCTCGTATGCATCAAAGGCCAAAAGTGAGAATACCCGAATATCAACATAGTCTTTTTTGAGCAAGGTGCCCAATAACTCACGAGCTTTGTCTTGATCGAATTCATCCGGCGACAACATCAGTGCCTGTGCATAGCCCAGCTTGACGTCGTCGTTATCCGGCTCTAGATCATACGCGTGTTTCATCGAACCTGTAGCGGTTTCCACGTCACGGTTAGCCAGACCAATCCGTCCCAACAGTAACCAACCGGTCGAATCGTTGGGTTGGTAATGTAAGCGGGTACGCAGCGCCAGCGTCAGATCGTTCATCTCGTCTTCCGTCAGGGCTACGCCTTGTGGTGACATCAGTTTTTTTGATAATGCCGGCAGATTTTCACTCACCTGTTGCCAATGCTCGACCTGCTGACTCCCACCAAATTTGAAATACATCGCGTAGGACAGGCCCACCACCAACAGAATCGACGGGATCAGAATGGCCCGAGTCGATACCGTGTTGTCAGAGTTCGGTTTATCACCACCCGGAATATCATCCAGCAACGACTGTTTGAGGTCGGAAATCAAATCCTGTTGATCATCTACCAGCCCTTCCTCAGTTTCTTCTTCCAGTTCCGACAGACGGTCTTTATAAAACGCTTTGTTGAGTTCGTCCCGCAGCGCGGCATCGTTGTTGACTTTTTTCTTGATCATCGGCATCGCGATAAAGAAAACCGCGATCAGGACAAGCGCCACCGTGGAAATCCAAAATAGTGTCATGACTGCTTATCTCCGTCGTTCTTCTCTTCATCCAGCAAGGCTTTTAGCCGCGATTCTTTTTCGTCATCCCAAGTTTCCGTCTGAGTCACTCGTACTTTGCTACGTCGACTGCGCAGGACAATCACCCCAAAACCGATCACGATCACCACCAGCGGGCCAAGCCATAAAATCGATGTCGATGCTGTAAACGGGGGGTTATAGGTCACAAAGTTGCCGTAGCGTGCCACCATGTAATCCACGATTTCCTGCTTAGATTTGCCAGCTTTGGTCATCTCATAGACTTTCTGACGCAGATCCTGCGCCAGTTCCGCGTTGGAATCGCTGATGCTGTTATTTTGACATTTCGGGCAACGCAGAGTGTGGCTCAACTCTTTAAATTGCTGCTCTTGCTCTGGTGTATCAAATTCATATACCTGAATGGCAGCCATGGCCAGTGTTGAAATACTCAGGCTGGCAACGATAGCTAGGAGGAATTTTTTCATTGCTGCGCCTCCTCAAGCATTGACTGATAGATTGGTTGCAACTGAGTCTTCCAGTTTTGCGGATTCACATCCCCCACATGGCGATAACGAATCACACCGTTAGCATCGATCAAGAAGGTTTCCGGTGCACCGTACACGCCCAAATCCAGCCCCAGCATGCCGTCGCCGTCGAACAGGCTAATCAGATACGGATTGCCCAGTTCATTCAGCCATTTCACGGCTTTGTCACGCTGATCTTTGTAATTCATACCGATGATCTTAACGCCGTCGCCCGCCAGTTGATTCAGGTACTGGTGCTCGGCGTAACAAGTCGGACACCAGGTCGCCCAGACGTTCAGCAGCAGCGGCTCACCTTTAAAAATCGACTGGTCGTACAACTTGCCGGGTTCAGCCAGATCTTCCAGACGAAAATCGGGTACCGGTTGACCAACCAGTACTGACTCCAGTTTCGTTGGATCATCACCTTCTGAATTTTTCACCAGTTGAGTCGCAAACACTGCCACCAACCCCAGGAAAGCAAGCAATGGAATAAAAAGAATTTTCTTGTTCATTTACGCCTCCTGAGTTTTTACCGTTTTACGAAAACGGTAACGTTTATCACTGATGGCCAGAGCACCACCCAGCGCCATCAACAGGGCACCGGCCCAGATCCAACGCACAAACGGTTTATAGTAAATGCGCACCGCCCAAGATTTGTTGTCATCCAAGCGCTCTCCCATCGCAATGTACAGATCACGGGTCACGGCGCGATCGATGGCCGCTTCAGTCATCATTGAACGAGCCGTACGGTAAAAACGTTTTTCGGCGTGCAGCGTATTAACATATTGTCCGTCGCGAGTGACTTCGAAGTCGGCAATATAACCGTCGTAGTTCGGGCCGTCTTTGTCACGCAGCCCAGCAAAGTAGAAGTCGTAACCTTCAATCTGATAGTGCTCACCCGGAGCAAGGCGTACATCGCGTTCGATGCTGTAATTCTGCACCATGGCAATACCAATAACCGTCACCGCCAATCCGATGTGCGCCAGCATCATCGACCAATGGCTGCGCTGCAGTTTCTTCAGACCGGTGAAGAAATCATGACGGTGCGTCGCTCGCTCATACAGCTCCACGCCGTGCATCAGAATGATCCAGAATGCCATCACCCAACCAATGAACGCCATGTTACTGAAGTGAGGCGACAGCAGTTGGACCAGAGCGGCGGCGGCAGCCAGAGAAATCGCGCTGCACACCAGCATCGGCTTGACCAGCTTGGTCAGATTATCGCGCTTCCAGCGCAGCAGCGGACCAATCCCGAGCAGGAAGGCGAATGGAATCATCAACCAGGCAAACAACATATTGAAGAACGGAGCCCCAATAGACACAGAGCCTAAGCCAATTTGCTTGTGTACCAATGGCAGCAGCGTCCCTACCAGCACCACCACTAAGGCAGCAATCAGCAGGACGTTGTTGGCCAGCAGCGCGTTTTCACGCGACACCAGTTCAAAATTGCCTCGCACACGTACTGACGCACCTTTGAGTGCGAACAGAAGCAGCGAGCCCCCAATTACAAACACCAGGAACCCCAGAATAAACATACCGCGAGACGGATCGGATGCAAACGCATGCACCGAAACCAAGATACCCGAACGCACCAGGAATGTGCCAAGCAGGCTCAAAGAGAACGCCGAAATCGCCAGTAAGACCGTCCAGGCTTTGAACGTGCCGCGCTTTTCTGTCACCGCCAATGAGTGCATTAGCGCTGTGCCCGCCAACCAAGGCATGAAAGATGCGTTCTCGACCGGATCCCAGAACCACCAGCCGCCCCAACCCAGTTCGTAGTAGGCCCACCATGATCCCAGAGCGATGCCCAATGTCAGGAATAACCAGGCAGCGGTAGTCCACGGACGCGACCAACGAGCCCAGGCTGTATCAAGCCGACCAGTCATCAGTGATGCAATGGCAAACGAAAACGCCACCGAGAAACCAACGTACCCCATGTACAACATCGGCGGGTGAATGATCAGCCCGGGGTCTTGCAGTAGCGGGTTCAGATCGCGGCCGTCGATCGGGAAGAAAGGTAAGGTACGGATAAACGGGTTAGACGTCACTATAATGAACAGTAAAAAGCCAACGCTGATCATGCCCATTACCGCCAGAACACGGGCCACCAACTCCTGCGGCATGCCACGGCTGAATGTCGCCACCGCCACGGTCCAGCCCGCCTGGATCAGGACCCAGAGTAACAGGGAACCTTCGTGAGCCCCCCAAACGGCCGTTAGCCGGTAATACCACGGCAGTTGGCTGTTTGAGTTACTGGCCACATACTGCAACGTGAAATCATTGGTGTAGAAGGCCCACAGCAAAACACAGAATGACAGCATCAACAATACGAACATGCCCCAGGACAGCGGGCGGGCGGTATTCATCAGCATCGTGTTGTTACGCGATGCGCCCATCAATGGCAGAATGCTCAGCAGCACTGCCAGTGCCAGCGACACGATTAAGGCGAAATGGCCTATCTCAGCAATCATTGACCGCTTCCTTGTTTTTGTTGTTCGGTGTACTTCAGAGGCTGATGGTTTTTCTGCATCGCTTCTGCAATTTCCGGTGGCATATATTCTTCATCGTGTTTCGCTAACACTTCGAAAGCTTCGACCGTCGTGGCATCTTTTAACACGCCTTGCGCCACAATCCCCTGCCCTTCACGAAAAAGGTCCGGCAGAATACCGTCGTAAACCACCGTGACTTTCGGGCCAACGTCATGCAATAAGAACGATACCCGTAGGGACTCCGGATCGCGTTTCACGGAACCTTTGACGACCATGCCACCAATACGCAAACGCTGACCGACTTCTGGCTTCGTGCCGTCCGGTTTTCCGTTCACCAGCTCAGTCGGCGTGTAAAACAGATCCATATTCTGATTGAGTGCATACAGGATAAGGCCCACTGTTGCCGCAATGCCAACAAAGATCGCCAGAACAATTCCGAGCCTCTTTTTACGTCTTGGGTTCATAAGGTGTTCTCCATATTTTTAGCCGCATCAATTCGAGCCTGACGTTCCACTTTTGCCTGAACGTCTCGCAGCAAGCGCTGGCCGCGACGAAGACTGACCAGCAACAGAATAAGCAGAGCCAGGAAAGTAATGCCAAACGCACTCCACACATAGCCGGCGTAGCCGCCCATGGCAAAAAAATCACTCAGCGATTCAAAATGCATGTTACTCACCTCGCCCGGTTTTTGCGGTTGCTAGAGTCACCACCCAAGGGCGGTGGCTTTCTTTACTGATGATTTCATTTCTCAAACGCACCATGGTGACCGCGCCGAAAAAGAACGCGAAGCCAAAAATATTCAGCAGCAGTGGCCACAGCATGTCACTGGAAATCGACGGTTTTTCAAACTTAGTAATGGTGGCGCCCTGATGCAGGGTATTCCACCACTCGACAGAGAAGTGAATGATCGGCAGATTAACCACACCGACAATCGCCAGAATGCCAGCTGCTTTCGCGGCAGTCTTCTGGTCATCAAACGCATGCGACAGGGCAATAACACCCAGATATAGGAACAACAGAATCAATTCAGACGTCAGACGCGCATCCCACACCCACCAGGTGCCCCACATCGGCTTACCCCAGATAGCCCCCGTTAGCAGCGCAATAAAGGTAAATACCGCACCAATTGGCGCCATGGCTGATACCGCCATATCAGACAGCTTCACTTGCCACACCAGACCGATGAAGGCTGCAATGGCCATCGACATGTAGACCCCCATCGACCAAATCGCCGCGGGAACATGGATATAGATGATCCGGAAACTGTCACCCTGTTGATAGTCTGCGGGTGCATAAGCCAGCCCCAAAACCGTACCGATGCTTAAACACACCAGTGCTAATGCGCCAAACCAGGGTAACAATTTACCGCACAGCTGATACGCAGATTCGGGCTTGGCGTAGGGATGAAGCCATTTCCACATTGCTTGTTCTCACTCTTACTTCGTATTGTTGAACGCGTCCCCAGTGCTTGGTGACAAACTTCACACTAATGTAACGCGGGCACATTTTATAATTGCTTTTATTGTCTTTAACTTTGATCCAGTCGACCTAATTTACACTTACCCGGAGAGCAGCGCTGATCGCAAACGGCGTCAAAGTGGTCGCCCCTGCCAGCATCGCCCCCAAAATCGCTAACTGCCCGTTATACGCCATGTTAAGGGACGCGGCATCAATCGCAGAAGTGGCAAAGATTAAAACTGGAATATAAAGCGGTAAAACCAACAGGCTCAGTAGCACACCGCCTTTTTGCAGGCCCACCGTCAGCGCAACGCCAATGGCGCCGATGAAACTCAGAGTCGGCGTACCGACCAGCAGGGTCAATACCACAGCCAGCCAGGTATTAAAATCGAGTGACAATAAGATCGCCAACAGCGGACTGATCAGGATTAGAGGCAAGCCCGTCAAAAGCCAGTGCGCCATGACCTTGGAGATCACCACGATCGGTAGCGGGACCGGCATCAGCATCATTTGCTCCAGTGATCCGTCCTGAAAATCATCACGGAACAAACGTTCCAACGAAAGCAGCGCGGACAACAAGGCAGCCACCCATACGATGCCCGCTGCAATGCGGGCGAGCAAGCTTGGCTCTGGGCCGATGCTAAGCGGAAAGAGGGTAATAACAATAATGAAAAACCACAGCGGGTTAAAAATGTCGGCCTGACGACGGAATGCGATAAGGAGTTCACGGCGGACAATGGTGGTCATGGCAGCGATCATGCTCAGTCTCCCAACTTAATTTTGCGCAGTTTGGGATTGTCAGCAAACATGTCCTGATGCGTGGTCAGAATAACAATGCCTCCCTTTTCCGCTTGTTGTAGAAACAAAGCTTCCAGCACTTTGACTCCTTGTTTATCTATGGCCGTCAAAGGTTCGTCCAGAATCCATAACTTATGCTCACTTAGCCACAAACGCGCCAGAGCAACGCGGCGTTGCTGGCCCGCGGACAACTGCGCCACAGGTACGTCTTCTCGCCCCGCCAAACCAACTTTCGCCAGAGCAAAGTAAATGTCATCTCGAGTAAGCAGATTAGTGGCATACAGTGACTGATAAAAACGCAGGTTTTCGTATGCGGTCAGCTCACGCTTGACCCCGGTCTGATGACCGAGAAAGAGTAAATCCTGATGATACTCATCACGACTGTTTTCTATGGTTTGTTGATTCCAACACACTTGTCCATCATCACGATCGCCCAGACCCGCGATGATACGCAGCAAGGTGGTTTTCCCTGTGCCATTACGCCCTTCAATCTGAACCAGTTCGCCCGATTGTATGGTAAAAGAGAGGGATTCGAAGAGAATTCTTTCATCACGGATGGCCGTGAGTTGTTTTACTTCCAGCATGCGTTAATTAAGTGCGAAATCAGAGCGCTAAGTTTAACACAGCCAACTTAAGACTAAACAGAATAAGACCATTACGAGTCACGAAACTACGTAAGAATCTGTTAATAATTAGTCACTTTTTTATCCATGTAACTCTTTTTGGTTACATTCTGATATTTCCTTACCTCGGTAGTACAAGTGCGCGGAAAGAAAAAGGAAGCCCTTGGGCTTCCTTCTGATTCATTCTATTTGCGTACCGGGCGCCGGCGCGTTAATTGAGCGTCTTGCTCCCCGCCTAACGGGGGCACTCGCTCCTTACCGGCGAGCTTTTTCTGCAACGACAACATCAATTCAGCTTCGGCTTTGGGCAACTCACACTCTTCAATCAGCTCGTTCACATCGGCACCAAGCTGAACCATTTTACTGGCGCGCGAATAGAGCCGCGCGTCATTGTCGGCATTCTCCAGTTCGCTGATGCGCTCGTTGAGATGCTGAATGATGTCTTGTTGCTCACTGACTCGTTGGCCTAGGCCGACCACGACGGAACGCACTTCAAGCAACTGCTTATTGGCTTTCTGAACTTCTTTGTCCAGTGCTCGCTGTTGTTGTCTGTGTTGATCCGCTGCTCGCACCATGCCGCGTTTCATGCTCAACATGGCTCCCCCCAAGATCAGGAGCAGCACCGCCAGCACGATCACGACGAGGGGCAGGTTAGTCGACAGAACATTCATTACAGATGAGCCATCTCATCCCATTCGTCGTCTGTCAGAAGCTTATTCAGATCCACCAGGATCAGCAGTTTGCCGTCACGATTGCTAACGCCTTGAATAAACTTGGCGCTCTCATCCGTGCCCACACTTGGGGTCGTGTCGATTTCAGACGATTTCAGGTAAACCACTTCGGCCACACTGTCCACCAGAATACCAATGACCTGACGCTCTGATTCGATCACAATAATACGGGTGTTATCGGTGATTTCACCTTCCATCAATCCAAAGCGAGAACGTGTGTCGATAACTGTCACAACGTTACCACGCAGATTGATAATACCCAGAACGTAGTTTGGCGCGCCCGGTACTGGTGCAATTTCTGTATAACGCAAGACTTCACGAACCTGCATCACGTTGATGCCGTAAGTCTCTTCCTCTAACTGGAATGTTACCCACTGAAGTACTTCGTCGTTAGACTGATCTTTTCTTACTTCAATTTCATTTGCTTGAGACATACCTTATCCTCTCTGCGTCGTGACCGACAAAAAACTCTTTATTTTTCCAGCGCTTTTACATCCAAACCCGCGTTGAGCATTGAGGTTAACGCAGCAACGTGGATCAAAGCGCACATTTTTTCTTTGACCATACCAGCCAGCCAGGGGCGTTTGCCTGCCTGCTCTCGCCAGCGTACTTTATCTGTATTCAGCAGCTCAGTGCCCAGGAGTTGGTTGCCTGCCAGGCCCCACATGCTCTCTCCCAGCATCACAACGTACTGATAACCGTTCTTGTAGTCATCGCCTTTCAGTTTATCGGCCATCACCCATTTGGCGGTATCGACTACGTCTATCTGATGCTCACGGCTGGTTTGCAACCCAAGGTACCATTCCGGCCGTCCTATTAAATGGTTTAGGTCACTCAGCCGATGGATACCACCCAATTCATCCAGAGGCACAGCGAACGTCACACCGTTGACCTCAAAATAAAGAACCTGAAAATCCTGATCCCGCTGAGTGCTTTCCCAGTCAATCACCGCTCCGGCCCCACCGGTTTGCGTTTCTAGCACCACCTCGGGTTCAGTACTCAAGTGCATTTCTGTGACTGGCTCAGCGTCAACACGTTCTACGAGTTCTGGTTCTGGTTCTGGTTCTGGTTCTGGTTCTGGTTCTGCAACCGGTATGACCGTCTCGTCAGAAATGTCCCATTCCTGGATTTCTTCTTCTGCCACTGCCACCGCGACACGCTCTTCCGCGATCTGGCGAGTGTTCTGTTCCAGTACCTCTTCCAGATGCAACTCTTCCACTGGATTGGCATTTTCGAGCTGTCTGAGCAGCCGCTCAACATCCTCAAGATTCGGCAATTCCAGTTCTTCTGGCTGAGGTCGATAACTTGCAGCGGCCACCGCCTGCTGGACCATCAATTCTGGCTCTGGCTCTGGCTCTGGCTCTGGCTCTGGCTCTGGCTCTGGCTCTGGCTCTGGCTCTGGCTCTGGCTCTGGCTCTGGCTCTGGCTCTGGCTCTGGCTCTGGCTCTGGCTCTGGCTCTGGCTCTGGCTCTGGCTCTGCAAGAGTAGCCTCGACCGTACCAGGTTCGTCAAGCAGCTCCGTTTCCTCATCCAGCAGAGAGGTGAAATAGTCTTCTAACGCCTGCTCACTGGAGAGCTGATTCAGATTACTCATCCAGTGCTAACCTCTCAAGATACAACAACAACTGTTTGTAGGCGAATACACCTCGGCTACCCGATGCAAAATGAGACACCGGCAGGTTCTTCAGGCTCGCATCTCGAAACTTAGTGTCAATCGGCACGGCTGACGTCCAAACCTGATTCGGGTAGTCCTGCTTAAGCTGCGTCAGCGTCTGCAATGAGGCTCGGGTACGCTTGTCGTACATCGTCGGTACAATCGTTACCCGGAACCCTTTGCTGCGTGACTTCTGCATAATGCTCAACGTGCGCACCATGCGTTCCAGACCCTTCATTGCCAGAAATTCGGTCTGAACCGGGATCAGTATTCGATCGCTGGCCGCCAATGCGTTGACCATCATCACACCAAGGATCGGTGGACAGTCGATCAACACATAATCGTAATGTTTACGCAATGCCAACAGAGCACGCTTCAAGATTAACCCCATCCCACTGCGATTGCCCATCACCCGATCCAGCGTCGCAAGAGACATGTGCGCCGGAATAAGATCGATGTTGTCGATTTTGGTTTGCAAAATCATCGGCGCCACAGTGTCGGCCGTAAATTCTTTCAGTTGGAACAGGTCAAACAGGCTGGCTGGCACACTGTCGGAGTCAAGCCCCAGATAGGTGGTCAGCGAAGCGTGCGGATCAGTGTCCACCAGGAGAACGCGTTTCCCCTGCTGACTCAGCAGTCCGGCTAACGTGATGGTCGTGGTGGTTTTCCCCACCCCACCTTTCTGGTTAGCGACACTCCATACAATCATGCCAGTACCTCTACGCTAGTCCGACTTCAACCAGCATCCGTTCCGCAATGCGTTCCAGAGGCAGATCTTCACTCGAGATACCTGCTTTGGCGACCGCCTGAGGCATGCCGTAAACCACACAGCTCTCTTCGTCCTGAGCCCAAATGGTCGCGCCGGCCTGCTTGAGCATACGTGCTCCTTCACGGCCATCAGCGCCCATGCCGGTCAACACCATCGACAGGACTTTATCACCGTAGATTTTGGCAGCGGAGCCGAAGGTAACATCGACACAAGGCTTGTAATTCATGCGCTCACCGCCATCCAGAATACGCAAACGCGATGCGCCCGGACGACCGTCAACCATCATCTGTTTACCGCCCGGTGCCAGATAAGCAACGCCCGGTTTGAGCACGTCGCCGTCTTGCGCTTCGCGGACTTCAATTTTACACAACGAGTTCAAACGGCTGGCAAATGCGGCCGTAAACGTCGCCGGCATATGCTGGATCAATACGATCGGATGCGGATAACTGGCTGGCAACTTGGTCAGAATTTTCTGCAAGGCCACTGGCCCTCCCGTTGAGGTACCGATTGCCGTCAGCTGATATTTCTTACCGGAGGCTTTAAAGCGTGCGGCGGCCGGCGCTGCTGGTCGTGCCCCACGTGTTAATGGCGCGCTGCCCGGTCTGGCGGCGGTGGTTGCAGCCGTTGGACGAGGGGCTACCGGACGACGCATCATAGTACGGCGCGAAGAAATCTGGATGACGCGTTGCTGCAACAGGCTAACGGCTTCGTCACGATTGCGCGCAATGTCTTCAAACTTCTTCGGCAGAAAATCGAGTGCACCGGCATCAAGTGCATCCAGCGTCGCTTTCGCCCCTTCATGAGTCAGGGACGAGAACATTAGGATAGGAACCGGCTGTTTCGCCATGATCTCACGTACAGCAGAAATGCCGTCCATTACCGGCATTTCGATGTCCATCGTGATCACATCCGGCTTAAGCTGTATCGCTTTATCAACGGCCTCTCGGCCGTTGGTTGCCACATCAATCACCTCAAGACGAGGTTCAGAATTAATAATTTCGCTTACTCGGCGGCGGAAGAAACTTGAGTCATCTACCACTAATACTCGAATCGCCATACTTTTCCTTCTTCATCCGGTGCGCTAGATGCGAGATGCCGACGCATACTGCTTCAGCAGATCAGGCACATCCAAAATCAATGCGATATGGCCATCACTGGTGATCGTCGCCCCCGCCATACCCGGCGTGCCCTGCAACAGATTATCCAGTGGTTTAATGACCACTTCTTCCTGGCCAATCAGAGTATCCACCACAAAGCCGACACGCTGGTTACCGATTTGCACAATCACGACGTGACCATGTCCTTTGCGCTGTTCAATATGGCCTGCCTGAGGCGCCAGCCAGTTCTGCAAATAAAACAGCGGAATCGACTTATCACGGACAATAATGGTCAACTGACCGTCCACGACGTTTGTCTTGCTCAGATCAAGGTGGAAAATTTCACTGACGCTGGCCAGTGGCAGAGCAAACGGATGTCCGCCAATCCCTACCATCAACGTTGGCAGGATCGCCAGCGTTAACGGCACCTTAATCGTAATTTTGGTGCCTTTGCCCATCTCTGAGTCGATGTCAATTGAACCGTTGAGTGTATTGATGGCCGTTTTCACCACGTCCATACCAACACCGCGTCCTGAAATATCAGAAATTTTATCTTTACTGGAGAAACCCGGCATAAAGATAAGGTTAAAGCACTCTTTGTCAGTCAGGCGAGAAGCCGCGTCTTCGTCCATCATGCCGCGTTTCACCGCAATGGCGCGCAGCTTGTCCGGGTCCATACCACCACCATCATCGACGATCGCCAGTTCAATGTGATCACCTTCCTGAGATGCCGACAGAATCACTTTACCCGTGCGCGGTTTGCCTGCGGCCACGCGTACATCCGGCATTTCAATACCGTGGTCCACTGAGTTGCGCACTAAGTGGATCAATGGATCCGCCAACGCCTCAACCAGGTTTTTATCCAGATCGGTTTCTTCGCCGCGCATTTCCAGAGCAATGTCTTTATTTAGGCTGCGTGCCAGATCGCGTACCACCCGAGGGAAGCGACCAAATACTTTCTTGATTGGCTGCATACGGGTTTTCATCACCGCACCTTGCAGGTCCGCCGTGACAACATCGAGATTGGAGACCGCTTTGGACATCTCTTCGTCGTTACTATTAAGACCCAGACTCAGCAGGCGGTTACGCACCAATACCAGCTCACCAACCATGTTCATGATGGTGTCCAGTGTTGAGGTATCAACCCGCACTGTCGCTTCAGCCTGAGGCTTTTTAATCTGAACCGCCTGAGCACTTTCTTTGGTTGCTGGTGGTTTAGGCTGTTCTTTGGCTGCAACCGACGGCGCTGCTTTCACTGGCTGCGCACTGACCGGGCTGGCCGGTTTCGGGTTGGCTGCCGCGGGTTTCGTAGCGGCTTCCAGTTCTTCAAGAGAAGGACCTTTCCCAGCGCCGTGCAACTCATCCAGCAGTTTCTCAAACTCTTCGTCTGTCATCAGATCGTCGTCTGATGAAGACGCCTTCGGAGTTTCAGGTGCTTTAGATACTGGCACGCTGTCTGCCGACTTATCCTCTGACGCCGCAGAAGGTCCTTTCCCGGAGCCATGCAGTTCATCCAGTAAACGTTCAAATTCGTCGTCGGTGATGTCACCGCTATCGTCAGAGACGTTTGCTGGCGATGCTGTGCTGGCCACCGGCTCACTTTGTTGACCCGGTGCGCCGCCTTTGCCATGCAGTTCATCCAGCAGTTTTTCAAATTCATCCTGAGTGATGTCATCAACCGAACCCACGGTGCTTTGCGGCGCTTGCGCCTCTGGCTCAGTGCGGTCTTCCACAACCGGAATGTCCGGCTCTGGCTCAGCGATGACAACCTCAGGCTCGTCTTCGGATTCCGGCTTACATAAACGGTGGAGCTCATCAAGAAGGGAAGGATCTGCCGGTGTCAAAGGTTCACGGTCCTGAACTGCACGGAACTGTTCATTGACTGTATCCAGCGCACGAAGCATGGTATCCATCAAAGCCGGAGTGACGGTACGCTGACCGTTTCTCAGTATATCGAACACGTTTTCAGCGCCGTGACAAGTATCGACCAGTTCTGCCAAAGACAAGAAGCCAGCCCCACCTTTCACGGTGTGGAAACCACGGAATATCGCATTCAACAGATCTTTGTCTTCAGGGTTGTTTTCCAGTTCCACAAGTTGCTCAGACAGCAGCTCCAGAATCTCCCCTGCTTCGACTAGAAAGTCCTGCAGAATGTCTTCATCTAATTCATAGCTCATACGTTACCCCTAAAACCCTAGGCTCGACAGTAAGTCGTCGACTTCATCCTGGGAAGACACTGCATCAGCGCGCTCATGAGGATTCATAATCGGCCCCTCGGGATCGGTCGATGCTTTTTTCTCTTGTTCTGATGAGTCAGCCTGACTTGCACCGAATACAGTCAGGATTTCAACCAGTCGATCTTCGACTTCGTTTACTAATGCAATCACCCGTCGAATGATCTGGCCGGTTAAATCCTGAAAATCCTGTGCCATTAAAATGTCGGTCAGTTGTCCACGAAGCTCGGTACTGTCACCCTCAACCTGAGCCAGCAGGCCGTCAATCCGGTGGCACAGAGCTTTGAATTCAGACAGTTCGATACGCCCGCGCATCAGCTCGTTCCACTGGGGGCGAACTTGCAGCAGGCCCTCGTGAAGGTTATCAGCAATTGGCATGCAGCGATCAACCGCATCCATTGTGCGGTTGGCTGCCACTTCAGTTTTCTCGATAACGTACTGCAAACGATCCCGGGCATCCGGAATTTCGTCGTTCGCAATTTCACTCATACGTTCGTCCAGATTGAACTGTTTAAGTGAGTCATGCAGGTCTCTGGTCAGAGACCCGATTTCCTGAAGCATTGGGTTGTCACACCCCTCGTAAATCTGCTTTACGAGTAAGTTCGCTTCGTTCTGCTGCTCATGTTCAAGCAACTCAACCAGCTGCTTTGCCTGTTCTAATGAAATCATCCTGAATAAGCCTTTTTGTCGGCAAAAAAAATGTAAGTTAAAAAGTTGACTTACAAACGCTCAAAGATTTTTTCTAATTTTTCTTTTAATGTTGCGGCGGTGAAAGGCTTAACAATATAACCATTTACCCCAGCTTGAGCGGCTTCGATAATCTGCTCGCGTTTGGCTTCCGCGGTGATCATCAATACAGGAAGGTGTTTCAGTTCATCATCCGCACGGATGTGTTTAAGCAAATCAATGCCTTGCATACCAGGCATATTCCAGTCGGTTACGACAAAATCGAATTCGCCTTTTTTCAGCATCGGCAATGCCGTCAGACCATCGTCTGCTTCCTGAGTGTTATTGAACCCCAGGTCACGAAGCAGGTTTTTAACGATTCGGCGCATTGTTGAAAAGTCATCAACAATTAGGATTTTCATATTTTTATTCAAAATTGCCTCCACTGAGTGAAATATCAGTGATTGTTATTCATGTTCTGTCCACGCGCTTAATTTGGTGCGCAAACGTTGCATAGATTGACTAAGAATTTGACTCACACGTGATTCGCTCACGCCAATCACTTCACCAATTTCTTTTAAATTTAACTCTTCATCATAATACAACGAAAGTACCAGAGCTTCTCGTTCAGGCAGCGATTTTATTGAATCTATCAACGCTTTGCGGAAAGATTCATCAGCAACACCTTTAAATGGAGAGTCGTCTTCTTCATCGGCGGGTACGATGGCATCATCGGAAATTCCCAAGTCGTCGATGCCGACCAGCCGTGAACAATTGATGTCAGTCAGTGCGCTATGATATTGATCGAGAGACAGGCCCATAAACTTGGCCACTTCTGAGTCACTCGGGTCTCGGTTCAGCTCGCCCTCCAGTACAGCGATCGCCTGAGAAATCTCTCGGCTGTGCTTGTGAACCGAACGAGGTACCCAGTCTCCGCGCCGAATATCATCCAGCATCGCCCCACGTATGCGGATACCCGCGTAGGTTTCGAAACTTGCACCTTTACTGCCATCATAATTTTTCTGGGCTTCCAGCAGGCCGATCATTCCGGCTTGAATCAGGTCTTCAACCTGAACACTGGGTGGCAATCTGCCTAATAGGTGGTGAGCAATTCGCTTTACCAATACTGAGTACTTTTCCAGAAACGCCTTCTGGCTATTCTGATTGGCATATTGGTCATAAGTCAGCGCTTTATTCACCAAACGGTTCCCCTACATAATCATCACGCTTGAGCAGGCGCTCGACGAAAAACTCCAAGTGGCCACTCGGGGTTTTCGGTATAGGCCAAGTCAATGCTTTGTTCGCGAGTGAGCCCATCGCCAGTGATGCCGGAGAACGCGGGAACGCGTCCACGACTATTTTCTGTCTTTTCACTGCCTGACGAACTTTATCATCCAATGGAATACATGCTACGAGTTCGAGGCTCACATTCAAGAATCGCTCTGTGACTAGGGTCAACTTTGCGAACAATTCTCGCCCTTCGCGATAGCTTCTGACCATATTCGCGACGATTTTAAACCGTTGGACCTGATGTTCCTTACTCAACAGTTTGATTAATGCATAGGCATCCGTGATGGATGTCGGTTCATCACACACCACCACAATCACGTCCTGAGCTGCCCGGGAAAAGCTGACCACCATGTCCGAAATACCGGCCGCAGTGTCTATCAGCAAGACATCCATTTCGTCTTCCAGGCTACCAAATGCACGGATCAATCCGGCATGTTGTGCATGGGACAACTCGGTCATAGATTGAGTACCAGACGTTGCTGGAATGATGCGGATGCCATGCGGTCCTTCCACAATGGCGTCTTTCAGCTCGCATTCACCGGCCAGCACGTGACCGAGGTTGAGCTTGGGACGAATACCCAGCATTACATCAACATTTGCCAAACCAAGGTCAGCGTCCAATACCATGACTTTCTTTCCCTGACGTGCCATACAAATCGCCAGGCCCAGAGTTACATTTGATTTACCAACACCACCCTTGCCTCCGGTTACCGAAATAACCTTGGTCAAAGAGGGTTTAGTTAAGCGACGCAGGCCGCTTGCTTGGTCTTGTATCATATCTTCTGTCATATCGTTCGCCGCCTAGAACCCATCTGTACTGCTGTTCCAGAAATGGGGTTCATTTTCTGTCGACTTTTCCAGTAATTCGTTTGCCTTTGCTACCATGTACTTGGGTTGCGCAATCACAATATCTTCCGGTACTCGTTGTCCATTGGCGATGTACGCCACGGGCAAGGCATTTTGAACTACGACACTCACAAATTCGCCCAGGCTCAGGGATTCATCGAGCTTGGTCATAATACAACCAGAGAGCGGAATTCGTCTGAAATGCTCTATGGTTTCCTGTAATACTCTGCGTTGTGCGGTTGCCGGTAGCACCAGGTAGCTGTTAATGACTTCTCCACTTTCCTGCATCAGCGTATCTAACTGTTCAGAAAGGCGTACATCACGCTGCCCCATGCCCGCCGTATCTACTAAAATCAGGCGGCGATTCCTTAACTGGTATATTACATCGGCCAGTTCGTCAGAATCTTTAGCAACTCTTACCGGACAACCCATAATTCTGCCATAAATTGACAGTTGCTCATGTGCACCGATTCGATAGGTATCGGTGGTCACTAACGCGACATTGTCCGCACCGTATTCCATAGCCGCACGCGCCGCCAGCTTGGCAACCGATGTGGTCTTTCCGACACCGGTCGGTCCAAGCAGTGCCACGACACCACCACGTTTGAGAATATCTTGTTTGGTAACCGGGATTTGATCAGCCACCAACGCCAACAGAGCTTTCCAGGCTTTGTTCGGCGGCGTATCTTCGGGAATGTAGCACGCCAGCTGATCGGCCAGTTCTGCCGACACTCCCATTCGTTCTAACCGCTTAATCAACATTGCCCGTAACGGTTCACGACGTTCCACCTCCTGCCACATTAATCCAGACACCTGATGTTCTAATAGGCGACGGATTGAAGACATTTCTTCACGCATATCTTCTAATTCGGCTTTATCGGCTTCACGTTCTTTGGCCGTTTGACGGTCATAACGGGTTGGATCCAAGCGAGGCTGCTGTTGCTGCATGCGAGGATCATCGGCAATCAAACGGGCCAGCGGCGAGTCTTCTTTCAACATGCCGGACAGGGATCCGTCGTTGCGTTTTTCCTGCTGACGGCGTAACAACGCCGTGAGGGAATCTTCGCCTCTCTCCGCCGGGGGTTGGTCTTCCTGCTCATGGTGGCTGTACTGCTTGAGCATGTTCGCAAAACGCTGGGTCATCGAGCGGCCCTTGTCTGCGCTCGACTGTAAACTGACACGGTCGTCTTCCAACTGACGAGGGCTGGCCGCCGGTGCTGCCGGCGGCTGCGCATACTGAGCTTGGCGCGGACGGGAACTGTAATCGTTCGACATCTGACGTCCGGCCGAGTGATCCCCATCGACAGCTGCAACGATTTCCACGCCACCCGCGACTTTTTTGTTGGACATAATCACCGCGTCAGCACCCAGCTCTTCCTTCACCTGAAGAAGCGCTGCTCGCATGTCCTTGGCAAAAAATCGTTTTATTTTCAAAGCAGATTTCCGTGTTTACCTAGTTGTGTACAGGCACGTAGCCGTATCAGTTGCCCACCGCCTGTACGATTCGAATTTGTTTCTCATCAGGAATTTCCTGATAGGAGAGCACCCGGAGTGACGGAATGGTGTTTTTAACAAACTTGGCCAACGTTGAGCGTAACACGCCGGAAGTTAGCAACACCGCAGGCTCCCCTTTCAGTTCCTGTTCTTGCGTGGCCTGACTTAGGGATGACTGAAGTCGCTCAGCCAGCCCCGGCTCAATACCCGCCGATTCACCACCAGAAGCCTGCATGGTCTGATGCAAAATTTGTTCCAGCTCAGGAATGAGCGTAATGACCGGCAGTTCAGGCTCTATACCATTGATTTCCTGAACAATTAGTCGTTTCAGTGCGATGCGCACTGCCGCGGTCAGAATGTCAGGTTCTTGACTCTTCGCGGAGTACTCCGCCAGGGTTTGAATGATGGTCCGGATATCACGGATAGGAATCGCTTCATTGAGCAGGTTTTGCAGTACTTTCACGACGGCGCCCAGAGGCAACTGATCCGGCACAAAGTTCTCCACCAGCTTCGGTGCACTGCGGCCCAGCATCTCAAGTAGATTTTGTACCTCTTCATGGCCAATCAGTTGTGCTGCATTGTTGGTCAGCAGCTGGCTGAGGTGTGTCGCTAACACCGTCGAAGAATCTACTACCGTGTAGCCCAGCGCTTGGGCATGTTCACGCTGATCTTCACGAATCCATACCGCTTCAAGACCAAAGGCCGGGTCAATCGTTTTTTCGCCTTCGATCATGCCGTACACCTGACCAGGGTTGATGGCCAGTTCTTGATCCGGGCGGATCTCCGCTTCCCCAACCGCAACGCCCATCAAGGTAATACGGTAACTATTGGGCGTCAGTTCGAGGTTATCGCGAATGTGTACCGCCGGGATCAAGAAGCCAAAATCCTGCGACAGTTTTTTGCGCACCCCTTTCACCCGCTCCAGCAGCTCCCCACCCTGATCTCGGTCCACCAGTGGGATCAATCGATAGCCGACTTCCAGACCAATAATGTCGACAGGTTGGACATCATCCCAAGAAAGTTCTTTCTGGGCAGGCGCGTCGGTATCACTAACAGCGGGTGTGGCCGGAGCTTCGGCAGCCCTTTTCTGTTTGCGTTGAATCAGATACGCAGCGCCGCCAGCGATGACAGCCAAAAGCAAAAAGGCAAAATGCGGCATGCCCGGGACAATCCCCATCACGCCGAGGATGGCGGCGGTGATCATCAGCGCTTTCGGGTTATCGAACATCTGGAACACTACTTGTTGTCCCATGTCCTCTTCCGCATTCTGACGCGTCACCATGATCGCAGCGCCGATAGACAGCAACAGCGATGGGATCTGCGCCACCAGACCATCACCAATGGTCAGCAGGGTGTAGATTTCAATCGCTTCACGGAAACTCAGACCGTACTGCGCCATCCCGATGGACAGGCCACCGATGATGTTGATGAACAGGATCAGGATACCAGCGATGGCATCCCCTTTAACGAACTTGGACGCACCGTCCATCGAACCGTAGAAATCCGCCTCTTTGGTGACTTCACTGCGTCGCAGTCGTGCTTGCTCCTGATCAATCAGTCCGGCGTTCAAATCGGCGTCGATCGCCATCTGCTTACCAGGCAAGGCATCCAGGGTAAAACGTGCACTGACTTCAGAGATCCGGCCAGCACCCTTGGTTACGACCATAAAGTTGATGATCATCAGAATCAAGAACACCACCAGACCCACGGCATAGTTCCCGCCAATCACCACATTACCAAACGCTTCAATGACGTTACCGGCCGCTCCGGCTCCTTCATGACCGTTCAGCAATACCACCCGGGTTGAGGCAACGTTCAACGCCAGACGCAATAAGGTGGCAATCAGCAAGACTGTCGGAAATGCGGCAAAATCCAGCGGACGCTTGGTGTAGACCGTGACCAGCAGGACGACCATCGACAACGCGATGTTGAACGTAAAAAACAGGTCAAGCAGAAACGCCGGTATCGGCAATACCACCATGGCCAGAGTGGCCAGCACCATCACGGGCGCGCCAATGGCTGGCATGGCGCGTTGAGGAATCGGCGGAATTTTGTCCGCAAAAGGCAGGCTGAACTTCATAGATTCGGGTGTCTTAATTTTTGCATTTTGATTAAGCAGTTAGCTGCCTGATGCAAAATTCAGTCCAGCATTTATGTCAAATTACTGTCAATATCGCACGTTCAGTCGCGTTGCGTTTTTGACTGACAACAGAGCGTGAACGGGTTGTCGATCGGCCGGTTCACGGCAACCGCCGCTCGCTATACACACCGGCCGTCCCCATTAGGGATGGATATGCCACAACAGCTCGCTTTTGCGTGACTGTGGATCAAACTCTATGCACACCAACCCTGAGGTCGGGAACATTGGCGGCGCCATATCGGTAATGAATTCTGACGTCAGATAGCCGACCAACGGCAAATGAGAAACCAGCAACACCGATTGCGGCTGCTCCACTTCGATCAGAGCGCACAAGTAGTCAAAGACCAGATCCGACTGACCATATGGCGTGATGTCTTCACTGGTGCTAATGGCAGACGTTTTAAACATCGGCTGAATTTGCTGCCAGGTTTGCTGAGCGCGCAAATATGGACTGATCAGTACCTTATCAAACTCGGTGATGCCCTGCTCATTGCAGGCTCTGGCTACCGCGACCGATTCGCTTATGCCGCGCGTGGTCAACGCTCTTTCTGCGTCACTGGCGGCAAAATGTTCTGCTTCGCCGTGGCGCATAATGAAGATTTTCACTCTCAATTCCTACTACTATCAACAGGCAGTCAGCACTGTGCGTTATTTGTTATCATTCACGGCTTAACTGGCCGCTTATAAAAATAATTATATCAAGTGCCTTGCCAAAGACTTCGACTTTCTTAACAATCTTTTAAACAGAGCACAGACAAAGCATAAATAATCCAAAAGTGCTCCACTTTCTCTGACCAAGTGTTTGCAGCACACTTATTCAGGGTCATACTTACTTAAATGCTTCAACTCTGGAGAGCACCTGTGCATCTTAGCCCCAACGATAACAATCAATATCGCTACCTAACTCTGGCGAATGGCCTAAGAGTGCTTGTGATCCAAGACGTACACGCACAAAAGTCTGCCGCTGCACTGGCCGTAAATGTTGGCCATTTTGATGATCCCTCAGATCGGCAAGGTCTGGCTCATTATCTGGAGCATATGCTGTTTCTGGGCACGGAAAAATACCCCAAAGTAGGCGAATTTCAAAGCTATATCAGCCAGCACGGTGGTAGCAATAACGCCTGGACCGGTACTGAACATACGTGCTTTTTTTTCGATATAACACCCAATGGTTTCGAAAAAGGGCTGGATCGCTTTGCTCAGTTTTTCAGCGCGCCGCTGTTTAACGAAGAAGCCCTCGACAAAGAGCGTCAGGCAGTTGACTCTGAATACAAATTAAAGTTGAACGATGACTCTCGTCGTCTTTACCAAGTGCAAAAGGCCACCATCAATCCGGACCATCCGTTCAGCAAATTCTCGGTGGGCAACCTCGAAACTCTGAATGACCGCAATGGGAAATCGATTCGCCAGGAAGTCGTCAGCTTCCACGCCCGTCAATATTCGGCTGACCTGATGACCCTCACGCTGGTAGGCCCGCAGTCTCTTGATGAACTACAACACTGGGCAGAAGAGAAGTTCTGCGCCATCGCTAACAACCAGCTAAAGAGCAAACAGATTGAGCAGCCCTACCTAAAAAATAAGCAAAACCGCTTGTGGATTAACGTTGAGCCACTTAAAGACCTGCGTAAGTTGGTGCTCACCTTCACTTTCCCGGGCATGGATAAGTATTATCAGACCAAGCCCCTGTCCTACTTCGCACATTTACTCGGCTATGAAGGCGAAGGCAGCCTGATGCTGGCGCTGAAAAACGAAGGCTGGATCAATGCGCTGTCCGCTGGTGGCGGAGCCAGTGGCAGCAATTACCGGGAATTCAATGTCAGTTGCGCGCTGACCCCATCAGGGCTCCAGCATACTGACGAGATCATCGAAGCTGTGTTTGCTTACATTGCACTGATCAAAGAACAGGGCTTTGACGAATGGCGTTATCGGGAGAAACAAGCCGTGCTGGAATCGGCTTTTCGTTTTCAGGAGCCCACTCGCCCTCTGGATCTGGCCAGCCACCTTGTGATCAACATGCAACACTACGCCGCTGACGACACCATCTACGGCGATTACATGATGGCCGGTTATCAGCCGGAAGTTCTGCGCGAACTGGCGAGCTACTTCTCGCCAGAAAACTTACGCGTCACCCTGGTAACCAAGGGCTTAGCATGCGATCAATATGCAGAGTGGTATTTTACGCCGTATTCCGTCCGCTCCCTCACTGCAGTACAGTTACAGCGCTATCACGCCGCTCAGACTCAACTCGACTTGGCGCTGCCCCCGAAAAACCCGTTTATTTGCTACGATCTCGACCCCAAACCTCTCGATGGCGAACAGTCGGTACCAAGCATCATTGAAGAGCAGGATGGCTTTCGTCTCTGGCATCTTCAGGATGCGACCTTCCGGGTACCCAAAGGCGTCGTGTATGTGGCCATCGATAGCCCTACCGCCGTGGCCACTGCGCGCAACATTGTGATGACACGCTTGTGTGTGGAAATGTTCCTCGACTCGTTAGCGAAAGAGACGTATCAGGCAGAAATCGCGGGGATGGGCTATAACATGTACGCCCACCAAGGCGGCGTGACGCTGACCATTTCCGGCTTCAGCGAAAAGCAGCCCCAGCTACTGCAAATGATTTTAGAGCGCTTTGCCAAGCGTGAATTCAGCCACCAGCGTTACCAGTCGATAAAACAACAGTTGCTGCGCAACTGGCGTAACTCCGCCCAAGATCGTCCCATATCCCAGCTATTTAATGCCATGACTGGTATCCTCCAGCCTAATAACCCACCGTACGCGGTGCTGGTGGATGAGCTGGAAACCATCGAAGTGGACGAGTTACCAGCGTTCGTCGATTCCATTCTCGCAAATCTGCATGTCGAGATGTTCGTTTACGGTGACTGGCGCCAGCAGGAAGCTCTGGCGCTGGGAGAAACCCTCAAAGACGCTTTACGAGTCAAAAACCAGCGTTATCAGGAAGCTCTGCGCCCTCTGGTGATGTTGGGCGATACCGGAACATATCAAAAAGAAGTGCTGTGCGATCAGGAAGATTCCGCCATCGTACTCTACTATCAGTGTGACACCACCGATCCGCATAGCATCGCGCTCTATTCGCTGGCCAATCATCTGATGTCGGCCACCTTCTTCCATGAAATCCGGACCAAACAGCAGCTCGGCTACATGGTCGGCACCGGCAATATGCCACTCAACCGTCATCCGGGGATCGTGCTGTACGTTCAGTCGCCCAATGCCGCTCCGGCTGAGTTGTTAAAAGCCATGGATGAATTTCTCAATGCATTTTATATGGTGTTGCTGGAGTTGAATGACTACCAATGGCACAGCAGTAAACGCGGATTATGGAATCAAATCGCCACACCGGACACCACTTTACGTGGCCGGGCTCAGCGGCTATGGGTGGCGATCGGCAATAAAGATCGCGGCTTTGATCAGCGTGAAAAAGTATTGGATGAGTTAAAAGAACTGAGTCGCAGCGACATGATCCGTTTTGTGGTCAACGAGCTGAAACCACGCACAGCGAATCGTCTGATCATGCATACCCAAGGCAATGCACACAGTGAATCTGCCCCTCTGGTTGTGGGGCAGGAAATCGGCTCAATCGAAGAATTTCAGCTCAGACCGAAAGACGTCGAACTGGGTTAAACCTCTTGCTCTGAGGCCACTATCGCTTTCAGTGAGTGCGGGTGGAGTTTGATGCACACGCCGTTCCACTTAAACGCGACGGTCGGGTTGTTGAGACGTTCGCCGTCGCCTTTTGGGCTGGACAACTTAACTTTGATGCCATGCTCACTCAAGTGCGGCCATTGTGCCGCCAATTGGGGAAACTGGCTTTGGATATCGGCCAGGTATTGTTCCGCAGTGTGCGCATCGGACGGAATCACAAACTCGACATGCTCCCAGCTTTGTTGAGGGTAGATTTTCCCCGGGGCCGGATATGGCAGTTCCAGACACTCAAATGACCAGTTTTTCGCCTGCAGTGGCGCAGTAAATTCAATCACGATGATCGGACGGCCATTAATCTTAGCCTGAGAGATAACTTTCCCCTCTTTTTGCCACTCCTGATGCGCCAGTTTAGCAAGTTCAGTGTGGTTGATACGCAGAGCAATATGGTCCGCCTGAAATGGGCTCAAATCTATATGCAAAATATCGCTTAGATGCTGAATTTTATGCATAAAACTTTCAAGGCTCGCCTTCATTTGTTCAGGCATCAACTCTGCTTCCAACAGTAAATCTGACATTTTCTACCGTCCAAAATATTGATTTTGCCGCAATACTATCAAGTTATCGCTGAAAAGTAGAAAAATTCCCATTTCACTCTCTATAAGAGGCGCAATAATCTTGGTATCATGTGCGCCAAATTATGAACTTTATTGAGATATGCATTCAGCCAACTTCGGTGAATAAAATGCATACCAACCAATTCCCAAGAATTGAAGGAAGCGCGTGTGAATATCCAAGCACTTATTAATGACAAAGTATCTCAGGCTCTGGAAGCCGCTGGTGCACCGGCAGGCAGTCCTGCAGCAGTGCGTCAATCAGCAAAGCCACAATTCGGTGACTATCAGGCAAATGGCGTGATGGGCGTGGCGAAGAAGCTAGGCACAAACCCGCGAGAATTTGCACAGAAAGTACTGGATGTTCTGGATCTGGACGGCATTGCCAGCAAAACAGAAATCGCCGGCCCTGGTTTTATCAACATTTTCCTCAGCGAAGAGTTTCTGGCTAAGCAAGCGGACGCCGCTCTGGCAGACAGCCGTCTTGGTGTCACCAAAGAAGCACAAAAAACCATCGTTGCGGACTACTCAGCGCCAAACGTTGCAAAAGAAATGCACGTGGGTCACCTGCGCTCAACCATCATCGGTGATGCGGTTGTTCGTACCCTTGAGTTTTTGGGCCACAAAGTCATTCGTGCCAACCACATCGGTGACTGGGGCACACAGTTCGGTATGTTGATCGCGAACCTTGAACGTGTGCAACAGGAATCGGGCGAAGTTTCGATGGAACTGGCGGATCTGGAAGGCTTCTACCGTGAATCGAAGAAATTGTATGACGAAGACGAAGCCTTTGCCGCCAAAGCACGTAATTACGTAGTCAAACTGCAAAGTGGCGATGCGTACTGTGCAGAAATGTGGAAAAAGCTGGTTGATGTCACCATGGAACAAAACCAGCGTAACTACGACCGTCTGAACGTTTCTCTGACTCGTGCCAACGTGATGGGCGAAAGCATGTACAACGACATGCTGCCAGGTATCGTTGCCGACCTGAAAGAAAAAGGCCTGGCACAAGAAGACGACGGCGCGCAAGTCGTGTTCCTAGACGAATACAAAAACAAAGACGGCGAGCCAATGGGTGTGATCATCCAGAAGCGCGACGGAGGTTTCCTTTACACCACCACCGACATCGCCTGTGCGAAATACCGCTACGAAACGCTGGGCGCTGACCGCGTGTTGTACTTCATTGACTCACGTCAGCATCAGCACCTGATGCAAGCATGGACTATCGTTCGTAAAGCGGGTTACGTGCCTGATGAAGTCACACTGGAACACCATGCATTCGGTATGATGCTGGGTAAAGACGGCCGTCCTTTCAAAACGCGTGCTGGCGGCACCGTCCGTTTGGCGGATCTGCTAGATGAAGCCCAAGAGCGTGCCATCAAGCTGATCGAAAGCAAAAATCCGGATCTAGATGCGGAAGAGAAAAACAACATTGCGACCACGGTGGCTATGGCAGCAGTCAAATACGCGGATCTCTCGAAACACCGCACCACCGACTACATTTTCGATTGGGATCACATGCTGGCATTTGAAGGCAACACTGCCCCATACATGCAGTATGCTTACACTCGCGTGGCGTCTATTTTTGCCAAAGCCGGCATTGCCATGGATGATCTGCAGGGCGACATCACCATCAGTGAAGAGAAAGAAAAAGCGCTGATCGCGAAGTTGCTTCAGTTTGAAGAAGCGGTTCAATCCGTTGCTCGTGAAGGTCAGCCACACATTATGTGTAGCTACCTGTTTGAACTGGCTGGTCAGTTCTCAAGCTTCTACGAAGCCTGCCCGATCCTGAGTGCCGAAGATGAGAGCGTGAAGCAGAGCCGTCTGAAACTAGCGGCACTGACAGCGAAGACCATCAAGCAAGGTCTGGCACTGCTGGGCATCAATACGCTGGATCGTATGTAATCCGATCACCGCAATACCAATAAGACAAAGGTTGGCAGTATAAGCCAACCTTTCTTTTATCTAACCGTAAGGAACCTTAAGCATGAGTTTCGAACTTCATCCCCAGTTAGCCAACGATACGACCGTGATCGGCCATTTTCCTCTCTGCGTGGCGCTGCTGCACAAAGACAGCGCAGTACCCTGGGTTATTTTGGTGCCTAAACGCGCTCAGTTAAAAGAACTTCACCACCTTCCAATGCAAGAGCAACACCAGTTTTTGCTTGAATCACAGGCCGTCAGCCAGGCGCTCGAAGCGATTTTCCAGCCGGACAAACTCAACTTAGGTGCCCTTGGGAATATGGTGCCTCAACTGCACATCCACCATATTGCGCGCTTTAAAAACGACATCGCCTGGCCTGGACCGCTATGGGGTAACACCCAGGCTGAGTTTCGTGACGAAGCAGAGCAACAGGCGATGCTGATCCGAATCCAGAACGTGTTGTCACTCAGCTCCATGTTCAGCAAAGCGTAATCCACGCATCATCAATAAAAAACGCTCCGGTTGAGGAGCGTTTTTTATTGGATTACAGTTTGACCGTCAAAGATAAACCGTCTGGTCGATTCACCGAGTAACGGACCCGGGTAACATGCTCCGCACGATTCGTATCGATCGTGCGTGAAATGATCCCCTTACGTATCCAGACCGTCAACATGGCATCCACACCATCTTCGCTGAGCGCAAAACGCTTGGCCAGTTCTTTGCGCGATGCACTACCCTGCTGTTCGATGTACCGCTTCAGCTCAGACAAAATCATGCTACAGGCACCTCAGTCAACGCCTGCTGCGAACGCCCTTGGCGTTTCAGGCTGACATACACCAATGCACTGCCGCCGATAACAATGGTAATCCAAATGGTACTTTGCATCGGTGTTTCGGTGAGCATTGAGGCCTGGTAGTACAAGGTCGCCCCAGCGTAGGCCAACCCCATGGTCCAGACGGCAATAAAGCGGGCATACTTGTGACCAAACTCACGAACGTATGCCCCCATCGCCGCAACACAAGGCGTGTAAAGCAAAATGAAAATCAAATACGCAAACGCGGCATGACCACTGGCAAAGTGCGCTTTAAGATTGCCGAAGATGGACGCATCCACTTCCTGATCCTGTGCCACACTCTGACTGTCACTCAAATCGCCAACTTCAATACCCAGCGGATCACTGAAGCTCAGGTCGCTCAGATTTTGTGGAATCGACCATGCCGCCTCTTTGAGGCTGGCAGCCAAATCGAACTCAGCGTCCTCATCTGTCGGCGCGCTGTAAAGGTTGTTCAGTGTTCCCACGACCGCTTCTTTGGCGAAAATACCAGTAATGATCCCGACAGTCGCTGGCCAGTTGTCATGGTTGACCCCTATTGGAGCAAAAACAGGCGTGACCACCTGAGCAGCTTTAGACAGCATTGAATTTTCACTGTCCTGGTTGCCAAAACTGCCATCGGTACCCACAGAGTTGAGGAAGCTGAGGATTGTCACTACCACCACAATGGTTTTGCCGGCCCCCAGAACAAACCGCTTCAGTTTTTGCCAGGTTTTGATCATCACATTCTGCATAGTCGGCAGTTCGTAATCTGGCATTTCCATCAACAAACTGTCACTGTCCCCCGGATAAAGCGTTTTTTTCAGAACCCAGCCAGTCAACACCGCCGCCGCAATCCCCAGCAGATAAAGGGCAAACACGATGTTCTGACCACTTTGTGGGAAAAAAGCCGCAGCAAACAGCGCGTACACAGGCAAACGTGCGCCACACGACATGAAGGGAGCCATCGACGCCGCCAACTTACGTTCGCGCTCCTGATCGAGAGTCCGGGTTGCCATGATCGCTGGCACGTTGCACCCAAACCCGAGGACCAAAGGGACGAAAGCTTTGCCCGGCAGGCCTATTTTCTGCATAACCTTGTCCAGTACAAATGCGGCACGGGACATGTAGCCGGAGCTCTCCAGAATCGCCAGGAACAGGTACAGACAGGCGATGACTGGGATGAAGGTTGCCACCGTTTGAATCCCCCCACCGACACCGTCAGCGATCAATGTAACCAACCACACCGGTAGATGCCCGTCGAGCAAGTGATGCCCACCATCCACCAACAAGGCACCGACACCAATATCGAAAAAGTCGATAAAAGCACTACCGATATTGATCGAGAACATGAACATCAGATACATAACCACAAAAAAGAACGGCACACCGATCCATTTGTTGAGAATGATCCGATCCGCTTTCTCGGTGAAACTGTGGCTCAGCTTTCCTTCGCTGCGGCGTACCCGCTTACACTGCTCATGTAAAAAGGTGTATTTGGTATCGGCAACGTGGAGATCGATATCAAGTTCCGTCGCCAACTGAGCCGCTTGAATCCGCTCACGCTCCGGCTGGGGGAGAGGATTAATCACTAACCGGTCGTTTTCCAGCGCGCGCACCGCCAGTGCTCTGGCAGCAACCGTCTGCTCTTCAAACAGTGGGGCAACCTGTGCGATAGCACGCTCAAACGTCTCAGCGTAACTCAGCGTCAGCTCTTTGAGGGCCACTCCCTGCACCAGAGTTTTATGCAGTTTCTCTTTAAACCGCAACACCTGCCCCTTGTTGTTGGCAGACAAAGAGAACACCGGACAGCCCAGAACTTTCTCCAGCGCTTTAATATCAATGACCTGTCGCTCACGCTTCAGCGCGTCCATCTTATTCAGTACCACCACCATCGGGCGGCCCAACTCACGAAGCTGAAGTGTCATGTATAAACTGCGCTCGAGGCAGGTCGCGTCCACCACATTGATGATCAGATCTGCCGGATGGGTCAATACCGCACGTGAGGCAATCGACTCATCAATGCTGTTACCATCATTGCCGCTGTCGAGCGCGTAAATACCTGGCAAGTCAGTTAACAAAAAATCATCACCCGAATGGCTGTAGCGTCCGGTTTTCTTTTCGACAGTCACACCCGCCCAGTTACCGACTTGCTGCTTTGCGCCAGTCAGACCATTGAACAGAGTGGTTTTACCGCTATTAGGGTTACCGACGGTCAAAATCTGGTATTGCATATCAGCTCTCCACCTCAATCGCATTCGCTATTTTTTCACGCACAGCCAAAGAGACACCCCGCACTTCAACCTGCAACGGGTCACCCATCGGTGCACGGCGCACCAGTTTAACGTCAGTGTTGGGCAACAGGCCCATCACCATGAGTTTCTTGCGAATCTCGCCAGACAACTGGTCCAGAGCCACAATCGTGGCACTCTCACCTTGTTTTAATTCAGACAATTTCATGGGTTAGCTCAAGTGGTAATGAGAAATATTTTTATTCATGCTATCAAAAATACACGTGGATAACCTTAGTGTTATTGCGTGAAATCAAAGTTTCCGGATTTGCTCCGTCACTTGCGTAAATATCGCGCCCGTCAAAAACGTTAATCTCGCCTAAAACAGATCACAGAAGGCTAGTTCAACGAAATGTAATAAAACAGAGAATTAAAATAAAGCCATAAAAATCAGCACTTTAATTTGCTTTAGTATCTTGTCGGATTTCTCATGTAATGATGTCGTTAATTTTATAAGTAAAAAAAGTTGGTGGCGATATAGTAAATCTCGTTGGGAGGCGCTGACCTCTCAGACACAAATTCCAGAGGTGGTATGTGCAAACATGCCACTCCGGCAGCAAGCGAAGGTGTCATTGGCACCCGTGGTATAGTCCCCCCGGCTATACCACGACATTTTTTTCTTCTCTTTCCTCCACCATCTCTTTTCGCTCCTCCGACACACTTTTAGCCACGGTTTTACCTCGACAGTCAGCACGCCGATCTGCAGAAAATACGGTTATCCTTGAACGCATACAAAGTAACGAACCAGTATCGGCTGGCTTGATTTAATCGTCGGATGAAAGGGGTTCGCTGTGCGTTTCAACGAACTGTGTGGGAGACACACCAAAGTACGTTCTGAAACGTTGACTGAAATATGAGGGGTCATTGAAGCCACAGTCAAACGCGACCTCAGAGACTTTGTGACCGGACAGTAATTGGCGGCAGGCGTGTTCCAGGCGGAATTCTGTCAGGTATTCTTTAAACGTTCTGCCCGTGGCTTGTTTGAAACGTCGCTGGAAACTTCGTTCTGATGTGTATAAACAATTTGCAATCACCGTCGTCCCGAAATCGGGGTCACGAAAGTAGCGTTCAATTAGACACGTCACATTATCCAGCCACTCCTGCTGACAGAGACCGGAACGAGTGGCCGTTTCACACTGGGTGGATTTGTGCATTTGATCGCGCGCGAACTCGAGATCCACGGCCAGTGACCAGCTGAATTCGAGAAAGTTGCGCTCTTCCGAGCTAAAACAATGCAAGCAGCCGCCGCTGCGATCCACCAGACTGGGTAAATTGAGAACATTGAGATCTTTTTCGTCACCAATATAACGGCGCTGAAGATCGGGTAGACGCTGACCGTAGTCGATCACTCTCAGTAGCACTTCAACGGCGGTTTGCTCCAGACTCAATACCACCGTTTGATGGCGGTAACCACGGCGCAACAAACTGGCAAATAAGGTATTGAATACCATGTCCAGATTGTCCTCGGTGATTTGAATCTGACTGGTTCTGGCCGCTGCGTTTTCTGTACGCAGTTCTACTTGGATCCCCGCTTTATCGAACTCCTCCTGCCAGCCTTGCAGTACCGTATCCAATAGCGGATACAAAACCACAACACCTTGATGCCCTTCTGTCTGATCCAAGCACGCAAACTCTTGGCGTATCCGGCGCTGCAACGTCGTTTTCAGCCCCTGTGGTTCCCCACTCTGCAGCAGCGCTTCACTGGCAGACACCAACCTGGCTTCGAGCTCTTTGTTTTTTTGCGTCTGCAACATTTTGCGAATCTGCAGCTGTTTACGCAGTTGTTGGTTGTTGGTCAGCAGAATGCGACTCTGATGACGCAGTTGATCTGTTTTCAACGCCACCTGCGCTTTTAAATGTTTATTGGCTCGCATCATCAAACGGGAGCGCCACCAAATCAGGGTGCTCAGCAACAAGAGTACGACAACCATCCCTGCCAGCTTGGCCCACCAGGTTAAATACCAGGGTTCATTGACAATAAATTGCAATGCATTCTCCGCCGACACGCGATCATGCGGCAGTCGGCTGCGCACTGTGATGGTGTACGTTCCGGGCATCAGATGGTCTAGCGTCAGCTGAGACCCTTGCAGTGCATGCCAACCTTCTTGATTGATCTGGTACTCCACCTGTCGGCTGTTGCTTTGTGGCATGGTTCCGAATAAAAAACTCACCGAATCACCGTATCTCACTGGGACAAGATGAGGCGGACGACCACCGGTGGCCAGGGTTTGATTGTCGATGCTGACCCGTGAAAACAGCACTTTGCCACTCGGAATATCTTGGTCCAACAGCTGTGAAGAACGCGCCCGAATCAGGCCGTATTTAGAGCCGAAAATCAAAGCTGGCGCCAAAGAATTATCTAACGCACATTGCCGTGAAACAAACTCGTTCATGATTAAACCAAAGGGGGCACTGAAGTGCTTCTTCAACTGCTGCTGTGAGTTATAGAGTGATAAACCCGCCGACGAAGTCAGCCACATGTAGGGCCCCTGTGCGACCAGACAACACGGCCCGATATTCAGATCAACCAGAGACACAGGCGTCAGGCTTTCTGTGTCTGGTGATAAGCGAAACACACCATAGGTCCCGGCAACCCACACACCGTCCTGGTAGTCAGTTTCAATATCGATGACCTGTCCGTAGCGTTCGCTGTCCTTTACAAATTGAATGTTTCCCCTGCGAAGGCGATAGATCCCGTGATCGGTGCCAATCACTATCCCCTGAGTCAGCGTCGCTAACAAGTCCGTCACCTGCGCGGGCAGATACGCCTCGATCAGCCATTGCCGGCCATACTCCTTAAGATGTTGCCGTGACACATCGTAAGACCACAGGTCATTGTCACTGACTCCCCATAATGTTTTCTGTTCATCCAGTTCCAGTTGTTGGACGGCCTTGCCTTTGAGCGCTGGCGGTAGCGCATTCTGGAGAACCTGACCTGTGAGTTTATTGATACAAACCAGACCATGGGGGGTGGCCAGAATGAGTTGTGAGTCCAGCTCGACCAAGTCATTAACCTGACCGCTGTAGAGCTGAATTCGCTGAGGCACTTTGTCGCTGATCAGGCGATAAACACCGAGGTTGGTGATCAGCCAGAAGTCGTCGTTATCGCGCTGTGGCACGATCACTTGCAAGCTGCCACCCTCCCGGCCATTACCGGTAGAACTGTCGGCGTAGCGTTCAAAATTGCGGGCGAACAACGAAATGTAATGCACACCACGGTTGGTTCCTATCCAGATACCACCAGTGTGATCATTGACCAAGGAATACACTTTGTTACCGGATAACGTGTATTCATCTCGCCCGACGCCAGTATATTTTCGGGTTTGCTGTTGGGCTATCGAGTAGACAAACAGGCCATTCTCGGTGCCGATCCAGTATTCATCGGCGCTCTCTGTGATGGCCAGAACATGCGTATCACCAATCCAGCGCTCTTCTTGCTGCGGATCATCAATGTTGATGATCACCGCCCCCTTCAACGTACCAATTAACAGCTGATTGCGTTGCTCAGAAAAGTAGATCGTTTCGATGTGTTGCTTGCCTGAACTGACCACATGCGTAAACTGCTCCTCCTCCGAAAGATACACGCCGGAATTGGTCGCTAAAACCCATTTGCTGCGCACCAATCTGGCATCATTGATCTGAATGCGGCTCGACTGGTTATGCTGATAAAGCGGCATCAGTGAATAACTACGTAGCTCTTCGCTTTGCATGTCATAGGTGTAGAAGTGACGGTCATCGCTAACCCAGAGAAACCCACCAGATGCACCTATCTTTCTGATCACATTACCTGGTGTTAGGCTGAATACGCCTTTGCGTTCCTGATTGGGAAATGTCTTGAAGACTTCGTTGTCGGCAAACGTCCAGAATGCCCCCGCCGAAAACACTAACTGCTTGGCTTGATAATCGAGCACTGACCCACTGCGCGGTAGCAAATGTTCACCGTCAAAAAAACGAACCTGACCGTGCACATCGTGAATCCACAAGCCCCCTTCCTGACCCGGAAACAAGTGTTTCGCCGCGATCCCTTTTCCCTCCGCATGAGTTGGCAGCGGATAAAAAACAGACGTCGAAGTGTCTTGCGCTCTCACGCCATGGCTCAGTACTACGGACAGAACCAAGAGTATCAGCCTAAACACGGTGGTGGGTTTCCTGCAGCAAAGTCTTAATGGCCTGACGATCCCCCGCATGAATGCCGGGGGAAGTTATTTCGTAATATTAATTATCTAATTTTATATCAATAACAAGGCATTAAAAGGTCGCAAACCGGAGAATAGCTGGTTTTCTAGCTGAGATCACAGCCAAGTGGCGCAAAGATCAACAAACAGGCCGCGTCAAAACGCGGCCTGAGTTCAATTAAGGAGTGAGACAGGAGCTGAAACTGTCGGCAATACTGCGCAAGAAGGTAAAATAACTGCCTGGCTGCACGGTAATCTGTGTCCCTAAAGGATCCAGTTCTCCCACTTTTACCTCACTGCCACGTGTTACCGACTCGATCACTGCCGGTGTAAACTGAGGTTCGGCAAATACACACTGTGCCTGCCCGGACGCCAATGCGGTCCGGATCTGGATTAACGTTTTCGCACCGGGCTTACGATCCGGGCTGACAGTGAAGTAACCCAGCTGCTTGAGCGCATAATCTTGCTCAAAGTAACCGTACGCATCATGAAAAACATAATAGCCGCTTTTGGACACGGGCTTGAGCTGAGCAGCCAATTTGTGATTCAACTGCATTAGCTGCTGGTTAAACGCCGCCAGATTACTTTGATACTGAGTCTGATGCTCCGGATCGATTTCGATCAGTTTTTGTACGATTGCAGACGCAATTTGCTGTGTAGGCTTGATACCCAGCCAGAAATGCGGATCATGCGTACCATGATCATGACCATCGTCGTGATGATGTTCACCGAACTCCCTCAGTTGTAGCTCCGGCAGGTGACTAAGTGTCAGCACCTGAGCACCAGGTTTGGCCGCGACGACTTTCTCCATAAAAGGCTCCAGTTCATGCCCGAACCAAATCACGAGATCGGCGCTATGCACCCGCTTCACATCGGAAGGACGTAGCGCGTAATCATGAGGAGACGCATTAGAGCTAAGTAAAACATCCGGCTGGCTTACACCTTGGGTCAGTTCTGTCGTGATCATTTGAATGGGTTTAATACTGGTCAGAATCGTGCTTGCCTTGGCACCGACCGACGCTATGCTTAACAGCAAAAACAGAGTAAAACGAGTCATAACTTATTGATATTTGCTTGTGGCTTGAAATGAGATTAAATGTTACATTATAACATTACCAAAATGCAATGAGTTCCATCCATGTCCGCATTAATTGAACTGCGCAATATCTGCGTAGAATTTGGACCGAGAAAAGTCCTCGACAACGTCAGCCTGAGGCTGGAAAAAGGCAAAATCACCACATTGATTGGTCCCAACGGTGCGGGTAAGTCGACTTTAGTCAAAGTATTGCTTGGCTTACAGAAAAGTTATACCGGTCAGATCATCAAATCACGCGGCGTAAAAATCGGCTATGTGCCGCAGAAACTGAAGCTGAATGACTCACTTCCGCTTAACGTTAGACGCTTTTTGCAGTTGGCCGGGCGTTACAGCTCACAAGAGCAGTTGGATGCGCTCAAATTAGTCGGGGCCGAACACCTGATCGACAGCGACATGCACCATTTGTCCGGCGGAGAAAATCAACGCGTACTGCTCGCCCGGGCGCTGTTGCAAAGACCTGAACTGTTGGTATTGGATGAACCTGCGCAAGGTGTGGACGTACAAGGGCAAATCGATTTGTATGACCTGATCGATACCATACGCCACCGCTTTGGCTGCAGCGTGTTTATGGTTTCGCACGATTTACACCTGGTGATGGCCAAGACCGATGATGTGATCTGCCTGCAGCACCATATTTGTTGCTCGGGGACACCGGCAGCCATTACCCGGCATCCGAACTATATTGCCCTGTTTGGCGAAGCACGACAGGAAGCGCTGGCGTTGTACCACCACCAGCACGAACATCATCATCACGATCTGGCTGGTCAACCCGTTACAGGCGAAGGCGACAGCTGTTCTCACCACTCTCACGGGCATCATCACCATGATTGAATTTCTGCTTCCGTCGATTCTTGCCGGCCTTGGCATTGCACTCATCGCAGGCCCTCTGGGATCTTTCGTTGTCTGGCGCAAGATGGCCTACTTTGGCGATACCCTGGCGCATGCCTCATTGATGGGGTTAGCGCTCGGCTTCCTGCTCAATGTTAATCTCTATCTGGCTCTGCTGGTATGTTGTATGGCACTGGCGGTTTTACTGGTCACGCTGCAAAAACAGCAGTTGGTCGCCACCGACACACTTCTCGGTATTCTCGCACACAGTTCGCTGTCGTTTGGTCTGGTGGCGGTCAGCTTCCTGGATAACGTTCGGGTTGATCTGATGAGTTACCTGTTCGGTGATTTACTGGCCGTCTCACCCCAAGATCTGATGTTCATTTATGCTGGTGTGATTGCAGTGTCTGTCGTTTTATTGCTGTTCTGGCGTCCCTTACTATCGACCACCGTCAATGAGGAGCTGGCTGCGGTAGAGGGCCATAATGTTGACCTGATGAGACTGGTGTTAATGCTGCTGGTTGGCATGGTGATCGCCGTAGGGATGAAATTCGTTGGTGCTCTGATCATGACCTCGTTGTTGATCATTCCGGCCGCGACGGCGCGACGTTTTGCCCGCACACCAGAACAGATGGCGGCACTGGCTTCTTTGCTCGGCGCCATCGCGGTATTGGGTGGCCTGAGCCTGTCCTGGCATTTTGATACGCCAGCCGGCCCTTCAGTGGTGTTAAGTGCCACCGCTATGTTTTTACTCGCACAAGGTATCAAGGTTCGCCAATAAGGCACAAAAAAGGCTTCCACCAGGAAGCCTTTTCTTCTTGCTCAGTTCGCGCTTCAGGCGCCTTCGTTATGCAGCTCAAGATTCGCCAGATCCTGCTGGATTTCACGTTGCAGTTTGGCATCATCGTTACGCAATGACTCAAGAAACTCCAAGTATTTCTGGTCGATATCTCCGGTGACATATTCACCATTGAACACTGACGTTTCAAATTTGGTGATATCGGTATTGCCCAAACCAACCGCCGCAATCAGATCATCAAGTGTCTGGTAAATAAGTTCATCAGCACCAATCTGCTTGCAGATTGCGTCGTTGTCACGACCATGAGCAATCAGCTCATTCGCGCTTGGCATATCGATACCGTACACGTTGGGGAAACGAATTTCCGGAGCCGCCGACACCATAAAGACTTTTCTCGCCCCTGAATCACGCGCCATTTCAATGATCTGCTCGGATGTTGTACCGCGAACAATCGAGTCATCCACCAACAACACATTCTTGTCCTTAAATTCCGAGCGAATGGCATTGAGTTTACGGCGTACCGACTTCTTACGCTGCTGCTGACCTGGCATGATGAACGTGCGTCCAACATAACGGTTTTTCACAAAGCCCTGACGATACGGTTTATCGATCGCTTGTGCGATTTGCAGCGCGATATCACACGAGGTTTCCGGAATTGGGATCACCACATCGATGTCCAGATGGGCGTACTCATCACGAATCCGCTCACCCAGCTTTTTACCCATTTCAACCCGGGCGCTGTAAACCGAAATTTTATCGATAAACGAATCCGGGCGCGCAAAGTAGACAAACTCAAAAATACATGGGTTCAATGCTGGGTTGTCAGCACATTGCTTGGTGTGCAGCTCGCCGTCGAAAGTCGCATAGATCGCTTCACCTGGGGCAACATCACGAACAAAATCAAAACCGACCGCATCCAGTGCCACCGATTCTGACGCCACCATGTATTCGGTATGTCCGCCCACGACACGTTTACCCAAACACAGTGGACGAATGCCATTCGGATCACGAAATGCAATCAAACCGTGTCCAATGATCATGGCCGCCACTGCGTACGCCCCGCGGATGGTGCGATGGACATTCGTTACAGCACGGAACACATCATCTGTGGTCACATTGCCTTTAACGGTGTCAATCTCATGCGCCAGCACATTAAGCAGCACTTCAGAATCCGATGTGGTGTTGATGTGACGGCGGTCTTTGGCGAACAGTTTATCGCGAACTTCATTGGCGTTGGTGAGGTTACCGTTGTGAGCGAGGGAGATGCCGAAAGGAGAGTTGACGTAGAATGGTTGAGCTTCTGAGGCGCTTGAGCTGCCTGCGGTCGGGTAGCGCACATGACCAATCCCTACATCGCCCTGCAGGCGTTGCATGTGTCTGGCTTCAAACACATCCTTCACCAATCCGTTTGCTTTTCGCAGACGAAAACGATTGCTTTCTATGGTACAAATACCAGCGGCATCTTGGCCACGATGCTGTAAGACCGTTAAAGCGTCATAGATAGACTGGTTTACAGGCGAAGTGCCCACGATTCCAACAATACCACACATGTCCTAACCCTCGATTTGCGACAATGGCTGGCGCTATTTAGCGCCAGATAAAAAACTCGATGTTGCTTGCAAGTGCTCGAAGAACGGCGCAATGATACGGCTGAACTCAGGTACCAACTGCGAATCCTTCCACCACTGTGAATCCGGGAATGCAGTAAACGCATCCATAAAAAACAGCGCTGCCGAGACAATCAGTATGCCGCGCAGAGCACCGAATACGATGCCCAAAATACGGTCAGTGCCCGACAAACCGGTCTTCTGTACCAGATGAGCGATGACGTAATTGACGATCGCTCCGACAATCAATGTTGCAATAAACAACGCTGCAATCGCGGTGCCGTTACGAAACATCTCATCCTGAATATTAGTAAAATAAACAGCGAGCTTCTGGTAATACTGACTGGCGATAAAAAAAGCGCCAAACCAGATAACTAACGACAATGCTTCTTTGGCAAAGCCACGGACTAAACTGATCAATGCCGACAGGCCGATCACACTTAAAATGACAATATCTAACCAATTCATGAGTTCTTCATCTTAAGTTGGCGCGCATTTTAACAGAAAAAATGCTGACGCAAACGTTTTCTTATGGATTTAATGGTTTAAATTTGAGCAATTGACCTTTTGAGCCAGTAATTTTTTCTAACTCTATGATCTGAAGCTCCAGTTTACTTTTTGACACGTCAGGACCAATAATGACCCGGGTAAAATTGTTTTCGTGTCGGGTGTGAGCCTGATAACCGCGTTTCTGCAGATCTTTAACCAGCACTTCTGCATTTTCAGCATTTTTCAACGCCATGAGCTGAATGATCCAGGCACTGTCGTCATACTCATTCTGCTCCGGCACGTTGCGCGCGGTCACTTCGACCGTTTCTCGCACTGGTGGCTGCTCAACAACGGTTTTCGGCTGGGATGGGGTTTCCTGTGATTCGACCGGCGCCTCTTCCTGTGCGACTTCCACAGGTGACTCGGGCAACGCAACCTTGTCTTCAACCGGATCCAGGACCTCAAAGGTTTCCGCTTCACTGTCCAATTCCGGCTTAATCGGAATGCTGGCAATGTCTTCTTTATAGTGGGTTTTCTTGCCGTCCAGAACATCCGGTAACACGATAACGCCGATGGCGACCAGAACAATGGTCCCCACCAAGCGACTTTGGAACTTACTAGCCATTTATTCTCCTTTCTGCTGCCAGTGCTCTAGTACTTCACCAACAGTGTGGAATGAACCGACCACAATTATTGCTTCGTCGTCCGCAGCCTGTGTCAACGCGGCTTCAAATGCCGCGACCGGGTTGGCGTATTTCCCCTGATATTCAGCCAAATGAGCACACAGCTCCTCGGCCGCTGCCGCACGTGGCCCGCTCAGAGACGCCGGATACCATTTCGCCGCGATTGGTGCCAATGCATTGAGCGTAGCCGGAATATCTTTATCGTGCAGCATCGCCACCACCACATGGATACTTTTCTCTGCCAAACGACGATTAACCTGTTCAGCCAGGTATTCGGCAGAGTGCGGATTGTGGGCCACATCCAGTAAGATAAGTGGTTGTTCATTGATGACCTGCATGCGCCCCGGCAGCCTTGCATTCCGTAATCCGTTGACGATATTCACATCACTGATATCAAGCTCCGCACTACCCAGCGCCATCAACGCTGTCGCCGCATTTGGCAACGGTAGATCAGGGACCGGCAGATCCGTCATTTCAAAGCAGCCACTGTGCCAGCGCCACGTACTGTCTGATTCTAGGGTGAAGTCGTACTGAATACCGACCTGGAAAAGCTCTGCTCCGATATCATCGGCGTGAGCTGCCACCGTCGCAGAGGCTTTGGGCTGACCACAGATAGCTGGTCGGCCGGAGCGGAAAATGCCGGCTTTCTCGTAACCGATGACGTTGATGTCATCCCCAAGCCAGTCAACATGGTCAACCGCCAAACTGGTGATCACCGACACATCGTGCTCGACGACATTGGTGGCATCCAAACGTCCCCCTAGCCCGACTTCTAGCAGAACCACATCCACCTTGTATTGTTCAAACAGTCGCAACGCGGCTAACGTGCCAAATTCAAAGAAACTCAGGCTGATATCACCACGTAGTGCTTCGATAAACGCAAAAGCCTGGCAATGCTGCTCGTCAGGCAGATCGGCACCGTTCACGCGCACGCGCTCGTTATAACGAATCAGATGGGGAGAGCTGTACACACCAACAGAATACCCGGCATCGAGCAAGATGGCTTCCATCAGCGCACAGGTGGAACCTTTGCCGTTTGTACCGGCAACAGTGATCACGGTAGGTGCAGGTTTAGTCAGGTTAGCGGTTTGAGCGACGGCTTGAACCCGGTCTAAACCGAGGTCGATCGCAGAAGTGTGAATGTGGGTTAAATAATCAAGCCACACCGACAATGGCGATGTGGCTTGTGGAACAGGGTTGTGACTCATCTAACTTTATAACCTTTAAATTCAGGTCGGTACGTTAGCGTCTACTTTACCCTTTTTCGTCTGCTTCTGGTACAGTGTAAGGCTCTTCATTTGGAGAATCGTTCACAGAAACGACCAGTGGAGAGCTTTGGTTCGTCAGTTTCGCAACCAGACCACCTACACGCTGACGCATTTCACGACGGTCAACGATCATATCGATCGCACCGTGCTCCAGCAGAAACTCACTGCGCTGGAAACCCTGAGGCAGATCTTCACGTACCGTTTGTTCGATAACGCGACGGCCAGCAAAACCAATCAATGCTTTCGGCTCACCGATGTTGATGTCACCCAGCATCGCCAAACTCGCAGATACCCCACCCATCGTCGGATCAGTCATGACCGAGATAAACGGCAGGCCTTTTTCCGTCAGACGCTCAAGCGCCGCACTGGTTTTCGCCATCTGCATCAGTGACATCAAAGCTTCTTGCATACGAGCACCGCCACTGGCTGAGAAACAAATCAGCGCCGTGTTGTTTTCCATCGCAGCTTCTACGGCACGCACAAAACGCGCACCCACTACAGAGCCCATGGAACCGCCCATGAAAGAAAACTCAAACGCACACGCTACAACAGGCATGCCCAGCAGTTCACCTTGCATGACCACCAATGCGTCTTTCTCACCGCTGCTCTTTTGTGCCGCGGAGATACGATCTTTATAACGCTTGGAGTCTTTGAACTTCAGCTTGTCCTGTGGCTCAAGCTCACCCGCCAGTTCCACGCGGTTGTTTTCGTCCAGGAATGTTTCCAGACGACGACGTGCTTTCATCCGCATGTGGTGACCACATTTCGGGCACACTTCCAGGTTGCGTTCCAACTCTGCGTGGTAAAGCACCTGTTCACATGAGGTACATTTAGTCCAAACCCCTTCCGGGATGGACGCTTTACGTGAACTTACAATGTTGCTCTTTTCTAAAATCTTTTCAAGCCAACTCATGGAAGACCTTTTCTCTTTACTCTCCCGCCTAATTGCGAAAGATACATATTCGAATTTACGCGTGGAGGATTAAAGCATATAAAACGCAAACTGTAGACAAAAAACTGGTTGTACCTATTTCCTGAATACCGCCTCACAAGACGACTGCTAATACTTTAAACAACTCCTATTTGAACAAGTTACCAGCAATTAGTTCAATTGATCGGGTAAAAATAGCGGTCCGATCGGCGCTCTGGGTAACTGGAACTCTTCAGGATAATCGACGTCCACCAGGTAGAGTCCTTCCGCTTTAGCGGTGGCTCCCGCCAGTTTACGATCCTTAGCATCCAGCAGCCACTTGATCCACTCCGGCGCCTGCTCGCCACGACCGACACAAATCAGACTGCCGGTAATGTTACGTACCATATGGTGAACGAACGCATTGGCTTTAATATCAATGATAACGTAATGACCTTGCCGCGTTACATCCAGATGCATTATGTTACGCCATGGACTGCGTGACTGGCAATGCACAGCACGGAAAGACGTGAAGTCATTCTCGCCAAGCAAGAACTGTCCGGCACGGTGCATTTTTTCCACGTCCAGTTCACCGTGATAATGACTCACTCCCGAAGAGAGAATCCCAGGTCTCAGTGCATGGTTATAGATAATATAGCGGTAACGACGGGCCGTCGCCGCGAAACGAGCATGAAATTCATCCGGTACTTCTTTCGCCCAGCGCACAGCTATATCACCGGGTAAATTGGCATTCGCTCCCATCGTCCAGGCCACCATCTTACGGCTTGCTGTGGTATCGAAATGAACCACTTGCCCAGTGCCGTGAACGCCCGCATCAGTCCGACCCGCACACTGAACCTCTACCGGATGGTTAGCGACGACACTCAACGCCTTTTCCAGCGATTGCTGAACACTTTTCACTTCTCGCTGACGCTGCCAACCAAAGTAATGAGTGCCATCGTACTCAATACCTAATGCAATTCTCATTTCACCGTTCTCTCTGAAAATGGGGCGGGAAGTATAACGAATTTCAGGGCCGGATCAAAAGAGGGGACCATGTCCCCTCTTGATTGATTTATTGCGTATTAATCACATCAATTAAATGTTTGGCTTCACGGCGAATATCATCACTGCCGTCAACAATGGCCTCTTCCAACAGTTTTTTCGCTCCGGAGGCATCATTCATTTCCATGTAGATCTTAGCTAAATCCAGCTTTCCTGCCGCTTCTGCGTTGGCATCAACGTCATCGTCACCGATATCACCAATCACGTCCGGAAACTCGTTCAAACCCACATCCAGTTTCAGCTCTTCTTCATCAAGCGCCAACTGATCCTGTCCCATGTCCATTTCCGCCATCAACTCATCAATGGTTTTGTACTGGCTGCTTTTCGGGTCAAAGTCGGTCAGTTGCTCCTGATTGGCCCAGTTTTCATCCTGAACCTGAGGTTGCGCGGTTTGTGTATTCCAGATGCCCTGCTCGTCTTCAGGGATCTCATCCGGGATTTGCGCCTGCTGTTCAGGAGAAAGGCTGAATCCATTCCAATCCTCACCACCGGCTTCCAGCATGGCATCAATGTCCATCCCCGCACTGTCGGTCAACGTGGCATCAATTGGCTGCTCAAAGTTGAACTCCGGTGTGTCACTTTCAGCCAGCAACTCGTTCAGGGTTTGTTCCTGGTCCGCCGAGGGTGTCTGAGATTGCGCGTCCACACCAGATTGAAACGCCGCAAATAAAGCATCCTGTTCGTCAGCCGCTGGCTCCGGGGAGATCGGCTGATCTTCGGAAACATCCGCCAACGCCTGATCTTCATCATACTCTGGCAGGTCGTTCAGATCGTATTCTGCCGGTTCACTGCTATCGTTCGGCTCTGCAGGTGCAGCGCTTTCAACGTCATCGCTATCCGCCAGTGCGCTGGTTTCATCGTATTCCGGCAGTTCCTCGTCGCTCAGTTCAATCGGCTCAGGCGCAGTGTCAGTGGCTGACGCCTCAGGTTCAGTTGCAGCTGGCGTTTCATCGAACAACCAATCGTCGTCTTGCGGAACCCCGAATTCGTTTGGAATGGCCTCAGGCATCGGAGGTGCAGACGCCTCAGGTACAGGTGGCTCCATTTGCTCTGGCGCACTAACCTCTGGTTCTGGTTCTGGTTCTGGTTCTGGTTCTGGTTCTGGTTCTGGTTCTGGTTCTGGTTCTGGTTCTGGTAGAGTATGTTCCTCATCCGTCTCATCGCTGACCGACATTTCGCTCTCTACCGAACTGTCCGCTTGTGGCGTACCTTCAATTTGCGGTTCAAACTCAAAATCGTCATCCAGCGGCGCCGAATCCTGTGCCTCTTCATCCGCGCTAAACCACTCTTCGTGATCGGCTTCAATCACCTGCTCTGGTTCAATTTGTTCAGGTTGTTCGAATGTCCCTTCTGTGGCCGCGCTCTGTGCAGACTCCACATCCGCAATCGCATCGTTGAGCCAGTCGTCCGTCGCGTCTTTCGCATCTTCCGTAGCCTGAGACGTCACCTCTTCGCCAACATCCTGCGTCTTATCGTCCATTGTCTCAAGTGCATCGGATTCTTCCTCCAGCACTTGGTTCAGCGGCAGTTCAGATTCGCCGTCAGAGACCCCGTGTGCATCCGATTCATCCAGTGACGGCAATACGTCATCAGCGAAACGGGTCATGTCGTCAGCCACCGGGATTTCTGAATCTGCTGGCTCATCCAACAGTGGATCGGTTTGCGGCGCAGTTTCGTCCAGATCATGGATGAACTCGTCGCGATCAAAATCGAGGGGCTTTTCTCGCTCTTCAGCAATCGGATCCGTTACCTGCTCAGGCTCGATCGGTTGTGCGGCTTCGGCTTCGGCTTCGGCTTCGGCTTCGGCTTCGGCTTCGGCTTCGGCTTCGGCTTCGGCTTCGGCTTCGGCTTCGGCTTCGGCTTCGGCTTCGGCTTCGGCTTCGGCTTCGGCTTCGGCTTCGGCTTCGGCTTCGGCTTCGGCTTCGGCTTCGGCTTCGGCTTCGGCTTCGGCTTCGGCTTCGGCAAGCTTTTCTATTTCATTGAGTTCGTCAAGAAATTCCGTCCCATCCGGTTCAAAACTGTGGTCCTGCTCGTCCGGCGTTTCAGGCGTGGCGAGCAGTTCTTCCAGCAGGTCGGTACTGTCATCATTCAGTGACGCTGGCTGCTCATCCAGCTCCAGCAACTCGTCCAACATCAGGTCTGACTGCTCAGCCAGTGCGACATCGTCCTGCTCGTCCAATAACTCATCCAACAACGTGTCGGACTCTTCGGTGCGCTCGGCTTCGTCGTCAGTCTCCGTGGCTGGCTCAGCAGTCTGATGGTCAAGCAGCTCATCAAGTAGCTCAGTACTGTCTTCACTCAGCTCAAGATCGTCGTCATCAAGCATTTCATCCAGCAGAGCAGTTTCATCCTGAGACAAGGCATCCAATTGATCGAGATCGGCCTGAGACTCAGCCTTGGCAAACAGCGCATCGATCTCATCATCGGACGCCATTTCCACATCGCTAAGCTCATATTCCGGACTGTCGCTGCCAGACGCGAGTAAGGCATCGATATCCAAATCGTCTGCACTGTCATCCGTGTCGGCGTCGCCAGATAGCAACTCATCCAACATCGCTTGATCCAGTTCGCCGTCTGTCGACGCGGTCTTGTCACTGCCCGATAACAGATCATCCAGGTCGTCTTGAGACACCTGTTCGCCATCTGCCAGGTCAAAGTTGCTTTGGGCTTGAGATGTATCAGTGATCACTTCATCCAGTGCACGTTCCATCTCTTCCAGACCCAGCGCCTTGTCGTCACCTTTGACACTGATGCCGTTGGAGCTGGAATCCATATCGAGCAGATCGGCATCCAGTTCACCGTCATCGCCGATGCCCGCAAACGGATCATCACCGTCTTCGCCTTCAAGGTTAAAATCCAGCTCGCTGTCTTTCAGATCGGCAAAGATATCGTCACTATCCGCAGCAACTGCTTCTTCCGAGCTGTCGTCGAACAGTTGTTCTTCGTCATCATCAGCGCTGCCAAACAAATCATCGTCCAACAACAACTCATCAGTTAAATCATCGAGTTCATCTTGCTCTGACATTGCTGGAGGTGGCGTCACCGGCATCACAGGGTCGGTGACAGGAGGCTGTACTTCGGTTTGCTGCGTCGGTTCTGATTTGCGACGCCCCAGCAGCATAGTCACCAACAGGGCAATCAGCAGCCCAGGGATCACCGCCAGCGCGCCGACTAACCAGGTGTTGGACATCAACTTGTCTAGCGGGCCAGGTGCCAGTTGGGCGTCTTTGGCATTACGGGCTCGCTCTTCTGCCAGCAGACGCTCAACTTCATCGCGAATTCGCGATTCATCATTGAGTTCGTTCTTCAGCACACTGACTTCAGACTGAACTTCCGCCAGCATCAGACGTAACTGGTGATTACGCTCTTCCAGAGCGGCGAGTTCACCCACAGGCTTGGCTGATGTCGTTGGCGGCGTCAGCGTTTTCGGTGCTGTGTCATCCGTTGGTACAGTGTCGGCAGACGGCTTAGCAGGCTGAGCCGTTTTAGCAACATCACTCTTGGCTGGCGCTTCGGCTTTCACCTCAGGTTTAGTGACTGGTTGTGGTTTGACTGCAGGCTGAGCGACTTTTGGCGCAGCTTTGCCCGGTGCGTCATTCAGGCGCGCTTTGTGCGCATCCATCACCCGCACAGCTTCTTGGGTCGAGACACTCGTGACCTGAGAAAGCGACGGTACCCGCAACGTGCTACCCGGAATCAACTCATGAATGTTCTGATTATCGAATGCTTTGGGGTTAAGCTGATAAATCGCCAGCAAGGTCTGTTGCACCGTAACCGTATTGGACGGTCGTAAATCTGTCGCAATTCGCCACAGAGTATCACTTTCGGTTGTGGGTCCGTAAAAACGGGAGGGTTCCTGCTCTGCCTGTTGAGAGGCACGCGTCAGTGGCTGTGAGAATTGAGGCGCGGACTGAACTTCACCGTTCGGGCCAATCAGTCGAATACCTTGTGCACTGACGTAAAATGTCTGAGTCATCGCTGCCATTGCCAAAGGCAAGAGCAGACGCTTGAAAAATGGACGCATAATAAGCTCAGCTGTGTGCTTTTATCGTAGGTTTACATGATCTGTTAAATATATCGGATATCTAGGGCAAAACTACAGGAAACAAGGCAAAAAATGTGTTGCGGCAGCAATAATCGCAGTAAGCTCACACTAAATTTCCCCCGCTCTGCTTGTCTGGCGCTACCGGGCGTATAAAAAAGCCCCACTCGCGTGAGGCTTTAACAGATTCATCAATAGCTATCAGTAATAATCACGAATCAAAACTTCGGCAATTTGTACTGCGTTGGTGGCGGCACCTTTGCGTACATTGTCCGCAACCACCCATAGATTCACGCCACTGTGGTGACTGATGTCATTACGGATACGGCCGACCATCACATGGTCCTTGCCGCCCGCATCGCGCACCTGAGTCGGGAAGTCTTCACCGTGGAAAACCTCAACGCCCTCAGTTTGTTCAAGCAGGTTAATCACTTCTTGAGCATCAATTGGTGCGCGGGTTTCAATGTGGACGGCTTCGGCATGACCGTAAAATACCGGTACCCGTACGCAGGTCGGATTCACCATGATCGACGGATCGTTGAAAATTTTCTGTGTTTCCCACACCATTTTCATCTCTTCTTTGGTGTAGCCGTTGTCCATGAACTTATCGATCTGTGGAATACAGTTAAACGCAATCTGTTGGCTGAACTGCTCAGGTTCAGCCGGGCGACCGTTCAGCAGTTTCGCGGTTTGGCCCGCCAACTCGTCGATGCCCGCTTTGCCGGCACCCGCCACGGACTGATAGGTTGAAACATTAATACGTTCAATCCCCACTGCATCGTGGATCGGCTTCAACGCCACCAGCATCTGGATAGTGGAACAATTCGGGTTGGCAATGATATTGCGGTTACGAAACTCAGCGATCGCTTCCGGGTTCACCTCTGGTACCACCAGCGGGACATCATAGTCATAACGGAAATGCGATGTATTGTCGATGACCACCACTCCAGCTTCAGCAGCGATTGGCGCCCACTTCTCCGACAGTTCCCCACCGGCAGAAAACAGACCGATATGAGCCTGTGTCCAGTCGAAGGTTTCAACGTTCTGTACTTTGACCGTTTTGCCGTTGAAGCGGTAGGTCTTACCTTCACTGCGTTCGCTGGCCAGCAGGTACAATTCACCGACCGGGAAATCACGCTCCTGAAGAACTTCAATGATGGTTTCACCGACAGCGCCTGTTGCGCCAAGTACGGCAACGTTAAATTGTTGGCTCATTTACTTACCTCAATTTGAAAACCAAGTTTAGCCAGCGGCGCTAAATTGCATGCATCGTCGCCGGCTAAAGTGACGGCGCTGTACTCTCGTCGATCCCAGTATTGTTTGCGCATCTTGTCAAACGCACCCAACTGATGAATCTCACGACGGAACAACGCATCGTCTTTGCGCACATCATAAATGATTTGTGTCAGGTTGTGCAGGGTTGCTTCGTCCCAGGCGCGATCCAGACTGACCAGTGGAACTGGCGCCACTGGCAACAGCTCGCTGGCCTGTGCCCGACGCTCGTCACCAAGAAACTCACAGAAGCTATTGAAAATCATGGTCGTACCGCGAGCCTTGCCTTCCAGGCCATACCCGGCGACATGGGGGGTCGCAAACGCCAGCAACGGCAGGAGCTCCATATCCACTTTCGGTTCAAACTCAAACACGTCCAGTGCGGCAGTAAAACCATCACCGGCCATCAGGCGGGCTTTGAGCGCGCTGTTGTCCACCACCGGCCCACGAGCCGCGTTGATCAGAATCTGGTTACTGCGTAAATTACTCAGTACCCCTTCGTCAATCAGATGGTGTGTGGGATGTGCGCCGTCGCGGGTGATCGGAGTGTGCAGTGTAATGATATCCGCTTGCTCAAGCAGATCGGCCAAAGGCGTAAAATCTCGCGCATCACCGGCCGCTTGCTTGGGAGGATCGTTAAGCAGTACTTTCATCCCCAGTCCGGACAAACACTGAGCCAGATAGCTGCCCACCTGTCCGGCGCCGATGATACCCACGGTTTTATCAAACACCGAGAAGCCCTGTTGCTGCGCAAGCACCATCATCACGCTGAATGCATACTCTGCGACGCCGACTTTATTGCAGCCCGGTGCGGCAGTGAAGACAATGCCCTTTTGATCCAGCAACGCCTGATCAACATGATCCATGCCTGCGGTCGCGGTGCCGACAAACTTGAGTTTGTTGGCCTTAGTAAGAAGTGACTCGTCAACCTGAGTAACAGAGCGAATCATCAACGCATCAATATCAACCAGGTCATCGGCTGTTAACGTACGTCCCGGTTTGAGGATCACCTCGCCCAACTGACTGAACAGTTGCTGAGCATAAGGCATATTTTCGTCGATTAGGATTTTCATAGCGGAATCTGAGTTGGGAAAAGGGGTAGAACAGGATTGTGCAGAAAAGCCGGCACAGTGTCGAGTCCCGTTTCTCTGTTAAGTATAGAAAAATACCCGGCTCCTTACGGCAGCCGGGTAATATTCCAGAACAAAAGGATCCTGTCCCGCTCTCCAGGGGACAGAGTCTGCGTCTGTTCGATCAGCCAGTGCTGATCCGCTCTGGAAACTGATTGCCAGTAGGCATTCGTTTCATTAACCCTGGTATTTCTTGATCACCAAGGTCGCGTTTGTACCGCCAAAACCAAAGCTGTTTGACATCACGGTCTTCAGCTCGGCATCACGGGTTTCCATGACGATATCCAGGCCGTCTGCCGCTTCGTCAAGGTTATCGATATTAATGCTTGGGGCGATGAAGCCGTGATTGAGCATCAGCGTTGAGTAGATGGCTTCGTGCACACCAGCCGCACCCAATGCGTGACCCGTCATGGCTTTGGTCGCTGAAATTGCCGGGCTGTTGTCGCCAAAGATTTCCTGAATCGCACCCAGCTCTTTCACATCACCAACAGGCGTTGACGTGCCGTGAGTGTTGACGTAGTCCACGCCATCAACATCCTGCATAGCCATCTTCATACAACGAACGGCTCCTTCACCTGACGGCGCCACCATATCGTAGCCATCAGACGTCGCACCGTAACCGACGATTTCACCGTAAATCTTCGCACCGCGGGCCAGCGCATGTTCCAGCTCTTCAACCACCAGCATGCCGCCACCACCAGAAATGACGAAACCATCACGGTCAGCATCATAAGTACGAGATGCCTTTTCTGGTGTGTCGTTGTATTTGGTAGATAGTGCGCCCATCGCGTCAAACATCATGGTCAGTGTCCAGTCCAGCTCTTCACCGCCACCAGCAAAAACCACATCCTGTTTACCCAGTTGGATCAGCTCCATCGCGTGGCCGATACAGTGCGCTGACGTCGCACAGGCCGAACTCATGGTGTAGTTAACGCCACGGATCTTAAACGGCGTGGCCAAACAGGCAGACACGGTCGATGACATCGTACGTGGTACCATGTAAGGACCAACACGCTTAACGCCTTTCTCACGCAAGATATCAACTGCGGCAATTTGGTTCACCGATGACGCACCACCCGAGCCCGCGACCAAACCAGTGCGCTCGTTAGAAACCTGATCTTCTGTCAGACCAGCGTCGGCAATCGCCTGTTCCATAGAAAGGTACGCAAACGCTGCCGCATCACCCATAAAGCGCATTTTCTTGCGATCGATATGGTCGGCAGGGTTCATCTTCAGGTTGCCCCAAACTTGAGAGCGTAGACCGTTCTCTTTAAACTGTTCAGAAGCGGTAATGCCTGATTTACCTGCTTTCAAAGACGCTAAAACTTCTTCGACGTTGTTACCGATACTTGAAACAATACCCATACCGGTGATTACGACTCGTTTCATGTGACATTCCTATAATTCAAAATTCCGCTAAATAATAACTAAGAAGCCCCACAGAAGTGGTCAGCTTTCCCATAAATTCGTACAATCCCGCCCCACACAACGAGAATTCGCCTCCGATAGAGACAGTATGACATCAATTAAAAATGCCGAATTGGCCTGGAATGAAGCAGGCACTCCGGTCTCCGACCAGTTTGATGACGTTTATTTCTCCAACGTCAACGGCTTAGAAGAGACCCGTTATGTCTTTCTCCACCAGAATCATCTCCCGCAAAGATGGCACGAGTATGACCAGCGCCGCTTTGTGATTGGTGAAACCGGTTTCGGCACCGGTCTCAACTTTCTGGCGGTCTGGCAGTGGTTTGATGAATTTAGACAGCAAAACCCGCATGCGCCATTAAAAGAGCTGCATTTTGTCAGCTTTGAAAAATACCCGCTCAGTAAAGAGGACCTGATCAAAGCGCATCAGGCCTGGCCGGAGTTGGCTGAATATGCGGCGCAGTTGCAAGCGCACTACCCGATTGCCGTGCCAGAATGTCAGCGTATCATCCTGGCCGATGGCGCAGTAACTCTCGATTTGTGGTTTGGGGATATCAAAGACTGTATGCCACAAGTGCCAACCGGAGAACATGGCATCATCGACGCCTGGTTCCTGGACGGCTTCGCCCCGAGCAAAAACCCGGAAATGTGGAATCAGGATCTGTTTAACGGCATGGCTAAACTGGCCAAAGCTCACTGTACCTGCGCGACATTTACTGCAGCGGGTTTTGTGCGCCGAGGCCTGATAGAAGCCGGCTTTGATATGAAAAAAGTCAAAGGATTCGGCACCAAGCGTGACATGATCGCCGGCCATCTGCCTGAGCGTCGTACCCCGCCCAATCATAAAGCCTGGTTCCATCGCAGCAGCACCCCATGTGTCGACGATGTGGCCATCATTGGCGGTGGCATCGCCAGCGCCACGCTGGCCAAAACCCTCACCCGACGCGGTGTGAACGTGACCTTATACTGCGCTGATGACACGGCCGCTCAAGGAGCTTCCGGTAACCGTCAGGGCGCTATTTATCCGCTGCTCAACGGTAACCACAGCGGGGTCTCTCGGGTATTTGCCCCGGCATTTTTGTTCGCCCGCCAGTTCGTGTCGCAAATGGCTCAGTGCTTCAAGTTTGATCATGACTGGTGTGGCGTCACGCAATTGATGTGGGATGAACGCGCCAGACAAAAACTGACTAAGTTGCTTGAGGGCCAGTTCTCAGCCAATCTGGTCACGGGGCTGGACGCCACACAAACCAGCCAAACGCTGGGTCTGCCTGTCAGTGTCGACAGCGTCTTCTATCCTCTCGGCGGCTGGTTGTGTCCGGCACAGTTCACCCGCGGGCTGCTGGCAGAGCTAATGCAAGGCGAGCATTTCTCGGCACATTTTAACCATCCCGTCACTCAGTTGGAGCGCTGCGGTGAGCAATGGGTGCTGCATTGCCACGACAAACAGTTTACCCATCAAGTCGTGGTGGTCGCGAATGGCCATCAGTTTGCCGAACTGGCACCTACTGCCGATATTCCACTTGGTCAGGTCAAAGGCCAGGTCAGCCATGTACCAACCAATACCACACTGAGCCAAATGAAAACCGTATTGTGCTATGACGGTTACATGACGCCGCAGAATCCGAACAATGGTCAACATTGCATTGGGGCGAGTTACGACCGTGACAACCTGAATCGCGCATTTGATCCACAGGCCCAGCTTGAAAATGCCGCCAAGTTACGTAAATGCGTCCATGACCAGAGCTGGCCTGAGCAAGTGGATGTATCAGCTAATCAGTCTCGTCAGGGAATCCGCTGTGTCAGCCGTGATCACCTGCCATTTGTCGGCAATGTTGGTGATTTTACTGCCATCAAACACACCTACGCTGATTTGCATCTGCAAAAAGCGGAACAGGTGAAGCCGGTGGCCAGCCAAGAGAATCTCTATTGCCTGCTCGGTCTCGGCTCACGTGGTCTGAGCTCAGCCCCGCTGCTGGCTGAAGTGCTGGCATCACAGATCTGCGCCGACCCGCTGCCGCTGCCCGTGGACGTGCTGGAGGCCTTACACCCTAGCCGGATGTGGGTGCGTAAGCTTCGTAAGGGCAAGGCGCTGACTAAACTGTAAACACAAAAAAACGCCTCTTTGTATAGAGGCGTTTTTTCTCGCGGAATTAGTCACGCAACTGAGCGACGGCTGCGAGGATTTGCTCTTCAATCTCTGGGTTCGTCAGTTTGCCCACCGCCATGTCAAAATTATCATAGAAGCTGGGTACCGACAGCGACGCTTTCACATTACCGCCAAAAAACTGCGCTGAGTTGGTGGCTGCCGACAACACCGATGAAGCACCGCCCGGACCTGGCGAGGTCGCCAAGTACACTGCGGGTTTGCTTTTAAACACATCGCGATCAATACGAGTCGCCCAGTCAAACAGGTTTTTGTAGGCTGCCGGATGGTGGCCATTATGTTCAGCGAATGAAATCACAAACGCGTCCGCCTCACTCAAATCGCGTAAAAATGCGTCCGCACCTTCCGCTTTCCCAATGGCTTTCTCGGTATCTTCACTGAACATTGGTACTTGATAGTTGTTGATGTCGAGCACTTGGACTTGTGCCCCTTCGATCAAATTCGCAGCGTAGGTTGCAAGGGCTTTGTTGATAGACGTTGAACTGGTGCTGGCACCAAATGCGATCACTTTCATGAGGTTATCCTTTGTGGTTCCGCTTAATTGCTGACCAGAATAAATCAGCCACAGATTCTCACAAGGATAATTTTTATAAGGACTCATTCAAAAAATTTGAATGAGTCCTGAAGTCGGGCAGCAAAAACGTCGGCTTAAGCCTGGCTTTGTAGCTCCTGCCACAGATCACTGACAATGATTCGATCCGCCGGAGAGAGTTCAGAACGCGCTGCGTCAAGGCTTTGTTCGATACGCGCTTTCAGTTCAGCAATATCTTGAATGCCTTCTTCTTCGCACGACGCCGCAGAAAGAGAAATATGACCACGTAAATAACCACCTGCAAACAGTTCATCATCCGATGCCATTTCAATACGGGCATCAATCAGTTCAAGTAGCTTTTCTTCAAACTCAATAATCATTTTGGTCTCTTTTTACTTAACGGTGAAGTCACCAGCTTCCAGCGCTTTAATGCCATAAAATGCCCGCAATGCCTCAGACAACAGCTTCACTCTTGGTGGCAAGCCTGTATCCAGGATACTCATTACTTCCGCATGAACTTTATGCATAAACGCCAGACGATCCGGCTCAAAATCGCCGTGTAGATTGTCACAACTGACAGTAAAAGGAAAGCCAGCACTGACCGACAACACCCATTCGTACGCCTGAGGACGAATCTCCACCTTCTCAAACTCCGCTTGCTTTTGCTCTGTGCGGCCATCGGGTTCATACCAATACCCAAAATCTTCCAGCAGGCGTCGCTGTGGCCCCGCCACACACCAATGGGAGATCTCATGCAGCGCCGAGGCATAGAATCCGCGGGCAAAGATGATACGGTGGTACTGGGTATGCTCATCTGCCGGCAGATAGATAGGCTCATCCTCACCCAGTTCCAGGCGGGTGTTGTAACGGTCAAAAAACGTGGCGTTGAATATCTCAATCAGATCGTGATACTGATGGGTCATGACTCTGTAATGTTGTCGAAAAGTGTGCGGCGCGCATTCTCGCTTGTTTTGATGTCAGGGTAAAGCCCCACAACAAAAGCAGTTATTAGTTTTGTTAATCTGAAACAGATTTTCGAGATACAAAATCTCATTCGTCACAGATCACATTTCCCACTACACTCTCGCTTTCATTTTTCATCCTGTTTCACTGCTTTGTGCAATGATTTACTGAGTGGTACGCCATGCTGTTGAGTGTTCTCTATATTATTGGTATTACAGCGGAAGCTATGACAGGCGCGCTGAGTGCGGGCCGACGTAAAATGGACTGGTTTGGTGTGATGTTGGTGGCCAGTGCAACAGCCATTGGCGGTGGTACCGTACGTGACATCCTGTTGGGTCATTACCCATTAGGCTGGGTAAAGAATCCCGAGTTTCTGGCCATCACCTGTGTTGCAGGAGTGCTGACCACTGGCGTGGCCAAATGGGTACTCAAACTGAAAGGTTTGTTTATTCGTCTGGATGCGCTCGGTTTGATCGTATTTAGTATCATCGGCACCAAAATTGCGATGGGCATGGGGCACCATGCGCTGATCTGCATGGTCTCGGCACTGGTTACAGGGGTATTCGGTGGCTTGCTACGCGATCTGATTTGTCGTCAGACCCCTCTGGTACTGCACGAAGAATTGTATGCCTCCGTGGCGCTGTTTGCATCCGGACTGTATTTGGCGCTGCTTGAGTTTGGGGTCGCCGACGTGCACGCGACCATTATCACTCTGGTTATCGGCTACACGCTGCGCATGGCCGCTGTGCGTTTTAAATGGCGCTTACCGTCTTTTCAGCTCGAAACGGAAAGCTCACTGCATTAAAAAACGCCCTCCTTGGAGGGCGTTTTTAGTCTGGGCTTAAACCGGGTTATCAATATCAATGAAAGTGACTTCGAAACCATGCTCCTGTGCCAGCCATTCTCCGAGCGCTTTGACTCCGTAGCGTTCTGTCGCATGGTGCCCGGCAGCAAAATAATGGATATCCTGTTCACGCGCTGAATAAGTGGTTCGCTCGGACACTTCACCAGAAATAAAGGCGTCCAGACCATGCTGCGCAGCCAGTTCGATATAGTCCTGCCCACCCCCAGTACACCAACCGACGGTTTGGATCATTTTATGGCTGCCGTCCGGCGTTATGTGCAGCGGCGTGCGGTGCAGCACTTGTTCGATTCGGGCGGCAAATTCTTCGCCGCTTACGGCCTGGTCCAGCGCGCCATACATGGCTACCGATTGTGGGTGCCCCTCCAGCCCACCTTCAACACGGATTCCTAACAGTTCAGCCAGTTTAGCGTTGTTGCCCAGCACAGGGTGGATATCTAAAGGTAAGTGATAACCAAGCAAATTCAGGTCGTGCTTAATCAGCGTCCGGATACGGTTACCCTTCATACCACGAATCGGGGCTGGCTCACCTTTCCAGAAATAGCCGTGGTGCACCAGTAAGGCATCGGCGTTGAGTGCGACCGCTTGATCGATTAAGGCCTGCGACGCCGTTACGCCAGTAACAATTTTCTTCACTTCGGAGCGGCCTTCGACCTGTAAACCATTCGGAGCATAATCTTTGATCAACTGCGGGGACAGTTTTTCGTTCAGCAACGCTTCAAGTTGGAGGATATTCATTCTACATTCCATTGGCTTGGATTTGATTGGACAGGTTATAGCAATTTCGCGTTAAAATGTCGAAAACAACGGACTGATTGACCTATGACTCAGCTAAGCCAAATCGCCCGATGGGTGGCCACGACCCCAACTTTGTTTTCGGCCCACACGCCGCTGGAAACCCAGCCTCCCTTCACCGTCGATCTCAGTGCTCTTGATGACGTGTATCAGGGGAACCCTCGCCTGGGATTTTTGTATCAGCATGTGTGCCATCAACTGTTTCAGCGTCATCCGGATTTCCAGGTCGAGGCGGAAGAAATTCAGTTACAACACAAGGGACAAACTCTTGGTGCCATTGATTTTATCGTGCGCCACCTACCCAGTAACGCACTCCAGCATTGGGAAGTGGCCATCAAGTTTTATTTATTAAAAGACGGGCTCTGGTTTGGCCCCAATGCCCACGATCAACTGGATAAGAAACTGACCAGAATGCTCAGTCATCAGCTTCAAATGAGCCAGACCGACGCGTTCACCGAACGCTATCCACACTGGCCAACGATGACTCAACACCTGCTGATGCAAGGTCGTCTGTATATCAACCCGTTCGACCCACAGCCGATCCCGCCAACGTGTTTGGGCTATGCGCTCAATCCGGAGCGCATTAAGGGGCTCTGGTGCTATCAGAGCCAGAGGCCCCAAATAACGCAGACTCTGTACCAACTGGATAAACCACAGTGGATCAGCGGCCGGGACGCAAGCTCACCGGTCGTCACCGGTGTCACAGAGCGCTTTATCCACTGTCAGGATGACACCGGACGATTTTGGTTCATCGTGCCGGACCAATGGCCGAACAACAGCCAATAATGATCAAAAAAGCGGCCGGTTGGCCGCTTTTGCATGAAAGTAACAGAGATTTACAGACCTGCGTTGGTAAAAACCTGATTCACGATATCCTGCGCTTCGGTTTCAATCTGCTTCAGGTGCTCAGCGCCTTTGAAGCTCTCGCAGTAAATCTTGTAAATCTCTTCCGTACCGGACGGGCGCGCAGCAAACCAGCCGTTGTCAGTGGTGACTTTCAGCCCCCCAATCGCCGCACCATTGCCTGGCGCATGCGTCAGACGTGCGGTGATAGGATCGCCCGCCAACGTTTCAGCCGACACCATTTCAGGAGAGAGCTTTTTCAGCACCTCTTTTTGGGCGCCGTTGGCCACCGCTTGAATACGGTTATACTGAGACTCACCGTGCTTGGCCGCCAGCTCTTCGTAGTATTGCTGCGGATTTTTGCCTGTCACCGCGGTAATTTCCGCCGCCAGCAAACAAAGAATAATGCCATCTTTATCGGTGGACCACGGCGTGCCATCTTTGCGCAAAAATGAAGCTCCTGCGCTCTCTTCACCACCAAAACCAAACTGCCCCTGGTACAGCCCATCCACAAACCATTTAAAGCCAACCGGGACTTCACACAGATTGCGGCCCAAATCCGCGACCACGCGGTCGATCAAGGCGCTGGACACCAGAGTTTTACCCACCGCAACGTTCTGCCCCCAACCATCGCGATGACGATAAAGGTAGTCGATACACACTGCCAGGTAATGGTTTGGGTTCATCAGACCTTTCGGTGTCACGATGCCGTGGCGGTCATAATCCGGGTCATTCCCAAATGCCAAATCGTAATCATCTTTAAGCGCCAGCAAGCCCGCCATCGCGTATGGCGATGAGCAGTCCATCCGGATCACACCGTCTTTGTCCAGAGACATAAACTGGAACGACGGATCAATGGCCTCGCTGACCAGCGTCAGATCCAGATTGTACGTCGTGGCGATCTGGCGCCAGTAATCAATCCCGCTGCCGCCCAGTGGATCCACACCGATCTTCAGGCCTGCCTGCTGAATCGCCTGCATATCAATCACATTGACCAAATCATCAATGTACGGTTTCACCAGATCCCGCTCTTTAACCAGTCCTGATGCCACCACCTGCTCTGGAGTGAGACGCTGAACGCCGTGCATGTCGGCCGCTATCAGGGCATTCGCACGGTTCTCAATGGCCTTCGTTAGTGCGTCTTCCGCCGGGCCACCGTGCGTCGGGTTGTATTTGATGCCGCCATCCTGAGGGGGGTTATGAGAAGGCGTAATGACGATGCCGTCCGCTTTATAATGGTGCTGACGGTTGTAGCTCAAAATAGCATGAGAGATACCCGGTGTTGGGGTATAACCACGCTTCTCCTGCACCACCACTTCAATTCCATTCGCCACCAGCACTTCCACAACACTGTGAAACGCTGGCTCAGACAAAGCGTGAGTATCTTTACCGACAAACAACGGCCCCGCCGTGCCTTGCTCAGCACGCACATCTGCCACCGCCTGAGCTATCGCCAGAATGTGATTCTGGTTGAAGGTCGTCTTATCCGCGGTCCCACGATGACCAGAAGTACCAAACTGTACTTTGTGGTCCGGATTACTTGGGTCAGGCTGAAGAAGAAAATAGTTGGCTACCAGGGCTGGAATGTTGTGAAGGTCTTGCTGCTGCGCTTTTTGTCCCGCGCGTGGGTGCATCGCCATTATGACATCCTTTCTTTAAAAACGAGAAAATAAAAAACCTCATAATACTGAGTTCAACTTGTGCATTATGAGGTTTCAATCAGACTTTTTTAGATTGAGTTGGTGACTTTTTCAATCAGTTCTGCCTGGAAGTTCATTCTGACCATCAGCTGCTCAACCATCTGGCGTTTGCGGCTGGTATTGTTGTTGGTGATCACCCAGAATGGGGTATTAGGAATGGCTTTTGGCTTGGTGGTGTTGCCGCTCGCCAGCAGAGTCTGCTGGTTATCCGCAAAGTACACACGTTTACGGCCTTTCACCTGAGTGGCTTCAGAGAAACTTTGTGGGTCGATGCGGTGTAATGTTGAAAGCACCAGCATAAAACGGTCAATTGCTTTTTTCAGACCGGCAAACTCGTCGGAAATAAGCAGTGAGCGCATCTCTTTTACTGCATCGATCTGCTGATCTTTACCGGCATCTTTGCTGACTACGATGCCTTTCGGCTGCGCCACAGCAGGTGCTTGTTTGACCGCTTTGCCATCCACGTTAAGCAGGCGGCGCAGAATATCCGAAGCGCTCTCGCCAATATGTTGGGTCTGGCCTGCGATGTAACGGTATAGATCCTCATCAACCTCAATTGTTTTCATTCGCTTTTCACAATCTCTATGTTTAAACTCTGGGGGATTATAGCGAGATCTTTCCCGAGACTCTACGTTAAACCAGTCACGAATAAGATAAAATGTCACAGCTGCTCAACTACAAACTTGAAGGTGAGGGTCACACCGTTGTACTGATCCACGGCCTGTTCGGTAATTTGGATAACCTTGGCCTGCTGGCACGCGACCTGCGCGACGATCATCAGGTCCTGAGCGTGGACCTGCGCAATCATGGCCAGTCGCTCCACTCTGATGAGCATAATTATGCGCTTATGGCTGAGGACGTGGCCGCCCTGTTCGACCATCTTAACCTCGGCGACGTGACCGTCATCGGCCACTCCATGGGCGGTAAAGTCGCCATGAAACTGGCAGAGGTTGCGCCGGATTCCATGGCCAAACTGGTGGTGATGGACATGGCCCCAGTGGCGTATCAAGTACGTCGACACGACAACGTGTTTGCCGGACTGCAACACGTTCTCAATACGCCACCTACCACCCGAGTCCAGGCCTTGGCGATGCTGGCTGAGCACATTGAGATCGATGGCGTGCGGCAGTTTCTATCTAAGTCACTGTATAAACAAGGCAATACTTTAACCTGGCGTTTCAATGTTCCGGCACTGCTGGCCAATTACGATTGTATTTTGGGCTGGGAGCCTATTCCTCTGACATCGATTCCGACGCTGTTTGTCAAAGGAGGAGACTCTGACTATCTCACTACAGAGCATCAAGGCCAGGTGCAAGCGCAGTTCGCAAACGCCAAAGCCCATGTGATCGCCAACACTGGCCACTGGTTGCATGCGGAAAAACCGGCGGAAGTACTGCGCGCAATTCGCAAATTTCTCTGAGTAGCGCTTGTGACGTGAATGCGACATGATCGCATTAACTTTACCGAATAACAGTGGTATAGTTCGCGCAAGCAAAATTGGCAGAAAGGGATTCCATGCTGTACGACTACATGAACATGATCGAGTCAATTGGACTTGATTTGCTTTTTGCGTCTATCTTTTTCCTGATTGGTATGGCAATAAAAGATGTTCTGAAACAGGGCAATGTTCCGGTATTTGGTCGTCGTATTGTATGGCTGGTGCTGTTTTTGGGGTGCGCAGGTTTTATCGCGAAAGGCCTGATACAGCTCTCCTGGGAAGGCACCGGACTGGGTTAATTCTCATCTCTGACCGCCAACCACAGACAAAATTAAAGGTAATGAATCTATGGCAAGTGTAGGTATCTTCTTTGGTAGCGATACAGGTAACACTGAAGCTATTGCGAAGATGATTCAAAAGCAACTGGGTAAGAAACTGGTTCACGTTCAAGACATCGCAAAGAGTAGTAAAGAAGACATTGATAACTTTGATCTGCTGCTACTTGGTATCCCAACATGGTACTACGGTGAAGCACAGTGTGACTGGGACGATTTCTTCCCAGAACTGGAACAGATCGATTTTTCAACCAAGCTGGTTGCTATCTTTGGTTGTGGTGATCAGGAAGATTACGCTGAGTACTTCTGTGACGCGATGGGAACCGTACGCGATATCGTCGAAGCAAAAGGCGGTACGATTCTGGGCCATACATCAACAGACGGTTACGAGTTCGAAGCTTCGAAAGCGTTGGTTGAAGGTGACGACAGCAACTTTGTTGGTCTGTGCATTGACGAAGACCGTCAACCAGAACTGACCGATGAACGAGTGAAAAACTGGGTTGAGCAGATCTACGAAGAGATGTGTCTGGCGGAACTCGAAGACTGAGCCCCACCAAGTTCCGATAGCCCCGCACTCGCGGGGCTTTTTTTTCGCTCGTAGCTCACAACATACTGTTTTTCAATTACTTCGCTAAAGTTTTTCGCGCTCATGCCGTTAATAGTTCATCAGACGGGGAGCACCATGCAAATACACACCTTAGACAAAGCTGGCATCATCAACGAACTTCAGTTCGGTAATGGTATTAACCAAGCCGTTCACGAAGGACGTCGTGCCGATTTTGGTTTGCTGCTGTCGATGTTTTCCAGTGACGTTCGTGACACGACCCCGGTGGAAATGATCAACCAAACGCACACCACCGAACAACTGCTGCGACAACGTTTTGAGCTTCCTGTTCCTCAGCCTCTTAGCGCCGATCAGAGCTCGTACGCGATCTCCGCACACCAGGCTGCTCAATTTCATGACGCTGGTCTACCCAGCGCCAAACTCTGCCACTATCTGACCCCAGATGCGCTCGCTTATCTGCCAGAAGGCACTCACGGTTTACCTGAAGAAGTCTACCACAACTTGTCAGGCCATCAGCGGCGCCAGTTGGCAGAGACAGAGCCGCGTCAGGCCCTACCTGCTGACCTGTACAATCAGCTTGTCCGTGCACAACGTCAGGCTCAAATTCAGTTAACTGCTTGATTCATTAGAAGCGCCTCTAGATAACATCAAGCCCGATTCATGCCCTACACCCAGATATGTGAAATGCTGCAAAGAATTTCACATTAACGGCTTATACGACCCATTAATTTGATGTTATTCACATCCAAGTCACAGCTAATCAACCATGCTATGTGGACAAATTTCTCCTCTTCCGGGACAAATTCACCTTCAGCTTGGGGTTGCCCATGGATATAAAAAGTGCCGTTATATTAGTCACTTCTGCTGGTTCTACGCTAGGGGCAACTCTGGCGACACACTTTGCTTCGCTTGGCGCCAGAGTGATTTTGTGCGACAAAGATATCCACCGCCTGCACCAAACCAGAGACGGTTGCCAGCGGGTGTCTCCTGACGTTCATGCCTTCCAGTTGCACGATCATACCCAAGCTTCGCTGGATGCCCTGTTTGCCTTTGTTGAAGACTGCTACGGCAGTGGGCCAGACGTGTTAGTCAACACACTGACGACCCGGCCAATGCCGCGTTTGGTCAGTGATTTTTCTCCAGACACTTTTACCCAGAGACTGGCTTTAATGGCGTCCACGCTGTTTACCTTCGGTCAAGCCACCGCAGATCACATGCGACGTGCCAACAAACGCGGTGTGATCGTTAATGTCGTCGCGCATGAAGATTACCGGGATTTGTCCGGCTTTGAGAATGCGGCGTCAATGGTCACGGGGTTCACACAAAGCTGGGCCCGAGAGCTGACTCCGTTCAATATTCGGGTGGGCGGTGTTGTCCCAGCGATTACAGCGCAAGAGTGCGATGACGAATTACACTGGGCTGAAATCAACGATGAGCTGATCCGCAATACCGAATACATTGTTGCCAATGATTATTTCAGCGGCCGCATCATGGCCGCCTGATAAGCATGAATGTTGAGATGCAGGCCACTACAACTTCCGCAGCAGGTTATCGCTGGCCTCTTCAATGAGATCGAGCACCAGTTCGAACCCGTTTGCCCCATCATAGTAAGGGTCCGGGATTTCATCGTAATCAGAATCCGCATGGCTCAAAAACAGCGACAGTTTGTGTTGGTGCTCTGACGGACACCGGTCGGTCAAGTCAGCCAGATTGTCAGCGTCAGCCGCAAGAATGTAATCGAAGTGTTCAAAATCCCAACAGTTAACTTGGCGTGCCTGGATGTCATCAAAAGAATACCCTCTCTGCTCACCGGCCGCCCGAGCTCGGGCATCCGGCCCGCTGCCAGTATGAAAGTCTATGGTGCCCGCTGAATCGACCTCAATATCCACTCCGAGTTGCCGCGCCTTCGCACGCAGTACTGCTTCACCTGTCGGAGAGCGACAGATATTCCCCATACATACCACCAGAATTTTCTTCAAAGCTGCCTCCTGCAAATCATCCAAATCACGACAATCACTTTCCTCCCACCGGGTAATGTATTGCCTCCACCACCGCGGGTAGCTGACGAGAGTGCTCCCTAAAACCTACTTCAGATTGCGTCGGACAGCCAGTGCAATCATGTGACCTCGCTATCTATCTGAGCGATCCGTTGTAACCAGACGTCGAATTTGCCACTTTGCCCCCAAATACATACGATGTTTCCATTATCGAGTTTGCGGATATCCCTGAATAATCACGGTATTTAGTGTGGCGTTTTTTCGTTATGATGGCTGGAAATCAGTTTCGTTTAGGGAGAAAAAAGATGTCTGCAGAGGACAGCAAAGAAGCACGCCATAAAGCACGGCAGCAGAAAGTCAAAGAACAAGTGGACGCACGGGTTGCAGCGGCGCAAGAAGAGAAAGGCTTACTGCTGATCATTACCGGCAACGGCAAAGGCAAGTCAACCTCCGGCTTCGGCACTATCGTCCGGGCAATCGGCCATGGTAAATCTTGTGCTGTCGCCCAATTCATTAAAGGCACTTGGGAGAACGGGGAACGCAACCTATTGGAAAAGCTCGGTGTCGAATTTCAGGTTATGGCGACCGGTTTTACCTGGGAAACTCAGAATAAAGCCGCAGACACCGACGCAGCGCAACAAGTCTGGCAGCAATGTAAACGAATGCTGACCGATGAATCTCTGGATGTTGTACTGTTCGATGAACTGACCTATATGGTCAGCTATGGCTACATTGAGCTGGATGAAGTGGTTGATGCGTTGAACGCCCGCCCGCCAATGCAATCTGTGATCATTACCGGCCGCGGTGCCCACCGTACTCTGATCGACATGGCCGATACGGTATCCGAAGTTCGCAACGTCAAACACGCTTTTGAATCGGGTGTCAAAGCGCTCAAAGGCGTCGACTGGTAAGCGCGGCTTTCGTTGATAACAAGAAAGGGTTGGCCATTGGCCAACCCTTTTGCGTTTGCTTTGCTTAATTAAACAGGCCTTTTATCGCGTTGTTGATCGCGTCTTTGGTCTTCTCATCTTTAATCTTATCACCTAACTTTTCATCCAGCTTTTCCAGGTTACGGTCGAGTTCCTTTTGGGCTTTCTGTTTGAGCACATCATCAAACACCAACTTGAACTTCGGTTTCTCCCATTTGCCGGACACATTGATTGGAATTGTCAGATCACGCAGCTCATTGATGTCTTTACCGCCCTGGCCTTCCAGTGTACCGACAATCGACGTTCTGACCAGAAAGTCCACCGTTTCATTGATGTAGTTGGCTTTACCTTCTCCACCAATACGCAGCAATGGCGATTGCATCGTCAGGTCTTTGGTTGAAACCACACCTTGGCTCAGGTTTAGCGTCGCGCCCATCGCACTGAAGTCGGTCTTCTGTGCACCTTCTTTGCCATCAATCGACTTCCCTTTAAACTTGGCATAACCGTCACGAATCATCTGCGCAACGTTGATACCGTTCACCGCACCGTCTGCAAACTTGATCACCACAGTGCCTGCCAGGTTCTTTTTGATCCCGCTAGGGGTCAGGCTTCGCCCCTGGACATTCACATCGATGTTCCCGGTGCCTTCCAGCTTGTCGTTGTCCGCAACGTCTTTCAGCAGCGGCTGAACCTGTACACCGTTGATCTGCTTTTTCACTGCGTAGGTCGCCGGCGTTTTACGCGCATCCAGAGTGGCGGTCGCGTTCACCACCCCCCCGTACAGCTGAGAGCGAAAGGATGTCAATTTGGCCACACCGCGATCCACAGTAAAGCTGGCTTTCACATTCTGCATTTTCGCATTGGATGCTTTGAATTTATCAATGGTAATGCCGCCCTGAACGTCGAGGGTTTTCAGCGCAGACAAATCCGGCTCCTGTTCAGGTGCCGATGTAGCTGTGCCAGACTTCGCCCCTGAATTGTTACCACCCGATGTGGCGGGTTTGCTTTCAGTGTTCGTGGACTCAAGACCCAGGAACTCATCTAAATCGATATTCGGGCTGTGCAGGGTAAAGCGCACTTTCGGAATATCGCTCAGCGTCACATCCGCTTTTCCGTCCAGAGCAATCGCGTTCGCGGTCAGCGTTTCCAGGATCACACTGAGGTGGCTCTTGTTGAGGTCAAAATTTACATCCGATGTCATCGCCACTTTCATCGGCGACTGAGGCAAACCTGCGCCTTCCAACTGGCCAGCCAGCATCAGTTTACTCACACTCACCTGAGTGATCGCTTTGTTCACTTTCAGTGCACCAGACCCGTTCAGATCCAGCGCCATATCGCCCGCTTTTCCTTTCACCGCGTAAGTCAGTGCATTGGCTTTATCAAACTCAAACGTTGCCAGCTCTAACTTGGCAGACTCGATCTGATTCGACGCATCACTGAAGTTAGCATCGACTTTGATGTTACGCAGCGCGTATTCTTTGAAGCCTGGAGCCAACTTAAATTCGGCGTTGCCTTTCGCACCAAATGTCTGCTGATTATTTTCACCCTTGGCGGCAAAATTCGCTTTGGTCCAGGTATCGACCGCAAACTCCGACAGGTTCAGTGACACATCGTACAGTTTGGTAAACGTTCCTGCCTGCTTATCCTGAATATCCAATGTCGCATTCGACACGGTGACACCAGCCAGATGGATAGCCCATTGAGCTGCCTCACCGGTTTGATCGTTCGTTTCCGGCGCTGTTTGAGTGTTACTCTCCGCGGCTTTCGACTCTGTTTGTGCGGTTTGCGCTTTGCTCAGAGCGTCGATGTTTTTACGACCATCTTTAAGCGTTTCCAGATTGAATTCAGCCCCATCCAGAGTCACGTTGCCAATTTCCAACTGCTTGCTTAGCAGCGGCATCACTGACACGTCAATTCCCACAGATTCTACTTTGAGCATGTTTGGTTTGGTGAAGCCCGCCGGGTTGCGCAGTTCGGTTTTGCCCAGCTCAAAACCGAGCGATGGGAAGAACTGCCAACTGATATCCCCTTCGATCACCAGCTCCAGGCCAGTATGTTTTTTGGCTTGCTCGACGATCAAAGGTTTAAATTGGTTAGGATTTACCAGCAAGACGAGAGCTGCGAGGCCGATAACAACGATCAGCAAAAGCGCAGCAATGAACAGTACAATTTTCTTCATCAGCTTTTTCCTTGCTTGATTGAGCTTGTTAAGGAAGGAGACATTTTTCAGGTTAGTCGTTATATAAAAAAAGTGGCACCTAAAGTGCCACTTATCTCATAAAAAATAAAGCTCAGAACTGCGATAAACGATTAAGCTTTCAGAAGTTTTGCAATATGAGCCTTCAAGACATCGATCGCAATGCGGTTTTTACCACCACGAGGTACGATAATGTCCGCGTACTGTTTCGACGGCTCGATAAACTGCATGAACATCGGGCGTACAGTCGCTTGGTACTGTTTCAGTACCGAGTCCATGGTCCGGCCACGCTCTTCTACATCACGTTTAACACGGCGCAGCAAACAGATATCCAGCGGTGTGTCCATAAACACGGTTGCGTGCATCAGATCACGCAGACGTGGGTCTGTCAGCAAAAGAATGCCTTCCAGGATGATCACTTTCTTTGGCGTTAATGTGGAGGTATGTTCGGTGCGGGTATGTTCTGTGTAGCTGTACTCTGGCACATCGACCGCTTCGCCGCGGGTCAGCTTTTCAAGGTGGTCACAAAGAAGGTCGTGGTCGAGGGCATTCGGGTGGTCGTAATTGGTTTTGACTCGTTCTTCCATACTCAGATGGCTTTGGTCTTTGTAATAGCTGTCTTCCGTGATAACACCAATTTGATGATCGCCCACTTTGGCACGTAGCTCATTATAAATCGTGCTGGCGATCAAACTTTTTCCAGAAGCAGACGCGCCGGCAATACCTACGATGACGCATTGATTATTATCAGACATTAGTTGCACCCGATGATGATGTGATTAGATAAACCGCCTGATTATAGGGGTTGCGACTAGTGGATACTAGTCGCAAAACCATTTAAATCGCCGCTTTTGGCCAAATTGAATAACAAAGTGCCATACAAACGATTACATTGAATATGTGATCTCGTACGCCCTTTTCATTTTGCCCTAAACCTCACTCCACCAATGTGAAACTGATTGCGTCCGGTTTGGTTTCCCCTTGCCAGAACAGCCGACTGCCTACGCTTTCCGCCAGAGAGAAATAGGGCTGGGCATGCTCGCTTTCCGGCTCTGCGGCCACCGTCGGACAGCCAGAATCCACATCTTCACGCAGCCGAATATGCAATGGGATCTGTGCCAGCATGGCCAGATCATATTCTGCCGCCATCTTCTGCGCGCCACCTACACCAAAGAGATGTTCTTTTTCGCCACAGTGGCTGCAAATGTGGTAACTCATGTTTTCCACCAGCCCGATCACCGGCACATCCACTTTGGCAAACATAGCCGCCCCTTTGCGTGCATCCGCCAAAGCGAGATCTTGAGGCGTCGTCACGATTAACGCCCCCGTAACCGGAATCTGCTGTGATAAAGTCAATTGTATATCACCAGTGCCCGGCGGCATGTCGATCACCAGATAATCCAACTCCGGCCATTCCGTTTCATTCAGCAGCTGCGCCAACGCTTTGGACGCCATGGGGCCACGCCAGATGGCGGCATCATCGCTAGAGACCAGATAACCGATCGAGTGAGTGTAAATACCGTGCGCCTCGACGGGCTGCATCCATTTGTTGTCGCGTACTTTAGGCGCAGCCGTCATCTGACCGAGCATCATCGGCACGGATGGGCCGTAAATATCAGCATCCAGCAGCCCCACCTTGGCCCCGGAGCGCGCCATGGCCAGCGCGAGATTGACGGCCGTGGTTGATTTTCCGACACCGCCTTTGGCGGAGGTCACCGCGATGACGTTTTTGACCCCGTTGACGGCATGTGGCACATGCGTTTTTAGCGCTTTCACCTGCACTTCCACCCGGAAAGCAAACGGAGCGACCTCAGCACTGTCCTGCTGGGATCGAATCCAGTGTTGCAGCTCACTCACCAAATCGTTGGCGGCAAATGGCAACGCGATGACAAACGTACCATCCGGCTCTACTGTGACCAAGCCGGGCACTTCGGCCCAGTTGTCCACAAGCGATGAATGCTGAAATTGGTTCAGCCAGTGACACAAATCTTGTTTGGATGAAAATTGACGCATAGGCCCTCCTTGATGCCCTCAATGCTATCACTCGTTCAGCGCAGACTGAACCCTGAAAAAACTAAGGCATAGAGCGCGTTGATGCCTTGGAGTCAAAGTGTGGATAAGGTAGTATTACTCTCTATTTTTTAATACCTATCGAGAAAAGCGAATATTAAGTATGGCAAACGATCCAAGAAAACTTTTGGTAACTTGTGCCCTTCCGTACGCTAACGGTTCGATCCACCTTGGTCACATGCTTGAGCATATCCAGGCGGACATTTGGGTTCGTTACCAACGCCTGCGTGGCAACATTGTAAACTTCATCTGTGCGGACGACGCTCACGGCACGCCAATCATGCTTAAAGCTCAACAGATGGGTATTACACCTGAGGAGATGATTGCCGCCGTCAGCGAAGAGCACCAGAAAGACTTTGCTGGCTTTGATATCAGCTTTGACAACTACCACAGCACACACTCGGAAGAAAACCGCGAGCTGGCGTCTCACATCTACTTAGAACTCAAGAAAAACGGCTTTATCTCCAGCCGCACTATTTCTCAGTTGTTTGATCCTGAGAAAGAGATGTTCCTGCCAGACCGTTTTGTAAAAGGCACCTGTCCGAAGTGTAAATCGGAAGATCAGTACGGCGACAACTGCGACAATTGTGGTGAAACTTATAGCCCGACCGAGCTGATCAATCCGAAATCGGCCGTGTCTGGTGCGACGCCGGTCATGAAAGATTCTGAACACTTCTTCTTCGATCTGCCTCAGTTTGAAAGCATGCTTAAAGAGTGGACACGTTCTGGCTCTCTACAAGCTGAAACCGCGAACAAGATGCAAGAATGGTTCGAATCAGGCCTGCAACAATGGGACATCTCACGTGATGCGCCATATTTTGGCTTCGAGATCCCAGGTGAAAAAAACAAATTCTTCTACGTGTGGCTAGACGCACCGATCGGCTACATGGGCTCGTTCAAAAATCTGTGTGACAAACGGGATGATCTGAATTTTGACGAGTACTGGAACAAAGACAGCTCAGCGGAGCTTTACCACTTCATCGGTAAAGACATTGTTTACTTCCACAGCCTATTCTGGCCTGCCATGCTGGAAGGCTCTGGCTTCCGCAAACCGAATAACGTATTCGTCCACGGTTACGTCACAGTAAACGGCGCAAAAATGTCTAAGTCTAAGGGTACGTTCGTGAAAGCGAGCACGTACCTTGAACACCTGGACCCAGAGTGCCTGCGTTACTACTACGCGGCAAAACTCAACAGCCGTATCGACGACCTTGACCTGAACCTGGAAGACTTCACCCAACGCGTCAACGCGGACGTTGTTAACAAGATCGTCAACCTGGCTTCACGCAACGCCGGCTTCATTGCTAAACGTTTTGACGGCAAACTGTCCGAGCACTTTGCTGAGCCTGAACTGTACAACGAGTTCGTTGCAGCGGCGGATCGTATTGCAGAGCTGTTTGATACTCGCGAATTTGGCCGAGCTATCCGTGAAATCACCGCACTGGCGGACAAAGCTAATCAGTACGTTGATGAAAAAGCACCTTGGGTGGTTGCTAAAGAAGAAGGCAAAGATCAAGAGCTGCAAGATATTTGCTCGGTTGGTATCAACCTGTTCCGCGTTTTGATGACATACCTGAAACCCGTGATGCCTGCTCTTGCAGCGCGCACGGAAGCATTCCTGAATCAGGAACTGACGTGGGATGGCATTGCTCAACCACTGACAGGTCACGAAATCACTAAGTTCAAAGCCCTGTTTAACCGTATTGACCCTAAGAACATCGAAGCGATGATCGAAGCATCAAAGCAAGACGCGGCAGCAGAAATAGCGGCGAAAGAAAAAGCAGAAGCGGAAAAGAACAAAGCGAGTCAGACTGAGTTAGACAAAGATCCTATCGCTGAAGAGATTGAGTTTGACGCTTTTGCCGCGGTAGATATGCGTATTGCACGTATCATCTCGTGCGAAGAAGTGCCAAAAGCCAACAAACTGCTTAAGTTCCAACTGGATATTGGCGGCGAAACCCGGCAGGTATTCTCTGGCATTAAATCTGCGTACAAACCGGAAGATCTGGAAGGCAAACTGACCGTTATGGTTGCCAACCTGAAACCTCGTAAGATGAAGTTTGGTATGTCAGAAGGCATGATCCTGGCGGCAGGCCCTGGTGGCAGCGAGCTGTGGATCCTGGAGCCACACGAAGGCGCTCAGCCTGGTATGCGTGTGATGTAACCCACTGCCTGCCTTGTAACTCCCAGCGCCTGATGGAAACATCAGGCGCTTTTTTATTGACCAGGTTCACACTTTTAGGTCAGCTTGCACCAAAACAGCGCAACATCTTGGATTAAAACTAGATAACTCATTGTTTTTAAATAACTAATTTCTTGGCATTAAGTCTGCTACCCCTTTTGAGGTAGAAAGGCATTAACAAGGAGTTGGTTATGTTTGTTTTGATTTCGATGCTGATATCCATCGGCATACTGGCAGTTTTACTTTACCTGTCCAAGCAACGACAAAATTCGCTGCAGCGCAAATACGAATTGCTGGTCGACCTGCGACAACTGCTGCATCAGTGCCGTCAGCACCGCAGTGCCACGCATCTGGGCCTGACGTCAGAGCACAATCCGAAATCCGAGCTCAGCCATCTGCAGGACGCATTAATGGAGACCAGCAACCATCTGATCGCCACCGCCCAGTTCGAAAATAAACCCATGTACCGGATTTTACAGCTCAAGCTCAAAGCGTTAGACAAGGAGTGGTCAGACCGCAGTGTTGCCCGTAATCAAATGATCCACGGTAAAACCATTCGGCACTGTTTGTTTCTGATGGATGAAATTGCCATGGCCTGGCTGGCAGAGTCTGGTCGAGACGACCTCAGTGACGAATATCACCTCAACTGGCAGCAAGTAGTCGACTCCATGGAAGTGCTGACTCAGCTGCGCATTTCGATTCAGGATATGCACAGGGAAGATGGCGCCCTGAGAGTCAAATATTACTGCGACAAAATGCGCCGTAAGCTCAACCAACTGGCGCTGATCAGCCCACTGTCGATTGCCTCACCAGGCTGCTCTAAAGCGATGCATATGCTGGGGGAACTGACCGACAATCCGGCGTATGACATCAGTGTCGAACAACTGTACGCCATGACCAGTGATGTTTCGCTGAGCATCGCCAACGTTTATGATCAGATGCTGTCTGAGCTGACGGAAACATTGTACCTGCCGTTACCCAAAGTGGCGATTGCCGCCTGACACAAAAAAGCCGCCCGAACCGGCGGCTTTATCACTCACAATGAAGCTAAAAATTACAGCATCTTACGCGCAGCTTCTACCACAACTTTGATAGAGCGTGCTTCGGTTTCTTTCAGCGTAGAGTGATCCGGGATTTCTTTTTGCGTGCGGTTGATGATCACACCGGCAACACAACCCGCTTTCAGACCCGAGCTGGCACACATGGTCAGTAACGTCGCTGACTCCATTTCGAAGTTCAGTACGCCCATGTCCTGCCACTCTTTCATCGAACCCTGGAAGCGCTTCACAACGCGGCCTGTGAAGGTATCGTAGCGCTCTTGGCCTGGATAAAAAGTATCGCTCGATGCGGTCACACCGGTGTGGACAGTTGCGCCAGCATCAATCGCAGCCGCTTTCATTGCGGTCGCCACATCAAAGTCGGCAACCGCAGGAAATTCCATTGGAGCAAAGTGCAGACTCGCACCATCAAGACGCACAGAACCGGTTGTGACGATCATGTCACCCACATTGACGTGTGGTTGGATAGCGCCCGTCGTACCCACTCTCAGGAAAGTACGCACGCCCAATTGTGCAAGCTCTTCAACCGCAATCGACGTAGAAGGACCGCCGATACCAGTTGAACAAACCACAACCGGTTTACCGTCCAGCTCAGCGCGGTACACCGTGTACTCACGTTGACTTGCCAGAAATTCCGGGTTATCCATCAGCTCTGCGATCTTCTGTACACGTGCCGGATCGCCCGGAATGATCGCCAGTGTGGCACCATTAAGATCCGCTTCAGTAACGCCCAGATGGAAAACTGCTTGAGACATAAGAGACTCCTTATAGTGGCTTGTTCAGCTCGTATTGATTCATTGGGTACTTGCCTACTCTAACCAACAAACGCCCGACAAAGAGTGATTAGACTCACAATGATGCGCGTAAACATAATTAGCATTTCATTAAATGATCGACATGATCACACTTAATCCCAACTCAAAGACAATTGATTGCATAAAAGTGATAGCCGCTACTCAACCAGTGTAGCGACTATTTATGACAGTTCGCGTGGACGTTTACTGACGAGGGTTAAATTTCAGTAAGCGCAGAGCGTTCAGCGTCACCAGAGCGGTGGCCCCACTGTCTGCCAAGACAGCGACCCACAAGCCGGTAATGCCGAGTAAACTGGTCACCAGAAATATCCCTTTCAGCCCCAAAGCCAGAGTGATGTTCTGTCGGATATTGCTGAGAGTTGCGCGGGACAGTTCAATCATACCAGGCAGCTCCACCAGTCGGTTATGGGTGATAGCCGAGTCTGCCGTCTCCAGCGCAACATCCGTACCGCCGCCCATGGCAATCCCGATACTGGCCGCTTTCATTGCAGGCGCATCGTTGATGCCATCCCCCACCATGGCGACCTTCGCCTTTTGCGATAACGCTTCTACGTAGTGCACTTTGTCCTGTGGTAACAAGCCGGCCTGATAATCGATACCAATCTGGCTGCTGATGGCAGCGGCGCTGCGTGGATTGTCTCCGGTCAGCATCACCGAATGGATACCCAAAGCTTTGAGTGCCGTTATCGCCTGCGCCGCATCTTCGCGCAGCGTGTCCTGCCAGGCAATCAGACCCAGCGCTTCAGACTGACCCTTCAGTACCACCACGACCGTTTTTCCCGCACCTTCTAATTGTTCAATGCGAGTCTGCAACGTCGCACTCACAGGCACAGATACTTTGCTCGGCGCAAGAATTTGATAGAGCTCACCTTCAACCCGGCCCTGTACCCCACTGCCTACCAACGCCTGTTTCTCCTCGGCTTCCGGAAGCGTCAGCCCCATCTGCTGCGCTTTGTTGACCACAGAAACCGCCAGTGGATGACTGGAGCCAACTTCAATCGCTCCGGCCACTCGCATCAGCTGCGCGAGAGAGACCTGCTCTACCGGTTCAATGTCGGTGACTTCCGGCTTGCCTTTGGTCAGTGTACCGGTTTTATCAAAAGCAATGGTGTCGATATGACCCAACTGCTCTAGCGCAGCACCGCCTTTAATCAGAGCCCCACGCCGCGCAGCAGCGGCCAGCCCGGAAGTGATGGCGGCTGGCGTTGAGATCACCAGTGCACAAGGGCAAGCAATCAGCAATAAAGCTAATCCGCGGTAAACCCAGGTTTCCCATGGTTGAGCAAACATCAGCGGCGGTACGATGATCACCAGTAGCGACACCAGCATCATTAGCGGTGTGTACCAGCGACTGAACTTATCCAGAAAACGCTCCAAAGGGGCTTTACGAGATTCCGCCTCTTCAATCAGATGCAAAATCCGGTCAATGGCATTTTCGCCCTGACGTGAGGTCACGTGAAAGCGCACCACTTTGTCCACCACCACTGCGCCCGCCATCACGGCGTCACCCAGGAAACGTTCAACCGGAATCGACTCACCCGTCAGCGCACTCTCATCAAAACTGGCTGAGGATTCCTGCAACTGACCATCTGCTGGCATTCGCGCTCCGGGCGCGACTTCAATGATGTCTCCTGGTTTAAGTTCGGCCGCCAACACCTGTACCCGGCGGCCATCATCGATTCTGGTCGCATTCTCTGGCACCAGCGCCATCAATGCCTGCACGCCGCTGCGCGCACGCGAGGCGGCAAATGCTTCCAATCGCTCACCAATCAAAAACAGCAACAACACCATCGCCGCTTCAACGGTTTCGCCCAGATACAACGCCCCAATTGCAGCCACACTCATCAGTGTCTCAATCGCAAACGGCGTACCGGATTTGGCCAAAGCGAGTGCTTTTTTCATGATCGGCGCCAAACCAATCAGGCAGGTCAGGATAAACAGCCACTCACTGACTTGAGGGACCACCGGTTTTAGCAGTGCACCGACGGCCATCGCGGTAGCGATCGCAATGATCTGACCGTTCTGGCGAACCACATGTCGCCAGCCTGTATTGTCTGCTGATGTTGCCGTAGAGGCGTTGGAAACGAGAGTAAACCCCGTATCGACAACAGCGGCTTCGACCGCCTGAGCCAGGCGTTGGTCGTCAAACTTAACGACCAGCTTTTCGGTGGCAAACAGCACTTTCGCCTGAATAATGCCATCGAGTCGACTGACGGCCGTTTCAATTTTACGTGCGCAGGATGGGCAATCCATACCTGCGACCTGCCAGCTTTGTGTGTATTTGGCTACCCTAGCGGCGTCGCTGTCTTCGTCACCGGGATCGCTTCCCGATGCACAACTGTGACTGCTGCAGCATTCGGCGCCGGAATCTGATGCCTCTGCCATGTGGACAGATGAAATTTTAGGGCTAGAGCATGAACCAGCCTGAGAATGGTTAATTGCGATTTTATTTGAACGACATGCATCGTGTTTGCTGCACATAATCGAACTCCTGTTTCCAACTAAAAAAGAGAACTTTTCTCATTACAGTCACAGCATAAACCTTGGACTCTACTCCAAGGTCAACGCTTTTCAGGATTTATTTTCGGCCGGTGAGATCAGCACTTCACTGTCGGCCCCGGCTTCGTCGATCAGAACCGCATCGTGAGTACAAAACGGTTGGGTGTTCACACAGGTGACCGACGGATCTACTTGCACCACCGCGGGCTGCTGTGACGACATCAGTTCATTGATGTGCCAGCGCAACACCACCAACGCGATCAGGCCAAACACCACCGTCCCGACCGCCTGCCCATACACCACGCCGAGTGCCCCGAACCAATCGGCACCGAGGTAGACAAACGGCAAGGTTCCGAGTGTCGCCTTGCCTAAATTGAGCGCGGTTGAAAACAGCGGCTTGCCTAGATTGTTAAATGAGGTGTTAGCGACGAATAAGGTGCCATTGAAAATAAAGCTGATCGCCACATACGTGCAAAAGGCCGCCACTAGCACTGCGGCGTCACCAGACAAGGAGAAACCACGAATAATCAGCCCCTGACAAAAATAGAGGACGACACATATAAACAAGGTGTAGAGGGTGGTTACCAGCAAAGCATTACTGAGCGTTTCTCTGACCCGATCGAATCGATGGGCGCCGAAATTTTGACCGACGATTGGCCCGACGGCGCCCGACAAGGCAAAAATCACCGCAAAACACACTGGCGTCAACCGCCCGATAACCGCAAAACCCGCCACATAGTCCTCGCCAAAATGCGCAATGGAAGACGTAACGATCGCATTACCTATCGGTGTGGCAATATTGGTGATAATGGCGGGCACCGCGATCATCAGTATTACTCGGATGTGGTTGCGCCAAGTGTTCAGCGACGGCACCGCTACCAATTGATGGACTCTAATCAAAGGCGCAAGAGAAAAATACAGCACCGTAAATCGGGCGAATACCGACGCTAACGCAGCGCCTTCCACATTCCAGCCAAAACCGAAGATAAACAATGGATCCAACACCGCATTGGCAATGCCTCCCGACAACGTCGCCAGCATGGACCGCTTAGCATCTCCGGCAGCGCGCAGCCCCGCCCCTGCCGCCATGGCTACCGCGACAACCGGCCCACTGGGCAACAGGATGGTCAAGTAAGCCTGAGCCCGCTCGGCGGCGTATCCTTTGGCACCAATCGCCGCCAGCAACTGAGGCATAAACCACAACATGAGCGCTGCCACCACACTGCTGATCACAAACGTAGTCATTAACACCGACACACTTAGCTGACGGGCGTGTTGCTGCTGATGAGCCCCGATGGCCTTTGATACCAACGCCCCCATCGCAATCGAGGCGCCGATAGAAATCGACGTCGAGAAAAACACCAGCGTGCCGGCAAAGCCAACCGCCGCGGCGAGTTCCACCTGGCCGAGCATACTGATGAACAACATATCGAGCAGATCGACCACAAACAACGCCATCAATCCAACGGAGCCGGCGCCTGACATCACTAAAATGTGCCTCATGGTCGAGCCCTGAACAAATTTCGCGTTGTGTTCGGTCATAGAATGCTCTGAGCAAAACAAAAGGCGCCGATGCGCCTTTCAAGGGATAGGAATAAATTAAACGGGCTTTTTGAAGCAGCTATCAATCGATTTAGCGATCGCACGCAGCACATCACGCCGGGTGATAATACCGACCAACTTACCATCATCAATCACCGGATACACTTTTGGCTTACCCACTTTCATCATTTCCGCCAGCGCGATGATGGATGTGTCAGGCGATACAGACAACACCTCACGGTGCATACAATCTGAGACGATGTGAGTATCCTGGCAGAAATAACTCACTTTGATCAGTTTATCGAGTAAGTCTTGCCCGGACAGGAAACCAATCACCTGTTCTTTTTCGTTGATCACCGGCCCACCAAGGTAGTTCGAGTTCATGACCTTTTCCAGCGCTGCACTCAACGACATATCCGGTGTGAATGTCACCGCCTGAAGGGTCATATAATCTCTGACTTTTAATAATTCCATGCGCGTCTCCTTTGCTGCGATTTTTGCAGTGCCTATACGCTAATTGTTGTCTAATTTCTTGATTTTACTAAATGGAATTCAGCAATTTTAATCATAGGCAGCATCTATCACCTGATAGCCATACTGTCACTGTGGACGCTCACCCTGAGATGGGCTCCTGAAATCAGTATGGTTGAACACGCCAAAATCAGGCAACTTTCCTTGGTCAACAAACCGTCAAAGCTTGGATTAACTCACTGCGCGTCCAGTTCTTTAAATAACGCGCATCAAAAAGGCCAACCTGAGGTTGGCCTTGTCGGACTTATTTCTGCCAACGTTTGGCAGCTTGCGTGTCTGAATCGCGTGATTCAACCCAGCGAGTCTGGTTGGTCGTCCGTTCCTTTTTCCAGAACGGCGCCTGAGTTTTGAGGTAGTCCATTATAAACTCACAAGCCTCAAATGCCGCGCCGCGATGGGCACTGACCACACCCACAAACACAATCTGATCCCCAATATCAAGATCACCAACACGGTGGATAACCCGGGTGTGCAACAGAGGCCAACGTTGCTCTGCCTGATCGCAGATATTCAGCAGCGACTTTTCCGTCATTCCCGGGTAATGCTCTAGCGACAGCCCCGTGACATTGTCGCCCAAATTCATATCCCGGACTTTACCGACAAAGGTGACAACAGCGCCTGCTGCACTTCCCAGAGCCAAACGCTGATATTCGTCACCCACCGAAAAATCCTGTTGCTGTACCGAGACGCGTGGATCCATCTTAGCCTCCGGTCACAGGCGGAAAGAACGCCACTTCATCACCGTCGTTCAACTTAGTGTCGAGCGGGACAATCGCCTGATTCACCGCCGCTAGCAATTTACCGGCTTCCAGCGCCAGTGACCATTTGCCCTCTTGAGCCGCCAGGTGTTCGCGCAGCGCATCAACCGTAGTAAAACGAGCCTCAACCTGGACTTGATCCGTACCGACCAATTCACGGGTTTGAGCAAAAAATAACACTGTAATCATGACTCTGCCTTAAAATGTCCGGACTTCCCTCCGGTTTTCTCCAACAGTCGAACCTGACCAATCACTATGTCTTTCTGGACCGCTTTACACATGTCATAGATGGTCAGCGCCGCCACTGACGCAGCCGTCAGCGCTTCCATTTCCACGCCCGTTTTGCCGGCCAGCTTGCATACCGACTCAATCCGGACCATGTTTTGCGCTTCCAGCGCTTCCAACTGCACTTCGACTTTAGACAGCAGCAATGGATGACACAGCGGGATCAAATCCCAGGTTTTCTTGGCGGCCTGAATGCCCGCAATGCGCGCGGTCGCAAACACGTCCCCTTTGTGGTGCTGACCAGAGACGATCAGTTGCAAGGTTTCCGCCGCCATGTGCACGAACGCTTCCGCGCGTGCTTCACGTACGGTTTCTGCTTTGGCAGAGACGTCAACCATATTGGCTTCGCCGGACGCGTTAATGTGAGTAAATTGACTCATTACCCCTCCGGATCACACTGCCAGATGAGGCATGAAGTTGCACGGACGATGGCTGGCATCCAACTGCTGCTTGATGATCTTCGTCCAGCCGGTGCGACATGCCCCCGTTGAGCCAGGCATCGCAAAAATAACCGTGTGATTGGCAAAACCGGCAATCGCTCGCGATTGAATCGTCGATGTCCCGATCTCATCATACGACACCATCCGGAACAGCTCACCAAACCCTTCGACCTCTTTGTCAAACAGCGGCTTAAGCGCTTCAGGTGTGCTGTCACGCGATGTAAAACCAGTACCGCCAGTAATCATCACTGCCTGAACATGATCGTCGGCGATCCATTGCGACACAATCGCCCGGATCTTGTACATATCATCGATCACGATCTGTTTATCCACCACGTTGTGGCCCGCTTCTGCTGCGTGCTCTGCCAGGTAGCGGCCGGATGTGTCATTCTCTTCGGTGCGAGTGTCTGAAACGGTCAGTACTGCGATGTTGGCCGGTTGAAATTTCGTTTCTGCGTGACCCATGTGTTCACCTATCTCGATAAAAATTTAAATGGATGCGTGAGCCGCTCTCGGCAAGACAGCGGCAGAAAAGGCGACGGCTTAACCGCCAATTGACGCCAGATGAGGCGTCATACCTGTGTTGCCATCGTGGAGGAAATGGCTGATTTTTTTGGTTTGTAGCTGGGCCTGGATGCGTTCAATCAAAACCTGCTCCTGCTCATCCTGTTCAAGCAGGTCACGTAGCTCAACACCATGTTCTCCGAATAAGCACAGGTGCAGTTTACCGGTAGCCGATACCCGCAACCGGTTACAGCTCTCACAAAAATCTTTTTCGTACGGCATGATCAGACCAATCTCACCCTGATAATCGGGATGAACGAAGACCTGAGCTGGACCATCGTTAGCCGCACGAACTTTGAGCAACCAGCCGTTGGCAATCAGTTGATTCCGGATGGCCACGCCAGATACATGGTGTTTGTTAAACAGATCATCCATCTCACCGGTCTGCATCAGCTCAATAAAGCGCAGTTGAATCGGCTTATCTTTGATCCAGTTGAGAAACGCAGGCAGCTCTTGATGGTTGAGGTTTTTCATCAGGACGACGTTAACCTTAACTTGTTCGAAGCCGACCTCAAATGCCCGGTCGATACCCGCCATGACCTGAGTGAATTTATTCTCACCGGTTATCTGATGAAACATCCGCGGATCCAGGCTGTCGACACTGACATTAATGTGTGTCAGGCCGGCCTCACGCCATTCAGCGACCTGTTTCTCCATCCGGTAACCGTTGGTGGTCGTCGCGACCTTACGGATACCATCGGTACTGGCGACCGTCTCAATGATCTGGCTGAAGTCTTTACGCAGGCTGGGTTCACCGCCGGTGATGCGCACTTTAGAGGTCCCGCAATCCGCAAAGGCTTTTACCACACGACGGATTTCAGGCAGGGTTAAAAAAGACGAGTTTTTACGCCCGGAAGGCTTATAGCCATCAGGCAGGCAGTAAGTACATTTAAAATTGCAAACGTCAGTTACTGACAGACGCAAGTAGTAAAACTTGCGATGGAATTTATCTTCAAATTGTTGCGCCACGGAACACCTTTCCAAACACGGGAGGCAAGGTCATTTCCAACCTGGCCCTCGTGGCAAAATGCCACTGGCTCATTCAGCGTATCCCCGCAGGAACTTAGCTTAAGAGCTCGGAGTTATGGCAACTAATGACTTGTCGTTATCAATAGCAGCTAACATTAAAATACTTAATATTTGTATGTGATTCCAGTCCTGACAGGAAAAAATCTTACTCACAGCCCAAATTAACTCCTAATGAGTATGCTATGTTTACGAGTTGGATTAGTTTGTGCCTGAATATGAAAATATAAGAAGAAAATGATGAGCATTTATGCATCAAAAAAAGTGGTCGCTATCGGCGGAGGGCACGGCCTGGGGCGTATGCTGGCCGCACTCAAAGATTTTGGCAGTAACGCCACTGGCATAGTTACCACCACAGATAACGGCGGTTCGACGGGGCGGATTCGTGACTGTCAGGGCGGGATCGCCTGGGGAGACACCCGCAACTGCATCAATCAGCTCATCACCGAGCCATCCATCAGCTCGATGATGTTTGAATATCGTTTTAAAGGCTCAGGCGAACTCAATGGCCACAACCTCGGCAATCTGATGCTGACTGCGCTGGACAACTTGTCTGTCCGCCCACTCGACGCCATCAACCTGATTCGCAATATGCTCAAGGTCGACGTGAACATCGTGCCAATGTCAGAGCACCCCTCGGATCTTAAAGCGCTGTCCGCAGACGGCATGTGGGTCACGGGAGAAACCAGCGTAGACGAGATGAAGGAGGATTTGCGCAGGCTGGATCTGGATCCGGAAGTGCCGGCAACCAAAGAGGGCGTCATTGCCATTGAACAGGCGGATTGCATTGTTCTCGGTCCGGGCAGCTTTCTGACCAGCATCATGCCCCCATTACTACTGCCTGAAATCGGCCAGGCCATCGCCAACAATCTTAAAGCCAAGCTGGTGTTCGTCGATAACCTGTCACCGGAATTTGGCCCCGCAGCACGCATGACGCTCCACGGCCGTCTCAGTTGGTGCGAGCGAGCCTGTCATGCGAGAAAAGTGGATGTGGTGCTGGTCGACACCCCACATCCGGAACTTAACTCAGACTGGAACTGCGTGGTGACGGATCTGGCGTCCGCCAACCGTGATTGGCGCCACGACCGGACGAAACTGCAAAAAGCGATCGTGACCCTGCTGTCAAACTAACTGTTGATAACGGGACAATGTCGTCCCCAGCAACTCAACCATGTGAGACACGTCGCCGGCTTCACTCAGAGGCTGGCCGTTCTTCACCCGGGCATCAATTTCAATCGCGCTGGAACACAACTGTTCAGCACCAAAACTGGCGGCACTGCTTTTCAATGCGTGAGAAATCTCTCGCAGGTAGCTCAACTTATCCGCAGCCGCAGGGTCACTCAGATAAGCAATATAGCTTTCCAGCTCGCCGAGAAAAATGCCGAGCAATACCGGCACGTTCTCTTCGCCAATATCATTGGCCAGTTGCTCAATCTTATTTTGATTTAATACTTCCATCATATTCTTCCTTGGCATTCCACGCTTGCAGTTTGCGATAAATCGTCGAAGGGCTGACATCCAGATAGCCCGCAGCTTTTGGAATATTGCCATCACAGGCTTCAATGGCCTGTTCAATCGCGTTCTTTTCTGTCAGCCACAACGGGAAAATTTCATGCGCTGAGAGCGATTCTTTGTCCTGTTTGATCACTCGAATCTGGTTATCCATCGGCTTATTCAGCGGCGGTGGCAACATATCGAGCGAAATTTCTTTACCGTTATTCAGCACGACCACATTGCGCAGTACGTTTTGCAGTTGACGGACGTTACCCGGCCATTCGTATTGATTGAAGCGTTCAATCACCTCAGGCGACAAACGCACAAACCCTTTGCCTTCCTCGTTGGACATATAGCCCAGTAATGAATATGCAATTTCGATGACATCCTCACCACGCTCGCGCAGTGGCGGCAAATGCAACGGGATCACATACAGACGGTAGTACAAGTCTTCCCGAAAACGCCCCTCCTGAACTTCCTTCCACGGATCCCGGTTGGTGGCGCACACAAACCGCACATCGACGCTTTTCATTTTGGACGAGCCAACTTTCTGGAAAGTGCCCGTTTGAATAAAGCGCAGCAGTTTGGTTTGCAGATCTAAGTCCATTTCGCACAGCTCATCGAGGAACAAGGTTCCTCCGTCTGCCAGCTCCGCCGCGCCCTGACGGTCCGTCGCCGCGCCGGTAAACGCCCCTTTGACATGACCAAACAGCTCACTTTCAATCAGATCTTTCGGGATCGCAGCACAGTTGATGGCAATAAACGGTTTATCTCCCCGCTTGCTGGCAGCATGGATCGCCTCGGCACACACTTCTTTCCCCGTACCGCTTTCTCCGGTGATGAATATGCTGGCCTTGCTGCTCGCCGCTGAATCGATAGTGCGATACACCGCCTGCATCGTCTGGCTGCTGCCGATGAAACCCTGATAGCCTTGATTGCTCAGGTTATCCGCATCATTCTTGAGCTTGCTTGCTTTGCGAATCGCGTTGTTCACCGTCACCCGCAAACGGTCCGCTTCACACTGTTTGATCAGAAAGTCCTGAGCCCCATGGCGCATCGTTTCGACCGCTGTATCGATAGAACCGTGTGCGGTCATAAACACCACCGGAACATCAGGCACACTTTTCTTCACTTCGTGCAATACGTCCATACCGGTCATGTCCGGCAGTCGTAAGTCAAGCAAAATGAGATCCGGCGTGCGATAAGTGAGACTTTCGATAGCATCACGACCGGTGCCGACAATATTGATATCGATACCTAAAGGAGTGAGATACGAGCGGTACAGGGCTGCAACCGACGCCGTATCTTCTACCATCAACAGGTATCTCGATTTTTGAGATTCTGAGGATTGTTGCATAACCTAGCCATTATTATTTGCATTTTGTAGAAATGATTGCATTGCGAATTGCATTTTGCAAATTAAATCGGAAAATTTCCGTACGGAATCCGCAATTGACCGATTTTCTTACCTCAAAAAGTTGGCATAGAAGATGCTTTATTCAGATTGACCCAAGTTTGGGTCACCTAGCCAACTGACGTTGTTAGTGAACTTAGTATTCACAAAAAAGCCAATAGATTAGTGTCTATTGGCTATTTTTTTGCTTGTCGTTTAGTTAGTAAATAGCATCAGCTGTTCGCGATAAACTGTTCCCGTAGTTTCTCTATCTGATCGCGCTTCTCAGCCGCCAGCTCAAACTCCAGATCCTGGGCATGTTTGTACATTGCCGCTTCCAGTTTGCTGATCTCTTTGTCCAGCTCTTGTGGCGACAGGGCCACATAACGCTGTGAAGGCTCAGCCACTTTCGACAACGGCACCTGCTTATTCACACGTTGACGTTTGCCCTTGGTGATATCACCCAGCTCCATGATATCTTTGATATTGCGTTTCAACGCCTGAGGCTGAATGCCTCTTTCTTCGTTGTAAGCCTGTTGTTTTTCCCGGCGACGGTTGGTTTCGTCCATGGCTTTTTTCATCGAGCCGGTAATACGATCAGCATACAAAATCGCCTTGCCCGCCACATTACGGGCCGCGCGGCCAATGGTCTGAATCAAAGAACGCTCTGAGCGCAGGAAGCCTTCTTTGTCTGCATCCAGAATCGCCACCAACGACACTTCCGGCATATCCAGCCCCTCACGTAGCAGGTTGATTCCGACCAGAACATCAAATTCTCCCAGGCGCAAATCACGGATAATCTCAACGCGCTCGACCGTATCTATATCCGAGTGCAGATAACGCACCCGCACATCATGCTCATGAAGGTATTCCGTCAGATCTTCGGCCATACGCTTGGTCAATGTAGTCACCAGCACCCGTTCATCTTTGGCGGAACGAATCCGGATCTCTGACAACAGGTCATCCACCTGGGTAGCCACCGGACGCACTTCCAGCTCAGGATCCAGCAGACCGGTTGGACGCACCACCTGATCCGCCACCTCGCCGTCTGATTTTTCCAGTTCATAGTTGCCCGGCGTGGCCGAAACAAAAATGGTTTGCGGTGCCAGAGATTCAAATTCTTCAAATTTAAGCGGACGGTTGTCAAGCGCCGATGGCAAACGAAAGCCAAACTCCACCAGCGTCTCTTTGCGTGAGCGATCCCCTTTAAACATGGCACCAATCTGCGGCACAGTCACGTGGGACTCATCGATGATCAATAAGCCATCGTGCGGCAGATAATCAAACAGTGTCGGTGGTGGCTCACCTTCACTGCGTCCGCTGAGATACCGTGAGTAGTTTTCGATTCCCGAGCAAAAACCCAGCTCGTTCATCATTTCGATGTCAAATTGAGTCCGCTGGGTGATGCGCTGCTCTTCGAGCAATTTGTTGTTATCGAGCAGATACTGCTTGCGCAGCGCCAGTTCTTGCTTAATGTGTTCAATGGCTTCCAGAATACGATCTCGGGGAGTCACATAGTGTGTTTTCGGGTAGATAGTAAAACGCGGGATATCCCGTTGCTTGACGACCCCGGTCAAAGGGTCGAACAAACTGATGCATTCGATCTCATCATCGAACATTTCGATCCGCACCGCTTCCTGATCCGATTCAGCCGGAAAGACATCAATGACTTCGCCGCGCACGCGAAACTGACCCCGCTCAAACGCCACTTCATTGCGAGTGTATTGCAACTCCGCCAGGCGGCGTAAAATATCGCGCTGACCGATAAAGTCACCACGACGGACGTGCAACATCATCTGTAGATACGATTCCGGGTCGCCCAAACCATAAATCGCCGAGACAGAGGCGACGATGATGGCATCTTTTCTCTCCAGAAGGGCTTTGGTGGCCGACAAACGCATCTGTTCAATGTGAGCGTTGACCGATGCATCCTTCTCGATGAAAGTATCAGTGGTGGGCACATAGGCTTCGGGCTGGTAATAATCGTAGTAAGAGACAAAGTACTCCACCGCATTATTGGGAAAGAATGCTTTCATCTCACCGTACAACTGAGCTGCCAGCGTTTTGTTTGGAGCAAGCAAGATCGCCGGACGCTGTGCCTGCGCAATCACGTTGGCCAGAGTGAACGTCTTACCGGAGCCGGTGACCCCGAGCAGTGTCTGATGCGCTAACCCTGAATCCAGCCCTTCCAACAGTTGTTTTATTGCGGTGGGCTGATCACCGGATGGCTGATATTCAGACACCAGATCGAACATTTTACTCATATCTCTCGTTACCCTATCCCGTCAGTGATGTTCTATTTTGACTGTATGTATATACACCCGCAAGAGCCAGACAGAAATTTCTTCTATAAACGACACAAAAACCATGGTTTGATCGCTGGTATCTCACCATTGACTCTGATATTATCGTTCGCCCTCACCGAGCCGCCTGGCACTTACTGTCTCATTTTTCATACACAGCTTTTCCCCAAATTGACAATTTAATGACAAATAGAAAAGTTATTTTTACGCACCAGCCAAACGACTCACAACCTGAATAACTCAATATAACCCAACAAAATCAATTAATTAAAACAAAAACCCACATTGTAAATTATAAAGTCAAAACTCTATAATCTGAGCCAACCCGAGTTGCTCAAGTTACATTAACACACTTATCCACAATTTTAGTGGATAAGTAAACCAAGCCCAGAGAAGTTAAGGCATACAGGAAAGTAAAGCCTTTTTTTGATAAAAAATATATTTATTTCCTCGACTTGGTGTTGACAAGCGATCCAGCGACCGATAACATTCGCCCCGCTTAACGCAATTCCCCCTTAGTTCAGTTGGTAGAACGGCGGACTGTTAATCCGTATGTCGCAGGTTCGAGTCCCGCAGGGGGAGCCAAATTCCAAAGGCCCGGTCATTGACCGGGCCTTTCTCGTTTTATTTCCCCGCTTCTCTCAGGGTTCTATTCTGATATTGATGTCACTTGGTGTGGCATGTCGGGTGATTCTCTCTTACTTCCGAGGCTCAAGCGGCCAAATCGTCATTCATTGCGTATAATTTTTCATCAATAGCGTATAACCTTAACTTTCCTTGGTTGTTATTGAGGTCACAAAACAGGATAATGTTGGGATCGGAATTTCTAATCTAAATAATTATGACCGAATATATTTTGTTGTTGATTGGCACTGTGCTGGTGAACAACTTTGTACTGGTGAAGTTCTTGGGCTTATGTCCGTTTATGGGGGTTTCCAAAAAACTGGAAACTGCTATTGGTATGGGGTTAGCAACAACCTTTGTGCTAACCCTCGCCTCCGTGTGCGCCTATTTGGTTGAAACCTATATTCTGACCCCGCTCGGTATCCAGTATCTGCGTACCATGAGTTTCATTCTGGTGATTGCGGTCGTCGTTCAGTTCACCGAAATGGTGGTTCACAAAACCAGTCCAACCCTCTATCGGCTGCTGGGGATATTCCTCCCCCTAATCACCACTAACTGTGCCGTATTAGGGGTCGCGTTGTTAAACATCAACGAAAATCACAACTTCATAGAATCGATCATTTATGGTTTCGGCGCCGCTGTGGGGTTCTCTCTGGTTCTGATTCTGTTCGCTTCTATGCGTGAGCGCATCACCGTTTCTGATGTGCCAGCACCATTTAAAGGTGCGTCAATTGCTATGATCACCGCTGGCCTGATGTCTCTGGCATTTATGGGCTTTACCGGGTTGGTGAAATTGTAATGAGTACCATCCTGATAGCCGTTATTGTACTCGCTGTGCTGGCGGCCGTATTTGGCGCCATCCTCGGCTTTGCGTCCGTGCGCTTTAAAGTGGAAGCCGATCCGATCGTCGATCAGATCGACAGCATCCTTCCTCAAACTCAATGTGGTCAATGTGGTTATCCCGGCTGTCGTCCGTATGCCGAAGCAATCGCCAATGGAGATGACATCAATAAATGCCCGCCTGGCGGTCAGGCGACGATCGAGAAACTGGCCGATCTGATGGGCGTTGAGGTCCAGGAATCAGCGCACGAACTTGATGATGTGAAGAAAGTTGCCTTTATCCATGAAGATATGTGTATCGGCTGCACCAAATGTATTCAAGCTTGTCCGGTTGACGCAATTGTCGGTGGGACGAAAGCCCTACACACCGTCATTAAGGATGAATGTACCGGCTGTGATTTGTGCGTGGCGCCCTGCCCGACTGACTGTATTGAAATGATTCCGGTTGAAACGACCACGGATACCTGGAAATGGCAACTGAACGCCATTCCTGTCGTTGATATTACCGATTCTGCAGATAAGCAGAAGAAAGTGAGTTAAGGACTGGTATGTTGTCATTAATCGAACAAATTAAATCCGGCGCACTGTGGGATTTTCCTGGTGGTGTTCATCCGCCGGAAAACAAAGCCCAATCCACAAAACACCCTTTGGTGGAAGCCAGTCTGCCCACTGAAATTGTCCTGCCAGTTAAACAACACATCGGCAAGCCGGGCCAGTTACTGGTGTCTGTTGGCGACCATGTTCTGAAAGGCCAGCCACTGACCCACTTTAGCACCAGCTTTATGCTTCCGGTTCATGCCCCGACGTCAGGCACCATCAGCGCGATCGAACCGCGCACCACGGCACATCCGTCAGGCTTGAGTGAACTGTGTATTGTCATTCAGCCAGATGGTGAAGATCGCTGGCGCGAACAGACACCACGTCCGGATTATCGCGATGAAACGCCAGAAGAACTGATTGAAATTATCCGCCGTGCCGGTATTGCAGGTCTAGGTGGCGCGGGTTTCCCTGCGGCAAAGAAAATCCAGTCAGGTCAACAGCGCACAGAGGTTCTGATCATCAACGCAGCCGAGTGTGAACCCTACATTACGGCAGACGACATGTTGATGCGCCACCATGCCGACGAGGTGATCGCCGGAATCGAAGTGGTGGAACATATCCTGAAACCGAAGTTAACCATCATCGGGATAGAAGACAACAAACCGCAGGCATTAAAAGCGCTGCAGGACGCTTCTGCTGACAAAGATATAGTCATCCGCGTTGTGCCGACCAAATACCCGTCCGGTGGCGCCAAGCAGTTGATCAAGCTGCTGACCAATCTCGAAGTCCCCAGCGGCAAACACTCCGCCGATATTGGCGTTATCGTCCAGAACGTGGGATCTATGCAGGCGATCAAACGTGCGGTGATCGATGATGAACCACTGGTTCGACGTGTCGTCACACTCACGGGCAACACGTTTAAGCAACCGCGCAACGTATGGGCTCTGCTCGGCACCCCGGTTGAAGCCCTGTTGACAGAGTTTGGTTATAAAGCCGACAAAAAGCTGCCACGCCTGATCATGGGCGGGTCATTGATGGGCTTTACCCTGCCACACAGCAACGTACCCATCACAAAGATCACCAACTGCATTCTGGCACCCAAGCGACGTGAAATCGTTGCAGAACAATACGAAATGGCGTGTATCCGCTGCGGTCAGTGTGCTGACGCTTGTCCGGCGTCTCTGCTGCCTCAGCAAATGCTATGGCACGCCAAGGCCGAAGAATACGAAAAGTGCGAAGAGCTGAATCTCAAAGATTGTATTGAGTGTGGTGCTTGTGCTTATGTGTGCCCAAGTGAAATTCCACTGGTACAGTATTATCGCCAAGCCAAGGCCGAAATCTGGGCACGAAAAGAAGAAGCCGAAGCCGCCGAACGTGCCAAACAGCGTTTTGAAGACAAAAAAGCGCGTATGGAGCGGGATAAGGCGGAGCGGGAAAACCGCTTTAAGAAAGCCGCAGATGATCGTCGCAAAGAGATGAAGCAATCTGGCGGTGATGACGCAGTCGCGGCCGCGATCGCCAGAGTCAAAGCACAAAAAGACGCGGCAACCACTGCCGATACCCCGGTTGTTAAACCGGCCGTCGCCGCTGCGGTTGCCAAAGCTAAGGCCAAGCAAGCCCAGGCAATGCAGGCGGGTGATAGCGAGCCAGACAACTCTGATATGGCCAAGCTGCGCGAAGAGCGCAAGCGCCAGGCCCGGGAGCGCAAAGCACAAAAAGCCAACCAGGACACCACCAGCGATGCGGCGTCTGACGGTGAGTCAAAAAATGCGGCAGTTGCCGCTGCGGTTGCTCGCGCTAAAGCACGCAAAGCCGCCCAAGCCAGCGAAGCAAACGCCGAGCCTGACTCTTCCGTAGCTTCACAATCCGGTGACGCGGATGCGAAAAAAGCCTCAGTCGCGGCCGCCATTGCTCGCGCCAAAGCGCGCAAAGCGGCTGCAGAGGCCACCGAAACCCAAGCGGAGCCGGACACCACATCACCATCGCATGACGACAGCGATCCGAAAAAAGCCGCCGTTGCCGCTGCCATCGCTCGCGCCAAAGCGCGCAAAGCGGCTGCACAGGCCACTGAAACCCAAGCGGAGCCGGACACCGCATCGCCATCGAATGACGACAGCGATCCGAAAAAGGCCGCCGTTGCCGCTGCCATTGCTCGCGCCAAAGCCCGCAAAGCGGCTGCACAGGACTCTGAAACCCGATCGGAGCCGGACACCGCATCGCCATCGAATGACGACAGCGATCCGAAAAAGGCCGCCGTTGCCGCTGCCATCGCTCGCGCCAAAGCCCGCAAAGCGGCTGCTGAGGCCTCTGAGCCCCAAGCGGAGCCGGAAAGCGCATCGTCATCGAATGACGACAGCGATCCGAAAAAGGCCGCCGTTGCCGCTGCCATTGCTCGAGCCAAGGCCCGTAAAGCCGCCCAAGAACAACAAGCCAAACCAGCACAAGATTCTGAGGAGAAAGAGTAGTGTCGTTCTTCATAGCCAGCTCTCCCCACGCACACAGTCGTCGAAGCACCCCAGACTTAATGAAGTGGGTTGCCGTCTGTGCACTGCCCGGTCTGGTCGCTCAAACGTATTTCTTTGGTTGGGGTACTCTCATCCAGTTGATTCTTGCCATTGTCATCGCCCTAAGTTTAGAAGCAATGGTCATGTTACTGCGCAAGCGACCACCAATGTCAGCGCTGCGCGACAATAGCGCACTGGTCACCGCTTGGTTACTGGCCGTCGCAATTCCGCCACTGTCGCCATGGTGGATTGTTACTATTGGTCTGATTTTCGCGATAGTGATCGCCAAACAGCTGTACGGCGGTATCGGTCAGAACCCCTTTAACCCTGCCATGGTAGCCTACGTGGTACTGCTGATATCCTTCCCAGTGCAGATGACCAGTTGGCTTTCGCCAGCCACCTTGCAGGAGACACCTCTGACGTTCGGCGACGCACTGCATCTGATCTTTACCGGTTTCAATATTGAGGGGTTATCCCTGCAGCAGGTCCGAGCCGGCATCGATGGTGTCACTATGGCAACGCCACTGGACGCATTCAAAACCGCTCTCACCACAGGAAAAACACCTTTCGAAGCCATGCAGCAACCTCAGTTTGGCGGACTGGCGGGCGTCGGCTGGGAATGGGTTAATCTGGCTTATCTTGCAGGTGGATTGGCACTGATAAAGCTGCGAGTGATCAACTGGCATATTCCGGTCAGCGTCCTGTGTGGCCTGCTATTCACCAGTGGCTTGTTGATGATTGTAACCCCGGGTGAAACAGCCTCGCCACTCATCCATTTGCTATCGGGCGCGACCATGCTAGGGGCATTCTTTATTGCCACTGATCCGGTGTCGGCGTCCACCACGATGAAAGGCCGACTGATTTATGGGGCGTTTATCGGCGCGCTGATGGTGATCATTCGCAGTTGGGGAGGTTTCCCGGATGGCGTGGCGTTTGCTGTTTTGCTGGCTAATATGTGTGTGCCGCTGATCGATTACTACACCAAGCCTCGAACTTATGGGCATTAAGGAGTGTTATGTTAACTGCAATTCGTAATAATGGCCTGACACTCGCCGTCTTTGCCTGCTTGTCGACCGGGTTGGTAGCATTGACCCAATATCTGACTAAAGACAGAATTGAGGTTCAGGAACAAGCACAGCTGTTATCGGTACTCAATCAAGTGGTGCCCACATCGCTGCACGACAACGACTTGTACCGTTCCTGTACTCTGGTGCGCGACCCGGCGCTTGGTACAACTGAAACCATGCCGGTGTATATTGCGCGGCTTGCCGGTGAGCCTAGTGCAATGGCGATTGAAACCATCGCGCCAGACGGCTACAACGGTGCCATCAAACTGATCGTCGGTATTAGGCACGATGGCACCATCACTGGCACTCGGGTGCTGGCGCATCAAGAAACGCCGGGGCTGGGTGACAAAATTGATCTCAGAATATCCGACTGGATCACCAGTTTTACCGGGAAACAGGTTACCCCGCAAAACGAAGCCAGTTGGAAGGTGCGTAAAGATGGCGGACAATTTGACCAGTTTACCGGCGCGACGATCACTCCGCGTGCGGTGGTCAAAGCCGTTAAGAAAACCGCCATCTTCGTCGCACAAAATCAGGATGCGATCCTCGCACAACCCCTGACCTGTGGAGGCAACGATGAGTGAACATAAAACGCTGATCAAGAATGGCATGTGGGACAACAACCCGGCCCTGGTGCAACTGCTTGGTCTGTGTCCGTTGCTTGCGGTTTCGTCGACCATCACGAATGCACTCGGACTGGGCATTGCAACGCTGCTGGTGTTGGTCGGCTCGAATGTGACGGTCTCTTTGGTTCGCCACCACGTCCCTAAAGAGGTCCGTATTCCGGTCTTCGTAATGATCATTGCGTCGTTGGTCACCTGTGTTCAACTGCTGATGAACGCTTACGCCTACGGCTTATATTTGTCACTGGGTATCTTTATTCCTCTGATCGTGACCAACTGCATCATTATCGGTCGCGCCGAAGCGTTTGCGTCCAAAAATGACGTCCTTCCAGCGGCTCAGGATGGTTTCTGGATGGGACTTGGCATGACTTCCGTGCTGGTGGTGTTGGGCGCGCTGCGCGAAATTATCGGCAACGGCACCCTGTTTGACGGCGCAGATCTGCTGCTTGGAGAGTGGGCAAAAGTGTTGCGTATCGAAGTCTTCCACGTCGACAGCAGCTTCCTGCTCGCGCTGCTGCCACCAGGCGCATTTATTGGCGTCGGCTTTCTTATCGCACTGAAAAACATCATCGACAAACAGTTAGCCGCCCGACAGCCTAAGCAGGAAAAGCCTGCGATAGAACGCGTCCGCGTCACGAATTAAAACAATAAAACACCAGGCCAGCGTCTGGTGTTTATCCATTGGAAGCAGCCTTAAAATGAACAAAGAAAAACGCATACAGATCCTGGAGCGATTACGGGAAAACAACCCTAACCCGCAGACAGAGCTGAACTGGAGTAGCCCGTTCGAACTGCTGATCGCGGTGTTATTATCCGCTCAGGCCACGGACGTCAGTGTTAATAAAGCCACCGACAAACTCTACCCGGTCGCGAATACACCCCAGACGATGTTTGACCTTGGCGTAGATGGCGTGAAAGAGTACATCAAGACCATCGGCTTGTTTAATTCCAAGGCGGAAAACGTCATCAAAACCTGCCGGATTCTGCTCGATAAACACCATGGCGAAGTGCCAGAGGATCGGGCAGCCCTGGAAGCGCTGCCTGGCGTGGGACGCAAAACCGCCAACGTTGTGCTCAACACCGCGTTTGGCTGGCCGACGATTGCCGTTGACACCCACATCTACCGCGTGTCAAACCGCACCAAATTTGCGATGGGGAAAAACGTTGACGAGGTCGAACAGAAATTACTGAAAGTGGTGCCTAAAGAGTTTAAGCTGGATGTGCACCACTGGCTCATCTTGCACGGTCGCTATACCTGTGTGGCACGCAAGCCACGCTGTGGAAGCTGCATTATCGAAGACTTGTGCGAATTTAAAGACAAAGTATATCCGGAAAGCTAGGAGCAAATTATGGCAAACGGTCGCATTCTTCACACCATGCTGCGCGTGGGTGATCTGGACAAATCGATTCAGTTTTACACTGAAGTTATGGGTATGCAGTTACTGCGTACCAACGAAAACAAAGAGTATGAATACACTCTGGCGTTTCTGGGTTATGGTGACGAGTCTCAGGGCGCAGTGATTGAACTGACTTACAACTGGGGCACCTCAGAATACGACATGGGCAATGCATTCGGTCACATAGCGATTGGTGTCGATGACATCTACACCACGTGCGACACAATCAAAGCTGCCGGTGGTAACGTAACCCGCGAGCCTGGCCCAGTAAAAGGCGGAACCACGCATATCGCGTTTGTGAAAGACCTCGACGGGTACATGATTGAGCTGATTCAGAACAAACAAGCGTCCGCTGGCCTAGAAGGTTAAACCACATGAAAAGCGGTGCTGTCACCGCTTTTATTTTTTCGTTTACATGATAATAATTATCATTTAATCTTTAGTTTGGTGCTATGGGAGAAAATGATGAGCATACACGATTGGGAACAGCATACTTTATTGGCCGATACCGCGATGAGTGAGCAGGACCACTTACGCAGTATTTTGCATTATCAACAGGCATTAGCACTGAGTGAACACTTGTCTTTACAGGAAGAGATCGATCTGGAAGAACGGCTGATGATTTCGGTGATCTCCTGTCACAATCTGGCGCAATTCTGGCGCTCCATTGGTGACGACCATTATGAAATAAAATACCTGCAACTGGCATCGGAGAAAGTACTGATGTTGGTGCCACAATGCCACAACCCCAATTGCGAAGCCTTCATTGACTCTTTAGGTTGCTGTAAAAAAGCGTTGATTGAGTTCATGAAACGCCATCCGGATCCGCGGATTGCCCATCAGGTAAAAGACATTGACTCGGTCACCAATTGCAACCAGATAGCCCGTTTTAAACTCAATTAAACAGGCGGGTCTGCTCCCCCACCTGTTTATGTCGCCACATTACACCTGAGTGCGGCCAAGAGAAATAACCACCCGACGGTTTTTGTCTTTCCCAATCGGCGAAGCATTGTCTGCGATCGGACGGCGCTTGCCATACCCTTGTACCTGAATCCGGTCTTCTGGCAGGCCAATCGACTTAAAGTAATCCCGCAGCACTTCTGCACGCTTTTCGGATAGAGCCTGACTGGCACTCTTGCCATCAACAGAATCGGTATAGGTCGAGACTAGCACCAAATCGATGTCCTGATTGTAGCGAATGTACTCGGCAATCTGAGCCAAACGTTTCTGCGACGCTTTGTTCAGTTGCACACTTGAGCGATCGTAATGCAAGATAGTGAAAGCGATGTCTTCAAAGCTGTAGGGCAGCAGATTGGCAATGCAGTCACTAAAAACGTTGTACTGCTGCTGAAACAACACCGAGGATAACGCCACTTCAATTCGCTGATCCCGGCTTTGCCAATCCTGGTAACTGAATGTCGGGTAGCGGCCTTGTTCCAGTTCACCCAATATTCCCCAAGCGGTCTGACCACCGATGTATCCGTCAAATTGTTTAAAAAATTGAATGGTAGTGATCCGCTCCGCCCCTTCTCCAGGGCGCCAGGCCGGCGGCATCGACACCAGGCTGACATTACGCGTATCGCCCATCGGACGTCGCATTTTCAGTTCGAAATCGAGGTTGATTTTTTTACTCGCACGGGAAGAAAACTGAGCGTCACCATAGTTGGGAATATGATGTACCAAACGGCATTCCAGAGGCGTATTCACCAGCATTTTCCAGCTCGACTGCTGTGGTGTGGCGACATAACGTTTCTCCTGCGCATTGACGCTGGACGTCGTTACGAGCAATACCGCCGATATCGCACTCAATAGCCATTTATTCATGTTCTCGATCTTCTCTTCCATATACGGGCGGCGAAGGCTTGCCGCTTACATCTTGTCTGAAATGAATCTGCAAAATCTGCGCCAATTAGTTTGGTGTTTTCTGCCGTGCGCTGGTTTTTATCGTGTGGATTATCTGTAATAATGCCTGCCCTGTCACACAATCCTGGACCCCCATGACTGAACAAAATGAAGCATTGACGCTAAAAAAACGTTTTCGTGGCTATTTTCCGGTCGTTATCGATGTCGAAACCGCCGGGTTTAATGCCCAAACTGATGCTCTGCTTGAGATATGTGCCGTTACCTTAAAAATGGACGAGCATGGCGATCTCCATCCAGCGTCAACCATTCATTTTCACGTCGAACCTTTTGAAGGTGCTAATCTGGAAAAAGAGGCTCTTGAGTTTAACGGTATTCGCGACCCGTTCAGTCCACTGCGTGGCGCGGTCAGTGAAGCGGAAGCACTCAAAGAGATCTATAAACAGGTTCGCAAAGAACAGAAGGACGCGAACTGTAGCCGCGCAATCATGGTGGCACACAACGCAAACTTTGATCACAGCTTTGTGATGGCAGCCAGTGAACGCAGCAAACTCAAACGCGTTCCATTCCATCCTTTTGCCACGTTTGATACTGCCGCCTTAAGCGGCCTGGCGTACGGTCAGACCGTTCTGGCCAAAGCCTGTAAAGCAGCGGGGATGGAGTTTGATAATAAAGAAGCTCACTCAGCGTTGTACGATACTCAAAAGACCGCTGAGTTGTTTTGTGGCATAGTGAATAAGTGGAAAGCCCTCGGTGGCTGGCCGCTCGTTGACGAACCTAATAACGATAATAAGTAAACACAACCTATCGAGATTACTATGAATCCTGTTGTCATTTCTGTATGTATCATGCTGTTGCTGGCACTGATGCGGGTGAATGTGGTGGTCGCCCTCACATTCAGTGCCATTGTCGGCGGCCTGGTTTCCGGCATGAGCCTTAACGATTCCGTGGCCGCGTTTGAAAGCGGTCTGGGCGGTGGTGCCACCATCGCGTTAAGCTATGCCATGCTGGGAACCTTTGCGGTTGCGATTTCGAAATCCGGCATTACTGACTTGCTCGCTCAAAGCGTAATCAAACGCATCCACGGCAAAGAAAGTGGCGCCGCCACGACCGGTCTGAAATACGCCGTTTTGGTGGCCCTGGTGCTGGTCACCATGTCATCACAAAACGTTATTCCGGTCCACATTGCCTTTATTCCTATTCTGATTCCACCACTGCTGGGCGTGTTTGCCAAACTCAAGCTGGACCGCCGTTTGGTTGCCTGCGCACTGACCTTTGGTCTGATCACTCCTTACATGGTCCTTCCCGTTGGCTTTGGTGGGATTTTCCTTAACAACATTTTGCTCAAGAGTCTCCGTGACAATGGCCTGGCAGACGTCACCGCCAGCCAGGTTCCGACCGCCATGCTGCTGCCGGGCGCCGGAATGATTTTTGGCTTACTGGTCGCAATTTTCTTCAGCTACCGTAAGCCACGCGAATACAAAGAAACCACGCTGACGCATGTTGACCCAGAGCCAAGCCACATCAATAAAAAGCACATCCTGATCGCGGCACTGGGCATTGTGGCAGCACTGGCCGTCCAACTGACCACCGGCTCGATGATCATCGGCGCTCTGGCGGGATTCATGGTGTTCACTTTCGGCGGTGTCATTGCCTGGAAAGAGACTCACGATGTCTTTACTAAAGGCGTGCATATGATGGCGATGATCGGTTTCATCATGATTTCCGCCGCAGGTTTCGCGGCAGTCATGAAACAGACCGGCGGCGTCGAATCTCTGGTACAAGCGCTGTCTGGCGGCATTGGTGATAATAAACCGTTGGCGGCATTACTGATGCTGGTCGTGGGCCTTCTTGTCACCATGGGTATCGGTTCATCTTTCTCGACCATACCAATCATTGCCACCATTTATGTGCCTCTGGCGATCGCTTTTGGATTCTCACCTATGGCGACCATCGCGCTGGTAGGTACTGCAGCAGCACTGGGTGATGCAGGCTCTCCGGCCTCTGACTCCACTTTGGGACCGACTTCAGGTCTCAATGCTGATGGACAACATGAACATATTTGGGAAACCGTAGTGCCGACATTTATTCACTACAACATCCCGCTCATTATCTTCGGCTGGATAGCCGCGATGGTGCTGTAACCAGCACTGCGCTGATGGAAAAACCGGCCACTAAGGCCGGTTTTTATTTTTGCATCCAACAAAAAAAGCCCGGCAATTCGCCGGGCTAGGTATTCTTTATCGAAGGGCAAATTACCAACCGGTAACTTCGCGCAGACCTTTACCAATCTCTGCCAGAGATTTTACTGTCTTAACGCCAGCCGCTTCCAGTGCAGCGAATTTGTCTTCAGCAGTCCCTTTACCACCAGAGATAATCGCACCTGCATGGCCCATACGCTTACCAGGAGGCGCAGTGACACCAGCGATATAAGACACAACTGGTTTAGTCACGTGCTCTTTGATGAACGCTGCCGCTTCTTCTTCTGCTGTACCACCGATTTCACCGATCATGACGATCGCTTCAGTTTCTGGGTCTTCCTGGAACAGTTTCAGGATGTCGATGAAGTTTGAACCTGGGATTGGGTCACCACCGATACCAACACACGTAGACTGACCGAAGCCTTCGTCTGTAGTTTGCTTAACTGCTTCGTAAGTAAGTGTACCGCTGCGAGATACGATACCTACTTTACCTTTCTTGTGGATGTGACCAGGCATGATACCGATCTTACACTCATCAGGAGTGATCACACCCGGACAGTTAGGACCGATCATGCGAACACCAGTTTCTTCTAGCTTCACTTTTACGTCGATCATATCTGTTGTAGGGATACCTTCCGTGATGGTTACGATCAGCTCGATACCTGCGTCAATCGCTTCCAGGATAGCATCTTTACAGAAAGGTGCTGGTACGTAGATGACGGTCGCTGTTGCGCCAGTTGCTTCGACTGCTTCACGAACTGTGTTGAATACAGGTAGACCTAGGTGAGTTTGGCCACCTTTACCTGGAGACACACCACCAACCATTTGCGTACCGTATGCGATAGCTTGCTCTGAGTGGAACGTACCTTGACCACCAGTGAAACCCTGACAGATTACTTTAGTGTCTTTGTTAATTAATACAGACATTATTTAGCCTCCGCAGCAGCAACAACTTTCTGAGCAGCATCTGTTAGCGACTCAGCAGCAATGATATCAACATCAGAATTAGCAAGAACTTCGCGACCTAGGTCTGCGTTAGTACCTTCTAGACGAACAACAACTGGTACGTTTACACCTACCTCTTTAACCGCACCAATAATCCCTTCTGCGATCATGTCACAACGTACGATACCGCCGAAGATGTTTACCAGTACTGCTTTCACGTTGTCATCAGATAGGATGATCTTAAATGCTTCAGCCACACGTTCTTTCGTTGCACCGCCACCGACATCGAGGAAGTTAGCTGGTTTGCCGCCGTGTAGGTTGACGATATCCATCGTACCCATTGCCAAGCCAGCACCGTTAACCATACAGCCAACGTTACCGTCTAGTGCTACGTAGTTCAGTTCCCACTGAGCTGCGTGCGCTTCACGCTCATCTTCTTGCGATGGATCGTGCATTTCACGTAGCTTAGGCTGACGGTAAAGTGCGTTTGAATCGATGTTGATCTTACCGTCAAGACACAGCAGGTTGCCTTCGCCAGTCACTACCAGCGGGTTGATCTCCAGCAGAGCCAGATCGTACTGAGCGAACATAGTGCCAAGACCCATAAAGATCTTAACGAATTGTTTGATTTGATCGCCTACAAGACCCAGTTTGAACGCAAGTTCACGGCCTTGGTAAGCTTGAGGGCCTACGAGTGGGTCGATGGCTGCTTTGTGGATAAGCTCCGGCGTTTCTTCCGCCACTTTCTCGATTTCCACACCGCCTTCAGTAGAAGCCATGAAAACGATCTTACGGCTAGCACGGTCAACGACCGCACCCAGATACAATTCGTTGGCAATGTTTGATGCTTCTTCTACCAGGATTTTTGTGACTGGCTGACCATTCGCGTCTGTTTGGTAAGTAACCAGGTTTTTGCCCAACCACTTTTGCGCAAACTCTTTCACGCCATCTTTGGTATCGTGCAGTTCAACACCGCCCGCTTTACCACGTCCACCAGCGTGAACCTGACATTTAACGACTTTCTTCTCCGTCGTAATACGGCCAGCGGCTTCAAAAGCTTCTTGTGGCGTATCACATGCGTAGCCTTCCGGCACAGGCAAACCGAATTCTGCAAACAGCTGTTTGGCTTGGTATTCATGCAAATTCATTGTGTTATTCCGTTTGTTTATCCCTTGTGGGATTTATTATTTCCATAAGGCGTAAGCAAGCGCTTCGCCAAACGTATGTAGGGTGCTTCTAAAAAGCTGTCACTGATAACAGCAACACACTGGAGTTGAGCATTCCAGTGGAAAAGGTGCCGGAAACCCGGCACCTGAATTCCGCCTTAAACGTCCAGAAGCAGACGTGTTGGATCTTCCAGCAGTTCCTTGATAGTCACCAGGAAGCCCACGGATTCACGACCATCGATCAAACGGTGGTCATAGGATAGCGCCAGGTACATCATCGGTAGGATTTCAACCTGACCGTTCACCGCCATTGGACGCTCCTGGATCTTGTGCATACCCAGAATCGCAGACTGTGGCGGGTTGATGATTGGCGTCGACATCAGGGAACCAAACACACCGCCGTTGGTGATGGTGAAGTTACCGCCCATCAGCTCATCAACCGTCAGCTTGCCATCACGGCCCTTCACAGCCAGCTCTTTGATGCCTTTCTCGATCTCAGCAAAACCCAGCGTATCGCAATCTTTCAGTACCGGTGTCACCAGACCACGTGGTGTGGAAACCGCCATGCTGATGTCAAAGTAGTTGTGATAAACAATGTCATCACCATCAATGGATGCGTTGACTTCAGGGTAACGTTTCAGTGCTTCGGTTACCGCTTTCACGTAGAAAGACATGAAGCCCAGACGAATACCGTGGCGCTCTTCGAACTGATCTTTGTATTGCTTACGCAGATCCATGATAGGTTTCATGTTGACTTCGTTAAACGTGGTCAGCATCGCGGTGCTGTTTTTCGCTTCCAGCAGACGGTTGGCTACCGTCTTGCGCAGACGAGTCATCGGCACACGTTTTTCAGTGCGCGCAGCAGCTGGAACCTGAATATCGCCTTTGTCTGCTTCCTGTTTCGCTCCTGATTGAGCGCTCTTAAGGTAAGCATCGATGTCTTCGCGCGTGATACGACCACCTACACCAGTGCCTTTCACTTGCGATGCGTCCAGATTATGCTCTGCCAGCAGGCGGCGTACCGCAGGACTCAACGCATCGTTGCTCTCTTCGGTCAGCGCAGCTTTGTGACGTTTATCTGGCGAGGATTCTGACTCTGCGGTGGTGTCCGCTGTAGGTTCACCCGCAACCGCGCCTGGCTTCAACTTAGCCAGCAGTTGTTTAGACAGAACGGTAGCGCCTTCTGCTTCAACAATCGCTTCCAGGACACCATCTTCAGGTGCAGGAACTTCCAGGACAACTTTGTCGGTTTCAATATCGACGATTACTTCATCACGAGCGACCGCTTCACCTGGTTGTTTGTGCCAAGTAGCTACGGTTGCGTCGGCAACTGATTCAGGTAAATCTGGAACCAGAATTTCAACTGTCATATCTGTGTCTTCCTTTTACTTCTAGTTCTTAAGCTAGGGTCAGAGCGTCTTCGACCAACGCTTTTTGTTGTTTCAAGTGTACCGACATATAACCTACTGCTGGTGAAGCAGAGGCTGGGCGGCCCGCGTATTTAAGATCCGCACCGGCAGGAATCGCCGCTCGGAAGTTATGTTGACTCGAGTACCAGGCGCCTTGGTTTTGTGGCTCTTCCTGACACCAAACGTAGTCAACCGCATTGGTGTACTGTGCAATCGCTGCTTTGACATCGTCCAACGGGAAAGGATACAGCTGTTCGATACGAACAATTGCGACATCTTCCTGTTCGTTGGCGCGACGTTGCTCCAACAGATCGTAGTACACCTTACCTGCACAAAATACGACGCGTTTCACTTTTGTCGGGTCCAGGTTATCCACTTCAGGGATCGCTGGCTGGAATGTTCCTTCTGCCAAATCTTCCAGTGTTGAGGTACACAATGGATGACGCAGCAGTGACTTCGGAGACATCACGATCAGAGGACGACGCATTGGACGCACAACCTGACGACGAATCATGTGGTAAACCTGAGCTGGTGTCGACGGAACCACCACCTGCATGTTTTGCTCCGCACACAACTGAAGGTAACGTTCAAGACGTGCAGAGGAGTGCTCTGGTCCCTGACCTTCGTAGCCATGTGGTAACAGCATCGTCAAACCACACAAACGTGCCCATTTTTGCTCACCGGAGGAAATGAACTGGTCGATAACCACTTGAGCACCGTTAGCGAAATCACCAAACTGCGCTTCCCACAGGGTCAGACCACCCGGCTCGGCCGTGGCATAGCCGTATTCGAATGCCAATACTGCTTCTTCTGACAAAACAGAGTCAAATACCTGGAATGGTCCCTGTTTGTCGTGAATATTTGCCAGAGGCATGTAAGTGCTGGCGTCACCCTGGTTATGCAGTACCGCATGGCGGTGGAAGAAAGTACCACGGCCTGAATCCTGACCAGAAATACGGATGCGTTTGCCTTCATCAACCAGCGTGGCGTAAGCCAATGTCTCAGCCATACCCCAGTCAAACAGTTTCTCACCCGTCAGCATCGCTTTACGATCGTTGTACAGCTTATTCACGCGACTTTGCAGCTTATGACTTTCCGGATATTGGCAAATACGCTGACCCAGTTCCAGCAAACGCTGGCGATCAAACTGATTCGCCCATGCTTCGTCCCAATCGTGGCCCAGATACGGAGACCAGTCGACTGAATGCATCGTCATCGGACGCCACTCTTTCACCACCACTTCACCGTGGTCCAGAGCGTCGCGATATTCGTTCACCAGTTGCGTCGCGGTTTCGATGTCACACTCATTGCGGTCAATCAAAATGTCGGCATACAATTTACGCGGCGTCGGGTGTTTTTTGATTTTCTGGTACATCAACGGCTGAGTCGCGTTCGGCTCGTCCGCTTCGTTGTGACCATGACGGCGGTAACACACCAGGTCAATAACCACATCACGCTTGAATTCGTTGCGGTAATCCAGCGCCAGACGCGTCACAAACGCGACCGCTTCCGGATCATCTGAGTTCACGTGGAAAATCGGCGCCTGAACCATCTTCGCGATGTCAGTACAGTACATGGTTGAGCGGGTATCACGAGGATTGGAGGTGGTAAAACCAACCTGGTTATTAACCACAATACGCACGGTACCGCCTACCTGGAAACCACGAGCCTGAGACATATTGAACGTCTCTGCCACCACACCCTGACCAGCAATCGCAGAATCACCGTGAATCGTGATAGGCAGTACACGGCTGCCGTCTTTATCGCCCAAGCGATCTTGACGGGCTCGTACTGAACCGATCACCACCGGGTTAACGATCTCGAGGTGCGACGGGTTAAACGCCAGTGCCAAGTGCACATTACCGCCAGGGGTAGCGAAGTCTGCTGAGAAGCCCTGATGGTACTTCACATCACCCGTTCCCCAGGTTTCATCGTGTTTGCCGGCAAATTCGTCAAACAGATCCTGCGGACGTTTACCCAGTACGTTCACCAGCATGTTCAGACGACCACGGTGCGCCATACCAATCACGACTTCGCGCATACCCGTGTTGCCAGCGTGACGAATCAGTTCTTTGGTCATTGGGATAAGAGCATCACCGCCTTCCAGTGAGAAACGTTTTGCACCAGGGAATTTGGCCCCGAGGTAACGTTCCAGACCTTCCGCCGCAGTCAGCTCTTCAAGGAAAGTACGCTTGTGATCATTATCAAACGACGGCTGACCCACAACCGGTTCCAGACGCTGCTGAATCCAGCGCTTCTGTTCAGTGTCGGTAATGTGCATGTATTCTGCACCAACGGAGCCGCAGTAGATTTTCTGAAGAGCAGAATGAATGTCTTTCAGTCGCATAGTGTCTTGCCCGATGGCAAAAGAACCTACGTTGAAAGTTTCTTCGTAATCGTCTTCGGTGAGATTGTGGAATGCTGGATCGAGTTCAGCCACAGGAGGGCGTTTCCAGATTCCCAGAGGGTCTAATTCAGCTGCTTCGTGACCGCGAAAGCGGTACGCATTGATAAGCTGAAGTACTTTTACTTGCTTTGCATCGACATCAGGATCACTAACTTGGACACTGTAATGCTTTGTCTCTTGAGCGAGTCGTCGGAAGTAGTCACGGACACGTGAATGCGGTTGTTCTGTTGTCTCTTTCGAGTTTACAGGTAAGCCGTCAAAAACACGTTTCCACTCCTCACTTACCAGATCGGGATCACTTAGATACAGTTCGTAGAGTTCTTCTACATAAGTTGCATTGGCGCCAGCCAAGTGTGAAGACTCGAGCCATGCCTTCATCACGCCGTTTTGCATATTTTCCCTTAACCAGTAGTTTTCACGTTTGCTTCGGTCTACGCCGAGCTATTAAAGGCCGGCTTCCACCCAGAGGCAGAGCCGGCAATTTTGTTGTTACTTTACACCGAGCGGTTCACCAACATGGTCTTAATATGACCAATGGCTTTCGTCGGGTTCAGTCCCTTAGGACAAACACTGACACAGTTCATGATGCCGTGGCAACGAAAAACGCTGAAAGCATCATCAAGATCAGACAAACGTTCGTCTGTTGCAGTATCACGGCTGTCAATCAACCAGCGATACGCAGCCAGAAGTCCTGCTGGGCCGATGAACTTGTCCGGATTCCACCAGAACGATGGGCAGGATGTCGTACAACACGCACACATAATACATTCATACAAACCATCCAAATGCGCACGTTCTTCTGGAGATTGCAAGTTCTCTCTTGATGGCGGTAATGCGCCATCATCAATCAAGAAAGGTTTAACTTTCGCATAGTTATCGTAGAACTGCGTCATGTCAACGATCAGATCACGAACCACAGGCAATCCAGGCAGAGGACGAATCACAATCTTGTCGCCTTTCAGCGCCGACAGAGGCGTGATACAAGCCAGGCCATTTTTGCCATTCATGTTCAGCCCGTCAGAACCACATACCCCTTCACGGCAAGAACGACGGAATGCAATGCTAGGATCCTGCTCTTTCAACGAAATAAGCGCATCCAACACCATCATGTCCGACCCTTCGTCCACTTCTAGGGTGTAATCTTTCATGTAAGGTTTGTTATCCACATCCGGATTGTAACGATACAAAGAGAAGTTCAGTTTCATTGTTCAATACCTCCCTTAGTAAGTACGTACTTTCGGCGGGAAAGCTTCACGATGCACTGGCGTCATGTTCACATCACGCTTGTTCATCGATTCCGTTTCCGGGTTGTAGATAGAGTGGCACAGCCAATTTTCATCATCACGCTCTGGGTAGTCAAAACGTGCGTGTGCACCGCGGCTCTCGGTACGATAGTTTGCCGCTACCGCCGTCGAGAAAGCGGTTTCCATCAGGTTATCCAGTTCCAGACACTCAACGCGCTGGGTATTGAACTCCTGAGATTTGTCCGCCAGGTGTGCGTTTTTCAGACGCTCACGGATCACTCTCAACTCTTCCAGACCAGTTGCCATGGCATCACCTTCACGGAAAACCGAGAAGCTGTTTTGCATGCAGCGTTGCAGATCTTTGCGGATTTCAACCGGATCTTCACCACCTGTGCTGTTTTCCCAGCGCATGGTACGAGCCAGAGAGGCTTCGATATCCGACTCCGTCGCCGGACGCGCTTCGGCTTGCGCCGCCAGCGTTTCACCCAGGTGCAGACCGGTTGCACGGCCAAACACCACTAAGTCGAGCAGCGAGTTGCCGCCCAGACGGTTGGCGCCGTGTACTGACACAGAAGCAATCTCACCACAGGCATACAGGCCTTGTACTTCGACATCCTGACCGGATGTGGTTTGCTTAATCGCCTGACCAGAGACCTGAGTGGGTACACCGCCCATCATGTAGTGACAGGTTGGAATAACCGGAATCGGCTCCTTCACAGGATCCACGTGTGCAAAGGTCCGAGATAACTCACAGATGCCTGGAAGACGCGACTCTAGGACATCTTTACCCAAGTGATCCAATTTCAGCTTAATGTGTGGACCCCATGGGCCATCGCAGCCACGACCTTCACGGATTTCAATCATCATCGAACGCGCCACCACGTCACGACCAGCCAGGTCTTTGGCGTTAGGTGCGTAACGTTCCATGAAACGCTCACCGTCTTTGTTCAGCAGGTAACCACCTTCACCACGACACCCTTCCGTAACCAGAACCCCAGCTCCGGCAATGCCCGTTGGGTGGAACTGCCACATTTCCATGTCTTGCATTGGTACGCCTGCGCGCAATGCCATACCAACACCATCACCGGTATTGATGTGGGCATTAGTGGTCGAGGCGTAAATACGGCCTGCACCACCGGTTGCCAATACCGTCGCTTTCGACTTGAAGTAACAGATTTCACCGGTTTCCATGCAAAGCGCAGTACAACCCATCACGGCACCGTCCTGGTTCTTCACCAGATCCAATGCATACCACTCAGAAAAAATCGTGGTTTTGTGTTTGACGTTTTGTTGGTAAAGCGTGTGCAGCAACGCATGACCAGTACGGTCCGCCGCAGCCGCAGTACGAGCTGCCTGTTCACCACCAAACTCTTTCGACTGACCGCCGAAAGGACGCTGATAGATGCTACCATTGTCAAAACGCGAAAACGGCAAACCCATTTTTTCGAGCTCAATTACCGACTCAGGGCCGTTTTTACACATGTATTCGATGGCGTTCTGATCACCGATGTAATCAGAACCTTTAACCGTGTCGTACATGTGCCACTGCCAGTTATCTTTATGCGAGTTGCCCAGAGCAACCGTGATACCACCTTGCGCAGACACTGTGTGGGAGCGAGTCGGGAACACTTTGGACAGCAGTGCACAAGTCAGGCCCTGCTCAGAAATTTGCAGTGCAGCACGCATACCTGCACCACCAGCGCCGATTACAACGGCATCAAATTCACGAACTGGAATAGTCACTTACGCACCCCACAAAATAAACAGACCAGAGAAGAAATATCCTAACAGCACGGCAATCACACCAAGCTGCAATCCAGCACGCAGTGCCGTCGGCTTGATGTAGTCTGTCAGTACTTGCCATAACCCGATCCACGCGTGAATCAGGATAGAAACCAAAGCAAGCATGGTGAACGTTTTCGTAAACGTGCCACCAAAGAATTGGGTCCAAGATACGTAAGAGATATCACCAGAGAAAGCAATGAAGCTTACTAGGTAAATAGTGTATAGCGTCATAATGATTGCAGTTGCACGGATTAGCAGATAATCGTGCACGCCATTACGACCAAATGAAGAAACATGTTTTACCATACCAGTACCCCCGCCAGAAGAGACAACACGGCAGTGGCGCCGAATGCGACTTTGGCGCTCATGGCACCAGATTCAAGTTCTTCGAAATATCCGAGATCCATCAGCAAGTGACGAATACCACCGGCAATGTGATAAGCCAGTGCGGTCAGAATACCCCAGAGGATAAACTTAACGAAGAAACCACCGACGATATCGCTGGCTTGCATAAAGCCAACTGGGGAGGACAAGGAAATGGATAATAACCAAAGCAAAATTCCGATAGCAACAAACGTAATCACCCCGGACACACGATGCAGGATGGAAGCGATTGCTGTGATCGGAAAGCGAATGGTCTGCAAATCTAAATTAACAGGTCTTGACTTTCTTTCTTTCACGGGCTTGCTCACTCAGCTCCATTGAGCATTTATAGTTATGAACGAAAATTTGGCTTCAAACCCACAAAAGTTAACATCTGTTTAACAAATTCTCGTAGCAAACAAGGATTAAAATGTAAAACTTTTGTTAACAACAAGACTAGAAACGTCACCTCACTCTTGTTTCGAGCCTTGAATTTATAAGGTTTTCCCCAAAATTTACTGCGCCATCTTACGGCTGGCAACATTCTAATACAATTGATGTAACAATTTTTGCTACACAGAACAGATTTTTAACTATGGACCTATAAAAAATCATAACAAGTGCACAAGTCGGAGGAGAAAAATTGACTTTGTTAACGAACACACGTACAAAAATGACACACAAACATCCTGGACGGATTAAATAATAAACAAAGGAGATTGTTATGGCAGATAAGAAAGCGACCCTTCATATTGAGGGGAAAGCGCCAATCGAACTGCCGATTATGGACGGGACTCTTGGTCCTCAGGTAATCGACGTTCGTACTCTAGGCTCAAATGGTTACTTTACTTTTGACCCTGGTTTTCTTGCCACTGCATCCTGTGAATCTCAAATCACTTACATCGATGGCGCAAAAGGTGTGCTGCTACACCGCGGTTACCCAATCGATCAATTAGCCAATAACGCTGATTACTTAGAAGTATGTTATATCCTTCTTTATGGTGAAGCCCCTACACGTGAGCAATACGAAGCGTTCAAAACAACAGTAACGCGTCACACTATGGTCCATGAGCAAATTGCGAGTTTCTTCCACGGTTTCCGTCGCGATGCTCACCCTATGGCCGTTATGTGTGGTGTGGTTGGAGCTTTGGCCGCCTTCTACCATGACTCTTTAGACATTAATAATGATGAACACCGTGAAATCGCGGCTTATCGTTTGTTGTCTAAAATGCCGACTCTGGCTGCGATGTGTTACAAATACTCCATCGGTCAGCCATTTATCTACCCACGTAACGATTTGAGCTACGCGGAAAACTTCCTGCACATGATGTTCGCCAACCCATGTGAGGAGTACGAAGTAAACCCTGTGGTTGCTCGTGCAATGGATAAAATCTTTACCCTGCACGCGGATCATGAACAGAATGCCTCCACGTCAACCGTACGTCTGGCTGGTTCATCAGGTGCTAACCCATTTGCGTGTATCGCTGCGGGCATCGCATCTCTGTGGGGGCCTGCTCATGGCGGTGCAAACGAAGCATGTCTGCGTATGCTGGAAGAGATCGGTAGCGTCGACAACATCCCAGAATACATTGAGAAAGCGAAAGACAAAGACGATCCTTTCCGTTTGATGGGCTTTGGTCACCGTGTTTACAAGAACTATGACCCACGTGCGACAGTTATGCGTGAAGCCTGTCACGACGTGTTGAAAGAGCTGAACATCAGCGATCCGCTGCTTGATGTGGCAATGGAGCTGGAGCGCATCGCGCTGTCAGACGAATACTTTGTCGAGAAGAAGCTGTACCCGAATGTCGACTTCTACTCTGGTCTTATTCTGAAAGCGATTGGTATTCCAATCTCAATGTTTACCGTGATCTTCGCTATGTCACGGACCATTGGTTGGATTGCTCACTGGAATGAAATGCACAGTGATCCGCACAACCGTATTGGTCGTCCGCGTCAGTTGTACACTGGCCAGAAACTGCGTGATTTCAAACCGTTGTACGAACGCGAATAATCGTCAAGCCAACACAAAAAGAGCGAGTATTTACTCGCTCTTTTCATTTGCTGTTTTTGACCGGCCCGGGGCGGTTAAATCACTGGGGTCTCGGTGTTGACGCCCAGATTCTGGCCACGATGACGCAGTAAATGATCCATCAGAACAATCGCCAGCATAGCCTCAGCGATAGGCACAGCTCGGATACCCACACACGGATCATGACGCCCTTTGGTGATCAGTTCGGTACTTTCCCCGCTTCGCGTAATGGTTTCACCGGGTACGGTAATGCTGGAAGTTGGCTTCAGCGCAATGTTGGCGACGATGTCCTGTCCTGTAGAGATTCCACCCAGAATCCCACCGGCGTGGTTACTGGTAAATCCTTGAGGTGTCAGGCTGTCACGGTGTTGACTGCCTTTCTGACTCACCACGTCAAAACCATCGCCAATCTCAACCCCTTTGACAGCGTTGATGCTCATTAGCGCATGCGCGATGTCCGCATCAAGACGATCAAACACCGGTTCACCTAAGCCGACAGGCACCTGCGTGGCAACAACCTGAATCTTAGCGCCAATCGAATCGCCCTGCTTTTTCAGATCGCGGATCAACTGATCAAACGCATCCACCTTATCCACATCCGGACAGAAAAAGGCATTGTTCTCAATTTCATCCCAATCGACTTTGTCGATCGAGACATCCCCCATTTGTGACAGGTAGGCGCGAATTTCCACACCAAAGGTCTGTTTTAGGTATTTTTTCGCAATTGCACCTGCCGCAACACGCATGGCAGTTTCACGCGCAGACGAACGGCCGCCTCCGCGATAATCACGAATGCCATACTTTTGGTGGTAGGTATAATCTGCGTGACCCGGACGGAATTTATCTTTAATGTCCGAATAATCTTTCGAGCGTTGATCGGTGTTTTCAATCAACAAGCCAATGGACGTTCCGGTCGTTTGCCCTTCGAACACGCCAGAAAGAATTTTGACTTCGTCCGGTTCACGACGCTGAGTCGTATAACGTGACGTGCCAGGACGACGGCGATCCAGGTCGATCTGAATGTCGGCTTCACTGATTTCCAGCCCCGGTGGGCACCCATCGACGATACATCCCAGTGCGATACCGTGACTCTCTCCGAACGTAGTTACCCGGAAATGTTGTCCGATACTGTTTCCTGCCATTACTTCCTCATGTATCTGGCCATTGCCGCCTGATTTTGCAGCAACCACCAGGTTTACTGTCTGTTGTTCGTGATTTCATAGTGTCTTTATTACGTTTTGATGTAAACCCCTCTCCGGCAACTATTTCGAATTTATTGAACGAATAAAAAAACGCCGGAGTCATTACCCCGGCGTTTTCAGTTTCATTCGCGAATCAGTCTTTGTACAAAGAGAAGTCACTCGCACAATCGAGCAATTGTTGTCGGGTCAGCATGAAGACCCCATGACCGCCGTTTTCAAATTCAATCCAGGTGAACGGGATGTGAGCGTACTGCTCCATCATATGGATCATAGAATTGCCCACTTCACAGATCAGAATACCGTCATCGGTCAGGTAATCCGGTGCGTTAGCCAGGATACGGCGTACCAGTTTCAGACCGTCGGTGCCCGCTGCCAGACCCAGTTCCGGCTCATGGGTAAACTCATCCGGCAGGCTGTTCATGTCCTCTTCATCCACATATGGCGGATTAGAGACGATCAGATTGTAACGTTCTTTTGGCAAGTCCCTGAACAGGTCCGAACGAATCGGGAAGACCTGTTGTTCCATACCGTGGTCCTGAATGTTCTGCTCTGCCACCTGCAACGCATCCACTGAGATATCAATCGCATCCACTTCGGCTTCCGGGAAAGCGTGTGCACACGCGATCGCAATACACCCACTACCGGTACACAAGTCCATGATCCGCAGTGGCTCTTCAATTAACCAAGGCTGGAACTGATTCTGAATTAATTCACCAATCGGTGAACGCGGCACCAGTACTCGTTCATCGACGAAAAACTCCAGGCCACAGAACCAGGCTTTATTGGTCAGGTATGCGGTCGGCGTGCGTTCATTAATTCGCTTGACGACACGTTCCACCACACGCAGACGTTCGCTGCTGGTCAGACGAGAATTCAGGACATGTGGCGGTACATCAATAGGCAAATACAGGGTAGGCAGAATCAACTGCACTGCTTCATCCCAAGCATTATCCGTACCATGACCGTAAAACAGATTAGCGGCATTAAAGCGGCTGACTGTCCAACGAATCATATCTTGAAGGGTATGAAGCTCAGATACGGCTTCTTCTACAAAAATCTTATCCAAAATTGCCTCCGAAAAGCGCTACAATACTGCCAATTGCAATTGATCAATCGTTTTGAACCCAGATGAGCAAAAAAGACACCGATATCGACGACGATTTCGCCCTTTTTCGGGACGCAGTACAGGGCGTAAAAAAGTTGCGTCAGGATACCATAATCCAGCAGCCAAACAGAAACGCTAAGCAAAAACAAATTACCCGCTTTAGCCGTGAAGCCAGCGATACCGAATTCTACTTCTCAGACGAGTTTGTCCCTTTGCTCAGCGAAGACGGTCCGACCCGCTACGCCCGAGATGATGTTTCTCAGTATGAGGTTAAGCGGCTAAGACGTGGTGTGTACGTACCGGATGTGTTTCTCGATATGCATGGCATGACGCAGGCAGAAGCAAAACGTGAACTTGGTGCGATGATCGCGTATTGCGTAAAGAATGAAGTGCACTGTGCTTGTGTCCAGCACGGGATAGGCAAACATGTCCTGAAACAAAAAACCCCGTTGTGGCTTGCCCAGCATCCCGACGTCATGGCCTTTCATCAGGCACCACTGGAATTTGGTGGTGACGGTGCACTGCTGATCCTGTTGTCCATCCCTGAAAAATAGTCGGCAGTGCGGATGCACTGCCTGCGTGTTACTCGGTTAATGGTTGCTCGGTATCCACTTCGCGGTATTGCGGTTTCTTTCTCACATAAAGACGACGCTGCACTTCCGCGACTACCTGCCCCTGCCGATCTTTAACGTGGATAATAAACTCCGGAAAGCTTTTCTCGCCGCACGCCGTCTGCTGAAGAATCTCGTTCAGTTTCGCTTCTGTCACATTGAATTCTGCGTACAGATCAGACTGGCCCGGCTTGATGAAATTGATGCTGGCATCTTTGTCCCACACATAATACTGCTCTCCAAGAATACCCATCAACATCAATGAATAGACCGGATCGGTCAGTGAAAAAATACTGCCGCCATACTGGGTACGATTGGCATTTTTGTTCCACCAGCGTAACTTGAGTTTCATGCTGACTTGACGAAAATCGTCGCTGATGGACAAAATCCGGATCCCGGAACCCCAGAAAGGTGGCCAGACATTGAGGGCAAATTTGACCAGGCCCGGCTTATAAATTCTTGCCAGTGATTTGTTCATGCTCTTATCCCTGATACTGAACTGTGTTTCGTTAACATGTTACACAATTGTAACTGGTCAGATCAGCATTATCAGTGACATTACACGCCTTTACAAAATTTTCCTAGTAACCCTTTGAAGTTCGTGGTTTATTGTTTAGGGCTACTACCCTATAATGCTAATAATATTGAATTCTGTTAATTGCTGCAGATCATCAACAGGAAAGTATATGTCAGATAACAACCAAGCGTTAAAGGATGCTGGTCTAAAAGTTACCCTTCCGCGACTGAAAATTTTAGAAGTATTACAGCAGCCAGAATGTCAGCACATCAGTGCAGAAGAGCTTTACAAGAAGCTGATCGACTTAGGTGAAGAAATTGGCTTGGCTACCGTATACCGTGTCCTTAACCAGTTTGATGATGCAGGTATTGTTACCCGTCACCACTTTGAAGGCGGCAAATCCGTTTTTGAACTGTCGACTCAGCACCACCATGATCACCTGGTTTGTCTCGACTGTGGCGAAGTGATCGAATTCTCAGATGACCTGATTGAACAACGTCAGAAAGAAATTGCTGAGCAATACAACGTCATTCTGACCAATCACAGTCTGTACTTGTACGGTAAATGTGCCGACGGGGCTTGCAAAGACAACCCGGACGCCCACAAGCCAAAAAAGTAATCGAAATTTAAAAAGCCAGTCCTTAAAGACTGATTTTTTTGGCTCTGAAAAGATCAACCCAATATAAAAAAGCCGGCGATTGCCGGCTTTTTCTCTTCATCACTCGTGATTACTGGTTCTCAATTTTCGCCCATGTATCACGCAGTCCAACGGTACGGTTAAACACCAACGCAGCAGGTTTCGACTCTTTTGCATCGACACAGAAGTAGCCCATCCGTTCGAACTGATAGCCTTTTTCAGCTTCCGCGGACGCCAGACTTGGTTCAACGTACCCGTTCACCTTAATCAGTGAGTCGGGGTTGATCGTCTCAGCGAAGTTATCCGCGGACGCCGGGTTCGGCACAGTGAACAGGCGATCGTACAGGCGAATTTCTGCCGACAACGCTTTGTCTGCAGACACCCAGTGAATCACGCCTTTGACCTTGCGACCGTCCGCTGGGTTTTTGCCAAGCGTATCTGCATCATAAGTACAGAAGATCGTTGTGATGTTGCCTTCTGCGTCTTTCTCGACACGTTCGGCTTTGATCACATACGCGCCGCGCAAGCGCACTTCTTTCCCCAGTACCAGACGCTTGTATTTCTTATTCGCTTCTTCGCGGAAATCTTCACGTTCAATCCAGATTTCACGGCTGAACGGCACTTCCCGCTCTCCCATTTCGGGTTTGTTCGGGTGGTTGGCGACCGTCAGATTTTCCACTTTGCCTTCATCAAAGTTCTCAATCACAACTTTTACCGGATCCAGCACAGCCATTGCACGTGGCGCGTTCTCGTTCAGATCATCACGAATGCAGGACTCCAAAGAGCCCATTTCGATCATATTGTCCTGTTTGGTCACACCAATACGCTTACAGAATTCACGAATCGACTCTGGCGTGAAACCACGACGACGCAAGCCTGAAATGGTTGGCATACGAGGATCGTCCCAGCCATCAACCAATTTCTCGGTCACCAGCTGGTTGAGTTTACGCTTTGACATCACTGTGTACTCAAGATTCAGACGGCTGAACTCGTACTGACGCGGACGGCAATCAATCGTGATGTTTTCCAGTACCCAATCGTAGAGACGGCGGTTGTCCTGGAACTCCAGCGTACAGATAGAATGCGTAATGCCTTCCAGTGCATCCGAGATACAGTGAGTGAAGTCATACATCGGGTAGATGCACCACTTGTCACCGGTTTGGTGGTGATGAGCAAAACGGACACGGTACAGCACCGGATCACGCATGACCATAAACGACGATGACAGGTCGATCTTGGCACGCAGACACGCCGTACCTTCTTCAAAGCCACCGTCACGCATTTTTTCAAACAACGCCAGGTTTTCTTCTACGCTGCGGTCACGGTACGGGCTCGGTTTACCCGGCTGGGTCAGTGTGCCACGGTATTCACGAATCTGCTCAGGACTTAGCTCTTCAACATACGCTAAGCCTTTGTTAATTAATTCCACTGCATACTCGTAAAGCTTATCGAAGTAGTTTGATGAGTAACACACCTCACCTGACCATTCAAAGCCTAACCAATGTACATCATTCTTAATTGACTCAACGTATTCGACGTCTTCTTTTTCCGGGTTCGTGTCATCAAAACGCAGATTACACTGGCCCTGGTAGTCCTGAGCAATACCAAAGTTCAAGCAAATGGATTTTGCGTGACCTATGTGCAGGTAGCCGTTTGGCTCCGGCGGGAAACGAGTATGCACACTTGTGTGTGTACCATCCGCTAAATCTTTATCAATGATTTGGCGGATGAAGTTCGATGGACGAGCCTCAGCTTCACTCATCTATAGCACCTCAATAATTTTAGTATTGTCAGAAAAAACAGGCTCTGCGCGTGCGGTCACGCGGCAGAGAAAATTACCGTTAATGATCCACAATTCTGCCTGCCAGCACAACATAAACACGCAATTTCTTGAGAATATTTGCCTTTCCGGCACCAACACGGTGCAATCGTCGAAATTGTAAGCACAAAAAAGCCTCCCGGAGGAGGCTTTTAACACCAAAAACAGTCGGTTTGATTACGGCAGTTTAACGTCCGTCAGATCTTCATTAGCACCGATGGCTTTCATTTCACCGGCCACAATCTCAGCCAGTGGGCCAAGGATAACTTGCAGGTTATTTTCACCCAGCTTCACTACCCCTTTGGCACCCAACTTTTTCAGCACATCTTCATCAGCGACAGAGCGGTCTTTCAGTGTCAGACGCAGCCGAGTGATACACGCATCGATGGAAGTCAGGTTTTCGTGACCACCCAGTGCTTTCAGGTACTGGCGTGCCAGGTCACCTTTGGTATTGTCACCAGCAGGCGCTACCACTTCAGAGTCATCGTCTTCACGACCTGGTGATTTCAGGTTGAATGCGCGAATCGCGAAGCTGAATGTAAAGAAGTACAGTGCACCAAAGCCCAGACCGATAATCAGCAGAATCCAAGGCTTAGTTGCCAGCCCCCAGTTCAGTATGAAGTCGATCAGACCCGCAGAGAAACCAAAGCCGTGCAGAGTACCGAACATGTTTGCCACGACCAGAGACAGGCCGGTGAACACAGCATGAATCGCATACAGAGCTGGTGCCAGGAAGACAAACATGAATTCCAGAGGCTCAGTGATACCGGTCAGGAATGAACAGAATGCAACTGAGAACAACGCACCACCAACCTGGCTGCGTTTTTCAGCTGGCGCGGCCAGATACATAGCCAGTGCTGCACCTGGTAAACCAAACATCATTACCGGGAAGAAGCCATTCATGAACACGCCCGCGCTCTTGTCGCCGCCGAAGAAACGGTGCAAGTCGCCAGATTTCAGTGTTTCAGTCACTTCTTTCACCGTCGCTGTGATTTCAGGCGTCACAGAGTTAACAAACTCGAAAGTATGAGGCTGACCAACCACCAGCGTTTTCGCAATCGCCGGATCCACACACAGCTGTTGCAGCGCAGGCAGCGCCTGGCCAGCAGCTTGAGCGCCGGTAACTACGATTTCTTGACAGGTCCCCATACCAAACCAGAAGTATGAGTTCAGCACGTGGTGCAGACCCACAGGGATCAGCGCACGGTTTAATGTGCCGTACACAAACTGACCAATTGCGCCAGAGGTGGACACCGCGTGTGCCAAAGCATCCAGACCACCTTGAATCGTTGGCCAAATCACGCCAGATACCGCGCCCGCAACCAGTGCAAACAGGCCTGCCATGATAGGAACCAAACGCTTACCGGCAAAGAACGCCAGCCATTCCGGCAGACGCGTATTGTGGAACGCGTTGTACGAGTGACCGGCAATGATACCGGCGAAGATACCACCGAAGAACGACATATTGACGCTCGCGTCAATTGTCGATGCTGTCGCGGTCAAGACGAAGTAAGCAACCGCCCCCGCCAGGCCAGCCGCACCGGAACCGTCTTTCGACAGACCAATGGCGATACCTAAACCAAACAGCAGTGGCAGGTTGCTGAAAATTGCGTTACCGGCCTGAGCCATAAACGGGATATCAAGTAGGTCAGGTTGACCTAAGCGTAATAGTAGCGCCGCAACGGGAAGCGTTGCGATAGGCAGCATCAAAGCTTTACCTAGCTTTTGCGCATATCCAAGAATATTCACCTCAAGTTCCCCCTATAGGATTTCTAGTATTTTGCTGAGCCACTTATTTTAGTCGCTCAATTTAGTCATGGTCAGTTTATGACATTAATTTTGCTCCGCAAATTAAAACCTTATCATTTGTGATCATAATCACCAGAAATACACCGCTCTGAGGGATTTTGCTAGCGAGATCATAAAACTTATTTTACAATATAAAAAAACACAGATTTAGCGATAATATCCAAAGCAGAGACAACGCTAAGTGGTGGTTCAGAGTGTGGCTTTTAGAAGCAAACTGTTTTACACCAGCTTGTCACAAAGCCTTTAGGTTGTGGGATACTGCAGCCAGGCCTCCACGAATGACGTTGTGATTCGCGCTTAAACAAGATATTTCGCAAGCTAATTGAAGCTCACAAATAAAGTGCTCGTTGTGGTGTAAAATGAGCGTATGATGCTCGCAAAGAGAATAGAGAAATCATAGTTATAAGGATCGGTTGATTATGTACGCGCTGACTAACTGTAAAATCTACACGGGGAGTGATGTACTGGTAGACCATGCTGTGGTGATTAAAGGCGATTTAATCGACTCAGTATGTCCGGTATCAGAGCTGCCTGAAGGCATTGAAATTAAAGACCTGCAAGGCGCTAATGTAAGCCCTGGTTTCATCGACCTGCAACTGAACGGTTGTGGCGGTGTGATGTTGAACGACGAAATCACGGCTGACACCATGCACATCATGCATCAAGCGAACCTTAAATCCGGTTGTACCAGCTTCCTGCCGACATTGATAACGTCATCCGACGACAACATGCGTCAGGCCATTGCTGCCGCCCGCGAGTATCAGACTCGCTATCAAAATCACTCTCTCGGCTTGCATCTGGAAGGCCCTTATCTGAATGTGATGAAAAAAGGCATTCACAGCGTTAACTACATCCGCCCTTCTGACAGCAGCATGATCGATTACATTTGCGAAAATGCAGACGTGATTGCCAAGGTAACGCTGGCGCCAGAGCACAATGACCCAGAACATATTCGTCGCCTGAAAGACGCCGGCATTGTGGTATCCATCGGTCATACCAATGCCACCTACACCGAAGCACGCAAAGGCTTTGAAGCCGGCATTAGCTTTGCCACGCACCTATTCAATGCCATGACACCAATGGTTGGCCGAGAGCCTGGCGTGGTGGGTGCTATCTACGATACTCCTGAAGTGTACGCCGGCATCATTGCTGACGGTTTCCATGTGGATTACGCCAACATCCGTATCGCACATAAAATCAAAGGTGAAAAGCTGGTATTAGTGACAGATGCCACAGCTCCTGCAGGTGCTAACATCGATCACTTTATTTTTGTCGGTAAGAAAGTATATTACAAAGATGGTAAGTGTGTTGATGAAAACGGCACACTGGGCGGCTCAGCCCTGACGATGATTGAAGCAGTTCAGAATTCGGTTGAGCACGTCGGTATCGCTTTGGATGAAGCATTACGGATGGCTACTTTGTATCCGGCAACTGCAATCGGTGTAGACCATAAACTCGGCCGTATCCGACCGGGGATGGTGGCCAACCTGACTGTCTTTGACCGTGACTTCGCTGTCCAGGCGACAACTGTTAACGGACAATACGAGCATAAATAAGAATGAATGGCGGACAGATTGGTAACGTAGACTTAGTCAAACAACTCAACAGCGCAGCTGTATATAGACTCATCGACCAACAAGGTCCGATCTCCCGGATTCAGGTCGCTGACGTCAGTCAGCTTGCTCCGGCAAGTGTTACAAAAATCACCCGCCAACTTTTGGAACGCGGCCTGATCAAAGAGGTCGCGCAACAAGCGTCGACCGGCGGTCGACGGGCCATTTCCCTTACCACCGAAGTCGAGCCGTTTCATTCCGTCGCCGTGCGTCTTGGACGGGACTACATTCAATTCAGTCTATACGATCTCGGTGGCAAAGAATTGGCGTCGGCTCAAGTTGAATTTTACTACACCAACCAGAGCGAGCTGGTGGATGGCCTGACGACACACCTTAAGCAGTTTGTCGCCGACCATCAAAATCAGATCAATCAGTTGATTGCAGTGGGCGTTGCCCTGCCCGGCTTAGTCAACCCGGAAACCGGGGTGGTTGAATACATGCCCAATACGGACATCGACAGCCTGGCGCTGAGCGACATTATCCGCGAACTTTTTCACGTAGAATGTTTTGTCGGCAACGACATTCGTGGCATGGCGCTGGCAGAACACTATTTTGGCGCCAGCCGAGATTGCAGAGATTCTATTCTGGTCAGTGTCCATCGGGGCACAGGGGCTGGCATTATTGTCAATGGTCAGGTATTTCTGGGCTCCAACCACAACGTGGGTGAAATCGGCCATATTCAGATCGATCCGCTGGGTGAACAATGTCAATGTGGCAACTTTGGCTGTCTGGAAACCGTCGCCGCCAACCCAGCGATTGTTTCCCGTGTCAAAAAGCTGATCGCGCAAGGTTATGAGTCCAGTCTGGCTGACCTAGAAAGCATCACCATAAAGGATGTCTGTGAGCACGCCAATAGTGGCGATGAACTGGCCAAACAAAGCTTAGTTCGGGTCGGCAATCAACTCGGCAAAGCAATCGCCATCACCATCAACTTGTTCAACCCTCAAAAAGTGATCATCGCAGGCGACATCACCCGCTGCGAGGACATTCTGTTTCCCGCCATTCGCCGCAATGTCGAAAACCAATCGCTGACCACGTTCCATAACGGCCTGCCGATTGTCGCCTCAGAGATTGACAATCAACCGACCATTGGCGCTTTTGCCATGATCAAACGGGCAATGCTCAACGGTGTTTTGTTACAAAAATTACTGGAAGATTAAACATATACTCAACGAATTGCGTTACACTTACGGGCCGTGTCTTGTGACACCGCCCGTTTTTGATCTTTCATCTGAATAAGCTTTTCACCCGTATGGAACTACTGCTGATCTCCGCGGCGTTCGTCGCCGGTTTTGTTGCACTGAGACTGAATTTGCCCCCTCTGGTTGGGTTTCTGCTGGCTGGGTTTGCCCTCAATGCCTACGGTTTTGAAACCAACAGCACCATAGATACGCTCGCCGATCTCGGCGTGACACTGCTGCTGTTTACCATTGGCCTCAAGCTAGACGTCAAAACCCTGCTTTCCAAAGAAATCTGGGCTGGCGCTAGCATACACAACCTGCTGTCGACGTTAATTTTCAGCATGATTCTGCTGTGCCTTAAGTTGCTTGGCGTATCATCCATTGAAGCAATGGGCCTTCAGGAAGTGCTGCTGCTCAGCTTTGCCCTGTCTTTCTCTAGCACCGTGTTTGCCGTGAAAGCGCTGCAAGAAAAAGGTGAGATGAACTCCACATACGGTTCCATCGCCATTGGCATACTGGTCATGCAGGATATCTTTGCGGTGATCTTCCTGACCGCCTCAACGGGCAAGCTGCCAGAATGGTACGCGCTCGCCCTGTTTGCCCTTCCGCTGCTGCGACCGCTGTTCTTCGAATTGCTCGACTGGGTCGGACACGGTGAAATGCTGGTGTTGTTCGGTATCTTCTTTGCGTTGGTGGTCGGTGCCGGCCTGTTTGAACTGGTTGGTATGAAAGCCGATCTCGGCGCACTTATCATGGGTCTGATGCTGGCCGGACACAAAAAAGCGTCTGAACTGTCCAAGTCTTTATTTAACCTGAAAGAACTCTTTTTGGTGTGCTTCTTCCTCAGTATCGGCCTGGAAGAGCACCCGACCCTGTCTGGTCTCGCTCTGGCCGTAGTGTTCCTATTGATGCTGCCGCTTAAAGGGGCGCTGTACTTTTTTGTCCTTAACCGTTTTAAGTTTCGTGTACGCACGTCGCTGCTGGCCTCTCTGAGTCTGTTTAACTACAGCGAGTTTGGACTGATTGTCGGTGGTCTGGCATTCAAGATGGGTTGGATGAGCGGCGACATTCTGGTCGCTATCGCGCTGGCGGTTTCGATTTCGTTTGTCTTATCTGCGCCTATCAATCGCATGGGCCATGACATCTACCGTAAATCCGGCCGCTGGCTGAAAGAACATGCCGCCGAAGAACTGAATGTCCGCGATCAATTGATCAATCCTGGCAGTGCGCAAATTCTGATCCTTGGCATGGGCCGGATCGGAAGTGGGGCATACGATGCACTCAGAACTCGTTACGGCAAAGTGTGCCTTGGGGTTGAGATCCGTGACGATGCAGCCCAATTGCACCGTAAAGAGGGGCGGAATGTGATTGCCGGAGACGCCACCGATCCAGACTTCTGGGAGCGTATCTTGGATACGGGCCGGGTCAAGTTGGTTCTGCTGGCGATGCCGAATCATCAAGGAAATCAGATCGCGCTGGAACAACTGCGCAGCCGCGGTTACACCGGTCAGATAGCGGCGATTGCCGCTTATCAGGACCAAATGGATGAACTGCTCAATAACGGCGCCGACGCGGCTTTCAATATCTACAATGAAGCCGGTAGCGGTTTCGCTCGCCACGTTTGTGACCGACTGCATGTCACCTTTGACCACGTTCGATAAACTGTCTTAACAAGAAAGAGGTGCCAAAACGCCTCTTTTTAACCCCCATTCTGTTTAAAAAGCGTCCGCACTTAACTTTTGTTCACTCAAACAGAGTTAACATTAAATAAAATTCACCTCAATGGCTTTTATATAAACTTTTCAATCAACCCTGGTTGCTTTTTTTAATCAAACTGGCACATTTTAACTCATCAGGTTAAACAAGATTTAAAAAAGGATGTGGTTATGTGCTCTATCTTCGGTATTCTAGACATCAAAAGTGATGCAACGGCATTGCGCCCTGTCGCTCTGGAAATGTCTAAAAAACTTCGTCATCGTGGCCCTGACTGGTCAGGAATTTACTCGTCAGACAAAGCCATTCTGGCTCACGAACGCTTGGCGATCGTTGGACTCAATAGCGGTGCACAACCCCTTTACAGCCCAGACAAAAAACTGATCCTGGCGGTAAACGGCGAAATCTATAACCACAAAGAAATTCGTGCCCGTTACGAAGACAAGTATGAGTTTCAGACCGATTCGGATTGCGAAGTCATTCTGGCGCTCTATCAAGACATGGGGGCCGACCTGTTGGAAGAACTCAACGGCATTTTTGCTTTTGTGCTCTACGATGAAGAAAAAGACCAGTATCTGGTTGGGCGTGACCATATCGGCATCATTCCGCTGTATCAGGGACACGATGAACACGGCAACTATTACGTGGCATCAGAAATGAAAGCGCTGGTTCCGGTATGTAAAACCGTCAGCGAGTTCCCCCCAGGCAGCTACTACAGCTCAACCGACAGCGAACCGCAACGTTACTACGTCCGTGACTGGAACGAATACGCAGCGGTCTCCGGCAACAGCACCAGCAAAGAGGAACTGACGGAAGCGCTTGAAGCCGCCGTCAAACGCCAGCTCATGACGGACGTGCCATACGGGGTTCTGCTGTCTGGCGGCCTGGATTCTTCCATCACTTCAGCGATCGCCAAACGTTTCGCCGCGATGCGTATTGAAGACGATGAACAGTCAGAAGCCTGGTGGCCACAGCTGCACTCCTTTGCCGTTGGCTTGGAGGGCGCGCCGGATCTCAAAGCGGCGCGTGAAGTTGCCGATAAAATTGGAACCGTCCACCATGAAATGACCTACACCATTCAAGAAGGTCTGGACGCGATTCGTGATGTGATTTACCACATTGAAACTTATGACGTCACCACCATTCGCGCGTCCACACCTATGTTCCTGATGGGACGCAAGATTAAAGCGATGGGCATTAAAATGGTGTTGTCCGGTGAAGGGGCTGACGAGATCTTCGGTGGTTACCTGTACTTCCACAAAGCACCGAATGCCAAAGAGTTCCACGAAGAAACCGTACGCAAACTGTTGGCACTGAACATGTTTGACTGCGCACGCGCCAACAAATCTCTGGCCGCTTGGGGAGTCGAGGGGCGCGTGCCGTTCCTTGATAAAGAGTTTATCGACGTGGCGATGCGCCTGAACCCGCAAGATAAAATGTGTGGCAACGGCAAAATGGAGAAGCACATTTTGCGTGAGTGTTTCGAACATTATCTGCCTGATTCCATCGCCTGGCGTCAGAAGGAGCAGTTCTCTGACGGCGTAGGTTACAGCTGGATCGATACGCTCAAAGAAGTGGCCGAAGCGAAAGTGACTGAGCAACAGATGGAAACGGCTAAGTTCCGTTTCCCGTACAACACCCCAACAACCAAAGAGGGTTATGTTTACCGCGAGATCTTTGAAGAGTTGTTCCCGCTGCCATCGGCTGCGGAATGTGTCCCAGGCGGTCCTTCTGTCGCATGTTCTTCAGCCAAAGCCATCGAATGGGATGAGTCGTTCAAAAACTGTGTCGACCCGTCTGGCCGTGCGGTTCAAACCGTTCACAACGATGCCTACGCAGCCGCTGAATAAACCATTAAAAGGCACCGTCAGGTGCCTTTTTTACATATCTAAATCTTTGTTGTCGATACTCATCGGCACCGACTGATTGATCATTTTCACCAGCATAATCGAACGGGCTTCCCCATCGGCTTCCTGATAAATCGCATCAATGCCAGCAAACTGACCACTTTTCACCCGCAGTACCTGACCCTTTTCAGGTAACGCATCCTGGGGAACCTCTACTTCGCTTCCCTCCATCTGTTTCAGGGTATAAATCAAATCTCCCTGAAGTTCCTGAGGGTAGCGGCCCTGGCGAACGAAATCCACCACGCCACGGGTGGAACGGACCGCAGTAAAGCTTGGTCCCTGCTCAAAATCAAAACGAACAAACACGTAACAGGGAAACAAAGGTTCGCGTTTCTTGATCCGTTTTCCACGCGCCATTTTTTCGAGCGAAATTTCCGGGTAGTAACACTCTACTCCCTGATTTTCCAGGTTCAGTTTCGCTCTTGTCTGTTCGCCGCGCTTACAATAGAGGAGATACCAACGTTTCATATTTCTAGCCAATTGTATTTTTTGCCAATTCTAACATTTCATCTCCCCTTCAGAAAGATTGCATCCAGTTAAACAATGCCAAGCCACTGATATATCAGCAATAATTATTACCAAAAATGAAATCTTACTTTTCACCACAATTTCAACTCGAGAAGTGACACCAAAGAACAATTATTTCAACCAGTTACAAAGAATTAATATTCATTGCAAAATATCACCGTATTGCAGTCTGAATAACTAAAGGGTATACGTAACTGTCGAATAAAATCCTTTCATAATCATAATTAGTAAAACTTATTATTGTTGGTAACCTTTACTAACATTTCCTGCCTTTACTTGGCCATTCCGGCCAAAAGTACCTGGCAAGCAATACAGGAAAACCTACTATGTCCGACTTGAATATATTCAAGCAACCTAAGTCTTTTTATCTGATCTTTTCGATTGAGTTCTGGGAGCGTTTCGGCTTCTACGGCATGCAAGCCATTCTCACCGTCTACCTAGTGAAAATCATGGGGATGGACGAGTCAAACTCGTTTGTCCTGTTTGGTGCTTTCTCTGCACTGGTGTTTGGTTTCGTCGCAGCTGGTGGCTGGATTGGTGACAAGCTGATCGGTACGAAGCGAGCAATCACGCTTGGTGCCATCATTCTAATGTTCGGCTATCTGTTACTGGGTCTGTCAACCACTAAACAACACTTTGGCGGTGAAACACTGATCTACATCGCGATGGGCTTTATTACTGTCGGTAACGGCTTGTTCAAAGCCAACCCATCCAGCTTGCTGGCAAAAGTGTACCCGGAAAACGATCCACGCCTCGATGGCGCCTTCACCATGTATTACATGGCGATCAATCTGGGGTCGTTCTTCTCGATGATCCTGACGCCACTCGTTGCAGAGAGGATGGGCTATGGCATGGCGTTTGGTGTCAGTGCCATCGGCTTGGCCATCACAGTCGTCAACTTTGTGATGTGTCAGCGCATGCTAAAAGGTGTCGGCTCACCTGCGGATCTTGCGCCGGTTGATAAGAGCAAACTATTGATGGTAGCTATCGGCGCTGTGATAGCCAGCTTCGTGTGCAGCTACCTGCTGCAGAACCTGACACTGGCACACATCATCCTGGTCATTGCTGGCCTGACGATTCTGGCATTCTACTTCAAAGAAGCGTTTTCTATTACCGGCCTGGAACGTGCCAAAATGCTCGTGGCTTTCGTTCTGATGTTGCAGGGTGTGGTTTTCTTCGTTCTGTATTTCCAGATGCCAACCTCACTGAACTTCTTCGCCATTCACAACGTAACCCACGATATTCTGGGTATGAATGTCGCTCCGGAACAGTTCCAGGCGCTGAACCCATTCTGGATCATGATCGCCAGCCCGGTTCTGGCGATGCTGTATGGCAAGATGGGCGATCGTCTGGCAATGCCATTTAAGTTCGCCACTGGTATGGTACTGTGTGCGCTCTCCTTCCTGGTACTGGGTTGGGGTGTCAACTTCGCCAACGCGGATGGCATCATCAGTTCTAACTGGTTGATCGCCAGCTACGCATTCCAGTCGGTGGGCGAGCTGCTGGTATCTGGTCTGGGTCTGGCCATGGTCGCTCAGTTGGTGCCTCAGCGTATGATGGGCTTTGCCATGGGCATGTGGTTTCTGACCTCTGCAACCGCGGCCGTGATCGCCGGCTGGGTTGCCAGCCTGACTTCGGTACCTGCTGGTATCTCCGACGCGCATCAGACCTTGGAAATCTATGGGGATGTATTCTCGAAGATCGGTTACGTCACCGCAGCGGTTGCAGTCGTTACATTCCTGATTGCACCGAAATTGACGAAAATTTGTAACGGAAAAGTGGATACCGCCGCCGCTCAATCTGAGCAAGCGACCGCCTAATCGGACATTTAAGTCATCAAAAAACCCCGGCCAGTGCCGGGGTTTGTTATATTTGACGCACTGATGCCTGTGGCGCTCAACACAGATGAGGATCCAGCAGCGTTTCCATCATCTCAATGTGTGGTTCTGAGTCGTTCAAACACTCAATGTAGGTAAAACGCTCCCCGCCTGCGTGTTGAAATATCTCCAGACACTGCTCGGAAATTTCTTCCAATGTCTCCAGACAGTCGACCGAAAATGCCGGACTGATGATGTCGAGATTGCGCACACCTTTAGACGGCAACGCTTCCAGTGTTTTATCCGTATAAGGCTGGAGCCACTCTTCGCGGCCAAAACGTGACTGATAACTGGTACCAATCTTGTCAGCAGGCAAACCCAGCTCTTCACCCAGTAAACGAGTTGTCTCTTGGCAATGTTGTGGGTAGACATCGCCGTTGTCAGCAAAACGCTTAGGGATGCCATGATAAGAGCAGAGCAAAAACTCGCCTTGACCGTTTTGTTGCCAGGACGCGCGCACTTTAGCCGCCAGTGCTTTGATATACAGTGGATGGTTGTAATAATCGCGAAGCAATGTATAGCCCGGGATCACCGCCATTGTTTTAAACGCTTTCGTCAAGCCATCAGACACTGCGGCTGTCGTAGTACCGGAATATTGTGGATACAAAGGCAACACAAGGATGTGTTCTACCCCTTGCGCCATCAACTCTTCCACCCCAGTTTGCAGACTCGGATTCCCATACGTCATACCAATTTCAACTGGCCGGTTCAGTCGTGCTTGCAGTTTTTGAGCCTGACGCTTGGAAAAGACCAACAACGGAGAGCCTTCATCCATCCAGACACTCTGATACAGTTTGGCGACCTTCGGCGCCCGAACAGGTAAGATCACACCATGCAATAACGGACACCACAGCCAACGAGTCAGATCGACCACCCGATGATCATGGAGAAACTGGCTCAGAAAACGTTTCACTGCCGGAGCAGTCGGTTCATCAGGCGTCCCCAGATTGACCAGCAACACGCCCAGTTTTTTGTAATTCTTCATAGACACCAAAAGCTTATACGTGAAAGAACCTAAGATGTACGTACAGCACAAGGCAAGGGTTCATAAAAAAAGCGACCCATTACGGGTCGCTTTACTATACCAAATCTGAATTACCAGCCGATAGCCAATTATGCCAGTGCTTTCTCAATATCCGCACTCACTTCAGCCACCGCTTTGGTACCGTCGAATTTCAGGTACTGGGTGTTGCCCGCCGCCGCTTCTTTACCGTAGTACTCAATCAGAGGTGCGGTTTGCTCGTGGTATACCCCCAGACGCGCGCGTACGGTCTCTTCTTTATCGTCATCACGTACAACCAGATCTTCACCAGTGACGTCGTCTTTCCCTTCCACTTTCGGCGGGTTGTAAACAACATGGTAAGTACGACCAGAAGCCAGGTGCGCACGACGACCCGCCATACGTTCAACGATAACATTGTCCGCAACGTCGAATTCGATTACGTAGTCGATGTCAATGCCCATCTCTTTTAGGCCATCAGCTTGAGGAATGGTGCGAGGGAAGCCATCCAGCAGGAAGCCTTTCTCACAATCATCCTGAGCGATACGCTCTTTGATCAGACCCAGAATGATATCGTCTGAAACCAGCTGACCAGCATCAATTACAGCTTTCGCTTGTTTGCCAAGCTCAGTACCCGCTTTGATAGCAGCACGCAGCATGTCACCAGTAGAGATTTGTGGAATACCAAACTTCTCCATGATGAACTGAGCTTGTGTGCCTTTACCTGCACCTGGAGCACCTAGAAGAATGATGCGCATGTTTAATCCTCTTTAGAAATGATGTTTATACCGAAGCTCACAATCTCGCCCTACGCTACGGTAAGTTTCGGTATAAGGTAATAATAATCATAAACAGGCAAGCAAAATACACGCCTTAGTTATGACATTCAAGCCCCGGATTCTACCATAAAAATGACTCCCGAGGCCGGGTTTACGACTAAAGAATGCAAACTGAACGGTTTTTCACTGCAGAAAATGAAACAGTTAACCTTTTTCAGCCTTTGTACTGCCTGCATGAAACAAAAAGCTCGCCAGAAGCGAGCTTTTTACCGTGCAATGCGATTATTCCACCTTAGTCAAAAGGCTGTTAATCGCGCCAAGGAACTGAGACGGATCTTCCATTGCCCCACGTTCGGCCAGCATCGCCTGCCCCAACAGTACTTCAACCCAGCGACCAAATGCTGCTTCGTCTGCTTCATCCGCCATGCGCTTGACCAGCGGGTGATCCGGGTTGATCTCGAAAATGTACTTCACATCTGGCACCGCTTGTCCGGCGGCCGCCAGCAATTTCGCCATCTGGGTCCCCATTTCAAAATCATCGGTCACCACTACCGCCGGCGTCGACGCCAGCTTGAAGGTGGTGCGCACTTCTTTTACTCGTTCACCCAGGTAAGTTTTGGTGCGTTCCACCACCGACTTGAACTCTTCTTCCGTCTCTTTGCGCTTCTCTTTTTCCGCGTCGTCCTCAAACTGGCTCAGATCTAAGCCGGCTTTGGTGATTGACTGGAAAGATTTGCCATCAAATTCGGTCAGGTAGTTCATCAGCCACTCATCGATGCGATCGTACATCAGAACAACTTCAATGCCTTTGGCTTTGAACTGCTCCAGGTGTGGGCTGCTCTTCGCCGCAGCGTAGCTGTCCGCCGTCAGGTAATAGATCTTGTCCTGACCTTCTTTCATTCGCTCAACATACGAGGCCAGATCCACCGACTGCTCATCCGAGTCCACCTCTGTCGACGCAAAGCGCAGCAGAGCGGCAATCTTTTCTTTGTTGCTAAAGTCTTCCGCCGGGCCTTCTTTCATTACCAGACCGAACTCTTTCCAGAAACTCTGATACTTATCCGCGTCGTTTTTCGCCAGACGTTCCAACATGGTCAGCACCCGTTTGGTACAGGCATTTCGCAAAGACTGTGTCACTTTGTTGTCTTGCAGAATTTCACGCGAGACGTTCAGCGGCAGGTCATTGGAATCAATCAGACCTCGTACGAAACGCAGATATGACGGCATGAACTGCTCAGCGTCGTCCATGATAAAGACACGCTGGACGTACAACTTCAGACCAGATTTGTGGTCACGGTTGAACATATCCCAAGGCGCTTTGGCCGGGATATACAACAGGCTGGTGTAGTCGTTTTTGCCTTCGACACGGTTGTGGCTCCAAAGCAGTGGGTCCGCAAAATCGTGGGACACGTGCTTGTAGAATTCGTTGTACTCGTCATCACTGATGTCTGACTTGTTACGCGTCCACAGAGCCTGAGCTTTGTTGATCTGCTCCCACTTGGTTTCCCCTGTTTCGTTGCCTTCTTCATCACGGACTTGGGTCTGAATCGACACTGGAATACCGATGTGATCAGAATATTTACCAATCACCTCACGCAAACGCCATTCGTTCAAAAACTCTTTGCCGTCTTCGCGCATGTGAAGAATGATGTCCGTACCACGACTCTCTTTGCTGATGGTTTCGATGGTGTACTCACCTTCGCCTTGCGAATACCACTGCACCGCCTGATCAGCCGGCTGGTCAGCCGCGCGAGTGCGTACCGTCACCGCATCAGCCACAATAAATGCCGAGTAAAAGCCGACACCAAACTGGCCGATAAGTTGAGAATCTTTACTCTGCTCTTGCGACAGTTTGGAGAAGAATTCCGCGGTTCCGGATTTGGCAATGGTACCCAGATGCTCAATCACATCTTCGCGGCTCATACCAATACCGTTGTCGGAAATGGTCAATGTGTTGTTGTCCTGATCAAACGACAGCTTGACGCCCAGGTCAGCATCACCCTGATACAAATCCGGATCAGAAAGAGCCTGGAAACGTAATTTGTCTGACGCATCGGATGCGTTCGAGATCAGTTCACGCAGGAAAATCTCTTTGTTTGAATAAAGCGAATGAATCATCAAGTGAAGTAGCTGTTTTACTTCAGACTGGAAACCACGAGTTTCTTTGTTCTGTGTAGCTGTTTCGCTCATGTTAACTCCATGACATCTTGGACCGGATCTCCGGCGGAATGGCCGTCGGAGACTATTGATATTTGCTATTTAACATGAGGATGACAAATGTAAATTCAAGGTCAAAAACCATAAAAACAATATTTTTTTTGATTTGTTTTGAGTTATCCTTGGGCGGCAAGTTATCAATTTATCTAAATTCCCCTGTTCCAGTTTGCTATTTTAGAGAGCCGATTCCGGAATTAAACTGACCAAACAGTCCAATTATAAGAAGAGCTAAATGAGTAACATAGGCACAAAGTTTATCTTAGCTAACCGATTTACTTTTGACCCCAATAGTAACTCACTGGTCGATCAGTCAAATGACAATGAGGTTGTCAGACTCGGCAGCAACGAAAGTCGTATCCTGCTGATGCTGTCTGAGCGCCCTAACGAGGTTGTCTCGCGCAATGATCTGCACGAGTTCGTCTGGCGTGATCAAGGTTTTGAAGTGGATGACTCTAGCCTGACCCAGGCCATTTCAACATTACGCAAAATGTTGAAAGATTCCACAAAATCCCCCCAGTTTGTGAAAACCGTCCCCAAACGTGGTTATCAGTTGATTTGTAACGTTGAGCGCTCTGCCCCGCTATCGGGTCAGGAAAATACCGGCCAGGACGAGATTGACACGGAAGAGAGCGCAATCGTTTCCGCCGATGGTCTCCCCCCATCCGCAGAGAGCGAAAGCGTGACTGAACCGCAGCCGTCTGTGACGCCAACATCAACCCCGGTACGCCGGGCAAAAACCAGCATGCTGACCAAGATCCTGTTATTAGTGGCTATCTTACTGCCATTGTGTGTGGTGCTATTTACCAACCCGTCTGAGTCGAAATTCCGTGAACTGGCAATTTATGACAACGTCCCGGTGATGACCCCAATCAATCACCCGGACCTGTCGCGCTGGCTGCCATCCATCGAACAATGTGTGAGAAAATACAATGAATCTCACGCTGATCGCAGCAAGCCCGATCAAATCATCGCGACCGGTGGGCAGAACAATCAGCTCATCCTCAATTACATTCATTCCATCGCTCAATCCGGTGAAAACATCACTGTGCGCATATTTGCCGAGCAGGAAGACCTGGGAAAAGTGTGTAAATAAGGGCCGAGAAGAATGAACGAAAAAATTGCAGTATTAATTCTGGCGTTATCCGCGGCTTTCAGCGGCTGGCTCTATTGGGGCAGCGATCTGAAAGTGGAGCAGGTACTGACCGCCAAAGAGTGGCAATCGAAGATGGTCACCGTGATCACCGACAAGATTCCAGAAAGTTCAGTAGGGCCGCTGCGTAAAGTCGCAGTGGACTCGAATGTAAAGTATCTGCCAAATGGCACGTATATTCGCATCTCATCAGTACGTCTGTTTGCTGAAAACACCGCAAATCAGAGTGTGATCAATATTTCGGAAACGGGTGAGTGGAACATTAGCGATAATTATCTGCTGATCACACCGACCGAGTTCAAAGACATTTCGTCTGCCGACTCAAAAGATTTCACTCAGGAGCAGTTGGAGCTCATCACTCAGATCTTTAAGATGGACGCGCAACAAAGCCGTCGTATCGACGTGATCAACGAGAAATCGCTGTTGCTAACTAGCCTAAGCCACGGCTCAACGGTCTTGTTTACCAACTAAACCACATACGATTAGGGGCATTTTCATGCCCCTTTTAGTTCGCTGTAAAAACCGACCTGCCCAAGCGGCCACTTGACCCAACGAGCCCGCCCCCGCATGATGTTTTTCCTAACTCGATCCTGAGCAATACACTCCAAAGAGGGACAGATGGAAAAAGCACGTATTGATATTTACTACTGCCGCCAATGCAATTGGATGCTTCGTTCTGCCTGGCTGGCTCAAGAATTACTCCACACCTTCAGCGAAGAAACTGAACAGGTTGCATTGCATCCCGATACGGGCGGACGATTTGAAGTGTTCTGTAATGGTCAGCGGATATGGGAGCGCAAAGCAGAAGGGGGCTTTCCGGAAGCAAAACAACTCAAACAACGGGTTCGCGATATCATCGCCCCGGAGCGCAATTTAGGTCACTCCGATTCTAAATAAACAGGGCAGCCAAGACGCAGCCCTGCCGGTTTGGGTTTACAACGGAGTGTGCACCATAACCTGCTCGTCAAAACTGCGCACTTCGAATCGGCCTTGATGATAAAGACCATAACTGGGTGGTAAACCGTTACGCGGGAACGTGACTGACCCCGGATTGAAAATAAACTGTTGTTGGTTGCGCTCTGCAACCGGAACATGGGTGTGTCCATGCACAATAACATCACCATCGCGCAGCGGCGGGCGTTTTTCAGCATTGTACAAATGACCGTGAGTCAGAAACAGACGCTGACCGGAAGGCAACATCACCCACGCATAATCGGCCATCATCGGAAACTGCAGCAACATCTGATCGACCTCACTGTCACAATTGCCCCGAACCGCAATAATCTCGGATGCGTACTGGTTGAGAGCCTCAGCCACGGCGCTCGGCTGATAATGCTCCGGGATCGGGTTTCTCGGCCCGTGGTTGAGCATATCACCCAACAGGATCAATCCATCACACCCCAAACGCTGATATTGCGCTAACGTGCGTTCTGTTGCAGCCAAATCCCCATGTAAATCGGATGCGAAAAAGAGTTTCACAACGTCACCTCCTTACTGTTTATAAGGAAATTCTACGCCGTTTGGCTTTCTTCGTCATCCAATGCCATGCCATTAATCACAATGTTGTTGTAACTGACCATACCAATGACGCGACCATTCTCAATCACCGGAGCACGGCTGATCCCAAAACGCTCAAACAGCCGAGCACAATATTTAACGTTCATCTCCGGTGAAACCGATAAGGCCGGCTTGGTCATGATCTCGTAGATGTTGGTGCGCTTGGGGGAGCGATTTTGCGCCAGAACCTTTTTCGCGATGTCGTTCATTAACACCAGTCCGAATTCATCGTCATCATGGCGCTTACTGACCACCAGGGCTTTCACTTCGTGCTGCCGCGCCAAGGCAATGCCTTCATGTACTGTCGTCAGACCGTCAATCATCACATAAGTGTTGGCCATGACATCTCTGACTCGAATCACCGTATGACTTTTCATAGTTCATCCTCCACCACTTTCGTCAGACGTTCCACCTGATGAGCCACCCCGACCGCGTCCTCGATATCAATCTGAACGGCGATCCCCTGACCGGACTCTTCATCAAACTCCCCAACCTCGCTGATGGTTTCCAGGATCTGCCGTGACAGATGCTCTTCAACCACCAGCAACACCACATCGCGCTGTACTTCGAGGGTCAGACCAAAAAACGTTCGTTTCTGATTCAGTCCCTGCCCGCGGGCATTGTTGATCACCGTCGCCCCAGTCGCCCCTGCCTCACGGGCGGCATCCAGCACTTTGTCGGTTTTACTGTCTTCCACAAATGCCAGAATCAGTTTAAAGCGCATCTTCATCCTCCTGAATGCAAGCTTCTCGGTTGAGCCAGCGTGTAATCTGAGCGTAGCCCATCACTGAAATTATCGGAAACAGGCTGGCAAAAGCGATCAAGCCAAACCCATCAATCATTGGGTTCCGGCCTGGCACCGTCGATGCCAGCCCCAATCCGAGTGCGGCCACCAACGGAACAGTCACGGTTGATGTCGTCACGCCTCCGGAGTCATAAGCCAGGGGCACGATCATTTTGGGAGCGTAGTAGGTTTGAATCACCACTATCAGGTATCCGGCGATGATGTAGTAATGGATCGGGTCGCCGACCACAATCCGGTAGCTACCCAGTGCAATACCGACGGCTACTCCAATCGCAACCGCAATGCGCAACCCGTTTACACTGATGGTCCCCCCTGAGACCTGATTGGCTTTGATCGCGACTGCGATCAACGATGGCTCCGCAATCGTCGTACTAAACCCAATCAGAAATGCAAACAGATAGACCCAGTAATAATCCAGCCAGTCGAGTACCCCACCGACACTGACGCGCACTTGTGCCAGGAAGTCCGGTGCCGTCAGTTGTCTCGCCATGGTTTCCCCGAGCGGAAATAACGCCATCTCCAGACCAAGCAAAAACAAAGACAGACCGATGATGACATACACAAAGCCCAGCAAAACTTTAGGAAGATTGGTCACTGGTTTACGTAAAATCACCAGTTGGAAGCCAAAAATCAGGGTGGTAATAGGAATAACATCGTGAATGGTATCCCATAACGTGTGCAAAAACGCGCTCAGAGCCATCATGACAATACCATTCCGTAAACCATGACAAACATCATTGGCAATAGAGATGCAAACGCGATCAAACCAAACCCGTCCAGCATGGGATTGCGACCTTTTATCGAAGAGGCAAGCCCCACGCCGAGCGCTGTCACCAGAGGAACCGTGATGGTGGAAGTGGTCACTCCGCCCGAGTCATACGCCACACCAATGATCCATTTAGGCGCAAAACTGGTTAACACCATCACGCCGAGATAACCCGCAATGATCACATAATGGATCGGCCAGCCTTTGAGGATCCGTAACACCCCCAACATAATCGCCACACCAACCGACAGTGCCACCGTCAGTCTCAGTCCATTGGCGTAGGATTCACGCTGCATCTGATTGTTGGTGATCACCCCTCCTTCTGCAGCCACTTCTGCCGCTTCCGCCGCAACAGCGGTCAGCGCAGGCTCCGCAACTGTGGTACTAAACCCGAGTCCAAATGCAAATGTCATCAGCCAGAAGATGCTGCCTTTGCGCGCAAACGCTTTTGCCATCGATTCTCCGATTGGAAACAGCCCCATTTCCAAACCAAAAACAAACAACGTCAGCCCGAGTACCACCAGCAGCAAGCCCGACAGAATCGCCCCCATTTGTGGCAGAGGCTCCTGCAAAACCACCAATTGAAAAAAACCGATCACCACGATGATCGGCAGCAAATCCCGAAGACTGCTGAGCAACGCCCGCAACAATGCTCCCAATGCCCTCACTCGTCCTCCGGTATGCCGTCCAGTTGTTTTTATGATGGCAAACCAAGCGCCTGATCGGTGTGATGGAATTATCGTCCTGGACAGAAACGTAACTAAATGTAAAAAAACGTGAAGTTGAATAAAACCTGATGCATAACATACTGTGCGATTAGCAGCATCACGAGCAACAAGTCGCTATAATTGAAAGTGCCTGATTGACGAATCAGTTCGTATAAACCGGATGTTCCCCCACAACATGACTTCCGGAATGAGGAGACACGGATGAGAATATTACTGACTGGCGGTTCAGGGTTTATCGGCAAAGAGCTGCTTAAACATCTGGCCACCCATCAGATCGTTCTGCTGACCAGAAACGTGGACAACACCAAACGCCTGATCAAGCACGCTGATCTGGGTAATGTTCGCTATATCACCACTCTGGATGACTTTCATGATCTCAATGACTTCGATGCGGTCATCAATCTGGCTGGTGAGCCGATTGCCGACAAGCGCTGGACCCGTGCCCAAAAAAAGCGCATTTGTCAGAGCCGCTGGTCACTGACAGAAAAACTGGTCGAACTGATGCATGCCAGTACACAACCACCAGGTGTTTTCATCAGTGGCTCGGCGGTAGGTTATTATGGCGACCAACAACAGCATCCTTTTGATGAGAGTCTGCATGTGCACAACAACGGTTTTCCCCATCAAGTGTGCGCCGAATGGGAAGCCATAGCCAAACGTGCCCGCTCCGACGACACCCGAGTCTGCTTATTGCGCACCGGTTTGGTACTTGGTCACGACGGCGGCGCTCTGGCGAAAATGCTACTGCCATACAAGCTCGGGCTAGGTGGCCCAATCGGTAACGGTAAACAATATTGGCCCTGGATTCACATCCTCGATATGGTGCGCGGTATTGTCTACCTGCTCGAAACCACGCACGCGCATGGTGCATTTAACTTTTGCGCTCCTCATCCGGTAACCAATAGACACTTCAGTGGCACACTGGCAAAAACGCTGCGGCGACCTCATCTCTTGTTTACACCTAAGTGGGCTCTGAAACTGGCGATGGGCGAAAGTTCAGTGTTGTTATTTGATAGCGTCCGCGCTAAGCCCAAACGCCTGACAGAGCTTGGCTTCCAGTTCAGTTACTCCCGTCTGGAGCCGGCCCTGAAAAACCTGTTACAACACGAAGACTAATCCGGTACCCTTAAGTCACTGTAGATCAATGAATTAAGTGGGTTTGCTATGGGCAAGTCGATTCTTATAACAGGTTGCTCCTCCGGCATCGGGTACGAGTGCACACACGCGTTGCATCAACGCGGCTATCGCGTGATTGCGTCATGTCGTCGACGTGAAGACGTCGAACGTTTACGCGCCGAAGGAATAACGTGCATTCAGCTCGATCTCTCTGACTGTGACAGCATCACTGAGGGCGTACAACAGGCGTTGTCACTGTGCGATGGCCAACTGGATGCGCTGTTCAATAACGGCGCTTATGGTCAGCCTGGCGCTCTGGAAGATCTGCCGACCAATGCGCTCAGAGCTCAATTTGAAACCAATTTTTTCGGCTGGCATGAACTGGTACGGCAACTGCTTCCGGTGCTTCGCCAGCACCAGGGACGCATCATACAAAACAGTTCGGTGCTGGGCTTTGCCGCCATGAAGTATCGCGGCGCTTATAACGCATCAAAGTTTGCTCTGGAAGGCTGGACGGATACTCTGCGTCTTGAGTTACATGGTAGCGGCGTCCATATCTCACTGATTGAACCCGGTCCGATCGAAACCCGTTTTCGCGCAAACGCGCTGCTCGCCTTTCAGCGCTGGATCACTGTGCCCGGCAGTCCCCATCAGACACAATACGAGCAACAGTTAGCCAGATTGGAGAAGGATAAATCCGGTAATGCATTTGTCTTGCCCGCATCCGCTTGTGTTGATCCACTCATTCATGCCCTTGAATCCTCGAGGCCAAAACTGCGCTACCGGATCACCACACCAACCAAAGTGTTCTGGTATCTTAAACGCCTGTTGCCATCGCGCTGGCTCGATGCTCTTTTGCGCCGTGCGGCATGATGGTGTCATTAATCCGTAATAAAGGTGTGTCATTCTCCCTCCTGAAGCTGGAAAGCTCTATCCACAACAACACAGCGTTGCATTCGGCGGAATATGACTATGACCCTAAAGCAATTAAATTGGCTCAGTGTGGGTGTTGCGCTAACTCTATTTCTGGTTTTCTGACACCTTTGCTTGCCTGCCTCCCTTTGGGAGCAACAAAAAACACCGCTTCTGCGGTGTTTTTTGTATTTAACCACCTCAAACGCTTGATAAATGCCGAATTCACCCTTACCTCTAAGGTAATAACTCAAGTGAGCAAGGATTTTTACTATGCAAACCGCCTCCATTGTGGAACTGACCGAGCAGAATTTTCGCGAAGTGCTCGAGGGCTCTGTACAGACTCCGGTACTGATTCATTTCTGGGCCCCGATGAGTCAAGAAAGTGCGGCGATCATTCCCGAACTGCAAACGCTGGCACAAAACTACGCAGGCGCCTTTACCCTGGCTTTGCTCAACTGCGAACAACAGCAGGCTATCGCCATGCAATTTGGTGTCCAGGCCTTGCCGACCATCGCATTGTTCGTGAACGGTCAACCAGTCGATGGACTGGGAGGTCCACAACCGATCGACGCCATTGAACAGATGTTGATCAAACATCTGCCAAGTCAGGATGAGCTGGTTCTGCGTCAAGCGATGGAGCTGGTCGATGAGCACAACTACGCACAAGCGTTGTCATTGTTGCAAACCCTTGCCGAGGAGATCCAACTCAAGGGGGACGTGAAACTGGTGACGGCACAGTGTCTGCTGGAAACCCAACAGTTCGATCAGGCAGAGGCACTACTCGCCACAATTCCGCTCGAATACCAGGACAATGCCTATAAAAGCCTGATCGCCAAACTGGAACTCCACAAACAGGCCGCAGACAGTCCCGAGATTCAGGCTCTGGAGAGTCAATTCAGCCAGGATCCGACCAACGTGCAACTCGCGCACGATCTGGCGATTCAATATCATCAGGTCCAACGTGATGAAGAAGCTTTGGAACTGATGTGGACGATGCTGCGCGGCGATCTCAATGCACTGGATGGCGAAATCAAGAAAACCTTTATGGATGTGCTTAGCGCTCTCGGACAAGGCAATGCGATCGCTGCCAAATATCGTCGTCAGCTTTATTCTCTGCTCTATTAACTTCCACTTACCGTCGATGAAAGGCCGGATAGCCCGGCCTTTTTTGATCGTAAAAACTTGATATCTAGCCGTTATTGCCGCGTGATTTGACTTATACTGGCTAGATCAAAACCACAATAAGGACACATCGTCATGGCTGTTGACTCCCTCATTACCATTGGCGTCTTTATCGCCGTCGCTGTGATTGTGATAGCGGCAGGGATAAAAACCGTTTCGCAAGGGAACCACTGGACGGTTGAACGCTTTGGCCGCTACACCCATACGTTAAAACCCGGCCTCAACATGATCATCCCGTTTATTGATCGCATCGGGCATAAAATCAACATGATGGAACGCGTACTCGACATTCCAGCTCAGGAAGTGATATCGAAAGATAACGCCAACGTGACCATAGATGCGGTTTGTTTCGTGCAAGTCATCGATGCGGCCAAAGCCGCTTATGAAGTGAATGATCTTGAGCATGCTATCCGTAACCTGACTCTGACCAACATCCGGACGGTTCTCGGTTCACTCGAATTGGATGAGATGCTGAGTCAACGCGATATGATCAACACCAAGCTGTTGTCGATTGTTGACCAGGCGACCAACCCCTGGGGAGTTAAGGTCACCCGGATTGAGATTAAAGATGTACGCCCCCCGACTGATTTAACAGCCGCCATGAACGCGCAAATGAAAGCTGAACGTAACAAACGAGCGGAAATCCTTGAAGCCGAGGGGATCCGTCAGGCTGAAATTTTGCGCGCAGAAGGACAAAAACAATCCGAGATCCTCAAAGCGGAAGGCCAGAAGCAGGCCGCAATTCTGCAGGCAGAAGCGCGTGAGCGCGCGGCTCAAGCGGAAGCAAAGGCCACCGAAATGGTATCGAATGCGATTGCTCAGGGTGACATGCAGGCGGTGAACTACTTTGTCGCCCAAGGCTACACCGATGCTCTCAAATCCATTGGTCAGGCAGAAAACGGCAAAATCGTCATGCTACCTTTGGAAGCATCTGGGCTGATGGGCTCCATCGCCGGTATCGCAGAAATGTTCAAACACAGCCAACAACCTTCCGATCACTGAGGTGCACGTGATTCCACTACTTGAACAAATGAACTACTGGCACTGGCTGGCTTTCGGTCTGATCTTGCTAGCGATTGAGCTGCTCGGTACAGCTGGCTACTTTTTGTGGCTTGGGATCTCGGCATTATTGGTTGGGCTACTGATGACCTTACTCCCGATGAGCTGGCAACTGCAATGGGTGGCATTCGGAGTATTTTCGCTGGCTACCACCTGGTTGTGGTGGCGCAGACAACTCACGCGCGACCGCAGTGAAGATGCCCAGCGAAATCTGAATCAGAAACAGAAGCAGTTGATCGGGCAGCGTATCCGTCTGGAGCAAGATGTCGTGATTGGTGCAAATCGAATAAAGCTGGGTGATACCACTTGGTCTGCCCACTCTGAACAAGAGATCAGCGCGGGTAGTCTGGTCGAAGTGGTTGCCGTAGATGGTATTATTCTCGTCATTACACCCGTAAAAAATTAATCAATTTATTAGGTGTTTCACGCAAGGGAAACACCTAAAGTCACTCTTATTCACAGAAACACAACATAAACACTTATTATTCAACATATTAATAAGTATATTTCTAAAACAAAGTATCAGATCAAGCGCCATAGTTACATTAATGACTCACTTCCACTCCAATTATCAGATTATTAAAGTTCCTATTTTTCAATGCATTATTATTTATCGAGACATAATAAGTTGAACTTTATTATTAAAGAAAAATTTGATTATTTACTGATTTTTTTGATCTTCAATGGATTAATTGCATACTAAGAATACGTCTCTTAAAGAGGCGTTATTATTCAAATTTTCGGTAAGTGAGGGATTTATGAAATATTTAGCAACGGCATTGCTGGTCGCTTTATTTGCGGTTCCTGCCAGTGTTAGCGCGTCCAATAGCGCAGGGAAAGTATTCGGCGCCGGTATTGATTGCACGTTTAACGACGGTTCTGTCAAGCAGTTACCACGCGCGTTGTGCAAAGCCTATGGTGGTAGCCACAAATAGCACCAGAGCGCGGCACCAAGTGTCGCGCTGCCCATCAAGGGTGGAAATCGAAGTCCATGCCGATAAACGCCTGCCATCCTCGCTCCCATTCGGCTCTAAGCATGGTTTCATTCTCGGCACCAGCACACTGGCCGATATACCGAACTCCAGCCCGGCCTTTATCAAACGCTTTGAACGGATCACAGTAAACGGCTTTCCCTTCCTGGTATCCCTGACGATAATCTGTTTCAATAAATGAACGTTTGGTTTGCGCTTGTTGGATCTCTGTGAGTGCCTGACTCTGATAGGCATACCCATTCGATCCCAAACGATAACCTTGCTTATACCAAAACTCATCGTCGGATTGCGGTGCTGTACTGCACCCTGCGGTGAACAACAGTGCGATTAAAACTGTATTGCGCATGACCATTCGAGCCTCCAAATAAAAAATGGGCAGATAAAACATCTGCCCATTTATACGTCACTGTATACGAATTATTTCACTGTGAACGGGATGGTTAACATCAGTTTGAAGTCCGTCTCGTCCTGGAACAAGTTGGTGTAACCTGCCCAGCTAGGTGCATCAGTATCGTTAAAGTATTCAGTGTAGTAGAAGCTGATGTTGGCGTCTTTCAGCGCTCCGCCCTGAATCGCGTAGTTCGCAAACAGGCTGTATGCGTACTCTTTCAGATCATCGTAGCCTTGCGCTTCTGAGCCAAAGCCGTACGCACCGTTGATACCCGCACTGAAACCTGTCGCGCCGATGTCAGAGAAGTCACGACTTGCAGACAAGAAGAACGCCAGCTCTTCATCGTGGTTGTAGTCTGAACGGTTGTTCCACCAGATCTCGTAAGCACCGTTTGAACCGCCGTACTGGCTGGTCAGACGGTAAGCCAGGTTACCGGACAACGCATCGTCTTTAGCTTCAGCTGACGTATAGGTGGCTTCAGCACGGTAAGAGTATTGACCTGAAGAGAAGCTGGACAGGAACGCCAGTTGGTAAGCCGTGCTATCGTATTGCTCATCGTCATCCACCACGTACAACTGAGGAGACCAGTACAAACCGCCCTCTGTAGTACCTTTCACTTTGAAGTGCGCGTTCACGCGGTCGCCGTCAGACAGGGCGCCGTAGGCAGCGTCAAACGAAATACCGTTGCTCAAGGTGTAACGAGCACCGATCGAGTAAGCGGTACCCGCGTCGTCGCCGTCAGTAGTCTGGAAATCATAAGTTTCTTTAAACCAAGGTGCTTTGTACTCGTCGGCAACAACCAGGCCCACAGCCAGGTTACCGAACGTGCCACCGAGTTCACCACCACGATACGTGCCTGGCGCAAATGACCAGTTCACACCCAACGTGCTCGGAACAGAAGGCTGGAAGTAACCCAGTTTGGCTGTGACTGCATCACCAAACTTAAACTTCAGCGCTGCGGTCGCAAAAGACACCCCATTGTCGGTACAATCGGCATCCCACGTACCCGTACACTTACTGTCATCCGGCACTTTATCGTATGGGTTATTTACACCCCAGAAGTTCATCTCATGGTCAGGACCACCGTCTTGCCACATATCGAATGTGCTGTAGATCACCGCATCCAGACCCACGACGTCAGCGACATAACCTGAATTGAAACCCAGATTGGCAAACACCGAGCCGTGGTCCAGGTTGGTCACCTTTTTGGTGTCGTTTCCGTTTGCATCGGTACCGGCACGGTCACGAGCGCGCATGAAAAAGTTCAGGTTACCGCTGACGGTCGATTCTGAGAAAAACTCAGACACTTCGCTCGCGTATTCTGGACCTACTGGATCTTCTGCCATCGCAGGTGCTGCTGCCATTGCACTCAGCATTGCAGCAGTGACAGCTGAAACTTTAAAAAATTTGTCCATGGAAAACTCCTAAAAATGGCTATAGCTGTTTTTTGTTTCTCACCTTAAGTTGGCCGCCGAAGGGAGAACGCATTTCCTTTTTTCGAAAATCGTTATTCGTCATGAAAATTGATTTTCTTATTTCCTGCATACACGTTGTGTATCCATGCGTTAAGACTAACTTCGCAACAAAAAACATCAACGAGAACTTAATTTCTATCTAAAAAAATATGAGCCGCTACAAATTTTTATCAAGTTAGTGATCAAGATCTTATTTAACTCTGGAACTTCCTATAAATAAAAATATATTCATAATAAACAATAAGTTAAAAAGTTAATATTAATACTAATAGTGAAGTGCGTCGCATACTTATTACGCTAAAGGTGAGGATTCAGAGGAGTTTGAGGAGGATCACAGCAAAAAACACTGTTTACAGCAGGGTCATTTTTTATGAGAAATAAAAAGCCCCGAGAATCACTCTCAGGGCGTTTCGCTATTGCGTGAGGCAAACCGCTAGATAAGATCAAGTAAATCCTGTTCTGTTTTGATCTCAATACCTAAATCTTGTGCTTTCGCCAATTTTGATCCGGCATTTTCGCCGGCAAACAGCACATCGGTATTCTTTGAAACGCTGCCCGTCACCTTTGCGCCAAGAGCTTGCAGGGCGGCTTTGGCGTCAGAGCGAGAGAGCTGAGTCAGTGTCCCCGTCAGCACCACGGTTTTACCAGCCAGCGGCTGAGGTGTCGATTCATCCGGTGCAGCGACTTGAGGCCAATGGATACCCATTTCAAGCAGTTCCCGAATCACCGCTTGGTTGTTCTCTTCCGCGAAAAAAGCCGTGATATGGCTGGCGACGATTGCACCGATGTCTGGCACCTCAACCAACGCCTCGTGACTTGCTTCCTGAATCTTTTCCAATGTTTTGAAATGCATGGCCAGATTCGCTGCCGTCGCTTCACCCACTTCGCGGATCCCCAGTGAGTACAAGAATCGCGGTAACGTCGTCTCTTTTGCCTGCTTTAGGGCATCCACAACATTTTGTGCGGATTTAGGCCCCATGCGATCCAGTACCGTCAATACTCCGGCTGACAACTTAAACAAATCTGCCGGGGTGTGAACCATTTCACGATCCACCAGTTGTTCAATGACTTTTTCACCTAACCCATCCACGTCCAGCGCTTTACGTGACACAAAGTGCTTCAATGCTTCTTTACGCTGGGCCTGACACACTAGTCCTCCAGTGCATCGCGCCACCGCTTCGCCTTCCACTCGTTCCACTTCCGACTGACATACCGGACAATGGGTAGGAAAGTGTATGTCTCTGGCGTCGTCTGGGCGACGCTCAAGCACCACCGAAACAACCTGTGGAATCACATCGCCGGCGCGACGGATCACCACACTGTCACCGATTTTAACCCCTAGGCGGGCGATTTCATCGCCATTGTGTAACGTCGCGTTGCTGACCGTCACGCCACCGACAAACACCGGTTCCAGTTTGGCCACCGGGGTAACGGCTCCGGTTCGCCCAACCTGAAACTCGACGTCTTTAAGCAGAGTGATCTCTTCCTGAGCTGGAAACTTATACGCGATCGCCCAGCGCGGTGCGCGGGCAACAAACCCTAACTGCTCCTGAATGTCGATATCATCGACCTTAATCACGACACCATCTATCTCGTACGCAAGTTGATCACGACGCTGCAAAATATCCTGATAATAAGCTTTTACGGCCGTCAAAGAACTCACCTGACGGGTTTCCGGGCACATAGGTAATCCCCAGCCCTTCAGCTGCAGGAAGCGTTGGTAGTGACTGTCCGACAGGTCCGCACCTTCAACCACGCCAACACTGTAAGCATAAAAGTTCAGTGGACGTTTGGCCGTAATCCTTGAGTCGAGCTGTCTCAGGCTTCCCGCCGCCGCATTGCGCGGATTCACAAACACCTTTTCGCCTTTTTTCAGCGCATCTTCATTAAGTTTGTCAAAACCGGCTTTGGGCATAAACACTTCACCACGCACTTCAATCCGTGTTGGCCACCCTTGTCCATTCAAGCGTAATGGAATCGCTTTGATGGTGCGGACATTTTCTGTGATGTTCTCGCCCGTGGTACCGTCGCCACGCGTAGCAGCCTGTACCAGCACGCCATTTTCATACAGCAGACTCACTGCGAGACCATCGAGTTTCGGCTCACAGCAGAACGTTTTCACTTCCCCGCCAGACAAACGGTCATTCATCCGCTTGTAAAAACTGTCAATTTCCTCGTCATCAAACGCATTGTCGAGCGAGAGCATCGGAATTTCATGGGTCACGGGTTTGAAACCGTCAAGCGGCATCCCACCAACACGCTGACTTGGCGAATCGACCGTCACCCACTCCGGATGTTCCGCTTCGATATCCAGCAATTCACGCATCAGACGATCGTATTCGGCATCCGGGATCTCCGGGCTGTCTTCCACGTAGTAGCGCACCGCATGGTAATGCAGAGTATTTTTAAGTTCTTCCAGTCGTTCTTGTAGAGAATGAGACATATCAGGGCTCTCATGTGGTGTAGCATTAAAAAAGGCTCCGGGATGGAGCCTTAGGCTAATGATTTTATAACAAATCAGGCCGATTGTGCGGCTTTAAAATCCTGGATTTGCTTGCGGTACGTATCCAGACGAGTTGGTGTCATCAGATTGCGATGATCATCCAGCACGTTACCGCCCATATCATCGGCGATCTGTTGTGCGGTTTTCAGCATCAGTTTGAAGTTCTGATCCGCTTCACCGAAACACGGTAGAGTCATAAAGAAGGAAATCCCTTTGGTGGTAAAATCTGCCGGGTCATCGTGTTGCAGCGTTCCCGGTTGCATCATGTTGGCCACGCTGAACAAAATCTTACCGGTACCCGATAAGTCGGCATGGCGGTGGAAGATGTCCATCTCACCATACAGCAGACCATTTTGCTGCATGCTGTCAAACAGCTTAGTGCCGACAAACGGCTCTTCACCGGCACAGTGTACGTTAAGTACGATCACTTGCATTTCGGGCTCAGGCTTAGGTTCCGGCTCGGTTGGAGCCGCGGCGGTAACCATCGCTTCTTGCGCAGGTTGCTCTTCGACAATTTCGCTGAATGCGTCGGCAAACGGAGCCGGTTGCTTATCGAGCTCCTCATCCAGATCTTTAAAAGCTTTGATTGACGGCAAATCGTCTTCGCTGTTTTCACGATCACTAACGGTCGGCTCAGCAGGCGCCTGATAAGTGCCGGGCTCTGAGGTTGCCGTGCTCACGGCAGCGTCATGGTATCCGTCAATCAATGGATCAGCAGCGGCGGGTTCTACCGAGAAATTCGCAGAGTGCTTGTCCTTGCGGATAATTTCGTAATCATCTTCCGGTGCAAAAGCGCGCTCTTGTGCCTCCGGGGTATCCTCTTCGTCGTGTTCGACATCGATTCTGCCAAGTGGTTTGTCCGCAAATTTGGCTTTGCCCTCTTTCTTACTTGTCCAAAGTCCATGAAATAGCAGCGCAGCAATAGCTAAAGCGCCAACAATAATGAGTACGAATCGCAATTCCTGCATTTTACACTCTCGGTTTCTCGATGTTATTTGGCGTCGATCGCGTGGTCATCGAACGCTTCACCAAGTTTGATGTCAATAGTATTCAGGTTACTTTACCAAAACTAACCCCCGTTTTAGAACAACTTAATGTTAGAAGTTCTATTTATGGTGTGACTTTGACCACGCTTTTTTTCCTGTTAAGGTTCGTTAGAATACAAAACAGCAATATTAACGTTAATTCCTAAGACATTATGAGTACACATTTGAGACAACGTAGCGGTTTTGGCTACTTTTTTTACGGGCTGGAGCTGGCTTTTCAGCCTGGCATACGCCGATTTGTCATGATGCCTCTACTGGCCAACATCTTATTGGTCGGAGGGGCGCTGTTCTATTTATTCTCTCATCTCGACACCTGGATTGGTCAGATGATGGGGCAACTCCCGGATTTTCTGTCCTGGTTAAGCTACCTCCTATGGCCAATTATAGTGTTGACCATTCTGGCCACATTTTCCTACTTCTTCAGTACCCTGGCAAACTTCGTTGCCGCCCCGTTTAACGGTCTGCTGGCAGAAAAAGTGGAAGAAAAGCTGACCGGACACAAAATCAATGACGACGGCATTTTCGACATTATTAAGGATGTTCCCCGCGTTATGGCCCGGGAGTGGCGTAAACTGATTTATATGCTGCCCAAAGCCATTGGCCTGTTTTTGTTGCTGCTGATCCCGGCTTTGGGTCAGACACTCGGACCCGTGTTATGGTTCGCGTTTACTGCCTGGATGCTGGCTATCCAGTACTGTGACTATCCATTTGATAACCACAAAGTCCCGTTTCACGACATGCGTAATAAATTGAAACAAAATCAAAGTAAGGCGTATGGCTTTGGGGCGCTGGTCGCAGTGTTCACCACCATTCCGATTCTCAACTTATTCATCATGCCTGTGGCGATCTGTGGTGCCACCGCCATGTGGGTCTCTGAGTTCAAAACGCCGCAACGTTGAGAAATCCTGGCACCGACTTTTTAAGTGGGTGCCAATTTGCACGCTTCACCTTTCTTATTTCAGTCTCATATCTTATAACTTTTTAATCCTTTTCCGCTTTTTACCAACAACATATGCTTTTCAGTGTATTCACTAAACGTGTAATGAAGGAACATCACCATGAGCAAGATCTACGAAGATAACTCACTGACCATTGGTAACACCCCCCTGGTTCGTTTGAATAAAGTCAGCAACGGCAAAGTACTGGCTAAAATTGAAGCGCGTAACCCAAGTTTCAGCGTGAAGTGCCGTATCGGTGCCAACATGATTTGGGATGCCGAAAAACAGGGTAAGCTGAAACCAGGCGTCGAACTGGTTGAGCCAACCAGTGGTAATACAGGGGTTGCGCTGGCATTCGTTGCCGCCGCTCGTGGTTACAAACTGACGCTGACAATGCCAGAGTCCATGAGCTTGGAGCGCCGTAAACTGCTGAAAGCACTTGGCGCGAATCTGGAACTGACCGAAGCGGCGAAAGGCATGAAAGGCGCCATCGCGAAAGCGGAAGAAATTGTCGCCAGCAACCCGGACAAATACCTGCTTCTGCAACAATTTAACAACCCGGCCAACCCGGAAATTCATGAAAAAACAACCGGCCCTGAAATCTGGGACGCGACCAACGGCGAGATTGACGTGTTTGTTTCAGGCGTCGGTACGGGCGGTACGCTGACCGGGACCAGCCGTTACATCAAAGGCGAAAAAGGCAAAGCGATCGTGTCGGTTGCGGTTGAGCCAGCCGAGTCTCCGGTTATCGCACAGGCACTCGCCGGCGAAGAAATCCAACCTGCTCCGCATAAAATTCAAGGTATCGGCGCAGGCTTCATCCCTGGCAACCTGGATTTGGAACTGATTGACCGCGTAGAAGCCGTGACGTCTGAAGAAGCGATTGAAATGGCTCGCCGCCTGATGGAAGAGGAAGGTATCTTAGCCGGTATTTCTTCTGGCGCAGCGGTTGTCGCGGCAAATCGACTTGCAGAACTACCTGAATTTGAAGGAAAAACCATTGTAACTGTGCTGCCAAGTTCTGGTGAGCGTTACCTCAGTACCGCCCTGTTTGCGGGCATCTTTACCGACAAAGAGAACCAACAGTAAACCTGTGGTCAAATCAATTTTTGGTTTAAAAAAGCCCCTTTTAGGGGCTTTTTTGTTGATCCTTGCCTCACCTTTGGTAATATCGGGTCAGCTTTATTTCTAGCTTCAAAATAAAAGAAGCGGAAGAATTTATATCGACGGCTAGTTTTCCTAACGGAATGCAAAGCGGTTGCAAAAAGTTCACTCCAGTATCAGCTGTAACACGTAAAAGGCGGGGTTGCGCTAGCGCAACCCAACAGTTGCGGTTAAGCTGAAACTGGTTAAGAAACTGAAAAAAATAAATCAATTGGGGTATATAACATGTACGAGAAGCAAGTAGAAATCACTGCAGAAAACGGTCTTCACACTCGTCCAGCTGCACAGTTCGTAAAAGAAGCAAAAGCATTCGACGCGGACATCACTGTGACTTCTAACGGCAAAAGCGCTAGCGCAAAGAGCCTGTTCAAACTACAAACTCTTGGCCTAGTTAAAGGTACTGTAGTAACAATTTCAGCGGAAGGCCCTCAGGCTCAACAAGCTGTAGACCACCTAGTTGCTCTGATGGACCAACTGCACTAATCCGGTCTCCTATTTCAAAGCCATTTTGCCCACGCAAAATGGCTTTGTTGGAAATAGGCCCAAACTTAAGCTACAAATATTCGTTAGCGCACTCATAAATCTCCCGTTATAAAGTTGACCAATTTAAGGTAAGGCTATGATTTCAGGCATCCTGGCATCTCCTGGTATTGCTATCGGTAAAGCACTACTACTTCAAGAAGATGAAATTGTCCTAAATACGACCACTATTTCTGACGCTCAAGTTGAAGCAGAAGTTCAGCGTTTCTATGACGCTCGCAACAAATCTTCCGCTCAGCTGGAACTGATCAAACAGAAAGCACTGGAAACTTTTGGTGAAGAAAAAGAAGCGATCTTTGAAGGTCACATCATGCTTCTTGAAGATGAAGAGCTAGAGGAAGAAATCCTAGCACTTATCAAAAACGACAAGCTGCACGCTGATAACGCCATTCATACTGTGATCGAAGAGCAAGCCACTGCGCTTGAATCTCTGGACGATGAATATCTGAAAGAACGTGCGACTGATATCCGCGATATCGGGACGCGCTTTGTTAAAAATGCACTGGGTATCAACATTGTGTCACTGAGTGACATCAATGAAGAAGTTATCTTGGTTGCATACGACCTGACGCCATCAGAAACCGCGCAAATCAACCTGGACTACGTACTGGGTTTTGCGTGCGACATCGGCGGTCGTACTTCTCACACTTCCATCATGGCTCGTTCGCTCGAACTTCCTGCGATTGTGGGTACCAATGACGTCACCAAACGTGTGAAAAACGGCGATACTCTGATCCTGGATGCGGTTAACAACCAGATCATCGTTAACCCGTCCGAGGCTCAGCTCGACGAAGCAAAGCAAGTTCAGGCGGCAGCGATCGCAGAGAAAGAAGAACTGGCGAAACTCAAAGATCTGCCAGCCGAAACTCTGGACGGCCACCGCGTTGAAGTGTGTGGCAACATCGGTACTGTAAAAGACTGTGACGGCGTACTGCGTAACGGCGGCGAAGGCGTTGGTCTGTACCGTACAGAATTCCTGTTCATGGACCGTGACGCCCTGCCAACGGAAGAAGAGCAGTACCAGGCGTACAAAGAAGTGGCAGAAGCGATGCATGGCGAAGCCGTCATCATCCGTACCATGGACATTGGCGGTGACAAAGACCTGCCATACATGGATTTGCCACAAGAAATGAACCCATTCCTGGGCTGGCGTGCGGTTCGCATCAGCTTGGATCGCCGTGAAATTCTGCGTGATCAGCTACGCGGTATCCTGCGTGCATCGGCTCATGGCAAACTGCGCATCATGTTCCCGATGATCATTTCTGTTGAAGAGATTCGTGAACTGAAAAAAGCCATTGAAGAGTACAAAGCAGAGCTGCGTACTGAAGGTCTGTCGTTCGACGAAAACATCGAAATCGGTGTGATGGTTGAAACACCGGCAGCTGCTGCAATCGCTCACCATCTGGCAAAAGAAGTTTCGTTCTTCTCTATCGGTACCAATGACCTGACTCAGTACACACTGGCGGTTGACCGTGGTAACGAAATGATTTCTCACCTATATAACCCGCTGTCTCCAGCCGTACTGAACGTGATCAAGCAAGTCATTGATGCGTCTCACGCTGAAGGCAAGTGGACCGGTATGTGTGGCGAACTGGCTGGTGATGATCGCGCTACATTACTGCTACTGGGTATGGGTCTGGATGAGTTCTCCATGAGCGGCATCTCAATCCCGAAAGTGAAAAAAGTGATCCGCAATACCAACTTTGCTGACGTCAAAGCGATGGCAGAAGAGGCTTTGTCTCTCCCGACTGCTGATGAAATTGAAGCGTGTGTAGAGAAATTTATTGCAGAAAAGTCTCAATAAATCTGCTAATACCAAAGGGATAGGCGACTAAAAGTAGTCGTCTATCGACTATGATTGGTATACTATAAATCGACAGAAAAAAACTCAACGTTAGGAGCATGACACAATGGGTCTGTTTGACAAACTTAAGAAGCTGGTCTCTGACGACAGCGCTAGCGCGGGTGCAATCGAAATCATCGCACCACTTTCAGGTGAAATCGTAAACATCGAAGACGTGCCAGATGTTGTTTTTGCTGAAAAGATCGTTGGTGACGGCATCGCTATCAAACCTGCGGGTAACAAAATGGTAGCTCCTGTAAACGGTACTATCGGTAAGATCTTTGAGACCAACCATGCGTTCTCAATCGAATCTGACGACGGCGTTGAGCTATTCGTTCACTTCGGTATCGATACTGTTGAGCTGAAAGGCGAAGGCTTTAAGCGCATCGCTGAAGAAGGCCAGACAGTGAAGGTAGGTGACACTATCATCGAATTCGATCTGGCTCTGCTGGAAGAGAAAGCAAAATCTACGCTGACTCCAGTGGTTATCTCTAACATGGACGAAATCAAAGAGCTGAACAAGCTGTCTGGTTCTGTGACTGTTGGTGAAACGCCAGTGCTTCGCGTCACTAAGTAACACTTAGTCATGCAACAAAAAACGCTGCCATAGGCAGCGTTTTTTTGTCGTTAAACTTTTACATGCCTAATGCATATTTGAGTACCTGTTGCTTCACCGGCCCCGAATGTTCCGCCAGTTTCAGCGCGGCATTGCGCAGCAATTTCAGCGGTGGTAAATCATTACTGAAGCCTTTGTAAAACACATCCATCCCCGTTTGCATTAACAGATTGTCCGGACGACGACGACGCTCATACCGCTTGAGCAAAACCGCCTCTAACTCATGACCGTCACTCTCGTCCAACAGCACCGCCACATCTTTGAAGCCGAGGTTGACTCCCTGTCCGGCCAGGGGATTGATGGTGTGCGCCGAGTCTCCCACCAGTACACATCCGCGCTGGGCGTACGTCTGTGCATGACGTCGGGTCAGAGGAAACGAGCCCATCCCCTGAACCTTCACATCGCCCAACTCAGGAGGAAACGTAGTGAGGATCTGTTCACGCAACTGATCATGATTGAGCGCACTTAACTGGCGTATTTTCTGCGGAGAGTCATACCAAACCAGTGATCCTTGATGACCACACAAAGGCAAAAACGACCGCGGGCCAGCTGAGGTGAACTGTTGCCAGGTGATGTCCTGTTGCGGCTTCGCCGTCTCAACACTAATCAGCATACAGTGCTGGCGATAGTCCCAGGCGGTCACCCCAATACCAGCCAGTTGTCTGACGTGCGAGTTAGCCCCGTCGGCCCCCACGACCCATTCGACGTCGAACGTCTCGCCAGAACTGAGAGTCACACGGTTGCGCGCCCCGAATTCGATGTCGCTGAGCGTATCCGGACATCTGACGGTCAGGTTGTCATACTGGTCGAACTGTTGCCACAGTCCGAGCTGAATCAGACGATTTTCGATAATGTAGCCCAGTTGCTCCAGCGCCATCGACTCTGCGTCAAAGCGGGTACGGCACTCTGGGTGCTCCCAGGTTTCCAATCGACGATACGGACAGACACGCATCGCGGCGATATCTTCCCAGGCGCCCAGTTCACGCAACAAAGCCACCGACGTTTCAGAAATTGCTGAAACACGGATATCCATGGGCTGAGCGGCGTCAAATGCCTTTGGCTCAGCCCCTTCCACCAACACCACACTGCGCCCCTGGCGAGCAAAACCGAGGGCGACAGCGGCACCGACCATACCGCCTCCGACAACGGCGACTTCATAGTTGTTCATTTCTTGCACTTCATCGTCTTGATTTTCGACCTGTTTTTCATTGTACGTTTTCATAACCAAAATGTAACTAAAAACCTTGAGCCGCGTGTGGTCAAAACCCAGTAAAAACAAGGCTTCTAAGAGAATTTACTGCAATACTGGTCAGTTGGTTTTTAAAGCAGTACAATACGCCGCTTACCGCCGAGAGGGCGGCTATAATTTGAACGGTAACGTTCATTATGTTGAGAATTAACACGAGCGAAAGTGAGATGAGTAAGAAACTGCTAATTAAAACCTGGGGCTGCCAGATGAATGAATACGATTCATCCAAAATGGCTGATCTGCTTAACGCGGCAAACGGCTACGAGCTGACAGAAGAACCAGAAGAAGCAGATGTACTACTACTGAACACCTGTTCGATCCGTGAAAAGGCACAAGAAAAAGTCTTCCACCAGCTTGGTCGCTGGAAAACACTGAAAGACAAAAAACCGGGCGTAGTGATTGGTGTGGGCGGCTGTGTAGCCACACAGGAAGGTGACCATATCCGTGAGCGTGCGCCGTTTGTCGACGTTATCTTCGGCCCTCAGACTCTGCACCGCCTGCCTGAAATGATCAAGCAGTCACGCGACGACGAGGCACCGGTTATGGACATTTCATTCCCAGAAATCGAGAAGTTTGACCGCTTGCCAGAACCGCGTGCCGATGGTGCAACCGCATTCGTTTCCATCATGGAAGGCTGTTCTAAATACTGCACCTACTGTGTGGTTCCATACACCCGTGGCGAAGAAGTCAGTCGCCCAATGGATGACGTGCTGTTCGAGATCGCTCAACTGGCTGAGCAAGGCGTGCGTGAAGTGAACCTGTTGGGTCAGAACGTTAACGCGTACCGTGGACCAATGCACGATGGTGATATCTGCAGCTTTGCAGAGCTACTGCGCCTGGTCGCTTCGATTGATGGTATTGACCGAATCCGCTTCACCACCAGCCACCCACTGGAATTCACTGACGATATCATCGCCGTCTATGAAGATACACCGGAGCTGGTGAGTTTCTTACACCTGCCAGTGCAAAGCGGCAGTGACCGTATCCTGACCATGATGAAGCGTCCTCATACAGGTATTGAGTACAAGTCGATCATTCGTAAACTGCGTAAAGCGCGCCCTGATATTCAGATCAGCTCTGACTTTATCGTGGGTTTCCCTGGTGAGAGCGACAAAGACTTCCAGGACACCATGAAACTGATCCGTGACGTGGATTTTGATATGAGCTTCAGCTTTATCTTCTCTCCTCGTCCGGGTACACCGGCGGCAGACTACCCTTGCGATCTGTCCGAGCAAACCAAAAAAGAGCGCCTGTACGAGCTACAACAGACCATCAACAGCCAGGCGATGCGTTACTCGCGCCTGATGATGGACACCGAACAGCGCATTCTGGTTGAAGGCCCGTCGAAGAAGAACCTGATGGAACTTCGTGGTCGTACTGAGAACAACCGTGTAGTAAACTTTGAAGGATCGGCGGATCTTATTGGTCAGTTTGTTGACGTGAAGATCGTTGACGTATTCCCGAACTCTCTGCGTGGTGAACTGCTCCGCACAGAGAAAGACATGAACCTTCGCCAGGTGATTTCGCCCACTCAGATGATGGCCAAAACACGTCGCGAAGACGAACTGGGTGTCGCTACATTTACGCCTTAAGTTCGTATAACCTGCCATAGGGAAGCCCGGTCGCAATCGGGCTTCCGCTAAAATGGCAAAATGAGAGGCAACATTGAGCACAAAAATAGTAACTCTGGAAATCAACCTAGAACCTTCAGACAACCGCCGCCTGGCCAGCCTTTGCGGCCCTTTCGACGACAACATCAAACACCTCGAACGCCGTCTGGGCGTTGAAATCAGCTACCGAGGCAACTTTTTTACTATCGTCGGGAAACCCCACACTTCCGCTGCGGCACTGGATATCATCAAAACGCTGTACGTCGACACCGCTCCGCTACGTGGCAATATTCCGGATATTGAACCTGAGCAGATCCATTTAGCGATCAAAGAGTCCGGTGTACTGGAACAAGCCAGCGAATCCAGTATTGAGCACGGCAAAGAAGTGTTCATTAAGACCAAAAAAGGGGTCATCAAACCGAGAACGCCGAATCAGGCTCAGTATCTGGTGAACATGGTCACCCATGATATCAGCTTCGGTATCGGTCCTGCGGGTACCGGTAAGACGTATCTGGCGGTCGCGGCGGCCGTGGATGCCCTGGAGCGTCAGGAAATCCGCCGAATTCTGCTGACCCGCCCAGCGGTCGAAGCCGGTGAAAAATTAGGCTTTCTGCCCGGCGATCTGAGCCAGAAAGTCGATCCGTACCTGCGCCCACTCTACGACGCGCTGTTTGAAATGCTCGGCTTCGAACGTGTGGAAAAGCTGATTGAGCGCAACGTGATTGAAGTCGCGCCTCTTGCGTACATGCGAGGCCGTACACTCAACGATGCGTTTATCATTCTCGATGAGAGCCAGAACACTACGGTAGAGCAAATGAAAATGTTCCTGACCCGTATTGGCTTTAACTCACGCGCCGTCATTACCGGTGATGTCACTCAGATCGATTTGCCACGCGGCGCGAAATCAGGTCTGCGTCATGCGATTGAAGTACTGAATGAAGTCGACGAAATCAGCTTTAACTTCTTCCAGTCTGATGACGTGGTACGTCACCCTGTGGTGGCCCGCATCGTGAATGCGTATGAGAAATGGGAAGCGCAGGATCAAAAAGAACGCAAAGAGTATGAACGTCGCCGTCGTGAAGAGCGCGAAGCCAAACAGAGCGATGCTGCCGTCTCAGAGCAAAACACCACACCGACTTCGATTCAGGAAACCAGTAAGTAATGACTATCGAACTTGATCTGCAATTGGCGGTCGAACAAGAATCCGGCCTGCCATCAGAGCAGGATGTTCAGCGCTGGCTGGATAACGCCATCCAGCGTTTTCAGGCCGACGCCGAAGTCACCGTCCGGATCGTTGACAACGAAGAAAGTCAGGCGCTCAATCGCGACTATCGCGGTAAAGATAAGCCGACAAATGTGCTGTCATTTCCGTTTGAGGCGCCACCGGGCATCGAAATGAACCTGTTGGGCGATCTGGTCATCTGCCGTCAAGTCGTTGAAAACGAGGCGAAAGAACAAGAGAAACCACTGGAGGCCCACTGGGCACATATGGTTGTACATGGCAGTCTGCATCTGCTAGGTTATGACCATATCGAGGAGGATGAAGCAGAAGAGATGGAGTCCCTCGAAACAGAAATCATGCTGGCGATGGGTTACACTGACCCGTATCTGGCAGAAAAGGAGTAGTGCTAACGCCCTGCTTCGTTCGTGACGGTTCCGGCTATTTCCCGAGCCGGGGCATCATTGGGATGCCTCACCGTCAATGTGTGCTATCACACTTCTGATAGCGTTACTTAATTGAGAAATAATGAGCGACGATAATTCTCCGAGTTCAACGGAAAGCAAAAAAGAAAAATCTGAAGGTCCGAGTAGAAAGTCCTTCTTTGAACGCCTGGGTCAGTTGTTCCAGGGCGAACCGAAAGATCGCCAGGAATTAGTGGATGTCATCCGAGACTCCGAAGTCAACGACCTGATTGACCATGACACCCGAGACATGCTCGAAGGGGTGATGGAAATCTCCGAAATGCGCGTGCGTGATATCATGATCCCACGCTCACAGATGGTCACTGTGGAACGCAGTGATGATCTGGATAAGCTGGTTCTGCTGATCACCGATGCTCAGCACTCCCGCTACCCGGTCATCAGTGAAGACAAAGACCATGTGGAAGGCATTCTGCTAGCGAAGGACTTACTCAAGTATTTGGGCTCAGACAGCTCGCCATTTGATATCGAAGAAGTGATCCGTCCTGCGGTCGTGGTTCCGGAAAGCAAGCGGGTTGATCGCTTGTTGAAAGAATTCCGTGAGGAACGTTATCACATGGCAATTGTCGTAGATGAGTTCGGTGGTGTTTCTGGTCTGGTGACCATTGAAGATATTCTCGAAGAGATCGTTGGCGATATCGAAGACGAATTCGACGACGAAGAAGCAATGGACATCCGTAAACTCAGTAAGCACACCTATGCAGTCAAAGCACTGACCACCATAGAAGAGTTCAACCAAACGTTCGGCACCCAGTTCAGTGATGAAGAAGTGGATACCGTCGGCGGCATGGTCATGACCGCATTCGGTCACCTGCCTTCTCGTGGTGAAATTGTGGAAATCGACAGCTACAGTTTCAAAGTGACAGCTGCGGACAATCGCCGAGTCGTTCAACTTCAGGTAACGGTTCCGGATGAACAGCCTCTGCCTCAAGCGGCCGGGGAGTAACGCTAACCACCCCTTTCGGGGTCTGTCAGAATGATAACAGATGATGAAATCGCTACTTCATCGCCTCAAGCGGCCCGTTGCGGCCGCTTTTGTTGGCGCCTTAACCACCCTTGCTTTTGCCCCCTATCAACTCTGGCCTCTGGCCCTGCTTAGCCCACTTCTGCTTCTGGCACTGCTTTACCAACAATCGGCAAGGCACGCACTCGCCATCGGCTACGCCTGGGGTCTCGGACAGTTTGCCACCGGCATCAGTTGGGTCCATGTCAGTATCGATAACTTCGGCGGCATGCCCAAAATCGCCAGCGTCTTCCTGATGGCACTTCTGGTGGGGTATTTGTCGGTTTATTCGGCGCTATGGGCCTGGTCACTAAACCGCTTTTTCCCTCGCAGCAACCGCAGCCGCTACTTACTGGCTGCGCCGGTATTGTGGCTGATCTTTGACTGGTTACGCGGCTGGGTAATGACGGGCTTTCCGTGGCTCTGGCTCGGCTATAGCCAGATTGACAGCCCGCTCGCCAACTTTGCCCCGCTTGGCGGCGTTGAACTGCTCACGCTGCTGATCATGATGTGTGCCGGTGCGTTAATGTATGCCATCGTTCATCGCGCCTGGAGCACCATCATGATCCCACTGGTCATTTTTGCCACCGGGTATGGCTTGCGTAATATCGACTGGGTAACGCCCAATCCAGACAGCAAAACCACGGTCGCACTGATCCAGGGGAACATTCCACAAGAGCTCAAGTGGAAACCCAGCCAACGCTGGCCGACCATCATGAAGTACACGGACCTCAGCCGCGAAAACTGGGACGCCGACATTATTGTCTGGCCGGAAGCCGCAATACCGGCGTTTGAATTCGAAATCCCGTCCTACTTACGCAACCTGGATGAAGCGGCACGCCTCAACCATAGCGCAATCGTCACCGGCGTCGTCAACATGGGTCAGAATAAAAAGTTTTACAACAGTATTCTGTCGCTCGGCAGCACGCCATACGGCGATTATGAGTATGACCCGACCGAACGCTATCACAAGCATCATCTGCTGCCGTTCGGTGAATTTGTGCCATTTGAACGCATCCTGCGCCCACTGGCGCCGTTCTTTAATCTGCCAATGTCATCATTCAGTCGCGGAGCGTTTGTGCAGCCAAACATAGTGGCCAATGGCCGTCACATGGCACCGGCACTGTGTTACGAGATCATCTTCAATGAACAGGTCCGACAAAATGTGACAGACGAAACGGATTTCATTCTGACGTTATCGAACGACGCTTGGTTCGGGCGATCAATCGGTCCTTTGCAGCACATGGAGATCGCCCGTATGCGCGCGCTGGAACTGGGCAAACCCTTGATTCGATCCACCAACAATGGCGTGACCGCGGTGACGGATTACAAAGGCAACGTCCTCACACAACTGCCACAATTTGAGACGGGCGTTTTGCGAGCCGAACTGGAATCAACGAGCGGCCAAACCCCGTATCGCCTGGTTGGCAGCTGGCCGTTATACGCGTGGACACTACTCAGCCTGATCGCCGGCTATCTGCTGAGCCGACGTAAACACTGACCATACAACAAGCCCCTGCATGACAGGGGCTTGTTTTTTTATGGCTTGAGCGGCTGCCGACTAAACGCCGTGTTGCCGCATTTGATGCACGGAACAATTTCTGTCGGATGATTGTACTCAACGCGATGCCCGCAGTTTTCACATACCAGCACTCCGAGCCCAATCATCTCCCCGGCCTGATACAATCCCTGATGCTCGAGGTCGGCAAACAGCTCTACCCACTCGACTTTGGTTCGATCGGTAATTTCCAACAACCCCTGCCAGATGGAGTCTGCAATCATCAGATAAAACGGCCCACTTTTGCCCTCTTCATAACTGTCAGCAAACTCTTTCAGATCCGATTTCACATACGCCGAAATCAGCGCGAGCTCGTCTTTGGTCATGTCATTCGCAGCTGCGACCACCTTTCCCGATTGCTCTAAGACGTGATTGACCTCTTCCGGGCTGTGCTTGAGTGTCTCAACCACATCTTCAAGCATCTCTTCATAGCCCGACTTGCGTTTTGGCATAAGGAACCTCCCGTTAACACAACTGTTGTTGTACTCCGCGCCTTTAGGTATTCTATGACGATCTATTAGTATCTGTTCTAACCGAACTCACAAATCCAAGATAACCGGACATCATCGATGCAAGAGCAATATAACCCGCAAGATATTGAACAAAAAGTTCAACAGCACTGGGAAAACAACAAAACCTTTGTTGTAAGTGAAGACCCAAATAAAGAAAAATTCTACTGTCTGTCTATGTTCCCATATCCAAGTGGCCGACTGCACATGGGTCACGTGCGCAACTACACCATCGGTGACGTCGTCTCTCGCTTCCAACGACTGCAAGGCAAAAACGTGATGCAGCCTATTGGCTGGGACGCGTTTGGTCTGCCGGCAGAAAATGCTGCCGTAAAAAACAACACGGCACCGGCGCCTTGGACTTACGAAAACATTGAATACATGAAGAACCAGCTGAAACTGCTGGGTTTTGGCTACGACTGGAATCGTGAATTTGCTACTTGTACTCCAGAATACTACCGCTGGGAACAAGAGTTCTTCACCAAGCTGTACGAAAAAGGCCTGGTTTACAAGAAGACATCTTCAGTGAACTGGTGTCCGAACGATCAGACCGTTCTGGCTAACGAACAGGTCGAAGACGGCTGTTGCTGGCGCTGTGATACGCCGGTAGAACAAAAAGAGATCCCACAGTGGTTCATCAAAATCACTGAGTATGCTCAAGAACTGCTGGACGATCTGGATAACCTGGATGGCTGGCCAGAAATGGTCAAAACCATGCAGCGCAACTGGATCGGTCGCTCTGAAGGTGTTGAACTCAAGTTCGAAGTGAAGGGGCAGCAAGACCTAGAAGTGTACACCACACGTCCAGACACACTAATGGGTGTGACGTACGTGGGTATCGCGGCGGGCCACCCACTGGCGACTATCGCAGCAGAGAGCAACCCTGAACTAGCGGCATTCATCGAAGAGTGTAAGAACACCAAAGTAGCCGAAGCTGAACTAGCAACAATGGAGAAGAAAGGTATGGCGACTGGCCTTACTGCTATTCATCCATTGAACGGCCGTGAAGTGCCAGTTTACGTAGCAAACTTCGTACTGATGGACTATGGCACAGGCGCGGTTATGGCAGTACCTGCGCACGACCAACGTGACTTCGAGTTCGCCACTAAGTACGGCCTGGACATCGTGCCTGTGATCAAGCCAGTTGACGGCAGCGAGCTAGACATCTCGGAAGCGGCATACACTGAGAAAGGTGTGCTGTTCGATTCTGGTGAATTCGACGGCCTGGAATTCCAAGCGGCATTCGATGCAATCGCTGCCAAGTTAGAAGCAGAAGGCAAAGGCACTAAGACAGTTAACTTCCGTCTACGTGACTGGGGTGTATCTCGTCAGCGTTACTGGGGCGCACCAATCCCAATGGTCACCACGGAAGACGGTGAAGTTCACCCAGTACCTGCTGACCAACTACCAGTGATTCTTCCTGAAGATGTGGTCATGGACGGCGTAACCAGCCCAATCAAAGCCGACAAAGAATGGGCGAAGACCACCTTCAACGGCGAACCAGCTCTACGTGAGACCGATACGTTCGATACGTTCATGGAATCTTCTTGGTACTACGCACGCTACTGTTCACCACAAGCGGACGACATCCTAGACCCAGAAAAAGCCAACTACTGGCTACCAGTAGACCAGTACATCGGTGGTATCGAGCACGCTTGTATGCACCTACTGTACTCACGCTTCTTCCACAAATTGCTTCGTGACGCAGGTTACGTGACCTCTGACGAACCGTTCAAGCAACTGCTTTGTCAAGGCATGGTACTGGCTGACGCATTCTTCCACACCAACGAGAAAGGCACCAAAGAGTGGGTAGCCCCTACCGATGTGAAAGTGGAACGCGACAGCAAAGGTCGTATCGCCTCAGCGATCGATAATCAGGGCCGCAACGTGGAACACTCAGGCATGATCAAAATGTCTAAGTCGAAAAATAACGGTATCGACCCGCAAGAGATGGTTGACAAGTACGGCGCTGACACCGTACGCCTGTTCATGATGTTTGCATCACCGGCAGACATGACTCTGGAATGGCAGGAGTCTGGCGTTGAAGGCGCTAACCGCTTCCTGAAACGTGTATGGAAACTGGTGAATGAGCACACGGCAAAAGGTACAACAGAAACCGTTGATGCCTCTGCGTTGTCTGGCGACCAGAAAGCGTTGCGTCGTGACGTACACAAAACCATCGCCAAAGTGACGGACGATATCGCTCGTCGTCAAACCTTTAACACTGCGATTGCAGCCATCATGGAGCTGATGAACAAGCTCGCGAAAGCACCTCAAGCATCGGCGCAAGATCGCGCGATCCTTGATGAAGCGCTCAAAGCTGTCGTTGCGATGCTTTACCCTATCACTCCGCACATTTCATACGAACTATGGACTGCGCTGGGTGAAACAGACATCGACAACGCACGATGGCCAACGTTTGATGAGCAAGCATTGGTTGAAGACGAAAAAACCATCGTTGTACAAGTAAACGGCAAGTTGCGTGCCAAGCTGACCGTAGCGGCTGACGCCAGCAAAGAGCAGGTTGAAGAGTTGGGTCTGACCAACGAGAACGTCACTAAGTTCACCGAAGACAAAACCATTCGTAAGGTGATTTACGTTCCGGGTAAACTGCTGAATATCGTTGCAAACTAAGATTCAGTCGAACTAATTTGCATTTATGCAGTCCTTAAACAGGGCAGGTCACTGCCCTGTTGATTTATCTCAGCTCATTCAACGTGAGTGGCCTGAGATAAATACTCCAATAACTGAGAACCATCAACCCATGCGCCTATTTTCTGTTTCCTCTTTCAAATTGACTTGTGTTGTTGCGACAGCGAGCCTACTGACGGCTTGTGGATTCCATTTGCGCGGTGACTATTCTGTACCTCACGAGTTGAGTACCTTGTCAGTCACCAGTTACGACCAGTACAGCGTTTTTACCCGTCAGGTGAAAAACCAGTTACGTATCAATGACGTCGAACTCGTGACACCAGCAGAAAACGTACCGAACCTGCACCTGATCAACGAAGGAGTGGGTGAACGTACTTTGTCTCTGTATCAAAACACCCGCGCAGCGGAAAAAGAACTGACTTTCCGCACCTCATACCGAGTCACTATTCCCGAGGTAGGCACCAAAACCTTCTCGACCAGTGTAACGCGCAGTTATCTTGATAACCCACTGACTGCACTGGCAAAATCAGTAGAGCGTGACATGATCGAGGACGAAATGCGCAAATTGGCGGCATCACAGATCATCCGTCAGATGGCACGCCTGAAAGTGGACATCCAGAACCATCAGATGGACGACAGCAACCTACCGGCGAATGACAACCTCAACCAGTACGACGAGCAGTACGATGTCAAAACCTATGAGGGTGACTTCCCGGCCGAGACACCGGCCGGCACACCTCAAACAACCGATGACGCAGCGGAGCAATAAGGGATCCGGATGCGTATTTTCGCTGACCGACTGGCCGAGCAGCTGGACAAACAACTGTCCGGTATCTACCTGCTGTTCGGTAACGAACCGTTACTGATTCAGGAATCGCGCAGTGCGATTCAACACAAAGCCAGAACGCAGGGCTTTGAAGAGCGACACCGTTTCAGTGTCGACGCCAGCCTGGATTGGAATGAAGTGTTTGACTGCTGTCAGGCGCTCAGTCTGTTCTCCGCCAGGCAAATCATTGAGCTGGAAATTGGCGACGCTGGACCAGGCGCCGCCGCTGCCAAAGAGCTGGTTTCGCTGGCGGACATGCTGCATCCAGACATCTTGCTGGTACTGGTCGGCAGTAAACTGACCAAGGCTCAGGAAAGTGCGAAATGGTTCAAGGCACTCAGTGCTCAAGGCTGCTGGGTTAACTGCCTGACACCGGATATCCAGCGTTTACCTCAATTTGTGCAAACACGCTGCCGCCAGTTGGGCCTCAAACCCGACCCGGAAGCGGTTCAAATGCTGGCCCAGTGGCACGAAGGTAATCTGTTTGCTCTGGCGCAAAGCTTGGAAAAGCTCGCTCTGCTCTACCCGGACGGCCAGTTGACTCTGATCCGTCTTGAAGAATCCCTCAGCCGCCACAATCACTTTACGGTGTTTCACTGGGTGGATGCCTTGCTGGCAGGCAAAGCCAACCGCGCCCAACGTATTCTGCGCCAGCTTGAGGCAGAAGGCATTGAGCCCGTGGTGCTGATCCGTTCGATTCAAAAAGAACTGATCACGCTCGCAACGATGAAAAGTCAGACGTTTCAGATGTCACTGGCACAGGTGTTTGATAAACACCGGGTCTGGCAATCCAAACGCCCACTGTACTCGGCAGCACTCAGCCGACTGACGCCTACGGCTCTGCACCAATGCATTCATACTCTGGCGACGGCTGAAATTCAGGCGAAAACCCAGTACGACATTTCACCCTGGCCATTTATCCATCAGATAAGCGTGCAATTGTGCCTGCCGGAGGTAAAGCTGGATTTACCGGCCTAAAAGCGTGATATACTCCCCGATCACATTTTCCCTATTTCATTTTCAGAGGATTACAACTTGCAACGCGAAGAACTGAGAGACTTTTTGGCCGATAAAGCGGATGACATGAAAGCTCAGGACATCATCACCCTGGATGTACAAGGAAAATCCAGCGTGACCGACTACATGATCGTATGTACTGGTACGTCAAAAAGACACGTATCCTCGATTGCCGATCACGTAGCCAGCGAAGCGAAAAAAGCCGGATTAGAACCTCTGGGCATTGACGGCGAAGCAGAAGGCGAATGGGTCGTGGTCGACATGGGCACTACCATGGTCCACGTTATGCAAGAAGATCAGCGTGAACTGTACCAGCTTGAGAAGCTGTGGGGCTAGCGCATGAAGTTACAGCTGGTTGCCGTCGGCACCAAAATGCCAAAGTGGGTCGAAGAAGGTTTTCAGGAATACAAACGCCGTTTTCCTCACGACATGCCGCTTGAACTGGTGGAAGTGCCGGCAGGCAAACGCGGCAAGAACGCTGATATTGCAAGAATCTTGCAAAAAGAAGGCGAAGCGATGCTGGCCGCCGTGCCAAAAGGCAATCGAATTGTTACTCTCGATATTCCGGGCAAACGCTGGGATACCGAACAACTGGCGGGTCAATTGGAAGCCTGGAAACTCGATGGTCGTGACGTATCGATTTTAATCGGCGGTCCGGAAGGCTTGGCTCCGGCGTGCAAAGCGGCAGCCGACCAGAGTTGGTCCCTGTCACCGCTGACGCTGCCCCACCCTCTGGTGCGTGTGGTGATGGCGGAAAGCTTGTACCGAGCCTGGAGTATTACCGCAAATCACCCTTATCACAGAGAATAATCTTGTCGTTGAGAACCGTTAGCCATGTTGCGTAAACGTAGCAAAATTCGTGACTATCAGGAAGAAGCACGGCTGTTTAAAAGCCGTGCTGTAGTGGCGTTTCTGGGCATTATTCTGCTGGTGGGCTTGCTGGTCGCCAACCTGTATCACATTCAGGTCAACCAGTATCAGGACTACAAAACCCGTTCCAACGACAACCGCATTAAAGTCGTGCCTATCGCCCCGAACCGTGGGCTGATCTATGACCGTAATGGTGTCCTTCTGGCGGAAAACCGCCCGGTATTCAGCCTCGAAGTGATCCCGGAAAAAGTCAAAGACATGGACGACACCATTGCTCGTCTGCAACAAATTGTCGAGATCACCCCTGAGCAGATCGAGCGCTTTGAGCGTGAACGCCGTCAGACACGACGTTTCAACTCGGTCCCCCTGCTGACCCAACTGAGTGAAGATCAGGTCGCCCGCTTTTCGGTACAACAACACAATTTCCCTGGTGTGTCCGTCAGTGCCAGCCTTAAACGCTACTACCCTTTTGGTGAAATGCTCACGCACGTTCTCGGATATGTCTCGCGCATCAATGACCGCGACCTGGAACGTTTGACTCGCGAAGAAAAAGCGGCCAACTATCAGGCAACGCGCGACATCGGCAAACTTGGGATTGAACGCTACTACGAGGACATGCTGCACGGCACGGCCGGGTATCAGGAAGTGGAAGTCAACAGCCGAGGCCGAGTGATCCGGACCCTGAAATACGTGCCACCAGAGCCTGGCAAAGACATCGTGCTGAACATTGACATCAATATCCAGATGTTTGTGCACAACCTGCTTGACGGCCGACGCGGCAGCGCCGTGGTACTTGACCCCAGCGACAATGGCGTTCTGGCGATGGTGTCCAGCCCGAGTTACGATCCCAATGCGTTTGTGCATGGCATCTCCGGTAAGGCGTACAGCGACTTACTGAACGACAAAAACCGCCCTTTGGTCAATCGTGCCACGCTGGGGATCTACCCTCCAGCGTCAACCATCAAACCCTTTATGGCGGTAGCCGCGTTGCAGGAAGGGGTCATCACACCGTTCACCACACGCAACGACCCGGGCTACTGGCGTATTCCAAACTCGAAAACCAAACCATTTCGTGACTGGTTACGCTGGGGACATGGCCGTGTGGATATCACCAAGTCGATTGAAGAGTCGGTGGACACCTTCTTCTATCAGGTCGCTTATGACATGGGCATCGACCGCATTTCCAACTGGATGATGGCGTTTGGTTTCGGTGATTACACCGGCATCGATATTTACGAAGAAAGCAAAGCCAACATGCCGACACGCGAGTGGAAAATGGCGCGTCACCGCCAGCCTTGGTATCAGGGCGACACCATTCCGGTCGGGATCGGTCAGGGCTACTGGACGGCCACACCGATGCAGATAGCCAAAGCTACATCAGTCCTGGTCAAACACGGCAAGGTGGTGGCACCGCATCTGCTGCGCGCTACGATCGAAAATGGCCAGAGCTTTGACACACGTAAAACAACTGAAGTGGACACATACCCACCGATCACTGGTGTGCCTGAAAAGTACTGGGATATTGCCATCAACGGCATGCGTCTGGTCAACCATGGTAAACGCGGCACGGCTCGACGGTCGTTCACTCAGATGGACTACGTCACCGCCGGTAAATCTGGCACCGCTCAGGTCTTTGGCCTGGGTGAAAATGAAGAATACAACGCCGAAGAACTGGCGGAACACCTGCGCGATCACGCGCTGTTTACCGGTTTTGCTCCGGTAGACGACCCGAAAGTCATTACCACCATCGTGCTGGAAAATGCCGGTGGCGGCTCCAGTAACGGTGGACCAGTGGCACGCAAAATCTTTGACCGGGTCGTACTCGGCGAACAAGAGGCTGAAAAATAATGGAATTCGATCCATCTACCGGGCAGAACCGCGCCCTGTTTGAGCGTTTTCATATCGATCTCCCATTATTGCTGGGCATATTACTGCTGATGGGTTTTGGCCTGGTTGTGATGTACAGTGCCAGTGGACAAAATCTGGCGATGATGGATCGCCAGGCGATGCGTATGGCGCTGGCGATGGGCGTGATGCTGCTGCTGGCGCAAATTCCGCCGCGAACCTATGAATCGGTCGCTCCCGTGATGTTTTTTGTCGGTGTCGTGCTGCTGGTGTGTGTACTGTTGTTCGGTGAAATCTCCAAAGGGGCACAGCGCTGGCTCAACCTTGGCTTTGTTCGCTTCCAGCCATCAGAATTTCTTAAACTGGCGGTGCCACTGATGGTCGCGCGCTTTATCGGTAAGCGCTCACTCCCCCCCACATTGCAAACGCTGGTGCTCTCCCTGGTAATGGTGTTCGTTCCAACCATACTGATCGCCAAACAGCCGGATCTGGGGACGTCGATTCTGATCGCCGCATCCGGTATTTTTGTTGTGTTCCTGGCGGGCATCAGTTGGCGTATCATCACCGCCGCGGCGCTCGCAGTCGGTGGTTTTATCCCGATTTTGTGGTTCTTCCTGATGCGCGAATACCAGAAAACCCGGGTACGAACGCTGTTTAACCCTGAATCGGATCCACTCGGTGCAGGCTACCACATCATCCAGAGTAAAATTGCGATCGGTTCAGGCGGTGTTTCCGGCAAGGGCTGGTTACAAGGTACGCAATCGCAACTGGAATTCTTGCCAGAGCGACATACTGACTTTATTTTTGCAGTCATTGCGGAAGAATGGGGCATGATAGGCATTCTTGCCCTGCTGAGTATTTATCTGTTCATCATAGGTCGTGGCCTGTATCTGGCCAGCAACGCGCAAACCGCGTTTGGCCGAATGATGGCAGGCAGTATTGTACTGAGCTTCTTTGTTTATGTGTTTGTAAACATTGGCATGGTAAGCGGCATTTTGCCGGTTGTAGGCGTACCCCTGCCCCTGATCAGTTACGGCGGTACATCCATGGTTACTCTGATGGCGGGTTTTGGCATCCTGATGTCAATTCATACCCACAGAAAAGCGTTTTCAAAGGCGACGTAAATACATGCAAATCAGACATCTTCTGGCTTTTGCCAGCTTAGCTGCCATTTTGGCCGGTTGTTCCTCTACTCCGGGAGGACGTTACGATATCGACGACGATGTAGCTCCTAACGAGCCGATATCGGTTGACCATATTGAAGATGCCCAGCCGCAATTCGAACCTTACAGTCTCGGTGGCAACAAAAATTATTCACTGCGCGGTGAAGATTACCAGATCGTCAAAAACACCTCGGGCTTTAGCGAAAAAGGCAAAGCCTCTTGGTATGGAAAGAAATTCCACGGCCACCTGACATCCAATGGCGAAATCTACGACATGTATTCCATGACCGCGGCACACAAAACCCTGCCACTGCCAAGCTATGTCAAAGTGACCAATCTCGACAACGGCAAAAGCGCGGTGGTACGCGTGAACGATCGTGGCCCTTTCCATCAAGGACGGATCATAGATCTTAGCTACGCCGCTGCGGCCAAACTCGACGTCATCAAAACCGGCACCGCTAATGTCGAAATTCAGGTGATCAACGTCGACAAAGCCAGCGCGAAAAGCAAAGCAGCGGCCTTTCAGGGGTATCTGATTCAGGTCGCGTCGTCAAAATTTGCGGATCGCTCGCGAACTTTAGCCCAGGATCTTGGTCAGAAGTTATCTGTGGACAGTTTTGTCAGCAGTGAAAGTGACGTGCACCGAGTGTTTCTCGGCCCGTTTGCTGACTATTCCCTGACTCAGGAAACCCTTGAAAAGGTTAAAGTGCTCGGCTATTCGACCGCGTTTATCAAAAAGCAGACAGCAACCCAATAGTCCTCAATCCAGTGTCGGTTTAAACCTGCACTGGTTTGAGAGATTGTTTCTGTTAAGATATGGACAGTAAAAGAAAACTTGCATTCATCATGAAAAAAACAACTCTTCTAAAACCAGTTCTTGCGTCTACTGTTGCACTCTCTGCAACTTTCGCTTCCGCGGCTTACGCTGCCCCTAGTGTCGTTCCTGATGCGCCTCAAATCGCGGCGAAAGGCTACGTTCTGATGGACTACAACTCGGGCAAGGTCTTGGCGGAACAAAACGCCAACACCAAAATGCACCCGGCCAGTCTGACCAAAATGATGACCAGTTACGTCATCGGTCAGGAAATCAAAAGTGGCAATGTCTCACCTGAAGACGATGTCACCATCAGTAAAAATGCCTGGGCCAAAAACTTTCCAGATTCCTCCAAGATGTTCATCGAAGTGGGGACCACGGTTAAAGTTAAAGACCTGAACAAAGGCATCATCATCCAATCAGGTAATGACGCGTGTGTGGCGATGGCCGAGCACGTTGCCGGCTCTGAAGACGCGTTTGTGGAACTGATGAACGCCTGGGCGAAATCGATCGGCATGAAAAATTCCCATTTCGCCAATGTTCACGGCCTGGACAACGACGACCTCTACTCCACGCCATACGACATGGCGCTGCTGGGTCGTGCCCTGATCCACGACGTGCCTGAAGAATACCGCATTTACTCAGAGAAGAAATTCACCTACAACGGCATCACACAGTACAACCGGAACGGTCTGCTGTGGGATAAAAGCATGAACGTTGACGGCATTAAAACCGGCCACACCAGCGGTGCAGGCTACAACTTGGTCAGCTCGGCGACCGAAGGTCAGATGCGTCTGGTCGCTGTCGTGATGGGCACCAAAAGCGCCAATGCCCGTAAAGCGGAAAGTAAAAAGCTGTTGAGCTACGGTTTCCGCTTCTACGAAACAGTGGCCCCCCATAAAGCGGGTCAGACGTTTGTTGAAGAAAAAGTCTGGATGGGCGACAAAGACAAAGTCGCGCTAGGCGTGAACGAAGACACGTATGTCACTCTGCCTCGCGGCCAGGCAAAAGATCTGAAAGCCAGCTTCGTCCTTGAAAAACAGCTGGAAGCCCCAATTATGAAAGGTGACGTTGTTGGCACACTTTACTATCAATTGGACGGTAAAGACGTAGCGAAATATCCGCTGCTGGCCCTTGAAGACGTGAACCAAGGCAGCTTGTTCAGCCGTTTGTGGGATTACATTGTCATGCTATTCAATAGCTTGTTCTAATCCTCCCTTCGATTGTCGAAAGCCGCCATCTAGGCGGCTTTCTTTTTGTCTGTCGCGCGCCCTTTATATAAACTTGAGATATGGTCCAATAGTCATTACTATTGCGCACCGACAGAATTCTCAACTTGGAGTGTCCCTTATGCTAACCATTAACTCAGACGCCAAACTGAAAGACTTGCTTGAGTTCCCTTGTTCGTTTACTTACAAGGTGATGGGCCATGCGAAGCCAGAACTGCCTGAACTGGTTCTGGAAGTGATTCAGCGCCATGCTCCAGGTGATTACAGCCCGACCGTGAAACCAAGCGCAAAAGGCAACTATCACTCAGTGTCGGTGAACATCACCGCGACCTCAATCGAACAGGTTGAAATCCTCTACAAAGAGCTGGGCGAAATCGAAATCGTGCGCATGGTTCTGTAATTATTTGATTGATTAAACTTTTTTTGAAAGCAGCACTTTGCTGCTTTCTTTTTATTTATCAACAAGATAAATAAACATTAAGTTTTTTGAGGTTAAAAAACTGTTATTTGTGTGTAGTCCCTGCACGCGAAGAAGTTTATAATCCAAACACTTTATTAAGCGCTGACGGGAGTCAACATGGATAATCAGCTCGTCGTAAGAATGCTGGGTAAGCGTGATTACGAGCCGGTGTGGCAAGCTATGCATGAATTTACCGATACTCGCACCGAGCAGACCAACGATGAAGTCTGGCTGGTGGAGCATAACCCGGTCTTTACTCAAGGCCAGGCCGGTAAAGCCGAACACCTGCTGAACACGGGTGATATTCCTGTTATTCAAAGCGATCGCGGTGGCCAGGTTACCTACCATGGCCCGGGTCAGTTAGTCGCTTACTTCATGATTAACCTACGCCGTAAAAAAATGGGCGTGCGGGATCTCGTTACTCATATAGAGAACCTCGTCATCAATACCCTGAACGCTTACAATATCGAATCAGCTGCCCGCCCCGATGCACCGGGTGTGTATGTCGACGGGAGAAAAATCTGCTCCCTCGGACTGCGGATTCGCCGTGGCTGCTCTTTCCATGGTCTGGCGCTCAACATCAACATGGATTTGTCGCCGTTTATGCGCATTAATCCGTGTGGTTATGCCGGTATGGAAATGGCCCAGGTCAGCCAGTTAGGCGGCCCTGATCAGGTCAATGTTGTCGCAGAACAACTTGTCGAAGAATTAGTGAAGTTGCTTGACTACAAACAAGTCGATTTCAGCACAGAAGCACCTTTAATAGGTAAGAAAGCATGAGCAAACCAATCCAAATGGAAAAAGGCGTTAAGTACCGTGACGCCGACAAAATGGCATTAATTCCTGTTAAAAACATGCCAGCGGAGCAAAAAGAAGTGCTGCGCAAACCGGAATGGATGAAAATCAAACTGCCTGCAGACAGCCAGCGTATTCAGGACATCAAAGCAGCGATGCGCAAAAATAACCTGCACTCGGTATGTGAAGAAGCCTCCTGTCCAAACCTGGCTGAGTGTTTCAATCACGGTACTGCGACCTTTATGATTCTGGGTGCGATCTGTACCCGCCGCTGCCCATTCTGCGATGTTGCTCATGGTCGCCCTCTTCCACCGGAAGCGGAAGAGCCAACCAAACTGGCTCAAACCATTAAAGATATGAAACTGAAATACGTGGTGATCACCTCTGTCGATCGCGATGACTTACGTGATGGCGGAGCTCAGCACTTTGCGGACTGCAACCGCGAAATCCGCGCACTGAACCCAGAAATTCGTATCGAAACGCTGGTCCCGGATTTCCGTGGTCGGATGGATGTGGCGCTTGATCTGATGAAAGACAACCCGCCAGATGTGTTCAACCATAACCTGGAAACGGCGCCGCGTCTGTACCGTAAAGCTCGCCCTGGTGCGAACTACAAATGGTCGCTTGAGTTACTGAAGAAATTCAAAGAACAGCACCCGGGGGTTCCGACCAAATCGGGCCTGATGATGGGTCTTGGTGAAACCAAAGAAGAGATCGTCGAAGTATTGAAAGATCTGCGCGCCCACGGCGTGACCATGCTGACACTGGGTCAGTATCTCGCACCAAGTCGCCACCACCTGCCGGTTGAACGCTACGTACCACCAGCAGAGTTCGAAGAGCTGAAAGAGATCGCGTTGGAGCTTGGTTTTACCCACGCGGCATGTGGTCCGTTTGTGCGTTCGTCTTACCACGCAGACCTGCAAGCCAAAGGGATGGAAGTGAAGTAACGCCTCTCCTCTCAAAATTCAAAAGCCGGTGCTCTGCATCGGCTTTTTTGTTTCAGGCCTGACAACACCTCACTGAAACGAACTGTCTTCGTATGATAAATGTTTTATAGTCGCTTGAATCTGGCAGCCGAGTTATATAGGCTAAGCCACAATCAATAAGAAACACCACGCTCATCCTTTGAGACTTGGCTAAGGAAAACACAATGAAAAAGCTCGGAATCTTTGCTCTGGTCGCAGCGGCATTTACTGTCGGCTGTGCCTCGAATACTCAGCAAGACAACTACCGTGAAGCCTCTTTTGAACTTTGCAACACCGAAGTCGACATCTACTCAGTCAGTGATGATGGCCGTGTGCGCATCGTCTGTTCAGACGGCTCTAAGTTTGCGCTGACCAGCGAAAGTACCTTGGAAACCATGCGTGACATCAACATCGATTACTGCGATGGCGAAGGTCTGGGCAAGTTTAACGAGAGCAGCAAATACTACTCGTTCAAATGTAAGTCGGGCACATTGCTCAGCATTGCGAAATAACCTTCCAACGCCGGTTTCAGGCTGGCGAGTGGACATCACGCACAAAAAAGGCTCCGTAATGGAGCCTTTTTAAATGCGATTGCGGATTACGCGTAAACCGGCAAACGCTGACAGATCTCAAGTACTTTAGCTTTCGTGGCTTCGATCACTTCTGGGTTATCAATGTTATCTAGAACATCACACATCCAGTTAGCCAGTTCTTTGGCATCATCGTCAGTGAACCCGCGGCGCGTGATTGCCGGCGTACCAACACGGATACCAGACGTGACAAACGGGCTACGTGGATCGTTAGGCACAGAGTTCTTGTTCACCGTGATGTTCGCGGCGCCCAGCGCGGCGTCTGCATCTTTACCTGTGATGTTCTTATCAATCAGGTCAACCAGGAACAAGTGGTTTTCAGTACCGTTTGACACAATCTTGTAACCGCGTTCCTGGAACTGAGCCACCATGGCTTTGGCATTTTGCACGACACGAGCCTGGTACGCTTTGAATTCTGGTTCCATCGCTTCTTTGAACGCCACGGCCTTACCCGCGATAACATGCATCAAAGGACCACCCTGGCCACCCGGGAATACCGCCGAGTTCAGTTTCTTGTACATGTCTTCACCAGCATTGGACAGGATCAGACCACCGCGTGGCCCCGCCAGTGTTTTGTGCGTCGTCGTCGTTACCACGTGTGCATGAGGCACAGGCGTCGGGTAAACGCCAGCCGCAATCAGGCCTGCAACGTGCGCCATATCCACGAACAGGTACGCGTCAACTTTATCTGCGATTTCACGCATGCGTTTCCAGTCAACGATTTGAGAGTAGGCAGAGAAACCACCGATGATCATCTTAGGTTTGTGCTCCAGTGCCAGCGCTTCCATCTCGTCGTAATTGATTTGACCTGCTTCGTCGATACCGTAAGGAATCACGTTGTAGTGCTTACCCGAGAAGTTAACCGGAGAACCGTGAGTCAGGTGTCCACCGTGTGCCAGACTCATACCCAATACGGTGTCGCCCGGATTCAGCAAAGCCATGTAGACCGCGCTGTTAGCCTGGGAGCCAGAGTGTGGCTGTACGTTCGCATATTCACAGTTAAACAGCTGACATGCACGCTCAATCGCCAGAGCTTCTGCTTTATCAACATACTCACAACCGCCGTAGTAACGCTTGCCTGGGTAACCTTCCGCGTATTTATTGGTTAGCTGAGAACCTTGCGCTTCCATTACACGCGGACTGGTGTAGTTTTCAGAAGCGATCAGTTCAATGTGTTCTTCCTGGCGAAGTGTTTCTTCCTGGATGGCTGCGAACAGTTCCGCATCGTAATCAGCGATGTTCATATCACGCTTTAGCATCTGTATCTCCTGACTCAGATTAAGACTTAAAGTTGCAAAAAAACTGACTTTTGACCCTAACAATCTACGCACTTATAGCTGCGCAAACGTTTGCATCAAGCTAATGGCGCGCATTCTACATAATTTGATCTAGCTCATAAAGAGAAAATTACATTTTTTGCCATGCAGTTTTTTCATAATAGCTGACAAGGTTTGTCATGATGTTGGCACAAGACCTGTGTGCACTCAAACCAGTGTCAATTTTATCCTTTACACCCTGTAAAACGATAATTACATAGGTTTACCTTAATTTTTGCTCGCTAGCTACCGAAAACGCACTCTTTTCAATAGTATGCTCGCCTCTGTTGATAAGGTCGTATATAAATTAATGGAAAAACATTCCCGCAAAGAAGACTGGATAGCCATCCTGACTGGTACCTTTTTGGTGGCTCAGGGGGTCTTTTTTCTCCAACAAGCTCAGCTGCTAACAGGCGGCACGACGGGGCTGGCACTGCTTGTCAGTCAATTTGTTCCTTGGACATTCGGCACTCTGTATTTTCTCGCCAACAGCCCGTTTTACCTGCTGGCCTGGAAACGTTTCGGCGCCCGTTTTGCGATCAACAGTGCGATGTCAGGCGCGTTGGTATCGATTTTTGCCGATCATCTGTATCTGGTGATTTCGCTTGAGCGGATTAACGAGCTCTACTGCGCCATTGCCGGTGGTCTACTGATGGGGCTGGGCATGCTGATCTTGTTTCGCCACCGCTCCAGTCTTGGTGGTTTTAACGTCCTGTGCCTGTTTATACAAGATAAGTTCGGTGTTTCGGTCGGCAAAAGCCAGATGGTGATCGACGCGATGATCCTGATCGCCTCCTGCTTCTTCGTCACGCCAGAGACCATTGGTTTGTCTATTCTGGGCGCCATTGCACTCAATCTGGTGTTGGCCATGAACCACAAACCGACCCGCTATAGCGTCACTTACAGTTAATTCAGGAAATAAAACAGGGCGCCAACTGGCGCCCTGTTCACATCCCGCTTAATGAATGCTGCGGGTTTTCACATCGTGACTCAGCTCTTTATTCAGCTCCGCTTCCACATGGCCTGGCGCTTGTGTTGAGGCCGAAATCAAACGGTACATCGACGGAATCACAAACAGCGTTACCAGAGTGGCAAATCCCATGCCGAAGAAGATCACCGTACCCACCGCTACCCGGCTTTCATAACCGGCCCCACTGGATAAGATTAACGGGACCGAGCCAGCCAGAGTGGTAAAAGCGGTCATCAAAATCGGACGCAGACGGCGTGACGCCGCATCAATGATGGCTTTTTCGAACTCGATACCCCGGTCACGTAACTGGTTAGCAAACTCCACGATCAGGATGCCGTTTTTGGTCACCATCCCGATCAGCATGATCATACCGATCTGACTGTAGATGTTCATCCCCTGCCCCATGACAAATAGGCCAAGGAACCCACCAAACACCCCCATTGGCACCGTGAACATCACCACCAGCGGGTTGATAAAGCTCTCAAACTGAGCCGCCAGTACCAGGTACGCCACCAGCAACGCCAGTGCAAACACCACCGCGACACTCGACTGGTTCTCTCTAAAGTCCTTCGATTCACCGGAGTAGCTCACCGAGATATCACTCGGCAGCATTTCGATGGCTTTCGCGTCGAGGAAATCCAGCGCCTGACCCAGCGTGTAACCGTTGGACAGGTTGGCGGTCACGGTAATTGCTTTCTGCTTATTGTAATGCGACAACTTTATCGACGACGCCACCTCTTCAATTTTGGTCACCGTATCCAACGTAACCAGATCGCCGGATGCGGTGCGCATGTAGATCTGACTCAGATCCGCCGCGTTGTTAAAGCTGTTCTCATCGCCGCGCAGGTACACATCATACTCTTCCCCCCGCTCAACATAAGTGGTTTCACTTTTGCCGCCCAACATGATTTCCAGGGTATCCGAAATATCCGCCACACTGATACCAAGCTCTGCTGCGCGTTGGCGATCGACGCTCACCACCAGCTCCGGTGTCTTCTCTGAATAATCTATGTCCGCCCCTTCCATGAAAGGCGAATTTTCCGCTTCCAGTTCAAGGATTTCAGCCCATTTTTTCAGCTCAGCGTAATCCGAACCACCGAGCACAAATTGCACTGGCTCACTAGAGCCGCCGCGAAATCCCGGCATAAACGGAAACACCCGAACGTCCGGAATACCCGCCAGCGCTTTTCGCACCTGCCCGAGCGCCTGCTGCGCCGTCACCGTCCGGTCGTTCCAATCCTCCAGTATCATGATCACAAAGCCGGTCTGATCGCCCGCATTTCCGCCAAACGCTGGTGACTGAATGCTGAACGACTTAAGAAACCCTTGCCCCAGCAGTGGCATCAGACGTTCTTCGACCAAGTCCATATTGGCCGACATCCGGTTATAACTGGTCGCATCGGCGCCGCGGACGAAAGCAAACACCACTCCACGATCTTCCGACGGAGTGAGCTGAGCCGGCACCCGATCCATCAACAGATAGCTGCCGCCAATACAGGCCAGGATCACAACTGGTGCCGCCCATTTCCATTGCAGGGCGCGTTTCAGTAGTGAGCGATAGCCAGACTCCAGACGAGCAAACAGGCGATCGACCACCTGGTTGAAACGGTTCGGTTTCACGTTGGCCTGAAGAATTTTACTTCCCAGCACCGGGGTCAGGGTCAGCGCGATCAATGAGGAAAAAATCACCGCCATGGCCAGCAAGACGGAAAACTCGGTGAACAGCAAGCCAACCATGCCATCCATAAAGGAGATCGGCAGGAACACCATCACCAGAACCAGAGTGGTAGCAACCACCGCAAACCCCACTTCACGCGTACCTTTATACGCGGCCAGCAGCGGCTTTTCGCCCCGCTCAATATGGTGATAAATGTTCTCGACCACCACGATGGCGTCGTCCACCACCAAGCCTATCGACAGGATCAGCGCCATCAAGGTAATGAGGTTAATCGAAAAACCAAAGTAGTACGCCGCCATGAAGGCTGAAATCAGTGACACTGGTACAGTCACCGCTGGGATCAGCGTTGCCCGCGCCTGACCGATAAAAATGTACAGCACCAGAATCACCAGGCCGCCAGTGATAAACAGCGTACTGTAGACTTCCGCGATCGAGCGCTCAATAAACACAGTAGAGTCGTAATCGATCGCTAAGCGCGTGCCTTCCGGTAGGAACTTCTGCACTTTATCGACTTCCTGATGCACCCGGTCTGCCACTTCTAGCGGGTTGGCATCAGATTGTGGAACGATCCCCATGCTGACGTTCACCACGCCATCGCTTTTAAACGTCGAGTTTTCGTTCTCAGCACCGATAAACACATCGGCCACGTCTTTCAGATAGACCGGACTGCCATCGCTGGCACGCTTGACCACCAGATAGTCAAAGTCTTCTGGTTGAGTGTAGGCCCGGGCGGTGCGCACAGACATCACGATCGAATCGTTGCGCACTTCGCCCCCCGGGCTTTCAATATTTTCGTTGCGCAGCGCCGATGTGATGTCTGACGTGGTTACGCCGCGTCCGGCCATCAACTCGGGTTTTAGGCGCACATACATGACTTTGTAGAGTCCCCCGGACACATCCACCGAACTGACCCCGGAGATCAGGCTGAATCGGTCAATCAGCACCCGTTCGACATAATCGGTCAACTGGGTGCGGTCCATCTCGGAAGAACTGAGGTTGATGTAGAGCGACGCTTCACCGGAGCCGTTATTTTTAAACACCAGAGGGTCATCGGCTTCATCCGGCAGTGCACGTTGCGCGCGCGCAACCGCGTCACGTACATCACTGACACCGGTGTTGAGGTCATAGCCGAGCTCAAAAGTGATGGTGATGCGCGACATGCTGTTGCGAGTCACTGAGGTGATTTCATCAATTCCGCTGATCCCGGACAGCTGGTCTTCCAGTACCGAAGTGATCTGGCTTTCGATGATGGTGGCCGATGCGCCTTCATAGCGCGTTGAAATCGACACCACCGGACTTTCAATGTCCGGCATTTCCCGTACCGCCAGTTTATTGAACGACACGATACCGAACACACACAGCAACAGACTCAGAACCACCGCCGCTACCGGGCGCTTAACAGAGACATCCGATAACCACATCAGCCGTTATCCTTCTGCTTAGGTTTGCCATCGCTACCCAGTTCACTGACAGTCACCCCGTCACGCATATTAACGATGCCCTGTACTACAATCTTCTGACCGATGGCCAATCCCTTTTCAATCACCACCTGATTGTCAATCCGCGCACCAAGGAAGACTTCGGTACGGACCGCTTTGTTATCGTCGCCAATCACATAGACGTAACGTTTGGTGCCGGAATACTCCAACGCCTGAACCGGAATGATCGGCGCTTCGATCGCCGGAAACGCCATGCTCGCCGACATCAGCATGCCGGGCTTAAGGCGGCGCTCGCTGTTATCAAAATGGATTCGCACACGCAGATTGAGCGTTTCACGGTTGATGCGTGAATCAACGCCCACCACTTCCCCTTCAAATGTCCGTTCGCCCCAAGCGGCGGTCTTGGCTTTGACGAGCATGCCTTTGCTGATCATCGCCAGATAACGCTCTGGGATCTGCAAGTCCAGTTGCATCACAGAAAGATCATCCAAGGTCAGTAAATCATCACCGGCACTGACCAATCGACCACGGCTGAAGTCAATAAACCCCACCGTACCGTCAAATGGCGCACTGATGTGCATGTCTTTCAAATTGGCTTTTGCGGCATCCAGCCGCGCCTGCGCGATTGTTACGCTCGACTTTTGAGCATCAATTTCCGTCTGTGTGATCGCGTTGCGCTTCACCAGACGTTCAAATTCACGCAGTTTGCGCTGCTCATCTTTCAGATAAGCTTCGGCTTCAGTCAGAGCCGCTTTGGCTTTATCGTCATCAAGGCGAATCAGTAGCTGGTCTTTCGTCACTTCCTGATTGGCGCTCACGGCAATTTTGTCCACCTTGCCAGACACCTCTGACGAAATCATGACCGACTCTTCGGCTTCGAGCTTGCCCACCAGAGAAAGAGATTGAGAAACTTTATGGGTCTGAACCAGTTCGGTAATCACCGTGACGGCCGGCGAGCGCCCCGGTCCGTTAGCGGAGACAGAAGGAGCACTGAATGACATTGCCAGCAGCAGAGCCCCGATAATTGTTTTGTTGTTCATACATTTGCTTCTGTAACTATCACTGAGATCTATTGTAATCACTCGAAGTGTATTTGAACGTCAAGGAATGTAAATCTTAGAAAAGAAAGTGTTATGAGTGTCACTTTCTCGGGATTATCAGCATCAAATGGGTAATAACTGTCATCTTTGCCCAAAAAGACAGCATTCAATTCAAAAACATAAGAAAACTCTTTACAGCTTGGGCGAGTTTGCTATGATGCGCTCCGCACTTGAGAGATGCGTTGGGAAAACGTCGC
>NZ_BATJ01000003.1 GCF_000467125.1 Vibrio proteolyticus NBRC 13287 | reverse complement strand
GATTTAATACTCATCACTATAGTTAGTTGCCTGACAGCTGGTTATCCTGATGGGTAAGGATAGAAAATGACCCCAGCGATCAATCTGGCCAAGAAAAAGAAAGTGGCCCACACCATCCATCAGTATGAACACGATCCTCGCGCCCAGAGCTACGGTCTGGAGGCAGCCGAAGTCCTTGGGCAGGATCCCAGGCAAGTATTTAAGACCTTGTTGTTTGCGCTCAACGGCGAGGCGAAGAATTTGGCGGTGGCAGTGATACCGGTCGACCAGATGCTTAACCTTAAACTGGCGGCGAAAGCCGCGAAAGGGAAGAAAGCGGAGATGGCTGACCCGGAAATCGCGCAGAAGACGACAGGTTATGTGGTCGGCGGGATTAGCCCACTTGGTCAGAAAAAAGCCTTACCGACGTTCATTCATGACAGTGCGCTTGAGCAAGAGACAATCTGTGTCAGTGCCGGCAAACGAGGGCTGGAAATCGAACTGGCACCTCAGGATCTCGCTAAGCTGACGCGGGCAGAATTTGCCTGTTTGTGCCAAGAGTAGTTGTCAGACAAAAAAGCGGCCGTAAAGGCCGCTTTTAATCAGAATCAGGCAGATTTGACTTCGTCTTCTTCCATCTGCGCATTGTCTACAACGTGGTTCTCCCCCAGATCATTCGGCAGGACCAGGTTGAGTACAATCGCCACGATGCCACACAGGCTGACGCCTTGCAGGCTAAAGTCACCAATACCGAAAGCCATGCCGCCGATGCCAAAGACCAGAGTCACAGCGACAATCACCAGATTACGGGATTTATGCAGGTCTACCTGATTTTTGATCAGAGTATTCAGACCGACGGTCGCAATCGAGCCAAACAGAAGGATCATGATCCCGCCCATGACAGGCACAGGGATGGTTTGTAGTACCGCGCCCAGTTTGCCGACCAATGCGAGGACAATGGCGGTGATGGCTGCCCAGGTCATGATGACTGGATTGAAGGCTTTCGTCAGCATCACTGCGCCCGTCACCTCGCTGTAGGTGGTGTTTGGTGGTGCACCAAGTAGAGAGGCGGCCATGGTGGCAACGCCGTCACCAGTGATGGTGCGGTGTAAGCCTGGCTTTTTGAGGTAGTCTTTGCCGGTAACGTTTGAGATCGCCAGCATATCACCCACGTGTTCCACGGCGGGGGCAATCGCTACCGGAATCATAAACAGAATCGCATTGATGTTGAATTCCGGGAAGGTAAAGTTTGGCAGGGATAGCCAGGCGCTTTGCTGGACCGGATTAAAGTCAACCACACCAAAGTACAGGCTGGTGGCGTAACCGGCCAGAATACCGCCACAAATGGGCAGTAGCTTTAAGAAACCTTTCGCGAACACGCTGATGCCGACCGTCACCAGCAAAGAGATGCCGGAAATCCAGAGTGCGGCGTTGGCGTCTATCAGTTGAACTGCGCCATCGCCCGTTTTACCCAGCGCCATGTTCACCGCAGCGGGAGCCAAACCCAGGCCGATCACCATAATAACCGGACCCACGACCACAGGTGGCAGCAGCTTATGGATAAAGCCGACTCCGCGCACTTTGATGACCGCACCTAAAATGACATACACCACACCGGCTGCCATCAGGCCGCCCATTGTGGCCGGAACCCCCCAGTTTTGAACACCGAACATGATGGGAGCAATAAACGCGAAAGAAGAGGCAAGGAAAATGGGAACAGAGCGACGAGTAATGAATTGGAAGAGGAGAGTGCCGACACCAGCGCCGAACAGCGCAACACTTGGGTCGAGACCGGTAAGAAGCGGGACCAGTACCAAGGCTCCGAAGGCGACAAACAGCATCTGCGCGCCCTGAATCGCATTTTTCATATGAGTTTTCCCTGACTGTAAAACAAAATTCGCGGGATTCTATCACTTTGGCAATCGTTTGCAATGCCAATTAGATCAAATATTGATGGGATTGTTACTCAGAAAAACCAGAGTTATGAGCGATGGTGGACACAGCGCGAGTCGTCAATGCAATGCGACGCTATTAAGCGTGAACTCAGTAGAGTTTAAATTCTAACCGTTTTGGGGCGCCCCTTTGTTGCTAGCAAAGAGAGAGTTGCTTATTATCTTGTTTCTCAATAAATCCAGAGTGGTAACACTATGCGCAAGTTTGTTTTATTGGTGATGGGACTGTTCGCATTGCCAGTTTATGCCATGACTCAAGTCAACCTCTATCAGTCTGAGGTGATACTGACTCAGGAACAGGGCGACGATGCTGCCCACACGCAAGGGATGAAAGATGTGATAATCCGGGCGTCGGGGGAGCCGGCGGCGGTCAGCAACCCGGTGATCAAAAAAGCACTCGCTCAGACGAGTCAATACCTGACTCAAATCAGTCAAAGTCAGCAGAGCGGTCAATCAACATTAAAAATGGGCTTCAGTGAACCGGGTATCCGGGCGTTGCTGACGCAGGCACAATTGCCTTATTGGCCGGCCGAACGTGCCAATGTGCTGGTGTGGCTGGTTGAAGACAATGGTAGTCAGCGGAGCATTCGCTGGGAAAACGCCGCTTCTCCGCTGTTGCAGGCGATGAAATCCAGTGCCAGACTGCGTGGGTTGCCGTTGACGGTACCCGTCGGGGATATCGATGACATCACCAATGTCGCTGTTTCTGACTTATGGGGTGGATTCATGCAGCCAGTCAGCGTGGCCAGCCAACGTTATCCGGCTGATGCTGTGTTGATTGTACGTGCGGATGGGAGCCATTTACGCTGGTCATTGTATGATCAGGCGCCGGCTGGCCTCGCGGATAGCACCCGTGCTCCGGTGACAGGCTTGGACAGCGGCGCGGACGCTGCCAAAGCGATGATCGATCAGATCAGCAACTATTACGCAAAGAAAAATGCGGTAGTGGTTGCGGCGAACTCTTCTGAAGCCGTCAAAGCCCAGTTCATCGCTATTGATGGTGCGCTGGACTTTTTCCACCTGGAGAACAAACTCAAGCGTCTGCCGTCAGTGGCGTCGCTGGACATCGTGAAAATTCAGAACCATCAAGTCACGTTTAACGTTCACCTGCTGTCTTCTTCGGACGTATTTCAACGGGAAGTCTTGAATCTTGGTATGGTAACGCAACTGGAAAGCCAACCGGTGACTCCGCTGGTGGACACGTCAGCCGAGCAACCAGTGGCGGCGGATGAGCCAGGCCCGGTAACATCAATAACGCCAGAGCCAAGCCGTGTGCCGGCTGCGGTTAATAGTACGAAAAAACAGGCGCAGTCTTTACCACCGCAAGCGCCGATACTGGTGTTTGAATGGCAAGCTTGACCAGCAAATGCGATCAGTAAACAAAGCCCGCTGAACTAAGCGGGCTTTTATTATTTAGTGTCTGAGTCGCTCTCTTGCTCGAAGCGCGCTTTCTCTTGTTTTTCGACCACCGACAGCCGGGTCAGTTTGAGCCCGAGCTCTTTGCCGCGACAACGGGCGTACAGAATGTTGCCGGCAAAGGCAACCGAAGTCAGCAGCAGTTCCACCAGCGCCAGCCAACGTTCACCGCCATCGACATACACCAAGGTCAGTCCGTGCAGGAAATACAACATCAGCACAAAATTGGCCCAGGCGTGGGTGTAAGGTTTGCCGGCCAGGATGCCAGGCAAAGGCAGCAGTAACGGGATACACCAGGCAATCGCCAGAGTCAGGTTGCTGATATGCGGGTGGGGTGACAACGAGAGTTGCCACGCTGCGACCCAGCCAAGCAGCGCCAGGTTCCCGCCCAGTGCCAACCAGCGGAACAGCTTGGTTTGGGGTGTCATATCACTCATATCGGTTCCTTCATTTTGAGCGCGGTGCGTGCCAGCCTGCGTCCCAGTTGCTGGGCCAGCTCAGACTCCTCCGTGCTAAGCGAGGCGTCGCCGTGATTGGCCACTGACGTTGCACCATAGGGCGTGCCGCCGGAACGTGTGGTGTGCAGTGCGGGCTCAGAATAAGGAATACCGAGAACCAACATGCCATGATGCAACAACGGTAGCATCATCGACTGCAACGTGGTTTCCTGGCCACCGTGCAGTGTGGACGACGAGGAAAACACACAGGCTGGTTTGTCGATCAGATCGCCGTTTATCCAGGCCGAGGTGGTCTGGTCCCAGAAATGTTTCAAAGGCGCGGCCATATTGCCAAACCACACTGGGCTGCCCATGGCCAGGCCGTCACACTGACTGATCTCTTGAGCCGTGATGAGCGGATCACTGCTGGGATACTCGCTGGGCGACAGTTCAGCAACCGTGCGCAGCACGGCTTCGCAACCTGAGATGGATTCTATTCCCCGGGCGATTTGGCGTGCCAGTGCCCGGGTACTGCCATGGCGACTGTAGTAGAGCACCATTAGGTTACAGGTCATAGAATGTCCAGTACCTGCTCTGGTGGACGGCCATGTTTGGCTTTGCCGTTGGCAACCACAATTGGGCGTTCGATCAGTTTCGGGTTAGCGACCATGGCATCAAACAACGCGTCGTCCGGTGCTTCGGCTAGATTCAGTTGTTTGTAAACGTCCTCTTTGGTGCGCATCATCTGACGGACGTCGGTCAGACCTAACTGTGAGTACAGATCTTTGAGTAGCGCCACAGACAGTGGCTCTTCCAGGTATTTCACGACGGTTGGCTCGATGCCTTTTTCTTCCAGTAGCGCCAGTGTCTGACGGCTTTTTGAGCAACGAGGGTTGTGATAAATCACGACTGACATAAGAACTCTCCTGGTTCAGGGTTTTATTATTGGAGTGCTTGGAATCGATCCCGCTGAGTCATTAACTGATCGATGCGTGCATCGTAGCGGGCTTGTTTCAGGCTGCCAAGCTCAGCAAGTTGGCTGGCCTGAGTATAATACTGAATGGCTTTATTCCAATTTGCTTTCAGCGCAAGAATTTCAGCCCGGGCGGCCAGATCTTCGTCACTGTTCCCCAGATGAATGTTGGCCTCGGACAACAGATGCCAACCGTTGACATCATTGGGATGTTCGTGGGTATAGCGTTGCAGAACCCGGACGGCTTCTGCATTTTTGTCCTGTTTCATCAGCACATTGGCATAGTTGATCGTCAGAACCGGATTGGCCGGTTTGCTTTTCAGGGCTTTTTCCAGCATTGCCTGAGCTTTTTCCGGCTGCTTTTTCTCCACATACAGATCCGACATCGCATCCAGGTAGAAGTTATTGTTGGGATCCTGTTTATCCAGCGCTAACAACAGCGGCTCTGCTTTATCCAGTTGCTTGGTGTCCAGATATACTAACGCGCGGCCATACTGAAATGCCGCTTTGAGCGCTGGTGGTGATTTTTTCTCGGTGCGGTCAAACCAATCGAGTGCTGCTTTGGCCTCAATGTTGGCGTAACGTGCCACCACACGGGCGCGCGCCAGATTGTAGTCCAGCGACGGATTCACTCTGTGCTGAGGATAGTGACGCGCGCGCTCACGGCTGTCGGTAATACGATCTTCGGGCAGCGGGTGGGTCAGCAGCATCGGAGGTGGTTTACTGGCGTAGCGGTATTCGTCGGCCAGGCGACCAAAAAATCGAGGCATGGCTTCGACATCAAATCCGGCTTTGGACAGGGTAGCAATACCAAAGCGGTCCGCCTCTTTTTCGTTGCTGCGGGTGTAATTAATCTGGCTTTGCATTGAGCCAGCCTGTGTGGCTGTCAGGGCAGCAATACCCGCTTCTGGCGCAGCGATAGCCAGCAGCAGCGAGCCAACCAGTGCCGCGATGGTGGCGGGAGACTTTCTCGCTTGATCTTCCATGCTTCTCGCCAGATGGCGCTGAGTCACGTGGGCGATCTCGTGCGCCAGTACGGAAGCCAGCTCACTTTCGCTCTGAGCGTGCAGAAACAAGCCCGAGTGCAAGGCCACGTAACCGCCAAAGAACGCAAACGCGTTGATGTTACGATCACGAATCATAAAGAACGTAAACGGTGTCTTGACGTCATTCGCGTTCGCGACCAGTCGGTGGCCGAGTGAGTCGATGTACTCGCTCAATACCGGGTCATTAATGACAGGCCGGCTGGCGCGCAGCATCCGCATGTAGGCATCGCCGTAAATTTGTTCCTGATCAATCGACAGGGTGGCACCTGCGGCCGTGCCGATGTCTGGCAGGTCAACATTGCTCGCCACCGACACCGACGGCGCACACAGGGCGGCCGAGACACAGAGACAAACGAGTGAACGAGTGCGTTTAAACATAGTAGTCAGAAGTACTCCATATACATATTCTCTATTGACACTGCCAAGCGCGATTTGTTTCAGTAATAGTTAGGGTCTGCGATTGTAAGCAGATGTTGCCCGTGGCAAGCTGCGTCTGTTTAAACAGTGGCACAGCACTAAAATACCGATACAATATTGAGCCTATGATAAGCATCGGACTGAAGAATGAAACCCAAGATTGTCGATTTGCGTGCGCAGCGTTGCCCAATGACTCTGTTGTTGGCCAAACGTCACGCCGTGACACTGCAGTGCAATCAGACCATGATACTCTATATCTCTGATCTCAGTTCGAAAAACGATATCGAAAAGTTTTTGAGTTGCAAAGGGTTTCACGTTTGCACAAGTGAAATTGATGGCGATTTTTCCATGCAAGTGACCTGTTTAGGTCAGCCTACTTAAAGGAAGTTAAATGTTTGAAATGGTGCTGCGTTGGTATAAACGACGCTTCTCGGATCCACATGCTGTCAGCCTGGTTGCCATTCTTCTGATTGGTTTCATCATTATCTATTTTTTCGGCAACCTGATCGCACCGTTGCTGGTGGCGATCGTGCTGGCTTATCTGCTTGAATGGCCGGTCAATCAACTGTCCCGGGTCGGGCTGCCGCGTACGGTATCAGTCATTCTGGTGATTCTGTCGTTTACGGGGCTGATGCTGTTGGCGGTGTTTGGGCTGGTACCGACCATTTGGCAACAGGTCGGCAACCTGGTGAATGACATTCCTAAGATGTACACCGACCTGCAGGTGTTCATCAACACGATTCCGGAGCGCTACCCTGAGCTGGCTAACCTCAAAATTGTTGAGTCGATCGTTACCAACGCTAAAAACCAGATGTTGTCGGTCGGAGAGAGTGTGGTCAAAGGCTCGGTTGCATCGCTGGTCAGTCTGGCGACGCTGGCGGTTTACCTGATTTTAGTGCCGCTGTTGGTGTTCTTTTTGCTGAAAGACAAACAGCAGATGATGGACATGGCGCGCAGTGTGCTACCGCGTAACCGCAAACTGGCCAATAAGGTCTGGTACGAGATGAACGAGCAGATTTCCAATTACATCCGCGGCAAAGTGTTGGAGATCCTGATTGTCGGCGGTGTCAGCTACGTGACCTTTGCGATTTTAGATTTGCGTTACTCGGTGCTGTTGGCGGTAGCCGTTGGCTTCTCGGTGTTAATTCCGTACATAGGTGCGGCGGCGGTAACCGTGCCGGTGGCCATTGTTGCTCTGTTCCAGTGGGGGTTAACACCGCCGTTTTACTACCTGCTGATTGCCTACGGCATCATTCAGGCGCTCGACGGTAACGTGCTGGTTCCGGTGCTGTTCTCTGAAGCGGTCAATTTGCATCCGGTGGCCATCATAGTGTCTGTGTTGGTCTTTGGCGGCTTGTGGGGCTTCTGGGGCGTATTTTTTGCTATTCCACTGGCCACGTTGGTGAAGGCGGTATGGAATGCGCTGCCCAGCATAGACGAAGAGCCGGCAGAATCGGCTTAAATTTTATAAAGCTCAATAATATCAGCCCTGATGAGTTTCTCATTCAGGGCTTTTTTTCGCCAGAAAGTGGTCTGATCTCAGAAAAAATGCACGTTTTGGTGAGAAAATGCTCAAGAAATCTTGCGCTTCGTCGATAACAAAACCATAACAATAAAAACAAGATGTTACCGTCATTAAGGATCACGAGGTAAATATGAGATTTAGTCAGAAGATAGTTATTGCTTCGTCTGCATTGCTGTTTGTTACTGTGTCATTGCTGTCAATTCAGCAATTAAGAACCGTTCGCACCGAAGTAGAAGGGCTGGTGAATAACAGCCTCAATGAAATGGTTACTGGGGTGAAAAACACCATTGCTTCGGAAATGGAAAGTAAAAAAGCGCTCGCTCAATCCATGACGGAAGTGATTGAGCTGGACCCGCAAAATCATGAGTATGTGAAAAACATTCTTGAGAAACCGAAATTGAAATCGAGCTTTCTGGCGGTCGGTTTTGGTTACCAGAGCAATGGTTTTGTGATTGAAAATGATGACGGTTGGGACGCTGGGCCGGATTATGATCCGCGTGTACGCCCTTGGTTTAAAGCCGCGAAAGCGGAAAACAAACTGATTGTTACCCAACCTTATGTTGACGCCTCATCGGGGAACGTCATTATTTCCATCGGTACGCCGGTGCGGGACAACGGTCAGTTTACTGCTGGTATGTTCTATGATTTGGAGCTCACAGGACTGGCGGATCTGGTCAACAACACCAACCTGTTTAATGCCGGCTATCTGTTCATTGTGACCGCCGACGGCACCACTATTGCGCACCCTGACGTGAAAAACAACGGCAAGAAAATGGACACTTACCTGCCGGTTGCAATTCAAGCGGGAACGCAGGAAGTGGAAATGGACGGGCAAGAGTACCTGATTAACTTTACCCATGTGCCAAGTGAAAACTGGTATGTTGGGGCGGTGGTCGATGAATCGGTGGCGCTGGCGGCAGAAACTAAGCTGCGTAACAGCTCAATCATTTACACACTGATCGGCTTGGCACTGAGCGTAGCGATTCTGACGTTCCTGATCCGTATTCTGATGAAACCGCTGGGTGTGCTCAATCAGGCCATTCAGGATATCGCGTCAGGTCAGGGCGATCTCACCAAGCGTCTCAACACCAATACCGATAAAGAGTTTGCCGAGTTGGCGGAAGGGTTCAATGCCTTCACCGAGAATCTGCAAAAGCAAATTCAGCAGTCGAAAGCCATCAGTGGAGAAATCCGTCACGGCACTGAAATGACAGCGATGGGCTCGCAGGAATCGGCGCAGGCGATGCAAAGCCAGTTGCATGAACTGGAGCAGTTGGCAACGGCGATGAACGAAATGTCCGTCACTGCTACTGAAGTGGCCAACAATGCCCAGGGTGCAGCAGAAGCCGCCAAAGACGCAGACGATGCGACGGTGGAAGGCTCTGAAGTGGTCAGCCACACAACCACATCCATTGATACTCTCTCGGCCCGTATCGATCAGGCGGTAGAAGAAGTGCTGGGGCTGGAGTCGGCCACGGCCAATATCGAAACCATTTTGAAAGTGATCAACGACATTGCCGATCAGACCAATCTGCTGGCACTGAATGCCGCAATTGAGGCTGCACGTGCCGGAGAGTCCGGCCGAGGTTTTGCGGTGGTGGCGGATGAGGTTCGGACTCTGGCCCAGCGTACTCAGGAGTCGACGACGGAAATTCGTAACATGATCGAGCAGCTTCAGGCAGGCGCCAGCGCGGTATCGGCGGCCATGAGTGAGAGTAAGAACACCGCAGTAGATGCAGTGAATAACGCTCAGTCAGCCAACCTAGCACTGGAGAAAATCCGTGATGCAATTCGCCACATCAGCGACATGAACATGCAGATTGCCTCGGCTGCAGAAGAGCAGAGCCTGGTGGCGGAAGAGATCAATAATAACACGGTGAAAATCAAAGACCTGTCGACTCAAGTGTCGGATGCGGCCCAGCAGGCCAACATTGCGATGCAGGTCCAGACAGAAAATGTGCGCGAGCAGGATGAAATTCTGAACAAATTTATTGTTTAGGCTTAGGGGAAACAAAAACGCCAGTCAATAAGACTGGCGTTTTTTTATGTTGGAGATTATTGCTCGTTAAGGTAGTTCAGCACCACTTCGTGGTGATCTTTGGTTTTGAACTTATTGAACACGTGTTCAATCACACCGTCTTCATTGATCAGGAAACTGATGCGATGCAGGCCATCATAGACTTTGCCCATGAACTTCTTTTCACCCCATACGCCAAACTGCTCTGCGACCGCATGGTCCTCATCCGACAGCAGAGTGAAGTTGAGGTTGTCGCGTTCAATGAATTTCCCCAGACGTTTCACCGCATCAATACTGATTCCCAGTACCACCAGATTGTGTTTATCCAGCTCGGCTTTGACATCACGCAGGCCTTGAGCCTGAACGGTGCAGCCTGGTGTCATGGCTTTCGGGTAAAAATAAAACAGAACTTTCTTGCCTTTAAAATCTGACAGGGACACCAGATTGCCGTCTTGATCCGGCAAAGAGAATGCGGGTGCCGGGGTGCCTGCAGTCAATGTGTTCATTGTGATTCCTTTTTTATTGGCTGTTTTTAATGAAATTGAGTGAGCCTTGCACATTCAGCGTCGTGCACAACGCGTCAAACTCTTCCTGAAGCTGCATCAGATTGCAGTCCGAGTCGACCGTGGCGGTGATCGCGATGTGGAACTGGTCGTGATCCAGATGGACTTTCGACTTGTTGATGGTCTGTGCGCTCAGTGAGCCTAATCCGATGTTGCGATCGGCGAAAAACTGAGTGAACTGTTCGGTCAGTCCGACGCGATCATCTGACTCGACAAATACCTCAAGGGTGTAGGCATTATCTTGATGGTCATGGGTAGAGGTACGTTTCATCATGGTGATGAGATCATGCTCCTGACCAAGCAACGGCAGAGTCGTTTCGACGCGAGTGACGGCGTTGTTGTTCCCTGAAAGCAGCATGATCAGGGTAAATTCATCGCCAAACAGCGCGATGCGGCTGTCGACAATATTACAACCGGATTTGGTCACCAGTTGGACAACCTGGTTACATATTCCCGGGCGGTCACTCCCTACCGCGGTAATGACTAAATGCTGAGTCATACTATCACTTACTTCAATGTGTCTTATTTGTTCAGCTAGCTTAGCACAGTTAAGCGCAGGAGAAACGCCGCCGGGGGAAATTGATGTGTGTTATGTCAGCTAAATCAGACGCCATTCGCATATGACAACTGCCTGACAATGGGAGCGTGGAAAGGAGTATAAGGTCGGTTAGCTTTTACGCCTGTGGGCGTAGTGGTGCGCCAGACTCAGGATCATTAGTGATATGAGTATCGCATCTGATAAATATTCATTCATTTAGGCGATTTAAGCGTGTTTAATCCCTTGTCTTTATCAATCGCCTTACAGTACCATGCAGAAAGAATCAATGTAGGGAGAAAGACATGTTTTCAGGAAGTATAGTGGCGTTAATAACCCCGTTTGACCAGGATGGCGAAGTCGATTTTGTCAGCCTGAAAAAACTGGTTGAGTTCCACGTGGCCGCGGGCACTGACGGCATAGTCGCAGTAGGTACAACCGGTGAATCTTCAACGCTGACCGTAGAAGAGCATGTCAAGGTGGTCCTGAAAACGGTAGAGTTTGCGGAAGGCCGCATTCAGGTGATCGCCGGAACGGGCGCCAACGCCACTCATGAATCCGTCACGTTTAGCCGTTTGCTGAACAACTCCGGCATTGCTGGTTGTCTGAGTGTCACTCCGTACTACAACAAGCCGACTCAGGAAGGTTTGTACCAACACTACAAAGCGATCGCTGAAGAAAGCGACGTGCCTCAAATTCTTTACAATGTTCCGGGCCGTACGGCGGTAGACCTGCATCCGGAGACGGTAGCTCGCCTGGCGGAAATTGAGAGCATCGTGGCACTGAAAGACGCGACCGGCGATTTGAGCAGAATTGCAATTCATCGTGAACTTTGTGGCGAAGACTTTATCTTATTAAGTGGTGACGACTCGACTGGCTTGGAATTTTGCAAAATGGGTGGTCAGGGCGTGATCTCTGTGACCAACAACATCGCGGCGGCGGACATGGCGGCCATGATGCGTTTGGCGAAAGAAGGCAAGTTTGAAGAAGCGGAAGTGATCAACCAACGTTTGATGACGCTGCACAAGAACCTGTTTGTCGAATCCAGCCCAATTCCGGTTAAGTGGGCCGCGCATCAGATGGGCCTGATCGCTCACGGTGGGCTGCGTCTGCCACTCACAGAATTGTCCGAGCAAGCTCGTCCGGTGGTGCAAAATGCCCTGGTTGAAGCAGGTATCTACGAATAGAAATGGAGTGCCGGAGCGATAGCTTCGGCTGTTTTTAGGAGTTTCAATGAAATTTTCTCATCAGCTAGTCGTCAGTTCGCTAGCTGTTTTTGTTTTAAGTGCATGTTCCGGTGACGCGTCACAACGTCGTCAGGCGAAAGATGACTTTGAGTACGTTAATACGCCAAAGCTGGAAAACTGGACCCCGTTGGCCGCCTCTCAGCCTCAGTTTTACGAGAACTATAAGATTCCTCAGGGCAATTTCCATGGTGGTATTGGTAAAGATGTGGATATTCGTCCACCTCAGCAAGTGCTGGAGTTGATCCCCGGTGCACGTACTGAACTGCGTGACGGAGAAGTGACCTTATGGCTGCTGCGTCAGGATGAAGCGGACAAAGTGTGGAATACGGCACTGAATATGCTCAAAGAGCGCAACATTCCGATCCGTTCTCAGACCGACAACCGCATTGAAACCGAGTGGGTGACCTGGACTTCAGAAGATGAAGACGGTGAAATCGGCAGTCGCTATGAAATTACCCGTTCCCAGCTCAACAGTCGCTATGGCTTCAAGATTTCGCTGATTGACTGGCGAGAAAATGGCCAGTCCAAGCCCGTAACAGCCACCAATAAAGAACGTTACAACGCGCTGATGACCAACCTAGTGACCGCTCGCTATGACATGGACATGCGCGAAGAAGCGGCGCGTAAAGCGCAAGAGTTGGTGAAACACATTCCAATTACCATGGGAACCGACCGCAGTGGTTTCCCGGTGATCATTGCGCGGACTTCTTACGATGTACTGTGGCAGCGTTTGCCAAAGATTCTGCCAGCGATGGGCTTTACGGTGGAAGAGCGCAACCAGTCACAGGGCACCATCAAAGCGAAATACGCTTCGCCGGATGACGCATTCTGGAATGATGTGGGTGTGAAACCAGTCGATTTACCAGCGGGTACGTATACCTTCCTGCTGGGGGACTTGGGTAACCGTACTTCCATCAATATTACCAATGCCGCCGGGAAACCAGTCGAGGAGCAGTTGCTCAAAGACATGGCGCCAGTGTTGGCCGCGACCGCACAAAAACACGGTAAATAATTGCAGAAAAGGGACCATACGGTCCCTTTTTTATGCCTGCTTGTCTTTGTCGCGTTGTTCCTGATCGAGTTCATTGAGTCGATCCAGCTCCGACTTTTTGCTCGTCTGACCCATCTTCATCTTTGCCGTGTATTTGAGCGCTGCAATGTTCCCAACCACCACGGCCACCACAATAATAATGATGACCCATGGGCTGGTGAGTATATCCATCATAACGTCACCTGACTGATGTTTGTGATGTAACGATTGTAGATCGTTTCCAACTGCTCGAATATGACGTCAGCACCTAAAATCCGCTCAGTTTGTAATTGATTTCTCAGTAACTCGCAACTGAGCTGTTGCTGACATTGCTGCGCGGTCGACACGTGGCTGATGTGCCAGGGTTCGATTGCCACGCCACCGAGATCATCAGCGTATGGGAAGAAAAAACCAAATCCCGACAGGTTGCTCTTCAGCCATTGGTAAAAGCCAGACTGATGCCCGTCGAAGTATTCCCATGGTTCAAGTTTGAGTGAGGTGCCAGATGGTAGCGCATCACGGTCGTAGACATCGAATTCCCCGCCCCAGTGGTGTCGGCTGCCTCCGGGCAATGCCGACCAGCGCAAAATGGCAAAGACTTTGTCGCGCTCACTGAGTGTGGCCGGGTCAAGCGGCTGGCTGTCGGCATCAAGAATGGCAGCTTGACCCGCCATCTTGTTATTCCAGATCACCCGTTGGCGTTCGAAATCACGAAAACCGCTGGCAATATGGAAGTTATACCCGGCGTCCAGAGCCGCCTGCCGCAGTGCCAGCAGGTCGTCTTTCACCGCAGGATGGAGCAGAAACGCTTTATTACCGACCATCACTTCGGTCAGGTGGCTGGTGGCTTTACCGGTCAGTTGCTCTGGGGTCATACGGTTATCCCAGTATGTTTCGCAAGGTGTTCTGGTACATGTCCGTTAGTTTTTCCAGATCTGCAATACTGACGCATTCATTCACTTTGTGGATGGTGGCGTTCACTGGACCGAGTTCGACCACTTGCGCTCCCATACGCGCAATAAAGCGACCATCAGAAGTGCCGCCTGTGGTGAGCAGTTCAGGGGCTTTATGGTTCACATCCCGCACCGCGTCAACAACGGCATCCAACAAAGTACCAGTATCAGTGAGGAAGGGGTGGCCGCTGAGCGTCCATTTGAGATCGTACTCCAGCCCATGGGCATCAAGTGTTGAGTGGACGCGACGTTTGATCTCTTCGTCGGTTAACTCGGTGCTGAATCGAAAATTAAACTGCACGTCAAATTCACCCGGAATCACATTAGATGCGCCAGTACCGGCGGCCACATTCGGGATCTGGAAGCTGGTTGGCGGGAAGTATTCGTTGCCATCATCCCATTTGGTTGACGCCAATTCTGCCAATGCGGGCAGGGCTTGATGAACTGGGTTGTTCGCCAGGTGTGGGTACGCAACGTGGCCCTGAGTGCCTTTAATACACAGGTCGCCGGTGATCGAGCCACGGCGGCCATTTTTGACCACATCGCCGACCGCGTGTGTGCTCGACGGCTCACCGACAATACACATATCGATGATTTCATTGCGGGCCATCAGCGTATCGACCACTCGGGTCGTACCGTTGATGAACGGGCCTTCTTCATCGGAGGTGATCAGAAAAGCGATAGAGCCACTGTGATCGGGATGATCGGCGAGAAAACGCTCGACCGCCACGACCATGCATGCCAGTGACCCTTTCATATCGGCGGCGCCGCGCCCGTGCAGGTAGCCATCAATGACCGTCGGCTCAAAAGGTGGAGTACGCCATTGTTCGCGCGGCCCTGCGGGGACAACGTCAGTGTGACCGGCAAACACAAACAATGGCGCTTGTGTGCCTCTGCGGGCCCAGAAGTTGGTGGTGTCTTCAAACACCATCATCTCAATGTCAAAACCGAGTGCTTTGAGACGTTCAATCATCACGTCCTGACATCCCGCATCAGCAGGGGTCACGGATTCACGGCCAATCAGATCTTTTGCGAGAGCCAGTACAGGGCTGTCAGTCATCCTTGAAATCCTTCTTTAACTAAAAACAGAGGCGTATTGGTCGGCTTTAAAGCCCAGATGGTATTGGTCATCAACCAGCAGTATCGGACGTTTGATCATCGCTGGGTTTGCCACCAGGAGCTCAATAGCACTGGTTGTGTCAAGCGAGTCTTTCTGCTCCTGAGGAAGTTGACGATAAGTCGTGCCGCGCTTGTTGACGACATTTTCCCAGCCCAGCGCGTCACAAAATGTCGTCACCATGGCAGGATCCACGCCCTGTTTACGATAGTCATGAAACTGGTAATCGATGCCTTCTGCTTCGAGCCATTTCTTGGCTTTTTTGATGGTGTCGCAGTTCGGGATGCCGTACATGGTGATGGTCATAATTTTCCTTTGAAAGCATTATTTTGATTCTCTTTGCATCCTATCAGGAAGCGTCGGCCGAGACAAAAGGTGTCGGTTTCGTCATTGCGCAATATTTCGCTGGTAGAAAAAATCAGCATCAAGCGGCTGCGATTGGAAAGTTATTGATCAAACTCAACACACTAAATAGCAAAACAGAAATAATGACTTAGCACAGAAATAGGAGGTGTCAATGGAATTGAGTCCTGTATTTGCAAGGCGACTGTATCTGGCTTTGTTGGTCGATAGTCTTGAAAGGCCGAATGTACCTAAACTGATTGAGCAAACGGGCTGGCCGCGCCGGACCATCCAAGATGTTCTGAAGGCGTTACCTGGTATAGGGATTGAACTTATGTTTGTTCAGGACGGGCGGCGTCATAATGACGGTTATTATCAATTATCAGACTGGGGCCCATTTGATAGTCAATGGGTGGTAGAGCGTCGCAGTGATATCGCAGCCAGCCTAGGATTTCGTGCATAAGCCAGCAGCCGCTGGCTTTTCTTTTGTCGGTTAATCGCACCAGTAGGCGCTGCCGAGGACGCTGAAGGAGGTTGTAAAATCTTGTGGCGCGATCAGATAGACCGTATTGGCACCGAGTGCCGCCGCCTGATTCTTGATGTCATTGAGGGCGCCGTGCATCATGACATCATTGGGGTAAAACAGGTAATTGTACCAGTGTCCTTCGCTGCCGGTGACGCTGCCTTTCCATTGGCACCCATCGGCATTGAAACCGCTGTCGAGGCGAACATGAACCTGACGAGCTTCATCGGATAATCGGTTTGCCGGCGCAACACACCCTGCCAGCATCAGACTGGCAAGCGCCACATTCAGCCGTTGTGCTTTCATCTTCGTGCCTCAGTTGAGTGACAAGAAGGCGATAAAGCCTGCCCAGCTTACAGCGAGCAGAACCCAGGGCAGGCGGGACGCCAGATTTGAGCTCGGCGCGTTTGGTGACTCAGACGCCGCCTCCGAAGTGACAGATTCGGCCGCCTTTTGCTTGTCACGTTGTGCTTTCTTTTTGGCTTTATCGGCCTGGCGGCTTTTTTCTTTCTGCTGCTTTTTGTACAGCGCGATGCCTTTTTCGATCCCCTGGGCGATCAGTTTGGTCTGCTCTTTGGTCTGACCTGGTTTTTGGGTGGCCTTCGCGATGGTCATGGCTTCCTGCTGGCTTTGGGGTGACGGTGTAATTCGGTTCGTCATAAGGTCATTGCTCTTGTGTCAATTTGCCGTCAATACTAACACGAACTGTGCGGGGGATTGAATTCCCTCTGGCTATTTGGTTTGATTTCGCTACAGTAATCCGACCAATGATTTCAAAGGCTTTCATATTGTGCGTTATTCACTGGAACAATACGATGAACACGGTTTTCTGCGCCCTCCGCGCTGGCTGTGGTTGGGGTGGATGTTGCTCGCTAAAGCCTGGGTTGTGTTTGTTGTTGCGGGGGTCAGCCGGGACAGTGGTAATCGGATTCTGGATTACGTGTACGCCGATCACGCCATGCTCTATCTCGGGTTAGTGATGGGGGTTCCGGGTATTGCATTGATGTGGCTGATCAGTCTGCGTAAACCCGAGCGCACTATCATCAATGGGCTGGTGGCGCTGGGCCGGCCGTTAACTCTGGTGACTGCAGTATTGCAACTGCTGCAAAGTGTTTATCATGTCTATTTACAACATGGGGCATTCAGTTGGACCAACGGACTGATCATGCTGGCGCTACTGTGGTTTATTATTTATCTCAGCAACAGCCGCACGGCCGCCGACTGTTTTCGCCTTCCAGAGCGGATACAAACGTCACGCTGAACTGATCGCAATCAATATGTAAGTACTAATTCCTTATACACTGAGCAAAAAGAATAAGTGAGGATTACGCCATGTCTCAACCTCAAACGGCCATCGTTCCTGAAGCAGGGCCTTTTGCACATTACACATTACTTAAAATTCGTCAGAATCCGGCTCACGTGCTGGCACAGCTGCAGGCGTTACCTGCTCTGATTGAAGAAGTGAACGGCAGCCAACCGGGTGCTCAGTTGACGCTGTCGGTAGCGTTTAGCAAATCTTTCTGGGATCTGCTGGCGCAGTCACAACCGCAAGAGCTCATCGATTTTCCTCAATTAGGCCAGGGAGACATTATTGCTCCAAGTACGCCAGTGGATGTGCTGATCCACTTGCATTCACTGCGCCATGATTTGCACTTTTATGTGTTGCGCAAATTTCTTGAGCAAGTGGCAGAGGATGTCGATGTCGTCGATGAAACGTCGGGTTTTCGTTATCTCGATGCGCGTGACATGACGATGTTCATCGACGGAACCGAAAACCCCAAAGCGGAACAACGTCGTGAAGTGGCCGTGATTGCCGATGGTGAATTTGCCGGTGGCAGTTATGTGATGGTGCAACGCTTTGAGCACAACCTGCCCGCGTGGAACCGTCTAAATATCAAAGCGCAAGAGAAGGTTATCGGTCGCACTAAAGCGGATTCGGTAGAGCTGGATGATGTGCCTGCGGCTTCGCATGTCGGTCGGGTTGACATTAAAGAAGAGGGCAAAGGACTGAAAATTGTCCGCCACAGTCTGCCGTATGGCTCTGTGTCGGGCAGCCATGGTCTGCTGTTTATCGCGTATTGTCACACGCTGCACAATTTCAAAGTGATGCTGGAAAGCATGTACGGTGAAACCGACGGCAAAACTGATCAACTGCTGCGTTTCACTCAGGCCAAAACCGGCGCGTATTTCTTTGCACCATCTCAGGCCATGTTGGCGGAGCTGACGTTGGCGTAATTTCCACGGTCAGTCCTGTGATTAAGCCGGGCATTGCCCGGTTTTTTTTGGCTAAAGTTTTGTCTTGGCACGCCGATAAGTTTGTGAATCCCATTGTTTTGGAGTCACTTTTTGCATGTCCATCACTGTCAATACTAATGTCCCGGCTCTGACTGCCCAGCGATACCTGAACAGCGCGACTGAGATGCTGAATCAGTCGCTTGAGCGCCTGTCGTCCGGACATCGTATCAACAGTGCCAAGGACGATGCCGCCGGGTTACAGATTACCAATCGTCTGGAGTCGCAGATGCGGGGGTTGGATGTTGCGGTGCGAAATGCCAATGACGGTATCTCCATTATGCAGACGGCAGAAGGTGCGATGAAGGAGTCGACCAATATTCTGCAACGTATGCGCGATTTGTCGTTGCAGTCGGCCAATGGATCCAACAGTCAAGCCGAAAGGCAGGCACTGCAAGAAGAAATGGGCGCGCTCAACGATGAGTTGAACCGGATTGCGGAAACCACGTCATTTGGCGGTAAAAAACTGCTCAATGGCACCTTTGGCCAGGCTTCGTTTCAAGTCGGAGCGTCATCCGGTGAGGCGGTACAGGTCGCGTTGAGCAACATGCGCTCTGACACTGTCGATATGGGCGGTTTCTCTTATCGGGCCGCGACAGCCGTGGATGAACAGTGGCAGGTACAAGACGGCAACAATTTGCTGGAAATGACTTACACCAACCGGCTTGGTGATACGGAAACGATCGCCATCAATGCGAAAGCCGGTGATGACATCGAACAACTGGCAACCTATATAAATGGTCAGACTGACCAGATTTCGGCATCAGTGAATGAAAAAGGCCAGTTACAGATCTTTATGGCCGGGCGCGAAACCTCGGGAACGATCGCTTTTTCAGGCGCACTGGCCAATGAATTGCAACTTGGTTTGACCGGATATGAAGCGGTGGATAATCTGGATATCCGCAGTGTCGGCGGGGCGCAGCGTGCGGTTGCCGTGATTGATACCGCCCTACAGTATGTCGACAGCCATCGGGCGGATCTTGGTGCGATGCAGAATCGTTTTGGCCATGCGATCAACAATTTAGACAATGTGCATGAAAATCTGGCGGCGTCGAACAGCCGGATTAAAGACACCGACTATGCCAAAGAAACCACGCAAATGATCAAACAGCAAATCCTACAACAGGTCAGTACGTCTGTTCTGGCGCAGGCGAAACAACAGCCAAACCTAGCGCTGACGCTGCTCAGCAGTTAAACGACGAAAGGGCGTTATCGACAGTTTTTCGCCTGACTTTAGGGATAACGTGCACTTTTTTTCGCTTTTTGTCCCCCTCAGTGTATTTTCTCTCCAAAACGCATTTTTTTCGAAAAAAACATAAAAAAATCCTAAAGGTTATTCTGAGTAGGCCGTTAATAAAGGTAACTTTGAGAGAACTACTTGGTTTTCCGAGACGTCGGAAACCGGAAGCATCGGAAAATCAATTGGAGAAATCACCATGGCAGTAAATGTAAACACTAACGTATCGGCAATGACCGCTCAGCGTTACCTAAACAGTGCGAACAACGCTCAGCAAACATCAATGGAACGTCTGTCTTCAGGCTTTAAAATCAACAGCGCGAAAGACGACGCTGCAGGTCTTCAGATCTCGAACCGTTTGAATGTTCAAAGTCGTGGTCTGGACGTTGCTGTACGCAACGCTAATGATGGTATCTCTATCGCACAGACCGCTGAAGGTGCGATGAACGAAACCACCAACATCCTGCAACGTATGCGTGACCTGTCATTGCAATCAGCTAACGGTTCAAACTCAAAATCTGAGCGTGTTGCGATTCAAGAAGAGATCACTGCGCTGAACGACGAGCTGAACCGTATTGCAGAAACCACGTCATTCGGTGGTAACAAATTGCTTAACGGTACTTATGGCACTAAATCGTTCCAGATCGGTGCAGACAACGGTGAGGCCGTTATGTTGTCTCTGAACGACATGCGTTCAGACAATGTCGGTATGGGGGGGGCCAGCTATGTGGCTGCAAACGGCAAAGACAAAGACTGGACAGTTCAAGCTGGTGCGAACGATTTGACGATTGACCTGACTGACAAAGACGGCGTGGCACAAAGCATCTCTATCAGCGCGAAAGCGGGCGATGACATCGAAGAGCTAGCAACGTACATCAACGGTCAGACTGATTTGGTAAAAGCGTCCGTGAACGAAGATGGTCAGCTGCAAGTTTTCGCTGGCACCAACAAAGTGGACGGTGCTGTTGCATTCTCTGGTGGTCTGGCGGGTGAGCTGAGCATGGGCGCTGCCCAGGCGGTCACGGTTGATACTATTGATGTCACCTCCGTCGGTGGCGCACAAGAATCTGTGGCCATCATCGATTCGGCGCTGAAGTATGTGGATAGCCACCGTGCCGAGCTGGGTGCGTTCCAGAACCGTTTCGACCACGCGATCAGCAACCTGGACAACATCAATGAGAACGTCAATGCGTCGAAGAGCCGTATCAAAGATACTGACTTCGCGAAAGAAACGACAGCACTGACCAAATCACAGATTCTGTCTCAGGCATCAAGCTCTGTTCTGGCTCAGGCCAAACAAGCACCAAACGCGGCATTGAGCCTGCTGGGCTAAGCCTTTATCACTTGATGACACAAAAAATCCAGCCATCAGGCTGGATTTTTTTATGTCTGATTTTTGTGAGGCAGCGCATATATTTTACGGTGGCGGCAAATTAATTAAAAAAAAATCGTTTTTTTCCTAAAGCTAAAGTTTATCTCGCCGTTACAGGACTGAGAGAAATGAGATGCGCCGAAGTGGGGTGAGAGCTGCTGGAGCGCATCAATCCAAATGCCTTAGGAGATCAAACAATGGCAATAAACGTAAATACGAACGTATCTGCGATGACCGCACAGCGTTACCTGAACAGCGCTGCTGACGGAGCTCAGAAATCCATGGAGCGTCTGTCTTCAGGGTACAAAATCAACAGTGCGCGTGATGACGCTGCAGGTTTGCAGATTTCAAACCGACTGACTTCACAAAGCCGTGGTCTGGATATGGCGGTCAAAAACGCCAACGACGGTATCTCTATTGCGCAAACCGCAGAAGGGGCGATGAACGAATCGACCAATATTCTGCAACGTATGCGTGATCTGGCGTTGCAATCGTCGAACGGTTCCAACTCTAAATCTGAACGCGTTGCGATTCAGGAAGAGGTATCGGCGCTGAATGACGAGCTAAACCGTATTGCTGAAACGACGTCTTTTGGTGGCAACAAACTGCTGAATGGTACGTTTGGCAGCCAGTCATTCCAGATCGGTGCTGACTCAGGGGAAGCGGTGATGCTGTCGCTGACTAACATGCGTTCAGATACCAGTGACATGGGCGGTAAAAGCTATGTGGCAGGGACTGGTAAAGCGGCGGATTGGACCGTTCAGGCCGGTACGACTGACATGACACTGAGTTACACCGATAAAGACGGTAATGCGCAGAATGTCACCATCAACGCCAAAGAAGGCGATGATCTGGAGCAATTGGCCACTTACATCAACGGTCAGACGTCAGATGTCAAAGCATCCGTGGGTGAAGAAGGCAAGCTGCAACTGTTTGCGTCCAGCCAGAAAGTCGACGGCGACGTCACCATTGGTGGTGGTCTGGGTACAGACATCGGCTTTGGTGCTGCGCAGGACGTTACTGTGGCAAACATTGATGTATCATCTGTGGCAGGGTCGCAAGAAGCGGTTGCCGTCATCGATGGTGCGTTGAAGTCAGTGGACAGCCAACGTGCGTCTCTGGGTGCTTTCCAGAACCGCTTTAGCCACGCGATTAGCAACCTGGATAACATCAACGAGAACGTGAATGCGTCTCGCAGCCGTATCCTGGACACTGACTACGCGAAAGAAACGACGGCAATGACGAAGTCGCAAATTCTTCAGCAGGCGAGTACTTCCGTTCTGGCGCAGGCGAAGCAGTCACCATCTGCCGCACTTAGCTTATTAGGTTAATCGATAGGTTTCGTCAGGAGCTTATCGGGCAGCATTGAATTGCTAACCTATAAGGTGGAAGGGAGATTGTTATGGAAATACCATCCTACACATCGAACATCCAGCCTTACGGCTCACAAAGTGGCACTAAAATTGCTTCGGAAAACGACAATGCTCAGCGTCTTTCCACTCAGTCAGAGAGTAGCAACGCGTCAGAGTTAGCCCGGGTTCAGGTTAAGCCGTCACAGTCGATCATGGAAATGGCTCAGGAGCGGCAACGGCTGGACAAGGAACATCGTGAACGGATGGTGGAGCAGATGAACGAATTTATCTCCTCCATCAATACCGGGCTCTCATTTCGGGTCGATGAAGAATCGGGCAGGGACGTCGTCACTATTTATGATGCCAGTACTGGCGATATTATTCGTCAGATACCGGATGAGGAGATGCTTGAGGTGCTCAGGCGCCTGAGAGAGCAAACCAGCCGATATTCGACCGGTGGGATACTGGTCGATAAGGTTTAAGTCGTATTTTTGAGGTGATTTGATGAGTTTAGGCCCATTGGGTATGAATTCTGGCATGGACATTAATTCCATTGTCAGCAAAGTTGTCGATGCGGAGCGTGTTCCCAAACAGCAGCGCATTGATAACGAGCGCGCGGACAATGATGCCAGTATCAGTGCCTATGGGCGACTCAGAGAGTCGTTGGATACGATGAAAAACCTGATGATGAACTTTCGTCAGGAGAAAGCGTTTGCCGCTCGAAAAGTCGAAACCACAGATGATTCTGTAGTCTCAGCCACCGCAACGACAGATGCAATCGCAGGTCGATATGCAGTCGATGTGTTGCAGCTTGCTCAAAGCCATAAAGTGGCGTCTAACGTATTAGCGCAAGACGCCAAATTTGGCCCGGGCAAGCTGCAGATCGGGCTGGGAAACAAATCATTCACAATTGATGTCCAACAGAATTCAAAGTTGATTGATGTTGTTCGCAGCATCAATAACGAGAAAAGCAACCCGGGAGTCAGAGCCTCGGTCATCAATGATGTCGAAGGTCCGCGATTGATCGTTGCAGCCAACAAGTCGGGCAAAGACAACGCCCTGAGTATCAGTGCTCAATCCCAGTCACCGAATGACCCTCTCAAGAAACTCGAATACAAAACGCTGGAAGCGCGGGTGCGAGATATCGAAAAGGCCCGTGCTGCGGCACAGGAGCTGATCGCACCGTTATCCGCAGAGCAGAAAGCGCTGGCGACCGAAGTCGCGGAACGCATTGCTTACGCCGCCAAAAATGTTGATCAGGAATTGGCGGATGACGTTGCTCAGGAAGTCAGCAAAGTGGATCCTAATGGCGGTCAGCCAAAGAGTCCGGATGCGGACGTCTCCGGTGCTGAGCTGCAAGCTGCAGAGCAGGCCAGTCAGAGATACATCAAGCCAGAAGATCGCATTCCGGGCTGGACTGAAACCGCCTCCGGCACCCTGCTCGATTCCTATTGGGAACCTGAACCTGAACTGGATCAGAAAGCCAAAGAAAAATCGAAAGATGTTCCAGGCTGGAGCAATACCGCCTCTGGCACCCTGACTGACTCGTATGTCACGCCTCAAGAGGCGCAGGCTAAGCTGGATAAAAAGCTGGCCGATGAGCAGGCTGCAATCGAAGCCGCGATTGCCAGCGGCAAAATGACGCCGGAACAGGCGAAGCAACTGGAACGGGCCAAAATGGCGCCGGAAGAGCGCGCTTATCTGGAGAAAGTAGAGCAGGCTCAGGCTGATCTTGAAGCGGCGCAGGCGTCATTTGATGGCTACCGTGGCATGATTCAGGTGCAAGCTGCGCAGGATTCCAGAGTCATTCTGGATGGTGTGGCCGAACTGTCGAGTCACAACAATGTGATCGAAGACGCTATCGACGGTGTCGATTTGACTCTTAAAGGCCGTTCGAAGCCGGATCAGGTCGCGTCTGAAATCGACATTGAGTACGACCGTGATCGGGTACGCAACTACATCGAACAGTTTGTGAGTTCATACAACCAGTTTTACCAGGTATCCAAAGATCTGGGTGGAGTTGACCCGAGAACAGGGTCGGCTGGGCCGTTATCCGGTGACAGTATTGTCCGCAGCGCCGAGTCACGGCTTAAGTCTGTGATCGGTTCACGAATCGAGCAGGCGCCGCCGGGATTACAGTCTCTGACGGAATTTGGCATCACTACTACCCGGCAAGGCACCCTGGAAATCAACCATGACCTGCTTGACCGTCAGTTGAATAACAACTTCAATCAGTTGGCAGGCTTCTTTGGGGGCAATCAGGGATTTGCCAAAAAGATGGAAGACGCGATTCAGGGGATGACCGGCATTACGGGCTCCATACGCAACCGGGAGAAAAGCCTGACGGAACAAAACTACCGCCTGCAGGATGATCAGGCGGCACTGGATCGCCGGATGTCGAGTCTAGAGCAGCGGACACACGCTAAATTCTCAGCCATGCAGGATGCCACCAGCAAAATGCAATCACAATTGGCCGGTATGATGAACGCGCTGGGATAAGCCTATGGAGCAGACTCTGATTCAATTGAGTGATCTGAATCACAAAATAAAACAAGCGTTGGTGGCCGATGAGATCGAGCATGAAGAAATCCAGCGCCTGGTCGATAACAGGGAACAGATATTGCAAACGCTGTTGAACTATATCGACATTCATCCCGATTGGGCACGCAGTCAGGAGTGGCAGGCGGCCGTTGCGGAAACCGCAGCGCTGGTTGAACTCATGCAATCAAAAACTGCCCAAATCGGTGAAACACTGAGGCGTTACCGGCACGGTAACAAATCGGTCCAACAGTACAAAAGATTTTTATAAAGAGGTAGTTATGCGTGGCTCGTTACAGGCTTACAAAAAGGTATCGGTTGATAGCCAGCTGAGTGCAGCTTCCCCGCATAAGGTGGTTCAGATGCTGATGGCGGGGGCGATTGAGCGCCTGATCCAAGGGAAAGCGGCCATGGAACAGGGCAACATTCCATCTAAAGGGGAACGCCTGGGGAAAGCGCTGGATATCATCATCAGCCTGCGCAGCTGCCTGTCGATGGACGATGGCGGTGAGATCGCTCAGAACTTGGATCAGCTGTATGAATTCATGATCACCCAGATCGCTGCTGCTAATCACCAGAATGATCCTCAACTTCTGGATGATGTGATTGAGATCATTCGTGAAATCAAATCGGCCTGGGATCAAATCCCGGCGGAATATCACAATCTGACGGCAAACGAAGTAGGCATATAGTTGCTCAAGCAAAGTTTCCACTAAGGTCACACCAACTGATTGCTTGGTTGCCATCTCCTATATATCTAAATAGAATAGAAGCCACTAACTAGCCTAGTGGCTTTTTTTGTTGCCGAGTTATGTAAATCGACTATCGTTAAACAAGAGATTCCTGACCAAGGGAACTGGCATAAGTATATAATTTTTGGCGACAACCATTCAGATGAAGGCAATCATTCTCACCCATGCAAGGTTTAGCAAAATTGCTCGTAATTGAAGATGACGCACAACTGCGCATCAATTTGAGCACAATTTTAGAATTTGTCGGAGAACAGTGTGAAGTGATCTCTTCAGCGCAGATCGACGATCAAAATTGGTCGAAGATCTGGGCAGGCTGCATTGTTGGCTCCATTCAGGGCGGAAAACTGCCTGCAAACCTGTGCGCAAAACTCGTTTCGGCCAATCATATCCCTCTGCTCATCGCCGGTAAGCATTTCTATCCAGTGGAAGACTACCCACAATACGTGGGTGAACTGGAGTTTCCTCTAAATTACCCGCAACTGAGTGAAGCACTGCGCCACTGTAAAGATTTCTTGGGGCGCAAAGGGATCCAGGCGTTTCCGGGCACACGTAAAAATACTTTGTTCCGCAGCCTGGTTGGCCAAAGTCGTGGCATCCAGGAAGTGCGTCACCTGATTGAACAAGTGTCATCTACCGAAGCCAATGTACTCATCCTGGGCGAGTCCGGGACGGGCAAAGAAGTTGTCGCACGCAACATCCATTATCACAGTTCACGCCGAGGCGGGCCGTTTGTGCCGATCAACTGTGGCGCAATTCCACCTGATTTGCTGGAAAGCGAGCTGTTCGGCCACGAAAAAGGGGCGTTTACTGGCGCAATAACCGCGCGCAAAGGACGTTTTGAATTGGCAGAAGGCGGCACGCTGTTCCTCGATGAAATTGGTGATATGCCATTGCCGATGCAGGTGAAACTACTGCGCGTTCTTCAGGAGCGCTGTTTTGAACGGGTTGGCGGTAATACCACGGTCAGCGTTAACGTCCGTGTCATTGCGGCCACTCACCGCAATCTGGAAACCATGATCACCGATCAACAGTTCCGCGAAGATCTGTACTATCGGCTGAATGTATTCCCGATTGAAATGCCGGCACTGCGTGAACGTAAAGAAGACATCCCACTGCTGTTGCAGGAATTGATGACACGGATGGAGGCAGAGGGCGGTCAGCCAATCTGCTTTACGCCACGCGCGATCAACTCATTGATGGAACACAACTGGCCAGGCAACGTTCGTGAACTGGCCAACCTGATTGAACGGATGATCATCCTGTATCCAAACAGTCTGGTGGATGTCAATCACCTGCCAACCAAATACCGTTACAGTGATATTCCTGAGTTTCAGCCTGAACACGCCGGTTTCGCGTCGGTGGAAGAGCAGGAGCGAGACGTGTTGGCGGATCTGTTTTCTGCAGCTTTAGTCTGGATGATGTGGATCATTTTCAGGATAACGCCGACGCGCCACAGGCGCTGCCACCGGAAGGGGTTAACCTCAAAGAGATGCTGGCGGATTTGGAAGTAAACATGATAAGCCAGGCACTTGAAGCGCAGGGAGGCATCGTTGCCCGTGCGGCGGACATGCTCGGGATGCGTCGAACCACACTGGTTGAAAAGATGCGCAAATACAATTTGCAGCGTTAAAAGATCGACATTTTGCCAGTGCCAAGATCTTGTCATTAGGTTAAGTTGTTGAAAAACATAATTAAAAGCCTGGTATGCTTTATGCATGTCAGGCTTTTGTGGTTTTAAAAGGCAGAAAAACGACATGGCGTCAGCGGAGACTATGGAAAATCAGTCACATCTTGATTCATTAGAAGATCAGGTCGAGCGTTACAAACAGGTATTGGATGTCATGCCGGCGGGGGTCATTCTGCTTGATACTCAAGGCGTGGTTCGCGAAGCCAATCCGGAAGCGAGTCGCATCTTGGAAGTGCCACTGCTGGGGGAGCGCTGGTTTACCATTATTCAGGCGGCGTTTGCCCCTAAAGAAGACGATGGTCACGAAGTGTCATTGCGGAACGGACGTAAAGTACGTTTGGCTATCTCTGCTTCCGCGACTGGGCAACTGATTTTGATCACTGACCTGACGGAAACCCGGTTGCTGCAATCGCGCGTGAGCGATCTGCAACGTTTGTCGTCGCTGGGGCGCATGGTTGCATCACTGGCGCATCAGGTGAGAACGCCGTTATCCAGCGCGATGCTTTACGCCTCGAACCTCGGGGCGCCAAATCTGCCGTCTGCGACACGTGAGCGTTTTCAGACCAAATTAATGGATCGGTTGCATGACTTGGAAAAACAGGTCAACGACATGCTGTTGTTTGCCAAAGGGGGTGACAACAAGGTGATCAAGCCGTTTACCATTGCAGAACTGGTCACCGAATTCATGCCTATGATCGAAACGGCGTTAAAGAATAACCACATCGACTTTTTCCAGGAAGTGGAAGAAGAGCATACTGAACTGCTGGGGAACGCCAATGCGATCGCATCGGCGCTGAGCAATCTGGTGTTAAATGCCATTCAGATTGTCGGAAAACAGGCGCAGATAGATGTGTTTTTCCGCCCGGTGAACGGCGAGCTGAAAATCTCCGTGCAGGATAACGGACCCGGAGTGGCGAAAGAGCTTCAGCAAAAAATTATGGAACCGTTTTTTACTACCCGCTCACAAGGTACAGGCCTTGGACTGGCGGTGGTTCAGATGGTATGCCGCGCTCACGAAGGGCGGCTGGAACTGATTTCAGAACAAGGCGATGGTGCGTGTTTTACCATGTGTATTCCGCTGCAACGCAGTGACGCGCCGTCTCAGGCAATGAACAACGGAGAACAATAATGGCTCAGAGCAAAGTCTTAATCGTTGAAGATGATGAAGGTCTGCGCGAGGCGCTGGTGGATACGCTGGCACTGGCTGGCTACGAGTGGTTGGAGGCCGACTGTGCCGAAGACGCGCTGCTCAAGCTGAAAACCCATTCGGTTGATATTGTGGTCTCCGATGTGCAGATGGCTGGGATGGGCGGTTTAGCGCTGCTGCGCACCATCAAACAAAACTGGCCAAATCTGCCGGTGTTACTCATGACAGCTTACGCGAACATTGAAGATGCAGTGTCGGCGATGAAAGACGGTGCCATTGATTACATGGCCAAACCTTTTGCTCCCGAAGTGCTGCTGAACATGGTCAGTCGCTATGCGCCTGTCAAGTCTGACGACAACGGAGATGCCGTGGTCGCGGACGAGAAGAGCCTTAAGTTGCTGGCCTTGGCGGACAAAGTTGCCAAAACAGACGCCAGTGTCATGGTGCTTGGCCCGAGTGGGTCGGGTAAAGAGGTGATGTCTCGTTACATTCACAATGCGTCAAATCGTAAAGACGGCCCGTTTATCGCAATCAACTGCGCCGCGATTCCAGACAACATGCTGGAAGCCACCCTGTTTGGTTATGAAAAAGGGGCCTTTACCGGCGCGGTTCAGGCGTGTCCGGGCAAATTTGAACAAGCCCAGGGCGGCACGATTCTGCTCGATGAAATCAGTGAGATGGATTTGAGCCTGCAAGCGAAACTGCTGCGTGTACTGCAGGAGCGGGAAGTGGAACGTCTGGGGAGCCGTAAGAGCATCAAGCTCGATGTCCGCGTCCTAGCCACCAGTAACCGGGATCTTAAGCTGTATGTGCAAGAAGGCCATTTCCGCGAGGATTTGTACTACCGGCTGAACGTGTTCCCAATTGCCTGGCCAGCACTGTGCGAGCGGATCGGTGACATTGAACCACTGACGTATCACCTGATTGAGCGCCACTGCTCGAAATTGGGGATGGCGGTGCCGAATATCAGCGACGCGGCCGTTGATAAATTGATGGCGTATCCATGGCCGGGAAATGTTCGCGAGCTGGACAACGTTGTGCAGCGCGCTCTTATCTTGAGTGAAAGTGGTGATATTCGCGCAGAGCATATTTTGTTGGAAGGGATCGACTGGCAGGATGCCAGCAGTTTTCAGCACGTGGTTGAGTCAGGTGAAACTCTGGTCCCGGATGTGAAGCCGTTGGCGCAAAAAGAGATTTCACGTGGCCTAGTCGGCAATTCGGGGCTAGGCAACGAGCTTCGTGACCAGGAATATGCCATCATTCTCGAAACGCTGGAAGAGTGCCACGGACGTCGCAAAGAAATGGCAGAAAAGCTGGGGATCAGCCCGCGTACGCTGCGCTACAAGCTGGCGAAAATGCGAGATGCCGGCATTGAAATTCCGGGCTAATAATGTGCCACTGAGTGGCATATTAATTGCTTTAATCTACAAAAATACGAGTAAGTCAAACAGTTGACATCAAGAGGTAGCCATGAGAATTGACGGTCTACAAGCCGAAATGCAGGCAATGATGCTGGAAGCTGGCAACACCCAGGCGGCGCCAACCGGACACAAGGTTGGGGCTGATTTTGGCGATATGCTGAGCCGTGCGATCAATAACGTCAACGGACTGCAGAAAACCTCCGGCGACTTGCAGATGCGCTTTGATCGGGGTGATGAAGGCGTGTCGCTGTCGGATGTCATGATTGCTCGTAACAAATCCAGTGTCGCATTCGAAGCGACGATTCAGGTACGCAACAAACTGGTTGAAGCGTACAAAGAACTGATGAACATGCCGGTTTAACTTTTTAGGTATCTTCTGTGGCAGGCGAAAATCAAACAACGGATCTTACTGTAACCGGCTCAGCATCGGACAACGCACTGATGGCTGACCCGGGGACTGATATGGAAACACAAAACCCGGATTTGGACGAGAAAAGCTCCTCCAAATTTGACATGGCGATCGGCGATCTTGATTTGCTGCGTCAGGTGGTGCTGGTGTTGTCGATCTCCATTTGTGTGGCATTGATTGTGATGCTGTTTTTCTGGGTCAAAGAGCCAGAGATGCGACCGCTTGGCGCATATGAGACCGAAGAGCTGATCCCGATCCTGGATTATCTCGATCAACAGAAACTGACCTATAAACTGGATGGCAACACCGTTATGGTGGCATCCAGTGAATACAATAACCTCAAACTGGATATGGTCCGTGCGGGCCTGAACCAAGGCTCTCAGGCGGGCGATGATATTTTGTTGCAAGACATGGGCTTTGGTGTGTCTCAGCGTCTTGAACAGGAGCGTTTGAAGCTCAGCCGCGAGCGCCAGTTATCCAAAGCCATCGAAGAGATGAAGCAGGTGCGTAAAGCGCGCGTTTTGCTCGCTCTACCGAAACAAAGTGTGTTTGTACGCCATAATCAGGAAGCGTCGGCGTCGGTGTTTCTGACGCTGAAAAGCGGTAACACGCTGAAGCAGGAAGAGGTCGATTCGATCGTTGACATGGTCGCGAGTGCCGTTCCGGGCATGAAGCCGACCCGAATTACTGTCACCGATCAGCACGGTCGTCTGCTCAGCTCTGGCTCTCAGGATCCAGCCTCGGCAGCACGCCGCAAAGAGCAGGAGCTTGAGCGTAAACAAGAGCAGGCGCTACGTGAGAAAATTGACTCGGTATTGATCCCGATTCTGGGACTGGGTAACTACACCGCGCAAGTGGATGTGGTGCTGGACTTTAGCGCCGTTGAACAGACCCGTAAGCGTTTCGATCCGAATACGCCATCGACCCGCAGCGAATACACGCTGGAAGACTATAACAATGGCAATGTCGTAGCTGGGGTACCAGGCGCTCTGAGTAATCAGCCTCCAGCGGATGCGTCGATTCCACAAGACGTGGCGCAAATGAAAGACGGCGCTTTACTCGGCCAGGGGTCAGTGCACAAAGAAGCCACCCGCAACTTTGAGCTGGACACCACCATCAGTCACGAACGTCGTCAGACCGGTGTGATTAATCGCCAGACGGTGGCGGTAGCGGTGAAGAACCGGGCCGTTGTGAATCCCGACAGTGGCGAAACGACTTATCAACCGCTCAGCGAGAGTGAAATCAGTGCCATTCGTCAGGTGTTGATCGGAGCGGTGGGCTATGACGAAGGACGCGGGGATCTACTCAACGTCCTGAGTATGCAGTTTGCTGAGCCGGAAGTGGCACAGTTGAGTGATGTGCCGATTTGGGAGCACCCGAACTTCAACGACTGGGTTCGCTGGTTCGCCAGTGCGCTGGTTATCATTGTGGTTGTGTTGGTGTTGGTGCGCCCGGCAATGAAGAAACTGCTCAACCCAACTGCCGACAACGATGACGATCAAGCGTACGGACCGGATGGCCTGCCGATTGGTGCCGACGGCGAAACCAGCTTGATTGGCAGCGACATTGAAAGCAGTGATCTGTTTGAATTTGGATCGAGTATCGATTTGCCGAATCTGCATAAAGATGAGGATGTGCTGAAAGCGGTGCGTGCTCTGGTAGCGAATGAACCTGAGCTGGCGGCGCAGGTAGTGAAAAACTGGATGAAAGATGCCTAACGAAATCGTAGCGAAAGAAAACGGTGGCCAGGTGGCGGAAGAAAGCGTTGATATTTCTTCCATTCCAGGCGAAGAACGTGCAGCGATCCTATTGCTGAGTCTCAACGAAGACGACGCAGCCGGGATCATTCGCCACCTTGAACCGAAGCAGGTACAGCGGGTCGGTAGCGCGATGGCGCGTGCCAATGATCTCAGTCAGGGAAAAGTCAGTGCGGTACATCGGGCATTTCTGGAAGACATTCAGAAATACACCAACATCGGCATGGGCAGCGAAGACTTCATGCGCAATGCACTGGTGGCCGCGCTGGGTGAAGATAAAGCCAATAATCTGGTGGATCAGATCCTGCTCGGTACCGGTTCCAAAGGCCTGGATTCATTGAAATGGATGGATCCCCGTCAGGTTGCCAGCATCATTCTCAACGAGCACCCACAGATCCAAACCATTGTTCTGTCCTATCTGGAAGCGGATCAGTCTGCCGAAATACTGTCTCAGTTCCCTGAACGTGTCCGCCTTGATCTGATGATGCGTATCGCCAATTTGGAGGAGGTACAGCCATCGGCACTGGCGGAGCTGAACGAAATCATGGAGAAACAGTTTGCGGGTCAGGCTGGGGCACAAGCGGCCAAAATTGGCGGCCTGAAAGCCGCAGCCGAGATCATGAACTACCTGGACAACAACATCGAAGGCATCCTGATGGAGCAAATCCGCGATCAGGACGAAGACATGGCGACACAGATTCAGGATTTGATGTTTGTGTTCGAAAACCTCATAGAAGTCGACGATCAGGGTATTCAGAAGCTGCTGCGTGATGTGCCTCAGGACGTACTGCAAAAAGCGCTCAAAGGCGCTGACGATGCACTGCGCGATAAGATCTTCAAGAACATGTCGAAACGTGCGGCTGAGATGATGAAAGACGATCTCGAAGCGATGCCGCCGGTTAAGGTATCGGATGTGGAAGCGGCACAGAAAGAAGTGCTGGCGATTGCGCGTCGCATGGCCGACAACGGCGAACTGATGTTGTCTGGCGGTGCCGACGAATTCCTCTAATCTCACGCCTTGGTAATGCACGGGAGCAACAATGTCGACTGAACGAAAGCGCGGTTTTCTGCGTTTAAATGAAGACGAAGCAGTTGAGCAAGCCCAGAAATGGGGGATGCCTGACTACGGTGCCGAAGCCAATAAACAGGCCAAAGAGACAGCCTTCAATTATGATCCGGGCTGGATGCCGGATTTTGACGAGCCCGAAATTGCCCAACCTGTCGAGCTCAGCGAAGAAGAGATCGAACAGATCCGTCAATCTGCGTATCAGGAAGGTTTACTGCAAGGTCAGGAAGCCGGTTTCAAACAAGGCTATGAAAAGGGTAAAGAGCAGGGGATTGAAGCGGGCCATCAGGAAGGTTTTGAGCTGGGCAAAACGGAAGGCGTGACCGCGGGCGAAGAATTTATTCAGCAGCAGGTGGCGACGTTTGTCAGCTTGGCTAATCAGTTTGCCCAACCACTGGAGCTGATGAACGCTCAGGTGGAAAAGCAACTGGTCGATATGGTGTTGACGCTGGTGAAAGAAGTGGTGCACGTTGAAGTGCAGACCAACCCTCAGGTGATCCTCGATACCATCAAACAGTCGGTTGAGGCACTGCCGATTTCCGGCCATGCGATTACACTGAAACTCCATCCGGAAGACGTGGCGATCATTCGTTCCGCTTACGGCGAAGAAGAACTGGCATTTAGAAACTGGACGCTGGTGGCCGAGCCGGCTTTAAATCGTGCCGATGTGCAGATTGAAGCGGGCGAGTCGAGTGTCAATTACCGTATGGAAGATCGCATTCGTAGTGTGATTCAGAGTTTCTGCGGCACCAACCGCCATCAGGGAGGCGAATAAGTGCTGGCACTTGCCGAACGTCTCAGTCACTACAAAACACACGGGCTGACGTCGCGTCCGGTGGCATCCGGTAAACTGGTGCGTGTCGTCGGACTGACGCTCGAAGCCACGGGTTGCCGTGCCCCGATCGGCAGTTTATGCCGGGTCGAAACCATGTCCGGTGAAATGGACGCAGAAGTGGTTGGTTTTGCCGGCGATAATCTTTATCTGATGCCAAGTGAGCAGATCTCCGGTGTCCTGCCGGGGGCAAAAGTCACCCCGGTAACCAGTGAGGCCGGGCTCCCGGTGGGCATGGAACTGCTTGGGCGGGTGATCGATGGTGTGGGTAACCCACTGGATGGCCAGGGGCCAATTTATACGGCTCAGCGCGCGGCATTTAACGCCGAACCTATCAATCCATTGGCACGTAAACCCATCACCGAACCTCTGGATGTCGGCCTTAAGGCCATCAACGGTCTACTGACCGTGGGGAAAGGGCAGCGGATTGGCCTGTTTGCCGGTTCCGGGGTCGGTAAGTCAGTGACGCTTGGGATGATGACGCGAGGTACCACGGCGCAGGTTGTGGTGGTCGGGTTGATTGGTGAGCGTGGCCGAGAAGTAAAAGAATTTATTGAAGAAATCCTTGGCAGTGACGGCCGTCAGCGTTCAGTGGTCGTGGCCGCTCCGGCGGATGCATCGCCGTTGATGCGCCTTAAAGGCTGTCAGACTGCGCTAACGATCGCCGAATATTTTCGAGATCAGGGATTGGATGTACTGTTGCTGATGGATTCATTGACCCGCTTTGCTCAGGCACAGCGTGAAATCGCGCTGTCGGTCGGTGAGCCGCCTGCGACGAAAGGCTATCCCCCCTCCGTATTTGCCAAATTGCCAGCCCTGGTTGAGCGGGCCGGGAATGGCAGCGACAACCAGGGCTCGATTACGGCCTTTTTCACCGTGCTGACGGAAGGTGATGATTTGCAGGACCCGATCGCCGACGCCTCTCGTGCCATTCTTGACGGTCACATTGTGTTGTCGCGCGAAATGGCCGACGCCGGGCACTATCCGGCGATAGATGTAGAGAAGTCGGTCAGTCGGGTAATGCCACAAATTACCACCGATGAACATGTGCTGATGTCCAAAGCCGTGCGTCAGGTGTTGTCTGTTTGCCGTAAGAATCAGGATCTGGTTTCGATCGGCGCGTATAAGCCAGGTACGGATCCGGCCATTGATAGCGCGTTTACCCTCAAACCGCGTTTGGACGATTATCTGCAACAGGGAATGAAAGACAGTGTGCCTTACGAGATGTGTGTCAGCATGTTGAAAAATATCTTACAGGGAGGCTAATCGTCGATGGATAACGCGATGGAATTCCTGCTGGAGCAGGCAAAAGAACGTGAAAATCAGGCATCTCTGGCGCTGGCAAAAGCTCGCAGTGAACTTGACCAATATTACCAGCAACTGTCGCAAATTGAGCAGTACCGACTGGATTATTGTCAGCAGTTGGTTGACCGGGGTATGCAAGGGCTCACCGCCAGCCAGTACAGTCACCTCAATCGTTTTCTGACGCAGTTAGATGAAACCTTGTCCAAACAGAAGCAAGCCGAAACCCACTTTAAAGGCCAGGTTGAAGGTTGCGAGCTGCACTGGTTGGAGTCGCGTAAACAGCGTCGCTCCTATGAATGGCTGATGGAAAAAAAACAACGAGAAGCGCAGCGAGCACAAGACGCCAGGGAGCAGAAACAGATGGATGAGTTTTCGACCTTACTCTACAGTCGCAAACGCGTACAATTTTGATTGTTGGCGTAATAATTGCAAAACATTCCGATCATAACCGACAGTTTGGCTGTCGATAGCCCGAGTGAGTAACACTCTGATGGAATGAGTGCCCGATTATGAACGTGAATTTAACGCCAGTGCCGGAATCAGCGAAAAGTCCCAAAGCGACGACGGATTCAGTCGATGCGACCGAAAGCGGCGCATCCGAAGGTGGTTTTTTCAGTAAGCTGGCCGCGATGCTGCTCGGTGATAGCGAATCAAAAGGCCGCGCCAAATCCGAGACGGAACCTCAGGTAACCAACAGGGAACTGAAAGCGGCCTCTGATGGTCAGGCTGTGGCTGCCAACAGCGCAGATAGTCTGCTGGAGCAAGACGTCAGTACAGCAAGTGACTCGGAGCCAGCGTTGGAGCCAAACACAGAGGCGGCTGCGAAAGCGGAGTCGACAGACACCAAGTCGTTGTCGGATACGGCGCACAATAGCGGTGATAGCGAGCCAGACGTCAATGCCACTATGCAGCAAGGCGATGAGTTACTGACTCGCCTCAATCAGTCGAATCAGGCGCTCAAAGTTACCTCCGCAGACGGCAAAGAGTTGCCCCCTGAGAAGGGCGCAGTGAAAGCGGAGTCCATGCCGGCAACAGAAAACATGCCATCGGGCGCCTCAGGTAACAACGTGGCGACCAATGATTCAAGTGTCGAGAGCGAAGAAGTGTTGGCCTCTCTGCCAGCTTCAGCGCAGCGCTTTATCGAACATCCGTCAGACGCAAAACCGAATGAATCGCAACCAGACACTCCGCAGGCAAGCAAAGGCAGCTCGAATGAGGCCGCCACTGAAGCCGCGATGATGAGTGGAGCGAAGGCAGATTCGTCAGACGTCGCAGTGCTTAACCAAACCGCGCAAGCGCCAGACTCTGACAGCAAAGAAGAGTCGGAACAAGCCGTAATAGCATCGTCACAGGCCGTGACAGCAACGGCTCAGGGACTCTCGGCGAGCACTCAAGAGAGTGATAAGGCTGACAGCCAGGAACCAAAGGCAGCGCCGGCCATCGCCTGGGGGAAAAACCTCACGGTAAAAGCTCATGGTGAATCAGCGCCGCAGGCTGACAAACCGGTGCCATCGCCGGCACAGCAATCGGCTTCGGCGTCTACCCAAGCCTTGCCATTCGCGTCTCAGGCTGCGGAAAAAGCTGCCGTCACTGCGTCGATACCGGCCGATTTGAGTCAGGCGCAGCAATTGTTGGCGGCGCAGCAACTGAATTCGCACTCGGTCCCCACCCGGCAAGCAGTGTTGCAAGCGGCTCTCGGAGCCAAGGCCCTCAGTGGGTTGAATGATAAGTCAGACAGCGGAAAAGAGGCGAATCTGGCTCAACAAATCGCCTCAGCGGCTGGCGGTCAAAATAGCAATACTTTGGCTCAGACCCGGACGGAAGGTGCTCAGCAGGCTCAGCCTCCGCTGCAGTTGTCCCGAGAGATGGCCAGTGACCAAGTTGCAGAGCGGGTTCAGATGATGATGTCAAAGAACCTCAAAAATGTAGACATCCGCCTCGATCCGCCCGAACTGGGCCGAATGCAGATCCGCATGAATATGAACGGTGATCAGGCTACGGTCCATTTTACGGTGAACAACCATCAGGCGCGTGATGTGATTGAACAATCCATGCCAAGGTTACGTGAAATGCTTGCTCAGCAGGGTGTTCAACTGTCGGATACGTCAGTACAGCAACAAAACAGCGGCCAGCAACAGAGCCGTTATGCTGCGGGTGAAAACGGAGGATCTGGTCAAGGTAACAGCAGTCAGGACTTTGGCGGTGAAGAAAACCTTGAACCGGACACCAAACTTGATTTGAATGTCGCGCTGAAGCGTGATGGAATCAGCTATTACGCTTAGACTGTATAAAACAACAAGATAGAGAATATTATGGCTATCGAAGAAATCACACCAGAAGCGTCCGGCGGCAAAAAAAAGCTGCTGATGATCATCGCGATTGTTGTGGTATTGCTGCTGGGCGGTGGAGCCGCCGCGTTTTTCCTGTTGGGATCGGATGAAGACAAACAGGCGCAAGAAGCTCAGCAACAAGCGGCGGCGACGGTGGCTCCTGTCGCGTACGTCAATATTCCACAACCGTTTCTGTTTAACGTGACTGGCGACAAACGTGATCGCCTGGTGCAGATCAAGGTGCAGTTAATGGTGCGTGGCAGTGAAAATGAAAATCTGGCTCGTTACCATTCGCCACTGGTGGAAAGCACCTTGCTGGCGACGTTTGCGTCGGCCACGGTGGAGCAACTGCGTACCGCCAATGGCCGGGTGGAACTGCGCGATAAAGCGACCGAAGACATTAAAGCCAGTCTGACTCGTGCGGTAGGGCAGCCTGTCATTGAGCGAGTGCTGTTTACCGACTTCGTAATTCAGTAGGTGAGATGTGACCGATCTATTAAGCCAAGACGAAATTGATGCGTTATTACATGGTGTTGACGATGTAGATGACGTGGAAGAGGATCTGGACAGCGGCGGTGAAGACGCCGTCAGTTTCGATTTCTCCTCACAAGACCGCATCGTTCGTGGTCGCATGCCAACGCTCGAGCTGATCAACGAGCGTTTTGCCCGTCATATGCGCATCAGCCTGTTCAACATGCTGCGTAAAACTGCCGAAGTGTCGATCAACGGTGTGCAGATGATGAAGTTCGGTGAATACCAGAACACATTGTATGTGCCAACCAGTCTTAACATGGTGCGTTTCAGACCACTAAAAGGCACCGCTTTGGTGACGATGGAAGCGCGTCTGGTGTTTATCCTAGTGGAAAACTTCTTTGGCGGTGATGGTCGTTTCCACGCCAAAATTGAAGGGCGTGAGTTCACTCCCACCGAGCGTCGCATTATTCAGTTGCTGTTGAAAATTGTGTTTGAAGACTACAAAGAAGCCTGGTCCCCGGTCATGGGGGTTGAGTTTGAGTATCTCGATTCGGAAGTGAACCCGAGCATGGCCAACATCGTCAGTCCGACGGAAGTGATTGTGGTCAGCTCGTTCCACATTGAAGTGGATGGCGGTGGTGGTGACTTTCACGTGGTGATGCCGTATTCGATGGTCGAACCAATCCGTGAACTGCTTGATGCCGGTGTCCAGTCGGACAAAATGGAAACCGATGTTCGCTGGAGTTCAGCACTGCGCGAAGAAATCATGGATGTTCCGGTGAATTTTCGGGTTAACCTGCTGGAGCAGGATATCTCGCTGCGCGACCTGATGGAGCTGCAACCAGGTGACATTATTCCGATCCAGATGCCGGAGAACGCGACCATGTTTGTCGAGGAGTTGCCGACGTTTCGGGTCAAGATGGGCCGCTCTGGCGACAAAATCGCTGTGCAGGTCTCAGAGAAAATTAAACGACCAGATGTGGTAAAAACCGATCTGGCTTTCCTTGGCAAAGACATCATGTCTGAGTTCGAGGATGATCACGGTGATGATGAATAACAAGTAGGTGTCAAAATGGGATCAACAGATGATGACAAGCTGGCCGAAGAGTGGGCCGCTGCACTAGGCGAAGATCCGGCCGCATCCAGTGTCGATGCGGATGATGTGTTCGCTGCGCCATTGGATGAGTTACAGGATACCGCATCGCCGATTACTGACGATGAGCGCCGTAAACTCGATACGATCATGGATATTCCGGTCACCATTTCCATGGAAGTGGGCCGTTCGCAGATCAGTATTCGCAACCTGTTGCAACTGAACCAGGGATCCGTCGTTGAACTGGATCGTATTGCCGGTGAATCGTTGGACGTGATGGTCAATGGCACTTTGATTGCGCATGGCGAAGTGGTGGTGGTCAACGATAAGTTCGGTATTCGTCTTACCGATGTGATTAGTCAAACTGAACGTATTAAGAAACTGAGGTAGCGTATGAGACAGAGCGTCTTGGCGCTGGCTTTGTTGCCGACAATGAGCATGGCTGCGGCGGAGAACAATTTGCCCGGCAGTCAGTTCGATATAGCGACCACTCTCGGGTCGCTTTTGTTCGTAATAGCGCTGATCGTTTTTCTGGCCTGGATGCTCAAACGCATGCGGGTCCCAACCCTCGGGAACCAGAAGGGGCTGAGTATTATCCGTCAGTTGCCGGTGGGCACCAAAGAGCGCATGGTGATCGTTCAGGCGGGTGAAGAGCAGTTCTTGGTTGGTATCACTTCCCAGAATATTCAGCTGATTTCAAAACTGGAAACGCCACTGACTCAGGAGGAGCTGGCCCCCGCACCGTTTGCGAATCAATTGTCCCAGCTGTTGAAAAAGCATGATAAGAACTAACTCGATCCTGAGCGCGCTGCTGATGTTGGTGCTGATGCTCCTGACGCCTTTGGCACTTGCACAACAAGAGCTGGCCAGCGACATCCCAGCCAGCGCGGCAAGTGCAGAAAACGTCACGGTATCGGCCATGGAGAAAGAGGCCGGGGCCTCTCGTACTGTGGCGGCAGGCAGTGCCTCCGGTGGCGGAGGTATTCCCGCCTTTACCATGACCACCAATCCGGATGGCAGCGAAGACTACTCGGTCAACTTGCAGATACTGGCCTTGATGACCCTGCTTGGTTTCTTGCCGGCCATGGTGATTCTGATGACCTCGTTCACCCGGATTGTCGTGGTGATGTCGATTCTGCGTCAGGCTCTGGGCTTGCAGCAAACGCCATCCAACCAAGTGATTGTCGGCATCGCCATTTTCCTGACTTTCTTTATCATGTCGCCGGTGCTTAACCAGGTGAATGAACAGGCGATTCAGCCGTACATCAACGAACAGATCTCGGCGCGCGAAGCATTTGATTTGGCTCAGGCACCGATGAAAACGTTTATGCTGAAACAGACCCGGGTTAAAGATCTGGAAACCTTCGTCGAAATTTCTGGCTCAGAGGCACGTAACCCCGAAGAGGTTTCGATGGCGGTGTTGATCCCGGCGTTTATCACTTCTGAGCTGAAAACCGCGTTCCAGATTGGCTTCATGTTGTTTTTGCCATTTTTGATCATCGATTTAGTGGTGGCTTCAGTTCTGATGGCGATGGGTATGATGATGTTGTCACCGATGATTGTGTCGTTGCCATTCAAGCTGATGCTGTTTGTATTGGTCGATGGCTGGAACCTGATCCTGTCGACTCTGGCTGGTAGCTTTGTCACTTAACGGAGGAGCATAATGACGCCTGAAATGTTCGTCGAACTGTTTCGTGATGCCCTGTGGATGGTGTTATTGATGGTGTGCGCCATCATTATACCCAGCCTGCTGGTGGGCCTGGTTGTGGCTATTTTTCAGGCGGCAACCTCAATCAACGAACAGACGCTGAGTTTCTTACCGCGTCTGATAGTGACGCTGTTGGCGCTGATGTTGTTTGCCCATTGGATGACGCAGATGATGATGGAATATTTCTACGCCCTGATCGAGCGTTTACCTCAGGTACTCTACTAGGAGCGGCCATGGAGTACCCGGCGAGCGTTGTCCTGGACTGGATTGCCAATTATTTCTGGCCGTTTACCCGCATTTCCGCCATGTTAATGGTCATGTCGGTTACCGGTGCACGTTTTGTGTCGCCGCGAATTCGTCTCTATCTGGGACTGGCGTTAACCTTCGCGGTGATGCCGGCCATTCCCGCCGTGCCGCAGGACATTGATCTGGTGTCGTTTCGCGGCTTTATGGTGCTGTTGGAACAACTGGTGATCGGGGTGGCAATGGGCACCATCACCCAGTTTATCGTTCAGACCTTCGTTATCCTCGGCCAGATCCTCGGTATGCAGTCGAGTCTGGGTTTTGCGTCCATGGTTGATCCGGCCAACGGCCAGAATACTCCGTTGCTGGGCCAACTGTTTATGTTCTTAGCAACCATGTTTTTTCTTGCCACTGACGGCCACCTCAAAATGATTCAGCTGGTGGTGATGAGTTTTAAATCGTTGCCAATTGGCTCGGGATCACTCACCAGTGCGAATTTTCGCGAACTGGCGACCTGGCTGGGTGTGATGTTTAAAGTGGCGCTGAGTATGTCGTTGTCGGGCATTATTGCGTTGCTGACCATCAACCTGTCTTTTGGGGTGATGACCCGGGCAGCCCCTCAGTTGAACATCTTTTCTCTCGGTTTTGCGTTCGCTCTGTTGGTGGGGCTGTTGCTGTGCTGGTATATCCTCGGCGGTTTGTATACGCACTATGAGCTATTCTGGAGTCAGGGAGAGCAGCAGGTATGCCGCTTTATACGACTGAATTGTTAGGGGGGCTGAATGGCGGAATCTGACGGTCAGGAACGTACCGAAGACGCCACGCCCAGGCGCTTGCAACAGGCTCGTGAAAAAGGGCAGGTTGCAAGGTCGAAGGAGCTGGCGTCGGTCTCGGTATTGGTGATCGGTGCTGTATCGCTGATGTGGTTTGGTGAAACGTTGGCGCGAGCTTTGTTTACGTCGATGGGGCGCTTGTTTTCGCTCAGCCGCGAAGAAATCTTCGATTTGCCAAAGCTGTTTGATATCGTCAGCGGCGCACTGGTCAGCCTGATCCTGCCTTTACTATTAATCTTGTTGACTTTGTTTATTGCGGCTCTGATTGGCGCGGCGGGCATCGGCGGGATCAGTTTTTCGGCTGAAGCTGCTCGGCCGAAGCTGTCCAAGATGAACCCGCTCAGTGGTCTTAAGCGCATGGTTGGTATCCAAAGCTGGGTGGAGCTGCTGAAATCGATTCTTAAAGTGCTGCTGGTGTCCGGCATGGCGTTTTATCTGATCAATGCCGCTAAGGCCGATTTGTTTCAGCTCAGCCTGGATGTGTACCCACAGAACATTTTTCACGCGCTCGATATCCTGCTGAACTTTGTCTTGCTGATCAGTTGTTCACTATTGATTGTGGTGGCGATCGATATTCCGTTTCAGCTCTGGCAACATGCCAATCAGCTTAAAATGACCAAACAGGAAGTGAAAGACGAATACAAAGAGACCGAAGGGAAGCCTGAAGTCAAAGGCCGTATCCGGATGTTGCAACGTGAGGCCGCACAGCGCAGGATGATGGCGGAAGTCCCACAGGCCGATGTGATCATCACCAACCCGGAGCATTTCTCCGTCGCGCTGCGTTATAAACAGAACTCGGATCGCGCTCCTGTGGTGGTGGCCAAAGGGATCGATCATATGGCGTTGAAAATTCGCGAAGTGGCGCGTGAGCACGATATTTACGTGATACCAGCCCCACCTCTGGCCCGGGCGTTGTACCATACCACGGAGCTGGAACAGGAAATTCCTGATGGCCTGTTTACTGCGGTTGCTCAGGTGCTGGCCTACGTGTTCCAGTTAAAGCAATACCGCAAACGCGGCGGGCAACGCCCGACGCTGCGTGAGGACAACATGCCGATACCACCGGATTTGCGCCATTGAGCGAGCGTATAGGATGATTAGCGATTTTAGTCGGCGGTACGGCGCTCAACAGAAGACATACAAAAAAACCCGCGATGGCGGGTTTTTGATTAAGACAGAAATTCACTCCGTTAGGAGAGGATTATTTTGCCAGGTTCTCTGCAACGAAGTCCCAGTTAACCAGAGCCCAGAAACCGTTCATGTAATCTGGACGTACGTTACGGTAATCGATGTAGTATGCGTGTTCCCACAGGTCAACCGTCAGCAGTGGCGTTACGCCTTCTTCAGTCAGTGGAGTGCCAGCGTTAGACGTGTTCGTGATAGCCAGAGAGCCATCGGCGTTCTTCACAAGCCAAGTCCAAGATGAACCGAAGTTGTTGATCGCTGAATCAGTGAATTTTGCTTTGAACTCTTCGAAAGAGCCGAATGCCGCGTTGATGGCATCTGCTACTGCGCCAGTTGGTTCACCGCCGCCGTTTGGAGACAGACAGTGCCAGTAGAACGTGTGGTTCCAGATTTGCGCTGCGTTGTTGAATACACCGCCAGTTGAAGTCTTGATGATCTCTTCCAGAGTTTTACCTTCAAACTCAGTGCCTGGGATCAGACCGTTCAGTTTTACCACGTAAGTGTTGTGGTGTTTACCGTGGTGGTAGTCCAGAGTTTCTGCAGAGATGTGTGGTTCTAGTGCGTCTTTCGCGTAAGGAAGAGCTGGTAGTTCAAATGCCATTGCTCGATTCTCCATTTGTATGAAAGAGGGATCTCTTTCGATTGCTTCCAGTGTTTTTATTCTTGAGTGCTAGCGAAGCCACTCTGTGTCAATACGACTGACTTGCAAAACATTTTAGCAAGTTTTTACTTTATTAAAAGAGGCGGGGGCCAATTTCTATATGAAATTTATTTATTGCGGATACCCCTACTTATTCTATGCTTTTTATTCTCAGCTAATGGTTTAGAATGATCAGATCAAACGTAGTAAATCCATTAATGAGGAAGCAATGGAAACGATCGACAAAATTAAACAGCAAATCGCAGAAAACACGATCCTTCTGTACATGAAAGGATCGCCAAAACTCCCTAGCTGTGGTTTCTCTTCTCAGGCGGCACAAGCGTTGATGGCGTGTGGTGAAAAGTTCGCGTACGTGGACATTCTGCAAAATCCAGACATTCGTGCGGAGCTGCCAGTGTATGCACAGTGGCCAACGTTCCCGCAACTGTGGGTCGAAGGAGAGCTGATCGGTGGTTGTGACATCATCATCGAAATGTTCCAGAAAGGTGAGCTTCAGCCATTGATCAAAGAAGCTGCAGCACGTGCAGAAGGCAAAGAAGACGCGTAATTAAACTGGTTAAATATACAGTTTAATCTTGCATTATAAGGGCCACATTGGATAATGTGGCCCTTATTGTATCTGCTGAAATTGTTTTATGTCTCGCTTGTTTATCGCCGAAAAACCCAGTCTTGGCCGAGCTATTGCGGCGGCACTTCCTGGTCCGAAAAAAAATGATCAGGGGTTTATCCGCTGTGGCAACGGAGACGTTGTGACCTGGTGTATTGGTCACCTTCTGGAGCAGGTTGAACCGGATGCGTACGACGAGCGGTATAAAAAATGGAACATGGCTGATTTGCCGATCGTGCCGCAACAGTGGCAGCTGCGCCCACGAAAGTCAGCCAGTAAACAACTGACAGTGGTCAGAAAACTGCTTAAGGAAGCGCAGCAGATCATTCACGCCGGGGATCCGGATCGCGAAGGGCAGTTGCTGGTTGATGAAGTGCTGGATTATTGCAAAGTCAGTCAGAGTAAAAAAGACGCGGCTCAGCGCCTTTTGATCAGCGATTTAAACTTACCGGCAGTCAAACGAGCACTGGTTCAGATGCGCAGCAATCGGGATTTTATTCCGCTGTCGGTGTCGGCGCTTGCCCGCTCGCGCGCCGATTGGTTGTATGGCATGAATATGTCACGAGCTTACACCTTGCTTGGCCAGCGAGCAGGCTATCAGGGGGTGTTGTCGGTGGGGCGGGTGCAGACACCGGTGCTAGGATTAGTGGTTCGCCGCGATGAAGAGATTGAACACTTTGTCCCTAAAGATTATTTCACGTTGCACGCGTTGATTCCGTATCAAGATGACACACAGCAGTTCGATATTCGCGCTCGTTGGAAGCCGAGCGAAGCCTGTCAGCCATGGCAAGATGAAGAGGGGCGCATTCTTAACCGCAAGCTGGTGGAAAATGTTGCCAGGCGAATAGCCAATCAACCTGCGACGGTGACCGAATCCGAGCAAAAACAAACCCGACAAGCTCCACCATTACCTTATTCACTCTCGGCCTTGCAGATCGATGCGGCTAAGCGCTACGCGATGAGCGCCCAGCGTGTGCTGGATACCTGTCAGGCACTGTACGAAAAACACAAGCTGATCACTTATCCGCGTTCTGACTGTCGCTATTTGCCGATGGAACACTATGCGCAAGCGAGTATTGTGTGTGAGGCTATCCGTACCAATGCCAAAGAGTTACAACCAGCGGTGAACGGCGCCGACTTAAGCCTGAAATCCAAAGCCTGGAACGACAAAAAAGTCGACGCGCACCACGCGATCATCCCCACGCCGAAACAAGCCAGCGTCAATGCACTTTCTGGCGATGAAATGAAAGTCTACGCACTGATTGCTCGTCAGTATCTGATGCAGTTTTATCCGGCGGCGGTGTACGCAGAGGCGAAATTGGTGTTCGATATTGCCGGAGGCACCTTTGTTGCTAAAGGTCGCCAGTTGGTGTCACCTGGCTGGAAAACGCTACTCGGTAAAGTGGATGACGACGACAATGGTGTCGATTGCGTGCCGCCTTTGGCCGAAGGCACCGTGCTGACGTGCCGGGAAGGGGAAATCAAAGATCGTAAGACCGAACCGCCTCGCCATTTCACCGAAGCAACGCTGCTCCAGGCCATGACCGGTATCGCCCGGTTTGTTGAAGACAAAGAGCTGAAAAAAATCCTGCGGGATACCGATGGGCTGGGAACCGAAGCCACTCGTGCTGGTATTCTGGATACCTTGTTTAAGCGTCAGTTGCTGAAGCGGGAGGGGAAAATGATCTTGTCTAGTGAGGCTGGGCGGGGGCTTATCCATGCTTTGCCGGGGGAGTCAACGTATCCGGATATGACCGCCCACTGGGAGCATCAACTGCAAGGCATGGCAGAGCGTAATCAGGCCTATCAACCGTTTATGCAGGCGTTGCTGCAGCGCATTGACGAACTGATGCAGCGCGTAAAAGCGGGTCCGGTTCCTCCATCGCTTCAACAGTTACCCAGAGTGGAGCGTCCGGCGTTCAAACGTAAAAAGCGCAGCTACGCCACCAAAGGCAAAGCCAAATCCGGCGGTAAAAAAAGGGCGGGAAAATAAGTCAGCGACAACGCCTTTCGGCCGCTGACGGGGCAGGGAATTACTCAAATAACGTGTCATTACCTTTAATCGCATCGCTGACTTCATCGTGGGTCAGCACGCGTTTGCCCAACTGGTCTTTGACTTGTCTGCCTAGGCCCACCAAGGCTTCGCGGTTGGCTTTGGTCTGACGTTTGCCTGCACTGCGCAAGCAGTGGTTCAGTTCGTGGTCTTCACTGAAATTGACCAGTTCTCTGTCGGTGGCCATCTTTACTCTCCTTATACTGGGGGTTGAGATCCTCTCTAAGTCTGGTTGGATACCGCTATTTTGCAAGTTACGCCAGGCGATAATTCCGCTCAGATAGCCTGCGTCTATGTTTTGTCCTGTTATCTTATTGAAAAACGTAGAGTCAGGCGTATTAGCCTGACTCCTTCTGTATCAGACCATGCGCCGCTGCGTTACCAAGGCAGGCGCTCCCCCAGATAGTTGAGAAACTGGCCGTTTTGCGTGTTGTCTGCCTGAGCAATCACGTCTGCCAAGCCTTGCGCTGAGGTGGTTGTGTCAATCAGCGCATTGGGTCCGCCCATGTCTGTTTGTACCCAGCCTGGATGCAGCGCCAGAACGGTAAACCCTTCTTCACTCAAATCGTTGCTAAGGCTTTTGACCACAGAGTTCAGTGCGGCTTTGGACGAGCGATAGAGATACCCGCCACCGGCGGTATTTTCGGTCATGCTGCCGACTTTAGAGGAGAGGCAGGCTATCTTGCGCAATGAGCCTGCTTGGAGGCGAGGATAGAGGTATTCCACCAGTTTTAACGGTGCGATGGTGTTGATTTCCAGTACCCGACGCCATTCCATTTCATCGGTATGGCCAAACCGACCACCTTTCGGCCCGTAATAACCGGCATTGTTGATCAGCAGGTCGATAGGCGGCAGTTGCGTTGCAAGCGCGGCGACTGATGGGTAATCGGTCACATCGAGTGAATGACAGTGCAGGGGGGCATGCGTTGCGGACAGGGACAGTAACTCGGTCGCTGACGCGGCCTTGCGGTAGGTGGCGTGTACTTGCCAGCCATGAGACAGGTAGTGTTTGACCAGACTTAGCCCGATGCCCCGGTTGGCGCCGGTAATAAAAACCAGACTCATAATAGACTCCGTTATCTTTGCTTGAATGTATTGTAGGTGAGCGGAGCGGGAAAGAAAAATGGCTCCGTTCACGGAGCCATTGCGATCAAATCACGCCGTTTTTGGCGTCGAGGGTGGCCTGCGCCGGTGATGTCTTATCAAACAGGATATCCATCATGGCTTTAATGCGTTTGGTGTCGTCGCCAAATTTTTCCGTATCCAGGCCATTTGGCGCTTTGAACGTTACTGTGCCGACTCGGGCGCCGTCTTTGTAAGCACTGATTTTGGCATCAGCAATGAAGGTGCGGAAATCCCAGCTCCAGCGCGAGACGTAATCCAAAGTCAGCTCATCCTGCTTTGGCTGGCTGCCATCCAGAGCCACTTTGCAGGTATAACCGTTGTCGTTGCACCACGCCAGCATAGAGGCGAGGAAGACATCGCGTGTGGCATCATCTTCAATAATGGTCATCGACTTTGTCTGGTTGGTCTCAGCGATTGCTTCACCTTCAAATTTGGGAGAGGTACAGCCGGCCATGACCAGAACTGCACCGATAACGAATAGACGTTTAAGCATCTTTTGTGTGCCTTATAGTAGTTAGAATGAGAGTTTTTTAAAAATAATAGAGGTGTTGATGCCACCGAAAGCGAAGTTGTTGCTCATCAGGTATTCCACTTCAAGCTCGCGACCGCTGCCCGTGATGTAATCCAGGTCGCCGCACTGCGCGTCCAGTTGATCCAGATTGAGCGTTGGGGAGAACCAGCCTGTGTGCATCATTTCCAGGCTGAGCCAGGCTTCAATCGCGCCGCAGGCGCCAAGCGTATGGCCGAAGTAGCTTTTTAATGAACTGATCGGCACTTTCCCCAGCGCATTGGCGGTGGCGTTACTTTCCGCAATGTCACCGCGATCCGTGGCGGTGCCGTGTGCAGACACATAACCAATCTTATCGGCTGACAGTCTGGCGTCTTTCAGCGCCATCTCCATACAGATCTGCATGGTTTCCATTTGCGGTTGGGTTACGTGGGCCGCGTCACAGTTGCTGGCAAAGCCGACGATTTCCGCATAGATGGTCGCGCCACGCGCTTTGGCGTGTTCGTATTCTTCCAGAACCAGTGTGCCGGCCCCCTCACCGATCACCAGGCCGTCGCGATCACTGTCATAAGGGCGGGGGGTACTTTTCGGCGTGTCGTTTTTTAAACTGGTTGCAAACAGGGTATCGAACACCGCAGATTCGGTTGGGCACAATTCTTCACCGCCGCCGGCGACCATCACGGTCTGATAGCCGTGCTTAATCGCTTCGTAGGCGTAGCCGATCGCCTGGCTGCCCGATGTGCAGGCGCTGCTGGTGGGGATCACGCGGCCGCGCAGGCCGAAAAACAGTCCCACGTTCACGGCGGTGGTGTGGGGCATCATCTGCACGTACGTGGTGGCCGTGATCGCCCGGGTTGATTTCTCATTCAACATCACCCCGAAGGCGCCGATGGCATCGGTACTGCCGGTTGAAGAGCCGTAAGCGATGCCGGTTTCACCGTTGGTCAGTACTTCGTGACCCAGAAGGCCGGCCTGCGCCAGCGCATTCTCGGTCGCCACCGTCGCCAGTTTGGAGACACGACCCATTCCGCGCACCTGCTTGCGCTTGTAATGTGGGGGTAACTCGAACCCGTCAACCGGTGCCGCCAGTTTGGTGTTGAGGCCTTCGTACTGTTCGTAGGAAGGCATGTACTGAGTGGCATTCTGGCAATCGCGCAATCTGGGCTCGATGCTCTGCCAGTCGTTACCAAATGCGGTCACACCGGACATGCCGGTGACAACAACCCGACGACTCATATCAGACCTCCATTGACCGAAATGACCTGGCGAGTGACGTAGCCTGCGATGTCGGACATCAGGTAACTGACCAGTCCTGCGACTTCTTCCGGTTCGCCCATTCGACGCAACGGCACCTGTGGTAACGCGTGCTCTTTGACGTGGTCGTCGACCATACCGGTATCGATCAGACCCGGTGCGACACAGTTGACGGTGATCTTGCGTTTTGCCAGTTCCAGCGCCAGCGATTTGGTGGCACCGATCACGCCGGCTTTCGCAGCACTGTAGTTGGTCTGACCGCGGTTGCCCATGATGCCGGACACCGACGCCAGCGTCACAATGCGTCCGCCTTTGCGTTTTTGTACCATAGGCATCACACATGGATGCAGCACGTTGTAAAAACTGTCGAGGTTGGTGTGGATCACTCCGTCCCATTCTTCTTCTGTCATGGCCGGAAACGCAGTATCGCGGGTAATGCCGGCGTTATTGACAACGCCGTAATAAGCACCGTGCTCGGCGATGTCGGCCTCAAGACGGCTGCGACACTCTTCACGATGACTGATGTCAAACTGAATCAAACGGCCCTGGCCGCCACGGCTGAGGATGGTCTCAAGGGTTTGTTGTGCACCGTGTTGGTCGCCCATATAGTGCACGGCGACGGTAAAGCCATCTTGAGCCAACTGAATAGCGATTGCGCGGCCAATGCCTTTACTGGCACCGGTGACGAGTACATGTCGGGTCATGCGTGACTCCTGATTTTCATTTCTTGTAATTTTTGTTCGGACGGGACATAAACATTGAGCTGGCAGGAGGCGAGCGTTGTGCCTGCCAGATCCAGTCGGGCGGTAAACACGGCCATGCCGTTATCTTCCATGACTTTTTCAGCGTAAATGTCCAGAGTTTGCCCGGCCTGAAAATGATCAACGTCACTGTGGTAACGGCGACTTCCGAGCAGGAAACCGATTGGCGGCGACTGGGACTGTTGTAACGCATGGAAACCGGACCAAGCCGCGATTGATTGCGCCATAAATTCAATGCCGACGTAGGCCGGTATTGTTCGAGTATCGGCGTGATAAAACGGGTTGTGTTCACCGATGTCGACCTGACAGTGGATACTGTCCGTCGCCACGCTGAGGGCGCGATCTATCAGTATCATTGGTTTATCGTGAGGGAGCAGGTGCTCAATTGAAGGAATACTAGTCATTGAGATAACCCAAAATAAGACTGATGTTGTTGCCACCAAAGGCAAAAGAATTGCTCAGAATGGCTTTGCGACCAAGTTTGATCTCTTGTTCCACCAACGAAATCTCAATGTCCGGTGCTTTGTGTTGGCAGCGCTGCTTCGGCAGATTGAGATCGCGGGAGAGGATATGCCAGGCGATCGCTGCTTCGGTCGCACTGGCGGCACCGAGAGTATGGCCGGTTAAATGTTTGGTTGAACTGACGGGCACGCGATCGCCAAACACCCGGAAAACCGCCTTGCTTTCCATGCTGTCATTGAGTGGCGTGGCCGTGCCGTGGGCATTGATGTAACCGATGTCCTGAGCAGTTAGCTTGGCATCCTGCAATGCTTTACGCATGGCTTGTTCGGCACCAGCGCCATCGGGATGAGGAGCAGAGATATGGTGTGCATCCGAACTGTCGCCCACGCCCAGCAGTGCCACTTTTGCGGGCGCATGGCTGAGCAACATAAAGGCTGCCGCTTCGCCAATATTGATGCCACTGCGATTGACACTGAACGGTTGGCATAATGTCGGTGACAGAGCTTCCAATCCGTTGAAGCCATTTAAGGTCAGGCGGCATACGGTATCAGCGCCGCCGACGATCACGGCATCAGCCAGCCCGGCTTGCAGCATGCGTTTGGCCGTCAGGTAGACCCGACCGCTGGAGGAGCAAGCGGTGGATATGGCGTAACAAGGGCCTTGAAGACCAAAGTATGTCGCGATGAAATCGCTTAAATTACCCAGTTCCTGTTTGCGGTAATGGTAGTCAGGCGGAAACTCGCCCGTGGCCAGCATCTGGCCATAAGCCACTTCGCCATCGGCAATCCCGGATGTACTGGTGCCGACCACCACGGCGACACGTTCGGCGCCGTACTGTTCAATCGCGGCATACACCGTGCTCTCTATCTGCTGCAATGCAGAGAGCGCCAAGCGGTTGTTGCGGGTATCAAACTGGCGTAGTGACGAAGGTATGGCGGGCAAGGCCTCGTGTACCCGGCCAATGACGGTGGGGGTATCGGTATTGAGGATCTGAGTATCCGCTTCCATGTGGTTACACATACCACTACTCAGACACTGCTTTATCCCTGTGTCTGTGTTACCCATCGCGGAGTGGAATCCGCAGCCCTGGATAAAAATCGGCTGAGAAACGTGCGTGACCATGATGATTTTCTACTGTGTAACGTCCTGGATCCGGTGATTGAGTGTCTGGATAGTAATAGTGTACTTCAACTTACGGTTGTGGAACTGAATCTCTCCGCTGAACGGATCGTGGCTTTGGTACTCGATTTCTATGACGGTATCACCGGAATTATCTAAAATGGTGCGTGTATTATTGGCATCAATCATTCGCCACTTTACTTGATTTAGTGGTTCTTCCCAAGCACTACGCGGCCAGAGCGTGATCATCAGGTTAAATAATACCTGTTCGGGTTTAGGCAGCGTATTTTCCAGACCGTTCATCACCTGTGTGTCGATCGTATTGTTCTGGTAGTTAAGCGACAGAATTCGGGTCCCCCAGGAGGAAAATCCCGCCAGCAAAACCTGCTGAGGCTTGACCTGAAGTTGGACTGGGAGTTGCTGGCTATGTTTGCCGGTGTCGTCCTGCCACTGGGCAGAAATCAATTGACTGGCCGTGACCTGATACCCCAGTTGGGCTGGTGTTGGCAAAGTCACGCGTGTGTGCGGCGCGATGTCGACCTGAGGGCCGCTGGAGTCGGCCACCAGAGCGCAGCCACTCAGCATCCACGCGAAGGCGATCAAAGCCGTGCGTTGGATAGAGCGCAAACCGATCATGAATTCTCCTTGTTAGCACGAATGGCCAGTGGTGACAGTAACCAGGCAACGAAAATGCCACTTAGCACCGTGATGCCAAAACTGTGAATGGCGTGCGTTTGACTCAGTGCCAGCAGGCCAAAAGACAGCAGTGTGGTTACCGCCGACAGGGTAATCGCCAGCAGCGTCGCGTGGCTGCGCGATTGTTCGGCGAAAAATAAGGTGTAGTCGATGCCGATACCAACGATCAGAATCAAGGCCAGCAGGTTAAACAGATTCAGAGCAGAGCCGCTTAGAGCGGTGACCGCTAAACTCGCCAGACAAGCGATCAAACAAGGCAACAGAATCTGAATCGTATGTGTCCAGCCGTAACGCTTCAGGAGTAGCAGGGCGATCACCGCAACGGCGGCAATGAGCAGTTCCATGACTTTAACCCGGTACTGGGCAAACAATGCTGAGATGTCTTCGGCTTTATCCAGGTAAGTGAGGCCCGCGCTGTTTTCTGCGTAGATTCTGATCACTGACGCATCGCGCACATCGCGCAGCATCACAACCGCAGCGGCCTGACCATCAATCTGCCCCAGATAAAGAAAACGCAGCGGATCCGCAACCGGCTGAGACAGATATTGTTGCAACGATACAGCACGAAAGCCTGCAGGGAGACTGGGCGTATCCGACCATTTGAGCTGTTTGGCGAGCTGGGGGGCGTAATCGGTGTACAGCCGGCCAATCAGATGATGATCCTGCTGCTGACGTGACCGCGAACCCAGGTATTGGCTGAGACTCTGGTAACCACCGAGAATGTGTTGTGTCTGCCACTGTTGAAGTTGTGGATCCAGTGACTCCAGCGCTTGCATCAGGGACTCATCGTTATCGGCACTGACCACTAACATCTGCTGCGAAGCCTTCATGCCGGTGATATCGGCGATGTGAGTTTCCTGCTGCTTGAGGTTGTCTGGCATGGCTTGAAGCTGGCGGATATCGTCGTTGTAGCGGACCTGCGTCAGCGCCAGCGCGCTGACCCCCAGCACAGTGAGCGGTAACCCATATTTCAGTGCTGGTTTTGACCACAGACCTAACCACCATTGCCAGACTGACTGTGCCGGCAACGCTCTGGCGCTCATGGGTTTGGCCGCCAGCCACGGATACCAGGCGACCACCGTCATGTACGCGGCGCTCAGGCCAATCGCAGAAAACAGAGCCAGTTGTTGCAGGCCGGGAAATGGCGCGACCAACAGGCCTAAGTAACCGATCAGGCTGGTGAGCAGGCCAAAAGTGATCGCGGCCATGATGTGCTTCAATCCGGTGATACTGTTCCATTTTGGGCCGGCCGCCAGGCGATCGGTCAGGTAGTGAAAAGCATAGTCGATAGAGACGCCAATCAGACTGGCACCAAACACCAGGCTGAACAGGTGGATTTTGCCAAACAGCCAGTTTGTGACTGCCATCGCGACGACTAAGCCGACCGAAATCGACAGCAGAGCGAGTGACAGCGGGGTCAGGCTGCGAAAGACCAATGCGATCAGAAGTACAATGCCGAGCAACGAATAGAGCCCGATGGTACTGATTTCCGATTTCGCGCTCTGGGTACCGAAACTGGCGTAAAACAACACGCCGCTGTGTAAGGTGTCGACCTGGTAGTCCTGCCGGAGAAGGGCCTCTATCTGCTCAATCTCCGGCACCGCTTGTTGCGCGGCCATACTGTAAGGGGACTGGCGAAGTTCTGCGCTGACTAAGACATAGAGCTGACCTTCCTGCCGCGTGGTGAGAAAGCCGTCGTGGAATTTGAACTGAGATGAACCGGCAGTGAGTTGGTTCAGGTAGTCACGAAACAACAGGAACGGATCGTTTTTCAGCTCCTCGCTGGTGACGCCTGAAAATGGGTTATACAGCGATTGTATCACTTTGGTGAGCTGCGCTTGTGGGGATTGAGTCAGGCGCTGGCGCTGTTCTTCGGTCAGTTGCTGAAAGCGGTGTTGAAAATAGTAGCTGGCCCATTGAGCCTGCTGATCAGCATCAATACGGGCGGTGATGGTGGCAAAGTAGCCGCTCTGTTTCAGGCGGGCGCCTAGAGTGTCGGCCGCTTGGTACACTGATGCGTCTTCTGTCCCGGTCAGGACAAACACCACTTTGTCGCTCAGGCTGGTGGTGACATTATCGAAAGCCTGTTCAGCCAGCGGGTTCTGCTGGTTCTTGGGCAGCAGTTTGAGGATGTCGGTTTCAATTGGCGCCTGAGCGGAAAAAGCCCACTGCTTTGTGAGTAAAGCGAGGCACAGAGTCACCAGAATCAACCACCATACTGCGATTCGGCGGCCACCTAGCCCGGAATCAGAAATCAAACTGGGTTTGCTCGGCATCACTCAGTGTCTCGGGCTGATGGGTTTGATGATGGAATTGGATACGGGTGTTATCCCCGCGCAGCTCTTGCAGCGTCAACTGTTCGATGTCCGTTTGGCCGGACAACGTGATGCGCTGAAATACTTTATCGAGTGGCGCTTGTTTCGGAGTGAGTATGAGCACCCACTGACCATTTTCAACGTGAAAACTCAGCTCAAACTGCTGTTTGAGCACCGCGGTATCGCCATGAAACACCGCGAGGAACACGCGCGTAAAGTAAAACGCCATCGGGTTGTCCTGCGCCGTGACCACTTGCGGGCTTTGGTCAGCAAACGTCTGCTGCAACTTATCTTCGGTCAGCACCAGGTTGACCGGAAACGGTGTGGTTTGTTGCCACAACAGGCCATATTTTTTGTCGAGCACAAACTGGCCGGACGATTCCAGTGGCTGGTCGAACATGGCAATCTCACGCTGCTGAGTAAACTCACCGCGCACGATGTTGTGTTGTGCCAATTGGTGCTGCAAAGACATCAGATCGGTGACCTGTGCCAGACAAAGTGGTGACAGCAGTAAGGCCATCAAGGTGAGGATCATTCGCATTGATTGTCCCCGCCATTCTGGTGCCATTGCTCGACCTTATCGGTGAACACTTTCGGTGAGACGAAACACATTTCCTGTTCTGTGATCGTTACGGCGACTTGTGTGGTATGGGCTTTACACATCCGTTGTCCGGTGTCGGCGTCTGAGATCAGGTAATCCACCCGCAGACGGTTTTCCCATTCGGTCAGTGTGGCTTTAACACGAATTGCGTGGTTAAACGGGATCGCTTTGACGTATTTTACCCGGGTGTCAATGATAGGCCACATGTAACCCGAGGCATTCATCGCCAGATAACCGTAGCCAATTTTGTCCATCATCACCCGACGCGCTTCTTCAAAAAAACGGAAGTAGTTGCCGTGGTAGATCACGCCCATCGGATCGGCGTCCTGAAACGAGGTGGTTAGCGTCACCTCAGCTTCCAGTGGGTATACGATCGCTTGGTTCATCGTCGCTCCGTTTAAAAGTTAAGGGTACAGGGCCCAGTGCTGTGACTGAATGCGAGCGATGAAGTGGCGCAGATCGTCTTCCAGCGGACGATCTTCCGTCACAAAATCAAACTCACTCAGCACCGCGTCGCGGATCATGGTCAGGTTGTCACTCATATGCTGCACATCCAACTGGTTGTCCCGGCGACGAAGCTCAAGAGCCTGCGTGGCGGCCAGCAATGAGGCGGCGGCGACTTGTTCGGTCAGCTCCAGTACGCGCAGGCAGTCGCGAGCCGCGATGGTGCCCATACTGACTTTGTCCTGATTGTGGCATTCGGTGGAGCGGGAGAACACGCTCGCTGGCATGGTGTGTTTCAGCGCTTCGGCGGTCCAGGCGGAAACGCCAATCTGCACCGCTTTGAATCCGTGGTTGATCGGTTTACGTGACCCTTGTGCGCCGGTGAGGTTAAACGGCAAACCATTATTGAACTTGTAATCCATCAACTGGGCCATCTGACGATCGAGTAGATCGGCCAGGTTCGCGATACCGGTTTTTAAGGTGTCCATCGCCATGGCAATGTGGCCGCCGTAAAAATGGCCGCCGTGGAGCACCCGTTCGTTGTCGCCGTCAATGATCGGGTTGTCGTTGGCACTGTTGAGTTCATTTTCGATCATCTGACGCAGCCACGGCAGAGAATCCTGTACTACGCCGATCACGTGAGGGGCACAGCGTAGCGAGTAGCGATCCTGCAGGCGATCACTGTTGCGTGGTGGCCGTTCTGCTTTGAGATCGTCACGCAGCCAGGCGGCGATTTGTTGCTGGCCCGGGTGTGGTTTCACCGCGAACAGTGCCGCGTCAAAATGAAAGTCATTGCCGTGCATGGCCACCGAAACCATGGCGGTAATTTTGGTGCACAGCTGCGCCAGATACTCGGCGCGCTGATAGGCCAGACAGGCGAGGGCCGTCATCACCGAGGTGCCGTTCATCAGTGCTAACCCTTCTTTGGGTTTGAGTTTGATCGGCGCAATACCGAGCTGGGCAAATACCTCTGCTGTTGGACGAACTTCGCCTTTGTACAGAACGTCACGTTCCCCAATGAGGGCTGCCGCCAGATAGGAGAGAGGCGTCAGGTCGCCGCTGGCACCAACCGACCCTTCCTGAGGAATCCGCGGTGCGATGTCCTGATTGATCAGGGTGATAATCTGATTCAATAAATCATGCGAGACGCCGGATACGCCCTGGGCCAAAGAACACAAGCGCGTCGCCAGCACGGCTCGGGCCTGCTGGTGTGACAACACGTCGCCCAGCCCGCAGCCGTGGAAACGGGTTAAATGTAAAGGCAACTCGTCCACCAGCTCTGGTGGGATCGCTACAGTACAAGAGTCGCCATAGCCCGTGGTCACGCCGTAGATCACGCCTTCCTCTTTCAGCAGACGCTCAAGAAATGCGACGCCACGGTCAATACGAGCCAAAAACTCCGGTGAGGCGTTGAGACGGGCTGAGGCGCCATTGGCGATAGCGACTACGTCTTCAATGGTCAGGCGATCGGCGCCGAAAGTAATGTTGTCAGTTTGCGTCGTCATGGTGCTGATTACTTAAAGTCCAAAAATTAAAAAAATTGTACCACTGCAGCGGAGCTTTCAGGGTGTAATGTTGTAGCCGGTCGGCGTACTGCTGTACCACCGCCTGCAGTGCGATTTGGCGTTCTTTTCTGGGTAAGACAAGCTTTTCGCAAAATTGCTCAAAATAAACATCAAAGTGAGGTGTGTCACGGGTATCGTCACGCAGGCCAAACAGCAGATAGACTGGCGCTTTAAGCACGGCCGCGAGCATAAAAGGGCCTTGTGGGAAGGGCGCCGGTTTGCCAAGGAAGTCTGCCCATACCGAGCGACTCTCTTTGCTGGTGGAGGTTCGATCGCCAACAATCACCACCCATTCACCTTGTTCGATTTTCTGCTGGAGTAGAATCGCAGTGTCCGGCCCCATGGAGCTGACCTGAATCAGATTGAGCTCAGAGTTGGGGTTAACGGCTTTCATCACCTGGTTGAAGCGCTCTGCGTGCTCGGTGAACACCAGAGCATTGATTTTGACTTGTGAATGGCGTCTTCCTAGTGCCCGGCACAACTCCAGATTGCCCAGATGAGAGCCGAGGATCACCAGGCCTTCCTGACGCTCAACCATGGCATCGAAGTGCTCCTGACCATGGATGGTCAGGTTGTCGGCCGAAAAGTCCCCTTTCCACGCGGCCAGTTTGTCCAGCATGGTATGGCCGAAAGACAGCAGATGGTGATAGCTATCCAGTGGCTGTGGCAGCGTGATGTTGTGTTGTTGTCCGTAGTGGCGCAATTGTGCCAGATATTGTTCAGAGGCTTGTCTGGCTTGCTTGCCTGTCAGGTGGTAGTAACGGATGACGCCTTGGAGGATCAGGTTAAAGGAGCGTCGTCCCAGCAAGGCATACACGGCCAGCATGACTTTAATGCCGACTATGGTGCCGCGTTCTCGGCGTCGTGACCAGTGCGGGCTGCCATCAGTTGCATCATGGCGATGGCGTGCCAGTAAACGAGGTATGCGTGGCAGCATGCCGAAAAACAGCCGGGTATGCATCCAGCTGATTTTGACGTTGTCCCACAGCGCGTCGAAGTGCGAAATACCGCCCTGAGGGTAGATGACCCGGGTATCGACGAAATCGATCTCTGTGCCTTCCCAATACATGCGCACCAGGATTTCGATGTCAAAATCCATCCGGCTGCCAATCCGGTAACGGTCCAGCACCTGAACGGTTTGATTGACCGGATAGCAGCGAAACCCACACATGCTGTCTTTGATCGACAGTGACAGCGTCTCTATCCAGACCCAAATATGGGTCGCGTAGCGGCCATACAGACGCGCTTTGGGCACGCTGTCATCATACACCGGCTGGCCGGAAATCAGATGCTCTGGGTGACGCTGAGCGGCATCTATCAGCTTTGGCAGGGCTTCGATATCGTGCTGACCATCGGCGTCGATTTGAATCACATGGGTAAAGCCGAGCGCTTGTGCCTGACGGATCCCTGCCATAACAGCGCCGCCTTTTCCCTGGTTTGTTATCAGGGGTAATAGGTGGACGTTCTCACGCTCGGCTACGTGTTTCAGAGCCTGTTGAGTTGGGAGATTGCTGCCATCGTCGACGAGTAAAATGGGGTAACAAAAAGGCTCGAGCGACGTCACGACCGCAGCGACTGTGCTGCCGTGGTTGTAACAGGGAATCACAAAGCAGGGCAGAAACTCACTCACTTGGCGCTCCCAGTTTCATTTTCCCCGACGAGTGCACAATCTCTTCGCCGCCTCGGGTCGATGTGTAGCGGAAGGTCAGTTTTTGCCGTGCCTCATCCCAGTGGAGCGTCAGACACATCGTCATATCGGGCAGAATCGGTTCTTGAAACTTGATCACTTCCATTCCTTTAAATGCACTCGGCGTTGCCAGATATTGCATCGCGTAATGCAGGGCCCAGTCGATCTGAGTGACCCCGGGCAGCAGAGGAAAGTGGTTAAAGTGACCACGGAAATCGAGAATGTCGGCGTCAGCCCGCAGCGTTAGGGTCGCGGCAGGCGGTTGAATGTCTGTACTGATGATAGTGGGTTTTCTTTGAACCATAACTGTTTGGCGGTTAGCTCTCTCGAAAAAGGTGTTCAATGTCGGCAATTTGCCTTTTGCCCTGGCTGTTGAGCGGAATACTGTCCACGATTCTGAAACGGCGCGGGACGGCGATGGGTTCCAGCCAGCGACGCAACTGAGCGCGCAGAGCCAGCCAGAATTTACCTTTGCCGAGCGTGTTGAGGTCGTGTTGTCCGGCTTCGGACAGCACAATCACCGAGACCAGTGTCAGCCGTTCGCCTTCTTGCATCGGTATGACCACGGCCTCACTAACGCCATTCAATTGCTCGACACGTTGTTCGACTTCCGTCAGCGATACCCGTTTTTCTTCTATTTTAATGATACGGTCGGTGCGACCACGCAGCTCAAACGTTACTGTATCATGGAAATAACATTCGTCGGCGGTCTGATACCAGTGGTGCGGGTCAATATGCGGTGAGCGCAGCCGCAGGCAGCGTTCGCTGTTGAGTTCCGCCTGGACGCCCGGGAACAGTCTCCACGGCTGGCTGGCGGTGAATTGCTGGCGGTGGGCGATGCCTCCGGTTTCGGTACTGCCATACACTTCCTGCGGGTAATGGCCGAACAGGCGCCTGGCATGTTCGGCAGCCGCATTCGACAACGGCCCGCCAGAGGAAAACAGCTGGCGCAACGGTTGGGCATGATGTTCTTCACTCAGACGTTTCAGCAGCGCCGGGCTGCTGACCAGGGTGGTCTGTTCGTTGGCATGGGTAATAACCTGCTCAGGAAATTCCAGATTAAATGCAGCAAAAGCGCGTCCGGCGCACAATGGCCACAGCAAACGGAACAGCAAGCCATAAATGTGCTGGTGTGAAACGGTGCTCTCAATGCGAGTGCCGTGCAGCGTGGCTCCCCACAGCGACTGTAAAATCGTAATTTCAACATCCAGTTGTTCCAGGCTCTTGTGAATCGCTTTCGGCGTACCACTGGAGCCTGAAGTAAACAGCACCAGTTGGAGCTCTTCCAGTGCAAGCCTGGGCCAGTTTGGCGCGGTTTGGTTTTGTTGGATCGCGATCTCGAACGCGTCAGTCTGAGCCGGAATGCTCAGACTGGCATCGTGCAGCATTAAGTCGAATTGTGCTGACAATTCCTCTAGGGCCGCGGGTTGGCTGTTCCCCGGCAGAACCAGCGTTTTCCCTGCATACGCACAGGCAAGGAATCCCACCGCAAAGCGGTAGCTGTCATCGCAGCACAGGGCAATCCGTTGAGCAGAATGGGTGCTCAATCGACGGTGAAGAGCGGCGACATCCTGATTCAGTGTCTGCCAGTCGTATACCCGATCGGAAGCAAACGCCACCGGCCAGTCTGCGGGCCGCGCACGGCTGAGCAAATCGGCTAAGGAGTGAAAGGTCACATCAATGGTGCTCATGGTTGTTTGGGATCCTTACGTACGACTTGTCTGATGATCCATTCGAGGGCGAACAGGCCGCCTGCCAGCAGGTAACTGATCAGGCCGTTATACACTGTCCAGACTTCGAGTGGCTGAAAACAGGTATACAGCGCGATGCCGCCGTTAACGATAAAGAACCCGCACCAGACTTTGGTCACCTTGCGGGTATAGGCGACACCGCTGGCTGGCAGGTTGGGTTCCTGCAGGCGGGCCAGTCGTTCAATCAAAGTTTGGGGTTGTTTCAGACTTAAGGCAAAAACGGCGAACATACAGGCATTGACCACCACCGGATAAAACGTTAGCCAGCCATGCTGTTTAAACAGCACTCCCAGCGTGATCAACATGATGCCAGTGAGGCCGCTGATCCAGCCGAGTTGTCTGAGCGCTTTCAGTTTGGCCTGACCGGCAGCCAGGATTCGGATCACAAACATGGTGATCAGCATCAGCGCCATGACGCTCAGACCAAACTTATCAATGCCGAAATAAACGGCAAACGGATACGCAAGCAGGACAATTGCAGACAAGGCTGTCAGCAATTGACGCATCAGTTGTCCTTGAGCAGCTCTGTCACGGCGTTGACGACATCGTCAACGGTGCGAACGGTGCTGAACTCAGCCGGTTTGATTTTTTTTCCGGTTACATTCTGTAGGTGCACCACTAGATCCACGGCATCAATGCTGTCCAGATCGAGATCCTGATACAGGTGAGCGTCCGGGGTGATGTCCGCGGCGTCAATTTCAAACAGCTCTACCAGAGCGCTTTGTACTTGTTGAAATACTTGTTCTTTGTTTACGTCAGTCATAATGCTACCTGTGAATTACTCACCGGTTTGAGAGGAAATGTACTTAGCCAGATTCGCCACAGACGCGAAATGCTCGCGCGTGTTGGCATCATCGGAGTCAATCACAATGTTGAAGCGTTTCTTGATCGCCAGACCAAGCTCGAGTGCATCAATAGAATCCAGACCCAGGCCGTCACCAAAAAGTGGGGCGTCAGTCTCAATATCCTCGATAGTAAGATCTTCAAGGTTCAGAGCGTCAATAATTAATTGTTTGATTTCGTTATGTAATTTTTCCACTGGGACCTGCTTATAACTATGGGGTTTCTGGAAATAAAGTGTCCGACAGGTGGCGCTGTAAATGACGCGCCGCCACTGTTGGGCTGGTAGTTTGCTCTATAAACGGTTTCACCTCAACTTTCTCCTTTACTTCTATGTGGAAAAAAGGCCGGGTCGGTGGCACCTGATACCATTTTTTTTCTTTGGTCAGAAAACTCGGTGTAACGCTAATGTGCACTATACGCAGATCGCGTTGTGTCCGCACCGCGATCTGGGCCGCACCACGCTGCAGTTTAGAGTCCTGGCCTGGTGTCGTGCGCGTACCCTCGGGAAACACCAGTAGTACGTTACCCTGAGCGAAGCGTTGTTCACACAAAGTCAGCAGATCGTCTGGCGCTTCGTTTGGAATGTAACCGGCGGCCTTAACGATATGTTTCATGAATGGGTTTGACCAAATTGCCGCTTTCACCAGGCAATCGCATTGCTTCAATTGCGAGGCGATCAAAACATAATCAATCAGGCTGGGATGATTGGCGACAATTAAGCAGCCGGTGTCACTGGCTAATACATCGGCACCCGTAATTTGATAATTAATTGCGCCGCTGTACTTCATTAATTTACAGAAAAGATGAAAAGTAATTTGAATTAAGCGTTGCACCCGATATTCACGGCGAGTTTTATCGAACGTTATCAGGTGAATAAGTGGAATTAATATAAAGCTCAGTACCAGGCCGCCCAAGCCAAAAATAGTAAAACAAAACCCGGTCGCAAATACACGCCAGTATTGATCTAATCGATTCATTGTCGTTGCCACACCCAGTTTTGTCGCGGAGCCTGAATGATCCATTGCGTTTGGCCGGTGAGAAACTGGCGCAGAAAGCTCAGCCCCTGGGGCAGTATAGCCGTGTCATTTTCTGCCGGATAAGCCGTCATCGAAAACTGCTCACCAGCAGACAAAATGAGCCCCAGACTGAAGCCGAGGTAATCCATGGTTTCAAACGTCTGGTAGTGCGGAGGCAGCGGTTCATCAAAATCGACCAACAGCACTTTGTGATGCGGATTCTCGGCCAGGTACAGCCAAGCATCAAGCAAGGCGCTCTGAAAAGTATTGTCACCCGCGGCAATGGAGGTCAGAGGGATGGGCTGTTTCGTTGCGATGGTCGCCAACCCGGCGGCAGTATTGTGCACCGATTGAGAAAACGCCATCGGGGAGGCTTCCTCGCCAGCCAGAATGGCTGAGACCAACTTGATGCTGCGGTGCAATTCGCCGTGACGACTGGAAAAAACGATGTAATCAATATCGTTACGTTGCAGCAGCGAGACTGCGGTCTGAACCGCCAGTTTGCTTAACGTGCTCATTCGGCGACGCATCATGGCCGGAATGGCTGAGGTATCAATGTCGCCGTTTTCCGGCCAGATTTGCTTATCTGCCCACGCCTGCCAATCCTGAGGCGTGCTCAGGCCAGAGGAATTTGCCATCCAAGCATTGATATTTAATGACAATTTCTGTTGAGGATTTGACATAAGATATTGAATTGTTTTTTTTACGGCTAAATACTATGGCTGCTCACTAATGACAGATTTCAGAAGGAAAAAGGCATGTCATCATTTAAGTTACTAGGTTCATTAATACTGGCATTCATTCTGGTTGGTTGCGGACGAGTTCAGCCAGTAATGAATGTGGAGAATACTCCAGTTGCTTATAATCTTCAAAGTAATCAGGTGAAAAACGCAATTATTGAAGCAGCGTCAGATCGCGGTTGGATAGTTGCTGAAGTCAATCCCGGCGAATTAAATGCCACCATTCAGGTGCGCAGTCACGCTGCGGAAGTGCGTATTCCTTACAGCGAAAAATACTACTCCATCCTTTATGTCAGCTCGGTCAACCTGAAAGCCGAGGATGGTCATATTCACCGTAATTATAATCGCTGGATCAACAATCTGAACGTTGATATCCAGCGAGAGTTGGCCAAAGCCGCTGCCGAACAGCAGTGATCTTCTTGATTCTAGTTAGGTTTTACCGTGTTAAAACAAAATAGTGATCCGTACAACGCGCTTGAAGCGAAAACGGAAGCGCAGAAGCTATCTTTTGCGCCGATTGTGTTCCATACCGCTCGCACTCTGCGGGATTTGGGGATTCTGGCGGAGTTGGATAAAGCCGGCGCGGCAGGATTGGACGCTCCGCAACTCGCCGAACGGAGTGGGGTGTCTGAGTACGGTGTCAAAGTTTTACTGGATATGGCCGTTAGTGCTCACATTGTGTTGTGGGAAAAGCCTAACTATTGTCTGGCCAATCTGGGCTTCTACCTTTTGCACGACAAAATGACAGAAGCCAATTTGGATTTTACCGCAGACGTTTGTTACGCCGCGATGATGCATTTGAGTGACGCCATTTTGCAAGGCAAGCCGGCAGGACTGAAAGAGCTGGGAGACTGGGAGACCATCTATCAGGGTCTGTCCCGGTTGCCTGAGCAGGCGAAACAAAGCTGGTTTAAGTTTGACCACTTCTACTCAGATCGTTCGTTTCCGGTGCTGCTTGAGGAAGTGTTTGCCACATCGCCGCGCCATATCGTTGATATCGGTGGCAATACCGGTAAGTGGGCGATTCAGTGTTGTGAATACAATGCAGATGTTAAGGTGACAATCGTCGATCTGCCGCAACAATTAGAGTTGGCGATGGCCAATGCTGATCAGCGGGGATTTGCTGACCGAATTCAGCCGTTTTCGGCCAATATGCTGGACAAACACCAGACGTTGCCAAGCCATGCGGATATCTGGTGGATGAGCCAGTTTCTAGACTGCTTTTCACCGATGGAAATTCTCAATATTCTCAAGCGGGTTCGGGCACAATTGACCCCCGGGTCGAGCATTTATGTTCTGGAGCTGTTCTGGGACGCGCAGAAATACGATGCCGCCTCTTACAGTCTCAACGCGACCTCTTTATACTTTACCTGTTTAGCCAACGGCAACAGCCGTTTCTACCGCAGTGATGACTTCCTCGAAATGGTTGCAGAAGCTGGTTTGCAGGTCACCGAGCGCAAAGACAATATCGGACTGGGGCACACGCTCCTGAAACTCAAAGCAATCACAGAATAAAACATGAAACAAGAAACAACACAGGTGGTCGTGATTGGCGCAGGGCCATCCGGTTCGACCGTCGCGGCTCTGCTGCACGCACAAAACATTCAGGTTATCGTGCTAGAAAAGGCGCAGTTTCCTCGCTTTTCGATTGGTGAGAGCCTGCTGCCGGCGTGTATGGAAGTCGTCGAACAGGCGGGGATGTTGGAGGCGGTGGAGCGACATGGCTTCCAATACAAAGATGGTGCTGCGTTTCGTCGTAATGGGGTTTACACCCAGTTTGATTTTACCGACAAGTTCACGCCCGGCCCAGGTACCACCTTTCAGGTACAGCGTGCCAGTTTCGATAAAGTGCTGGCGGACACCGCTGAACAACAAGGTGTGGCGATCCGTTATCAGCATGAGCTGACAAGCTTCGCGACGAACGGAGCTAAGTCGCTGCTGACAGTGATGGATGCAGACGGCAACGCGTATCAAATTGAGGCGGATTATGTGCTGGATGCCAGCGGTTTTGGCCGGGTACTGCCCAAGCTACTCGATTTGGAACAGCCTTCGTGTCTGCCTCCGCGTAAAGCCTTGTTCACTCATTTGGTAGACAACATTGACCCACAAGACCCGGTTTACGATCGCAATAAGATTCTGATCTCGGTGCACCCGCAACATCCCGAGGTGTGGTACTGGCTGATCCCTTTCTCCAACGGGAACTGCTCGTTTGGTGTTGTTGGTGAGCCGGACTTTTTTGAGCGCTACCCTCAAGATAAGCTAGAAGCAATCAAACAGTTAGCCAATGAAGAGCCGGGACTGGCGGCGCTGTTGCAACGTGCGGAGTATCCGAACCCGGCCAGCGAGCTGGGAGGTTACTCGGCGAACGTTAAGCACTTGGCGACCGAGCATTACGCCCTTTTGGGGAATGCTGGCGAGTTTCTTGATCCGGTGTTTTCTTCCGGCGTCACCATTGCGATGAAGTCGGCGCAACTGGCGGCGGCATGCGTTGTGCGTCAACTTCGGGGGGAGGCTATCGACTGGCAAGCCGAGTACGCGCAGCCACTGATGGTGGGCGTGAACACGTTCCGTACGTATGTTGAGGGCTGGTACACAGGGTCGCTACAGGACGTCATTTTTTATCAGGACCCTAATCCACGCATTAAACAGATGATTTGTTCCATTCTGGCTGGTTATGCCTGGGACACCAGTAATCCGTATGTACAGAACAGCGAACAGCGTCTGACGACGCTGGCCGAACTGGTTCGCAGCTTCAGTCAGTGAGTCAGCACTCAGCGACAAAGGAGAGCGCTTGCTCTCCTTTACTTCCTCTACGGTAGGCGCTTTTACGCGTTCGGGACAATCTGTTAGCATCGGCAGCATCGCTGTTAACTGGTCACGTATATGATCCCACTTGTCTACCACTCGATTTATTCCGACCTGCCGCTACCGCCAGAGCACCGTTATCCGATCAATAAGTACCGCTTGTTGTATCAGGCCATTGCTGAGCGCTGTGCACAACAGTCGTCCTGGCAGGATGTGTTTCAATTTGTCACGCCGCAGCCGCTGACTCTGGCGGAGATCAAAGCACTGCACGCCGAAGAATATGTGGACGCCTTAGCGCAGGGCACATTGCCAGCGGCCAAAATGCGCCGAATAGGTTTTCCATGGAGCCCGTCGCTTATGACCCGGACTCTGACATCAGCAGGAGGCACTTGCTTGACAGCCAGGCTGGCTGTGGAGCACGGTATCGCCATTCACTTAAGCGGTGGCTATCATCATGCTCACCGGGATTTTGGCAGTGGGTTTTGTTTGTTTAACGATCTTGCCTTGGCTGCGCATCAGGCGCTGCAACTGGAGGGGATTGACAAAGTCCTGATCATCGACAGTGACGTACATCATGGCGATGGCACCGCGACGTTGTGTGCTGAGCGTGATGATATTGTGACCTTATCGTTCCATTGCGACAAAAACTTTCCTGCGAGGAAGCCGGATTCGGACATCGACATTGCGTTGAGCCGCGAAACCGGGTGTGAGGCGTTTCTCAGTCACTTTACTTCTGTGGTGCCGATGGCCGTTAACCTGCATCAACCGGATCTGATCATTTATGATGCCGGTGTTGATATTCACCAGGACGATGAACTGGGCTATTTTCAGGTCTCGACGCAAGCCATTGCCCAGCGTGATGCGTTCATGTTTGCGCTGGCGCGAACGAAAGGGATCCCTATGGCGTGTGTTGTGGGTGGAGGTTATCGAAGTTGCCACGCTGATCTGGTGCCGGTACACATGCAGTTAATTGAAGCGGCGTTCTCAAGCGCTGAATAAGGAGAGCACATGCAACATCGCATTCGTGCCGCGGGTATTCTGGTCGAAAATAACGCGGTTCTGTTGGTTAAAGTGAAAGATTTCAGTGGTGAGTACTGGATTCCACCGGGTGGTGGCTTTGAAGAGGGAGACGTCAGCACCAAGGGATGTCTGCGCCGAGAGTTTGTGGAAGAAGCGGGCATCGAGGTTGAGATCGGTGAACTGATCTGTGTGCGAGAGTTCCTCGAAACCACGGCAGGTCGATACAACGCGGAGTTTTTTTATCACATCCCGGCCTATTCCGGTACGCCGCATACCGATAATCTTAATGGGCTCAACGATGAGGAATTTATTCAGGGGATCGAGTGGGTCGGTATTGAACGGCTCAGTGACATTCGGACTTACCCGGCAGACATCCATCAGTTGGTCGACCTGGTACAACAGCGCCGTTTTGGCGTGCATCTGGGCAGTTACATCCAGGGCAATGACGAGACCACCAATCACCTCTGACTGTTTCAATCATCCCCTAACATTTAAGAGCCATCTCCTGACGAGAGAAAAAATGCGGGCGATAAACAAAGAAACCCCAGTCTTGCGACTGGGGTTTAAATGTGGCGGAGAGATAGGGATTTGAACCCTAGATACGCTATTAACGTATGCCGGTTTTCAAGACCGGTGCTTTCAACCACTCAGCCATCTCTCCATTGTTGAGGCGAATAATAAAGGGCATTCCCAGCCTTGTAAACCCCTTAGTTGTCTGTTTGCTGGTTTTATGTGCGGTTAGTTTTGAAATTAGAAGATAACGCCCATTTTTTGCCCCAAAACAGCTGAACATCAATAAGTTGGCGATGTGTATAGTGTCAAAATCTAAGGTATTAACTATTGTTTTTTTATAGACAATGGGGCTCGCTGTATGTCTAATTTAGACAAAATAAAAAAGAGAGCCGAAGCTCTCTTTTTTTTAGGTGTATGGTCGGACTGAGAGGATTTGAACCTCCGACCCCCGACACCCCATGACGGTGCGCTACCAAGCTGCGCTACAGTCCGATGGGATTAATTTAATCGCTTTCTCGCTCAACGTCAATACGATTCTTAAACTAACAGTTTGATTTAATTGTCTTTAGCGTAAAAACGCTGCAATTCGGTTAAACCTTGCATCAGGACGGTCAATGCAGGGTTCTCGTCTTTTTCACGTTTGTAGTTTTCATCGTAGACTTTGAAGTTACCAAACTTATCAATCACCGTCGTGCTTTCTGGTGTAATTAACGCAAGCTCACGGGTGTCACCAGCCAGAATCCATTTGCGTTTGCGCTCGTCAAACAAGCTGCGTCCGCTGCTGAAATCGTTCGGATTGGACGAAACACCAAGCAGGTCTTGCAACAGCGTGACCGATAAATCCAGATGACTGGTGCGGTGGCTGTATTCGGCCGCCAGTTTACCCGGCCAGTGAATGATCATTGGTACCTGTAACTGATAACGACTGTAATTGGTGTTTGAGCCCCAACTGTTGGTCTTAGTTTCATTAAACTCCGTGCCGTGATTGGATGTCACAATCACCACGGTGTTATCGCTCAGAGTCAGCGACTGAATTTTATCGAACAACTGACCCAGCTCAGTGTCAGCGGTTTGCACCGATTGCTGGTAGCCCGCTTTGAGACGGGCGGTCGCGTCGCCTTTGCTGTCACTGTTCATCTTGAAGCTGTCAACCGTGGTCAGTTCCAGGAAACTGAACCAGGGTTTTTTCGCCGCAGAAGCCCAGGTCGCCCAGCGCTCAATGGCCTGAGTGTCTGGGGTTGAACTGTCATTAAAGGTAATGCCTGTAAAGTCCAGCCCGCGGAAAACCGATTCGCCATAGAGGTCATCGTCGAAGTTATCGCCGCTGAACAGACCGAAATCATAACCCTGCTCTTTAAGGGTGGTGATCAGAATGGGCAGGGTTGCCTGAGATTTGATGCTTCCAGCATAACTGCTTGGTAAACCATAGAACAGGCCAAACACACCGAACATGTCATTGCTCGAACTGAAATGGTTGCTGAAGTTCAGGTTCTGCTGCGCAAACTGGTAAGTGTTCGGCATGTCCTGAGCGTTGAGAGCATCCGAGCGCAAATTATTGACACTCACCACCAAAACGTTGAGATGATTGGCACGGCGGTTAAATTCGATCGGCTCCAGAGGGTAATTTACCAGCGCGGTCTTGCCTTCATTTTCCGCCTGACGTTTCAGGTACTCTTCACGGTCCAACAGACCATGTTTTTCCATAAACGACTTCGCCGTCATCGGGTATGAGAGCGGGAAATTGGCGCGTTGCGAAGTCACCGGATTGTAGAAATAGGCATCCGCCCAAACGTAAATCAAATGACCGCCGATAAACGAGACAAAGAATACTGCCGCCAGAGGGCGGCCAACGCGTTTGTGTGACAATTTACGCTGCTTGCGCCACACCCACTCGGACAGGCCGAGTTCCAGCAGAAATATCAGTGGCATCACCACAAATAGGTGCTGTAAATCAGCACTGACTGAACTGGTGTCGTCACTGAACAACACTTCCCATACAACAGGGTTTAAGTGCAGGCTGATGGTTTGATACGCCTGTGTATCAATCAGCAGCAGTGTCAGGCCGACAGTGGCGAAACAGACCGACAACAAACGGAAGAGTTTGCGCGCCGGGACCAGAAAGGTCAGCGGAAAAAGAACCAACAGGTAGAGCGCAAAAACGAGGAAACCAAAGTGACCCACCCAGGAGATAGCCAGATAAAACTGCCCCAGCAGGGTTTCCGGCCATGGTGACTGAGTAATGTAGCGGGTACCGATCAGCATTGCCGCGATGATGTTGAAAAAGGCAAACCAATGCCCCCAGCCAACTAATCGAGAGACCCGTTCACCGTATGAATTTCCGTTATCTACCATGAATTGTTCTTTTATCCGGTTTCGGTTTAGTGAGAGCCAGTTTCGACAGAGGAAACCAGCGCTTGAGCAAATTTTTCAGCAATCGCCTTGCGTTGTGAAGGGGCAACACTTTGATTTAAGACATTGGTAGCGATATTTCCCACAATCATCAGAGAAAGTTCCGCTGAGGCATTGTGTTTGTCCAGCACTGCAGCCACTTCGGTCAGGATTTTTTCAACTTGTTCGTCGCTGTATTTAGATGTAATCGGCATAAAGACTCTAATGATGATAGTAAAAGCGGCTTATGATAACCTACAATGCCGTACAACTGAAACCTAGAACGACGATAAATTCTTATGAGTCTTCACCTTTCCAACGTAATCTTACACCAGCTCAGAAAAAACGATCAGGACGAGCTGGAAGTGAACTTCCGTGCAGATGCGCTTGCCAATGATGCGTCCAGCGAAAACTTAGTGGCTGAACTGCATCGGGTTTTTAACTCAAAAGGCGGTAAAGGCTTCGGTTCTTTCCAGTCTGACAGCGAGTTCCAGTCATGGTTGCAAGAACTTCGTCGTGGTGACAGAAATTTCTATGACTTCTCACAAATCAGTGCCAACCGACTGAAAAATGAACTGGCTAAATACCCGTTTGCCGATGAAGGCATTTTGGTGTTAGCGGAATATCAGAGTCTGGCGACTGACTACCTGTTTATTGCGATTTTGCCATCCAATCAGAGCCTGAAAGTGACGGAAGGGCTGGAAATCAGCGCCACGGATTACCTGGATCTGAGCAAAATGGACATTGCGGCGCGCATTGATTTGTCGACCTATGAAGCAGACTCCGATTCCAATCGCTATCTGACGTACATCAAAGGCCGGGTAGGGCGCAAAGTTGCTGACTTCTTCCTCGATTTTTTACAGGCCGATGTTGGTCTCGATACCAAACAGCAAAACCTGGTACTGATGCAGGCAGTGGAAGATTTTGTCTCAGATTCTAAGCTGGAGAAAGATGAAGCCGTCAGCTACAAAAAACAGGTGTACGACTACTGCAACGAGCAGATCAAAGCAGGTGACGAAGTGCAGTTGCAAGAGCTCTCCGGTGAGCTGCCCCCGAGCCAGGACGGCACCAGTTTCCTCGATTACACCCAAGAACATGGTTATGAGCTGGAAGAGAGTTTCCCGGCCGATCGCTCTACGGTGCGGAAACTGACGAAATATGTCGGTGCAGGTGGCGGTCTGAATGTCAGCTTTGACAGCTTGTTGCTGGGAGAGCGCGTCTTTTATGATCCAGAAACCGATACGCTGACCATCAAAGGCACACCGCCTAACCTGCGTGATCAGCTCACACGAAAATAATCTTTCCACAGAGAGCCCCGGCGGCTCTCTGTTTTGTTTTGGCCGGAATAAATTACCTAGCGCTTCACAGAATTGAGGTCACGGTTATGCGTGACTGGCTGCCTGCTGTTTATACTGGAATGACGTACGGAGCATTTTGAGCGGTGTCATGGAAGGAAGAATACGTCAGCGCCGGCTGATTTGGTTATTGGCTATCTTGTGGTTAGCGCTCAGCTCGCTGGTGCTGTTTAACGATCGTACGCTGGTCAGAACCATGACTTCCATTGAAGAGCTCAGTCACAGTGTTGAATCCATCACCCGTTCTCTGTATTACGATACGTCCTATCGCGCCCGTGGTCTGAGTGAGCTGGAACTCAAAGTTCAGTTACTGTACTCACTCAAGTTAAATCTGGAAGCGCAGGAGAGCAGTGGGATGTTTGCCCCTGACGTCAGCCAGTTGATCTATTTGACGCAGCGGTTTCTGGATCTGGGGCGCTCTTTTATCAGCAGCGAAACGGAGTTACTGGCGTTAGCCGATACATTGAAAGCATTGCGAGTGAAGTACGCTGAGGTCCCTCAATTGAGCGGTGCGTATTATCGTTTGAGTGCCTATGTTTTTGATGCCATGTTTGTCAGTATCGACAGCCAATCGGAAGCATACCGGGATCTGGATCGTTTGCTGGCACTCTCTTACCAGCTTCCGGGGTCACAACAGAAAGAGCTGCAACAAACCCTCGCTCAGGCGGCCACCATTCTCGGCGATTACGCCAAAGGCAGCCACGTGGTCGATCAACTGCTTAACCATCCGATTCATGCAGAAATACTCACCCTGGAAAATCAACATCATCGCTTGCTGTCATTACACCTGATGTTTTTGGTCCTGATCGGCTTTGTGTTTGTCGCTGCGATTCTCGCTGTGGTTTCGCGATTGGACAATGAAACCATGGCAGGCCCTCCTCTGGCAGGCAAATGTGAAGAACCGGAACAACTCTCTGACTTGCCTATGGAGAAAAAAGACGGCGCAGTTTCGTCTGAACCACAGCAACAAATTCGTTTTGAACACATGCTCGATTCCCTCAGCGGGGATCAGGAGTCGGTGAACCTGCTGCTGCAAGTGTTTGTTCAGGATCATTACGATGATGTCGAGGCGCTGCGTTCTCTGATTAATGTGGACCCAGATAGTGCCATGCGCAAAGCGCACAGTCTCAAAGGCGTGGCCTCCAATCTCGGTGCTGACATACTGCGTGATGCGGCTTTGATTGCGGAAACGAAACTCAAGCAGGGAGAGCGACTCACGCGCGAAGAACTCGATCATCTGGCGGAAAGTCTGCGCCGCGCCATTGGGGAGGCGCAATCTTACATTGCGGCACACAAAGCCACCGGAGGCGGAGGATATCTTCATTCCGAGTGAGTCCGCACATTACTCAATGTGAGTATCGCCATCTAACGAAACAAAAAAAGCGCCGTAAAGGCGCTCTTCATGATGGGAATTCCGATCAGGCAGACTGGCGTTCTAAGGCCGTTTCTTCCCCTTCGGTAGGTTCCGCCGTCGGCTCACATTTATCGACAAACCAACCCATGTAAGAGGTGAAAATGGTGACGATAATGCAGACGAAGCTTAACCACATGAATGGCGCATAAGACAAGGTGGCGACACCCAAAATGCTGGCCATGTAAATACCGTTATCGCTCCACGGTACCATACCTGAGGTTAGGGTACCGCCAAACTCAGCGTTTCGGGACAGGTTCTTACGTTTGTAGCCCAGGCGATCGTAATTTTTTGCACAGATTTTTGGCGTCAGGATCAGTGATACGTACATAGCGGAACCGAACACGTTGCCCATAAAGGCGGTACCGATAGTGCTGGTGGCCAGTGATCCCGGGCTGGTCACGCGGCGTTCAAACAGCTTAGCAATGGTTTCCAGCACGCCCACTCTGTCCAGCAGACCACCAAAACCCAGACCAAAGACAATCACTGCGACCGAACCCAGCATGGAAGACATCCCACCGCGATTGAGAATGGCGTCAATAAAGTCAACACCGGACTGAATGTTAAACGGTGCCCACGCGGTATTGAACGCTTGCAGGAAGTCGACATCCTGAATCATCACCGCCCAGACAATACCCAACAGGGAACCGAAACTGATCACTGGGAACGACGGCATGCGCATGGCCAGTAAGCCAAGAACGATCATCACCGGCACAAACGAATATGGTGTGATGTAAAACTGTGTTTCCATCGCTTCAATAACGCCCTGCACCTGAGACATATCGACTTTACCCGCGTAGTGGAAACCGAACGCGGTGAACATGATGCCGGTGATCACATAGCTGATCAGTGCGATTGGCAACATGCCTTTGATGTGCTCCACGACTTCGACGTTAGACATGGATGAAGCCAGGATGACTGAATCAGACAGTGGTGACATTTTGTCACCAAAGTAACAGCCCGACAGTACCGCACCAGCGGTGATCGGAGCAGGAACACCCAAGCCCTGGCCGATGCCCATCATCGCGATCCCGGCGGTACCCGCGGCACCCCAAGATGTCCCCGTGGCCAGTGCGGTCAGAGAACAGATGATCATCGTTGCCAGAAGGAAAATGGACGGGTGGATGGCTTTCAGACCATAGTAAATGATGGTCGGGACGATACCACCAGAGATCCAGGTACCGACTAATGCGCCGACAGCCAGCAGGATCAACACGGCGCCCAAGCCGTTAGAAATACCGCCCAGAGCGGCTTGCTCGAGATCTTTGTATTTGTGACCCAGGCGGATGCCCAGCACCATAATAATGAACCAGCCGATATACAGTGCCAGCTGGATCGGTAAATTGAGCTTGGCGGTGAACGAAAACGCCAGTAGCAAGAATAATCCCAAAGATATTACGACCTGCAATAAGCTCGGCAAACGGGGGGAAATGTGCTTCATGAAGAGCCTCTTATTAGATTTAGGAGCTAAGGAGTGTAATTGCCCTTATTAACTACCGGCAGCACTTTACATGACAAAGGATAATATATCGATAGTCTGGTTATTTATTGTGATTTGTATCTGTGTATATTTTGTTTTTTGGTGTTTAGTTTTGTTTTTTGTTAATATTAATGATGTGAAATGTTTTGTAATGTGGAATTTGTGTGCGACAGTTTGAAAATTGGATTAACAAAATGTTACGGTGCTGTGTTTGTGCTTAACAAACGATGGTTTATCTGCACTTAAATCGTTATTCGCCCTGAAACCAGTAAAAAGTTACAACTAATGTAAATTATTGCTTGAGATCTGGGCGCGAAAATTGAAAGATGAAAGACGTTCATTTTTACCCAACACACGGAGAGTTTAGTGATGAGAGTAGGTTTAGTTGGCTGGCGCGGCATGGTCGGTTCTGTACTGATGCAGCGTATGGTGGAAGAGAAAGACTTCGATCTGATTGAGCCGGTATTTTTCAGTACATCTCAGGTGGGAATCCCTGCCCCAACTGTTCCTTCAAAGCATGGCACAAGCGAAACGGGTTTACTTCAGGATGCGTTCGATATCGACGCACTGAAACAACTCGATGCCATCATCACCTGTCAGGGTGGCGGATACACTGAAAAAGTTTACCCAATGTTGCGTCAGGCTGGCTGGAAAGGCTACTGGATTGACGCTGCATCCACGCTTCGTATGGCAGAAGACTCCATCATTACCCTGGATCCGGTCAACCTGACACAAATCCAGCAGGGAATCCACGCCGGAACCAACACCTTTGTCGGTGGTAACTGTACGGTCAGTCTGATGCTGATGGCGTTGGGCGGCCTGTATGAAAAAGGCCTGGTGGAATGGATGAGCGCGATGACGTATCAAGCCGCTTCCGGCGCTGGCGCGAAGAACATGCGCGAATTGATTTCGCAAATGGGTGTGATCAACGACGCCGTCAGCTCAGAGCTGGCCAACCCGGCAAGCTCTATTCTAGACATTGATAAGAAAGTCGCTGACACGATTCGTTCGTCATCCTTCCCAACCGATCAGTTTGGTGTGCCGTTGGCCGGTTCTCTGATCCCTTGGATTGATGTGAAACGTGACAATGGCCAAAGCAAGGAAGAGTGGAAAGCCGGCGTGGAAGCGAACAAGATCCTGGGCTTACAGGATGCGCCGGTACCAATTGATGGCACTTGTGTGCGTATCGGTGCGATGCGATGTCACGCTCAGGCGCTGACCATCAAGCTAAAACAAAATGTGCCGATGGATGAGATTGAAGAGATGATCGCCACGCACAACGACTGGGTGAAAGTGATCCCGAACGATCGTGATATTACCGCTCAGGAGCTGACGCCAGCGAAAGTGACTGGTACGCTGTCGGTTCCGGTGGGACGTCTGCGTAAAATGTCGATGGGCGATGATTTCCTCAACGCCTTCACGGTGGGTGACCAGCTGTTGTGGGGCGCAGCAGAACCGCTACGTCGTACTTTGCGGATTATCCTGGCTGAAAAACAGTAAGCGCCGGACGCAAGAAAAAAGCACCTCGATTGAGGTGCTTTTTTATGCCGTTGATTTGAACTATTCACAAGCAGTCGCGACTACCCGCTTGTCAGGGTCCGCTAACTGACTGCCACAATGTTTACAGTGCATGGCATCGGGTTCATGTCCGGCGCGTGAGCAGTTCGGGCATTTGACCAGCGTGCGGTGCGAGTTCATTTCCTGATTCAGCTCCGCGGTGATAATGCCGGTCGGCACCGCCAGAATCGAATAACCGAGCAACATAGTCAGCGAGGCAATCCCTTTCCCCCACGCGGTTTGAGGTACCAGATCACCGTATCCGACGGTGGTGATCGTCACAATCGCCCAGTAAATACTCTGAGGAATACTGGTAAAGCCGTTTTCCGGTCCTTCAATAACGTAAATTAACGCACCGAAGATGGTGACCAGAATGGCGACCGTGGTGAAGAAAATGAAGATTTTACGCCGGGCCATCAAAAGCGAACGCATCAGCAGATTTGAATCTTGCAGGTAACGCACCAGTTTAAGGATGCGGAAGATGCGCATGACACGCAGCAGACGGATAACCCCCATGAACGAGGCGGAAGGAAAGAAAATCGACAGGTAAGTTGGCAAGATGGCCAGCAAGTCGACCACGCCGTAAAAGCTTTTGGCATAGGCTGCGGGTTTGGGGGAGCAGTACAGCCGCAGCAGATATTCGATGGTGAACAGGGCTGTGAAGCCATATTCAAACAGACGCAGGGTAGTGGCCCATTCGGCTTTGATTTCTGGAATCGATTCGAGCACCAGGACGACTAAAGAAGAGAAAATCGCGGTGATCAGTGCAAGATCGAAAATCTTACCCGCCCGGGTATGGGTACCGAAAATGATGACATAGAGACGATGTTTAAGAATATGCTCTGGCATGATATTGCTAACAGGGTTCAACGTAGCAATATCATACCGTTAAACCATAAATCAGGCTAATCCCGGAAACAGGTTACGTAATCCGTTGGCGATAAACTCGATCCCGAGAGCCCCAAGAATCAGGCCCATAATCCGCGTGATGACGTTGATGCCGGTCTGACCCAGAAAACGCACAATCAGTGGCGCGGAACGAAACAAAAACCAGGAGCAGAGCGAGAACAACGCGATCGTGGCACTGATGCCTACGGTATCCAGCATACTAGGGTAGCGGGCACCATAAACGATGGTCGAACTGATGGCACCCGGGCCGGCCATCAACGGCATCGCAAGCGGCACAACCCCGATTTGTTCGCGGCTGACGTATTCCGACTTTTCCTGTTTATTCTGTTTATCTTCACCTAGCTTACCGCTCATCATTGAAAACGCGATACTCAACAGCAGTAGGCCGCCAGCTACGCGGAACGAGTCCAGAGAAATACTGAACATATCCAACAACATCTGCCCAGCCAGCAGTGATACCGTCAGGATAATCGCGACTGCGATATTAGCGGTCAGGGCGGTTTTGTTTTTTTCTTCCGGCGTCATGTGGCCGGTCAGTGACACAAACACCGGCATAATACCCACTGGGTTCACCGCGGCGACCAGTCCGAGGAAAAACTGCAGGAAAATAGCGATTTCAAGCGATTGCATGGCGTGTATCTCTTATGAAGTCTCAGGGAACAGAACAAGGCAGCCATAATGTATTGCAACTTGCCTGGCACGACGAATGAAAAAAACTAAGGCCCAGACCACTTCATCCGTGAGAAAAACTAATTATTAACAGAAACGTAAACAACTTTGAGGCGATCTGTTACGTAATTAAGGCGTAATAAAAGTGGTTTTTTATACAAACGTTAACATTCGCACATTTCTGATAAAAACTGAGCAGATTTTCACGGGGATGATAGCGTTTGGATATACTGTCAGTAGCACATTAAACGAGGTACACAGGTGCCTGTTTGTTCAAAAATGAAATTTTTTTACAGGCTTTTGTAACTTTTGAAGATTTTTGAATTTATTTGTGGCTTTTTTGTTCATTCTTTTTCTGGTTTTATTTTATTTAAAATCAGTGCCTTAATTGTTTTTGTTTTACTTGCACACCACTTTGTAGGTATTTAGAAAGTGAGAACTGATCTGAGTCAATTTTTTTCACACTATGAAATATTATACTCAGTTCTGAAAGCAATTTACTAAGAGTGTTGTTGTTATAAGTCACTGATGAGCGGAGATTCTTTTACAACAGCGGCCTTACTAAAAAGTTTTTAATATTTGTTAATTTTAGGAGATTCACTATGCCTGTTACTAATCTGGCTGAACTTGATGCTCTGGTTGCCCGCGTGAAAAAAGCGCAAGAAGAATTTGCGACTTACTCTCAGGAGCAAGTAGACAAAATCTTCCGTGCTGCGTCTCTGGCCGCGAACCAGGCTCGTATTCCTTTAGCGCAGCAAGCGGTTGAAGAATCTGGCATGGGTATTGTTGAAGATAAAGTGATTAAGAACCACTTTGCCTCTGAGTTTATCTACAACAAATACAAAGATGAAAAGACCTGTGGTGTTCTGGAAGAAGACGATAACCTGGGTACCATGACTATCGCAGAGCCGGTTGGCATCATCTGCGGTATCGTACCAACCACTAACCCAACATCAACTGCGATCTTCAAATCTCTGATCTCTCTGAAGACTCGTAACGGCATCATCTTCTCGCCACACCCTCGTGCAAAGAATTCAACCAATGATGCAGCAAAACTGGTTCTGGACGCCGCTGTGGCTGCCGGTGCACCAAAAGACATCATCGGCTGGATCGACCAGCCATCTGTAGAGCTGTCTAACGCTCTGATGAAACATGAAGGTATCGCGCTGATCCTGGCAACCGGTGGTCCTGGCATGGTGAAAGCAGCATACTCTTCAGGTAAGCCAGCGATCGGTGTCGGTGCGGGTAACGTGCCTGTCGTGATTGACGAAACTGCGGACATCAAACGAGCGGTTGCGTCTATTCTGATGTCTAAAACGTTCGACAACGGCGTAGTGTGTGCTTCTGAACAGGCCGCTATTGTAGTTGACGCGGTTTACGATGAAGTGAAGGCGCGTTTTGCTTCTCACAAAGCCTACGTACTGAGCAAAGCAGAAGCAGAAAAAGTGCGTAAAGTTTTACTGATTGATGGCGCTCTGAACGCAAAAATTGTAGGTCAGCCAGCAGCGAAAATCGCAGATATGGCGGGTGTTAACGTGCCTGCAGACACGAAAGTACTGGTCGGTGAAGGTCTGGGGAAAGTGTCGTACGATGATGAATTTGCACACGAAAAACTGTCTCCGACTCTGGGTCTGTTCCGTGCTGACGATTTTGAAGATGCGGTAGCACAAGCGGTGACCATGGTTGAAATCGGCGGTATCGGTCACACCTCTGGTCTTTACACCAATCAGGACGTCAACGCAGACCGTATCCGTTACTTTGGTGACAAACTGAAAACGGCACGTATTCTGATCAACATCCCAACCACTCACGGTGGTATCGGTGACCTGTACAACTTCAACGTTGCGCCGTCTCTGACTCTGGGTTGTGGCTCTTGGGGTGGTAACTCTATCTCTGAAAACGTAGGTCCTAAGCACCTGATCAACAAGAAAACTGTAGCGAAACGAGCTGAAAACATGTTGTGGCACAAACTACCTAAGTCAATCTACTTCCGTCGTGGCAGCCTGCCAATCGCACTGAGCGACCTGGAAGGCAAAAAACGCGCGTTCCTGGTCACTGACCGTTTCCTATTCAACAACGGTTATGCAGACGATGTAGTACAACTGCTGAAAGCTCAGGGTATGGAAGTGCAAACTTTCTTCGACGTAGAAGCGGATCCAACGCTGTCTGTGGTTAAGAAAGGCGCTGAAGCGATGAGCAGCTTCCAGCCAGATGTGATTCTGGCACTGGGTGGTGGTTCACCAATGGACGCAGCGAAAATCATGTGGGTGATGTACGAACACCCAGAGACCCACTTCGAAGAACTGGCGATGCGCTTTATGGACATCCGTAAACGTATCTACAAGTTCCCTAAAATGGGTCAGAAAGCGGAGCTGGTATGTATTACAACCACTTCCGGTACCGGTTCAGAAGTAACGCCGTTTGCCGTAGTAACTGACGACAAAACTGGTGCGAAATACCCACTGGCGGACTACGAACTGACTCCGAACATGGCTATCGTTGACGCGAACCTGGTGATGAACATGCCTAAGTCTCTGACTGCCTTCGGTGGTTACGATGCGGTTACTCACGCTCTGGAAGCTTACGTGTCGGTTCTGGCGAACGAATACTCAGATGGTCAGGCACTGCAAGCTCTGAAGATGCTTAAAGAGTACCTGCCATCAAGTTACGCGAACGGTGCTAACGACCCAATCGCACGTGAGAAAGTGCACAATGCTGCGACCATTGCTGGTATCGCATTTGCCAACGCGTTCCTAGGTGTGTGCCACTCCATGGCGCACAAAATCGGCGCTGAGTTCCACCTGCCTCACGGTTTGGCCAACGCGTTGCTGATCTCTAACGTGGTTCGTTACAACGCCAACGACAACCCAACTAAGCAAACTGCGTTCTCGCAATATGACCGCCCACAAGCCCGTCGTCGTTACGCGGAAGTGGCTGACCATCTGGGTCTGAGCCAGGCGGGTGACCGCACTGCGCAGAAGATTGAGCGTCTGCTGGCGTGGTTGGATGAACTGAAAGTGGATCTGGATATTCCAATGTCAATTCAGGCGGCGGGTGTTGCGGAGTCTGACTTCCTGGCGAAACTGGATGAGCTGGCGGTTGAAGCGTTTGATGACCAATGTACCGGTGCAAACCCACGCTACCCACTGATCAGTGAGCTGAAAGATGTACTGACAGCGTCTTACTACGGTAAAGCGTTCGTTGAAGGAGACACTTTCGAAGGCACCACAGTTATCAAGAAAAAAGCGGATCAGGAAGCAGCGAAAGCCGCTCCTAAAGCGAAGAAAGCCAAAGCGAACGCGTAATTTGCTGCCTGAGATAGGTTTTCGCTAGAGCGAATCATCTCAGTACATCGGGAAAAGTTCAGCCCCGGCCGATTGGCCGGGGCTTTTTTATACCCACATGACCAGAATCGCCGCCAAGGCGATCAGGAGCAGTCCTAGCCCATCTCGAATTCGTACGCGCTGACGCAGCCAGAAAATAGAGATCAACATGGTGAAGAACACCTCGACCTGACCCAGAGTTTTTACATACGGCACGGCCTGTAACGACATCGCGCTGAACCAGCCAATAGAACCAATGCAACTGCAGGCGCTGGTGAGTAGCGTGAGACGCGGTTTTGACCACAATACTTTGAGCGTCGGTGGGTCGGTCATCAATAAATATACGAGTAACACAAACGTTTGCAGTGAAATCACCAGCAATAGCACCCAAGCGGCGCTGTGTGGAAAAGACAGCCCTAATGCCAAGCTGGCTTCTCGAACCCACAGAGACGTCAATGCAAACGCACTGCCACAGCCAAGTCCAATCAGTACCGTCGACAGCGATATGTGGCGATAGTGACCTTGAGAACTCATCAAAAAGACGCCAACGCCGCCGATCAGCACGCCAAGCCAGCCCAGCGTGGTCAGTTGGGTACCGAAAAACAGCATGCCGAGAATCGCAGCAACCAGGGCTTCACTTTTGGCCAGCCCCGCACCGACTGCATAGTTGTTGAACTTGAATAGTGTGACCATCAGCGCGGTAGCAATAATTTGCATCAGCGCGGCGCCAAGAATAAAGCCGCTAAAACGCAGATTGAACTCCGGCCATGCTGTCGGCTCGATCTGATACAGAACCAGCAGATACAGTGCGGCAATAGGGCCAGCCCAGAGAAAGCGTGCCAGAGTGACACCTGTGGTTTTAACGTCAGAAGAGAGGCGACTTTGAAAGGCATTGCGCCACGACTGCATAAAAGCAGCCAGCAGCGTAAACAAAATCCATGTCATGATTATCTATCCGCAGTGAGCAATAAGCCACCATGCTATGAAAGAGTCGCCTAATCAGCAAGTTAAATAAAAAAGCCTCCGATGTGGAGGCTTTTAACGTGGTGGTGAGGGTTAACCGGCCAATATGTCGGTGGCGACTTTATAGCTCGGGTCCTCTTTGACGTTAATTTCGACCAGGCTGCCAGCTTTGTGAAGCAGCGCACGGCAATCCTGACTCAGATGGCGCAGGTGCAGCGTTTTACCTACAGCAGCGTAACGCTCTGCAACGGTTTCGATCGCTTCAATCGCTGAGTGGTCGGTAACGCGAGAGTTGGCAAAGTCGACAATCACATCCTGTGGATCATTTTGCGCGTCAAACAGCTCCAGGAAGTTGGTGGCTGAACCGAAAAAGATCGGGCCGTTGATGTGGTATTCTTTAGAGCCTTCGTCGTTGATGCAACTGCTGGCGTAGATGTGTTTGGCATGTTCCCAGGCAAACATCAGCGCCGAGGCGATCACCCCGACCGCGACCGCGACGGCCAGGTCAGTCATGACCGTCACGACGGTCACCAGCACGATAACAAAGAAGTCCTGTTTTGGTACACGGCGTGCCAGCTTGAAGGTTGCCCATTCAAACGTACCGATGACAACCATGAACATCACCCCAACCAGTGCCGCCAGCGGGATCATTTCGATCAATGACGATGCGAACAGGATAAACACCAGCAACATAACGGCGGCAACAATGCCTGACAGGCGGCCACGACCGCCAGAGTTCACGTTGATCATCGATTGGCCAATCATGGCACAACCACCCATGGCACCAAACATTGAACAGGTGACGTTTGCCAGACCCTGACCAACGCATTCGCGATTGGACTGACCACGGGTGTTGGTCATTTCGTCCAGTACGGTCAGAGTAAGCAGCGATTCAATCAGACCAATGGCGGCGAGTATCACGGCGTACGGCAGAATAATTTGCAGCGTTTCCAGTGTCATCGGTACACTCGGCAACGCAAACGTTGGTAGTGTGCCAGCCAGTGTAGCGGCCGCATCGCCAGACATGGTACGCAGGAAGTCAACCACGGTGCGAGTCTCCAGTCCCAGACCTTGCACCAGCAACGTCACAGACACGATGGCCACCAGTGATGAAGGTACCGCTGTAGTCAGTTTTGGCAAGAAATGGATGATTGCCATAGTGAGTGCAACCAAGCCGAGCATCAGCATCATTTGGTCGCCTGGCAACCAGGTCAGAGCGCCGCTCAGATCCGGAGCTTTAAATTGACCGAGTTGCGCCAGGAAAATCACGATTGCCAGCCCGTTCACGAACCCTATCATTACCGGATGGGGAACCATGCGAATGAATTTGCCGAGTTTGAACAGACCTGCGGTGATCTGCAAGGCACCAGCCAACAGAATGGCGGCAAACAAATACTGGACGCCATGTGTGGCCACCAAGCTGACCATGACCACGGCCATCGCTCCGGTCGCGCCGGAGATCATGCCTGGACGACCACCGAAAACAGAGGTAACCAGGCCGACAATAAAGGCTGCGTACAGACCAACCATCGGGTCAACGCCCGCAACAAAGGCGAACGCGACAGCTTCTGGCACCAGTGCCAGCGCGACAGTCAGGCCCGACAAAACGTCATTTTTGACAGAGTGCTTGGAAAATTGTGGGAATTCGAACATGTTTGCTCAGTTCTTTGCTCATATTGGTGAATGTTGACCGTGAAGGGCTTCCTGCCGCTGAGCAAAAGTGAACACTTAAAAGAGCAGCTGGCCAGAGCCGGGCACGGTGAGTCGGGGAATGCTACCGAAAACTGTGATTGAGTTCAATAAATAACCGGAGAACCGGCGCGTTGTTTGGCCCGATTGAATGAAAAAGCCCGCTGTGTAGCGGGCTTTGAGGAGGTGATTACACCTGAGGCTTGGTCATTACGGCACCAGCCTGGTTGCGAGCCGCCTGACTGCCGGCCCCCCGAGGTTGATAACGCTCGCTGCGCAGTGGCGCAGCGACAATGTCGATGGCGCGCAATTCACTGGTACCTGGCGCTTTAGCCATTGGTGACGCGGCGTGCCCTTTAACCAGAGCCGTTGCTGCTTTCTTGGCGACAGGTTCGTTGACGATAGGTTTTGCCGTCACAACAGGAGCCTTATCAGCACTCGCTTCTGGTTCTACAGCCGCCACCTTCGGTGCTGTGGCCGCGTCTGTTTCTACAACAACGTCAGCCGGAGCTTCATTTGGTACGGCTGACGCAGTGTCCACAATCGGGGCTTCAACGACCGGTGCAGCTTGCGGCGCCACGTCGGCTTCGACGCTGGCTGTAACTGGCGCTTCGACTACTGGGGCGAACTCTTCCACTCGGCGGACGATCACTTTACCCATCGCCATTTCTGGGCAGGCAACGCCACCCAATGCCGGTGTTGTGATTGACTCAGCTTTTGGCGTCGCTTTCTCATCGCGTTTTGGTTTTTGCACCAGATCGTAGCGTGGCATCACTTTACCCATAGCCATCTCTGGAGAGGCAACCCCACCTTTGCGCAGGCGGAATGGGTTAGGGCGACGGTCACGACCACGACGACGACGTTGGCCACTGGCACGCAGATGACGTGGAGAACGACGGTTGCGACGTTGCTTACCTTCACCTTCTTCAGCCGCAGTTTCCGTGGTCGTTTGTTCGGCCACTTCAGCCACTGCTTGTGCTTGAACCTGTTTCACTTCTTCAGCCGTTTCCGCCTGCTCTTGCTGGTCTTTAACGCGTACCTGCTTGGTCAGTTTACGACGCTGACGACGCTCTTTGACCTTGGCTGCCTTTTCTTCCGCACGCTCAGAACGAGGATCTTTTTTCTCGGCTTGCGCATCCGCTGCCAACTTCTGACCTTGTTCCGCCAGTTTGTTTGGTTTGGCTTCATCGCGATCACGTTGTTTACGGCGATCCTGTTTCGGTTTACGCGTGTCTTTCTTGCGTTCCTGAACCGGTTTCGCTTCGACGATGTTGTCCTGCTCTTCACGTTTTGGCTTGCGTTTGTTCTTATCGCGGTTGTCACGATTGTCACGGTTACCATCACGGCTATCGCGATTGTCTCGGTTGTCTCGGTTGTCGCGGTTATTACGACGACGCTGATCGCTGCGGTTACGACGCTGACGATTGTTGCGGTTGTCTTTCTTCTCTTCTTGTTTCTCTTCCGGTTTTTCTTCTGGTTGTGAAGAACCGAACAGGAAACTACCCAGTGCTTTAAACAGACGACTGATCACACCTGGCTGCTGTGTCTCTTCCGGCTTCGCTTTCGCTTTTGGTTGAGGTTTCTTCTCGGCAACTGGTGCTGGTTTCGGCGCGGGTGTTGGCGTGGATTGCGTTGGCGCAGCAAACCCTTTCAGTACTGGTTCTTCAATACGTTTTGGTTTTGCTGCTGTGTTGCCAGTTTCTTTCGACTCCGCCTCTCTTAGGGCATCCATGCTCTTAGGAATCAGGTAAGACAGCAGATCCTGCTCTTCACCTTCACGAATTCGAACCACTTCAAAGTGAGGCGTTTCCATATCGGAATTCGGCACTACAGTGATTTTTACTTCCTGAGCACGTTCAATATGGTTAACTGAACGGCGTTTTTCGTTGAGCAGGTAAGAGGCGATCGGCACTGGTACCACAGCCAGAACCTGAGACGTGTTGTCTTTCAGCGCTTCTTCTTCGATTTCACGCAACACAGACAGTGCCAGAGATTCATTGTCTCGCACCACACCAGTACCGCTACAACGCGGACAAATGTGATGACTGGCTTCTGCCAGTGAAGGGCTCAGGCGTTGGCGTGACATCTCTAACAGACCAAAGCGTGAGATTCGACCGATCTGTACTCGGGCTCGATCCAGACGAACGGCATCACGCAGGCGGTTTTCGACTTCGCGCTGGTGGCGGACAGGGGTCATATCGATAAAGTCGATCACCACCAGGCCGCCCAAGTCGCGCAGACGCAATTGACGAGCAATTTCATCCGCAGCTTCTAGGTTGGTATTCAGCGCTGTTTCTTCGATATCACCGCCTTTAGTGGCACGCGCGGAGTTGATATCAATCGATGTCAGTGCTTCGGTTGGGTCGATAACGATAGAACCACCGGATGGCAGGCGTACTTCGCGTTGAAACGCTGATTCGATTTGACTTTCGATCTGGTAATGACTGAATAGCGGTACTTCACCAGGGTACTTCTTAACTCGATTTTCAAAATCAGGGCGAACGCGTTTGATGTGCTCTTTCGCACGTTCAAAAACGGTATTGCTGTCGATCAGGATTTCACCGATATCGCGACGCAAATAGTCACGAATCGCCCGGAACAGAACATCAGTTTCCTGGTGAATCAGAACCGGTGCCGGATGACCGTCGGCTACGCCTTTGACCGCTTGCCAGTAATCAAGCAATACATTCAAGTCCCACCCTAGCTCTTCGGCACTTTTGCCAACCCCGGCAGTACGGACGATAAGGCCCATACCCTGAGGGACTTCAAGCGTGCTGAGGGCTGCTTTCAGTTCGGTGCGCTCATCACCTTCGATGCGGCGAGAAATCCCACCAGCACGAGGGTTGTTTGGCATCAGAACCAGATAACTGCCCGCCAGAGAAATAAAAGTGGTCAGCGCAGCACCTTTGCTGCCGCGTTCCTCTTTTTCTACCTGAACGATCACTTCCTGACCTTCTGTCAGCACTTCTTTTATGCTTGGACGGCCTTGGTAGGTATAACCTTCGGGGAAGTATTCGCGGGCAATTTCTTTAAGTGGGAGGAATCCGTGTCGCTCTGCACCGTAGTCAACAAAAGCTGCTTCCAGGCTTGGTTCGATGCGGGTGATACGTCCTTTGTAGATATTCGCTTTTTTCGATTCGTGACCCGGACTTTCGATATCTAAATCGAACAGTCGCTGGCCATCGACCAAAGCGACACGCAACTCTTCTTTCTGAGTTCCGTTAATTAACATTCTTTTCATTGTGAATCTCGTTATGTCTTTCTTCGTTTTGATTTTTTTCTTGCCGCTGAAGTCGTTCTCATGGTGCCGGATCCCATGGCTTTATCGGTGCAGCCTCCCGGCTGGAGGGATGCTCTCGGGCACGTCAGTCATCACAAGCTTCAAAATGCGAGCCTGTGATCCGCAGTGGCGGTAAATACTCAGCATGAATGACGATGAGTAGGGCAGCAAGATGAGCTCAACGTGATGGTGTCTTACGCCATATGCAGCACCTCATCATCGAGCTATCTACTCAATTACTTAGTAAAAGTGTACGATTAATGTACAAAATACAACCGGAACACTTTTCACAGCTGTGAACTATAGCAGCGCGTGGTGAACACAGCAATCTGCTTTGTTATAAACAGGCGAAAAAAAACGACGTTTTCTCCTCAGGCTAACGTTTAACTTGCTGTTTAATTGGGTATTTATCACCACAAAACGATATTTCGTAACCGTTTGCTGCTTTGTTATCCACAGTCCAGCTATGACTGTGTTGTTCGTCATAAAAGCGCCCGCTAAACCGCAATTTTTATTTCATAGAAAATGTGAAATTGAGCATCTTTGAGTGATACAATAGCGAAATGAGCGAAATCAGAACAAAAGTCCAGTTGGTCGATATTGACGACGACATGGCGGGTCAGCGCATCGATAACTTTCTGCGCAACCAATTAAAAAACTTACCGAAAAGCATGATTTATCGCATCGTGCGTAAGGGTGAAGTGCGGGTGAACAAAAAGCGCATCAAGGCTGAATATAAGCTGAAAGCCGGGGATGTGGTACGAATTCCACCTGTCACTTTAGAAGCGGCTCAGGAAGACAATCTGCCGAGCACCAAACTCAACTTGGTGGCAGAGCTTGAGCAGCACGTGATTTATGAAGATGAACACATGCTGATCCTGAATAAACCATCGGGTACTGCGGTACATGGTGGCAGCGGACTCAAGTTCGGTGCGATTGAAGCCCTGAGGGCCCTGCGTCCGGACGCGCGTTTTTTGGAACTGGTCCACCGTATTGACCGCGACACCTCAGGCATTTTGCTGGTGGCCAAAAAGCGCTCCGCGTTGCGCCATCTTCAGGCACAGTTTCGTGAGAAAACCGTGCAGAAGTATTATTTTGCACTGGTAATGGGGCAGTGGAAGAAAAGTTGCAAAGTGGTTAATGCCCCGCTGCTGAAAAACGACGTTAACAGTATTGTCCGGGTGAACCCGAATGGAAAGCCTTCAGAGACGCGATTTAAGATTCTCGAGCAGTTCGCGCAAGCCACGTTAGTACAGGCGAGCCCGATCACCGGACGAACGCACCAGATCCGGGTGCACAGCCAATATACCGGACATCCAATTGCCTGGGATGATCGCTATGGCGATCGCCGTTTTGATGCGTATACCGGTCAGTTCGGTCTGGATCGCTTGTTCTTGCATGCGGCCAATATCCGTTTTGTTCATCCGAAAACCGAACAAGCGATGGAGATTAACGCACCAATGGAGCCAAAACTTGAAAAAGTGCTGACTGGGCTGCGTAACAGCAAATAACAACCAAGCGGCAGGCGTGTGCTGCCGCTTTTGATGCCACTTGTTATCCTTCGCCAAACACCGGAACGTGTTGCCGTTCCAGCATGTCGATCAGGGTGATCAGCGGCAATCCGATCAGCGTGTTCGGATCGCGTCCTTCGAGCCTGTCAAACAACGCGATCCCCAAGCCTTCACTTTTAAAGCTACCTGCGCAGTTCAGTGGCATTTCTTTGTCTACATAAGCTTCAATTTGCTGTTGAGTCAGTGAACGGAAATGGACATGAAACGGTTCCACTGCGACTTCGGTGTACCCACTATGCGTGTTGTGTAATGCCAGCCCGGTATAGAAAGTGATCGTCTTGCCACTCTGGCGGGTTAATTGAGCGATCGCCTTCTCGCGGGTGTGAGGTTTGCCGACAATCTGACCGTCAATCACACACACCTGATCCGAGCCGATCACTAAACTGGGGCGCGATAGGCGGCAAGAACGAGCTTTGGCTTCGGCAAGACGAGCTACCAGTGCCTGAGGTGCTTCATTTACCAATGGTGTTTCATCGCAATCGGGTGACGCGGTGATGAAAGGCAAATCCAGTTTAGTCAGAATTTGCTGACGATAAGGGGAGGTCGAGGCTAAAACAAGTTGGTATTTCGGCATTTTACTTTACAATTCCGACAGGGTTTGATGCTTGATTGATAAAGAATACTTGTGTTGAATCCAGTTCTCTATTGAAAGGCAAAAAAAGTACAACTTTTTCCCCTTTTTCTTTGACTAAACACGTTTTGGAAGATAATATTCGCGCCCTATGCAAAAGGTAAAAATACCGCGAACGGTTGATCCGGCGAAAGCGGCTCAGAAAAGATTGGACTACAATGGCATCATTCAGGCTAGTCTTTTCAAGCGCTTAGAGGAATCGGTCGAAGGCGTTAAACGCGACGCTCAAGTGTCATTGTCATTCGGGTTGGATGAGCAGCGACTCGTTGTTATCTCTGGTAAAGCTAACATCGAAGTCGATTTAGAGTGTCAACGCTGTAACGAGGTTTTCGCACATGAGTGCGAAGTTCAATTCACTTATACGCCTTACTATAGTGCGAAAAGTGAAGAGGATGCACCGGAAGAGTACGATTTGGTAGATCTGAACGAGTACGGTGAAGTCGACCTTATACAGTTAGTTGAAGACGAGTTCATTCTAAGTTTACCCCAGGTTGCAATGCACGAAGAAGCGGACTGTAGCGTTGATTCAGACAACTTGGTGTTTGGTGAACTTCCAGAAGAAGTTGTGGAAGAAAAGCCGAATCCATTCGATGTTTTAAAAAACTTAAAGAAGTAACGCTTTAAGAAATTAACATAGGAGTAGGGTCCATGGCCGTACAAAAAAACCGTAAGACACGTTCTAAGCGTGGCATGCGTCGTTCACACGATGCGCTAACTACAGCTGCACTATCTGTAGACGCGACTTCAGGTGAAACTCACCTACGTCACAACGTGACTGCTGAAGGTTACTACCGTGGCAAAAAGGTTATCAACAAGTAAGGTTGACCTTTGCAAAATATAACCGTTGCACTTGATGCAATGGGCGGGGATTTCGGTCCCCGCGTCACAGTGCCTGCCGCCGTGCAGGCACTGTCGCATTTCCCAGAGCTAAAAGTGATCCTCACAGGTGATCGGAACTCGATCACATCTCAATTATCTCACCTAGGTTACGACGGCGATGCTCGAATCAGCATTGTGCACAGTGACCGAGTGATTGCGAATTCAGACAAACCTTCTTTAGCGTTACGTAACAGTCACGGTACCTCGATGGGCTCGGCGATCGATCTGGTGGCTGACGGGCAGGCAGCGGCCTGCGTCAGTGCCGGCAATACCGGTGCGTTGATGGCGTTATCCCGTTTTCGTCTCAAGCTCCTGCCGGGGATTGAACGACCAGCGCTGGTGTCAGCATTGCCGACGGCCGCGGGCAACAAAACCTGGATGCTCGATCTTGGCGCCAATGTGTCCAGTGACGCGGATTCGTTGTTTCAGTTTGCGGTGATGGGTAGTGCTCTGGCAGAGCAATACCTCCAGCGTCCTCCCCGAGTAGCGATTCTTAATATTGGTGCCGAAGAAATCAAAGGCAACGACTTGGTTAAGCGCTGCTCCGAAATGCTGTCGCAAACGCAGTCGGTCAATTTTATTGGCTATATTGAAGGTAACCAACTGCTTAGCGATGTTGCGGATGTTATCGTATGTGACGGTTTTATCGGCAATATCTGCCTGAAAACGTGTGAAGGCACTGCTCAGCTTTTTATAGAAAAGTTAAAAGCCAGCATGATGGCCTCTTCTATAAAGGGCTGGATCGCAAGAAAATTGTTTTCCGGGCTATTTACTGAACTAAAAACATTGAACCCCGACCAGTATAACGGCGCAAGTTTGCTAGGATTGCGCGGCATTGTCATTAAAAGTCACGGAAGTGCTGATGTATCCGCTGTCGTCAACGCAATTGGCGAGGCAGTACACGAGGTCAAACGACAAGTACCCAGCCGTATTAGCGATCGTTTGGAAGCGGTTTTACTCGAGAGGCATTATTAGTCTTCATGTATAGCAAAATTTTAGGTACTGGCAGCTACCTGCCATCTCAGGTGCGTACCAACGCTGATCTAGAGAAAATGGTAGATACTAGCGATGAGTGGATCGTCACACGTACTGGTATCAAAGAGCGCAGAATCGCAGCCGAAAACGAAACGGTCGCAGACATGGCTTACTACGCAGCCGAAAATGCGATTGATATGGCCGGTATCGATAAAGAGGCAATTGACCTGATTATCGTTGCCACCACCAGTGGCAGCCATACGTTCCCATCGTCAGCGTGTCAGGTTCAGGCCAAACTGGGCATCAAAGGCTGCCCGGCATTTGATCTGGCAGCAGCGTGTTCTGGTTTTATCTATGCTCTGTCAGTGGCGGATCAGCACATTAAATCGGGTATGTGCAAGAATGTTTTGGTGATTGGTTCCGATGCGCTATCAAAAACCTGTGATCCTACCGATCGTTCAACTATCATTCTGTTTGGTGATGGTGCCGGAGCGGTTGTCGTGGGCGCGAGCGAAGAACCGGGAATTTTGTCGACGCACGTGTATGCTGATGGCCGATTCGGTGAATTGCTGAGTCTGGAAGTGCCAGAGCGTGGTCAAGATGCCGACAAGTGGCTGCACATGGCCGGCAACGAAGTCTTTAAAGTGGCGGTCACTCAGTTATCAAAATTGGTGAAAGACACTCTGGATGCCAATGGGATGCACAAAACCGAACTTGACTGGTTGGTGCCCCATCAAGCGAACTACCGCATTATTTCCGCCACCGCGAAGAAGTTGGCTATGTCGATGGACCAGGTGGTGGTCACTTTGGACCGCCACGGTAATACGTCTGCAGCGACCGTACCAACGGCACTGGACGAAGCTGTCCGGGACGGCCGGATTCAGCGTGGTCAGACTCTGCTGCTGGAAGCGTTCGGCGGTGGTTTTACCTGGGGTTCTGCACTGGTTAAGTTCTAACCCCTTAAAAGAATTAAAAAATTTAAGATGCACATCGGTGCATCTTATTCTTTCTTACTTTGCTTAAAGGACAATAACATGAGCAAGTTTGCTATCGTATTTCCGGGCCAGGGCTCACAAGCTGTCGGTATGCTTGCCGAGCTAGGCGAACAATATGACGTAGTAAAACAAACATTTGCAGAAGCATCTGAAGCACTGGGTTACGACCTCTGGGCGCTTGTTCAAAATGGACCTGCAGAAGATCTCAACCAGACTTTCCGCACTCAGCCGGCCTTGCTTGCTTCATCGGTGGCGATTTGGCGTGTATGGCAAGAGCTTGAACTTGGCCAACCTGCCAACCTGGCTGGTCATAGCCTGGGTGAGTACTCTGCGTTGGTATGTGCTGGTGTGATTGACTTTAAACAAGCCATCAAACTGGTTGAACGGCGTGGTCAACTGATGCAAGAAGCCGTGCCAGCTGGTACCGGGGCAATGTATGCCATCATCGGCCTGGACGATGAAACCATCGCAAAAGCGTGTGAGGAAGCGGCACAAGGTGAAGTAGTTTCACCAGTGAACTTCAACTCGCCAGGTCAGGTTGTGATCGCGGGCAGCAAAGATGCAGTTGAACGTGCCGGCGTACTGTGCAAAGAAGCGGGCGCCAAACGCGCGCTGCCTCTGCCGGTTTCAGTGCCTTCCCACTGTGCATTGATGAAGCCCGCAGCCGAGAAACTGGCGGTGGCTTTGGAAGCGATCGAATTTAACGCCCCTCAATTGCCAGTGATTAACAACGTTGACGTTGTTGCCGAAACGGATCCGGCGAAAATCAAAGATGCGCTGGTGCGCCAGTTATACAGCCCAGTCCGCTGGACAGAGAGTGTGCAGCTGATGAGTGAACAGGGCGTAGAGAAATTACTTGAAGTTGGTCCGGGCAAAGTACTGACTGGTCTGACGAAACGTATCGTGAAGACACTCAGCGGCGCGGCAGTGAATGATATTGCCTCATTAGAAGCCGCTAAGTAATTTACAGATCATAGGAAAAACGAACATGATGAATCTAGAAGGCAAAATTGCTCTGGTGACTGGCGCAAGCCGTGGTATCGGTCGTGCTATTGCAGAATTGCTGGTTGAGCGCGGTGCGACCGTTATCGGTACAGCAACGTCTGACAATGGTGCGGCTGCGATCAGTGAATACCTGGGGGCAAACGGCAAAGGTTTTGCTCTGAACGTGACTGATGTTGAATCGATTGAATCGGTACTGAAAAGCATCAATGATGAGTTTGGTGGCATCGACATTCTGATCAACAATGCCGGTATCACACGTGATAACTTGCTAATGCGGATGAAAGATGATGAATGGACCGACATCATGGACACGAACCTGACGTCTATTTTCCGTCTGTCTAAAGCCGTCCTGCGCGGTATGATGAAAAAACGCAATGGCCGCATCATCAACGTGGGCTCAGTCGTGGGTACCATGGGTAACGCTGGTCAAACAAACTACGCAGCAGCAAAAGCGGGCGTAATTGGCTTTACGAAGTCAATGGCACGTGAAGTTGCATCGCGTGGTGTGACAGTGAACACAGTTGCACCAGGTTTCATAGAAACTGACATGACAAAAGCGCTGAATGACGAGCAACGTGCTGCTACACTAGCACAAGTACCAGCAGGTCGTTTGGGTGACCCGCGTGAGATTGCTTCAGCAGTGGCATTCCTTGCCTCTCCAGAAGCGGCTTACATTACGGGCGAAACCCTGCACGTTAACGGCGGTATGTACATGGTTTAATCCTCGAACTCGCAACTTTTGGCTGGTTAAACGGTCAAAAAACTGTAAAGTTCGATATAGGCATGCGCAAGATTTGTGCATGATTTAAGTCAAAAATGTACTGAATTTCGGTTAAATTCGCTAAATTTGTGGTTTGACCAGCAAGGACCCCCTTGCAACTTTCAATAGTTCGAATAAACTACGGAATCATCGCATTAGGCGACATCTGTAAAGGAAAAGAAAAATGAGCAACATCGAAGAACGCGTAAAGAAAATCATTGTTGAACAGCTGGGCGTAGACGAAGCAGAAGTTAAAAACGAAGCTTCTTTCGTTGACGATCTGGGTGCAGATTCTCTAGACACCGTAGAGCTGGTTATGGCTCTGGAAGAGGAATTCGACACTGAAATTCCTGACGAAGAAGCTGAGAAGATCACTACTGTTCAAGCTGCTATCGACTACGTAACTAGCAACGCTCAGTAATCTCTCTCCCAGGCGGCCCTCTGGCCGCCTGTGTTTTTTAATCACTTCTATACCTCTCATAGAACCATTTTCATTTCCGGAGAAGAATATCGTGTCCAAGCGTCGTGTTGTTGTCACAGGCATGGGTATGTTGTCACCGGTAGGCAACACTGTAGAATCATCTTGGAAAGCCCTGCTGGCAGGTCAGAGTGGCATCGTAAATATCGACCACTTTGATGCAACCAATTTCTCAACTCGTTTCGCAGGTCTGGTTAAAGACTTTAACTGCGAAGAGTACATGTCCAAAAAAGATGCCCGTAAAATGGATCTGTTTATCCAGTATGGCATCGCCGCTGGTATACAGGCTCTTGACGATTCAGGTTTACAAGTTACCGAAGAAAACGCAGCTCGCGTAGGTGTTGCGATTGGTTCTGGTATCGGTGGACTGGACCTGATCGAAACCGGTCACTCTGCATTGGTAGAAAAAGGCCCACGTAAAGTTAGCCCATTCTTTGTTCCTTCGACCATCGTAAACATGGTGGCGGGTAACCTTTCTATCATGCGTGGTCTGCGCGGTCCGAACATCGCGATCTCAACTGCCTGTACGACTGGTCTACATAACATTGGTCATGCGGCACGCATGATTGCTTACGGTGATGCCGATGCCATGGTCGCTGGTGGCGCAGAAAAAGCGTCAACTCCGCTGGGTATGGCAGGTTTTGGTGCTGCGAAAGCGCTGTCGACCCGTAATGATGAGCCGCAAAAAGCGTCTCGTCCTTGGGATAAAGACCGTGATGGTTTTGTTCTGGGTGACGGCGCAGGCATGATGGTACTGGAAGAGTACGAACATGCCAAAGCGCGCGGTGCAAAAATCTACGCTGAACTGGTTGGTTTTGGTATGTCAGGTGATGCTTACCACATGACATCGCCAAGCGAAGACGGTTCGGGTGGTGCACTGGCTATGGAAGCAGCGATGCGTGATGCTGGTGTGAACGGTGAGCAGATCGGTTATGTGAACGCTCACGGTACGTCTACTCCAGCAGGCGATGTGGCTGAAATCAAAGGCATTAAGCGTGCACTGGGTGAAGCCGGTTCAAAACAGGTTAAAGTGTCTTCAACCAAGTCTATGACGGGCCACTTGCTGGGTGCTGCAGGATCTGTTGAAGCGATCATCACGGTATTGTCGCTGGTTGAGCAAATCGTTCCTCCGACTATCAACCTGGACAATCCAGAAGACGGTCTGGACATCGATTTAGTGCCACACACCGCGAAAGAAGTGCAAATGGAGTACGCGATCTGTAACTCATTTGGCTTTGGTGGTACCAACGGTTCTTTGATCTTTAAAAAGATTTAACAGAATCGTACCGCACACTTGTGTTAAAACGGCTTGATGCTTAGCATTAAGCCGTTTGTTTTTATGGGGTACCAAAATGTTCTGGGTAAACGGAAGACCGAGTAACGTCATTACTATCACCGACCGTTCTTTTCAGTACGGTGACGGTTGTTTCACCACCATGCTGACCGTGGGGGGGGAAATCCAACATTGGTCACTGCACATTGAGCGTATGGAAGCTTGCCTCAACTTGCTGGATATTCCACTGCCGGACTGGGAGCAGGTGCACCTTTGGTTGCAAGAAGCCGCATTGAACGATGAACGGGCTGGACTGAAGCTGCATGTGACTCGGGGAAGTGGCGGACGTGGGTATAGCCCGGCAGGCATGACATCACCCAATGTGACCATTAGCCATTTCTCTTACCCCTTACACTATGCGGCATTTACCGATACCGGCGTGCAGCTTGGGGTGTGTGACCGCCGCTTGGGGGTCAACCCAATGCTGGCCGGGCACAAGCACAACAACCGGCTTGAGCAGATACTGTTGAAAGCAGAAATGGATCAGGCCGGCTACCAGGACGGCGTCGCGCTGGACATCAACGGCCATGTTGTGGAAACCACCATGGCGAATCTGTTTTGGGTGAAGGGGAACACTCTTTATACTCCCTCGTTAGACTTTGCGGGAGTGTCTGGGGTTGTTCGTCGTTTGGTGATTGAGAAAACGCCGTCGTTGCAGCTAAACGTGGTGATGGGAGAGTTTGACCTAGAGCACCTTGAACAGGCACAGGAAGTGTTTATGACCAACTCGATCCTCGGCGTCGCGCCCGTCACACAGATCGGGCATCATTATTATTCCATCGGCGCGATTACACGACGTTTTCAGGAGAGTCTTAACTCGTGCTAAAGAAGATCACTGTATTGCTGGCGATATTGGCTGTTCTGGCCGCCGGTACTGTATTTTTTGTGTTTAAACAAGTGGACCAGTTTCTCAACCAGCCACTGAATATCGAATCCAATCAATTGATTACGGTTCATTCTGGCAGCCGTTTGGATACGGTATTGGCCAGCATGAGCAACAAAGGCTGGATAAAAAGTCATCCAGTCTCTCGTCTGGTACGGCATCTTCAGCCGGAGTTGACGCACGTGAAAGCCGGTACCTTCGAACTGCAAACCGGTGATACGTTAAAACAGGCGTTGGAGGCGCTGATCAACGGCCGGGAATATCAGTTTTCGATTACTTTTGTCGAAGGCAGCCGTTTTTCAGAGTGGCGCAGTGCGCTGGCCAGTGCACCTCAGCTTAATTATCAGACTGGCGAACTGAGTGAAGCCCAGATTGCTGAAAAGCTGGGTATCGAGCAAAGTAGGCTGGAAGGTTTATTCCTGGCGGAAACTTATCACTATACCGCGGGTACCAGTGATCTGGACATTTTGCGCCGCGCGCACGTCAAACTGGAAAACGTTTTGGATAGCGCCTGGAAAGCACGTCAGGACAAATTGCCTCTGAACTCGCCTTATGAAGCATTGATTCTGGCGTCAATTATTGAGAAAGAGACGGCGGTTGCCTCCGAACGAGAGCGGGTGGCCGCTGTATTTGTGAATCGCCTCAATAAGCGGATGCGTCTGCAAACGGATCCCACCGTTATCTACGGAATGGGTGAGAAGTATGACGGCAATATTCGTAAAAAAGATCTCCGCACGCCAACACCTTACAATACCTATGTGATCTTCGGATTGCCGCCGACACCGATTGCGATGCCGGGGAAAGCATCGATTCAGGCGGCACTTAATCCGGAAGACAGTCACTATCTCTATTTTGTGGCCAGCGGGAACGGTGGGCATGTATTTTCCAAAACTCTCAACGAGCACAACCGTGCTGTTCGGGCGTATTTGAAGCAATTAAGAAGTAAATAATGACAGAGCCAAAATTTATCGTTATTGAAGGGTTGGAAGGTGCCGGAAAAAGCACCGCCATCCAGTCAGTTATCGACACCTTGCATCAGGCAGGTATCGTGCAGATCACTCAAACTCGCGAACCGGGTGGTACACGTCTGGCCGAGAAAATGCGAGCGCTGATCAAAGAAGAGCATCAAGGTGAAGTCTTACAGGACATGACCGAGTTGCTGTTGCTGTATGCGGCTCGTGTTCAACTGGTCGAAAATGTGATTAAACCCGCACTAGACGCAGGTCAGTGGGTAGTTGGCGATCGTCACGACATGTCTTCCCAGGCGTATCAGGGCGGTGGACGTCAAATTTCACCAGAGTTGATGCTGTCATTGAAGCAGACCACACTGGGGGACTTCAAACCGGATTTTACTTTGTATCTCGATTTGGACCCGCGAGTAGGGTTAGAGCGGGCGCGTGGTCGCGGAGAGCTTGACCGGATAGAGAAAATGGACATCGGCTTTTTTGATCGCACACGCGCACGCTATCTGGAACTGGCCCGGGCAGATGACAGTGTGGTCATTATTAATGCTGAACAAAGTATTGAGCAGGTGGCGGAGGATATCCGTCAAGCCTTGCTGAAATGGCTGGGTGAACAGTCATGAGCGAAATGCGTTACCCTTGGCTCGAGCCGATGTGGCAAACGTGGAAAGCCAACCTGACATCAGGCCGGCTGAGTAACGCGGGGCTGTTGGTGGCTCCGCCTGGGCTGGGTGCTGAGGCGTTGACAGAGCACTTTAGCAAAGCGCTGATGTGTTCCAATTTTGAGGCGGAGCCGTGCGGGTTTTGCCACAGTTGCCAGTTGATGGCGTCTGAAAGCCATCCGGATTATCACCGGATCCAGCCTGAGCAGCCCGGTAAAAATATCATCGTGGATCAGATCCGTCAGTGCAATCGCTTTGCTCAGGAATCATCTCAGTTGTCCGGTTACCGTTTGATTGTGGTAGAACCGGCTGACGCGATGAACGAAGCAGCGGCCAATGCGTTACTTAAAACACTGGAATCCCCAGCCAGACAATGTGTGTTTCTACTGGTTGCCGCGAAAGCGAACCGTTTGTTACCGACGATTGTCAGCCGCTGCCAACAGTGGCACCTTACTGCACCCTCTGCGGAGCAGGTCAGTGAGTGGTTAAAACATAACCTGAATCAGCCGGTACCGGAATACGTGGCGTATATCAATGATAACGCGCCTTTGGCTACTCAGGCATTTGTCGAACAGGGCTGGGTTGAGGCCTACCAGGAGGTTGAGCGGCATTTTTGTCAGGCACTTGGTACTCCGGGATTCGATGTGTTTGCCTTGGCTAAGTTGCTAGCAGAGGCGCCGTTGATTCGTTTGCGTTGGGTGTGGTTTTTACTTGTAGATGCCCAAAAGCGTCACTTTGGCCTGACGGAGTCGCATGCGACGCCAGGCAGTGAGGTGCTGGCACAGCAGGTCGGTTATAATGTGTTGTATCAGCATACGCAATCGCTGAGTCAGTTGCTGGAACAACTGGACACGCACTCGGGCCTGAATGCTGAGCTGTTGATTATGAATTGGTTAATTAAATTGAATGAGGACGCATGTTCGTAGATTCGCATTGTCATCTCGACAAACTGGATTACCAGGAACTGCATAACAATGTCGCTGATGTGCTGGCGAAAGCACAGCAAGCTAATGTAAAAGAGTTTCTTTCGGTGGGGGTGACTTTGGACTCCTTCCCGGCCATGCTCAAGATGATAGAAACGTATGACTATGTGCACGCTTCTTGTGGTGTCCATCCATTGGATGTCGAAAGTCAGTTTTCTCTTGAACGGTTACAGGAGTACGCGCGTCATCCTAAAGTGGTGGCGATTGGGGAAACCGGGCTGGATTACCATTATCAGCCAGAGACTGCCGAGTTACAGAAAATCCGGTTTCAACAGCAGGTTGATCTGGCCGTTGAACTGAATAAACCTTTGATTATTCATACCCGCAATGCGCGTGAAGATACATTGCGTATTTTGCGTGAGGGCGGCGCTGAGCGTTGTGGTGGCGTGATTCACTGTTTTACTGAAGACTTGGCGTTTGCGCAGGCTGCGATAGAACTGGGGTTCTATATCTCTATTTCCGGTATCGTAACGTTCCGTCAGGCGACAGAGCTGAAAGAGGTGGTCAAACAATTGCCTCTGGAACGTTTACTGATTGAAACGGATTCGCCGTATCTTGCTCCCGTACCACATCGGGGCAAGCAGAACCAGCCCGCTTATGTTGTGGAAGTTGCTGCATATATTGCCCAATTAAAAGGCGTATCATTGAACGAAGTCGGTGAAAAAGCCACCCAGAACTTTAAAAATCTTTTTTTGCGATAGAAAAAAATAAAGTGATAAAAAAGGCGCTTCGGCGTCTTTTTTTGTAGTTGGGCTCACTGAATTGGTTAACTTTTGGCTTGTTTACTAAAAATGTTGAAGCTGAGAGGTGAGATAGCTCAAAATGTAATTTTGTTACATAAAATAACAATGCGATCGATTTTATTTACCCACTAAAATTAATAGTCTTGTTAATAAAGTTCTTATTAATCATCTGTTTATATTGTCTGAAAACCATTACAGAGGCAAAAAGGGACTGTGATCTGTCTATTACTTTGAAACTTATTTTCGTAACTGGCTAGAAAGTTTGAGGACCATCAAGATATATTTAGAGCCGGAAAATATAATGCAATACGTGGTTACATTTTCATTGGGTGCTAACATTTAGGCTACGGGGGTGTGCCGTTAGAACCCAACAATTCTAATAACTTAATCAGGAGCATAAACGTATGAAAGGTTTCTTTAGTAAACTTTCACAAGCCATTATGTTACCCATAGCACTGCTGCCTGCGGCGGGTATCATGCTGGGTATCGGCGGTAGTTTTACCAACCCGACTATGATTGAAGCGTACAACATCGGTGTGCTTCAAGACGGAAGCTTGTTAAACAGCTTCCTACAAGTAATGACAGCCGCTGGTGGTATCGTATTTGCGAACTTGCCAGTCATGTTTGCTTTGGCGATTGCCGTCGGTTTCGCACGTGCTGAAAAAGGCGCAGCGGCACTGGCAGCGCTGATCTCTTACCTGGTAATGAACGTTGCAATCGCGAAAACGCTGGTTGTTGCGCACATGATCAACCTGGATACTAACACTGTGGTACTGATGGGCAGCGAATACCCTGGCGTACTGGCTGACATTCTGGGTATCTCAAACACACTGAGTATGGGTGTATTTGGTGGTTTGATCGCTGGTGCCATTACTGTTGTTCTGCACAACAAATACCACGATGCGAAACTGCCTGATTACCTGGGCTTCTTCGGTGGCGCACGCTTTGTGCCAATCATCAGTGCGTTTGCTGCTCTGTTCTACGGTATCGTTCTGACCTTTATCTGGCCATTCTTCGGTGCGGCATTCGGTGCTATCGGTGCAGCGCTGGGTGAGATGACAACTGCTGGTCACGGTTACATTGCCTCGCTGATCTTCGGTATCATTGAACGTTCGCTGATCCCTGTTGGTCTGCACCACGTATTCTACCTGCCATTGTGGCAGACAGAGATCGGTGGTACAGCTGAAATCGCAGGCGAACTGATCAAAGGTACCCAGAACATCTTCTTTACCTCTCTGGCAAATGGCGACTTCTCACAATTTACGTCAACTAACTTCATGACTGGTAAGTTCCCGTTCATGATGTTCGGTCTGCCTGCAGCGGCTTACGCGATGTACACACTGGCGGATGATGAAAACAAGAAAGCGGCAGGTGGTCTGTTGTTCTCTGTTGCTCTGACTGCATTCCTAACTGGTATCACAGAGCCAATCGAATTTACCTTCCTGTTCCTGTCACCTGCACTGTACTACGCGATTCACGTACCTCTGGCTGGTCTGTCGTTCATGCTGATGGATATCCTGAACGTGAAAGTGGGTATGACGTTCAGTGGTGGTTTCATTGACTTTACGTTGTTCGGTATGCTTCCAGGCCTGACGGGCGTTGACAACAACTGGTTCTACATTCCTCTGGTTGGTATCGCGTACGCATTCATTTACTTCTTTGTGTTCCGTTGGTACATCCTGAAGTTTGATGTGAAAACACCTGGCCGTAAAGGTAGCGCTGTTGCGGTAGTATCGAAGAAAGACTACCACGCTTCAAAAGGCGGTGCGGGCGATAACGAAAAAGCGAAACTGATGATCGAAGCTCTGGGCGGTGCTGATAACATCGTTGATGTTGATGCGTGTATCACGCGTCTACGTATCTCTGTTAAAGATGCTAACCAAGTGAAAGATAACGATTACTGGACTCAAGAGCTGGGAGCTCGTGGTCTGGTGAAAGTGGGCGACACTGGTATTCAGGCAATCTACGGCGCTGAAGCTGCAGGTTACAAAGCTCAAATCAACTCGCTACTTGGCAAGTAATGAGTATTGGTGACAAATTCAGACGAACCGGCGCTTTTATCATCGACCTGATGATCGCCAAGATGTTCACTCAGGTTGTGATGTCGGTTCTGATGTTGTTGGTTTCCGGGCTTTTCAGTGAACAAACCTCCGGCCTGTCGTTGAACGATGACATTGCACTGCCGATTTTGTTGCTGATGGTGTTGGGAATGCTGCTGGTCTTTATCGCGATATACCTTGGTTACTGCGCTATCTGTTACAACCTGATAGGCAAGTCGCTGGGTAAGTATCTGCTGAGAGTGGATAGCGGTCAGGCGACACAACAAAAGGATTTGTCTGCTTATTTGTCCCGTGAGAAAGAAAAGATCGTTCTTTTCTGCGCAACACTCGGGATGTATGCAGCGTACGCCGGTCTTCAGTTGTATGTTTATGATGCCGAGCCCTTGCATGAAACCCGAGCGCTTAAAAGAGCGTGATATTGTCAAAGCCCGCTGCCTCAGCGGGCTTTTTGTTATTGTCTATCCAGATCCCGTCCACAGTAAAATTGACCTGCTACTCATTATTCTGCCCAGGCTCTTACGTTTGTTTGACACGTCTTGCTAGTGAGATAGCTATAAATAGTGACGATTTATCACTACAGAAGGGCTTCTTCGTATGAAAAAAGCATGTTTACTCGCTGTGGCTCTGTGCCCGCTTTCGGCCATGGCTGCCGGAACTGCGCAGACGCCGGATAAGCTGTCTTTAGGTTTAGCTATGGACAAAGGATTGAGCGCCGTGGCAGAACTGGGGAACCAGTATCGTTTTACCGTCGGTAATGAGGGCGGGGCGTTTGATTACATTCTGACTCGTGGCAGCTTCGATGCGAATGTACCTTTTACCTGGTATGTTGGTGTCGGTGGTTACGTTGACTGGGACGATAACGATGACTTCGGGGCGCGTGTGCCACTTGGCCTGAACTGGCAGGTGAGTAAAGGCTGGGATGTGTATGGTCAGATCCACCCTGAATTAAACTTATACTCAGGACCAGAACTGCAGCTGGGCGGGGCCGTTGGTGTGAAATACACGTTCTGATCGCCACTCATAAAAAATGCCGGCATTTGCCGGCATTTTCTTTGTGTGGAGTTATTTATTGCTTGTCCATCGCTCGTTTAATGCAGATAAACGCGCCGCCCCAGGTGATACCAAGGCCAAGAACCATCATGATAATTGCACCAGTCGTCATTATTGTGCCTCCTTGCGGCTTGAAATGTTAATCACCAGACCGACAACCAACAGGACGGCAATCATAACCCAACCTAGAGTCAGGTCGTAACCACCATACCCTTCTGTCAGTAGGGTTTGCAATTTGGTGGCCAGAATGATCGCCAGCATGACCGGAGTAATGAAACGCAGACAAATATCGAACCAGCCAGTGATGGCAAAATCAGAGATTTGATTAACATACTCCCGAACTTCGCTCACTTTATTCATGATCCAGGCCATCAGAGCAATTTCAACGAATCCACCAACCATGATGCCGACGTTGTTGGCAAAGTGGTCAACCAGGTCGAGCAGCAACAGACCGCCGTTAGTGGCGAAGGCCATCGAAATAACCACCCCAACACCGACGACCACTGAGGCGGCTTTTTTACGGCTCCAGTTCAATTTGTCGATGATCGCCGAGGTCACGGCTTCCATGATTGAAATATGTGAACTTAAACCCGCAACAACCAAGGCCAGGAAGAACAGTGGGCCGAGAATGTAGGGGGCGGGCAACAGGTTGATGGCGGCCGGCAGAGTTACAAATGCCAGGCCAACACCTGCGGAAACGACTTCAGTGAGCGGTTTACCTTGCTCTTGAGCCATGTATCCCAAAACCGAGAAGATCATAATACCGGCGAGGATAGAGAAGCCACAGTTGATCAGTACGGTCATGAACGCGTTGTTGGTAATATCCGACTTCTCAGGCAGGTAGCTTGAGTACGCCAACATGATTGCGAAACCGATACTCAGAGTAAAGAAGATTTGGCCGTAGGCCGCTGCCCATACTTTTACGTCCCAGATTTTACTGAAGTCAGGTTCGAACATATAGTTCACGCCATCCAGCGCCCCTGGAAGGAAAATCATGCGAGCAATCAGTACCAGAACCATCACAAACAGGATCGGCATCATGATCTTAGATGCTCGCTCAATACCCGATTTGACACCGCCGGCGATGGCTGCGTAAGTGATTCCCCAGGCAATCAACATCGCAATCGCGATCTTCCATTGAATACTGCCTAGATTGGTTGGTGAGTTGTCGCCCAGAGCGAGGTACTCACTGAAGAAGAAGGCGTTTGTGTCGGTGCCCCAGCTTTGGGTAAACGACATGCCAAAGTACGAAATCGCCCAGCCAATCACCGCTACGTAGTACACCGCGATCACTGCCGCGATCCCCACCTGGAACCAGCCAAGCCATTCAAATTTTGAGTTGATTCGTGCCAGTGTGGCAGGCGCCGACCCCCGGTACTTCTGACCCATGGAGAATTCCAGGATCATAAATGGGATACCTGCGGTAATCATGGCAAAAAGGTAAGGAATAAAAAATGCACCGCCACCATTCTCGTAGGCCATATACGGGAAACGCCAGATGTTCCCCAAACCAATTGCAGATCCCACTGCGGCCAGAATAAATCCAGCTCGGGATCCCCACTGTTCTCGCTTCATAGATAACTCCTTTAACTTCCTGAGAAATGAAGCTTTTCTTAGGTTTTCGCAGATATAAGGAAGTGAAAGGAAGGAAGACTGGCTTGCCGCATCCTGGTCGCTTTATCATCCATGATATCGCTTAAGGTTGGTTTATTGTTTTGTTTAACCTAAGAAAACTCAGAATATTGTTCTTAATTGTTCGATGTGTGTTTGCGGAGTCTGAAATATTCAGCTGCGCATGCTTTAAAGACTAGCGATTTAATCCAGTTAAAGCAATAGATTGTAAATGTTATTTATCAGTATTCATTTAGTATGATAGTTGTTAATTTGGATTGTATGTAATCAAATTTATCGAAAGAGTGTGATTGGTCAGCGGTTACTGCTGCTGGGTGAGGGTGGATTTGGAGAAAAACACTTGATAAATAAAAAGAGCGTATGACTGAAAAACATACACTCTGTCGATGTATTACCCTGAAATGAATTCAATATACTGGGTAACAATACTGGTCATACCTGGTCAGTTAAAATCGCATCACCAAACCTATGTTGGTTGAAAACTGGTTCATCCAGTCTGTTTCGAAACGGATCAGACAAGAATCGCTCTCGCTGGTAGGCAAGGTACAGGCGGCCGTGGTGTCATTGTCAACCACCGTTCCCAGCCAGCGGAATTGCCCGTTCAAGGATAGGTTTTGGGTTAAGTCATACTGTACCCCGCCAAAAATACTGGCTGAAAACCCGTACTGATCATCCACCCATTTCGCATCAATGTACGACCCGCCGACACCTAAACCAAGGTAGGAGGAGAAGTTGGGTTGAATCGGATAGTAGAGACTGCTCTGAAACTGCAGGTAATGCACTTTGGAATCGAGTTTAACGTGTTCAATCTCACTGCTTTGGTACGCATAGAACACCCCAATTCTACCGGTTTGAATGTCAGTCTCGACAGAAAAAGCAACATTCTCTGAGCCCTTAATGTCGTAATGGTGCCCGTCTTGGTTTTCGACTTCGCCGCCAAATGTGTACCCTATCCAGGGCGTAATGTACGACTGCGCCTGGCCGGGAGAAGCGAAGCTTAACAAACCGAGAACTGAAACCGTCAGGTAATGTTTGCACATAAGCTGTCCTTGTGAGTCAGAAGTCCTTAGTAAGTGTGATGATAACTGCATAATTCCGCACAGAAAAAAGACAAATATTGAACATGTATCACATGGGTGTTATTACTTTGTTACATTTACACCATAGGCTGCGGGTGTTTCCGCAAGCTTATTAATGGCGAGTTGGAGGTAAGAGATGGAATCGAATCTGAAATATGCCTTAGTGATCACTGTGACAATCTTTGCCATCCTGATAGGATTTGGACTGGTTGCCATTACTCACTAAGTCCGTTCATCGATGAACAACAGCGGTATCATTACTGACTCACAGTCACTGGTCGACATTGACCGGCTTGCAAGGTACACAGGCGGTAAAAATGCATTGGTCGCTCAGGGCGGCGGACAAAGAGGTATTTTTACTGCCGGTGTCTTAGACGCTTTTCTGTTATCCAATTTTGACCCGTTTCATGAATTTTACGGAACGTCTGCGGGGGCGCTGAATTTATGTTCCTTTCTGTGTCGTCAGCATGGCTTAGGGAAAACGTTTATTACGGATTTAACCACCGATCCTGAATTTTTCAATCTTTTCAGTTATATAAGACGTAAACAATACCTGCGTCTCGACTGGGCTTTAGAGAAAATCAGCGATTTTCCCTACAAGCTGGATATTGATATGGGTCGCATGGCACTGGGCGAGCGAAAAGCGATGGCCGCGGTTACTGATGCCCGGACTTTTCAGGATCACTATCTGCCGTTTCTCGGCGAAGATTGGTTTAAAGTGCTGATTGCCACCTGTGCGATTCCGCGTCTGTATCATGAAGAAGTGGAGATCAACGGCCGACACTATGTCGATGGTGGAGTTTCGGCGTCCATTCCGGTTCAGGAAGCCTGGCGTAAAGGCGGCCGCTGCATCATCGTGATCCGGACTGAAGGCAGTGATTTGCAGCCAGAGTTAGAGCCTGCTCAGGTGGAGGTCGCACCGGGTGAAGTTGAATGGTTTCGGGAATCATTCAATGGTTTGCAAGAGAAGTGGCAGCAACAGGTTGACCGCTTTCGCGCCGACTGGAGTAATTTCTTCTACCAGAGGCTGGCACGGGCAAAAGAGCAGAAAAAGGACCAACAGCATCTGGAGCTGTTAAATGGTGGTCGCTGGTTGTTTGGTGCTGACAATGTCTACCGCCTCAGCAATCTGCTGGGTGATAAGTTTGATACAGGCCTGGCGGATATGCTGATGGTGCACTACCAGACTTATGCGCTGACTCAAGAATTTCTCAGTGCGCCACCAGACGATTGTTTTGTCGTACAGATCATGCCGGATGAACCGCTGAAATCCGGGTCACTGATGAGCAAACCGGAAGATCTGCAGCACGATTATGAGCTTGGGCTGAAAGCCGGGTACCGCTTTATTGAAGATTATCTCAGTACCAAACTGAAAAAAGGAGCCTGATGGCTCCTTTTTTAATCCGGTCCTTATACAGATAACACCCGCATGCAGTTGGTGGAGCCAATCACATCCATCACATCACCCTGAGTGATGATCACCAGATCGCCTTCGTGCAGCAAACCTTTCTCTTTAAGGGCCTGGGTTGCGGTTTGTGCCACTTCCAGGCCGCTGCTGCCACGTGTATCAAAATAGACCGGGAATACGCCACGGTACAGTGCGGTGCTGTTGAGTGTCCCTTCGTTGCGGGACAGGGCAAAAATGGGTAAGCCGGAGCTCAGGCGCGACATCATCAGTGCGGTGCGACCGGACTCGGTCAGAGAAATCATCGCTTTCACCCCAGTGAGGTGGTTAGCCGCATACATGGTGGACATAGCAATGGTTTCTTCCGGGCTATCGAAGGTTCTGTCCAGGCGGTAGTTCGAGCGGTTGATCGACGCCATTTTTTCCGCCCCGAGACAGACTTCTGCCATCGATTTGACCGTCTCTACCGGGTATTTACCTGCGGCGGTTTCACCAGACAGCATCACGGCGTCTGTGCCGTCGAGGACGGCGTTAGCCACGTCCATGACCTCGGCACGAGTCGGCATCGGGCTTTCGATCATCGATTCCATCATCTGGGTGGCGGTGATGACGGTGCGGTTCAGTGCGCGGGTGCGGCGAATCAACTGTTTCTGAACGCCCACCAATTCCGGATCGCCAATCTCGACCCCGAGGTCTCCCCGTGCGACCATCACCACGTCAGAAGCGAGGATGATGTCGTCAATGGACTCTTCCGAGACCACGGTTTCAGCCCGTTCGACTTTGGCGACCAGCTTGGCTTCGAGACCCGCGTCGCGGGCGAGTCGGCGGGCGTATTTCATGTCTTCGCCATTGCGCGGGAATGACACCGCCAGATAGTCGACTTTGATGTCAGCTGCCAGCAGAATGTCCCGTTTGTCTTTTTCCGTCAGAGCATCGGCCGACAGGCCGCCGCCTTTTTTGTTGATCCCTTTGTTGTTCGACAGAGCGCCGCCGATGGTGACCTGGGTGTGCACTTTACTGTCGGTGACGGAGATGACTTCCAGCTGTACCCGCCCGTCGTCCAGCAACAGGATATCTCCTGGGACCACGTCTTGTGGCAAGGCTTTGTAGTCGATGCCGACCGCGTCCTGATCACCTTCGCCTGGAGCCATGTCGGCATCAAGGATGAATTTGTCACCGACGGTCAGTTGAATTTTACCGTCTTTGAAAGTGGAGACTCGAATCTTCGGACCCTGAAGATCGCCGAGAATGGCAACGTGGGTGCCCAATTTAGCAGCAATCGCCCGAACTTTCTCTGCACGCAGTTTATGATCTTCGGCACTGCCGTGCGAAAAGTTCATGCGGACTACGTTGGCGCCGGCGCGGATTATCTCTTCCAGATTGTTATCCCTATCGGTAGCGGGACCCAGTGTGGTGACAATTTTCGTTCTTCTTAGTGTAGAGGCCATGTTCTCTCCTGATGATGTAAAGGCACTGGAGGTGCGATAATTCGCCGATGTGATTAACCCTAGCACAAACCTCAACCGGCGACACGGAGCCCGGTCGGATTTTTGGTGGCGTGAAAAAACACTGTAAAAAAAGCGAAAATCCTTGCTGATTTGATGGCTTCCACAAAGATTTATGTTTATCCGTGATGCTTGTCACGGCGATATATCAAAGCGCTTCACAATTAGTTCGCAAAGTAAAAAAATTGCCACGTTGTTGTTTTTTGGAGTGCATCATGTACATGGCTCAACCAGGCCATATTGACCATATTAAGCAGGTCAATGCCGGCCGGGTCTACAAATTGATTGATCAAAAAGGCCCTATTTCTCGCATCGATTTATCGAAAGAGAGTGAACTTGCGCCTGCAAGTATTACCAAGATTACGCGAGAGCTGATTGAGTCTCATCTGGTACAGGAAACCACAGTGCAGGAGGCAACCAGTCGTGGTCGTCCGGCCATTGGCCTACAGGTTAACAACGAAGGCTGGCAGTTCCTCTCGATGCGTCTTGGACGCGGTTATCTCACCATTGCTCTGCATGAATTGGGTGGCGATGTCCTGATTGATACCAAAATTGATATCCACGAAATCGATCAAGAGGACGTACTGGCGCGTCTGCTGCATGAAATCGATGAGTTTTTCCAAACCTACGCGGATCAATTGGACCGGGTGACCAGTATTGCGATCACTTTGCCGGGGCTGGTGAATTCCGAGCAGGGGATTGTGCTGCAGATGCCCCATTACAATGTGGAGAATCTGGCGCTGGGCCCTGAAATTTACAAAGCAACTGGTTTACCAGTGTTTGTCGCCAACGATACCCGTGCCTGGGCGCTGGCGGAGAAACTGTTCGGTCATTCGCAGGACAACGAAAACTCGGTTCTGATCTCCATTCATCACGGCTTGGGAGCCGGTATTGTGCTGGACGGCCGGGTGCTGCAAGGGCGTCATGGCAACATTGGTGAACTGGGGCATATCCAGATTGATCCGAATGGCAAGCCATGCCATTGCGGTAATCGTGGTTGTCTGGAAACCGTGGCGAGTTCTCAGGCGATTCGCGAAGAAGTGGCAGAGAGGATTTCGCGTGGCGAAGCGTCGGTTCTGACAGACAAAGAAGAGCTTTCCATCGAAGATATCTGCACGGCGGCGGCGCAAGGCGATCCGTTGTGTGTGGACGTGATTGAAAAACTCGGACGCTATCTGGGGTCGGCGATCGCGATTGTGATTAACCTGTTCAACCCGGAAAAAGTCTTGATTGGCGGTGTGATCAATCAGGCGAAAGACATTCTGTACCCGGCGATTAACCAGTGTATTCAAGAACAAAGCATGCCGGTTTACACCCGTGAACTGGAGCTGGTGGAATCGCGATTCTACAAACAGGCGACGATGCCCGGTGCCGCTTTGATCAAACAGGCCTTATATGACGGGTTGTTGTTGATGAAAGTGGTTGAGGGTTAACGTTTTTACCGATAAATTTGCTGTATTGTATTTCAGCCCATATACCTGCACTCTATATGGGGTGATTTTTACTGAACAATTTTTAAGACAGGTATCGGTATGTCCGGAGTACTAAACACAGTTGATCAGCGCACCAATCTGGTGGGGGAAAACCGACTGGAATTGCTGTTATTCAGTCTCAATAGTCGGCAGACTTTTGCGATCAACGTATTTAAAGTCAAAGAAGTCATCAAGATGCCCGCCCTGACCAAAATGCCGGGCTCTCATCCGTACATTACTGGTGTGGCGTCACTGCGTGGGGAGTCGGTTCCGGTGATCGACCTGCGACGTGCGATTGGTTTCCCGCCATCTCGTCTTGAGCACACCGAAGAAAACCTGATCATCACGGAATATAACCGCTCAGTGCAGGGGTTTCTGGTCGGGCAGGTGAAAAATATCGTCAACACGGCCTGGACTGAAATTCAGCCGCCACCTAAAACGGCCGGTCGGGCGACCTACCTGACTGCGATTACCCAAATCAAAGAAGGCAACGGGTCGCATATTGTGGAAATCATCGATGTTGAAAAAGTGCTGGCAGAGATCATTGATTACGACGTCTCGATTTCAGAAGAAGTGCTGGATCCGAATCTTGCGCCGTTGCTGGATGGCCGCAATGTCCTGATTGTGGATGATTCATCGACTGCCCGGGCCCAGATTAAGGGGACATTATCCCAGCTCGGCCTGAACATCATCGAGTGTCGTGATGGGTTAGAAGCACTGACCCTGCTGAAATCCTGGTGTGACAGTGGCAAAGAGGTGACCAAAGAACTGCTGCTGATGATCACAGACGCAGAAATGCCGGAAATGGACGGTTACAAACTGACGTACGAAGTGCGCAGTGATCCGCGCATGAAAGATCTGTTTATTACGCTCAATACGTCGCTGAGTGGCAGCTTTAATGAAGCCATGGTGAAGAAGGTCGGCTGTGATCGCTTTATCTCGAAATTTCAGCCGGATCTGCTGGTGGAAGTGGCCCAGGATCGCCTGCGCGAGTTACTGTAATCTTCCACATAATGACCATAAAGGGAGCCTTGGCTCCCTTTTTTGTGTACCCGGTTTAGTGAAAGTCGCGTGATTGAGTCTGTAACCCTGTCAGGCGTTCGGTCAGATCAGTCAACCGTCCTGCGATAATGTGGATCACCTCGCCCTCACGTTCCAAAATGCCTTTGACCATCAGAATTTTTGCGCCCAGATAGGCACGTTTTTGCGCCCGGGCAGTGGCTTTCCAGACCACCACATTCATGTTGCCGCTGTCATCTTCAAGGGTGAAAAAGGTGACACCAGCGGCCGTACCCGGCGACTGCTTTCCGGTGACCACACCCACAACGGTCACCAGCGACTGATGATCGCAGCACGCCAGATCACGCATGCGGGTAAAACGACCGAGCTGGCCGGCTTCTTCGAGCAGGGTTACCGGGTGCTTGCCCAAAGCAAGCCCCGTTGCGGCATAATCTTCCAGCAAAGTTTGTCGGGCATCGGGGGCCGAAAGGGTCACGGGATCGGTTTCATTAAGCTGTCGGAATAAGGGCAGATCTGAGGCGGAGTCCATGATGGACCAGCGAGCGGCATAGCGGTTATCGGTAAAAGCTTGCAGCGCGTTGGCGGAAGCCAGCAACTCAATATCACGTCGGCTCAGACCGATGTGTTTTAGCTGATCTATGTGTTGATAGCCCTGATACGGGCGAGCCGCCAATAGCTGCTTACAGGCATCGGCGCTAAATCCTTTGATCAGGCGTAACCCCAGCCGAATGGCAGCCTGATCATGCTCGGTCACCACTTGATGGTCAAACACGGAGGCATTCACACACACCGGCAAGACACGAATGCCGTGCCGACGTGCATCCTGGATCAGTTGCGAGGCACTGTAAAAGCCCATCGGTAAGCTGTTGAGTAACGAGGTATAAAAGGCTTCCGGATAGTAATACTTGAGCCAGGCCGAGCAATAAGCCAGAACCGCAAAGGAGGCAGAGTGGCTTTCCGGAAAACCATACTCACCAAAGCCGCAGATCTGGTCAAAAATCCGCTCGGCAAACGCTTGTTCATAGCCCCGCTGAGTCATGCCATCAATCAGCTTGTGTTTAAACTTCATCAACTGGCCGGTTTTTTTCCACGAAGCCATGGCCCGGCGCAACTGGTCAGCTTCGCCGCCGCTGAAACCCGCTGCCACCATAGCCAGTTTGATCACCTGTTCCTGAAAAATCGGGACGCCCATGGTGCGTGACAACACGTCCCGCACTTCTTCTGATGGGTAGCTCTCTTTCTCTTCACCATGGCGGCGCTTCAGGAACGGATGCACCATGTCTCCCTGGATAGGACCCGGCCGGACAATGGCAATCTGGATCACCAGGTCGTAATAATTGGTCGGTCGCAGGCGTGGCAGCATACTCATCTGGGCCCGGGATTCGATCTGAAATACCCCGATGGTGTCGGCGCGCTGAATCATGCCATAGACATTCGGATCGTCCTGACGCCGGGTGATGTCCGCCAGTGTGTATTGTTTCTGCTCACGCTGGGCGATGATGGCAAAACATTTGCGGATGGCGGTCAGCATCCCCAAAGCCAGCACATCGACTTTGAGTAGCCCCAGGCTTTCCAGGTCGTCCTTGTCCCACTGGATGACGGTGCGCTCAGTCATGGAGGCGTTTTCGACCGGAACCAGTTCATACAAAGGGCCGGAAGCAATAACAAAGCCGCCCACATGCTGAGATAGGTGACGCGGAAACCCCATGATGTCATTGACTAACTGGATAAACTGTTCACCCCTGAGTGAGTCGGGCTTCAGGCCGAGCTCAATAACCTGTGCCTGCCAATCGAGGCCTCGATCGCGGCGATTGACGTTTTTTATGAAGTAGTCGAGTTGTGTTTCGTTGATGCCCAATGCTTTACCAACATCCCGCACCGCACTTTTAAACCGGTAAGAAATCACGGTCGCGGCCAGAGCAGCGCGCTCACGGCCGTATTTTCGGTAGATATACTGAATGACTTCTTCTCGTCGTTCATGTTCAAAATCGACGTCAATATCCGGCGGCTCATTGCGCTCTTTACTGATAAAACGTTCAAACAGCACCGAGATTTGGCGAGGATCGACCGAGGTAATTTCCAGGCAGTAACACACCACGGAGTTGGCCGCCGAACCGCGCCCCTGATAGAGGATCTGCTGTTGTTTGGCGAACATCACTATGTCGTGAATGGTCAGGAAATAAAACGGATAATTGAGTTCTTCGATCAGTGCCAGTTCTTTCTCGATAGTATGACTAATTGCGTCTGGGACGCCTTCGGGAAAGCGGGTCAGTTCACCCTGCTTAACCAACTGGCGCAGATAGCCCATCGGTGTCATACCATCCGGCACTAGCTCGCTGGGGTATTCGTAGCGTAGATCGCTGAGTTTGAATTCACAGCGCTTGGCGATAGCCAGACTCTCTTCCAGCCATTGCGACTGGAAGAGCCGGCTCAGCTTTTCTGTGCTGCGCAGGCAGCGCTCGGCATTGTGCAGCCGGTGGCTTCCGAGATTCTCGACCGTGTTGCCGTGTTGGATGGCGCTCAGTACCTGTTGGAGCGGCAAACGGGTGGCGGTATGCATCAGGACGCCACCGCAGGCAGTGATTGGTAACCCTAATTCCTGAGCCAGGTGCTGGCAATGGGCCAGATCGGTTTTATCGCTGGCACGCAGATGACGTTGCAGGCCAAGCCATAAGCGATGACGGTGGTGTTGTGCCAGCCATTGGCCCCAATAATGGTCGCTGGCCTGATTGATGGGCAGCCAGATGATCAGGCAGTGTCGTATTGACATCAGGTCCCATTCGGATAAACGGTACTCGCCTTTATCGGAGCGGCGCCGGGCATTGGTAATAATCCGGCACAGCTCTGCGTAAGCAAGCCGATTCGGGCAGAGTAGCACTACCTGACATTCCGGATTAAGCCAGAACATGCTGCCGACGATCAGCTTGAGTGCCAGGTCATGCTCTTTGATTGCGGTGTGTGCGCGTACCACACCGGCGACTGAGCATTCATCGGTGATCGCCAGTGCTGAGTAACGCAGGAAGTCGGCCTGCAACGCCAGCTCTTCGGGGTGTGAAGCCCCGGTCAGAAATGAAAAATTGCTCTGACAAAACAGTTCTGCGTATGGCATGTGCTCTCCTAACTGAACTGTCCGTGAAGGAACCACTGCTGTTGCGGGGTACGAAACACCCACAACCAGCGCCCGTCATGACTGCGGGCGATAAAGTAATCTCGAATGACCTCTTCGCCATCCCACCAACCGCTGACAATGCGTTCTGGCCCTTCGTGCAGTGTGACTTTTTCATTCAGCGGCTCAGGTTCAGGGAGTAACAGACTGGGACGAAGGCGGGGGTGGGACGCCCTTTCCGGTACTTGCCGGGTTGGGTCACACAGACGTGACGCTTTTTCCGGGCGGGGATCGTCACAGAATGCCACTTTGTGGACCTGTTTTTTGCCCAATTTGGCTTGCAGCAGCGAGAGCAGTTCCAGTTCATTCAACTGGCCTTTTTCGCCACCGAAAATGTCCTGAGTGGCTGCTTGTTGGGGAGCGCTGCGCTGGATAGCCAGACTAAGCCCTTGAACCGGAGCCGTCAGACTCAGTGATTCCATACTTAACTTGCACAGCTGTGCCCATTTATCGGCGAGGTAATCACCACTGGCAGAGGTCAGAGTTAAGGTGGTGTCCGGTTTATTCCGCTGATGCAGAGTCAGACTGAGCTCAAAGGCCACCTGGTTGCGCAGCGTGAGGAACAACTCCAGTTTACGCAGTTGTGTGTAGAGCGGCTTTTCCAGCCATTGCACATTCTCAATATCAAAGAGAAGCTCCAGAGAGTGATGAAACGCTTCCGGCGGATGATAAAAGGGTTGTGGGTGTTTGAACTGCCCGAGTAAACGTCCGACATAGTTGACCAGGTCGATATCAAAACGCCGAGCCAGCTCTTGCGTCGGCAGAGCCAGCAGTTCGTCCAGCGTATGAATGCCGATCCGGCTCAGTTTGCTAACCTGGGCCATACTGAGTTCTGTGGTGGTCAGCGGATGGCGGCGGAGCAGAGCGAGCAGGGCCTCTTTATCAGCTTCGATGTGGTTTTGTCCGGATTTGGCCAACAGGATGGCCGCATAAGGTGAAAACCCCGTGGAAAACTGATAGCACACACCTTGCTGATCAAGGTGGCGGGATACGGTTTGCCAGTAATTGTCTAGCCCCTGATACAGAGCCAGCATATCCGTGACCTTAAGTAACAGACCGTGCGACGGGTAAAGCACGATGTCGGATGTAACCAGATATAACCATTGGGCGATATCGTTCAGTGCCTGCTCTTCAACACTGGGATCATACGGATGAACCTGAAGATCGGTGCATAGCGCCGCAGCGCTGCCCAGCCCCATACCGTGCTTAATCCCTTGCTGGAGCGCGAGTGGATTGCATTGCATGACCTGATGGGACTGACTGTTCACTATCACCAGTGGTTGTTCCTGAGATGCATACAAACGGTCCAGTTGCAGTTGGGGAAAGTGCAGATAAAGCCAAAGTTGCATGCTGCCTCCTCAGCCCTGTTTTTGTAGCGGAAAGGGAATAATGACCGGATCTGGTTGGCTTAGTGTCAGACTGGGCCATAAATGACCCATGTCGAGAGTAAAACTGCCATGAGGCCAGCCACCTTTGCGTTTGGTGATGGTGACAGACAAACCGCGGCGGTGTGGCATCAGGGTCAAACTCAGGCTAACAGGCAGTGACAACAGATTCATCTGTTGCGGCTTGAACAGGAATTGCAGGCAATGACCCGTTTCGCTGGCAACCTGTAACCGGCGTGCCTGATGCACTTCCAAGCCCTGATGCCAGAGCAATACATTACTGCAAGCGCCGCTTTTCAGACATTGTTCTGCCGCCCATAGCGCCTGCTTGGGAGTGGATGGATAGAGGAGCAGTACTTTCTGGTTGTCGATGCCTTGAGACTGCAATTGCTCTGCGCACAACAGACCGGGTGGATTGACTAACACCGTTAAGCGATGATAACTGGTGCGCTGAATGTGTGGCATCAACAGGCGCAATTCCCCGACGCCACCCGGTGACTGGATTTCGACCACTCCGTGTGACGGCAGACCACCATCCAGTTTCTGATCCAGTACGCTGAAGCCAGTTGGCAGCGTATCGCTTGTGGCGGTTACCTGAGAACCTTGCCAGATCAAATGCTTATGTTTTAGATGCTCAATTAGTTCATACATAATTATTTACCTGTATATATGTACAGTATAAATGTTCCCGTTGGACCTGCAAGCAAAATGTGGTTCGGTAAAATGAAAAACGCCTTGCTGAAAACAGCAAGGCGTTGAGTGTACGAAAAATTCAGAGGATTATTTTTTTGGCTGAGCGTCCATGCACTGGCCGTTGACGTCTTTGCCTTCCGGAGCCATCAGGTACAAATACAGCGGCATGATGTCCTTCGGCGTTTTGAGTAACTGCGCGTCTTCCGCCGGGAAGGCTTTCGCGCGCATGCCGGTACGGGTTCCGCCCGGATTAATCGCATTGACCCGAATTGCGGTATCACTCAGTTCATCCGCCAGCACTTGCATCATGCCTTCTGTCGCAAACTTCGAGATGGCGTAAGTTCCCCAGAATGCACGGCCGACATGACCAACGGTGGAGCTGGTAAAGACGATGCGCGCATCTTGAGATTTATGCAGCTGCGGCAGCAGAGCCTGAGTCATCATGAACTGCGCTTTGACATTGATCTGCATCACATCGTCGAAAGTGTCTTCACCAATTTGGTCAAAGGGGCTGATCACACCCAGAATACTGGCATTATGCAGTATGCCGTCCAGACGACCGAACTGTTGCTCGATGGTGTCTGCCATGTCGAGGTAGTGCTGCTTGCTTGCCCCTTTCATGTCCAGAGGAATAATGGCAGGCTGAGGGTAGCCCGCCGCTTCAATTTCGTCGTACGTCTCTTCGAGTTTTTTGACGGTACGACCCAGCAGAATCACGGTCGCACCGTGCTCTGCGTAACTGAGAGCGGCTTGTTTACCGATCCCGGCACCAGCGCCGGTAACCAGAATGACTTTATCTTTCAGGGCATCTGAGGAAACGGAATAATTCACGGGGAGCATCCTTATTGTATGTTCTACTTTAAGTCTTCGTGACAAGACGGTTACAATACACCAATTCGCACATGTGAGGATATTAGCATTGGAATTTTTGTTGGACTACGGCCTGTTTTTGGCCAAGATTGCCACCGTTGTGGTCGCGATCATTGCGATTTTAGTCATAGCCAAAGCAGTGAACAGTAAAAGTGGTGCGGCGAAAGGGGAACTGGAGATTGTGAACCTGACCGAGCAACACAAAGACACCGTGGAGCAGTTGGAACACCACCTGCACGATGATGCGTTTATTAAAGCGCGTGATAAAGCGGAAAAGAAAAGCGAAAAAGAGAAGAACAAATCCCGGGAGAAAGCCATTAAACAAGCAGCCAAAGAGGGGACGCTGGACAGTAAGCGTGAACCACATCTGTTTGTGCTGGATTTCCACGGCAGTATTGATGCCAAAGAAGTGGCGTCGCTGCGTGAAGAAGTTACGGCGATTCTGGCTGTTGCCCGTGACGGGGATGAAGTGCTGTTGAGACTGGAGTCTGGCGGGGGCATGGTACACGGTTACGGCCTGGCTTCCTCACAGCTGGATCGCCTTAAAGCGGCCGGTTTGCCACTGACGATTTCTGTCGATAAAGTGGCCGCCAGCGGTGGTTATATGATGGCGTGCATTGGCGACAAGATCGTGTCCGCTCCGTTTGCGATTGTGGGCTCCATTGGGGTCATCGCTCAGTTGCCAAACTTCAATAAGCTGTTGAAAAAACATAACATTGAGTTTGAACAATTGACCGCGGGTGAATACAAACGAACGCTGACCATGTTCGGTGAGAATACCGATAAGGCGCGAGACAAGTTTAAACAGGAACTGGAAGAAACCCACGGCCTGTTCAAAGACTTCATCCGTGAGCACCGTCCTGAGCTGGATCTGGACAGTGTGGCAACCGGGGAACACTGGTTCGGTACCCAGGCGAAAGCCCTGGGGCTGGTGGATGAGATTCGGACTTCCGACGATCTGGTGGTTGATGCCTGTCAGAATAAGACCGTTTTGCAGGTTCGTTATGTGCAGAAGAAAAAGCTGACCGAGAAACTGGCGGGCGTGGCCGGGGAAGCGGCGGACAGTGTTCTACTCAAACTGATCAATCGTGGTCAGCGGCCGATAGTCTGACGCGATGGATAAAAAACGCCTGACTCAGTCAGGCGTTTTTTTGTGGCGAACGGGAAAGAATGTAGGTAGCCAGTGCCAGTGCGATGCCGCCCAGCATGCCGGCCAGATGGGCTTCAATTGCTACCCTGGCACCAATCAAGGCGCTGGTTTCTTCGGATGGGCCGACAGTGTGTTCCCAGACAACTTTCGCCATTACACCCAAGACCAGTAGCCAACTGCTGCGTCGACCGTTAAGCGCCTCGCTCAGCGCGAAACAGGCAAACACACCATGCAGCACACCGGACAGGCCAACGTAACTGGTCATCTCGCTAAACAGGTTGGACACGCCCACGACCATCCCGATAAACAACAGAGCGGTCATAAGCTGGCGTGTTGCAGGGCGGAAAATGTAGCTGATGACCCATAATCCGGCGAGGTTCATTGCCAGGTGCGCAAAGTTGGTGTGGGTAAAGTTTCCTGTTAGGATGCGCCACCACTGGCCATGTTGAATGCCGGCGCTGGTCCAGGCCATGCCCGACTGCAGAGGTTCAAATTGCAACCCAAGGCAGAGTAAACTGATAACAGATAGTAACAGGTACAGATTCACGTTATGTCCCGATATTGTTCAGAGTGTGGTAAATCGCGTAAAGCGTGCATATGCGAATGGATAGAGAGCCTACCATCGAATGTTGAACTGGTCATCCTTCAGCACCCCAGTGAGCAACATAAACCCATGGGTACGGCACGTATTTTAAGTTTATCGTTGCCAAGCAGTCACCATTTTATCGGTGAAGACTTTTCTGCGCATACCGAATTAAACCGCTTGCTCAGCGAGCCAGATAGCCGCAACTTCGTGTTGTATCCCAGCGATGTCTCTCAACTTGTTACCCAAATACCGATCGATCCTGTGGTGGATAAAGTGCGGGTGATCCTGCTTGATGGTACCTGGAAAAAAGCGTACAAAATGTATCAGTTATCGGCTAACTTGCAGGCGTTGCCAGGGCTGCATCTGCCTACTGGCCTTAAAGGCAACTACCGTATCCGCAAAGCGCCGAGTGATAACAGCTTGTCGACGGTTGAGGCCGGGTATCATCTGTTGACTCTGCTGGAGCCGGATAGGGATTTCTTGCCTTTGGTGAGTGCTTTTGAACAGATGGTTGAATTCCAGATAGCTCAGATGCCTGCCGGAGTCTTTGAGAAAAATTATGCGAAATAGACACTTGGCCTATACTGAGGAGTAAGCTGCTACTCAATGGGTTTGGGCCTGTTGGCATTGTGGTTCTTGTATGGCTATAATGGCGCGCAATCGGTTAGCCACCTCAGGTGAGCCAAGGCCGATGCTTCGTATAACCTCACTGATAAGGAGTGAGGGTCTCTACCTGGAGCCGTAAATTCCAGATTACGAAGAGAAAGTGCATAGCGCTTTTCTCTTTGTATATCGTGAATATTTAGGCGAGAGAAAGGCGTTTGTTGAAATTCATTGAATGGAGATACAAGCGTGAACCAGACCAATTTTATCCAGCAACTGCCGAAGGTTGAACTGCACTTGCACATTGAAGGGACGTTAGAGCCCGAGATGATGTTCAACCTGGCGCAACGTAACCAGATTGACCTGCCTTTTAAAACACCACAAGATGTGCGGGCAGCGTACCAGTTTACCAATCTGCAATCGTTTCTTGATATCTATTATCAGGGAGCGAATGTCCTTGTTCATGAACAAGACTTTTACGATCTGACCTGGGCGTACCTGTTGCGTTGTCAGGCCGATAACGTCATTCATACCGAAATCTTTTTTGACCCGCAAACGCATACCGAACGTGGAATTGCGTTTGAAACCGTGATCAATGGGATTGAGCGGGCGCTACGTGATGGTCACGAACAATTGGGGATCAGCAGTCAAATCATCATGTGTTTTTTGCGTCATTTGGATGAAGACAGTGCGTTTGAGACTTTGCGGATGGCTTTACCGCACAAGGACAAAATCGTTGGTATCGGTCTCGATTCGTCTGAATTGGGGCATCCGCCAGAGAAATTTGAGCGCGTATTTCAGGAAGCGATTCGTCATGGTTTCCTGACGGTTGCCCATGCCGGAGAAGAAGGGCCGGTTGAAAATATCCATAACAGCCTCGATCTGCTGAAAATTTCGCGCATCGATCACGGGGTGCGTTGTGTGGATGATCAGGCGCTGGTGGGCGATCTGGCGAAAAGCCGGGTGCCACTGACGGTGTGCCCACTCTCAAACACTAAGTTGAAGGTGTTTGACACTATGGATCAACATAACATTGTCGACCTGTTGCGCCAGAATGTGTGCGTGACGATCAACTCGGATGACCCGGCTTACTTTGGTGGTTACATGACGGATAATTTTCAGGCGGTGGCCGACAGCCATACGATGACGCCACAAGAGCTGGCGCAATTTACCCTGAACGCCATTGAAGCCAGTTTTATCGATGATGCACACAAACAGAGGCTGGCTGAGCAGGTGCATGATTTTGTCCGTCAGACGAGCGCTTAAGAAAAATGCGATACAAGCGGGGCTGAATCAGCCCCGTTTTCATCTGCATTATACTTTGTGCACCAGCGACCAGTCGCGCTTACCGAGTAATTTTTCTCCCAGCACACTCAGCTCTGCTCTTGGGTAGCGAGTCTGTTCCCAGTTGCGTGGGTCACCCGGAAAGGCAAAGCCTTCTGGCGGGAGACGATCCTGCCAGGACTGAATCCGCCATTGGCGGATCGTGGCGTGAGTTTCTTCGGCTGGCACCATCGAAATGTACTGTGCCATGCGTACCCGATCTGACTGGTTTGGACGAATGCCGTGAGGAAGCAAACTGTTGAAAATTAATAAGTCGCCGGCTTTCATCGCTATAAATTCAGCCTCAAAACCCGCCAGATCCGGTACATACGGATCGCGATCGGCCGGCTGAGTCTCACGCCAGCGCTCTAATTGACGGTAAAGCTCCGGCACGCACTGGAAACCGCCGGTTTGCTCATCGGTGTCTGACAGGGCCAGTACCCCCTGCACGTTGACCGGCAGAGGAGTGAGCGAGGTATCCGCATCCCAATGGATGAAGCCACTGAATGCGCGGTTAGCACGGTTGGGTGGGTTTAAGTTGGCGCGGTCAATGGTGACCCACAAATCTTCCCGATCCCAGATATCAACAAATGCGTGGTACACATCCGGGTTTTGACGGTTATCCCATAAAACCTGATGGTTGTAACACTCCACCATTCCGGAATTATTCAGTTCCACCATGGCATGATCACGGCGCTGATCCTGATACCAAGTGGTGGTGTCGTCTGGCGACATCTCCTGAAATTCCCACAAGAAATCCTGACTACGTTGTACCGCCTCTGGGCTGATGATTTGTGGCAGCACGACGTAACCGTTGTGCTGCCAGAAGGCGAACTGTTCTTCGGTCAGTGTTTTGAGCGGTAAGGTTTTACGGATATCCCGCAGTTGAACATCGTGAATGTTTGAGACGCTGTTATTGCCTGGCGCATTGTCTCCGAATCCATAACGGTTTTTCATACTTTCTCCCCGGTGGGTACTAAGAGGTTTGTTGTTATTTGTTCACATTTTGGCAACCTTGGCGTTCTCGGAGTGATGCAAAATCAGCAATATTTAGTACTATCCAGTCAATATTTGTGTCTGTTGTAGTGGCTATGTACTTCTTATGAAAGCTCAGTTTGAAAAAGTGGCGTATGCCAACGACAGTTCCTGGCGACTGTTGATTCGCCGGTTGGAGGCGATACCGTTTGAGTGGCACTTCCATCCCGAGTATGAGCTGACTCTGACACTCAATAGCTGTGGAGAACGTTACATTGGTGATCAGATCACCGCTTATGGTGATGCGGATTTGACTTTACTGGGGCCTAATATTCCACATACCTGGCAGTCGAACCGGGTTCTTGACGCTGAGCACCCACATACCGTGTATGTCTTGTGGTTTGATCAGCAGTGGGTCAACGCCGTGTGCCAGCTGTTTCCGGAGTACCGTGCACTGCAGCGTTTAACCACGGATGCGTCACGAGGCCTGCACTTCCCCCCGCAACTGGTCAACGAGTTGTTGCCACACTTTATTGCGCTGGAGTCGGCGTCCTCAGCCAGACGCCTGACTTTGTTATTGCAGATACTCGATGCGCTTAGCCACTGTGGTGAATATGAACTTCTCTGTTCCGGGCAGGAGGGCACGATGGTTGAGTCGGATCAACGCGAGCAGCGGCAATTGAGCCTGTTACTTGAGCAGATTCACGAAGGCTATACTGAATCGTTATTGCTGGAGGATCTTGCTCAGGTGGTGGCCATGAGTGAAAGCACTCTGACTCGCTTTTTTCGCCGGATGATGGGGATGGGCGTTAATCAGTACATCACTCAGGTTCGTTTAGGAAAGGCGTGCTCGTTACTGATTCGCTCTGATTGGCCCGTCAGCGTGATTGCGCAGCAATCCGGCTTTGTGAATCAGGCGAATTTTAATCGTCTGTTTAAAAAGTACAAACAGATGACGCCGGGCGGATTCCGGCGTAAGTTTCGTGCCAGTAGCTATGAAAAAAGGCGCTGAACGCGCCTTGTTTACATCCGTACTACGGTAAGAAACCGGCGCGGATAACCGCTCTTGTAGTAATCGGTTTCAGTGACCCCGAAGTGCTTTTTCGATGATGAGCTGTGAATAAACGTCAGCTTCCCGTCATCGACGGAGGTGATGATGCCGGCATGACCGGGTTTACGAATATTTGGATTGGTGCCAGTGAATACGATCAGGTCACCTGGTTTTGCGTCTTTCAGAGACACTTTATTACCATACAGGCTCGGATAGGCCGCCGTGGTACGCGGAATCGTGATGTCAAACTTGTTGTAAACGTATTTGATGTAGCCGGAACAGTCGAACCCTTTGGGTGATGAACCACCCCACACATATTTAGTGCCAAGGAACTCGCGTGCATAGTCGATCATCTGCTCGGTATCTTGCGCTTGAATCTCGGCCAGAGATGGTGACGTGGTGTGTGTTTTGTTAACCGACAGGGTGGCTGGAGGCGTCGCGTTGGACGATTCCCGGCTGGATTGCTCAGGTTGTGTGTTTGCACAGGCATTTAACAGTAAAGCCAGTGGAATAAAAGTCAGGTGATTTAACTTCATAAATTTATTGTACTTTGTCGTTGAAAATGTCATTGAAAAAAGCCAATGTCAGACTCCAATCCTGACGCTGAACAGAACCTTGGTTCGAAGGATGGCTGCCAGAACGCCGCACAATTTACCATAATCTGCCGAAAAAATAACCCGTATGATTGTTAAGGAGTGTGATCAGCGAGATTCCTTCTACCTTTATGGTTACTGACAGCTTAGGCAAAAGAGAAACAGATTGACCACTTTTTCGTCGTTGTTACCAAAAAAGCACTCAACGAGCGCTTTTTTGGTTTTTATACGGTTATCCCTTGATAAGGTTGGGGGATGTTAGTAACCGTGAGAAGAAAACAGTTGTTGGTGCAGACGCTGTGCATGTCCGTCCGTCAGGGATGAGATGTAGTCCGCGATCACCCGCATGCCTGCCGAGTTGTCGCCTGACGACAGCCAGCTTTTTTTCGTGTGTTCCGGCAACAGGCGGTCAGGGTTGGCACTGAAAGCTTCAAACAGGTCCATAATAATCTGCTGGCCTTTGTACTCGACAATCTGCACCTGAGGTATCTGGATGACGTGTTCGCTGACAAAGTGTTTAAACACATCCAAGGCTTTGGCCATGGTCGGTTCGAGATACGCGTTGAAGGCCAGCAGTTCACTGGTAAAGTCGGCTTCTACAGGTTTGACGCGGATGCTGGTCAGCAGCGCGTTGACGATGCCGCCGATGGCGTCTTTGCGTTGGTGGTGCTCGCCGGAAAACAACATATCGCTGACAGACTGGATGTGTTGTTCGAACCAGGGCGCTCCGGTTTCGAGCAAACGAGTGGCGGCGTCCTCCTGCCATTGGTGGCGGCTAACCATGCCGAGTACGATGGCGTCTTCCAAATCGTGTACCCCGTAGGCGATGTCGTCGGCCAGTTCCATGATGGAGCAGTCTATTGATTTAAAGCGGGTTTTGCTGTGTTTAAGCCCGGAGTCACCATCCGAGCGCATCAGGCTCAGCTGGGCCCTATCATGGGGAGACAAAGGCGCCAACACCCAGTCAAAACGCGCTTGGTCGCAATCGTAGAGCCCTTTGGCTGGTGCCCACTCTTTGGCTTTCAACTGGCGCTGATGTGCCACAGGCTGAGGTCGCAAGGTGGCTTGAGTCTGGCTGAGCAGTGCCGGGTACTTAATCAGCCCAAGCAGCGTACGACGTGACAGGTTCATGCCGAAATGTTCCGTGTACGGTTCCAGTTGAGTCACGATACGGAAAGTTTGGGCATTGCCCTCAAAGCCACCATGATCGCGCATCATATAATTGAGCGCCACTTCGCCGCCATGACCATAAGGGGGATGGCCGATATCATGGGCCAGACAGAGAGAGTCGATCAAGCTGTCCGACGGGAGTAAGTCGCGAAATTCTGGCTGCTTCTTCTTCAATTGTGCCACGATGCCAGTGCCAAGCTGCGCCGCTTCCAGCGAATGGGTCAAACGGGTGCGGTGAAAATCGTTCATGCTGGCGCCGTGCACCTGAGTTTTGGCCTGCAGACGGCGAAAGGCGGCGGAGTGAAGAATTCTCGCCCGGTCACGTTGATACGGCGTGCGGTGATCGTCACGGCGAATTTTATGTTCGTCATCGTGTCGTTGCTGCCACATAGGGCTGATGTCTACCTTCACACCTGTGTCTCCCGATCTTATCTATTTGTTTTTACATTAATAGCTGTTAACTGATTTCGTCCAGAGATAATTCAAAACTTGGGGCAAAGGTGTTGAGAAAATAGTCCATTTCATCACTGCGGCGCTGGTGAAGTGTGACATCAAGGCGCTTCTTCGCCAGTGCATACTCGTGATTGCCCGCGCTGAGTTCTTCTAGGCATTTGAGGTAGGCACAGATGGTGTCCGCTTGTTTCACGATCGCCGCTTCTTGCGGATTGGCTTCGGTGGAGATCAGGTAGGGGGCAAAATCATCACGAAATTCGTCCGGTAACATCGAAAGCAAACGGTGTTCAGCCGCCGCTTCGATTTTCTTGTACTCTTTGGCGATATCCGGGTTGTAATATTTGACTGGCGTTGGCAGATCACCGGTAAGCACTTCGCTGGTGTCGTGGTACATACCGAGCAGTGCGATGCGCTCAGGGTTGAGTGTACCGCCGAATTTTTTATTTTTTATCAGTGCCAGCATGTGGGCGACAAACGCAACCTGAAGGCTGTGCTCGGAGATATTCTCGCTCGACACGGAGCGCATCAGGGGCCAGCGCTGGATGAGCTTCATCCGGGCAAGATGAGCAAAAAAATGACTTTCTTTGGCTTGGCTTTCTGTCATAGCAACAAACATCCTTGCTGAGAATGGGGCCGAAATAGCAACGGGCACACTTTTCAGTGTAGAAAAGTGTGCCCGACTAGCATACCAATGAATATCGGCAATCGATACTTACTGGCTGTAAGTTGACAGGAATTTCTCAAAACGGCCAATGGCCAGCTCCAGATCTTCCACGTGTGGCAGGGTCACAATGCGGAAGTGATCCGGTTTGGGCCAGTTAAAGCCCGTGCCTTGGACCAGCAATACTTTTTCTTGAATCAGGAAATCGAGCACCATTCTCTGGTCATCTTTGATGTTGTACATCTTGGTGTCGATTTTCGGGAAGAGGTACATGGCGCCTTTGGGTTTCACGCACGATACACCGGGTATCTGGTTGATGAGTTCCCAGGCTCGGTCACGCTGTTCCAACAGACGACCGCCTGGCAGAATCAGCTCATTGATGCTCTGATAACCACCTAGTGCGGTCTGGATCGCGTGTTGCATCGGGACGTTGGCACACAAACGCATCGACGCCAGCATATCGAGTCCGGCCACGTAGCCCTGCGCCAGATGCTTTGGTCCGGTCAGGAACATCCAGCCACCGCGGAAACCGCACACCCGGTAGGCTTTTGACAAACCGTTAAAGGTGACGGTCAGGACATCCTCCGTCAGCGTGGCGATGGAGGTGTGCGTGGCACCGTCGTAGAGTACTTTGTCGTAAATCTCATCGGCAAAAATTATCAGTTTGTGCTGACGGGCGATCTCGATCACTTCCAGCAGAAAGTCGCGACTGTAGACAGCGCCGGTCGGATTATTCGGGTTGATCAACACAATACCGCGCGTTTTCGGCGTTATTTTCTTCCTGATGTCATCCAAATCTGGATACCAGTCGGCTTGTTCATCACACAAATAGTGAACCGCTTTACCGCCAGACAGGGCCACTGCCGCTGTCCACAACGGATAATCCGGTGCCGGGACCAGCATTTCATCGCCGTTATTCAGCAGTGCTTGCATCGCCATGACAATCAGCTCCGACACGCCGTTGCCGACGTAAACATCTTCGACATCCAGGCTGCGGATGCCTTTTTTCTGATAATGCTGCACCACGGCCTTGCGTGCTGAGTAAATACCTTTGGAATCACAGTAACCTTGTGACGTTGGCAGATTGCGGATGACATCAACCAGGATCTCGTCAGGGGCATCAAAGCCAAATGGGGCAGGGTTGCCGATATTCAGCTTCAGTATTTTATGCCCCTCTTCTTCCATGCGCTTAGCATGTTTGAGTACAGGACCCCTAATGTCGTAGCAGACATTATCGAGTTTTGACGACATCCCGATATTTTGCATTGTTTAATTCCTGAAAATTGTTGATTTACTTTATTAAACTACATCAAAATGATTTTTTTTAGAATATAAATCTGAAATAAGTGGTGGTTTTAGAGAGCGTTACAGAGGGACCTATCACAGGATTCTGCAAAAGATAGGGTATACCCTTGATCTCTATAAGGTCAGCCAATAGAGTAGCTTTCTAGTAATCCCCAAGCTTTCTGGCGTCGAGGTCGATTTGTCACATTTTCATCAAGCCTTAACTGAACTCATTGAACGCGTAAAGGATGCGAAAGACGGCCAGAACCGTCTCGTTCAAGTTTTGCAGGAGAAACCCAACTTCGCGTTTATTGACTGGCTTGACGCTCAGCCGATTTTTCCTAAATTTTTCTGGCACTCCCGAGATACCCGGGAAGAAGTGGTGGCGCTGGGGCAATTGCACACGTTTTCTGATCCGGCACCTGCTTATTCGATTCTGGGGCAAGATCAGCGTGTTTGGGGCGGACGTTCGTTTGACGGCCAGACCCCCAAAAACCGGCGTTGCATGTCATCGTTTTTCTTTCTGCCTCAGATAGAGTTGATTCGTTTTGATGAACAGTGGTCGTTGGCGGTCAATCTGTCTCATGAACCCCACCGTACTTTGGCCAGCCTGCGTAAACTGCAGCTTGATGTCGCGCCTTTGCCACCTATTTCTACTCATATCGACTCGATCACGCACACGCCTGATCAATCCGGCTGGACCACACTGGTGGAGAAAGTGTTACAGGGGATTGAGGAAGACGCGTTCAAAAAAGTCGTGTTGGCACGCCAGACGTGCGTGGCTCTCGATACTCCGATACACGCAGCTCAACTGTTGAAAGCCAGCCAAGCCGAAAATCATCACAGTTTCCACTTCATGCTGGCACTGGATGCCCAGCACTGCTTTATCGGCTCGACGCCCGAGCGGCTTTACGCCCGTACGGGACAGGAGTTACAGACCGAAGCATTAGCGGGCACCATTGGCCGGGGTATCAATGCGGCTCAGGATATGGAGCTGGCAAACTGGTTGACTCAAGACGCTAAAAACCTCAACGAAAACCAGTACGTGGTGGATGACATCATTGAGCGCCTGGCTCCTCACTCGCAAGACGTCCACGTTGAGCAGGAAGCGCGTCTGGTGCGTTTGCGTAAGGTGCAACATCTTAAGCGCAGCATCCACGCGCACCTGAATCCTGGGGTGAATGGCGTGCAATTGCTGGCGGCGCTGCAACCGACGGCCGCCGTCGCCGGGTTACCACGTAAGCAGGCTATGGATTTTATTCAGCAGCATGAGCCGTTTGCCCGTGGTTGGTATGCCGGATCTATGGGCTATATCAGTCATCAGCAAGCGGAATTTTGCGTGGCGATTCGCAGTGCGCTGGTGCTGAAAAATCACATTCAGCTGTTTGCTGGTGCGGGGATTGTCCCGGGTTCGGTGGCCGAGCATGAATGGCAGGAGCTGGATAAGAAAATGTCGACGTTGTTGTCTCTGCTATCGGATAACCCACCGCTGGGAGTCGCGTCATGAGTATCGATCAGGCGGTCATCAACCGCATTTGGTGTGAGACGCTATTAGAAGAGTTGGTGCGTTTTGGGGTACAGGACGTTTGTGTCGCGCCGGGTTCACGCTCAACCCCTCTCACTCTTGAAGCGCAAGCGCATCCACAGCTGCGCTTGCATACCCACTTTGACGAACGCGGGCTGGGTTTTCTTGCACTCGGGCTGGCGAAAGCCAGTGACCAGCCAGTGGCCGTGATCGTCACCTCAGGTACGGCGGTGGCAAACCTGCTGCCGGCGATCGCTGAGTCCGGACTGACCGGTGAGAAGCTGGTACTGCTGACGGCGGATCGCCCGCAGGAGCTGGTCGGTTGCGGGGCGAATCAGGCGATAGAGCAGCCGGGGATTTATTCTTCTCATGTCACGGCAGCCCTGAATTTACCCAGTCCAACTCTCAATACCTCGCTCAACTGGCTGCTGAGTTCCGTGGATCAGGTCATGCATCAGCAAGCTGGCAGTGAAGGGGCGGTTCACATTAACTGCCCGTTTCCTGAGCCGCTCTATTCGCAAGGGGATAAACGCGACTATCAGGCGTATTGCGCGTCCGTCTCTAGTTGGCGCGTCAGTCAGCAACCCTATACGCAGCAACATCGATATTTACCAGAGTCGGTAGCGGTGTCTGATCTGCCACAGCGTAAAGGTGTGGTGGTGGTGGGCAAGCTGACGGCAGCGCAAGCAGAAAAAGCGGCACAGTTTGCCCATCAGTTGGGGTGGCCAATACTGTGTGACCCACAGTCGGGGATCAGCAGCGCTTGGGCGCATTATGACTTGTGGTTACAAAATGAGAAGTTTGCAGCGAAAATCAGTGAATGTGACACGATTGTCCAGTTTGGGGCGAGAATTGTATCAAAACGTCTGAATCACTGGATTTGCCATCAGGTGACGAACACTACGTGCTCTTATCTGTATGTTTCTCCCAGTGCGCAGCGCAATAATCAAGACCATTTGCCACAACAACAGTTTGTTTGTCAGATTGACGACTGGATCGACACCCAACTCGCGCAATGCCATCCGCTGAACGCGGCTCACGCAGGGTGGGCAGATGAGTTGCACAGCGCTTCGGAGGCGTTGAGCTCGTTAGCTCAGTTACACCTCAGTGGTGAACACAGTTTGAGTGAGATCGCACTGGCACTGGATATCGCTGAACGCAGTCGTTTCCGACAGCTGTTTTTGGGTAACAGTTTATTCGTGCGTTTAGTGGATATGTTTGCCACGCTGGATGGTCGTCAGGTCTGGACCAATCGTGGCGCATCCGGTATCGATGGGCTGGTGGCCACGGCGGCCGGAGTGCAACGTGCGACCCGATCTCCACAGCTGATGTTTATTGGTGATACGTCACTGCTGTACGATCTGAATTCACTGGCATTACTGACCCATAACCCAACCCCGCAAGTGATGGTGGTGACCAACAATGACGGAGGGGCTATCTTTGACTTGTTGCCTGTCCCTGCGGCCCAAAAGCGTGAGCTGTATCAAATGCCACACGGGTATCAGTTTGAATTTGCCGCGAAGCAGTTTGGCCTGAACTATCACCGGGCGCAAACGCTGGCCGATTATCGTCAGGCGGTGGAACAACACTTCGCCAGCGGCGAGGGCACGTTGCTTATTGAAGTTCAGACACCGCCTGATCAAGCATCGGCTCAACTAAAACAGTTTGTCCAGCAAGTCCATGCTCTATAGCCAGTTTCATCACCGCGTCGGCCAGTCCCAGGTTCCCGTTCTGGTGTTCCTGCATGGCTTGCTTGGCAGCGGTGAGGACTGGGCAGCCTGTTTGCCACATCTTCATTATTCTTGTTTAACGGTTGACTTACCGGGCCATGGTCAAAGCCGTACGCGTATCTGCGAGGGGTTTGATGACTGCTGCGCGCAGATCGTAGCGACACTCACCGCCACTTTACCGCTAGGTAACCCCATCGTGATGGTTGGGTATTCGCTTGGTGGCCGCGTCGCCATGTACGGCGTTGCAAGTGGTGCTTTTCACGCCCTTAATTTGAAAGGGCTGCTCATTGAAGGCGGAAATTTTGGTCTCCTTAATGACGATGAGCGGCGAGCGCGCTGGGACAGCGATCAACTCTGGGCACGACGATTTGAGCAAGAACCGATTGCGCAGGTATTGGCCGATTGGTACCAACAAGCCGTATTTAGTTCACTAAATTATGAGCAAAGACAAATTTTGATCACTCGACGTAGTGCTAATCTTGGTGGGGCGATAGCGGGAATGTTACGTGCTACTTCGCTGGCCAGGCAGCCATACCTGTTGGATGCATTACGACGACTGACACTCCCCATCCATTACATTTGTGGTGAGAAAGATGAGAAATTCAGCGCGTTAGCGCTCAACAGTCAGCTCTCTTTCTGCCAGATTGCCGGAGTCGGCCATAATGTGCATCAGGAAGCTCCGCACGCCTTTGCGCAGGCGATAAGTGCGCAACTGAATTCAATTGTGCTCACTTGATGTGAGCCATCACAGAACAATGGGAATCACCATGGCTAAAACAGTAGGCATCACCGAAGAAGAACTCTACGCACCGGTTAACTGGCATGATTGCAGCGGTCATTATGAAGACATTCATTATCACAAATCTGAGGATGGCATCGCTAAAATCACCATTGCCCGACCTCAGGTACGCAATGCTTTTCGCCCTCAGACAGTGCAGGAGATGATTCATGCTTTGGCGGACGCGCGCTATGATTCGGGCGTTGGGGTGATCATTCTGACTGGCCTTGGTGAAGACGCGTTTTGCTCGGGAGGCGATCAGAAGATCCGTGGTGACTACGGCGGCTACAAAGACGAGTCGGGCACTCATCACCTCAATGTACTCGATTTCCAGCGTCAGATCCGCACGTGTCCGAAACCTGTGATTGCCGCCGTTGCTGGCTGGGCTGTGGGCGGTGGTCATGTTCTGCATATGATGTGTGACCTGACGATTGCGGCCGACAACGCACAGTTTGGTCAGACCGGTCCGAAGGTCGGCTCGTTCGACGGCGGTTGGGGGGCCTCCTACATGGCGCGCATCGTGGGGCAGAAGAAAGCGCGTGAGATCTGGTTCCTGTGTCGTTTTTACGATGCTCAGGAAGCGCTGGATATGGGCTTGGTGAATACCGTGGTGCCATTGGCGGAACTGGAGCGGGAGACCGTACGCTGGTGCCGTGAAACACTGCAACACAGCCCGATGGCGCTGCGCTGTCTGAAAGCCGCCCTGAATGCTGACTGTGATGGTCAGGCAGGTCTGCAGGAGCTGGCGGGCAATGCGACCATGATGTTCTACATGACGGATGAAGGCCAGGAAGGGCGCAATGCCTTCAACGAAAAACGTCGTCCGGATTTCAATAAGTACCCTCGCAATCCTTAATCGTGCTGCATACGTAGCAATAAATGGCTGGAACAAACGGTCATATAACGAAAATGCCCCTCCGGCTGTAGCCGGTGGGCCAGCGTAAGGATTGGGAAGGGATATGAGATCAGCCAAACTGTATCGTTATCAACTGCCGATGGATAGCGGGGTTATTCTGCGGGATAACAAATTAACGCAACGCATCGGATACATTGTCGAGTTGACAGAAAATGGCGTCACCGGCCGAGGGGAGGTGGCACCACTGCCAGGCTTTAGCCATGAAACCCTTGAACAGGCGGGTTTAGACGTTCAGGCTATGGCCGAACTTTGGGTGCGCGGTGAATCGTTTGACTGCGATCAGCATTGCCCGTCAGCGGCACTGGGTTTTTCCATGGCAGAGCTGGAGTTAAACGGGGTGTTGCCTCGCGAGGGTAATTATCTGGCGGCACCGTTGTGTACCGGGGACCCGGATGAGCTACTGCCCGTTCTAGAGCGAATGCCGGGTAAGAAAGTCGCCAAAATTAAAGTGGGCCTTTACGAAGCCATTCGTGACGGCATGTTGGTGAATCTGTTTCTGGAATCCATTCCGGATCTCACCCTACGTTTGGATGCCAACCGGGCATGGACACCGGAAAAAGCACACCAGTTTGCCAGCTATATCGCTCCGTCGTTGCGTCAGCGGATTGCGTTTCTGGAAGAGCCTTGCCTGCAACCTGGTGACAGTCTCTCTTTCGCTATCGATACGGGGATTGCTATTGCCTGGGATGAAACACTCCAGCATGCGGTGCAACAAAGTGACTTCCGTTTGGAAGATCTCACCGGTGTGAAAGCGATGGTGATCAAGCCGACTTTGATTGGGTCGGTTCAGCGGTGTATCCGCTTGATTGAACGTGCGCGAGAATTGGGCATTCAGGCTGTTATCAGCTCGAGTATTGAGTCGAGCCTTGGTCTCACCCAACTTGCGCGTCTGGCGAAGTGGCAACTCCCGGATGAAGTACCAGGGCTTGATACTGTTCGTCTGTTTCAGACTCAGTTGGAACAAGGCTGGCCGGGGTGCGATTTGCCGGTGGTGCCATTACACGAACAAGCCTTGTTGTGGCAGTCATGACACTGTCCTCTCTGGTCTCTCAGTGGGCTCAAAAGAGCCCGCTTTCTATTGCATTGCAAACGCCCGAGCGCAATTACACCTGGCAGCAACTGAGTGACACCGTCCAGGGCTATGGCGCCGGTTTGGCGGCGCAGGGTGTGAAGAGCGGTGATGTGGTGACGCTGGTGGGCAAAAATAGTGCCGCCATGCTGCTGTTGTTTCTGGCTTGTCTTGAACGTGGCGCCGTGACAGCGTTTACCATGCCGCAGCCGGTGGACATGCTAAAGGCCAAGCTGGATGTGTTGTACCGCAATCAAGACGCATCAGCGTTGTGGCTCAGTCCGGAAGTGGTGGCGGAGTACACATCTTTTGAGCTCAACCAACTGGAACAGCGTACTCGAAGAGTGAGCCTACAGCGTGGTGAGGCCAGTTCTGTGGTACTGGGCGCTGGGCGTGATCGTCTGGCATCCATTGTGTTTACTTCCGGGTCAACCGGTATGCCGAAAGCGGTCGCGCATACCTCACAGCAGCATCTGGCTTCGGCAGCCGGGCTGCTGGAGGCATTTTCATTTCAGCGCGATGATTGCTGGCTATTGAGTTTACCCATGTACCACGTCTCCGGCCTGGCCATTGTTTATCGCTGGCTGTATCGCGGAGCGTGTCTGAAAATCGGGCAGGGTAACCTGAGCGAGGATATTCAGGGCGCGACGCACGCCTCTTTGGTCGCTACGCAACTGCGCGGTTTACTCGACAGCGAGCAGACACTGACGCTGACTCATGTGTTACTGGGGGGGAGTCATGTACCGCTTAGCCTCAGCCAGCGCGCAGCGACGATCGGCATCGAAACCTGGCTTGGCTATGGTATGACGGAAGCCGCCTCGACTGTCACGGCCAAACGTATTGATAATATTGTGAGCGCAGGACGGGTGTTACAGCTCCGGCAAGTGATGCTAGATGGGCAGCGTATTTACATTGCCGGAGAGACGTTAGCTAGTGGTTACTATCATCAAGGCGCGCTGACTCCAATTCGAGAGCAATCCGGGTGGTTTGACAGCCGCGATCTTGGGGAGTGGGTGGGAGATGAATTGCGGATCATCGGCCGCGCCGATAATCTGTTTATCTCCGGCGGAGAAAACATCCATTGTGAGGAGATTGAGGCGGTTCTGGCCAGGCATCCGCAGGTGAATCAGGTGATCGTCGTGCCAGTAGAGGATGAGAAGTTTGGTGCTCGCCCGGTGGCGATTGTGCAAAGTGACGCCAATGTGAATGAACTGGATCTCGCCAGTTGGATGTTGGGTAAGACTGAGAAATTCAAGATCCCCGATGCGTTCGTCGCGATGCCGCAGCTGTCGATGGGTGGCATCAAAATCTCGCGTCAAGCGATCAAAAGCTGGCTGTCTCGTCAACCGGGTGGCTATCTGGTTATTTGATAGTCCAAAACAGAATTTAAGCTCGATATAACCCTGATTCATAATAAGTGAAGTTTATTGACTTCAGGGGAATAAGACATGGTGCGTATGATTCTGGTTTTGGCGGTACTGATGCAGCTGTTTGTTGCGACCCAGACGCAAGGCTTGATCCGCTCGGTGGTCGAGCTGTCGGCGTTTTTACTGGTTGTGGTACTAATGCTCAATGCCAAGCGTCGGTCACCGCCAGTCGGACATTAAGCCCACATCAGCCAGCTCAGTGAACTGACTGAAATGGCGATCCACAAGCTCACCCCAAACAGCAGCGGTTTCGGTCCGGCTGATTTCAGGCGGTCGATGGAAATACCACACCCGATAAAAAACAGACACACCACCAACGCCTTTTTAGCCAGCGCGAAAATGCCGCTATACCACACATCAAATTGCGGCCACATATCGCTGACAAAAATCGCGACACAATAAAACACGATAAAGTATGGAATAATGACTTTCTTCGAGTCGCTGCGAAACAGCCACGCACTGAGTAACGCAACCGGAATGATCCATAACGCACGCGCCAGCTTGAGAGTCGTAGCCGTGGTCAGCGCTTCCTCGCCATACGCGGACGCCGCCCCCACCACCGAAGACGTGTCATGAATGGCGATGGCCGCCCAGGTGCCGAAAGTATGTTGGTCGAGATGCAGCGCATGACCAATCAGTGGAAACAAAAACAGTGCTACTGAATTGAGGACAAACACGGTCGCCAGTGCCAGGCCAATTTGTTCATCATTGGCTTTGATGGCCGGTGCGACAGCCGCAATGGCACTGCCGCCACAAATCGCCGTTCCGGAGGCGATCAGATAACCGGTCTTGCGGTTGAGGCCGATGGCGCGCGCAGCGAACCAGCCGACCACCAGAGTACCGACAATGGTGGCTATGATCAGGCCAATGCCATCAGAAGTGACCGCCAGCGCTTGTTGAAACTGAATCCCGAAACCCAGCCCAACGATTGAGTAGGCGAGCAATTTCTTGGTCACTTTGGCCAGCGCAAATTCTTTCGGTACCAGACCGAGGCTGGAGAGCAGAAAACCGAGCACCAGAGCTGACGGTGACGATACATAAGGGGTCAGGCATACAAGAATAAGCAACCAGAAAGGTAACTGCTGAAGGGCTCGGTTCATGATCGGTAAAGTTAAGGAGTTGAACGTTCTAGTCTAGCGGAAGCGTTCGGATCAATCTGTCTTAATCAATTGAATGAGCGTTCAGAAAAACTGAACGCTCATGGCCTATTGCTACTTCCAGTCGCCTCGCAGCGCGGCGACCTTGTCGAACATCAGCTGTGTCGTCGCGGCTTTGGGCTCAACCGGTGAGCCGGCTTCAATTTCAATCCTGGCCCGGAAACGACACGGTATTCCTTTGCAGGCTCGACCTTTGTAACGGCTAAAGTAGCTGCCCCACATTCCTTTGAGCGCCAAAGGGATCACGGGAACCGGACTGCGTTTGAGGATCAGATCCATGCCGCGCAGGAATTCATTCATTTCACCATCAGAGGTCAACCGACCTTCTGGGAAAATGCACACAATGTGCCCGTCACGCAGTGCTTGTTCCACGTCATTAAACGCCCGGCGGATGGAATTTCGCCGGCTGGCCGAAATTGGAATCACTCCCGCGCGTTTGAGAAACCGTCGGGCAGGGCGGAAGTTGGCGTAGTCTTCTTCCATGACAAAACGAATCAGTCGCGGACATACGGCACTTAGCAGCAGCGCATCCATATAGCTGACGTGATTGCATACCAGTAGGGCTCCGCCTTCCTCTGGAAGATGATGAAGATTCTTATGTCGAACCCGGTACATGGTGTGGGTCAGCATCCACACTACAAAGCGCACCACGAAAATGGGGACCTGTAAAAACAGATACGCAGTAACGAGGAAGTTGAGCACCGCCAACAGGATAAACAGTTGCAGAATGGACATGCCCAGCACGGTCAGACAAACGATGCCAAGTACTGCGCTGCCCACCATAAGTAATGAGTTGTAGATGTTGAGCGCCGCGATGACCTGAGCACGCTGCTCGGGTTTGGCGCGCTGCTGCATCAGAGCATACAAAGGCACAATGAATATCCCGCCAGAGACGCCAATCAGCAACAAATAAACAAACACCGGCCACAAACTTCGTTCACTGACAAATTCTGAAAAAGAGGTAAATTGCGGTAGGTATTCAGGGACCGCACTGGCCATCAGGTACCCGAAGATGGTGATACCAAGGCTACCAATCGGTACGATGCCGACATCAATGCGGTGATTAGACAGTTTGTCGCAGGCCATTGAACCGGCTGCGATGCCGATGGAAAACAGCGCCAGCAGGAAAGAGACCGCGCTTTCGTTGCCGTTAAGGTGAATTTTGGTGAAGTTGGGAAACTGAGTCAGATAAGCTGCGCCGAGAAACCAGAACCAGCTGATTGCCATCAGTGAAAGAAAAATCACCCGATCTGACCTAGCAATGGCGATGGTCTGGCGGGTTTGTTTGATGGGTTGCCAGCGAAACTTGAGATTTGGATCCGCGGCGGGGGCGTCAGGAATGTAGCAACTGGCCAGATAGCCGAGCACGGCAAACAATACCACGGCGCCTGCAGCGACGTATTTGGCATTATCAGCCGAGGCAATCACGCCAGCTCCGAGTGTGCCAAGCAGTATCGCCAGAAATGTCCCTGTCTCCACCAGGGCATTACCCGGTACTAGCTCCTGCTGTTTTAGCTGCTGTGGCAGCAGCGCATATTTCACAGGGCCGAAAAATGCCGATTGAGTGCCCATCAGGAACAATAGCAGAAGTAAAATACCGTAACTTTCGGTGATAAAACCGATGGCACCGAGACACATGATCAGAATTTCCGCGAGTTTTACTTTGCGGATAAATGCGGACTTCTCGTATTTATCGGCCAGCACCCCGGCGCTGGCGGAGAAGAGAAAGAATGGCAGGATAAACAGGCCCGCCGCCAGGTTGATAAACAGGTTACTGGATACGGGCAGCACGTTAGCACCGGCGAACGCAACGAAGAGTAGCAGAACGTTTTTAAAAATGTTGTCGTTAAACGCGCCGAAAAACTGAGTGACGAAGTAGGGCAGAAAGCGTCGCTGCCCGAGTAGAGACGTCTGATGATATTGTGGCATTGCCTTTCCCTGAGCTTACCAGTTGGCCAGATAATTGGAGAGTAGATTCTCGATTAACTCTTTTCCATCAATGGGTTCTGCGGCAAAAAATTTATCGTCGACACTCAGCAGAGTAATTCCATGTACTCCGGCCCATAAAACCCGGCTGGCCTGCAATACTTCTGAGTCAGTGCGATGTGGTGCCAGCACTTTCAGTAAATCTTCCAGCATTCCAGTCATGTTATCGATTCGTTCCGCCTGCCACTGTGGCAGATCGTCGCCATTCATATTATGTTCGAAAATAAGCTGCCAGCGATGTGGGTAGCGCTGGGCAAAATCGTGATAACAGTAGGCCAGATCGTACAGAGCCGCTTGGGGATCCCGGCTGGCTGACATCACGGTACGGGCTTCGCCCGCCAGCTCATCCAGTGTTTGTGCCACCGCGTGTAACAACAGCAGGTTGTAGTTACCGAAAACGTTAACCAGAGTGCTTGGCACATAACCGATCATATTGGCGATTTTGCGCAGGCTGAGTTCATGATGTGAATGATCATTGAGGAACACCTTAACGGTGTTAAGTGTCAGAGCAACAAGCTCTTCTCTGGTGTGGTCGTTTCGTCGTGCCATTTCAGTTAGTCTTTAAAGAACATTGTTCAATAATTCTATGTTAGCAACAAACCGATCTGCAACTCATACCGTCGTATTTTGCAATATTCTGATACATGTATTCTGTCTGGCATGGTTTCTTCGCATAGTTTCTGCGGCTATTATTAACTTGCCTCTATAAACTTCAAAGGAAGAGCATGAAACGTCTTTTTACCCTGGTCGCATTCTTGATGGTATCGGTAGCGATAACACCAATTGCGGAAGCGAAAAAATTCGGTGGCGGTAAGTCTTTTGGCAAAAGCTACAAGACGGCGCCAGCGCCAAAACAACAACAGCAAAACACCAACACCCTGAGCAAAGATCAGAGCGCAACCAAAAGCGCGAGTAAAAAAGGTCTGATGGGTGGTCTTCTGGGTGGTCTGTTAGCGGGTGGCCTTCTGGCCGCGATGTTTGGTGGCGCATTTGAAGGTATCCAGTTCATGGATATTCTGATTATTGGTCTGGTCGCTTTCCTGTTATTCAAACTGATGCGCGGTATGGTGGGCGCCAAACAGGGTAGCATGAACCAGCATCGTCAACAGCCGGCGTTTGGTGGCAACACCAGTCAGTTCGAGCAACCAAATGTGCACAATTTTGAGCAACAGCCAAACACCAACGCAGGTGGCTTTGGTTTTGGCGGCCAAACGGACATTCCGCACAATTACCCTCCAGGTTTTGATCAGGCAGCCTTCCTGAACGGTTCGCGCGAGCACTATCGAATTTTGCAAGGTGCATGGAACCATAATGAACTGGACAAGATTGAAGAATACGTCTCACCGAGCCTGTTTGAGGATCTCAAAGAAGAGCGTGCCAAACTTTCAGGTGAACAACATACTGATGTGATGTACGTAGACGCAGAAATCGTCCGCGCTGACTACGACGCGAACAAAGCACAATTGAGCTTGCAGTTCAGCGGTCGTTACCGTGACGCAGTGGAAGGCATCGAAGAAGAGATCGAAGATATCTGGCATTTAGAGCGTGATTTGACCGCCCCTAATGCGCCATGGTTGATTGTGGGTATTCAGGGGTAGTTTTCTCTTTATCCTGCAGTAAAACGCCCAGCTTCGTACTGGGCGTTTTTGTATCGAAATTCTGCTCTGCTTGACGCATACTAAAGGCATGCACTAATCGAAGAAAGGAAAGTAAAGTGGCTGAATTCAAATATAAAAACTTGTCACAGCAAGAACAGGACAAACTGGACGCGGCGGTATTTCGTCGTTTGTTGTCTCATCTGGATGACAACAAAGATGTCCAGAATATCGATCTGATGATTCTGGCCGGATTCTGTCGCAACTGCTTTAGCAAGTGGTATAAAGCTGAAGCCGATAACCAAGGTATGGATTTGGATATCGATGACGCGCGTGAACGCGTGTATGGCATGACATACGACGAGTGGAAAAAGAACCACCAACCTCCTGCGACACCAGAACAGTTGGCAGCCTTTGACGCGCGCCAGAACAAAAAATAATCTTCGCCCCGGCATCCGTCCGGGGCGTTTCGTTTGCAGATTACAACGAAATCAACGGTGGCAACGGCGTCAGATCTATTAAAGGCCGGGTTGTGTTTGGTTGTTGACCGCCAAACAGAAACAGTGGGCTGAATGTCTCGCGGCGCAGCTGATTGATGTCAATCAGGTGGTTCAATGCGTAAAAGCGACTGACATAAGTTTGTGTCTCCTGAGGCAAGGTAAGCTCTGGAAAGCTGCGGCTCCCGGCGGCTTTGATGGCTCTGGCTACCCGTCCTTCTCCTGCGTTGTACGCCGCTAAGGTGAGCGCCATATCACCGTCGAATTTCCGGTAAAGAAAGGCCAGGTAGCGAATGGCTGCGCGGGTACTGGCGTCGGTATCAAAGCGCTGATCCTGCTGAGCGGTGACCGTCAGACCAAAACGTTGTGCCGTTGCTGGCATGAGTTGCCACAATCCGGCTGCATTGGCGTGAGATACGGCTTTCGGATCGTAGGAAGATTCCAGCATTGGCACCAGTGCCAGTGATACAGGTAAGGTTTGTTCTTCCAGTTGATGGAAAATCTGCTGAATCATCGGGCTGAACTGCTCCAGTCGCTGTTGGATATGGCTCTGATAGGGCGTCAGGATGCGCAGTTGCTGTTCAATCGACTGACTGGAGGGCGATGCAAGGCTGGCGACAGGCGCCGCCAGCATAAGGAAGAAAAGTGGATGCAGCCACCTGACTTTGAATGGCCAAAGCAAGAGGAACAACGGCTGCAACCTGAAACGGGTCATGCGGAGGGAAATGTCTGCTCTTGGTATGTGTGTTGTCCCGGAGACACCAGTTGTGACAACATCTCATGAAATGCTGCCGAGCTTTTGCCATTGTTCTGGTTGCACTGCTGACATTCATCCACCAACTGATGCAAACTCTGCCACTGACGAGTTGCCTGGTTACGCAAGGTTGTCGGCAACACTTTGAGCAGAGATTGAACCCCTTGTTCACTGGCTGGCAGGCCAAGGCTTTCCATGCATTGAGCGCGTTGCTGCGCCGATTGGCTCAATTGGTTGAGAATCGGCACCTGTTGGCGAATGTTTTCACTCAGCTCCGGGCCATTAAATGCCAGGTATAGGGTCTGTTGTTTTTTCAGCAGGGGTAACAACTGATGATACAGTTTGATGTCATCCCCGACAGAACGGAAAAAGGTCTGAATGCGTTGCGACTTGGTCTGCGCCATTTCTCGCTCCTGACGAAAAGGTGAAGGTTAGTCTGTTATTCGTGGCCTGTATGGAAACGCATGACGGCCTGTGACAGAGCATGCGTATCCAGGCTCAGTTCACCGCGCACTAAGGCGTTTCGAACCTGTTCAACTTTGGCCATGTCAACGTCTGGCAGAGCAGCCAGTTCACTCTGAGCTTTATCCAGCGCGGCGGTATTGGCGTTAAACTGCGCGGCTTCGGGTGAACGTGGCGCAGGCGCTTCCAGTGGTTTTTTACTCGCCTGACTGAAGTCGGTCTGTGGGACGTGACCGCCCGCGACTTTGTCGATTTTCATGCTGGTTATCCTCAATCATCACTAGTTACACATTAGTGGCGACCATGTGTAGGCTGGCATTAAGTGTTTTGCACGTTTTTTTGAAAAAAACGCGCGACGCGAAGATATGTACCTGATTTTTGGCGCTACTGACGAGCGCCAAAGCTCAAAAGTGATAACCTGAGTCCAAATTCAGAATTGGGTATGGACCTGATTCAAACCGCTGACCACCGCCCGTACGACCTTACCTGAGCGGCTGTTTTCCACGTCGATTTGCTCACCTTTTCCTCCGTCTTCCAGTGCCACGCCCCGAGTGCTGGCGGTAAATCCGTCTTTGGTGGCGATGATCACCACCTGATTCCCTTTTTCAACCAGTGGGGGCGCATTCAGCAGGCGCGGATTGAGTATCTGTCCAGAGCGTATCCGGCGTTGGGTCTGCAAGCCTGTTGCGTCGGCGATGGCAGTGAAGAAGCGATCATCGCGGCTTAAGGTACGTTGTTCCAGTTTTAGGCTCTGGGCCGTGACGGTTTGGTCGCGGCCGATGGCGGTTTCCGTGACCACTACATCCAGCGTTAAGCTGGCTTTGATGGTGACATTGAGGCGCCAGTTGTTGTCCGTGTCTTCACAACTGACAGAGCGTTTGAGATTGCCGACGGGCACAGATTGATGATCCCGGCCGCTGATCACCAGTTCACTGGCGCACTGCGGTAGGTGGTTGGCTGATCCGGGAACCCAGATTTTGTAGTCACTTTGATAAGGTCCCCAGTCATTGATACTGGCGTACTGTGCCAGCTCTTGTTCATAGGTATGGGCTACCTCCTCACGCAGACTTTGCTCACTCATAGTCTTGCCATGGGCCGGGGCCAACCAGAGTCCGCCTGTGAGAGTCAGCAGCAGCGCTATGGAGGAAGTTTGAGGCTTCCTCCCTGCGAAAGTTGTTTCCGTGAAGCGGAAGTCGCACTTCCTTCCTTTTTTATAAATCATTGATATTACTTGTTTTATTTTATGGCACGCATCTTGTTTCAGTGTATGGGTATTCGAGCCGACTGTAAGGAAAGATGCATGGCGATAAGTTTTGAAAATGCGTTAGGTGTACACCCGGAAGCACTGAACTTTCGCGTTCAGCGTACCAAAGTCCTGGCCAGTAACCTAGCAAATGTTGATACCCCGGGGTATCAGGCCAGAGACCTCAGTTTCAATACTGTGATGAGCAGTATGTCACCCGGAAACGTGAATAAACCGGTGCCGAAACTGCAGGTGTCGGCTCAGTATTCGATTCCATATCAGAACAGCAAAGACGGCAACACTGTTGAGCTGGGTGTGGAGCAAGCCAAGTTCACTCAAAACAACATGGACTTTCAGACCAGCCTGACGTTTCTCAACATGAAGTTTAATGGCCTGGCGAAAGCGATCGAGGGACGATAATCATGTCATTCACTGATATCTACTCCATCGCCGGATCGGCGATGACAGCGCAAACCGTGCGTCTGAACACCGTGGCCAGTAACCTGGCTAACGCAGACGCCGTGTCTGCAAATCCGGATGATGCGTATAAAGCACTCAAGCCGGTTTTTGCAACCGTTTACGGCAAAACTCAACTCACGGCTAACGAGAGCGTATATCCCAACGCGGAAGTACGCATCGTCGATGTGGTGAAAAGTTCGGCTGAGGCGGAGAAACGTTTCGAACCGAATAATCCGTTGGCCAACAGCGAAGGTTACGTTTACTACCCGGACATTGATGTGGTGTCGGAAATGGCCGACATGATGTCGGCGACCCGCAGCTTTGAAACTAACGTGGAAGTGTTGTCCAACGTCAGAAGCATGCAGCAGGGTCTGCTCAAGTTAGGGCAGGGCAGCTAATGAGCATCGCACAATACACCGCGCTCAGCGCGGACTCACCAACGAAGAATAATGCGGCGGACACGGCAATTGCCTCGAACCCGCAGGACATGAACAGCGCGGCATCACTGGAAAACGAGTTCATTTCTTTGATGGTGGCGCAGATTCAAAACCAGGATCCGCTTAACCCGTTAGACGGTACCGAGTACGTCAGCCAGTTGGCGCAATTCTCTCAGGTACAGAGCATGGAGAACATGTCTGGTTTGATGCAAAACAGCATGGTGTTGCTCGACAACATGCAAGTGCTGTCGACTGCGGGTCTGGTCGGCCAGACTGTGTACGTCTCATCCAATGAGTTTGACCTCACTGACGGTGTTCAGAGTGGCAAAGTTCAACTGGAGCATGCGTCCAACCAGGTCACGCTGGTACTCAAAGATGAGTACGGGCAAGCCACTAAGGTGCCGCTTGGCGCGCACACTGCCGGTGAAGTGGATTTCTCGGTTAACCCGCAAGAGCTGGGCCTGAAACCGGGCAAATACACGGTCTCGGTTGATGTCCAGGACGGTCAGAGTCGTCCGAATGTGTTGCTGGCCGGCCAGGTCGAGCAAGTTCGTATTCCTAATACAGGCGGTGCAGCGATGGTCAATGTGGCCGGCGTGGGCAGCGTACCTTTCTATCAAATTACACAGTTTGGCGCATAACCAAATAAAGGAAACAAGAGGTTAGTCATGAGTTTCAATATCGCACTAAGTGGCCTGGATGCTACCAATAAAGAATTAAATACCATCAGCCACAACATTGCCAACGCATCAACGTACGGCTTCAAAGGCGCGCGTACAGAGTTTGCTGCGGTTTACAACGGCATGCAGCCAGGCGGGGTAGAAGTTGCTGCCATCTCACAGAACTTCGACAAGAACGGTTCTGTGTCTGGCACGGGTCGTTCTATGGACCTGGCGATCAACGGCAGCGGCTTTTTTGTCACCAAAGACACCATGGGTCAGATACTGTATACCCGTGCTGGCGTCTTCGGTACGGACAAAGACAACTACGTTGTTGGTAACACTGGTGCAAAACTGCAAGGTTACAGCGTGGATGGCAACAACAACCTGCTGACCGGTTCAACCGGTGACATCAAAATTTCTACTTCGTCACTGAACGCCAAAGCGACGGACAAACTCGAGTTTGTGGCCAACTTTGATGCCAGCGCGGATGTTGTCGATCAAACCGCCAACCCGTTCAGCCCGAATGATCCTAGCTCATTCAACTCGTCTTACACCTCAAAAGTGTACGACTCTCTGGGTAACTCGCACACGGTGACACAGTACTTCACCAAGACCGCAGACAACACCTGGGAAGTGAATGTACAGGTGGATGGCAGCGCGACGCCAGTGACCACTCAGGCGATGACCTTTGATGCAGACGGCACTCTGTCTTCACCAACGGGTACCTTTAACGTCAGCTTCCCGGCAGCGGGTGCCAATCCGGTCAGCGTTGATCTCAGCCTAGCGGGCAGCACTCAGTTTGGCGCGGCATTTGGCGTCAGCACCAATAACCCGAACGGGTACACCTCAGGAGAACTGGCGGGCGTGCGTGTTGAAGGCAACGGTATGGTGTATGCGACGTACACCAATGGTCAGTCACAACTGCAAGGCCAGGTGATTCTGGCGAACTTTGCCAACCCTCAGGGCTTGTCGAAGGTCAGCGGCACTGCATGGACACAGAGCTACAGCTCAGGCGCGCCAGTGATGGGCGTTCCGGGCAGCGGTACGTTAGGCGATTTGACGCCGGGAGCGCTGGAAGGTTCTAACGTTGATCTCACCAGTGAGCTGGTCAGTCTGATGACCGCGCAACGCAACTACCAGGCGAATGCGAAAACCATCTCCACCAACGACAAACTGACCCAGGCGTTATTTAACGCAGTTTAACGAGGCTTCACATGGATAGTTTGTTATTTACCGCCACCTCGGGCGCCAGCCGGGTTCTCAAAGCCCAGCATGTTCGCTCCAACAACTTGTCCAATGCGGACACGGCCGGTTTCCGTGCCGATATGGAGCGAGTTCGCAGCGTACCACTGCACGGTTCTGGTTTTGATGGCCGCACTATGGTGGCGACCAATTCGGCCATGACCCGATTTGATGCTGGCGACATCGTGAAAACAGGTCGCCCGCTGGACGTCGCCATCATGGGTGACGGTTACCTCACCGTACAGACACCGGAAGGGCAGGAAGCGTATACCCGTGCCGGTAACATCGAAGTGGATACGTTCGGTGCCTTGTATGTCAATGGATTCCCGCTGATGGGCGACAACGGCCCGCTGATATTGCCGGATTACCAGAAAGTGGAAATCAGCGAGCGCGGCCAGGTATCGGTGATTCCACCGGGCGGTGGTGCGGAATTGGAAGTGGGCCGGTTGAAATTGGTCAAGCCGCCGATGGAAGAGCTGCAAAAAGAGAGTGACAGCTTACTGCACAACGTAGCGGGCGTGCCGTTTGAAGCCGATGAGACGGTGCAACTGGCGCCGGAGCACATTGAAGGCAGTAACGTGTCTGCCATTGATGAGCTGCTCACCGTGATGTCACTGACACGGAACTTCGAAATGCAAATTCGCATGATGAAGACCGCAGAAACACTGGCTCAGGCCGGAAACAAATTGATGAGCGCGCGTTAATTCGCGCGTCCGTAAGGAGAACAAACGATGCATTCAGCATTATGGGTAAGCAAAACCGGGATGGCGGCTCAGGACACGAAGATGACCGCTATTTCCAACAACCTGGCGAACGTAAACACGGTTGGTTTCAAACGTGACCGCGTGGTGTTTGAAGATCTGTTTTACAGCATTCAGCGTCAGCCTGGTGCACAGGTCGATGAAATCAACCAACTGCCAACAGGGGTACAACTGGGTAGTGGTGTACGTGTGGTCGGCACGCAGAAAGTGTTCACGCAGGGCAATACCCAAAACACCAGCCAAGAGCTGGATCTGGCCGTCATGGGCCAGGGCTTTTTCCAGATCGAAAACTCAGACGGTCAGATCATGTACACCCGTAACGGCCAGTTCCACGTGAACTCGGAAGGTCTGATGGTGAACAGTCAGGGCCTGCCGCTGGAACCGCAAATTCAGATCCCGGACAACGCGATTTCAGTGTCGGTTGGGGTAGATGGCACGGTCACAGCGACCACTGCTGACGACCCGGCGCCACAGGAACTGGGTCAGATCACGCTGGCAAAATTCATTAACCCGGCCGGATTGGAAGCACTTGGTGGCAACCTGTTCCGTGAAACAGAAGCCAGTGGTCAGGCGGATGAGCTGATCGCCGGTGAAGATGGCGTCGGTGCCATTAAACAGGGAGCTCTGGAAGGTTCGAATGTACAGGTCGTAGAAGAAATGGTGGACATGATCACCACTCAGCGTGCCTACGAAATGAACGCCAAAGTAGTATCAGCAGCGGACGACATGCTTAAGTTCGTCGCTCAGTCAGTGTAAGTAAAGTGGTGATGATGAAGGATAATGCAATGAAATGGCTTTCTAAAAGTTGGACAGTCGCGGTCATACTGCTGGCCGGCTGTGCCGGACGTCAGGAATTTTTACCGCCGGAGCCGGATACGCAAGAGTACGCGCCACCCACGCTGGATTACTCTTTGCCCGAAGCCCAACATGGCAGCCTTTATCGTCATCAGTACACCATGACTCTGTTTCAGGATCGTCGTGCCTACCGGGTCGGCGATATCCTGACGGTGGTGTTATCAGAAGAGACGCAATCGAGCAAAAAAGCCGGCACCAAATACGGCAAATCGTCCAACGTGAATTTTACCGCGCCGGTATTTGGTGCCAAAACCATTGATGATCTGGGTGTGAGTGTTGATGCTGATCGTGGTTTCGATGGCAGTGCCTCGAGCTCGCAAGGCAATAAGCTCAAAGGTGCCATCACGGTGACCGTGCACGAAGTGCTGCCTAACGGTGTATTGCGGATTCGTGGCGAAAAATGGATTCGCCTCAACCAAGGGGATGAATTTATTCGCCTCAACGGGATTGTGCGAGTGGATGACATCAGCCGTAATAACCAAGTCTCTTCACAGCGTATCGGTGATGCGCGCATTACGTATTCCGGCCGTGGCGCACTTGCAGACAGCAATGCCTCCGGTTGGCTGACTCAATTCTTTAACAGTCCATGGGTGCCATTCTAATGCAACGAATTCACGTATTTTTCGCCACTTTTCTCATGGTGTTGAGTCTGGGAACACCGGCGACGGCTCAGGCTGAGGTCGAAATTCCAATCATGGATTTGGTGGATGTTCAGGGCATCCGCGAAAACCAACTGGTGGGTTATGGTCTGGTGGTTGGCCTGGACGGTCAGGGTGACCGCAACCAGGTTAAATTTACCGCTCAGTCGGTCACCAATATGTTGCGCCAGTTCGGCGTGCAGATTGATGACAGTATGAACCCGAAACTGCGCAATGTGGCGTCGGTCAGTGTGACGGCAACGGTGGATCCGATGGCCGGCCCCGGTCAGACACTCAATGTGGTGGTGTCATCGATTGGTGATGCCAAAAGCCTGCGTGGCGGTACGCTGCTGTTGACGCCTCTGCGGGGTATTGACGGCGAAGTTTATGCTGTGGCGCAAGGTAACGTCGTGGTGGGTGGATTGTCCGCTGAAGGCCGTAGTGGCTCTAAAGTGGCCGTGAACACGCCGACGTCTGGCCGTATTCCTAATGGCGCGACACTGGAGCGTGAGATCTCCAGTGATTTCAACCAGCGAGAGCAGATCACACTGAACCTGCGCAAATCCAGCTTTACCACGGCCAAGAACATCGCGCGCAAAATTAACCAGACGTTCGGTCCTAATGTGGCGGTCGCGGTGAATAACGCTCGGATTGACATGCGTGCCCCGCAAGACTCACAACAGCGCGTCACCATGATGTCGATGCTCGAAGAGATGAGCGTCACAGAAGGGCGGAAACCAGCGCGTATCGTGTTCAACTCTCGTACCGGCACAGTCGTGATCGGTAAGAGCGTCAAAGTCAGCGAAGCGGCGGTCAGTCACGGGAATCTGACTGTGAGCATTTCCGAGTCGCAGCAGGTCAGCCAGCCGAATGCGTTTGCTGGTGGTGACACGACCGTGGTCGATCAGTCCAAAATCGACATCAGTGAAGATCAGGCGCAAATGGTGGTGTGGCCACCGGGCACGGAACTGAACACGATCGTCAGCGCGGTGAACAGCCTGGGTGCGACGCCGACCGACTTGATGTCGATCTTACAAGCGTTGCATGAGGCCGGAGCGCTGAATGCCGAGCTGGTTGTGATTTAAGGAGGAGCAATGAAACTGGATGCGATGAAAGATCAGGCGCAGATGAACGCCGTGCTCTATCACGATAACAACGCACTAACCAATATCAAACACAGTCGCGACCACAAAGCGGCTCTGGAAACGGTGGCGGGTCAGTTTGAAGCCATGTTTTTACAGATGGTGCTGCGCCAGATGCGCAGTTCCAGCGATGTGCTGGCGGACAAAGACAGCCCGTTCTCCAGCCAACAGCACGGGGTGTTCCGCGACATGTACGATGGCCAGCTGGCCATCGAAATGGCGAAAAAACAACAGTCTGGCATTGCTGACATGTTGGTGAAGCAACTGAGTCCATCGATGGCAGAAGCGCAGTTCGACACTCGTGTTGCAGCACCGGCGAACGATGAACCACCACATAATGAAGTGGAAGCAAGCTCACGTTTGGATGAGCATGAACAGAGTGAGCTGACTCAACTGATTAACTCCAGCGCTGAAGCGGTCGCCTCTGTTAAGCAACTGCTGCAACAAGTGAGCGTGACCAGCGCGTTTACCCAGCCGCTGATCCGAAAAATGGAGTTGTAAATGAACATCGTCAATATCGCCTTATCAGGCCTTAACGCCAACCGTGTCGCGCTGGATGTGACGGCACAAAACGTAGCCAACATCAATACTCCGGGATACAGCCGTCAGCAAGCACTGATGGCCTCGGTTACCGGCGCACGTTTCGATAAGCTGGATGCCGGTATGGGGGTCGAGGTCACCAGCATCCGTCGGGTCACCGATGAGTTTCTGATCAAGCAGACCTGGGCAACCGGCAGCGCGTCGTCTTACGCGTCCCGTTACACTTCCAACTTCAGCCAGTTGGAGAACACTCTGGGGGCGGACGGTTTTAGTCTGTCTGCGGGTCTGGATACTCTGTACGCGGCGTTGCATGACGCCACGGTGAAACCTGAGTCGATTCCCTTTCGTCAGCAGATCATCAATGAAGCAGAAGCGCTGGCGCGCCGTTTCAATACGCTGACCGAATCGATGCACAATCAGCATCGGGATCTGAGTGAACAGCGCGTGGCTGCGCTGTCGCACGCCAACAGCCTGATGGCCAACATTGCTGATGCGAACAAGCAAATCGTTGAACTCAAAGGCACAGGCGGTAACCCTGCTCAGTTGCTGGACACCCGAGATTTGTTGATTGGTCAGTTGTCGCAAGTGCTGGAAGTCAAAACCACCGCTCAGGCGGACGGTAGCCTGCAAGTTTCGCTGTCCTCTGGTCAGCCGCTGGTCATGGGCGGGGAATACGGGCAACTGACCGCGCAGCCTGACCCCAGCGACGCTTACATGGCGGATCTGCAGGTGGCCTTTGGCAATCAGACTTTCGCCATCAATGGCTCGGTCGGTGGTGAGCTGGGCGCAATGAACGATTACCAAAAAGAAGTGCTCAAGCCTTACCAGGTCTCCATTGATGAAATGGCCGCTGCGTTGGCAGATGAATTCAACGCGGTGCTGGCCACAGGTACGGATCTCAACGGCAACGTCGGTGCGCCGCTATTCAGCTATGACCCGGCTCATCCGGCGACCAGCCTCAACATCACCGAACTGGAGCCCGAGCAACTGGCTTTGTCAGGTGATGGCGCTCCGGGGAACAGTGACGTGTTGACGGCGCTGATTGCGCTTAGCAATAAGCCAGTCGCGATCAGTGGCTTTGGCTCGCTGACATTGAACGATGCATTCACCTCCATGGTTGGTGAAACGGCGATCAAAGCGCGTCAGGCCAGTTCTGATTACCAGGCCAAAAATGCCATGAATCAACAGGCGATAGCAGCACGCAACAACGTCAGTGCGGTGAACAGCGACGAAGAGGCGGCCAACCTGATGACCTTTGCCAATGCTCACAACGCCAACATGAAAGTGATCAGCACCGCGAACCAACTGTTCGACTCTGTGCTGCAACTGTTCTGATAAGCAGGAAAAACCTATGAGAATCAGTGATACTCAATTCAGTCAAATGATGCTGCAGAGTCTGCAGATCAACAATGCCGGTCTGGGGCAGGTACTCCAGCAAATGTCGACCGGTGATCGCCTGACCAAGTTGTCGGATGATCCGATGTCATCGATCAAACTGCTCAACCTTGACCGGGAAAACAGTGCGATTGGCCAATATAAAGATAACATCGCCAACGTAAAAACAACGCTGTCGAGCCAGGAAGTGTATCTGGATTCCGTCAGCGAAAGCTTGAAAAGTATGCGTGAACTGGTGTTGTGGGGAGCGAACGGCACGCTCACCGAAGAAGACCGTTCGGGTATGATTATTGAGCTGCAAAGTCTGCGTGACTCGGTGATGTCCTCTTTCAATGCTCAGGACGAAGAAGGCCACTTTTTGTTTTCGGGCACAAAATCCGATATACCCGCAGTATCTAACGGTGGCGGCAGCTATGTGATCGATGGGAATGCCGACAAGCGTGTGGTGACAGTCGCCAAAGGCGTCACGATGGAATCCAATATGACGGCCAAGGAAATCCTTGAACTGGGCGGTGGCGCCAACGTACTCAACCAGATTGATGTACTGGTAGCCGAATTTCAGGCACCGAGTCCAAATTTCCAGACCGAAGTTGCAAACACTCTGGATGCGATTGATGGTACGTTGGCGAATACGTTGACTGCGATGACAGAAATCGGCGGCCGCCACAACAACCTCGATCTGATGGATGGGGCGCATGCTGAAAATAAGCTGTTTGTCGATAAAGTCACCAGCGATTTATCGGCGTTGGATTACGCCGAAGCGTCGGTTCGTCTGAGCAATTACATGGCCGCTTTGCAGGCGACGCAGGCGAGCTACGTAAAAATCAACGATCTCAATCTATTTGACCGCATTTAAGGGCAAGGAACACAGATATGGCAATGAGTACCGTCGAGGTCCGTCCGCATAGTATCAGACTCACCGGACAGGAGCAGGCTTCAATTGCGCCGTCGCGCTCTGCGGACGACAGTACAGCGATTACCCAGCGCTATATAAAACCACAGACGGTGACCACGGCACCGTCGTATTCGATGTCGGGCGTGCTGGTGACCAAAGGCCAGCAGAACGCAACAGCGGTGCAGATTGCCAGCCGCTCACTGCAGTACGTTGGTAAAGAGCTGACGACCATCAAACGCAGTCTGACGCAAGCGATGAACCAGGGCGCTCACAACACGCCGAACCTGAAAGAGAATCTCAGTCGTGCCAAGCACAATATTGAGCAGGTGTTGGACCAGTCTCGTTTTGATGGCAAACGCGTGGTGGACAATGAGCTGAGGCTTAAGCTGGATCAGGCGGATCTACGCCGCTTCTCTATCCCTGGCCTGAATGTGCATCGCCTAAGTGATCGCAGCGAGCAGATTCGTCTCGATTTTCCGCAGGGCAAGTCGGTGATGATTCAGTTTGATGGCCAGGCGGACAGTCAGCGGACCATCAAAATGCTTGACCGCAGCCTGATCCCAATGGGCATGCGCGCGTCACTGGCGCAAGATGGCACCATCGTATTTGAAGCGTCGGAAAAATCGTATCAGCAGATGCAGAAAAAAGTGCTGGTCACGGGGCAAGGGCACCGTTTTCCTGCCGGGCAGGCCAACGCGCTGAATCTGAAATCCGAGCCGGATGGCATCGCTGAATTGAGCTTTGATCTGAGTACTCGCGAAGGCGTTAAGCAGGGCATCGCCAAAGTTAATCAGCATTTGCGCCAGGTGCAGACCGGGCTGGAACAGGCCAGAGATTTCCACTCAGAACTCACGGCTAATATGCAGACGCTGCGTCAGCAGACGCCTGTGATTTCCAACCGCGAAGTCAATCAGAAACTGGACGAACTGCACGCTTCAGCGGGTCAGTTCACTGCCACCTTCAAGGCATTGAATGCGCAGGCCAATGTCAAGCGTCACACCGTTGTTGCGTTGTTGAAATAGTACAATGTAGGCCAGTGTTCGTCGGACTGAATGACGGCTTAGCGCACCAACAAAAAGCACCCATTGTGACTGACAATGGGTGCTTTTTTATTGCTCCTCAAAACTCTTGTAACACTCCACTAAGTAATCAATTAGAGCTCTGACCGCGGGCAACTGTCCTCTGCGGGAAGGGTAAACGGCATGGATGATTTCTGCAGGCGCCGTCCAGTCGGGAAGTAACGAAATCAAAGTATTGTCGCGCAGTTGTTCGGTCACCATCAGCGTTGGTAGCTGTACCACACCAACGCTCGCTAGCGCCGCATTTCTCAATGCCACCATATCCGTGGTGATCAAGCGGGGCTTATAGGCGATTTCCATGTTGCGGCCTTCGGGAGATTGCCAGTGCCACACGAACTGATGTTGAGCTTGGCCAACGCCCAAGCTGGGCCAGTTGGCCAAGTCACTCAATTGGTCTGGCGCGCCGTATTGACGGACTAAGGCTGGGCTGGCAACGAGGCGCAAGCTGCGCCTGGCCAATACCCTCATCACCAGTTCACTGTTCTCAATGGGCTCTGGCCGGACTCGAATGGCGACATCAATGCCTTCTGAGATCACATCCACACGGCGATTGGCTGCTTCCAGTACGATATTAACCTCTGGGTATTTCATCATGAAGTCGGCCAGCATGCAGCCAACATGGGCATGTAATAACGCAATAGGGCAAGTTAGCCGGATTGTCCCTCTTGGCTCAGATTTGAGTGAGTCGATGGCATTTTGAGCCGATTCGGCTTCGATCAACATCGCTTTACAGTGCTGGAAATATGTTTGTCCCACTTCCGTGAGGTGAAAGCTGCGGGTAGAGCGATAAATCAATTTGGTCTCTAAGCGTTCCTCCAGTCCGGCGACTCGTCGGCTTAGTTTGGATTTTGGGATTCCCAATGCCCGGCTTGCCGGGGCAAAGCCACCGTATTCACAAGCCTGAACAAAGTAATACAGATCGTTGAGATCTTGCATTTTATTGTCCTATATATGGAACACTGATTCGCATTTTAGCAGTCTACCGGATTATTGTGCCAAATGTATTATCTGTATAGGCGTTGTACATGGAATAGGCCATCAACGCTGTTGTGAATATCGTCAACCAAAAAGCATCGCAGCGGATAGGAAATGGCTTTCTTACTGAGAGGCAGAAATCCTGTTTATTGTATATAAGGCAAACTATCACGCAGCGATGCCATCGGCGAAGACGGTATGTTTGCTGTGCAATCGATGAGGCAGGAACTGACATTATCCAGGTGATTGCAGACCTTAGATATGGTCGTTTAGGTGCGTGTCAATTCTGGCCCAAAATAGCGAAAACTTTATAGTTAAGGAGTCGAATATGGGCTTTAAATACAACCGTTTGGATAAAAACAATGCAGCGGTATTGTTAGTTGATCATCAGGCCGGTTTGTTATCGCTGGTACGGGATATTGAGCCTGATAAGTTTAAAAATAATGTATTGGCTCTGGCCGATATGGCTAAGTACTTCAATCTGCCCACCATTTTAACGACCAGTTTTGAGACTGGTCCAAACGGACCATTGGTTCCCGAACTGAAAGAGATGTTTCCTGATGCGCCTTATATTGCTCGTCCGGGACAAATCAATGCGTGGGACAACGAGGAGTTTGTTTCTGCTGTCAAAGCAACCGGTAAGAAGCAGCTGATTGTTGCCGGTGTGGTCACCGAGGTATGTGTCGCGTTCCCTGTGCTATCGGCTTTGGAAGAAGGGTATGAAGTCTTTGTGATCGCAGATGCGTCCGGCACATTCAATCCGATGACTCGTGACGCGTCTTGGGAGCGCATGTCTCAGGCGGGGGCTCAGATGATGACTTGGTTTGGCGCCGCTTGTGAGCTTCACAGAGACTGGCGCAACGATATTGAAGGCTTGGGCACGTTGTTCTCAAACCATATCCCGGATTATCGCAATCTTATTACAAGCTACACAACACTGGCTGGTAACTAAACACAGTGCTGGAAAGTCAGCTATTTTTAGGGGGAGTGATCCCCTTTTTGCGTTAACGGAAAACGATGATGAGTAACCTGAATCAAGAGCTTGAACTGCCTTGCGGCGTGTCTGATGGTTGTGATGCGGTAAAAAAAATATTAACGCCCAAAGACAAAGATCTGGGTGGATTTTGCGTTCGTAGAACGATTCCGACCAAAGGATGCAGAAGCATTGGACCTTGGGTTTTCTTTGATCACATGGGGCCTGCAACCTTTGCGCCCGGACAGGGCGTTGATGTCAGACCTCACCCTCATATCGGTTTAGCCACGGTCACTTATTTGTTTGAAGGGGAGATGCTCCACCGTGACTCGCTGGGCACTGAAGCTCGGGTTCTTCCCGGTGACATTAATCTGATGGTGGCCGGTGATGGCATTGTGCACTCGGAGCGGCAACGACCGGAAATCAAAACCGCCAATAACACCTTGAACGGACTTCAGCTTTGGCTGGCTTTACCCAAAGAACAAGAGCAAACGACGCCGGCGTTTTATCACTATGATCAGGCACAGCTTCCCTTCATCCTGAATGACGGTGTGTCCATCAGGATCCTGATTGGTTCGGCTTATGGACGCACTTCGCCCGTCATGACGTACTCGCCAACACTCTATATCGAAGCGAGCATTGAGGCGGGAAGAACACTGGTGCTACCCGATGTGCCAGAACGAGGGGTGTACGTGGTTAGTGGTCATGTTCGTTTCAAGGATACGGAGCTGGAGGCGCACTCGATGGCCATTTTGGATGGCTCCTCTGGCGTGGAAGTCATGGCAACCCAAGACAGTGTGATTGCACTGGTTGGCGGCGAGGCCATAGGACCCCGTTACATGGAGTGGAATTTTGTTGCTACAGATAAGGCGCTGATTGACAGAGCAAAAGAGAATTGGAAAGCCGGTCATTTTGCCACGGTGCCTGGTGATGAAGATGAGTTTATTCCGTTTCCAGACTAGACGGTTTTGTCGGCCATCAGCCATCAATAATATGTGGCTACAGGTACTTATCTGAATGGTTGTGTTCGACAACCAAAAGCTTTGCCACCCGGTTCAAGCCTGTCACTTGAAGACCGGGTTTTGGCGTGTCCGTCTGGTGAATAAAAGGGAGAGAAAAAGGTGTGTTAAAACCAGAACGAAGAGATGACAGGGCGTATTGAGGCGCATTCTTTGTCTGCTGAACAGACGGTGTGAATGCCTGTCACTAAATCAGAAAGAAAAAGTACAGGAAGAAGGTAAACGCCAACAAGGTGGCTGAAAGGGTTGGGTAGATAATGTAGGAGTCCCGCTTACTGGTGCGTTGAAAGCACAGCGAGGACAACAGCACGTTGTACAGAACCAGTAAGGTGCTGATACCAGTGCCGGCTCTGAGGGTCAGGTTTGCTAACTGGCTGAGAAACAGCGTCAGCAGGCAGTAATCAATCACGATTAGCCAGAGTAAGGCTTTCTGTAACCCATCTTTTTTTGGTGCGTCGCCAGAGTGTTGATACATAACTTGCTCGGATCTTCCATTAGTAACGAACAGGGTTGGGAGATTCACCGCCCTGTAGACAGGGCGGTAAAGGAAAGTCAGAGTCTCTGCTTAGAGATTCTGCAGGGTTTCCTCTGATTGCTCAGAGAGTATAGGATAGTTGATCGTCTCTTGACGAATAACTGGTTGATTAAACTGCGCCTTTTCCCTGGCTTTGAGTAACTCGCTGTCAGACTGCTGGCCAAACAAGGTTTCCAGAACCTCGGCTGCAGGCGTGGTCAGCACAAACAGTTCAATCCGGCGGTTTTCGCTCGCATCCGGCTCAGTTTCGTTGATCAGAGCACGGTCAGACATCCCCGCAACCTGCAAAACACGTTCTTCCGGCATGCCGCCTGAGACCAGCGTCTGCCGGGCAGCATTTGCACGGGAGGCGGAGAGTTCCCAGTTGGAGCGATTGCTGAAATGTTTTTTGAAGCGCGTGGAGTCGGTATGGCCACTGATGATCAGTGGGTTACTGACTCGCTTGAACACTGGCGCCAGCGCCAGCAACAGGTCTTCAAAAAACGGGGTCAGCTCAGCGCCGCCACGACGAAACATGTTCTGTTTGTAGTCGTCCTGAAGCACAATGCGCAGGCCTTGCGGTGTCACAGTGACGTTGACGTTACCCTGAGCATTGATCTGACGCACCATCTCTTCCACAACTTTCGCCAGTACCGCCAGGCGCTCCTGTGTATCGAAGTTGCCCGGGATCAGCGAGTCCGACTCCGGTCCGTCACCATCACCACGGAAAAACGAGGTGACGGTGTGGTTTGAATCATGACGGCTGGGTACAGAAGACTCAGCCGCCAGATCAATCGGAGAGATACTTTGCGAGGTATCAAAGGGATTGCCATAGCTCTTGTCGAACACGCTGGAGCTGTGCAGGTGAGCGACGATCGCTTTACGCTCTTCTTTGTCCACCACCTGCATGACCCACAGCACAAGAAACAAGGCCATCAGCGCAATCATAAAATCGGCAAATGCGACTTTCCATGCGCCACCGTGAAGTTCATCGTGCGACTCTGATTTGCTGCGTTTGAACACCACATGTTCTTGTTTTTGCATTATCCCTCCTGTTCAGCCAGCCATTTCTCCATTTGGTTAAAGGTGGGTTTGATGTCTAGCTGAATATGTTTACGGCCCGCGTCAATTGCCAGCAGCGTTGGTTTTTTCGCGACGTAGGCAACCAGGGTTGCACGCACGCATTCAAACGCTGTCATGTTGCGCTTAACGCGCTGGGCCATAGCGTTACTTGCCGGATCCAGACAGCAGTAACACCCAAAAATCCCGATAAAGGTTCCCACGAGAGCAGCGGCAACGTGATAGCCAATCATGGCAATCGACCCATCAATCGCCTGCATGGTGATGATGATGCCACCCACTGCGGCCAGAATACCGAAGCCAGGCAGAGCCTCTGCTGTGCGCTGCATCGAGCGTGATGGCAGCAGCAGATCGGTCTGAATGGCGTCGATTTCCTGTTCCAGCAGTCCCTCTAATTCATGAGGCGACATTTGGCCCATAGCCATTAAACGCAAATTATCGGTAATAAAAGAGATCAGGCGGTGATCCGAGGCGATGTTCGGGTAAGCGAGGAAAATCGAGCTCTGTTCCGGTGTCTCAATGTGGCTGTCGAGTGATTTGAAGCCCTGGTTGCGTGCGGTTTCCAAGAGAATCTTCAGCACGGCCATCAGCTCCATGTAATACTCCTGTTCATCTTTCGGCTGAGTGATGATCATTTTCACCTGACGGCGCATCTCCTTGAGCACCTGAGGTGGGTTACCGATGATCAACGAACCGAGCGCGGCACCGCCGATGATCAGCAGTTCCGCGGGCTGCCAGATCGCGGCCAGGCTGCCGCCTGCCCAGACGTAGCCGCCAAAGACACATATCAAGACTGTAATTGCACCAAAAAACTTTTGCATCAGTGACTCCTAACTGGACAAGTATTGGTTAAGTTGTTTCAGCGCCTGCTTGTGCAACTGACAGATGCGCGGTGGCGTCAGCTCCAGAACCAGGGCGATTTCATGTAGGTTAAGTTCGTGCTGGTAAAACAGCGTCAGCAGCAGTTGGTCGCGCTTTGGTAGCCTGGTCAGCGCCTGATCGAGACTGCGACGGATTTGCTCGTGAGCCATGCCGTCATAGTGGCTGTCAATATGGCTTTCGACGCCGTTCTCAATCAATTGATCCAGGCTTTGCATTTCACCAGCCAGTGACGCATTCAGACGCGAGTAGTAGTCTCGGACGTCGGTACCGAGTGCTTTGATGATCTCCGCATCGGTGGGCTGACGTCCGAGTTTACGGGTCAGATCCCGGGTCACGTCGTTGAGTTCGTGGGCCTGCTGACGGGTTTTACGAGAACGCCAGTCCAGGCGACGCAACTCATCCAGAATGGCGCCACGAATACGGCATACCGCAAATGCAGGGAAGTTGGCGTCGTCAATGTTGCCATACCGACGTCCCGCTTCGAGCAGGCCAATCAGTCCGATTTGCTGCATGTCTTCCACGCCGCAATGCGTGTTGGCGTGGGCACGCAGTTGATTCACCACGCGCTTAACCAGGATCTGATGCTTTTGTAACAGGCGATTTTCATCGATAGGCACCGACGGTGAAGCGATCTCCTCCGTGGCGTTGTAGCCTTCCTGTAAGTTCATATCCAACATAGAGGTGCTCCTTTACTGCACCACGTATTTGGTGAGCAGCACGTCATCGATGTCGCGAACAATGTCTGTTTTGGCGAAGGCCATCAGCAGAGTCTGTTTCACTTCATTTTGCAAATCGTCGATCGCGCCTTCACGCTGCAGATCGTCGAAGGATTTATCAGCAAACAGCTTGAGCAGCGAGTTGCGGACGACCGGCATGTAGTCATCAATGTCCTTGATGCGTTCCGGACGACGGGTTTCGACCGCCACTTCCAACATCACGAAGTGCGATTGTTTCTTACCTTTGACACTCAGGACAATTTTATCCAGTGCGTGAAAACTTGGCGTGTTGACGGGCTTAGGTTCTTCCGTCAGGAACGACAGGGAGGAGCCTTCAAAAAAGTCAGCGGAATCGTCCTGGTTGGCTTTTTTCAGATACCAGACACCACCCACGAGGGTAATGGCCGATACGAGGGCGCTGGTGACGATCATTGCGATGAAAGCGGCAATCAATTGTTGTTTGGTCATGACCTTATCCTCGTTATCAATCAGGCTTGGGTGTTCAGCCAGTGGTCAGAAGTAAATGTGTGAGAGTTGTTTTCACGCAGATCGCGCGCGGCAAATATGGTGGCCTGCTCGTCTGTTGGTGAATAGGGACTGGCTTGATCGTCTTGATCCGAACCGACATTAACGTCGACATGGACAAAGTTCTGGTCCTGCAATTCGGCGCGCAGACGCTCGGAAACCTGCATCAGCGCTTCGCGGGTAGCACTGGCATTCGCGTTAATGTGAACACTGAGGCGATCGCCTTCCACCCGCACCAGCAGATCGAGTTTGCCCAGCTCTGGCGGGTCCAGGCGGATTTTGGCTTCTTGCAGGTTCTGTTGCGCTTGCAAAGAGACTCTGTCGTGCAACACCTGCATCATCTGCTCGCCCCAGCGTCCGGCCTGAGTATCAATACGCATGCTGGCCCATTCTGCGGTCTGAGGGGTGCTGGTTGCTGAGGCTGCGGTTGTGGCCGCGCTTTGCAGGGTGTGAGATTGAGCCGATGCGGCACCGGCCATTAGTGGTTGCGCCAATGGCTGAGACGAACCATACGACAACACATCATTGCTCAGTGACGTCAGTTTGACTTGGCTGGGCAGCTCGCTCACGGAGGCCGCTGTCTGGGTGTGGCTCTGGCGCAGCTCACTTGTCTGCGCTGTGACCGCCGTGTCTGCACGATGTTGATTCACCGCCGCGTGCTCGCCGTGGATCTTCATCTGGCCGAGACGTTCGTTGGCTGGTGCACTGGAGTGAAGCGGATTCCGTTCTGGAGTCGCAGCACTGGTCAGCCCGCTGAGCAGCAGCGTCAGAATGTCCTGTTGCGTGTCATCTTGCTGCGATTCGCCTGTTGAGTGCTCACCGTTTTGCGTGAACGACAATGCGGGATCCATCGCTGTCGATGGTTGGCCGAGACGAAATGCGCCGCTTGCTGGTGTCGATTCGCCGAACACTCGCGCTTCATGCACTTTGCCCGTTTCACCGCCCGCTGATTTCACCGCAGATGAGGCTAGGGTTGAGGTAGTGATCATGCGGTTACTCCATCGTCATCGCCAGTTGATATGCCATGGCACGCTCTTGCTGAGCGTTAACCTTGTTCATCTCCTGACGCAGTTCGCCAGTGGCCTTTTCCAAGGCGTCGAATGCCTCCTGATGAATGGCCTTAGCACGGGCAATTTCCGGTGCCAGTTGAGGATCGCTCAAATACGCTTTATGACTGGTCAGCAATTCGCGCAACTGTAAGTCGTAGCGCTTCAGGGCATGCCAGTCCTCGGTTTTGGTCGCAATTTGCATCAGCTTTGACAGATGACGAAATCGCTCGGGAGAGACTTTATGCGTGCTTGCCAAAACTTACCCATCCTTCTCGAATATTCGCCATTACTTTTTCTACATTGGCCAGTTTGTCGACGTCGTTCTGGACGCTGGCCTGGTAGAGCTCAATCTGGCAAAAGTCATACAACTGATGCAGATTCTGTGCGATTTCACCGCCGTTCTCTTCGTCCAGCGCACTGTCGAGACCGATCAGTATGTTCATGCATTTATTGATGCTGGTGCCTTTCTCGGCCAGACGAGCCGCGGCGATATGGCCGCGGGTTCGTTCGATTTCGTCAAGCAGGCCATCAATCAGCATCACCACTAACTGGTGAGGGTTAGCGGCGGCGGCCTGGGCATCCAGATCCACCTGCTGATATGAGTCGTAGCCGGAATCCATTAGCATAAGTACTTCTCCTGAATAGACTTACCCAAACATCGACATGGTTTGGTTCATCTGTGTCATTAGGGTGTTCATTTGAGTGAATTGTTTGAGATAGCGGTCGTACGCCATGTCGTATTTGCGTTCCAGGTTGGCTTGCTTGTCGTCGATGCGGCTGATGTTTTGTTTCAGGGCATCTTTGCGAGAAGAGAACAGGCCAGATGAAAACTTAAGGAACGGCTCCACCATGTCATCAATGGAATCAAGCAGGTTACCGTCGCCGTTAAACATCGCCTCCAGCGCGGCGCCATTGTTGGATTGCGCTGCCTCAAACTTCTTCGCGTCCAGTTTCATTTTGCCGTTACGATCGATGCTGATGCCGGCTTCGCTCAGACGCATGCCGTTGTATTCACCACGTACCAAACTGGTCAGTTGGCTTTCGATCGAACGCAAAGTCGGGTCGCTCGCCAGAACGCCACGCGCTTTGTCTTCGCCACCGATGGAGGTGTACTCATCGATGGTCGACATCAGCGTGTTATAGGCGTCGACGAATTTGTTGACCTGCTCTTTGGTCGCTTCGTTATCGGCACCAATGGTCATGCCGATTGGGCTCTCGCCAGCCGTTTGCGCTTTGTTGACCGTGACATCCACCCCGTCAATCACACCCTTGAACGTGTTACTGGCGTTAGTCAGTTTCAGACCCGTGTCTTTCGCGCCCAGCCAGATGACAGCATCCTGAGGTGCGCTGATTTCATTGAGGTTGGTGAAGGCATCTTCAAACCAAGTGGCTCCCGTTCCTGAGGCAGACACGTTGATTTGGTTCTCGACACCGGTTTCTGTGCTGGACAACATGAAGTGGGTTTGGCCATTTGAGCGCACCAGCGTGGCGTTTACACCCGGGTTGTTGCTGTCGTTGTTGATGGTCGAAATCAGATCCGCCATGGTGGCTTTACCATCGCCGTCGCTATCGACCGTGGACAGATCCAGCGTCATGCTCTCACCGTTGATGGTGAACTCCAGCGTTCCTGTGGTCGGGATTTCGGTTGTGGCATCCAAGTCAGCCGGCATACTGGTTGAGACCTGGTGCGCGGTCGCGATCTGCTCTACGAAGATCTGGTAGTTGCCGACCAGAGCTTTCGCGTCAACGTTCGCCGACAAATACCCATCCTGAGACAAGGTGGCGGTATTTTTGATGATGCTGCTGGTACTGCTGTTCATTGCATCGACGGCAGAGCGGAAGTCGCGCAGTGCGCTTTCCACTTTACCCAGCGCGGTCAACTGCGACTGGTATTTGTCCGCCTGCATCTGGTAACGCTTCTGGAATGGTTGAACGTCATACGTGGCCAGTTGGGTGGCCATGTTAATTGGATCGAATGAACTCATCGGGTTGCTCCCTGTAACTCAGACTGATGACCCATCATCAGGCCGATTCATCAATCGTTAGTAATTGAATTGCTAAATCGCAAGATGTGTGCCAGTAATTAAAGTCTTTAAATTCAATGTATTAAGTTGTTTTTGTGTCGAAAGCGGAAGTGCTGCTTCCTAATGGGCAATTCCGCTTTTTCCTGAAAGGGCTGAACAACTTTCCTCTATAAGTAGGGCGACCGGAATGGACATAGAATTAAGCTGGGCCGCCGGGGCTGAGAGGGAAGCACAGGTATAAAAAAAGCCTCCCGAAGGAGGCTTTGCGTAACTGGAGTAGATAAGAATCAGGAGGCGTCTTAGCGAAGCAGAGACATTGCCATGCCTGGCAGCTGGTTAGTCTGAGACAGAACTGTAGTACCGGCTTGCATCAGCATCTGGTTCTTAGTCATGTTGGAAGATTCAACAGCGAAGTCTGCATCAGTGATACGGCCTTTCGCAGCAGATGTGTTCTCAACCATGTTGCCTAGGTTAACGATAGTGTGCTCTAGACGGTTGATGTTCGCACCAAAGCTTGAACGTACTGTACCAATTTGAGCCAGAACGCCTGCGTCACCGAATTCACCAGTCAACGTGTCCAGTGCAGTTTGTGCGTCAGCTTCTGTTGCGATGCTACCCAGAGCAAAGCCACCTGCAGCGCCTACAGCTGTGTTCAGGTCACCGATTGCTGTCGATACGTCGATAGCCAGTTGTTCACCTGAGTTAGTACCGATTTGGATGTTCACTGCGCCAGCCGCAAAACCTGTGGTCTGGAACATTTTCTGACCGCCGAAGTTGGTTGAACTCATGATGTTCGCCAGTTCTTCGTTCAGCTGTTGGTATTCGCTGTTCAGTGCAGTTTTATCTGCAGCAGAGGCTGAACCGTTTGATGCTTGAGTTGCCAGATCGTTCATACGGTAAACGATATTAGTCATCTCATCCATCGCGCCTTCAGCGGTTTGCATCATAGAGATGCCGTCTTGTGCGTTACGCATTGCTACGCTCATGCCGCGAGTTTGAGACTCAAGACGGGTAGAGATTTGTAGACCCGCTGCGTCATCCGCTGCTGAGTTAATACGGTAACCAGTACTCAAACGCTCCATTGCAGTGTTCAGTAGGTTGTTTGTATTGCTTAGCGTGTTTTGAGTTACTAGTGAAGCGTAGTTAGTGTGCATAGATAAAGCCATCTTAGTCTCCTTGGTTTGCTAACTGTCTTTCAGGCTCTGGGAATTTCCCTGGTCACTAACTAGAGGCGGTTACTTGTTTGGCAGGATTTAATCGGGGTTGAAAAAAAATAGCGAATTAATGAAATTAGGTGGTTTTTGGTGATCTCAATTCCATTAATTCGCGTTTTTATTGGGGTTAGCGACATTCCTCGTTGTCGGCTTCATCGAAAGAGCGGAAAGACACAGAGGTCGGAATATCACTGAAGTAACCAAAATAGTGGCTTGCACCCAGCAGCTTGCACTGGTTCAGCTCTATCTGACTGGCAACGCGTCCGGCGGTCCAGCTCAAACGGTGTTTACGCAGAAAACGTATAATGGGCAGAAAGCTACTGCGATCTTCTTTACTTTCCAGCGTAAAGGAGAGTTTGATCATGTCCGGTTTAAAGTCGGCGTAGGGCTCGAAGTGTTCGCCGGGCGCGCACAATTCGAACCACAACGCATAGGCGTTAGTACGAATTTGCTCTACCAGCTCGGTGCTGTCTGCCTGGGTAAAGTTTTCCGGTGTCATCTGCAGGGATGGAATCACATGGGCAAACGCATCCTGATGATGACGGAAAATCTGATGGAGAAATTCCAGCCCCGGCTCCCACAGCAAAGCACTCATCCGGATCGGCACAACCACGTTACTGATCAGATCCGGATGAAACGTTTCCATTTGAAAGCGGGTCTGGCGCAGCGCCAGGTAGAGACTGTACAGATCCAGGCAGTACTGCATGGTCTGTGACAGGTCAAACTGATACACACTCTGTTCACTGCGGTTGCCAAAGCGCAGAGTGAGGTGTTGATACTCCACTTCACCGCTGTACGCATCACGAATCGCCTGACAGGCGTGTCGGACATCATTTTGCAGAAAAGCTTCAAAGATAATTTTGTCGTCATCCGTGACGACATATTGTTCAATCAGTTCGCGCAAGTAATGATACATTGCCTGATTTGATATAAGACTAGCCAAGGTTTCCTACCACGTTGATTTGTTTGTTTTCTGGGATTTCATTGTAAGACAAGACCGCCAGACCCTGTGTGAAACTGCGGGCATAACGGGCAATTAAAGGTCTGAGTTGCGGCATAACCAACAAAATCGGCGCCAGACCCTGTTGTTTGAGCTGTTGGCGGATCAACGGCAGGTTCTGTTGGAACTGACTCAGAATATTCGGTTCAATAGGGAAGCTGTCCAGCATCACTGCGCCGCTGGCCTGAGCCTGCTGCAGTGAGGTCATCAGCATTTGCTCAAGCTCATCCGACAATGCATAGACACTGATTTCGTTTTTCTGGCCGGCAATCAGGTTGACCAAAGTGCGGCGCAGCGCGCAGCGGACATCGGCGGCGAGCAGAATGGGGTCTTTGGTGTTTTCCGATGACTCCAACATGGTGTTGGCAATGGTACGGATATCTTTCAGTGGTACCTGATCCAGCAGCAGCTGACGGTAAACTTTGAGCTGCTGCGCCGGATTCAGCGCGGCGCCCAAGGCTTCGGCCAGTTTCGGAGCCTGTTGAGTAAGGCGCTGATTCATGGCTTCTACGTCATCGTGATTAAACAATTCTGCCAGGTGCGACTTCATGACTTTGCTGATATGCGTTGCGATCACTGTGGCGTCGTCCACCACTTGATAACCCATATTGAGCGCTTTCGCTTTGTCGTTGTGCTCAATCCAGACTGCCGGCAACTGATAAGCGGGATCGCTGCCGAGAATGCCGTCGACTTCGCCGTAGGTGTCACCGACCGCAATTGCCATCAGACGTTCAGGTTCAATAAAGCCCTGCTCAATCACTTCACCGTTAAGCGACAGTGTGTACTGGTTCGGTTTGAGGCTCAGATTATCGCGAATACGCACTTCCGGTAGCAGGAAGCCGACCTGTTCCGATAAGTTACGTCGGACACCGCGGATACGTTGGGTCAGCGGGGCACCTTGCTCTTTGTTCACCAGGTGAACCAATCGGTAGCCCAAAGCCAGCGATAGCGTATGCACGTGGGGAATGTCTTCCCAGGTCAGCGGGGCATCGTCGTCCTGCATCGCCTGTGACAGGGCTTCCACTTCTTCGATTTGCGGATCGTGAACCGGCTTTTTGCTCTGACGCCAGCCCGCAAAGGCGAGCGCCGCTGCAAAGGTGAAGAATGCCAAGTGAGGCATACCCGGAACCAGGCCGATTACCAGCATAATGGTTGCAACAGTGAACAGTGTGGTCGGGGTGGCCAGCAGTTGCTTGTGCATGGTCTCCGACATGCCATTATCGCTGTCGTTAATGCGGGTAACGATGATAGCAGCAGCTGTCGCCAGCAGCAGGGACGGAATCTGGGCAACCAGACCGTCACCGATGGTCAGCAAAGCATAAGTTTTAAACGCTTCAGACGCGGGCAGGCCGTGCTCAAACACACCAATGCTGATACCGCCGATGATGTTGATGAACAGGATCATCAAGCCGGCAACGGCATCGCCGCGCACAAATTTGGACGCACCATCCATTGAACCGTGGAAGTCCGCTTCATTGGCCACTTCACGGCGGCGTTGGCGGGCCGTCTCCTGATCGATAAGACCAGCGTTGAGGTCGGCATCGATGGCCATCTGCTTACCCGGTAAGGCATCCAGGGTAAAACGTGCCGATACTTCGGAAATCCGTTCGCCACCTTTGGTGATCACCACAAAGTTAATGATCATCAGGATGACGAAAATGACCATACCAACCACATAGTTACCGCCGATCACCACTTCACCGAACGCCTGAATGACTTTACCGGCGGAATCGCCGCCGTTGTGGCCTTCCAGCAGAACAATACGGGTCGACGCGACGTTGAGCGTCAAGCGCAGCAGGGTTGCAACCAACAGAATGGTCGGGAATATCGAGAAATCCAGCGGGCGTTTAGCTGTGGTACTGACCAGCAGAACCAGAATGGCCAGGACGATGTTAAAAGTAAACAGCGCATCCAGCAGCAAGGGTGGCAATGGCAGGATGACCATGGCCAGAACCATCAACAACACAATCGGTATCCCGATGTAGCCTTTGGTCGACGACTGAATTTGTTTCAAGCGATTAAGCATGCTTTCTTATCCTTGGGTTAATGCTGGTTAATCAGTGCTGCAGGTGCTTAGGAATCGAAAAGTGTGGCAAGGGCAGTGGTTGCTCACCTTCGCCTTTGCGAAACGATTTAAGCTGCAGGACGTAAGTCAGAATGTGGGCCACGGCGATGTACAACTGGCTCGGAACGGCCTGTTCAATCGCGGTGGTGTGATAAATGGAACGCGTCAGCGGCGGCGAGTTGATGATTTCCACCTGATTTTTACGCGCGATACGCTGAATGTGCATCGCGGTTTCATCCACGCCTTTGGCGACCACAAACGGCGCATCCGACAGGGATGGGTCGTACTTAAGTGCCACTGCGTAATGCGTCGGGTTGGTGATCACTACGTCAGCGGTGGGCACCATTTTGTCGATACGCCGGCGGGCAAACTGCTGTTGGATCTGGCGAATGCGTTGTTTTACTTCCGGACGGCCTTCGTTGTTTTTGTATTCCTCTTTGAGCTCTTGTTTGGTCATCTTGAGCTCTTTGAGGTGCTCCCAGCGCTGATAAGGAATGTCTATTACCCCGAAAATCAGCAGAGCCACGCCCATCAACAGCAGACCTTCGAACAGAATGGTCATGATCAGGCTGACTCCCTGACTGAGTGGCAGGCGTTGCATACCGAGCAGTGGCTGGAGGTGATTGTCCAGGTAGCCGTACAGCACCGCAAAAATCACACTCACTTTGAGGGTAGATTTCAGCAGCTCAACCAGAGAGCGGGTTGAGAACATCCGCTTGAGGCCATTGAGCGGGTTGAGCTTACTCAGCTTAGGTTGCACGTTGGCCGGACGGAACATCCAGCCGCCGAGAATCAGCGAACTGGCGACCGCCACCACGATGATGACCACAAACATCGGCAATAGCATTTCGAGAACGATGCCGAGGCTGTGGCCGAGCTGTTCAACCATTTTTTCCGGTGTCGCCAGATCTTGTTTAGTCAGCGCCATATTGAAACGGAATACCCCGGAGATACTCTGCCAAATGGTGGCTAACTGACTGTAGAAGTAGATCGCCACCGCGAGGAAAATGACCGCAGCGGTAAACTCTTTGGCTCGGGGAATCTGGCCCTGTTCGCGGGCTTTTTTGACCTTCTGGGGGGAAGCCTTTTCGGTTTTGTCCTGAGACGATTGTTCGCTCATGCGCCCCCCAGCATAAAGGTATTCAGATAGTTGAGTGTATCGTGCACCAGTGCCGTGTACCGGCTCGGCACTCCGGACACAGAGATCAGCACACTAAAGAGGCCGAGCAGCATGGTCATCGGAAAGCCGAGTGCGTAGACGTTGAGTGCCGGTGCTGCGCGGTTCATGACGCCAAAACTGATGTTAGCCAGCAGCATGGAAACAATCGCCGGCAGGGCCAGTGCCAGTGAGGAAGCAAACATCCAGCCGAAGATCGACACAACGCCTTGCAGTGAAAGCATGGTGATCCCGGATCCGACCGGCCAGATGGTGAAGCTTTGAATCAGAATATCAATGACCAGCAGGTGCCCCTCCAGTGCCAGAAACAGCAGCGTGCTGAAAATCAGGAAAATCCGGCCAAGAATCGCCACCGACATGCCATTGACCGGGTCGTTCATCATTGCCATACCGAGGCCCATCTGTAACGAAACAATCTGCCCCAGCGTGGTGAAAATGCTGAACAGCATATGCAGGATAAGCCCGAACATTAGGCCCCAAACCGCTTGTTCAAAGGCCAGGTATAGGGAAGTCATTGAAAACAGGTCAACGGCGGGCATGGCGGGCATCAGCGGCGCGGTGATCACCACCAGAGATAAGGCGAGCAGGCTACGAACCCAAAGTGGGATCAGCGCGTCACCAAAAAATGGCATCGAAAGAAACACCGCACCAACGCGAAAAAACGGCCACCAAAGTTGGCCCAACCAAGCAGAGAGCTCGGCAAAGGTCAGTGCCATCAGCCGATCATCCCCGGAATGTTATGGAACAGGTAGTCGAACAGGTCCATGATTTTTTGCAGCATCCAATGGCCGGCGAAAATCACCATGAGCAAGGTAACCATCAGACGCGGCAAGAAGCTGAGTGTCTGTTCGTTGATTTGTGTGGCAGCCTGGAAGATAGCAATGCCCAGACCGACAATCAGTCCGGGCACCACCAGGACGCCAACCATGGTAATGATCAGCCACACGGCATTGGAAAACAGAGTTACGGTTAACTCAGGGGTCATGAGGTCCTCCGTTTAGCCGAAACTGGCGCTTAAAGTGCCGACAGTCATGGCCCAACCGTCCACCAGGACGAAGATCACCAACTTAAACGGCAGCGAAATGATCAGCGGGGAAAGCATCATCATCCCCATTGCCATCAGAACACTGGCGACCACCAGATCAATGATCAGAAAAGGAATGAAGAGCATAAAACCAATCTGGAATGCGGTTTTCAACTCGCTGATGACAAATGCAGGCAGTACCACCGCAAACGAGATGTCCTCAACATTCTGATCAAGCGGTTCGTTGGCAATTCGCAACATCTGCTCCAGTGAACTCTGTTGCGTTTGTGCCAGCATGAAATGGCGAATGGGTTTTTCCGCCACCGAAAACGCCTGGATCAGCGTGATTTCTCCGTTGTCGTAAGGCTGGAACGCATTTTGATAAATGTCGCTCCAAACCGGGCGCATGATCAGCAGCGTCAGCGTCAGTGCAATGCCAACCAGAACCCGGTTGGGCGGGCTCTGTTGTAAGCCAAGTGCCTGGCGCAATATCGCCAGTACGACGATAATCCGGGTAAAACTGGTCGCCATGAGAATGAATGCGGGCAGGAAACTCAGCGCGGTCATCAGCAGCAAAATCTGCAACTTGACGCTGTATTCCTGTTCGCTCTGGCCGTCGGTGACGGAGAGTATGGTCAGTCCGTTATCGGCTGCCAGCGTCGGCATGGCAACCAGCGTCAACGCCAACAGCAGGGCAGGCATCCATGCCCATGGGGAACGCAGTTTTTCCATCTGAATTGAACCTTACTGACCAACCGACGTCAGTGCTGAATCCAGCACATCGATCAGGCGCAGACCGTATTTTTCATTGACCACAACGACTTCAGCATGCCCCATCAGTGAACCATTGACTTTGACGTCCAGCGGCTCACCGTTGAGTTTGTCGAGTTCAATGACACTGCCTTCGCCCGCTTTCATCAAATCGCCCAGTGCAATCTCTTTGCTGGCTACTTCGAGAGTGACCGTCACTGGAATATTTTTGAAAAAGCTCAGGTCGCGTTCCGGGCGCTCAGCCGCTTCAGTCGCGACGTCGCCGGAGAAGTCTTCCAGTTGAAAATCATCAAAGTTCAGCTCTTCACCATCAAAGGTGTTGTTTTCAGGTGATTCACTCATCGTAGCGATTCCTTATCGTCGTTCAAAATTAATACAAGTTGTCCTTCCTGTTCGGCCACGCGGCCGGTAAACAGGCGTTCATTGCCAATGCTGACTGGCACCGTGCTCAGCAGCTCAATTGGCATAATGTCGTTGGGAGCCAGATTCAACACATCACTGAGTGGCAGGGTTTTCTTGCTCAGCAGAACATTCAGTTTTACCGGTGCCGACTCCAGTGCGTGACAGAACGGATCGTGCAGATCGTCCTGTTGATGCAGATCGAGCTGGTCAATCAGGGTCTGAATTAACTGGCTGTCAAAAACCATCGTCAGCGTGCCGCTGTGTTCACCAAAATGAATATCCAGTGTGGTTTTCAGGCCAATCCCGTAGCTGAGCTCGAAATCGCTGTTACGCCACATATCGCCAGGAGCAATCCAGTCAATGATGTGACGAGTCATGCGTTCTTGCAGGCGCAGGTCACTGCTGGTCAGTGTGCCTTTGCTGCGCTCAAGGTCAGCGTTGTAAAAGCGATCAGCCAGTTTAATCAGCAGCGGAGTGTCGCAATAGACGTACACGAGACCGCCTTGTTGGTGCCGACATACCGACGTCAGTGACTTATCCATCTCTAGCGGAGCGAGAGTGTGTAAGCTCACCTGATTAAAAACGACTTCGACTTGATTCGTATTTAGCCAGTGTTGTAACTCGTTCACTAAACAGTGACTGGAGTCCTGAATAATGTTTTCTAGTTTATCTCTGACAATATGAATCGGTTTTCCGAGCAACTCAACGCTAAGTGGTTTTGGCTCAGAAATAGATTTATGGATCTGTGGTTCCATGTGTATTTTACCGTTTCTTAACAATTACGAACTATTTCGTTTTAATGCGGCTAGTCTACACAGACTTTTTTATTGTTTTTTAGTTTCTAATTTTAAGTTTGTGACTTTAGTTCACATGTTGATTTGAACTTCAAGAATTGGTCTTCAAATAAATATCGAAAGGAGTTAGCTTTCATAACAAATAATAATAATTCGTCAGAATAAAAAATGAACAAACGAGTTGATGATAGATAACTCATTGTTCCAAAACAGGTTCTTAAAGGACCGATTGAGCGTTTTTTAGCTAAATCTTTGTTTTGATTTATTAACTTTTACCCAGAGTACAAGGTTGTAGAACCGCCTTGCTCTAAGGTTCTGTGCGCTGGGTTGCCATGTCAGATTAGGATTACAATATGATTATGTATGCCAAAAATTTATTTTCGCTGGCATATTTCTATAAAAACCAAAAGTCAGAGGAAAGTAAGAAATATTTCTGTCACTCGAGGGCTTTAATATATTCAGGCTTATCTTGCATAGGGCTCTTTGCCCTTTCTTTCCCTGTCTATGCCGAGCAAGACATAAAAGTCCCGATGGACTTGTCGAAGTGGATATATAATGGAAACCAGTTTGAATGCAAACTGACACATACGGAAGTAGCGGAAGGGAAGTTTTATTTCCGCGCACTGCCCAATAATAAATTATTTTTTCAAATTGATCTGAGCAATATTAATAAGAAATTTGTTTCAGGTGAGTTATATTACCAGGCACCGCCTTGGGCGGTTTATTCCTCCAGCGTGCCTTTGTCCAGCGCAAAACTGGATGAAAAACAATCCGCGCGGTTTCTTCAGGGCATTGATGAATTATTGCTCGCAATGCAAACCGGTCATTGGATCAAACTTTCTCTGAGCGGAAATAAAACTTCCGCCTCTCAGGCACTGATTATTCCAACGATGCAGGCTGCTGATGCCATCAGTCGCTTTACCCGTTGCCGCGATAATCTGCCCGCCATGTCTTATTCCGAAGCTCGGGATGTGGTTTTGTCATTCGCCTTTGGTCAGCGCAATTTATCCACGGCGCAAACCCGTCGCCTTAAAGCACTGACTAGCTACCTTAAAGCGGATAAGCGCGTAACCCGCATCCTGATCGATGGCTACACCGATAGCGTCGGCTCAACTGTTTCTAATCTGGATATTTCTCGTCAGCGTGCCGAACTTGTGGCCGCAGAGCTGAAAACGCTGGGCGTGAAACCGGAGATGTTGGAAGTGCGTGCTCACGGCGCCCGCTACCCGCTGGCGACCAATAAGACCGAACAGGGACGCGCGAAAAACCGTCGGGTAACGCTGCGTCTGGTTCGTGACAATGAGAGTGTGGTACCTGCCGCTTCCACTGAAACAGTTAAGGTTCAATGATGTTGAAAACAGAAATTTTGCTGGTTGAGCCTAACGATCATTACGCTCAGCCGGTTATCCAGGTCTTGGAAGACGCGGGCTACCGTGTGACTCATGCCCGTACCGGACGCAGTGCGCTGATCGATGTTTCTGCGACCATTACTCTGGTCAGCTCCAGTTTGCCGGACATGTGTGTACGTGAATGGGTGGCTTGCCATCAGAAACAGCGCAACGCCGGTGTTGCCATTGCGATTGTGGATCAGGAGCAGGGCATTCTGGCTGCTGAAACGATGAAAGCGGGTGCGACGGATTATCTATTGCGTCCGTTTGAGTCCAATCAGTTACTTAATTTGTTGCGTCGGGTGGAAGCACTGGGTCGCCCAATGGCCAATATCGTTGCTGAAAGTTGGCGTAGCAAACAGGTATTGCAACTGGCTCATCGCGCGGCGTGTACCAGTGCCAGTGTGCTGATCACCGGGGAGTCCGGTACCGGAAAAGAAGTGCTGGCTCGTTATGTCCACGAGCATTCACCTCGTGCAGAAGGCCCTTTTATTGCTGTTAACTGCGCCGCGATTCCGGAGTCGATGCTGGAAGCGGTGCTGTTTGGCCACGTAAAAGGCGCGTTCACGGGGGCGACTGGCTCACAGAGCGGTAAATTCGAAGAGGCCAATGGCGGCACCATTCTGTTGGATGAAATCGGTGAGATGTCACCAGCGGTTCAGGCCAAATTGCTGCGGGTGCTTCAAGAGCGTGAAGTGGAGCGGGTCGGCAGCCACAAAGCGATCCAACTGGATATCCGCGTGATTGCAGCGACCAACAAAGATCTGCGCGAGGAAGTGCAAAAGGGCACGTTCCGCGAAGATCTTTATTACCGTCTTGATGTTTTGCCGCTGCACTGGCCGCCGCTGCGCGAGCGACGGGAAGACATCCTGCCGATCAGCCAGTTCTTCATCAACAAATATCAGGACAGCAGCAAATGCCACCTGTCCGATGATGCCAAATCGGCGCTCAGTCAGTACCACTGGCCGGGCAATATCCGAGAACTGGAAAACGTTATTCAACGTGCGCTGGTGATGCGTCATGGTGATTACATCACAGCTCAGGATCTGATGCTGCCGGTGGAAGTGACCGCGTCCACGCCTGCGGCGATGCCTTCGGAAGCGTTCGGTCATATCGAAGCGAAGAAGCAGGCGGAATTCCAGTACATTTTAGACAAACTGCGTCAGTTCGGTGGCAACCGGACTCAGACCGCGAATGCCCTTGGTGTATCAACCCGCGCGCTGAGATACAAGCTGGCGGCGATGCGCGAACAAGGTATTGATTTACAGTCGGAGCTGGGCTCGGCTGCCTAAAGGAGAAAAAGTATTATGGCAAGTCAACCAATTAACCAAGCGGTATCGGCCGAGCAGCTGATGCTGGCCAAGATGGACATGATGACCAACCAGGTTCAGCCTGATTTTGTGATCAGCGCGAATCCTCTCGATATGAAAACGGTCAACGCACCTCTGTCTTTCTCACAGGCGATGACCAGTGTATTGGATGTGGTGAATCAGCATCAGTCTTTCGCCAGTCAGAAAATGACGGCGGTAGAAACCGGTGCCAGCGACGATCTGGTCGGTGCGATGGTCGCCAGTCAGAAAGCCAGTCTTTCGTTCGATGCTTTGATGCAGGTGCGCAACAAAGTGGTCTCGTCTATTGAAGACATCATGAAGATGCCGGTGTAAATCATGTCAGACATTTCAACTCATGTAGCAGGAGCCTCTATGAATCCGGGCGCGGGCAGTATGTCCGCACCGAAAGGCATGGATGAGTTCACCACAAAAGTGAAACAGCTTTGGTCGAGCAGCCAGCGCAACCTGGTGTTGTCGGCCGTTCTGGCGGCGATTGTCGCAGCAATCATCGTGGTCGCGCTGTGGAGTTCGACTCAGAGCTTCCGTCCGCTGTACAGCCAGCAGGAACGTTTTGATACCGGTGAGATTGTCTCGGTACTGGAAAGCGAAGGGATCAGCTACCGCCTGCAAGAGCAGAACGGTCAGGTGCTGGTGCCGGAAGGCGAAGTCGCACGTATCCGCATGTTGCTGGCGGCCAAAGGCGTAAAAGCACAATTGCCAACGGGCCTGGATTCTCTGAAAGAAGACAGTTCTCTGGGCACCAGCCAGTTTATGGAGACGGCCCGTTATCGTCATGGTCTGGAAGGTGAGTTAGTCCGCACTATCATCTCACTCAATGCTGTGACGAACGCACGTGTGCACCTGGCGATTCCTCGTCAGACCCTGTTTGTGCGCCAGAACAGTGAAAATCCGTCAGCCTCGGTGATGCTGGAACTTAAGCCTGGTGAAGATCTGAAAACCGGTCAGGTTGAGGCGATCATCAATCTGGTGGTGGGCAGTGTCACGGGCATGAAACCCGAGTTTGTCTCGGTCATTGACCAATATGGCCGTCTGTTGAGCGCCGATGTGGGATCGGCAGAAGCGGGCAAAGTGAACGCGAAATATCTGGAATATCAGAAGAACGTTGAAAAGCAGATCATCCAGCGCGCCGCCGACATGCTGACGCCGATCGTCGGTCCGAGTAACTTCCGTGTCCAGGTCGCGGCCGATATGGATTTCAGCCAAATTGAAGAGACGCAGGAAATCCTCGACAACGCACCGGTGGTACGTAACGAGCACACTATCCAGAACAACTCGATTGATAACATTGCTCTTGGGGTTCCGGGCACGCTGAGCAACCAACCGGCCGTCACCGGGGAAGTGCCGACTCAGGACAGCCAGAACACCAACGCACGTTCGGAAGTCAATCGTCAATACGCTGTCGGCAGCAGTGTACGCCGTACTCAGTATCAACAGGGTCAGGTGAAAAATCTCAGTGTTTCTGTGTTGCTGAACTCAGCCGCGTCCCCGGATGGCAGCGCGTGGAGTGATGGTGACAAAGAGCAGATCTCGCAGATGCTGCGCGATGCGGTAGGCATTGAAGCCACCCGCGGTGACAGCTTTAGCCTGATGAGCTTTAACTTTACGCCGATTGAAATCGATGCAGCGCCATCCATTCCATGGTGGCAGGATCCGACCGTTCAGCAACCATTGCGTTACGTGATTGGTGGCATGCTGGGTCTGGCGATGATTTTCTTTGTTCTGCGTCCGTTGATCATGCACCTGACTGGCGCAGATCGTATGACTCAGGAGCTGGAATTTGCCGAGCCGCCGCAGGAAGAACCGGTCTACGAGAACCTGCAAACACGCGAAGAGCGCGAGCATGAAGAAGCGCTTAACCGTCGTCTGTCTGAACAGGGCATTGAGTTCTCTTCAGGCCTCGACAGCACCAGCGATATGCTGCCGCCTCCGGGCTCGCCGCTGGAAATCCAACTTAAACATCTGCAGCTTATCTCTAACGAAGAGCCTGAGCGCGTAGCCGAAGTATTGAAACAATGGGTAAACATCAATGAGCACAGCAAAATTCACTCGAAAGCAGACGCTTAGTTACGTTGAGCAAACCGCGTTGGTGTTGCTGGGTATGGGTGAGGACGCAGCGGCTAAAGTGCTGCGTCATTTCTCCCGCGATGAAACCCAGCGGGTGACCAAAGCGATGGCAAAACTGAGCGGTATTAAAAGCGACAGCGCCCGCAACGTGATTCAGAATTTCTTTGAAGATTTCCGCCAGCACAGTGGTATTCGCGGCGCGTCGAAAGAGTATCTGTCGAATACTTTACGCAAAGCGCTTGGCAACGATTTGGCCAAAGGCTTGCTGAACAACCTGTATGGCGATGAGATTCGTAACAATATGCAGCGTTTGCAGTGGGTGGAATCGGAAACACTGGCGCGTTTTATTACTAATGAACACCCGCAGATGCAAGCCATTTTCCTGGCCTATCTGCCGCCGGAAAGCTCGTCAGAAGTGCTTAAGTTCCTGCCAGAGGACTATCACGATGAACTGTTGTTCCGTATCGCGCGCCTGCAGGATGTGGATCATCAGGTTGCCAAAGACCTCAGTGAGCTGATCGAGCGTTGTATTGAGAAAGTTTCCGCCAACCAGAGCGCCCCGTTATCGGGCGTGAAGCAGGCGGCGGACATCATCAACCGTTTCGAAGGCGACCGGGCTGGTCTGATGGAAATGCTCAAGCTGCATGATGAAGATGTGGTGAGTGAAATTGAACAGAACATGTTTGAGTTTATGGTATTGGGTCGTCAACGCGAAGAAACCATGGATCTGTTGGTACAACAGGTCCCGCTGGATCTGTGGGCATTGGCATTAAAAGGCGCTGATATCACGCTGCAACAGGCGATCAAACGCTCCATGCCGCAACGTATGGCGAGCGCACTGGAAGAAAACATGCAGTCGCGTGGTGCTGTGCCTCTCAGTAAAGTCGAATCGGCCCGTCAGGAGATCATGCAGATCGTTCGTACGATGGACGACGGCGGCGAAATTGAGTTGTTGTTGTATGAAGAGCCGACGGTGGAGTAAGCCATGCCAACCAATAAAGTATTGAATCTGCCGCCTTCTGGCTACCGGCTGCACCGTTTTCCGCCTTTGGCTCAGCCAGTGGTGGCAGACGAGTTTGACGATGAGCTGGGCTGGCAGCAAGACAACCAGCACGACATTCAGCAACAGCTGGAGCAGGGGTTTCAGCAAGGGCTGGAGCAGGGACATGAAGAAGGGTTCCGTCAGGGATTGGATCAGGGCAAACAGCAAGGGTTACTGGATGGCCAGAAAGAGGGCTTCCAGAAAGGCTTTGTGTCTGGCGAACAGTCGGGCAAACAGATGTTTGTCGAAGCCACTAAGCCAGTCAGTGAACTGTTTAAGAGCTTGTCCCGCTGGCAGGCAGAGCGCGAGCAGCAACAGCGTCATATGATCTGTGAACTGGTTCAGAAAGTCGCGCAGCAGGTGATTCGTGCTGAACTGACCCTGATGCCTCAACAAATCCTGTCGCTGGTGGATGAAACGCTGGAAGCCATGCCAGGCAAAACAGAGAAAGTGACGGTACACCTGAACCCTCAGGATTTGGAACGCATCAGCCACATCAATGCGGATTTGCCGGCGAGCTGGAAACTGGTGCCGAACAACGAACTTCCGGTCGGCGGTTGTCACTTGGTCACGGAAGAGGCCGAAGCCGACGCCAGCTGTGACTCACGTCTGCAAACGTGTATGGATAACGTGAAGCAACATCTCTTAGATGAGGTCGCGCCAGCACCAACACAGACAGAAGGTCGCCATGAGTAACAGCCGGGCGCACGAAATCCTGTCGGAACGTCTGAGCGAGGCCATTGCCTCGCTCGATTCGGTTCCGGTTGCCCGGGTAACCGGGCGACTGGTGAAAGTCAACGGACTGATGCTGCAGGCGGTCGGTTGCCGTTTCAAGCTGGAGCAGCGCTGTTTGGTGGAAACCGCCGAAGGCGACATGATTGAAGCTCAGGTAGTCGGCTTTGACCACAGTGTGGCGTACCTGATGCCCATTCGCCGTTTGGGTGGGCTGTTCGCTGGCGCCAAAGTGGTGCCACTGGAAGGGGACAGCACGGTGCAGATCAGTGCGCAGTGGCTGGGTCGGGTCGTCAATGGTCTGGGCGATGCGTTGGACGATGGGCCGGTGCTGAGGGGAGGCGATCGTGTTTCACTTGAACCCAAACCGATCAACCCGCTTAAGCGCCGGCCGGTCGACACCCCTTTAAATGTTGGTGTGCGCGCCATCAATGGTCTGTTGACGGTCGGCAAAGGTCAGCGTATTGGCCTGATGGCCGGCAGTGGTGTGGGTAAGAGTGTCCTGATGGGCATGATCACACAGAACACCGAAGCCGATGTGATTGTGGTTGGTTTGATTGGTGAACGGGGACGGGAAGTCCGCGAGTTTATCGAGCGTAATCTGACTCCCGAAGCGCGTAAAAAAGCGGTGATCATTGCGGCGCCGGCCGATGAGTCTCCGTTGATGCGTCTGCGAGCGACATTACTTTGCCATCGTGTTGGGGAGTATTTTCGCGATCAGGGCAAAGACGTCTTGCTCCTTATGGACTCATTGACCCGTTACGCCATGGCGCAGCGCGAAATTGCTCTGTCGCTGGGTGAGCCGCCCGCCTCACGTGGTTATCCGCCGTCGGTTTTCAGCATTTTGCCACAGTTGTTGGAGCGTGCCGGAAACAGTGAAAACCCGCACGGTAGCCTGACGGCGATCTACACCGTTCTGGCGGAAGGGGACGACCAGCATGATCCGGTTGTCGATTCAGCCCGGGCAATTCTCGACGGTCACGTGGTGTTATCGCGTCAGCTCGCAGAGCAAGGGCATTATCCGGCGATCGACATCAATGCGTCGATCAGCCGCTGTATGGCCGCGTGCACACAAACGGCACACAGCACAGTGGCGAATCAGTTTCGTCAACTCTACTCTAACTACCTTCAGGTCAAAGAGTTGCTGCCGTTGGGCGGGTATCAACCGGGCCAGGATCCTGAACTGGATCAGGCGGTGGCAATGTATCCGCACCTTAAGGCTTATCTTCAGCAGCCAGCCAATGAAGCGGTCGATTTCCCGGCCAGCCTGAGTGCATTGGCGCAATTGTTCCAGGGACAGGAGTAACACATGGATGACGGTGCCAAACTGAAAGCGGTCGGTCGCCTTCAGCAGGTGGAAGAAAAACGTCGCGACCAGGTCGGTCAGCAATTGGAATCGATGCGGCAACGCCATGCGCACGTCCAGCTTCAACTGGCGCAGTTAGCCAAACTGAAGAACCATTCAGGGCAGTCTGCGCTTAATACTCCGGTGCTCAATAGCGCGACCTTGATGAACCTCAGCCGGGTCGACACCATGTTACAAAAGCTGTTGCGTCACCATGAGCATGAGCAGGCGGTCATGCAGGCGCAGTGTTCTTCTGTCCAGAAGCAGTTGGAGCACAAACACGCCCGCGTGATGGGGCTGGAAAAAGTGCTTGAACGCTGGCGCACTAAACAGCGTTATGAGCAGGCCTGCAAAGAGCAGAAGCAGCTGGAAGATCTCATCAATGCCAGACTGAAAAAGCGCGTGATATGAATAAGGCCACAGTGATGTGGCCTTTATTTTTTATTCAGCATCTATCGTCAGTGGCGGGACAGCCACTTCGAGGAAACAGGCGATGACCCTGAAAAGTTCCCCTTCACTGACAGACACCTTCCCGTCGGATTCAATCACCATTTTGCAGGCCTCCAGAAAGCGCTGTTTGTCTGCCGGTCGTAACTGAACCAGTTGTTCCAGCGCAGAACGCGTTAACGACCAGTTCGAATTGGCGGCATCCAGCTCGGTCATTGGTAGCGTCAGGTGTTGCAACGCGCGTTGATACGCCGTGGCCGACGCCTGTGCGCTGGTCTGGCTGAGCCAGCTCAGCTCGCGCAGTACCCAAATTACGCTCTCTTTTACCGTTTGCAGTGTCTTACGTTGTGGCGCCGGGTGTTTTGGGGGAGACACCAATTTCTCCATCAGGTTGATCACACACCACTCATTAAGGGCGTAATGGTTATCCAGTTTGGCCATCTCCGTCAGTCCGAGACAAAAATTGCTGACTTGCTCTGGACTCATGCTTTTCAGCGCAGGCACCGCCAGTTCCAGCAGCGGCAGACGCAAATGGGCTTTGAGCTCAAAATCAAGCCAAGGCATGTATTCCTGATGAGAGCCTTCCGGCAGCATGCGGTCAATCAGCTCACGCTGTTCGTCACTGCCATCGAATATCAGCAGCAGCGGAATAAAGCGTGCACTGTAAGGCTCACGTGCCAATTCGAGCAACGCATCTGGTAATTGCTGCATAACCCGTTGCCCAACCTGGCTCTTCTGCTCTGAGGTCAGCGGTGCATCATGGCTGTGGGGAGCGCTGAAGCCACTCAGTCCGGCGACTTCATCGTTTGTTGTACTGACTTGAGCGTGCTCGGTAAAATTTCCGTCCCAGTCAGGTTGAATGCGAAGAATCCGTTCGTGCAGCGGGGGATGCGTAGCGTACAACATGGCGGATAAACCGCTCAGCTGCGCCTGACCAAACATCATGTGACTGACTTCTTTGGTTGATTCTGCCTGCAATTGCGACTGTTGAGAGTGGGTGGCAATTTTCTTCAGCGCGTTTGCAATACCACGATCATTTCGCGTGAACTGCACCGCGCTGGCATCGGCAAGAAATTCGCGTTGACGTGAAATGGCCGCCTTAATCATGGAGCCAAACTGCGTCCCCAGCCAGCCAAATACGGTAAGCACCAACGCGATCACTAAAATCAAGCCAGCGCCGCTGCCTTTGTCTTTGTCATTGGAAGAGCGAAACTGTGATGCGCGGCGTTGCGACTGCATGGCGCCACGCATCAGAGCCTGACCCAATAACCCCATGCAGGTGATGCCAAACAAGGTGCCGATGAGCCGGGTATTGAGTCGCATGTCGCCGTTGAGAATATGGCTGAATTCGTGCGCCATTACGCCTTGTAGCTCGTCTCGGTTAAAAGTATCAAGCGCCCCTTGTGTCACGCCAATAATCGCATCATCAATGCTCATGCCCGCTGCAAAGGCGTTGATCCCATGTTCCTCTGTCAACAGATACACTGGCGGTACTGGCATTCCCGACGCCAGCGCCATCTCTTCCACCACATTCAGTAGTCGCCGCTGTTTGAAATCGCTGGTATTGGTCGAAATCAGTTTTCCGCCCAGTTGCTCAGCAACGGCTTGTCCGCCGTGTTTGGACAACTGATGGAGGCGGTAAGCGGAAGAGATGCCCACAATCGCGGCAACACAGACAAAGCTGATGGCACCAAAGGCCAGGATCTCGTTCAGATTGAGGGAGGTATGTCCGTTGTCCCAGGACGTCGCGATGACGATCAGTAGACTGGCAACGACCGTAATCGACAGTAAGGCGAGAAAGAACAACACTACCAGCAATCCGGTTCGCGTTTTGGCACGATCCTGATGTTGAGCAAAATTCATCAGAAGCTCACCTTAGGCGCTGTCTGAATCTGCTCAGAATCGGCAAACTCGAGTAGTTTTCCGTCCTGAAACTTAAACAGGCCGGCGAACAACACCGGTGGGAAAGTCTGTTTGTACGTGTTGTAACTGGTGACCGCGTCGTTGAATGCCTGACGCGCGAATGAGATTTTGTTTTCTGTACTGGTCAGCTCTTCCTGGACCTGCATCATGGTCTGATTGGCTTTCAGCTCAGGGTAGGCCTCAACCACTACACTGAGTTTGCCGAGTGCATTTTGCAGCATGCCCTCCGCCTGCGCTAACTGATTGATGGCCGATTGGCTGTCCGGAGCGTCGCTGGCGGCTTTTAACCCGCTCAGAGCTTGGTTACGCGCTTGAATCACGCGTTCAAAGGTTTCCTGCTCGTGTTTCATGTAGCCTTTCGCGGTTTCCACCAGATTTGGGATCAGGTCGTAGCGCCGTTTAAGCTGCACTTCGATCTGGGCAAAGCTGTTTTTAAAGCGGTTGCGCAGTGTGACCAGTTTGTTGTAGATGCCGATGGCGTAAAACACCACCAACAGAATCACAGCCAGCACGATGATTGACGTTGTCATAAGTTGTCCTGTTTATTGGTTATAGAGATATCCAGTGATGCCATTATGTGCATCAATGACTAGCTTTGCTTATATAACGTGCTGTTTAAAATAGCAATATCAAGAGAAGGGTAATACATAAGCTGGGATAAGCCTGGCTTATCCGAGGTTGAGTCTGTTTGCGCAATAGCGCACAAGAGACGGCGCCAGACAGAAAAAAGCCCGGCGAGAGCCGGGCATTGTCCATAACGTTGTCATAATAAATTTTTGTCTGGGGGCTTCAGTCCAACAGGCCGGTAGCTTGGAAAGTTTCCAGTTTGGCCAGATAGGGCTGCAAATCGCCAATGTGATTTCTCACCCAGTCCTGATCATAATAGGTATCCAGATACCGTTCGCCACTGTCGCACAAGAGGGTCACAATCGAGCCGGTTTCACCGCGTTGTTTCATTTCACTCGCCAGCTGCAGTGCACCATACAGATTGGTTCCGGTCGAGGCGCCGGCTTTACGGCCAAGCACGTTTTCCAGCCAGTGAATGGTGGCAATGCTGGCAGCGTCTTCAATCGTACGCATTTCATCAATCACACCCGGAATAAAGCTGGGTTCGACACGTGGGCGGCCGATGCCTTCGATTTTACTAAAGCGCTCACCAGTCAACTGACGGTTACCACTGCGATAAAAGTCGTGGAACACCGAATGCTCCGGGTCTACTACACACAGTTTGGTGTCGTGTTGCTGGTAACGGATAAAGCGTCCGATGGTGGCGGATGTTCCGCCAGTTCCCGGGCTCATCACCACCCAGGAAGGAATAGGGTAGCGCTCCATGGTCATCTGGCTGAAAATAGAGTTGGCAATATTATTGTTGCCGCGCCAGTCGGTTGCGCGTTCGGCGTAGGTAAACTGGTCAATGTAATGCCCTCCCAGTTCCTGCGCCAAGCGGTGTGATTCTGCGTAGATCTGATCCGAGCGGTCAACCAGATGAGCCTGGCCGCCATAAAACTCAATTTGTTCAATTTTCTTACGCGCGGTGCATTTAGGCATCACGGCGATAAACGGCAGCCCCAGCAACCGGGCGAAATAGGCTTCAGACACGGCAGTGCTGCCTGACGAAGATTCAATGATGGTGGTGTCTGGGCCAACCCAGCCATTACAGATCGCATACAGAAACAACGAACGTGCCAGACGGTGTTTCAGAGAACCGGTCGGATGTGTACTTTCATCTTTCAGATAGATATCGATGCCATCCAGGACCGGTAGACCCAGCTTGATCAGGTGAGTGTCGGCAGAGCGCTGGTAATCCGCTTCAATTTTGCGAATCGCATCGTTAATCCAGTTATGGTCGGTACACATATGGTGTTCTCCGTAAGAGTTATTATGATGATAAGGTATCCTTTCCTATGGAGAAATGCTTTGCTTTTTTGTGCATGGATTTTAGAATTTGGAGAAAATTATTCTCTTTATTGGTGAGGTGGAGAAATGAATCTGGATAATACCGACAAGCGTATTCTGGCGCTGCTGCAGGAAGACTCGACGCTGTCACTCAACGATTTGGCAGAAGCGGTCAACCTGACGACCACCCCCTGCTGGAAGCGATTGAAAAAACTTGAAGAATCGGGAGTGATTGAAAAGCGGGTTGCATTGCTGAATCCGGAAAGGCTAGAGCTCTCTTTCACCGCTTTTGTTTTGATCAAAACCAGTGACCACTCGCATGAGTGGTATCACCGCTTTGTCGAAACGGTGGTGGAATTTCCTGAAGTCATGGAGTTCTACCGTATGGCCGGAGAGTACGATTACATGATGAAAGTTCAGGTCAAAGACATGAAATGTTTTGATGAATTCTATAAAAAGCTGGTCAACAGTGTGGATGGGATATCAGACGTTACGTCTACCTTTGCCATGGAACCGCTCAAATACACCACGGCACTACCAATCCGGCATAGTTGAGGCGCCCGCTCTCCAGATGAGAGCGGGCCAGTGGTTATTTGTTGGTGTAGCGCATCACACCTTCCTGAACCGCTGTCGCGACCAGATCGCCGCTGCGATTGTAGATCTCGCCGCGGACCAGGCCACGGGTGTTGCTCGCCGTCGGGCTTTCAATCACATACAGCAGCCATTCGTCCATTTTGAATGGACGGTGAAACCAGATGGAGTGGTCAATAGTGGCAACCTGAAAATGAGGTGTCATCAGCGATACCTGATGCGGGTGCAATGCCGTGACTAAAAAACCCCAGTCCGAAGCGTAACCCAGCAAATATTGATGGATCAGTTGATTGTCCGGCACCGCACCGTTGGCACGGATCCACAAATACTGCTTGGGATCTTTCTTCTCGGGTTTGAGCGGATTCACCACCACCACCGGACGGGTTTCAATCGGTTTTTCACCGCAGAAGGTGTGGCGCAGTTTCTCAGGCAGGTACTGCGCGATGCGCGATGCCAGTTCTGATTCCGACGCAAAGTTCTCGGGCCCCGGCACCTCAGGCATGCTGATCTGGTGCTCAAAGCCAGGCGCTTCGCCATGGTAGGACGCGGTCAGGTAGAAGATAGGCCGGCCGTTTTGGATCGCTTTGACCCGGCGAGTGCTGAAACTGCGACCATCACGCAGGTTTTCGACGTCGTAAATGATCGGTTTCTCCGGATCGCCCGGATAGAGAAAATAGCTGTGAAACGAGTGCACGGTACGATCGGACTCAACCGTGTAGCGGGCGGCAGACAGCGCCTGACCAATCACCTGACCTCCGTAAACCTGTGGTAAGCCGAGGTTCTCGCTCTGACCGCGAAACAGGCCTTTTTCCAGCTTTTCCAGTTGCAACAGACTCAATAGTTCGTTTAAAGGTTTACTCATAACTCTTGCCTATAGTGTCAACGTCAAAGTATTCAAAACTTTACACAGTCAAAATCTTGTCAATACCATGGTCGGACCATGACTCTTTACCGAACAGCACCTATAATCCTTGGGATTTTAATTCTTTATGCGAGGCTTTATGAAAAAGGCACTGTTGTTGGTCATGTCAGTGGTATTGGGTTCGGTTCTTTTCGGTTGTCAGTCATCAGAATCTGAAAAGGAAGCGGCCATGCAAAACATTACAGGGACAATTGCTTACCGTGAGCGCGTGGCTTTGCCAGACAACGCCGTTGTAACGGTTTCACTACAGGACGTTTCGCTAATGGATGTCGCTGCCGACGTTATCTCAACCACTCAATTTGAAACCAACGGTGCTCAGGTTCCGTTCAACTTCGATATTGAGTATGACGGCAGCAAAATTAAGCCGGGCCACACTTACAGCATCAGCGTTCGTATCGAAATTGACGGTAAGCTACGCTTCATCACCGATACGATGAATGCCGTCATTACTGATGAAAATAACACACAAAAAGTCGATCTGCGTCTAATTAGTGTCGCTGGGCAGTAATAAATTTGTGAATTGATAAAAATGGCAGCCTCAGGGCTGCCATTTGTAGTTACGGAGTTTGACTTTGCCTGTCGGACTCACTTCGATCCCGTCGGCTTCCAGATGCGCTTTTTGTCGTTCTAAATCCCGTCCTTTCAGCGAGATCTCGCCCTTACTATTAATGACCCGGAACCAGGGGAGTTTAGAGCCTTCAGGCAAGTTCCCGAGCGCTTTGCCAACGTGCCTGGCATACCCCGGATACCCCGCCATTCGAGCAACGTCCCCATAGGTCGACACTTTTCCGGCCGGAATTTGGTGAATTACCGCAAAGACTTGAGACAAGAATTGATCCATACTGACATTGTCCTAATTCATTGTTACCACGGATAGGTATAAGGAGTGGGCATGGTATTTTCTACCTTTCAATTTCTGATCACAACGGTATTGGCTGTTGTTTGTGCTCGGGCTATCAGCTTGAGTGAAGGGGACATCCCGGTACTGGCACTGATCATTCCCGCATTATGGGTATTGCCACAGGGTGGGGTGGCGGGGTTATTGCTGCTGGCGGTGATGACAGTTTATGGCCTGACATTGCCTTATCAGCCGATCGCCTTATCGGTTTCAGTATGGATATTGTTCCCGTTGATGATGGTGGTATTTTCGAGACGCAGCAGTATTGGAGTGATACTGACTACGGCACTGATCGTGATCACGCTCCAAGTGGGGATCATGGTGACGCAATCGGCCGGAAAACTGGGCGGCAGTGCGTCTGTGACGGTCGTCCAGACTCTCGCGGTCATTCTGGCCTGGTGGGCGACTCGCTATTGGAAACCGTCCGGGCAACACAGCTGGTGGGCGCTAGGGTTGGTGCTGCCATTGTGGCTGGCCGATCTGCCATACGCGGCGTTGGTGGCGTTATGCGCAACAGGCATTATCGCTTCGCTGGAAAGCCTCAACCGCGCGTCGTTTCAGTGGAGCAAGTTGCTGTGCTGGACACTACCGACGGTCGGGTTTGCGGTTTTGGTCGTCATGCCGGACATTGAAGTGCCCAACCCGGTATTTGTGGTGTGGATTTGTCTGCTTGGCACCGCATGGATGACGGATTACATCCTCAAGAGCCTGGACGAGAACGAAGAAGTGTAGTCCTGGTTCCGTGTAATCCGATAAATCGATTAATTGCTAGGCACTTAGCGGCAGTGACGGGGATTTTCCGGGTTTATGGGTTGCAATAGGTAAGCGGATACCTGATAATCCTTCTCGCTCTCTGGTGAACAACCTGAGATACAAAATCTATGGAGGCCCTGGTCCTCCCGCAACAATAGCTCGTGAACTCGGTCAGGTCCGGAAGGAAGCAGCCGCAGCGTGTGACTTGTGTGCCGGGATGTGGCTGGGGCTTCCACCCTTCTACTGCTTTATCCTTAATTTTCAATAACTTAATCCTTATCTCGTAGCTAAGAAAGCAAATTGGTACTAAATGGTGGTACTAAATATGCGCTATCTTACTCAACGCTCCTCCGGTATCTGGTACTTCCGCTATCAAATTCCGCCTAAGTATCGACCTCAGTTTTTTGGGAAAATGGAACTGAAGAAATCTCTTCACACAAAGTGCCGAGTTACTGCTAAATTACGAGCATCGCACATACAGCAAGAATTGTGGCAGGAATTACTTTTGTTAGAACATCAGTCTAATAAGAACACTTCAAATTCCTCTTTATCTGATTTGCTCCCTAAGTTTTTCGAGTTAGAAGAACGGAATGTTTGGGGTTTCTCTGATGGAGAAAAGAATAAAATCATCGAAGTACTCTCGAACTGTCTCAGTACACTAGAATCTCAACCACAGCTCCTTAGGGCTCAGCAACGTCGAATAGCTTTGCGTAACGAAGGTTCAAATGGATGGATTGAGTCTATTGAGCTTATTGAAGGGATATGGGACCGTTCTAAGTCATCTGTTGAACATGCCAATTCTTATATTAGTGAGTTACCTTGGGCTAAGAATGCAGAAAGATCCTATTACTATGAAGAGATTGTCAATGTAGCTATTACATTGTGCAAATTTGTGGAATCTTTTCAAAAATGCCTCGATGTTCTTGATGTGCCAAAGGCCAGAGCTATTCTGGATGAATTGCATCGGTACGAATGGATAGATATACAAAAACTGAATAAACCACTCATCGCTTGCGACTATTACCAAGAAAGTGCTTCTATCACAGACACAATGGCTTTCCAAGTTAATATCAATCGAAGTTCAGTACTTTCAAAGCCAACTCCAGATCTTTCGGATAATAGTCATATGTTGGAGGTAGCGAATCCTGTTAGCGCTGTAAACATTGAAGATATTCTTAAGGGTTACAGGCTAGAGAAAGATAATCTGAACAAGGGTAAGAAAGAGGTCAAAGCGGTAGTCACTGCGTGTCGTCTAGTGCATGACCTTTTAGGTTCATCTGATATGGCCAATGTTAGTCGAGATGATGTTAATCGAATCATTCCCTTGATAAAACAGTTCCCAGCAAATGCTCGTAGCCTTGCAAATAAGAAACATTTTGATGGTTTAAGTGCCACGCAAATCATTGAAAAAAACAAAGATGTTGGGGGCGCATTAAGAAAAGAAGAACAAGCGATGAGAGATATCGAACGTGCTTCTTCTGTTTATCGCTGGGCAATCGAACATAACAAGATAACTTACAACCCGTTTAACGGACTTTCAAAATCTAAATCGAAGTCAAAAGCTAAGCGCACTGTTGATGCAATAGATGACGATAAATCTAAAAAAGAACCGTTTACAGCAGGAGATTTAAGGAAGATATTCTCCCATCCAGTATATACGCAACTTAGAATTGGAATAAATACAAGAGACAAGATACGCCTTAACTATCAATACTGGGTAATGCTCATCGCTCTTACCACTGGAGCGAGACCAAATGAAATCTGCCAACTTCGATTGCGGGATGTGCAATTTCGTGAGGGTATATTGTGTTTTCTAGTTCAGGAATCTGAGTCAGATCAAAGCGTGAAAAACGCTAATGCAGTCAGGATTATACCAGTGCCTGATGTCTTATTTAGACTGGGCTTTCAGTCATATTTAGATTCAGTCAAAGGAGAAGATTTGCTGTTTCCTGATCTAACTTATACCGAGAAATCGGGGTTTTACGGCAAAGTCGAAGATTGGTTTACAAGGACTTTTTCAATGCCTATGGGGCTTTCGTTACAGAACAAGTCTTTCTACAGTTTCCGACATAGCTTCATCTTTGACTACCAAAAACGGGGTAAACGTTGTCCAATTGTGGCTCAATTAGTCGGTCATGAGAATGGTTGCATTACAGACGATACTTATGGTGGTCGTTTTTCTGTCAAAAAGCTAAAAGAAAAAATCGACGAGCTAAATGTTGATGATATCTTGATCAACGTACTGCTGTATAAGGTTTAGGTTTGCTTCAAAGGTAGTCTTTTGATTAGTACTTAATGACTACATCCACCAGCATCATTATGTGCTCAGTAGCGTGTTCTTTTGGTTGGTAATCGGATTTTGAATATCCTAATTTGAATATACAAACTAAAAGAATACAGCTATGACAGAAATTGCTTACTTAAGAGTATCAACGAAAGACCAGCACCTCGCTTCACAAGAAATAGACATCAAGAAACAGTACCCAAACGCTGAAATTATTCCTGAAATACATGGTACGAGTGGAACGGTTCCTGCTGTAGAAAGAGAGGTGTTATCAAGGCTTATTGACCCAGTGCTTGGTCTTCGTAAAGGCGATACCTTGATTGTCTGGTGGGTTGATAGGATTGGACGTGACTACGAAGATGCTGAAGGCGTGATGCGCACTTTATTGAACCGTGGAGTTATCATTAGAACACTTAATCAGGCTAGAACGTTTGAGTACACAGGTGACACCATGGCGGATATGATCACCAATGTTCAAATAACTATGATTACAGCCATGGCAGCCGCTGAACGTGAGACTCGTCTTGCTTCAGCAGAAGCAGGCAGGAGAGCGTTGAGAGAATCTGGTGGTTGGAGTCAAGCCTTTCAAGGGTGTAGAGCAAATACAGGTAAAATGAAGGGCAAGCATGAACAGATACTAGCTTTACTTGCGGCTGGTCATTCAATTCGTGAAACGGCGAGTAAGGTCGGAGTTTCTCTGTCTACTGTTCAGCGTGTTAAGAAACGATATGTGTTGATACCTTCATTGACTTAAATCAGAACTAGTTCTTGGACAAAACCTTGTCAGCAATTTTGCTAAATTAGCATTAAGAGGATTATCTAAGGTATTGCGAGACCTCTAATTGAGTAAATAAATTAATTTATCCACTACAAAATGAACTGAGGTAGACAAAATTCACACTACATTTAATCTGACAGCCACCGAGTTACACTGGTGAGGCTGTCAGATAAGTTTGAGCTAGTGAGGTTTTTCTCTATTAGATCTCAAGCCTTTATAAGTATAGATTTCATGCACCTTATAATCTATCAAGTTGCTTTTGGAGCATAATTGCTACGTACCGTGCTGAAGTTAGGCAACCAATATCGTGAAAATTGTCTGCTTTAGTGCTATCGGCTAAATCTACAACCGTCTTCGCTCCGAAGTATAATGGTTTGCATAATGATTGAGACGCCGCTTCATAAAGAGCATACATCTCCATTTCAAGTCCCGCCATTTTACGGTGTTGAGTTCCTATTCTTTCCATCATAGAAGCATCAGCTATGACAGCTGAACCAGATGAGATAGGAGCAACATGTATGCTCATGTTACCTAATTCCGTAGCATAAAGGTTTTTACGTACTTCGTTGATGAGAGAGCTATCATTTTTAGATTGCTCAAGATCGACTTTAAGATTAGAGTCTATAGAGGTCTGCATGGGCTCTTGTTTGAACTCACCATCTTTCCATTTTCCTGTTTGATATTCCCAGCATATTTTTCCAACAATGATGTCTAGATAATTTGACTCTCCTGAAACTCCGGCGCAAATACCACTCATTGCCACTATTTTGGGTTGAAATAACTCTATGGCTTTAGATGAAACGATAGCCATACTAACTAAACCCATTTCATTTGGCTTTATGATTAAACCGTGTTTATCACCAATTTTAATTTCTTGACAATCCATCCCTGAAATATTTTGAGACTCTCCAAGCATAGCGACTGTGTCTGAAAAAGCAGAGCGTTCTTTAGCCAACGCACAAAAGATCAAAAAGTCACATTTAATTTTTTGAGCGACTCTACTTAATTTCAATTCTAGGGCAGTTTTCCAGCCTTTGGACTCGTCATAACTAACTAGTGTTATACCTGCTTTGTTGAAAAGCTGTATGTTTTCTATCTCATTGACTTCAAATTGGGTTAAAGCTATTGCTTCAGATTGGTAATTCTTGCTGTGAGAAAATTCAGAAATAAGCTCAAAAGAGCAATCTATTTCTTGACCACGTCCTTTTATGTCTGGAAGATACATATCAAAGATAACAAGGTCAAATTGCTCTGTATAAAGGTAACGTCTAGCACTAGTTAAATCTTCTGCCCAATTAATACTGTAGTGATTTGCTAGGTTTTGCACAGAAGTATTTATAACTTCTTCAATAGATTCTTTCTTACTTGGGTTGTCTTCGATAATTAGTATTTTCATTTTACTTTAAGAATTCCATTGTTTTTTTCTTCCACGGTTCATTATTGCTGTGGTCGTAGTAACAGGCTTCAATCGCCATGAACCCGTATTCTTCTTCAAAGGTCGCAGCAGATTCTTGAACAGGTATTAGGTCTTTTTCAATCTCGATTTCAGGATATTGAGTGAGAATCAAAACTGGTAAGTCCATCAAATTTTTCATTTTTAGTTCAAACAAAACCTCGATACCACCAGTCGGAAGAGGAACAGGAGTTCCTTGCCCCGGTAGAGCTTTATGGCTAGGTAAAGACATATCCAGTATGATTTTTTCTGGAGTATGATCAATTAAAAATCTGACGGCATCCATGACATTATCAACTAGCGTTACTTCTGTCTCGTTACCTAATACAGAGTTAAAAACTTCCATGATCTGTGACGATTTATGTGCATCATCTTCAACTATCAATATCATCGTACTTACCTCTACTATCAAGTTCAAAATGAAATTCAAAACAGAGCATATTTCCTTCTTTACTAGGAGAAAAATTTAGCTCGCTTATACTTCCTTCATTCTCTAGTTTTTTGAGTTTTCGAATCCCGCTTTTATTCTCATAGTCGTCAGCATCACCTATAGCTAAAAGCTGAGCTTCTTCTATGTTTTCTAATGCTTTTATTACTGCTTCATAGCTATCGAGTTCTGTATATAACTCGATTCGAATCGCATTTATTCTTTCTTCAAGTATGGACACTTTAAAGTGTATTCTACCGTCAGGTTTACCATGCTTAGCAGCATTATGGATTAGTACAAATAAAGCATCATAAATAACATAGTACGTACCACCATTTATGGTGAAAATTTTATCCCCTAAGTCTATTTTAGGCTCAAACTCTGGAAAGCTATCTTTTACCTCGGATATCACGGCGTTAAACAATAAGTAAATATCGGTACTTGGCGAGGCATAAGTTGGTTTATTAAACCAAGATGCCATCAATCCAAACTTTTGACTGGTTAGGGAATTAACTTCTTGAGAAAATTTTGAGTATTGTCTCTTATGTGTTGATGAACCATATTTGGGACTATAAGAGAATACACCATGTGAAGATTTTCTCTCACTAAGTAACTTCTTAGTTGTAACAAGGTCAAACTCGGCGAGTCGCCAACAGTAATCAATAATTAAGCTCGGTAGTCTAACAACACCAGTTCTCTTGGAATAAATTCGAAGGATTTCGTATATCAGTTGATCAGCAACGACATTTTTAGCTGGAGAATCAATATCTGTAGAAAAGCACCCTTTAGGTTTCCGTTTACTCTTGATCTGCAAGACATTGTTTTTCAGAGCGTCTATCATTTCTTCGTAGCGTCTCATCCATTCGCCAAATCTAGAGCTAAACTCCTTATCTTCGAACAAGCGGGCGTACTCTTCATTGGAAGATAGAGCTCGCAACTCTGTACTAGCAGTCCCTTCGAAGGTGCCGTGTCTTATCCGTCTTCCAAGGTATGAAGCTATACCAAACGAACGGTTGTCACAAAACTCTTTGTAGCATGCTAGTAATAGATTGATGACCTCATCTGTGCTGCCAACACCTGCATTTTTCCAATTAAGATTTACAACGGGGTGTTCACTAATCATAACGTTATCAAGAGCCATGGTTAGCTTACCAACCATTTGATCCTCAAACCATTGAGTGTATTTAAATGGGTCTACATAAATACGGGAGTCATCAATAGTTCCCTTTTCTTTGTTAATTTGAATATCGATTTTTAATGTTTTGGCTCGGTCTAGATAGCGTTCTTCACCACTCATCTTCCCGTACCAGTTGAGCATGTCCGCACGAACCTGTATAGCATCCACAGGGCGATCTACTATCCTAAAAAGTGTTGCTAGGAATGTTTCATCACAGGTCAAGAGTAGATGTTCTGCTACCGCAGGAGAAATATTATACAGGTGCTGGACTAGGGCGTTCAAATCACCATTGAACTGTTGTATACAGTAATCTTGAATTACTGACCGAAGTTGATGCTCTGACAGTTGAGATTTATGATTCAGGGTGATTAAACAGTTAACTACCAATTGAAGCCGCTGACATTTAGCTGAAGATGCTATTGATGCTAAATATTCCTTAGGACATATTTCGCCAATCTCGCGCGTATAAGACATTAATTCTACAAACAAGTCTTGCTCATTCGGCGACAGTTGACCTTGCTTTCGGCCTAATACATATACTAGTGCAGTTGAGTTTTCTAACATCCCACAAGTAGAAGAATTATACTTGTCACTTCTAATTTCATACATAGCGGGAGTGATGTGATTCAGTTGTTCTAGCTCAGTGATATCTGAAAAATACTCTTCAACAATAGGAGTTACTATTTGATTCGTGCGCTTTGAATTCAGAGCCTTCACGTAATAATAGCCATGAACTATTTGGAACTGTAGAGCATTTGGTTGTTCAGAAAATAGAAAACTCTCTCTTAAAAAATAGTAACCAACATCTTCGTCGACTTTTTTGTACATCCCTTCTGGGTTAAATCGAATACCAGAGATTCTTTCATATGCTTCCTCTAAGCTTCGTTCAACGGTAGTCGGAGGAATGAACGAAAGGTTAAACTTAAGCAATTTCATCAAATATAGGTAAGAATCAAAAAGAGAGAATGAGAAGTAATCACTTAAAACTGATTCAAACTCTGATTTGTCATTTGGGATAGGGTTGATAAAAGATTTAGCTATGTGTATCCCATTGAATATTTTATCAATCTCATAGATTCTTTTCGATGTCGCAATATAAGAAGTCCTTAGGTTACTCAATTGAGTAACAGCGCCATCAATAAATGGGCAACGTGATACACTTATTCGTTGCTTCATGTAATCAATTTTTCTGAGAATCTCGTTGTCGTCTAACTCTAAAAGTTGATATCTATTTGTAATATAAGACAATTGACGAATTAAAAATACGGATGCCCCCTTCATATCAGCCAAATCACTACAATAGTCTAAAGCAGTATTAATATCACCTACATTTAGCGATTCCAGTATCTTCACAGCACAGTCAGCCAACTCTTCTAGTTCGAAAGCATGCTTGTTAATGTATGTCACAATCTCAGGTAGTGAATACTTCACAATTAAGTTATTCGACTCGTTAGGGCACCGTTCCGAAAGTAACTGACCAATTTCTGTTCCATCAAAAATGGAACTGGATCTAACAAATAAGACAGACTTTTTGAACTCGGAGTTGGTGCAACTGTGCTTGATCTTTTCTAAAGCTCGACGAGTTTGCTTGAAGCTCGTAGGGTCTGTACCTCTCAAATAATTCCGCGCTCTCTTCGATGGAATATCGATTAGATGAACCGAACCGACATTATTTATTCCTAGTAAAAGGTGCTTGATACTCAAATCATTGATGCTTTGCAGCATAGGATGCTCACTGTGACTACATACTTTATTGCATTTTAATACAATACTTATTTCATAGGAATAGGTGGCATATTGTTTTTTAATTAATTGAAATTTAATGATTTTTGTCGCCAGTTCCGTTTTTAATACATAAGTTTTTGATTTCATACTTGATAACCGACATGAGTTAGGAAGCTCCTAACTATTAGAAAAAGTTGGTTATTCTGAAAATACTTGTGTAGTAAAGAGCAACTACTCAGGCTGGGCGACCGCATGAGTTGAATTAATGTTAAATTTCACATTTCCTCAACCAAGAGATGCTTGTTAGAAAATGCGTTTCGCTTAGCTCTGTTTGTTTTTTAAGTGTATGGATTAGATCTTACAGAACTCTACGCTTAACTATTTAACAAAAAAGTAGTTACCGTTTACAAAATATCTATTCATGCGGTTGCCCTGACTACTTAGGTAGGAATGAGGCAAAGTTTCATTAGAAGTGCGAAGCCCCAGCTACTTTGTAAAGCTCAGCATAAAAGGGTGTTAGAATTCAGTCAGTACGTTTGGCTGCTAAAGCAATTTAATACTTGAGAACATGTTCAACTCGTGACAACAGTTCTGAATCTCCTAAATCGCTTCCCAATTCATCTAGTGATTTTGCAATTCTATTACGCTGGCGGCGAATTTGCTTAATGTCACTGTTTTCCAGAGCTAATTCCCATCTCTCAATTTGTTTCTCCAATTTTTTTAGAAGTCTGTTGTTTTGTTCTTGAATCTCTTTTAGCTTGCGAGATTCATACTGCCATTTTTCGAGTCGTCTACCCCTATCCAGTTCGAGGGGCGTATAGTCATTAACCGAAATACCCATATGTGTTGCAACAGCAGTATTAAAGGCTTGTTTGAGGAGTGAAGTGGCTTTTTTGCGTTGAAGATCACCAAGCACCTTACCACCAACGATTTTTGATATCAGCAAATGACAGTGATCACCCGACCCATTTCCTTGTTGGTTTTGTTGATGGCAGACCCCTCGAATTAAAGAGAAAAACTCCTTCCTCTCAGCACCTTTGAGTTTGAGATGATCAGCTAGTGCTTTACAGCAATCTCCTAAAATAGCGCGCCACTGATCTTTACTTGGTCGGTAAGGCTTTGGAAGGGTTAAGCAAAATTCCATCCCCAAAACATAAGCTGTCCTTTTAAAACCCATAGATTGTCATGTCTCATTGCTTATTGCTTATTGCTTATTGCTTATTGCTTTATTTCCCGTATTCACCGTTTTGAACCAGTCTAAACTTGTTTGCCAAAGTGGTTCGGCGTTCTTGCGGAAATATCCCATGTGACCAATCTTGCCTCCTAAGGCTTCTGGCGACAGATCAAGACGTGTTAAAGGCGCATTACTGTAATGCTGAACGAAAGCATCACGTGACTCTGGCATTGCCCAGAGATCATCTAACGCGTTGGCTGCAACGATGGGGGTTTTGACTGCTTGATACAGCTTTTCTATGCCTGCCATGTTTGGGTCATCAAAAAAGTAATGACGAAAGCGACACCACTGACGCCATTGGTTAAAGGCTTGTTTCGGCAAATCCTCTCCCATACCAAGCATTTTCCAGGCACAATATCCCTTCCACCAGGTTAAGACTGGTAAGACAACATTCCACATGGTTAACACTTTAATCTGCTCGAAGTAAGGCATATAGCCATGCCACCCAGCGCCTGTGCCATAAACGTAGAAACCGGAAACCTTATTATGGTTGGGTAATAATCCAAAGGCATGTCCACCATAGGAATGGCCGACAACAAAGACTGGGACATCATCCTTGCTCATGAAATCGATTGCCGCCGCTAAGTCCCGTTTTCCCCAATCCAGAAGATCCATATCGAATCCTTTCAGCGTATCTGGTTTGGACTCACCGATTCCCCGGTAGTCAAACGTTAAGGTTTCAAACCCCTGCTGGCTGGCAAACTGAGCGAAGCGTCGGTAAAAACCCTGAGGTACGCCTGTCGCGCCAGCCACGATGACTCTGCCTTGTATTAGATTTCTCGCAGTGTGTAATTGCCCGCGAATTAAGTAGTTATCTTCGGTGTAAAACGACGTCGATATCATGATGGCCTCAATATTATAACGAGTGTCTTAATTGCGTGCTTCATGCTATCTTATGACGTTTGTTATAACAAGAGACTAACAAGTGGCTAAAAATTCATTGAAGAGCCGTCATCAAGTAATAGAGGCCGCAGCAACAATGCTTGCGCAGCACGGTTTACGTGGGATCAGCATTCGTGAAGTCGTGAAATTTGCGAATGCACCGCTTGGCTCTACGTACCACAACTTCCCGGAAGGAAAGCATCAAATTGTGACCGAGGCCATTGTTTGGGCGGGAGAAAAAGCGGCTGCACAGTTGCAAGCCTGTCTTGAGGTGGATAATAAAAATGGAATTAGCTTGTTTCTGTCACAGTGGCGGGAGAGCCTCAAAACATCGGATTTTCGGGCCGGTTGTCCCATTGTAGCGGCTGCTATTGAAGCGCCGCAGGAGCCGGAAGGAGAAAAGGTCAAAGACGCGGTATCACAAGTATTTAGCAACTGGCAGTCGCTCATCGCTGATCACCTGATTTCTCAAGGTCACTCGCTATCTAATGCACAAACACTCGCGTTGGGAATCATTGCGAGTATTGAAGGGGCCGTTGTGTTGTGTCGAGCACATCAAAGTATCCAACCCCTAGATGCAATTTTAGAATGCGTCCCTAAGTTGATGGAATACGACTCCTATCCTAATAGTAGTGAGTGTGCTACATCACTAATTTGTGATACCGAATTAAGCGACTTTGCCATATCTGATTTAACTCATGGATGACCAATATTCTGTTTTCAGAAACGTATTTCTGTCCAGAAATAAGTTAGCTCACATATTTAGCTTTTCTACGTTTGGTACTGATATTAGCTCCACTAAGTTACTTTATTATCAAGATAACTTGTCGAGCTGGTTGCTTGGTCGAACAATGATACATTGTGCTTTTATCTGCATGTAGATTGTCTGAATAATAAACAACCATGAGCAAAATGTGATCCTTAATCCGTTGAGAGTTATTATAGAGTGTGAGAACAAAGCGGGTCAGTGGTAAGTTGAGCAACCCTGGATTACCGCTTTATTAATATATGCCGGAGTGCATGGCGCCACGGATGAGCTGATTGCCACTCCTCCAGAAGATAGGGATAGTTTTATTCAATCGGTGATTTTCAATTGCTTGCGTATGGTTGGGGTTGAGTAAACGCTTACCTCAGTCTCGCTTTGAGATGAAAAAGTCGCTAGCCGTCCCCTAGCTTTGCTATTTGAATCTGGGGGATGTGATAGGTATTAAGACTTAAGACCTGCAGCCGTCATCATCAGGCGGAATAGTGCAGACACAATGCCCAGTGCGGCAACGCTTGCCACCCAAATCCCAATCATCCAAGCCCATTGGCTAAAGCATATCTTCATTTTCATTCAAGGTCCCTTACGAGTTGTTCAGTGATACGCTTCGCCTTCTTTTACCTTCCCAGCAAATACGTAGTAACTCCAGAAGGTGTAAGCCAGAATGACCGGGATAATGATCATGGCTCCGACCAGCATAAAGCTCTGACTGCTGGCGGGTGAAGCAGCATCCCAGATAGAAATACCAGGTGGAACAATATTCGGCCAGATACTGATACCAAGCCCCGCGAATCCGAGGATAACGATGATTAATGCCATCATAAACGGGCTGCGCTCTTTGCGTTTTCTCACCGAATCGGCAATTTTTAAACATACCAGTCCGGTCAGCACAGGGACGGGAATCAGATAGTATAAGTTTGGCAACAAGAACCAGCGTTGGGCAATGGACGGATACGCCAGTGGCGTCCAGACGCTTACGATGACCAATGCGGATATCATCGCCAGTAACGTTGTGTTGGTGAAGCCAAACATGCGCTTCTGAAGCTCGCCTTCTGTTTTCATGATCAACCAAGTACTTCCCAACAGCGCGTAAGTGGCGAGCAAGCCAAATCCACAAAAGATCGGGAAGGGTGCCATCCAGTCCAGTTGTCCTCCGACAAACACACGTTGTTCCACATCAAAGCCCTGAATCACAGCACCAACCACAATGCCTTGGAAAAACGTAGTCAGAATCGATCCAGCCATAAAAGATCGGTCCCAGAACTTAAGGTGGTTTTCCAAGGCTTTAAAGCGAAATTCAAAAGCGACACCACGGAAAATCAACGCGATCAACATCAGAGTTAAAGGAATGGTTAACGCTTCAATAATGATGGCGTACGCGAGCGGAAAAGCGCCAAACAGAGACGCGCCTCCCAACACAATCCAGGTTTCATTGCCATCCCAGACAGGAGCCACACTGTTGACCATGACGTCTTTTTGTTGCTCGTTTTTAACGAAAGGCATCAGTATGCCAATCCCTAAGTCGAATCCGTCCATGATGATGTACATCAGGGTTGCGAAAACGATGATCGCAAACCAAATCACGGATAAATCAAAATGCATATTCTTTACCTTTACTTTTCTCTGGCGACGCTAAATGCGACCTGAAACCGTGGCCATGTCGTGCTCGTCGTGCTCTATGACGTCAGGGCCTTTCTTGATCTGGTGGATCATGTAGTAGTAGCCGAAGCCAAATACCATGCTGTAGACAACCAGAAAACACAGCAGACTGATGCTCATCTGTAAGTCGCCATGGGACGACACGGCATCACGCGTTTTTTGTACCCCATACACGACCCACGGCTGACGGCCGACTTCGGTGGTGAACCAGCCGGCGAGTATCGCAACCAGACCTGAAGGCCCCATCATTAATGAGAATTTGAGGAACCCGTTTGAGGTATAAAGGATGTGTTTTTTGCGTAACCACATGCTGTAGAGCCCTTGAAATATCATCAACAGGCCAAGCCCGACCATGATTCTGAAAGACCAAAACACGATCGGAGAGTTTGGTCGTTCGTCTACAGGGAACTCTTTCAGTGCCGGGATGGGGTCAGTCAGACTGTGACGGAGGATCAGACTGCCCAACAGTGGAATTTCGATGGCGTAGTCTGTTCTTTCTGCTGCCATGTTTGGCATGCCAAATAGAATGAGCGGAGTCGCTTCTCCATCACTGTTGTCCCAGTGCCCTTCGATGGCGGCGATTTTGGCAGGTTGGTGCTCTAAGGTGTTGAGTCCATGCAGATCGCCGATAACAGCCTGTAGCGGTGCCAGTAGCACAAGCACACTCAGTGACATAGAAAACATCTTCTTTACGGCAGAAGAGCGGTTACCTTTTAGCAGGTGCCATGCGGCGGCGGCGGTAACAAACAGCGCTGAACTGACAAACGCGGCAACGCTCATATGGGCTAAACGGTATGGAAATGAAGGATTGAAAACGATGGCAAACCAGTCGACCGGCACTGCGCGTCCGTCAATAATTTCGTGGCCTTGAGGGGTTTGCATCCAACTGTTGGAAGCGAGGATCCAGAAGGTTGAAATGATGGTGCCCAGTGCAACCATTGAGGTCGCGAAAAAGTGCAGTTTCTCACCCACACGATGCCACCCAAACAGCATCACGCCGAGAAAGCCGGCTTCGAGAAAAAAGGCGGTTAAGACTTCGTAAGTTAATAGTGGCCCGGTGATGGAACCGGCAAAATCAGAGAAGCCACTCCAGTTGGTACCGAATTGGTAGGCCATCACCAGTCCTGAAACCACCCCCATGCCGAAGTTCACAGCAAAAATCTTCGACCAGAAGTGGTAGAGCTTTTGATAATCCGGGTCCCGGGTTTTTAGCCACAGCCCTTCAAGGACAGCCAGGTAAGTGGCCAAGCCTATGGTGATGGCGGGGAAAATAATATGAAAGGAGACGGTAAAGGCAAACTGTATCCTTGCCAGCATGAATGCATCTAGGCCAAACATGAAACTTCCTTTGGGCTTATAAGTGTAATGAATGGGCCATTTTAAAAGGTGATAAGTCAGGGAAGTAGATACAGAGCTTTACGATAAATCTATAACAGATGGTTTTGTTAAGTGTTATGATTTTGTGCTGAACGTTGTGATGGAGAGTGGGTGTTGGCGAAGTATCAAGAACTGGTTGATCAGCTTAAGAGGCAGATACAGTCCGGGATCTGGAGCGCCGGAGATAAGCTTCCGTCTTTGCGTCGACAATCCGAACACTCGGGTTTGAGTTTAATGACCGTATTGCACGCGTATCAATTACTTGAGTCACAAGGTTGGGTCGTCTCACAACCTCGCTCTGGTTACCGGGTCGCACCGAATGTGCAAAGGACAGATGAAAGCCATGTCCCTGCTGCACTCTCGTGGACGGAGCAGGTTGATATCAACGGGTTTATATTTGACGTGTTGCAAGCCAGCAAGAATCCGGCGATGACCAACTTCGGCTTCGCGTATCCCGACCCCGGTTTATACCCGCGTTACCATGTCAATCGGGCAATGAGCGCAGCGGCTCGGCACATGCCAATTTCCGCCACATTTGATAACTTACCTCCGGGTAATGAGCAGTTACGCACCATTATTGCCCAGCGTTACAGCGCAAAAGGGATAGAGATTTCACCAGATGAAATTGTCATTACCGCAGGCGCATTAGAGGCCTTAACACTCAGCCTGCAAGTGTGTACAAGGCCAGGAGACTGGGTTGTGGTGGAGTCCCCAGCCTTCTACGGGGCTTTGCAAACGCTAGAACGGTTAGGGCTAAAAGCCCTTTCGATAAGAACAGATCCCATCACGGGGATAGATTTGGATTCGTTGGAACGTGCGCTGCAAACCCACGATGTGAAAGCGTGCTGGCTGATGTCGAATTTTCAGAATCCGCTGGGGGTGACGCTCTGCAATGAGAAGAAGCAAGCGCTGGTTGAGCTTGTTCAGCGCTATAATGTGCCGGTGATTGAAGACGATGTATACAGTGAGTTGTACGTTGGGAATGACTCAGTGAGTCCGCTCAGAATGTACGATAATACGGGCAACACCCTGCTGTGCTCATCGTTTTCCAAGTCACTGATTGCGGGGCTGCGTATTGGTTGGGTGGCGGCAGGAAAACGAGCACTGGATGTCCAAAAGCTGCAGTTAATGAGTACGCTCGCAACCAGCACTCCGATTCAGATGACGCTGGTGCATTATCTGACCAGTCGCAACTACGAATCGCATCTTAAGCAGCTGCGTAAAAAATTGTTCGAACGTAAAAGCAAGATGACGGAGCTGCTTCGAACGTTACTGCCGGACAGCGTCACCATTATCAGTCAGCGCGGCGGGTATTTTGTGTGGCTGGAGCTACCGCCCCATATCGATGCTTTGCCGATATACAAGCAAGCGTTAAAAGAAAACATCAGTATCGCACCAGGAAAAATGTTCAGCCTGACGGAGCAATATAACCATTGCCTTCGCTTAAACGCATCATTTGAACTTACTCCTAAAAACACGCACGCATTGAGTACCCTGACAGCACTCATCGTGGAGCATGTCTCCGGACACCCAGTCCCCCCAAACGCCTAAAGCGATGTCGTGACATTCATGTCCCAACTTACGCTGCATATGGAGTGTACTTTCAAGTTCCTCCTGCCAATCATGAATGTTTTTCATGTTCAATGTGAAACAAAACCAATGTTATTCAATCAGTGAAGCACGTATAAGTAAAAGACTGCTCTGGCGTTAAGCCGCGTTACGGCCACTTCTGCGTAGGCGATGGACCATAAATGCAGCCAGGCTAACGATTGGGAAAATCAAAAAACAGAACTATCCCATAACAAGAGTCAGATACCCGTCAGCGTTTATCTAAGGAAATAGGATACAACTCACTATGAAGAACGATTTCACCTTTGCTATTAAGAGCATTTGCTTTGATGAGCATTATCAGCCATCAGACAGCACGCGTATCACGACGAATTTCGCCAATTTGGCGCGAGGAAATTACCGCCAGGAGAACTTACGCAATGCACTGCGAATGATCGACAATCGTTTCAATGCGTTGGCTCATTGGGATAATCCAAATGGTGACCGTTATTCTGTCGAGCTAGAGATCATCTCGGTGGATATGGATATCCAAGGCAGTGGTGAAACCTTCCCATCAATTGAAGTACTGAAAACCAACATCGTTGATCACAAGACCGACGAGCGCATTGAAGGCATTGTCGGGAACAACTTCTCTTCTTATGTACGTGATTATGACTTTAGTGTGCTGTTACTGGACCACAACAAGAACCAGCCTCAGTTCAGTATTCCAGATAACTTTGGCGATTTGCACGGAAAACTGTTCAAGTCTTTCGTCAATTCAGAATCGTACAAACAGCATTTCAAAAAGCCTCCTGTGATCTGTCTGAGTGTGTCGGACAATAAAGTTTATCGTCGCACCGACAATCAGCACCCGGTGTTGGGTTTTGAATATCAGCCCAACGAGTCGTCGTTGACCGAGCAGTATTTCAAGAAAATGGGCCTGCAGGTTCGCTATTTTATGCCACCGAACAGCGTGGCTCCGCTGGCGTTTTACTTCGTGGGTGACCTGCTCAATGATTATTCCAACCTGGAGCTAATCAGCACCATTAGCACTATGGAGACGTTCCAAAAGATTTATCGCCCAGAGATCTACAATGCCAATGCGGTGGCCGGTAACTGTTACCAGCCAAACTTAAAGAACCAGGACCACTCATTAACTCAAATCGTGTATGACCGTGAAGAGCGCAGCCAACTTGCGATTGAACAAGGCAAATTTGCCGAGGAGTATTTTATCAAACCTTATCAATCGCTCCTTGAGCAATGGTCTGCAAATTACGCGTAACCGATAACACGAACCTGGACGAAATGACGATGAAAAAACTATTACCGACTTCTACGGCAGGCAGCTTACCTAAACCTTCTTGGCTGGCTGAACCTGAGACACTGTGGTCACCTTGGAAGCTGCAAGGCGAAGAATTGATTGATGGCAAACGCGATGCTTTGCGCGTCTCTTTGCAAGAACAGCAGCGGGCCGGGGTGGATATCGTTAGTGACGGTGAGCAAACCCGCCAGCACTTTGTGACCACGTTTATTGAACACCTAAGCGGCGTGGATTTTGAAAACCGTCAAACGGTGAAGATCCGCGACCGTTATGAGGCGAGCGTACCCACCGTCGTTGGCCCAGTCAGCCGCACAAAACCCGTGTTTGTCGAAGATGCGAAGTTCTTGCGCCAGCAAACTCAGCAGCCTATTAAATGGGCGCTGCCTGGCCCGATGACCATGATCGATACACTTTACGATGCTCACTACGGCAGTCGCGAAAAGCTGGCTTGGGAGTTTGCCAAGATCCTTAATCAAGAAGCCAAAGAGTTAGAAGCTGCGGGGGTGGATATCATCCAATTCGACGAGCCCGCTTTTAACGTTTTCTTTGATGACGTCAATGAGTGGGGGATTGCGTGTTTAGAGCGCGCAATCGAAGGACTTAAGTGTGAAACAGCGGTGCATATTTGCTATGGCTACGGCATTAAAGCCAACACCGATTGGAAAAAGACGCTTGGTTCAGAGTGGCGGCAGTATGAAGAAGTGTTCCCGAAACTGCAGAAGTCGAATATCGACATCATATCGCTTGAATGCCATAACTCGCGAGTACCTATCGAACTGCTGGAGTTGATTCGCGGCAAGAAGGTGATGGTGGGTGCGATTGACGTGGCGAGCAATGATATCGAAACACCTGAGGAAGTCGCGAACACATTGCGAGAAGCATTGAAGTACGTTGATGCGGACAAGCTTTACCCTTGTACTAACTGTGGTATGGCTCCGTTGCCCCGCGAAGTGTCCACCGCCAAGCTTGACGCTTTAAGCGCGGGGGCCGAAATCGTACGGCGAGAGCTTTCCGCCTAGCTGCGCTGAGATACACCCGGAAATGAAGAAAAAACCAAGAACTTGTGTCTTGGTTTTTTAAATAGACGCCTGAAGGTAATCTACTTGGCTGTTATTATTTCTTTGACGGTAAAAAGCCTTGCCCCGCACCTGGCGTGACCCGGTTCGCGCGTACTTCATTTTCATAAGCAATGGACGTTTTTGGGAAAAAGTTGCCCGCGTCTGCGTCAGAATTATTGGCAGGGGTCGGCTTTAACTCATTTTCATGAGCGACCGACCCTTTAGGGAAGATGCTGTTACTACTCATTGCGCGTTCCGTTTTGACTTAACATAAATGTGAATGCTAGCGGCAATACACAATTTATAACGACTGAATCTCTATGCAGATTTACTGAAATGAGCGTATTGTGATGAGTATCTCATCGTTAAGCCTGGTTATTTACTCTTGTCATTTTTAGCTACCGGTGAGACTGTCGGTCATGACGTTCCAATCTTAATTTCCCCGGAGCCGGGTAGCTGATTGACCAACGATTTCCCCATTAACTTGGAGGGAGTATAGCTGCCGCCAGCAGGACGGTGCTGCATCAGATACGTCACCACAGCAAGTGCGCCTGTAACGGTCAGGCTGTAGCCGTTTGCTGTTTGGATTCGTGCGGTTTTCCGTTCACCCTTAGCGTTGGTCACTTCTCCCCAGACGTAGGTGGGCAGTTGCGCGCGCTGTTGCTCGTTCGGTCCTGTGACGGTCTTTTCAATTCGCGCTTTAATCAGAGCCTGAAGCCAACGCCAACCAAGGAGAGGGCGAACAAAATTGGCTTTTTTAGCGTTACGGATCATGCGTGGTGAGCCTGGGATAAAGACGTTTATATTGGGGATCTCAGTGCTGTAGTAAGCGGTCGACACATCACCCCAGGGAATGGTCATGGCAAGCTTCTCACCGTCGCCAAAATCAATCCGGCGGACTTCATAAGCCAGTGGAACGGTCACGATATCGCCCTGACGACGAATTTTCCCGCCCTGGGCCAGGCCTTCGACCGAGGTTTTGGCCGTACCCGGAGAAAAGCCAGAGCGGGAATCAAACCCCAACGACAAATGGGTGGCATCTGGCATAGCTTCTTTGAGCGCCGCTGCAAGGCAGTCGGTTGGAATAACATCAAAACCGACGCCCGGGCAAAGAACCACATTGGCATGCTGAGCTTGCGAGTTCAGGCGCTGCGCCAACTCGAATACGGCGATTTCACCGGTAATATCGAGATAGTGTGCACCCGCGTCAAGGCAGGCCCGCATCATCGGATGCGCCGTCGATGAGAATGGACCAGCGCAGTTTAACACCAGCGACACTCCACTTAATTGTTGCGCTGCGGTGTCGGAGTCATCCAGGCCAAAAGTCAGGGCGGTTAATCCCAACTCGTTCGCCAAACGTTGTGTTTTTTGTTTGTCTCTTCCCCCCAGCAAGGGGCGCAATCCTTGCCGAACCGCTTCACGTGCAATCAGTTCACCGGTATAACCGTAAGCACCGTAAATCAGCCAACGGGCGTGTTGAAGGTCGGGGTTTGCTTGTGTCATGGTTATTGCTCCTGCAAGTTGTGACGGGGTTTAGGCTTGCTTTGGTTCGGCGCTTTGCTTTTGTTGTCGCTCACGGAGGATATGCTTTAGCCCTTGTTCAAAGCGTGTAAACTGAAACTCTGGAAATCGAGCTTTAAATTTATCGGAGACAAAAATATTGTCCTTACCATAACGGGGCAGGAGTTCGGCCGCGTCTCGAACGGTACGATTGAACAGACCAGCCAACCTTAACTGCCAGTGTTTGATGACCCGGTAAGTCGGTTGAGCGCCGAACGTCTCTGCGGCCAGAGAAATAAATTGTTTGTACGTCAATCGATTATCATCGCAAGGTAAGTGCCAGGTTTGGCCGAACGCGTCAGGCGTATTACCGATCAGAGCCATCGCCCGACTGGCATCCGGGGTATAAATCAGGCTGCGTTTGACATCATCACGCAGAAATACTTTGGCCGGTTTGGCGTTCAACAGTGGCTCTATGATCGTGGTGTTGGTGAAGCTCTGGGTTATACCCGGGCCATAAAATTCCGGAGCTCGGCAGATCACTGCGGTCAGAGAGCCGCGATTCATTGCGTCGAGTAACATCTCGGTAATTTGAGTCCGGACTTTACCTTTTTCGCCGTTTGGGGCAAACCTTGCGTCTTCACGTTGCGGTTCGCTGGTTTGCGGGTACATGTAAGTGTTGTCAAAATAAACCAGCTTCGCACCAGCCGTTTCGCAAGCTGCGATCACGTTCCGCATCAGGACTGGCCACTGATCAACCCACAATTGCGTGTCCATCGGGAGCCCTGCGGTCAGATACACAATCTCTGAACCTTCGACCGCTCGCAGTGTTTGGACCGGATCAAGCAGGTCGGCTTGAAAAAGCTCATCGCTCTCATTCACTTTTTGAGGTCGTCGGCTCACCAAGCGAATATCCTGGGTAAATTCGCGTTTAAGGCTGTTCGCCAGCTCGCGACCAATTTGTCCGTTTGCACCGAGTATGGTTTGCATGATGTCTTTCTCCCGAGTGGTCACTGTATCTGTTAGCGAGCATCCTAAGGTTAAAGTTATGTTTAAGGTCAAGCAAAATTGTGACTGTCTGTTGTGTGGGTAAGTAAAGCTTCAGCTCAGCCTGAGTGCAAAGAAGCGAGTGCCTTGTTCACGGGCGAAAGTAAATCGATGGGATACGGGAATGACCGAACGAATGCGATAAACCGGCAGGTTACTGGCTTTTATCGTCGTCCTGATGCGGCAAAATATTCCAACCAAACTGAGACATAACCCGCTTGGTATTGGTTGCACAGTCCATGTCCTCGGGTCTGGCCTCGACTTCCCGCAGTACCTCCAATAACCGCGCTTTGCTCGTCGCGATTTTGCGTTCAATGTCTTCCAGATCTTTGACCTTTTGTTGCAGTGTAGTCAGTAGTTGATGATGATCCCATTGTGACAAATCGGCGGGCAACAGTGCGCGCAGTTCATCCAGGGTAAACCCGGCTTGCTGCCCGCTGGTGATCATATTGAGCACCATGATCGCTTCAGGCGGATAAGTGCGGTAACCATTGGCGGTGCGTTTCACGGTGGTCAACAGGCCAATTTTTTCGTAGAAGCGAATGCGTGATGGCGTCAAGCCCGTTTGCTGCGCGAGTTCCCCAATTTTCATTGTTGTGTTTCCCGGTCTGTGGACGATTTGCTGCGTCGCGATGATGATGATGGACCCGCTAGACAGTATGACGTGGGCAGACCAACGGTCAACGTTTTCTCGGTTTGGATGACGCCGGAGTCGCCCCGAGGTGAAAAATCCGGTATCGCGTGCACGATACCGGATGGGACGGAGAGTCAGACATCACTGCCAGCTGGCAAAGTGACGCACAAAATCACGGCTTAATAAACTTCAGAAAGGCCTCTGAATATTGCCATGATTCACTTTGGAACGGCACGCCGTCTTTGGCACTTGAGCAGGTGGCTGACGCCCAGGCATCATTGCACGAATGGTCACGGTTGATGGACCAGAAGGATAGGTATTTGAGGTTCTTCTCTTTGGACCAGGTTGCCAGACGCTCGGCTTGCTGAAGGGATATCGAATCGACGGTCAGATCGTTCAGGCCTTGCATCGGTATCATACCGAGTTTTTGATACAGCGCTTGTTCGTCGAGTTCCGGGTAGAGCACGGCCATTTTATCTTTCAAAAACTCGACGGTCAGAATCGCCAGCTCTGCTGTGTCGTCAACGTAAGTGTCGTGATACCACTGACCAAAGCTCATGGTCATCGGGTTGACGCTGTCGATATTGATGCCGGCTTTGGCAGCAGGGACAACCACTTCATCAAACCCACGGATGATATCAGGCGCTGCCGCCAGGGTGAAACTCACTTTCAACTGCGGGTAATCGGCCTGCAAACGTGTCAGTGCACCAACCATACGTGCCATTGCCGCAGCATCGTTTTCGCGGCCCATTTCTACATCAAAATCGAGGTGATACACCTGATATGTATCGATGACTTTTTTGTATTCGGCATAAAGCAAGTCTTCCGTCGCACAGGCTTGTGACAGGTAACGTCCGTTCGCACCACCAAAGGAGATGATCACGTCTCCACCGGCCGCGCGCAGATCGTCTATCTGTTTCTTGCCCCATTGTTGTGAAACTTTCATGTCGGGTTGGCCTCCCCACAGCGCTTCGCAGACGTCTGGGTTCCACTCGCTGCCGAGCACAAAGGCAAGAGTAAAGTGTTTGTTGCCGGATTGATTAGCCAAGTCCACTAGGCTTTCCATTCCACCATTAGCCCAGTCAGCATTGATGCTGGTGTCTTTGTATGGGGCCAGAATGTTGGCTTGGTCGTCCGTTTGTTCGACAAACTGCACGGTCGCGATACCCGCTTCACTGCTCACCAGTGAAGTGGTGGCCAACAGGTAGCGTTTACCATCAACTTCAACAACAGGAGCGGATACGGTGTAGTTGCCTGGACGCAACAGATCAAAGCGTTCTGGACCGCCGCTTTGTAGCGGGTGCTGATAGATATCCTGCTCACTGTGGACCAAAGTCAAAGTTGTGCTCTGGTTGACCGGTAATCCCTGAAGCTGAATGTACGTTTCGATAAAATTGGCGGTATCGACGGGCTGAGTAGTTTCAGTCACATCTGGCGATGCGATCTGATCTTTATCGGCCACAAATTCAAAGGATTGCTCGCCATTCATCAACAGTGTGTGCTGGAGGTTGTTGAGCCGGTAACCGGTCAGTTCTGCGTGGTAAGCCGTCGCGTGTGCCAGGCTGTCTACCAGCGTTTCACGGCCGTAAGGGGCCTGATAATAGCTTTGTTCACCAGAGCTGGCGTTTGTCATGGTTAGGGTTGTGCTATCCACCAGATCGTTTGCAGGGAGTGTCAAACGGAAGCTGGCCGGGTAGATGGCTTCGCCATACCCCCAACTCAACTCAGCTTGGTGGTTCTCATCGGTGAGTGTCTGCTCCTGACGAGCGGGTTTGGCTGGGTAAGCTCCCACCGGGTTGACATCGAGGATGTAGGCACCGTAAGTGAGTGCGTCGACTGTGGTAGACGATTGCCAGTCGAGCGAGAAAGATTGCTGGTATCCGTTGGGGCCAGATAATGTTGCAGTGGCCTTTTGGTCGGTGACGTCACTTCCGGGGGCGGTAGGGGCCGTGAGTGTGATTTGGCCATCGCCAGTTTCAACGCCATCAAGAAAAACTTTGACGTCCTGAATGGTCTCTGGGGTGGCATTGACGCCCAAGCCGAATTGCAGCGAGATCGCTCCGCCGACGGCCAACATGCTGTTGATCCAACTGTCGTCTGAGTACGTGGTGGTAACCTGAATGAGGAACTTGCCCTCGGCAGTGGGTGTAGAGTTGACCGCTATGTTGTTCGGATAACTGATGCCGCCGAAATTCCCCCACACGGAAGTGACGTCTTGTGGAGAGACAAATGTGACAACCATGCCGTCGATGTCAGCATCCTGTGCCAATGTATTGGTGATTTTAATCGATAGATTTGACCAGTTAGCCGAGGCACTGTCGACGATGACCTCCGTCTGCACCGGTGCCGGTTGTGGCGCTTGAGTTTGACTCTGCTGGACGACGATCAATTCGCTGGCCAGTGCGGAAACGGGCAGGAATGCCCCGGTTATCGCAAGCGTTGTGCCTGCAACAAACAGATAGGTGTTTTGTTTCATGGTATTTACCTTCGTTTATTAAAAAACGAGCAGTAAGTGCAACAATCCTATTTGGTTTACGCGTAGTGAAACCAGATATTTGTGGTAACCCCGCTACCTTAGAAATATATTCCTTAGGCCGGAAGCTTTGCGTCCCTGTTTTTCAACAGGTTTGCCGTTGACACAAACAACCCGGAGATATCTTTGTCTGGTTTAACCGTAAATAAAAACCGGATAATGAAATAATGTGACGGTAATTCAATAAAAATGCACTAATAATATATTAAACAATAACTTTAAATGTGCTTTTTCAATAAGGCAGTTGGAATTATTTTTCTCTTGAATACTTTGGTCGGTATTAAAGTAATTACTTTATTTTTAATCAGTTTTCTGAAGATTATTACAAATGGAGTTCTTAATTGACTGAAAAATATTGACTTATTTTCATTCGATTTTAGGTTTGAGTGTTTTATCTAATGTATTTTAGATTCAATGTGTTTGTTTATGAGTAAGATTTATCAGTGTATTTAATTTTAGTGCTGGTGTACTAACGCGTCTTCTACTCTAATGTTTACCATTGTCTTGAATAAAAAGGATAACGTGATATTTACCAAATACTAATATAATAACTGGCGTCTCTTTCTTTTAACGATTAAGTCTTTATTACTGATTTTAAAATTTTAATTTTATTTTTAATGTTACATGGTTAATTTATTTGTTCGGTTTATATTAGGATTGCTTGGTATATTCATGTTTTCTGCCCAAGAGAAAAAATATGCCGATTCGGGAATGTTCACTCTGGGATGTTTGAGACCAACGACCTGTATACTCAGGATTAAAAATGGTTATCAAAACCATAAAAATGTTTTGCTTTCAAATGGCTGCTTTTTTATTGCGCCTGGTGAGGGATGACCTTACTATCGCCGTGCTTCTTGATGATAGCCAATCCGAGTACATCACAGCTGGTTTTGTGGCAAGGCGATAGAGCAACTATCCAAGAGTGACTTTGACTGCGCATCCGCGCTTTTTTTGACGCTCCACTTTTCATCATATTGCCGATGGAAGGTGCCTTTATATTAGAGGTTTGCCATGGCTCACGCACACTCAGTTCTGAATTTTCAATCTTTCACTTCTCCAACGCTGTCGGCGGATGACATTGCACTTATCGAAACCTCGGTGGAGCAATTTGGCGCACCATTATTAATGCTTGATTGCAATGTCATTCGTCAGCAATACCGTGCGCTGCATAGCGCGCTGCCAACTGTGACACTGCACTTTGCTTTGAAGCCGCTACCGCATCCGGCCGTGGTCAGAACCCTGATGCAAGAAGGAGCCAGTTTTGACTTGGCCACCACAGGTGAGGTTGAGCTGGTGGCACAGGAAGGGGTTCCGGCTGAGCGTACCATTCATACTCACCCGATTAAACGCGACGCGGATATTCGCGATGCCTTGGCGTATGGCTGTCATGTCTTTGTGGTTGATAACCTCAATGAGCTGGAAAAGTTCAAGGCTTACAGTGACGACGTTGAACTGCTGGTGCGTCTGAGTTTTCGAAATTCAGAAGCGTTCGCCGATCTGTCGAAAAAATTTGGCTGTTCACCTGAGCAGGCGCTGACCATTATCGAAACGGCGCAGGCGTGGAATATCCGTGTGAAAGGCTTGTCTTTTCATGTGGGATCGCAAACCACTAATCCGCAAAAATACGTGGACGCGATCCGAACCTGTAAAATGGTGATGGAGCAAGTGGTCGCACGTGGTTTACCTGCACTGAGCACACTGGATATAGGTGGTGGTTTTCCGGTTAGCTACAGCGAAGCGGTGATGCCCATTGATCAATTTTGTATGCCGATCAATCAGGCGTTGAGCGAATTACCTGAAACCGTTCAGGTTCTGGCAGAGCCGGGGCGTTTTATTGTGGCCCGAGCGGTCATGAGTGTTGCATCTGTGATGGGGCAAGCGGAGCGAGAAGGTCAGATGTGGTACTACTTGGATGATGGCATTTATGGTTCGTTCAGCGGTTTGATGTTCGATGACGCGCAATACCCACTGGTGACTCTCAAACAGGGTGGTGAGCTGATCCCTAGTGTGTTGTCTGGCCCAACTTGTGACAGTATTGATGTGATTGCCGAAGACGTGATGTTGCCGAAACTGGACAACGGTGATTTGGTGATTGGTCGTATGATGGGCGCTTACACCAGCGCTACGGCGACTGACTTTAACTTCTTTAAACGTGCTCAAACCGTGGTGTTTAATGAAGAGACGGAGATCAATGCTCGCCTGATTGGTTAATGCCACTCAATGTATCTGCTCGTCAACGCTCACTCCGGTGAGCGTTGTTGTTTTTGCACGTTATTTCCACGTTGCAGCGATGGCTGGGATGCATTTTTACCACTTGTCTCATCTTTTTACTTTGCGCTCGATAAGCTTTGCTATATTGTCTGCGCGCTTAACAAATTGCATGTAAGCAGAAACAATAATCGTTAATAATATCAGCAATATAAATTGCTCTGTTTGGAGAAAAACGATGGCCGTTGAGTCTGTAAATCAGGTGAGTGACTGGTTGGTCAGTCATTCAGGCTTGTTGGTTCAGTATGGCGTCAATGTGATTGCCGCTCTGCTGATCCTGATTGTGGGGAGTATGCTCAGCAAAACCATCGCCGCTACGGTTGAAAAGTTGTTGGGTCAAAAGGGGGTGGATAAGGCCGTTACCAGCTTTGTCTCCAGTATTGTTCGCTATGGAATTTTGGCCTTTGTGCTGGTTGCGGTGCTGAGCCGGATTGGTATTGAGACGGCGTCGATCATTGCGGTACTGGGTGCGGCAGGTCTGGCGGTGGGCTTGGCTCTGAAAGGGTCACTGTCCAACTTCGCGTCCGGGGTCTTGATTGTGCTGTTTCGTCCGTTTAAGTCGGGCGACTTCATTGAGGCTGCTGGTGTTTCGGGTTCGGTGCAGGCGATTCAGATTTTCTCAACCATACTGAAAACCGGCGACAACAAGATGATTGTGGTACCGAACTCGTCGATCATGAAAGGCCCGATCACCAATGTCTCCCGTTACGATACCCGTCGGATCAATTTTGTGTTTGCGGTTTCCTACAAGGCGGATCTGAGACAGGTTCAACAGGTGCTGCGTGAGGTGGTCGAAAGTGATCCTCGCGTGTTGAAAGAGCCGGAAGTTAAGATCGGAGTCAACGCGTTGGTGGAGTCATCGGTACAGCTTATTGTGCGTCCTTGGGTCAAGCGTTCTGACTACTGGCCTGTGTTCTGGGACCTTAACCTGGCTGTCAAAGAAGCTCTGGATAGCAATGGCATCGAAATACCGTTTCGTAAGATGGATGTGCATTTACATCAAGTCGACTAGCACTTTGAGTGGAAGAAAAGCGCGGGCAATGCCCGCGTTTTTTTATGTGTGCTGTCCCGTCAACAGACGCTTGATATTGAAGCGTTTTATGTCACTGTGTGAGTAAGCGCACGGTGGCATAGGTGCGGAAGGATACAGACGGTGATAATGCTCACAATTAGTGCTTAAACTGGCGGACGATGATAAAAGCAGGATGCCAATTGAGTAAATAAAATGTTAAATTTGTTGCAAGTGGGCAGATGATAATGCTGATTAAGCGTTATTTTTTAGTCAATTCGGTATGAGTCTCTGAGCCGTACTATCTAAATAATCCAAAAATGCGGAGTTTAGATTTTTAGCAGACTTTTTGACCAGAAACTTGACGAAAACGTAATATTAAACCGCTTTTTGCTACATTTTTATGGCAAATTGCTTCAATGATTGCTAATGTGTGCCCCAATCTTTGTAGGGCCTTTAGGTTTTTATTTTTAGTATTTGCGCTAAAGAAATCTAAATCACTAGCCGTTCTGGTGAACTCTACAAGGAAGTCATGGATGCAAAATAAAAACTTGGAGTTTTACGCATGTATAAGAACAAAATCACTCAGGCACTGCTTCTCGGTGCCGGTCTTGCAGTGGCCGCCACTTCTACGGCAACTTTCGCAGCACATGTTCCAGCTGGTACTAAACTCGCCGATGTTCAGGAATTAGTCCGTGGTAACGGTACTGAAGTTGCGTCTCTGGATCCTCAAAAAACTGAGGGTGTGCCAGAATCGCACGTTATCCGTGATCTATTGGAAGGCTTGGTAAACCAGGACGCGGACGGCAATACCATCCCTGGTGTTGCAGAAAGCTGGGAAACGACAGACAACAAAACCTTCACTTTCCACCTACGCAAAGACGCAAAATGGTCTAACGGCGATCCTGTAACCGCTGAAGACTTTGTGTACAGCTTCAAGCGTGCCGTGGATCCAGCAACAGCTTCTCCATACTCGTGGTACCTGGAAATGACCACCATGGAAAATGCTGCCGATATTATTGCTGGCAAAAAAGACAAAGAGACTCTGGGTGTTAAAGCACTGGACGCGAACACACTGGAGATTAAACTGGAAACAGCGCTGCCTTACTTCGTGAAGATGATGGGCCACACCACTGTTAAACCAGTTCACCGTGCAACGGTAGAGAAATTCGGCGACAAATGGACCAAACCTGAACATTTCGTTGGGAACGGTGCATTTGTACTGGACAACTGGGTTGTGAACGAGCGTATCGAACTGAAACGCAACAAGTTCTACTGGGACAACGAGCACACTGTGCTTGATAAGGTCACTTACCTGCCAATCGAGAACCAAGTGGCTGAAATGAACCGCTTCCTGTCCGGTGAAATCCAAATCACAAACGAACTGCCAATTGAGCACTTCAAGCGTCTGCAAAAAGAGCACCCTGATTTTGTTCAGGTACAGGGTAACCTGTGTTCTTACTACTACGGTTTCAACAACAAGAAAGCACCTTTTGATGACGTTCGCGTCCGTAAGGCCCTGTCTTACGCTATCGATCGCGACATCATTTCAAAAGCGATTCTGGGCCAAGGTCAGAAACCGGCTTACTTCCTGACGCCTGAAATCACTGCAGGTTTCCACCCGGAAATGCCTGCTTACGGCAAGATGACTCAGAAAGAGCGTGAAGCAGCGGCGAAGAAGCTGCTGGCGGAAGCGGGCTTCGACAGCGCCAACCCACTGAAATTCACGCTGCTTTACAACACTTCTGAAAACCACAAGAAGATTGCGACCGCTATCCAGTCTATGTGGAAGAAGAGCCTGGGCGTAGACGTTTCACTGGAAAACCAAGAGTGGAAAACTTACCTGGACACGCGTCGTCAGGGTAACTTTGACGTAACTCGTGCTGGTTGGTGTGGCGACTACAACGAAGCGTCTTCATTCCTGTCTCTGATGCAGTCAAACAACAGCTCTAACGATCCTAAGTACTTCAGCAACGAGTACGATGGCGTGATGGAAAAAGCGATGGCGACAACCTCTGAAGCTGAGCGTGAGAAGCTGTACACTGACGCAGAGAAACTTCTGGCTCGCGATATGCCTATCGCACCAATCTACCAATACGTGAAGTCGCGTCTGGTATCGCCAACCGTTGGTGGTTACCCAGCGAACAACGCGGAAGACAAGATCTTCTCCAAAGATCTGTACATCAAAGCTAAGTAACCTTACTCAGCAAAAAAATTATAAATAATCCAGACACTGCATGTGCTATCGAATGATAGAGACGCACATGCAGCGTCTTTCTTCATTTTAAATTGTCACAGACTGAAAGAGTGAGTTTATGATTAAATTCATTGCAAAACGGATATTTGAAGCGATCCCAACCATGTTGGTTTTGATCACTATATCTTTCTTTCTGATGCGTTTCGCACCAGGTAACCCGTTCTCTAGTGAGCGACCATTGCCTCCTGAGGTAATGGCAAACATCAATGCTAAATACGGTCTTGATAAACCAGTATTCGAGCAGTACACCACTTACTTGACCAACATTATGGTCGGTGATTTTGGTCCTTCGTTTAAATACAAAGATTTCACGGTAAACGAGCTGATTTCTGATGCCCTGCCTGTTTCAGCGAAAGTGGGCTTCGTTGCGTTTATCTTCACCCTTATTATGGGGGTCACCGTCGGGACGATCGCGGCTTTGCGGCAAAATACCTGGCTTGATTACACCATCATGGCGACCGCCATGCTCGGGGTGGTGATGCCATCCTTCGTGTTGGCTCCGGTTCTCATCTATCTATTCTCGATCAACCTTGGTTGGCTGCCCGCCGGGGGCTGGCTGGACGGCTCCTTCAAGTACATGGCGTTACCAGTATTAGGGATGTCCTTGTTATACGTGGCGACGTTCGCACGTATTACCCGTGGTTCAATGATTGAAACGCTGAACAGTAACTTTATCCGTACTGCACGTGCAAAAGGTCTGAGCTACCGTTACATCATCCTGAAACACGCGCTGAAACCTGCACTGCTTCCTGTTGTGTCGTACATGGGTCCAGCCTTCGTCGGTATCATTACCGGTTCTGTTGTTATTGAAACTATTTTCGGTCTGCCAGGTATCGGCAAACTGTTTGTAAACGCTGCATTTAACCGTGACTACTCACTGGTTATGGGTGTAACCATTCTGATTGGTTTCCTGTTCATTCTGTTTAACGCAGTAGTGGATATTCTGCTTGCAGCGATTGACCCGAAAATTCGTTACTAACAGGGAAGTATTAGTATGTTGACGAAAAAAGAGAATCTGGAAGCGATCGAAAAGTTTTCCGAAAACCTGGAAATTGAAGGTCGCAGTTTGTGGCAAGACGCCCGTATCCGCTTTATGCGTAACAAAGCGGCGATGGTTAGTCTGTTTATTCTGATGATGATGACTCTGGCAGTCATCTTCCTACCAATGCTGGCACCGTATACGTATGAAGACACTGACTGGTACGCGATGCACGCAGCGCCGTCGATGGAACATTTGTTTGGTACGGATGCGTTGGGACGTGACTTGTACGTCCGTACTCTGGTAGGTGGTCGTATCTCACTGATGGTGGGCGTGATGGGCGCGTTGGTTGCGGTACTGATTGGTACGCTTTATGGCGCGGCATCGGGCTTCATCGGTGGCAAAGTTGACCGTATTATGATGCGTATTCTGGAAATCCTGTACGCGATTCCGTTTATGTTCCTGGTGATTGTTCTGGTGACGTTTTTTGGCCGTAATATCGTGCTGATTTTCGTCGCGATTGGTGCAATTGCCTGGTTGGATATGGCCCGTATTGTACGTGGTCAGACACTGAGCCTGCGTAGCAAAGAGTTTATCGAAGCGGCGCACGTGTGTGGTGTCAGCAACTGGAAAATCATCACTCGTCATATTGTGCCAAACGTATTGGGTATCGTTGCGGTTTACTCAACCCTGCTGATCCCAAGCATGATTCTGACGGAATCTTTCCTTTCATTCCTTGGTCTTGGCGTTCAAGAGCCAATGACAAGTTGGGGCGCACTTCTGCAAGAAGGGGCGAACACCATGGAAGTGGCGGTATGGCAGTTGGCCTTCCCGGCATTGTTTATGGTCGTGACGCTGTTCTGCTTCAACTACGTTGGTGATGGTCTGCGCGATGCGCTGGATCCAAAAGACAGATAAAAATAGAGCAAGATTAAGGAAGCAATGATGAGTTTATTAGATGTCAAAGATCTGCGCGTCGAATTCACCACGCAAGATGGTATCGTTACCGCAGTCAACGATTTGAACTTCTCCCTGAACCAGGGAGAAACATTGGGTATTGTGGGTGAATCGGGCTCAGGTAAATCCCAGACCGTTTTCTCTATCATGGGTTTACTGGCTAAAAACGGTAAGATCTCTGGTAGCGCAAAGTTTGAAGGTAACGAGATCCTCAACCTGCCAGAAAAAGCCCTCAACAAAGTCCGTGCTGAACAGATCGCTATGATCTTCCAGGACCCGATGACGTCGCTCAATCCGTACATGAAGGTCAGCGATCAGCTGATGGAAGTACTGATGCTGCACAAAGGTATGGGCAAAGCAGAAGCGTTTGAAGAGTCTGTGCGTATGCTGGAAGCGGTGAAAATTCCGGAAGCGCGTAAGCGTATTACCATGTACCCGCACGAGTTTTCAGGTGGTATGCGTCAGCGTGTGATGATCGCCATGGCTTTGCTGTGTCGTCCGAAACTGCTGATCGCCGATGAGCCGACAACGGCACTGGACGTAACAGTCCAGGCGCAGATCATGGACCTATTGAATGAGCTGAAGAGCGAGTTCAACACTGCCATCATCATGATCACCCACGATCTGGGCGTCGTTGCTGGTTCATGTGACAAAGTACTGGTGATGTACGCCGGTCGTACCATGGAATACGGCACGGTAGACGAAATCTTCTATAACCCAAGCCACCCATATGCGGAAGGTCTGCTAAAAGCCATCCCGCGTCTGGATACCGAAGGCGAAATTTTGCCGACGATTCCAGGCAACCCGCCAAACCTGCTGCGTTTGCCACCAGGTTGCCCTTACCAAGAACGTTGTCACCGTGTGACTGAACGTTGTAAGAGTGAAGCACCGGTTCTGACTCCGTTTGGTGACGGTCGTCAGCGTGCATGTTTTTCTGATTGGGAGGCTTGGGCAAAATGAGCATAGACAAAAAACTATTGTTAGATGTTAAAGATCTTAAAGTTCACTTCAGCATCGCATCGAAATCCGCCTGGCCATGGTCAAAGCCGGCTAACCTGAAAGCCGTCGACGGCGTTAATATCCGTTTGTATGAAGGTGAAACGTTGGGCGTTGTGGGCGAATCTGGTTGTGGTAAGTCCACTTTTGCTCGCGCTATTATCGGTTTGGTTGAAGCAACAGATGGCGAAGTGGTGTGGCTGGGTCAGGATCTGACTAAGATGCAGAACATCCAGCGCCGTGAAACGCGCAAAGAGATCCAGATGATTTTCCAGGATCCTCTGGCGTCACTGAACCCACGTATGACAGTGGGTGACATCATCGCCGAGCCGCTGGAGACGTTCTATCCGGAGTTGTCTAAAGACGAAGTGAAAGGCCGCGTCAAGCAGATGATGGCGAAAGTCGGCCTGCTGCCAAACGTGATCAACCGTTACCCGCATGAATTCTCAGGTGGTCAGTGTCAGCGTATCGGGATTGCCCGTGCTCTTATCCTTAAGCCCAAGATGATCATTTGTGACGAGCCAGTGTCGGCACTGGACGTTTCGATTCAGGCTCAGGTAGTGAACCTACTGAAAGAGCTGCAAAAAGAGCTGGGCTTGTCTTTGGTCTTTATTGCCCATGACCTGTCGGTCGTCAAACACATTTCAGACCGTGTACTGGTGATGTACTTGGGGAACGCAGTGGAATTGGGGGAGGCCGATGCACTGTTTGCTGAACCTAAGCACCCTTACACCCGTGCGTTGATGTCTGCGGTACCAATTCCGGATCCGAAGCTGGAACGCGCGAAGAAAATTGAGATGCTGGAAGGCGACCTGCCATCACCAATCAGCCCGCCATCGGGTTGTGTCTTCCGTACCCGTTGCCCTCAGGCGACGGAGGTGTGTGCTCAACAACGCCCATCTATTCAAGGTAACGACACACACGCGGTGTCCTGCCTGCACGTGGAAGTGTAATATCCACCCATTCAGCCTGTGACGGGCTTAAGCGCGGCTGCTTTTTTAGCGTCGCGCTTTTTTTGTTTTTGTTGCAGTTCATTGAGTCTGACCACTTTTGCCAATTCCATCGAAATTTTCGAACAACTAAGCCAATTCGGTTGGGTTTAGCCACTATGCTGTCAGGCATAGAATGAAACCGTATTAGATATAAACAAGATTGAAACAGGTGAATGATATGGGCAAGCTGATAGAGGGTAAGTGGCACGACGTCTGGTATGACACAAAGGCAAGCGGGGGCGAATTTGTCCGTGAAGATGCCGGTTTTCGTCACTGGATCAAGAACAAGCCAGACGCAATGTTTGCACCGGAGTCGGGGCGCTACCATTTGTACGTTTCACTGGCTTGTCCGTGGGCTCACCGCACATTGATCCTGCGTAAATTGAAGCAGTTGGAAGAACACATTGATGTCACGGTGGTGTGTCCGGATATGCTCAGCGAAGGCTGGCAGATGGGGTTGCCAGAGCCGCTGTTTGGTCATCGCAGGTTACATCAGATCTACACTGAAGCCAAATCTGATTACACTGGTCGGGTAACGGTACCTGTCTTATGGGACAAGAAGCACAACACCATCGTCAGCAATGAATCCTCGGAAATCATCCGTATGTTCAACTCGGAGTTCAACCAACTGACGGGCAATCAGGACGATTATTACCCGGCAGGGCTGCGACCGCTGATCGATGAGTGGAATGATTACATCTACCCGAACATCAACAATGGGGTTTATCGCTGCGGTTTTGCGACGTCGCAGGAAGCCTATGAAGAAGCGTACGATAATTTGTTTGCTGCTTTGGACCGCGTTGATGCACATTTGGCGACGCATCGCTATCTGGCAGGAGAGCAAATCACCGAAGCGGACTGGCGTTTGTTTACTACGCTGATCCGTTTTGATGCTGTGTATGTCGGCCACTTCAAATGCAACAAACAGCGCATTGCCGATTACCCGCATCTGAGTGGTTATCTGAGAGAGTTGTATCAGATTGACGGCATTCGTGAGACGGTCGATTTTTATCATATCAAGCGGCACTATTACTTTAGCCACAAGACCATCAATCCGACCCAAATAGTGCCGAAAGGGCCTGAATTGGATCTGGAGGCTCCCCACGGACGAGACACGCTCTTCGCCAAATAACTTCGTTTATCTTGCGCAGGTCAGCCTCAACAGCTGGCCTTTGTGCTATCTGGGCGGCATGTCGACAGAGCCACGTTTGAGTGGACGCTGACCAATAAAAAAGCCTCCCGGTTGGGAGGCTTTTCTGCTTAAGGTACAGAATCAGTTTTGATCCTGATCTGCCTGAATCGCGGTCAGTGCGATGGTGTAGACGATGTCGTCAACCAGCGCGCCACGAGACAAGTCATTCACTGGCTTACGCATACCTTGCAGCATAGGACCGATAGACACGAGGTCTGCAGAACGCTGTACGGCTTTGTATGTAGTGTTACCTGTGTTCAGGTCCGGGAATACGAAGACAGTCGCTTTACCCGCCACAGGCGAGTTTGGTGCTTTTGATTTCGCTACGTTTTCCATGATCGCCGCGTCGTACTGCAGTGGACCATCGATAACCAGATCAGGACGTTTTTCTTGCGCCAGCTTGGTCGCTTCACGTACTTTATCAACGTCCGCACCTTTACCTGACTCACCAGTCGAGTAAGAGATCATCGCAACGCGAGGATCGATACCAAATGCCGCAGCTGAGTCGGCTGACTGGATTGCGATTTCTGCCAGCTGTTCAGCGGTTGGATCCGGGTTGATTGCACAGTCACCGTAAACCAGAACCTGATCAGGCAGCAGCATGAAGAACACTGAAGAAACGATTGACGCGTTTGGTGCTGTCTTGATGATCTGGAACGGAGGAACGATGGTGTTAGCGGTTGTGTGAACCGCACCAGACACCAGGCCGTCTACTTCGTTATTTTCCAGCATCATGGTACCCAGGAAGACAGAGTCCTGCAGTTTCTCACGAGCAACCACTTCAGTCATGCCTTTCGCGCCGCGTAGCTCAACCAGACGGGCTACGTAGTTTTCACGGATGGCATCCGCATCAATGATTTGTACGCCAGCACCCAGTTCAACACCTTGCTGAGCTGCAACACGTTTGATCTCTTCTGGGTTACCCAGCAGGACACACTCTGCTATGCCGCGTTCAGCACAAATAGCAGCAGCTTTAACGGTACGAGGTTCGTCACCTTCTGGCAGTACGATACGTTTGCCTGCGCGACGGGCAAATTCAGTCAACTGGTAACGGAATGCCGGTGGGCTCAGGCGACGTGAACGCGTGGTACCTTCCGTCATGGATTCAATCCAGTTGCCGTCGATGTGGCCTGCAACGTGATCGTTGATGAATTCAATACGCTCTTTGTCGTCTGCTGGTACTTCCAGGCTGAAGCTTTGCAGATTCAAAGATGTTTGCCAGGTGTTGCCTTGTGCTTTAAAGATTGGCAGGCCAGTCTCAAACGCAGGTTTACACAGGTTGTTGATCTCTGCCGGGATATCGTAACCGCCAGTCAGCAGGATTGCGCCGATTTCAACGCCGTTCATTGCGGCCAGAGATGCTGCAACGATTACGTCTGGGCGGTCTGCTGAAGTCACCAGCAGTGAACCTGGTTTAAAGTGCTCAATCATGTGTGGCAGAGAACGTGCGCAGAAGGTGATGCTCTTGATGCGACGAGTCTGGATGTCACCCTGATTCACCACTTCGGCATTCAGGTGCTTCGCCATGTCGATAGCACGAGTGGCGATCAGATCGATGCTCCAAGGCACACAACCAAGAACGCGGATAGGAGAGGTGTTAAAGATCTCCATCACTTTCATTTCGTTCTGTTTTGCGCTGTCGGCATCATCGAAGATCTCAGACAGGTCAGGGCGAGTACGGCCTGCTTCATCAACTGGTGCATTCAGTTTGTTGATGATTACGCCAGAGATGTTTTTGTTTTTTGTGCCACCGAAGTTAGAACAAGCGACTTTGATACGCTCTTTCAGCTGTGCAGGGTTGTCCGTGCCAGGGGTCGCAACCAGAACAATCTCAGCACCCAGAGTCGCAGCGATTTCTGCGTTCACCTGGTTAGCAAACGGGTGTTTGCGAGTCGGTACCAGACCTTCGATCAGCGTTACGTCTGCATCTTTATTGATCTGGTTGTAACGCTCTACTACTGTTTCCAGCAGCTCATCCATTTTGTCGTTACCGATCAGGCTGTCGGCAACAGACATCGCCATTGGCTCGCCGATTTTCATATCGCTGTTTGCTGCAACGATGGTCGACGTCAGATCCGGTTGATCGCCGCCAGCGCGAGGTTGCGAGATAGGCTTGTAGAAAGAAACCTTAACGCCTTTACGCTCCATAGCGCGCAGTACGCCCATGCTCACACTGGTAAGACCGACACCAGCGCTGGCAGGAATAAGCATAATAGTACGGGACATTGAGTAAGAACCTCTAACTATTTGACACCAAGCCGACGGAGCAGAAACTCAGTCAGAATGGTATTCGGGAGAAAAGCTCAATTTCTTTGCGACTCGGAACAAAAGCACAAACCAAATTGAGCCCCAAAACGGAAACTGGCTAACTTGAGTTAGCCAGTTTGGGTCAATTACAGACCAGCCAGACGTGCTGTGTCTTCTGCGATGACTAGCTCTTCGTTAGTTGAGATAACCATGGCAGGGATGCGGCTGTTTGCTGAAGTGATAGTGCCTTCGCCGCCGAAACGTGCTTTCAGGTTTGCATCGCTATCCACTTCGATACCGAAGATGCCCAGACGGTTGAGAACCATTTCACGGATAGGTGCAGAGTTTTCGCCGATACCGCCAGTGAAAACGATCGCATCCAGACGACCTTCCAGAGACGCAGTGTAACCTGCAACGTATTTCGCCAGACGGTGGCAGAATACGTCCATTGCGCGAGTCGCTTCTTCTTTAGTGCCGTAGTTGTCTTCAACGAAGCGGCAGTCAGACGTTACTTCAGTCAAACCTTGCAGACCAGACTCTTTGGTCAGCATGGTGTTGATTTGGTCTACAGAGTAGCCCAGAGTGTCGTGCAGGTGGAAGATGATCGCAGGATCGATGTCACCACAACGAGTGCCCATCACCAGACCTTCCAGCGGAGTCAGACCCATTGATGTATCAACAGACTGGCCATTTTTAACTGCACATACAGATGCGCCGTTACCCAGGTGACAGTTGATGATGTTAACTTCTTCTACTGGTTTGTTCAGCAGGTTTGCCACTTCACGTGTAATGAATAGGTGTGAAGTACCGTGCATGCCGTAACGACGGATGCCGTGCTCTTTGTACAGGTTGTATGGCAGAGCGTATAGGTAAGACTCTTGCGGCATAGTTTGGTGGAAAGCCGTATCAAACACAGCCACGTTTTTCAGTGCTGGGAATGATTTTTGTGCAGCTTTGATACCGATGATGTGCGCTGGGTTGTGAAGTGGTGCCAGAGTGGCACAGTCTTCGATACCTTTCACAACGTCGTCTGTGATCAGTGCAGACTGAGTGAACTTCTCGCCGCCGTGTACGACACGGTGACCAACCGCTTTCAGCTGATCTGCAAGTTCTGGTTTTGAAGCAAGGATAGTTTCGACGATGAAAGACAGCGCTTCATCGTGTGCAGCACCTTCGCCCAGTTGCGCTTCGTGTTTGCCATCAAGTTTCCACTTGATACGAGCTTCTGGAAGATGAAGACATTCAGCAAGACCTGATAGGTGCTCGTCGCCATTTTCCGCGTCAACGATCGCGAACTTAAGAGAAGAACTACCGCAGTTTAAAACTAAAACTAGCTTAGACATGAGTGACTACCTGTAATAATCGGTTTAGATAAAAATCATTCTCAAGAATAGCCGAACTCCAAGAGTGCGTACTAATCCTGGTCAAAAAAACTTCAATTTCCGTATAATGAGCTGCTGCTTTACCTTCAAAGCCAGCAGTGCGATCCTTGCAGAGATGGTCTCAAAGTTGCCTAAATTGTAAATAAGAGCAACAATGAGATTGAGGGTGTGCAAAGGATAGCGATAATAAGCAAATATAACAAAAAAAATTTGAAAGAATATTAACTTTCATCAATTTTTTACAATGAGAGTTGAATTGTTCAACTATTTTTTAGTTAAGACCCCAGATTGAGTGAGGGAGTCCAATGAGTAATAGAGTCGGCTTGATACACAGTTTGAGAGATGGTCAGAAGTACATGGATACCTGGCCGATGCGCAAAGAGCTCAGTATGCTGTTTCCTGAGCATCGCATCATCAAAGCAACCCGCTTTGCCACTAAGGTGATGCCTGCCATTGCGGCGATCAGCGTGCTCACTCAGATGAGTTTTCAGAATTATTCCGCTATGCCTCAGGCGGTGGTGATTGCCTTGTTTGCCATCAGTCTGCCAGTACAAGGTATATGGTGGCTGGGGAATCGAGCCAATACCCAGTTACCTCCAGCGTTGGCTGGTTGGTATCGTGAAATCCACCAGAAAATTGTTGATACCGGCTGCGCATTGGAACCGGTCAAATCTCGTCCACGCTATAAAGAGTTGGCTGCGATTCTCAACCGGGCGTTCCGGCAGTTGGATAAAACTGCGTTAGAGCGCTGGTTCTGATAAACAAAAAAGCTCTCACCAAGGTGAGAGCTTTCTTTATTCGTTCAGCAGTGCTTAGTTGAACATGGCGATCGCGGTTTCCGGCTCTACGTATTCCAGATTAAACGCTTCTGCGACTTCTTTGCACGTCACTTTACCGTGAATAACATTCAGGCCTTCTAGGAAGCCGTGGTCAGCCAGCAGAGCTTCACGGTATCCTTTGTTTGCCAGTTTAACGATATATGGCAGGGTTGCGTTGTTCAGTGCAAAAGTGGAAGTGCGGGCAACAGCCCCTGGCATGTTTGCTACACAGTAGTGAACCACATCATCAACGATGTAAGTTGGATCTGCGTGCGTTGTCGCGTGAGAAGTTTCAAAACAACCGCCCTGGTCGATAGCAACGTCGACAACAGCCGCGCCTGGTTTCATTTTAGCGATGTGCTCTTTTGTCACCAGTTTAGGAGCTGCGGCACCTGGGATCAGAACTGCACCGATAACCAGATCGGCCGCCAGAACGTGTTTTTCAATCGCATCTTCAGTTGAGTAAACCACTTTGGCACGGCCCTGAAACTCTTCATCCAGCTTACGCAGTGTATCGATGTTACGGTCTAAGATAGTAACGTCGGCGCGCATGCCAACTGCCATACGAGCTGCGTTAGCACCCACGACGCCGCCGCCGACGATCACAACTTTCGCTGGTTCAACACCTGGTACGCCACCCAGCAGCAGGCCACGGCCGCCGTGAGATTTCTCGAGAGTTTGTGCGCCTGCCTGGATAGACATACGACCCGCAACTTCAGACATTGGTGCTAATAGTGGCAAGCGACCCATATTATCTGTTACAGTCTCATAGGCTATGCAGACAGCTTTGCTCTTGATCAGGTCTTCAGTTTGTGGAAAATCTGGTGCCAGGTGCAAATAAGTAAATAAAATTTGCCCTTCTTTGAGCATAGCTCGTTCGACAGCTTGAGGTTCTTTGACCTTAACAATCATATCTGCTTGAGCGAAAACCTCAGCAGCAGTAGGAAGAATGGATGCGCCTACAGCGATGTAATCATCGTCTGAAAAACCGATGCCTGCGCCGGCATTGGTTTCAACAAAAACTTGGTGACCATGTGAGATTAGCTCACGGACACTTGCTGGAATCATACCGACGCGGTATTCGTGGTTTTTGATTTCCTTAGGTACGCCAATGATCATCCTGACTCCTCATTGTATTGTGGTTGTATTGACTATGTGTAGGGTAATTCTGTCGAATTAAAGTCTAGTATAGATGTGAGTCAGTAAAATTTGATACTGAATATTAAAAAGTTGTAGTATATTTTTTTGCAAGGAAGTAATAAGGTGGAATAAAAAATGGCAGACAACTATAAAAAGCCGTCCAAGGATCTTGACCGTATCGACCGCAACATTCTTAACGAGTTGCAGAAAGATGGTCGTATTTCAAACGTTGAACTCTCTAAGCGTGTCGGGCTTTCTCCCACGCCGTGTCTTGAACGTGTACGCCGTCTGGAACGCCAGGGCTACATCACAGGCTACACCGCGCTGTTGAACCCACAGTTTTTAGATGCCTCTCTTCTCGTATTCGTAGAAATTACGTTGAATCGTGGTGCGCCTGACGTTTTCGAACAGTTCAATGCAGCAGTGCAGAAATTAGATGATATTCAGGAATGCCATCTGGTTTCTGGTGATTTCGACTATCTTCTCAAAACGCGCGTGTCGGACATGAGTGCGTATCGTAAACTACTGGGTGATACGCTATTACGTCTGCCTGGGGTGAATGACACCCGAACCTACGTGGTGATGGAAGAAGTGAAGCAAACCAATCAATTGGTGATCAAGACTCGTTAAAAGTGAGAATAGTGGTACTCCTTTCCATATTCTGACTTTATACAATTGGGTTTTTGACCTTGATATGGTTAAATCTTTAGACCGAGCGGCTTTGTGCCGCTCGGAGTTTTTCTACTCATTCTTAGATTTAAGTTGGTTATGTTCAAAGAGAACAAGAATAAGGTCGAAACCATCATCAAAACCGGTGAAGAGCCTCAGTCTTCCCGATTGAATGGTACACAACGTCTCAGAGAGTGTGGGCTGATTCTGGCCGTGCTCATTTCCATTCTGCTGTCCATTGCCTTACTCACGTTTAGTCCGGCGGACCCATCCTGGTCGCAGACTGCCTGGGGGGTAGACATTGAAAATGCCGGCGGCATCGTTGGCGCCTGGACGGCCGACACGCTGTTTTTTACCTTCGGTTCTCTGGCGTATCCGCTACCGATCCTGATCACCGTTGCGGCGTGGATTGTTCTGCGTAAGCGTGACGAAGACGAACCGATTGATCTGATGTTGTGGGGCTCCCGTCTTGCGGGGTTGGTCGTGTTACTGCTCACCAGTTGTGGCCTTGCTGATATTAACTTTGATGATATCTGGTATTTTTCATCGGGCGGGGTGATCGGGGATGTCCTGACCAGTTTGGCTCTGCCAACCCTCAATGTATTGGGAACCACACTGGTTCTGCTGTTTTTGTGGGGCGCGGGTTTTACACTGTTGACCGGCGTCTCCTGGTTACGCATCGTCGAATGGATTGGGCAAGGCAGCATTTCTCTCTTCAGTGGTCTGGTGAATCGTCTGCGCGGCGAAAAAGAGGAAACTCTCGAACCACAACTGATCACGCCACAAGCGCCGGTTAAAACAACACGTCAAGTGCCGTCATTCGGCGAACTTGATGACAATAACACCGAAACAGAGGACGATGTTTCGATTGAGACGCCAAGTGCGCCATCACGCCGATACAACATCCATATGCCGGACAAAGCCGAAGCCAAACCGGCAGAGTACGATCCGCTGCTGGCCACACCAGTTGAATCTGAACCAGCGCCAACACGTCAACCTCAGGCGGTACCGAGCCGTCCAGTAGTGACGCCGACCGTGCAATCCGAGTCTCAGTCTGCCGCGAAAGCAGCATCAACAGCTGAGACAGCTCAGAAAGTTGAGCGGACACGCCAGCTCGGTGCAACGATTGAAGAACTGGAACAGGCTGCCTGGGATGACGACGATATGGCGAGTGAGTATGAGGCTCAGGAAACGCCGGTGGTGAACCCAGAGCCGCAACCTGCGCCAACCGATACGCCGCCTTGGCTGAACGATGACGAGGAAGATGAACTTCAGCCGACGCTTAACCCGTCTGAGCTGGCGCATATCTCTCAACAGGTCGAACCGGACGCACATCATATTGAACCCGTGATTTCTGACTTTGATGTCGCCGATGACGAATTCGTTGAAGAAGATGTGCAACCTGAGCCGCTATCTGCTCAGCCTGAGGTTGAAGACCTGGGATACGAGGAAGACTCAGCGCAGGATAAAGACGTCAACGCCTTCCAGAGTATGGTTGCAGAAGCGCAAGCCAAAGTGGTTGCGCAGCAAAACCCGTTCTTGGTGCAACAGGATGTAAATCTGCCGAAACCTGCAGAGCCAATGCCGACACTGGAGTTGCTGTACCATCCTGAGAAGCGTGAAAACTTCATTGATCGTGACGCACTGGAAGAGATCGCGCGTTTGGTGGAGTCAAAACTGGCTGACTACAAGATCAAAGCGCGCGTGGTCGATATCTTCCCAGGCCCGGTGATTACTCGCTTTGAACTGGATCTTGCGCCAGGTGTGAAAGTCAGTCGTATTTCCGGGTTGTCAATGGACCTGGCTCGTTCGCTGTCAGCCATGGCGGTTCGGGTAGTCGAAGTGATCCCAGGTAAACCGTATGTGGGACTGGAACTGCCGAACATGAGTCGTCAGACGGTGTACTTGTCTGATGTCATCAGCAGCCCTCAGTTTACGGAAGCGAAATCACCAACCACGGTGGTACTCGGTCAGGACATCGCAGGTGAAGCAGTGGTGGCTGATCTGTCGAAAATGCCACACGTGTTGGTGGCGGGCACCACAGGCTCCGGTAAGTCGGTCGGGGTCAACGTCATGATCCTGAGTATGTTGTACAAGTCGACCCCGGAAGATGTGCGATTCATCATGATCGACCCGAAAATGCTGGAATTGTCGGTTTACGAAGGCATTCCTCATCTCCTGTCCGAAGTGGTGACTGACATGAAAGACGCCTCCAATGCGTTGCGCTGGTGTGTTGGCGAAATGGAGCGCCGTTACAAGTTGATGTCTGCACTCGGTGTGCGCAACATCAAAGGCTTCAACGACAAACTGAAGATGGCCGCAGAAGCCGGACACCCTATTCATGATCCATTGTGGCAACCGGGCGACAGCATGGATCCTGAGCCGCCATTGCTGGAAAAACTGCCTTACATTGTCGTGATTGTCGATGAATTTGCCGATCTGATGATGGTGGTCGGTAAGAAAGTCGAAGAGTTGATCGCGCGTCTGGCACAGAAAGCCCGGGCGGCGGGTATTCATTTGATTCTAGCGACTCAGCGTCCGTCGGTGGATGTGATTACCGGTTTGATCAAGGCCAATATTCCGACCCGCGTTGCGTTTACCGTCTCAACCAAAACGGACTCGCGTACCATACTCGATCAGGGCGGTGCCGAATCGCTGCTGGGCATGGGTGATATGCTGTATCTGCCTCCGGGCTCCAGCCATACGGTACGTGTTCATGGCGCGTTCGCCTCGGATGATGACGTTCATGCGGTGGTGAACAACTGGAAAGCGCGTGGTAAACCGAACTACATTGATGAAATCACCAATGGTGATCAGGGACCAGAAGCCTTGCTACCGGGTGAAAAACCGGAAGGTGATGAAGACATGGATCCACTGTTTGATCAGGTGGTGGAACACGTGGTCGAAACCCGCCGAGGTTCGGTATCTGGTGTACAACGTCGTTTCAAGATTGGTTATAACCGCGCGGCGCGGATTGTTGAACAGCTCGAAGCACAAGGTATCGTCAGTGCGCCAGGGCACAATGGTAACCGGGAAGTGCTGGCACCTAAGCCAGGGCGAGATATGAACTAACGCGATCTGCAATAACAAAAGCTTGGCCCCGGCCAAGCTTTTGTTATTTGAATGGTCAGTCTGTGCGTTGTCAGTTTATTTGCTTTTGACGAATTGGGCGATAACCACCATCGCCAGAGCCAGTAGGTTCGCGGCGAAGATCACCACCAACCATTGTGGCATGGATAACGTCAGGAACTGCCACACGACTTTGGAGCAATCGCCGTAAGCTTCGAACATCCAAGGTGCCCACTGGTTCAGTGGTGCCCAATCCGGAAAGGTGACAAACAGGTCACACGTTGCAAATGGCGATGGGTTAAACTGGTAATCCACATGCTGCAGTGCCAGCGTCAGCCCTTTATACGCTGTGATGCCCCAGGCGGCCAGACCCAGCCATCGGAACAAAGGGTTGGTCGGTGCGATGATCCCAATCAGTGCCGCAGCGCCAATGCCCAACATGGCGACCCGCTCGTAAATGCACATCACGCATGGGGCCAGCAACATGACGTGCTGGAAGAAGAGGGCGCAGGCTTCAAAGAACACGACAAAGCCCAGCAGCAGCAGCCATGACAGGCGCTGTTGAGAAAATGATTTAACGGCGGCTAGAAAGTTCACAGATTCAGTCCTTGGGGAAATAAAAAAAGCTCTGAGTTATCAGAGCTTTTTATCGCGTAATAGTTTCGTGTTCAACAAAAATTATTAGTGGTGGCCCGCAGAAACCGCTGCGCCGGCTGCCTCAACCGCTTTGTGTGTGATCCAGCCCGCGTCGTAGAACCAGGTCGTCATTGGATCAACCAAGAACACAATGCCCGCCAAACCGACCAGAGCCAGTACTATGGTGTAAGGCAATGCCATGACCACCATGCGGCCATAGGACAGACGAATCAACGGAGCCAATGCCGAGGTCAGCAAGAACAGGAAAGCTGCCTGTCCGTTTGGTGTCGCCACCGATGGCAGGTTGGTGCCGGTGTTGATCGCCACAGCCAGCAAGTCAAACTGGTCACGGGTGATGATGCCTTCAAGCAGAGCTGTTTTCACTTCATTGATGTAGACGGTTCCGACGAACACGTTATCCGATACCATTGAGAGCAGGCCGTTCGCCACATAGAAGAGTGCCAACTGAGTACCGCTGTCTTCAACGTGCAGTACTGCATCGATCACTGGTTTGAACAGCTGTTGGTCGATGATGACCGCCACAATCGAGAAAAAGACCGCCAGCAGCGCAGTAAAAGGCAAGGCCTCTTCAAACGCTTTACCCAGTGAGTGCTCTTCTATCACGCCCGTAAATGCCGTTGCCAGAATGATCACTGACAAACCGATCAGACCGACAGCGGCCAGGTGCAGTGCCAGGCCCACGATCAGCCATACGGCAATCAGACCTTGAATCCACAATTTGGCGACGTCCTGGTTGGTGCGGTTTTTGCGTTCTTCATTGTCAAAATCCACCAGAATCTGGCGCACGTTGTCAGGCAGTTCAGCACCGTAACCAAAGACTTTGAATTTCTCGACCAGAACACAGGTGATCATGCCGCAGATAAAGACGGGTAGGGTAACCGGCGCCATACGGATAATGAATTCACCAAATAACCAACCGGCTTGGTCGGCAATGATCAGGTTCTGAGGTTCACCTACCATGGTCGTTACTCCACCCAATGCGGTACCGACACCGGCGTGCATCAGCAAAGAGCGCAGAAACGCACGGTAGTTTTCCAGATCGTCACGGGTCAAATCAGTAAAGTGGTCATCCATGGTATGGTCGTGCGCGGAGCTGGATCCTTTACCGGAAGCCACTTTGTGGTAGATCGCGTAGAAGCCCACCGCGACGCTGATGACGACCGCAATGACGGTCAGCGCATCAAGGAAAGCCGATAGGAACGCCGCAGCGAAACAGAAGGCCGCGGATAACATGGCTTTTGAGCGGATACCCAGTAAGATCTTGGTGAAGATAAATAGAAGCAAGTGCTTCATGAAGTAGATACCGGCAACCATGAACACCAGCAGCAGCAACACTTCGATGTTCGCCACCAGTTCGTGTTTCACTTGCTCCGGGCTGGTCATGCCAATGGCAATAGCTTCAATGGCCAATAAGCCTCCGGGTTGAAGCGGGTAACACTTCAGCGCCATCGCCAGAGTAAAAATGAACTCAACGACCAGCAACCAACCAGCGACAAACGGGTTGATCAGGAAGAAGACAATCGGGTTAACGATAAGAAAGGCGATAATGGCAACTTTGTACCAGTCTGGTGCTTTACCAAGAAAGTTTTTGATAAAAGCATTTCCGAGCGACATCGGCATGGGTATTACTCTTACTGTTTTCTGAATAGACATTTCGACTGTGCTTGTATCTGTCATCCATTAATCGCGGTTATCAAGAAATAATGGCTATTCAACAGTGACTTAGAAAAACAACAATGTAACATTTCGCCATTGTGACCTTGCCAAGTCACTCCCTGAGAAACACAAGCACTCCCTACTTTCGCTCGCCACTCTACTCTTTGGATAGCTTTAGTCAATAAGAAACTTTATATTGATATAAGGCTCAGTGATATTTTGTTTAAAAACATGATCTCAGTTGAGAATGTCGAGATTGAGAGTTGTGAAAATTACAGCTAGTTGTCTTTATCCAATTGAAAAGCGGATAGATCACACTTTTGTGCTTTAATAATTCTGTAAATAGCAACTTTAAATTGCATAAATTGAATGTGTGACTGCATAGCAATTCCCGTAAATTCAACAGTTATAAATGTTTAATATTTGTTAAATTTAGAATTGTTTAGATTCAGGTCACTGAAACATCGAATAAAATAAATATTCATTAATAGAGCATATACTCTATCGTCAGCGTGAGGTCAGTTTACGCGCTACAGGTTTCCGTAGTGTGAAAACTAGTGGTATGATGAGTTATATTAGACCCAATAAATGATAAATACCGGAAACAAATTAATGGTCATTAAGGCAAAAAGCCCAGCAGGATTCGCTGAAAAATACATTATTGAAAGCATCTGGAATGGTCGCTTTCCGCCTGGCTCTATTCTTCCTGCCGAACGCGAGCTCTCCGAACTGATCGGGGTTACCCGAACGACATTGCGTGAGGTGCTGCAGCGCTTGGCACGTGATGGTTGGTTGACGATTCAACACGGTAAACCGACCAAAGTGAATCAGTTTATGGAAACGTCCGGTTTGCATATACTCGATACGCTGATGACGCTTGATGTTGATAACGCAACCAATATCGTTGAAGACTTACTGGCGGCGCGTACCAACATCAGTCCTATCTTTATGCGCTACGCTTTTAAAGTGAACAAAGAGAGTTCTGAGCGTACCATCAGTAACGTGATTGAGTCGTGTGAAACGCTGCTCAAAGCGGAATCCTGGGATAAGTTTATCGAAGTGTCACCCTATGCGGATAAGATCATTCAGCAAGTTAAAGACGATGGTGAAAAAGACGAACAGAAGCGCCAGGAAATTCTGATCGCTAAGACGTTCAACTTCTACGATTATATGTTGTTCCAGCGTCTTGCGTTCCATTCTGGCAATCAGATCTACGGTCTGATCTTTAACGGCCTACGCAAATTGTATGATCGAGTGGGCAGCTACTACTTCTCGAATCCGAAGGCCCGAGATCTGGCTCTGGATTTCTACCGTCAACTGCTTGATGTGTGTGAAACCGGTAACCGTGAACAGATCCCTCTGGTTGTCCGCCATTATGGTATGGAGAGTGCGCACATCTGGAACCAGATGAAGACCACTTTACCGACTAACTTTACCGAAGACGACAGCTAATCACACGGTTGACTCATCATTAAAAAAACCCGCCTGCTAGCGGGTTTTTTCGTATCAATCCAGGTCGTCTTCTTTACCACCAGCCTCTTCAAACCATTTGGTCAGGTGGGTTTTGAGATCCTTCAGCTCTTCCGGCCCAATCAGCGCCAGACCAAGATCTTCGGCGCGCGTGATGTCGTTGTAGCGCAATGGACGGAAGCTGACCAGCATTGCGCGGGCCTGTAGGCCGCCGAGCAGGTCGCGTAAGGTGTCAAGTTTATACAAAGTGTCATCACCGTCATCGCGCATGCCTTTGGTTTTGCATTCAATGATGTGCAGTTTGTTGTTTACGACAGTTGCCACATCCAGTTCGTTACGCACTTCACGTTCGCCGATTTCTCGATAAACCTGCACGTTCAAAGAACGGTCCTGAATGGTGGGCATGTCATCTTGAATCTGGCGCACGGTACTGTGGACCAGAGTCTCTAACCATTCGCCGTTGGAGAAGCGTCGTGCGTCTTCATTCACAAACGTCAGGATGCCACTTTGGTATGACGCGATTTGCGCCTCGACCAGATCGGTGATCAGCATATTGAGCTCTCGATAACCTTGCTGCTTTTCCGTCAGTTCGACGTCGAGTTTCTGTTCTTTGCGACACGTGGTGGCGAGATAGTTGAGTGTGGCGAGACCGGGCCCGAGCTCAAGGGCGTTACCGGCCCAGCGTTCACCCAACTCATACAACTTCTGGTCGAGCTGAGGGGGGAGGTGATGTTCGCTGAATTCGCCACGCGCACCAAAAATGGTTAAATAATCGGAGATGGTGATCAGGTCTTCAACCTGAGTATCCTCGCGGCCATCGGGATAAAGCCAACACAAACGATCACTGTTGGGCTCCACAACGAAAATTGGCCAGTGGTATGTACGGAACACCTCGTACACCGATAACAGTCTGTGGCGCAGGCCGCAGCTGGCATTCAAGCGGACGTCTTCACCCCGCTCATGCAACTGTTGCGCTAATCGTTGCACAGCTTGTTTGATTTTTGAGGTATTGACCACATTCGGAATTTCGAAAAATTCTGAGGTAATGTTGCGTTTATCAAGTACCGATGCGAGTCGGTGGTACATGGTTTTTTGAGCGGGTTCACCAATAAAAACAATGTGTTTACTAATGGTCCGGTTATCAAGAAGGGGCGTGACCAAACGGATCGGATCTTGATCGATAATGCCAACATGAACTGCCATATATTTTCCTCATGCATGGCTTGCAAAAATTTGAGCAGAAAAGGAAAGCAAGCCGTGGGTGCCACAAGTCAGTATGTCGGGAATCCGTGTAAAAGCTTGTGGCTCTATCTACTCATATAAAGTTGCAGACCATAAAAAACAAGAGCGGTTTCACAAAAAACCGCTCTTTGAGGAGAATTGACAGTACGTTTACAGTTTAAATCGGTGAACCAATTCACCCTGTTGATTGGCCAGAGAGGTAAGGCTTGCGCTGGTTTGTGCAATTTCGGACATAGCCTGATAGCTGCTGTCGGCGATCAGGTTGATTTCTTCAATGCTGCGAGCGATGCCGGATGTGGTTTGACTCTGCTCTGCCGCCGCCTGTGAAATGTAGCTGCTCATGTGACTGATTTCGATGATCAGCGCCTGAATTTCTTCCATGGCACTGTTGGCATTCGAGGCTTGTTCAACCGACAACTCCATGTCGGTCATACAGCTCTCAATCACTTGGCCGGCGGTTTTTGAGCTGGTTTGCAGATTACTGATCATGCTCTCAATTTCGCTGGTGGACTCTGTCGTGCGCTGGGCAAGAACCCGGACTTCGTCTGCCACCACGGCAAACCCTCGTCCTTGTTCGCCTGCACGCGCTGCCTCAATAGCCGCATTGAGAGCCAGCAGGTTGGTTTGCTCAGCAATGTTGCGGATAACGTCCAGAATCGACCCGATTTGACTGCTCATGCGCTGCAGTTCACCGACGGCCTGCACCGACTCATTGAGGCGGGACTCGAGCTGATTGATGGTCGTGATATTGGTGCTCATTACCTGACGGCCCGATTCCGACGCGTTTTCCACTTGCTCGACCATCTGCTGAGAGCTTTGTGCGCTCTGAGCCACTTCTTGCACCGAGTGCGCCATTTCCGTCATGGCCGTTGCCACGCTGGCCGTTTGTTCGCGTTGATTGCTCAATTGCTGCTGAGCACTGGTTGATGTGTGCTGGTTGGTATTAGCCGTTGTAGTGAGGTTGTCGGAGGCATCGTTGAGCCGGACCAGAATATCGTGCAGGTTATCCGCCAACGAGTTGATGTGCCCGCTGACCCGGCTGAATTCGTTGTTGTAGCGAATGTCGATACGCTTGGTCATGTCACCATCGGTGAGGCCTTCCAGTGTTTTCAAGATACGGGTCAACGGCTCACGGACGCTGTGAGCGATGTGATAACCAATACCGGCGGCAAACAGCACAATTGCAATGCCAATCACAATGGCTTTAACTACGCCTTGCTCGTAAATGTCGCTGGCCAGAGTCAATGATTGATTCAGGTGCTCAGTGGCTCGTTGGTTAAAGGATTCCAGAATCGTCATAGCCTGGTCGACTTCTACCGCCAGATTCGCGATGTTGTCATACAGCGCAGCTTTGGCTTGCAGATAATCGTTGTGCTGATCCAGCACGCCGCCCTTCATACCGATATCAGTAGTAAATTGCTGGACAGCTTCGTCGAAGGCCTTCTTGATTTCCGGCATTTGAGTCGCCAGGCCACGATAGGCGTAATTCAAGTGAGTGACGGCTTTTTTATTTTTGTTCACCGCTTCCAGCACATACGCAGGATCGGAACTCGCCAGCGCATCTGAGGTGACGACTTCGGCGTCTTTTAATTTGATGAAGTAGCTCTTGGCCATGACTTTGACCGAAATACTGTCCTGATCATCCACGTAGTCTTTCATGCCCACGCTCAGTTCAGAGTGCAGCCTTTGGAAGCGCCGGGTCGATTTCTGCACGTCTTCCTGCGCTTTGAACATCGCCTGATAGTTATCCATGGCTTCGTTGGCTTCGGTGACGTAACGTTGCTTCATCTCTTCCAACTGAGCGATACGGGTTTCCAGCTCGTTATCTCCGAGACTGGCTTGTTTCAGTTGATCCAGCGCCTGGCCTAGCTGGTCGCTGGCCTGTTGAAAATCGTTCCGTCGTTCCGCCATCCGCTCCGGATTCTGAGTGGTCAGAAAGTCTTTAAAGGATTTGTCCGCAGAGAGCAGACTGACACTGGTTTGATTGGACAATGAGACTAGAGGCAATGAGGTCTTAGAGACCGACTGGAAGTACGACTGAATCTGATTCATTCCGGCCATCATCATGGCGCTGGAAATGATAAACAGAATAATGATCAACGTGAATCCGGCGTACATCCGCCTTATCACAGAACCCTTCATAAAACTCTCCCTGAATTAAAAAAGACAATCGCTGTCTTAAAAAAGTAACAAAACAATCAACATTGTATTGAGAACGATTCACGCGTTTTATGACGTACAAGACAGTTTTAGTTTGTGTTTGCGGAAGGATTGATGATTCTGTTAAGTGAACACTGTTTTTATTGAGCTTTTTTAAGCCTTCAAGCATACTTATCGGCATACTGATATCCAATCCAACTCATAATGGAGCGCTTCATGGCTGAAGAAACCATTTTTAGCAAAATTATTCGTCGCGAAATCCCGGCCGATGTGGTTTACCAGGACGATCTGGTGACCGCTTTCCGTGATATTAATCCCCGAGCTCCAAGTCACATTCTGATCATCCCAAACAAACTGATTCCTACGGTGAATGAAGTTGAGGAAGCGGATGAGTTGGCGCTCGGTCGTATGTTTACGGTCGCCCGCCAACTGGCTAAAGAGGAAGGGATTGACGAGGATGGCTACCGTTTGATTATGAACTGTAACTCACATGGTGGTCAGGAGGTGTATCACATCCATATGCACCTGCTGGGTGGACGCCCGCTGGGGCCGATGTTGATGAGCTGATTGGCATCTGATGCCCGTGTTGCGGAGCTCGGGAGTCTTTCCGGGCTCAATATGAGAACCATAAGTAAGTGTTACGGAGTTTGAATTGCTAAGTCAGATTCGACTCGCTCTGGTGCTGTCATCTTCACTGTTGTTGTCTTCGTGTACGAATTTGTCCGCTGGCAATCTGTTCAGCCACTACAGCGCACAAAATCAGGACATGTATCAAGCGGTGAAGAGTGGCCAGTATCAAAAAGCGGAAGAGGAACTGCTGAACCAAGTGGCGGGTGAGATACTCGACAACATGGAGAAAGGTCGGGTGTATTTCCTCAATGCGCAGTATGAGCAGAGTAAATCCAGCCTGGAGGCCAGTGACAAAGCGGTTCAGGTGCAACAGGATAAAGCGGTGATTTCGGTCTCGGACACCGCAACCAATGTCGGCTCTATCGCGGTGAACGATAATCTTAACATTTATCGGCCTGCCGATTATGAACTGGGGTTTTTACATCTGTATCTGGGGTTGAATTACCTGCAACAGAACAGCCTGGAAGGGGCTCTGGTGGAAATGCGTCGCGGTAATCAGGTTCAGGAAAAAGCACGCAAAGAGCGTGAAAAAGAACTCGAATCTGCGGCCAAAGAGATGCAGTCTCAGGGGCTTTCTCCTAATCTGGGAAGTGTACTGTCGAACTACCCCGATGCGGGTAAGCAGCTTCAGGCGGTACAAAACGGCTATTTGTTGTATTTATCGGCGCTGCTGTACGAAACCGCCAACAACCTCAATGACGCTTGGGTTGACTATCGCCGTGCATTGGCGGTGATGCCAGACAATCGCGATGTCATTGATGGGGCAATGCGGGTTGGTCGCCGGTTAGGAATGCGTCAGGACGTGTCTTTGATGGAAAAACGCTACGGCAAACACAAAGCCATGCCGATCGGAAAATCTCGGGTGTTATTCATTGAAGAGCAAGGGGTTGTCGAGGCGATGCAAAGCTGGCGACTGACTTTACCGATTTATGACAGTCGGGACAACGTGGGGCTGTATTCTCTCGCGCTGCCGTATTACCCCGCTCAACCGATCCCCACCTTGGGTCGTTACACTATTGACGGTCAATCGGTCAGTGGTCACTTACTGACGGACGTCAACCTGATGGCGCAGCGTGACCTGTCCGAGCGGATTCCGGCCATGGTGATTCGTCAGGCACTGCGGGTCTGGGCGAAAGACAGACTGCGAAAAGAAGCAACCAAGAAAGGCGATGATGTCGGGAATCTGATTTTCAACGTCTGGAATACGTTGACTGAGCAGCCGGATACGCGCAGTTGGCTGACCCTGCCGGGAGCGGTGCTCAGTGGCAGTCGATATGTGACACCGGGTACCCAAACACTCAGTGTGGATGGTAAACAGTATCAGTTTAATGTTGAAGCGGGTCAGACCGCATTGGTATGGATTTCACGCCAGGGCGGTAACGCTACGATCTGGCATAAGCAACTAGGAAAACTATGATGAAAAAATGGCTTTTCGCTGCGTTGGCAGCTGTGCTGATGATGGGATGTGCCAGTAATACGGCCGGGTTGAGAGTCGACGGCGCGTCTCAGACGGTCCTGTTTGGTGACAATGTGTTGGGTGGTCGACTTAACGTAGAAGACATTACTACCAAGCAAGTCGATGGTCATGCCCGTGGCATCGTACGTTTGGCAAGCCAGTACAAAGGCGATCAACACATTCAATATCGTTTCTACTGGTACGACAATGACGGCCTTGAAGTTAACAACAAGCTTGGTCCGTGGAAGCAAGCCATTGTGCGTGGTATGGAAACCGTCACTATCTCAGAAGTGTCTGTGAATCCAAACGGAACCCAATTCCGCGTTCAGATCCGTGAAGCGGACGATTAATCAATTTTGTATCCAGGCACTCACTGATGAGATGCCTGAACTGTTTTGAGACGTACTGTAATGGTACGAATTGGTAGAGAAAGGAACCAACATGAAAAAGAGTGTAATTGCATTACTGGGTTTGGCCGTGATTCTGGGCGGTTGTTCGAACCGCGTCAGCTATGGTGATGCACAGGCTGTAGAAACAACCACCATCGATTTTGGTTCGACGGATCTGCAGAAAATTGCCGGTGAGATGGTAGACAGTATGTTGTCTTCCGGTTCAGTGGCGGCAATCACCAGCAACTCTCGTCCCATCGCGTTTGTTGACAGCATCAAGAACAAAACCAGCGAGCACATTGATACCGAGTCCATCACAGACACCATCAGCACAAAAATGCTGAATTCGGGTAAGTTCCGTTTTGTGGATATGGATCGTGTGGAATCGGTACGTAAGCAACTGAACTTCCAGAACAACGATCAACTGGTGAACCAAAGCACCGCGATTCAGTTTGGTAAAATGGTCGGCGCGCAGTACATGTTGTACGGCAACCTGTCCAGCATCGTGAAGTCTGCAGGTAGTGACAAAGACGTCTACTACAAAATGACCATGCGTTTGATGGATCTGGAAACGGGTCTGATTGAATGGGCGGACGAAACAGAAATTCGTAAGCAGGCATCGAAGAGTTTGCTGGGTCTGTAATCATTGCTAGGATCTCGCCGATGGCAAGGATGTCATGGAAAGAGGCGTGTCAGCTCGACACGTCTCTGGTTAGTTTAGATTCGTTCTTTCATCGGGCCCCTGAGTTCGCTCAAACACTGACCGGGGGCCTGACTAATCGTTGTTGGAAAGTGGTGCTTCCCTCTGGTCAGGCGTACGTCTGGCGGCCTATCACCCCAATCACTAAGGCGTTTTCCATTTCACGCCATCAGGAATATCAGATTCTTAAAGCCATTGAGCCCTCGGGCATTGCACCTGCGCCTTCGCTGGTCAATGACCAGGGACTGCTGGTCGAATGGGTTGACGGCGAAGCCTTACATCAGGGTATGGCGGTCGCCAGCTTGGTAGAGACACTGGCCGCAGTGCATGATCTGGACATTCATCGCATTCCCGTTGCGCCTTTTAACTTTACAGCACGTGTTGACCATTACTGGATGCAGCTAGACAGCGAGCGCAAAACTGAGCGCGTGACGGATATCTATCAACGTTGGCGCAGCGCGCCAAATCTGCGGGATGTAGGTAAAGTGTTGTGCCATTTCGATTTGGCCGGTTACAACTTGGTTTCCACCCAGACCGGGACGCGAGTAATCGACTGGGAGTACGCGTCACTGGCCGATCCGAGATTGGATCTTACCCTGACCATCGGTGCGGCGGACTTACCGATGCTGGAAGCCATCCAGTTATATTGCCAACAGCGGGACATACAAGAGTGGGATGATTGGGTAGAAGGCGTGATGGCCTGGCAGCCACGAACACAGATGATGGCAATGCTCTGGTATCTATTGGCTCACCAGCTCTGGGGGGAAGAAAGCTATGGTCTGGCAGCGCAGCAGTTGGAAGCGTCGTTTTGCAGTTGAGATCACTGTTTGTCTTTAATGACTTATAAAAAATAGGGGCTTAGCCTTTTCACGCACAACATTCGTGATAAATTGGGTGTTCAGGGAGGACACACACATGATTATTTATCTACACGGCTTTGACTCCACCAGTCCGGGTAATCACGAGAAAGTACTGCAACTGCAATTTATCGATGATGATGTCCGGTTCATCAACTACAGCACTTTGCACCCGAAACATGATATGCAGCATTTGCTGAAAGAAGTGCACAAAGTCATTGAGCAGTCCGGCGACACTGAGCCTATGATCTGTGGCGTGGGGTTGGGGGGATACTGGTCAGAGCGCATTGGTTTCTTGTGCGGCATCAAACAGGTGATGTTTAATCCCAATCTGCATCCTGAGATCACGATGCAGGGGCGCATTGATCGGCCGGAGGAGTATGAAGACATCGCGACCAAATGTGTGAGCGATTTTCGCCACAAAAATCAAAGCCGTTGCCTGGTGATATTGTCCCAACAAGACGAGGTGCATGATAACCGCAAAACGGCCAGTGAGCTTGAGGCGTATTACGACATCGTCTGGGATGAAACTCAGACGCATAAATTTAAGAAAATCTCACAACATCTTCAGGCAATGAAAGCATTCAAACAAGCTTAATATCCTGTCGTATTAATTGCTTAGCGAGGGTTGCTCCCTCGCAGGCTCGTTCCGGTTTTCCCTGACGCATCACACCATTCAGACAGAAATTGCAGAACTTTCATGCAATTTACTTCTTTATCCGTTATATCCCTACCAAGGCTAGTGAATTTCATGCAATATAAGGTTGCGCAGTGAATTTTGCTCTATATAATGACTTTACTATAAATATTTTGATAAATATCAACAAAATTTGAGAGCAAGACAGAAACTTGCCGAAAATTGAGCTTGGGTCTCGCTTTTACTCCATTGCGTGTCGTTGCTTATCTCTAGAAAGACAAATTTTAAAAATTTTATCGGTTGGAGCGCCGGTTGCTGTTTATCCATCATGCAGCCTTTGGCCTCGGGCCGACACCCATTTATCGACATTTTTAGAGGATCAATACTGTGACGCGAATTATCGTTGTAGGCGGTGGCGCTGGTGGCCTGGAACTGGCAACCAAACTGGGGCGAACCCTAGGGCGCAAAAAACGAGCAAAAATCACCCTGGTGGATCGAAAAGCCAGTCACTTGTGGAAACCCTTGTTGCACGAAGTGGCGACCGGTTCTCTGGATGAAGGCGTGGATGCCCTGAGCTATCTGGCGCATGCCAAGAATCACAGCTTTGACTTCCAACTGGGCAGTCTGGCCGATATCGACCGTGAACGAAAAGTGATCACCCTGAGCGAGCTGCGCGACAGCAACAATGAATTGCTGATGCCCGGACGTGAATTGGAATACGACATTCTGGTGATGGCGATTGGCTCGACGTCAAACGACTTTAACACGCCAGGTGTACGTGAGCACTGTATCTTCCTCGACAGCCCAGAGCAGGCAAGTCGTTTCCGCACGGAAATGAATAATGAATTCCTTAAGTTGCATGCCAAAGAAGGCCATGGCACCGTGGACATTGCGATTGTTGGCGGTGGCGCGACTGGCGTAGAGCTGTCAGCTGAGCTGCATAACGCAATCAAAGAGCTGCACAATTACGGTTTCGGCGATCTGGACTCCAGTAAACTGAACGTTAATTTGATTGAAGCTGGTGAACGTATTCTTCCTGCATTGCCACCTCGAATCTCTTCCGCGGCGCATCATGAGTTGACTAAGCTGGGCGTAAACGTACGCACGGCGACGATGATCACTCAGGCCGAGGCTGATGGCCTAGTGACAAAAGACGGCGAGAAGATCCCAGCTCAGATTATGGTCTGGGCGGCAGGTATTAAGGCACCGGATTTCATCAAAGATATTGGTGGCCTTGAGACCAACCGGATCAACCAACTGGTGGTCAAAGAGACGCTGCAGACAACACGTGATGACGACATTTTCGTGATCGGTGATTTGGCTCAGTGTACGCAGCCGGATGGTTCGTTTGTACCACCGCGAGCTCAGGCTGCGCACCAAATGGCCAGCCGCGCATTCAGCAACATTGTTGCCAAGCTCAGTGGGCGTGAGATGAAGCCGTATATCTATAAAGATAAAGGTTCTTTGGTTTCACTCAGCCGTTTCTCAACGGTCGGTAGCCTGATGGGCAACCTGACCAAAGGCTCGATGATGGTTGAAGGTCGCATTGCGCGGGTAGTGTACATTTCACTGTATCGACTGCACCAGATGGCGCTGCATGGGTTCTTCAAAACGGCGCTGATTGTGCTAATGGGCAGGATCAACCGGGTGCTACGTCCGACCCTCAAATTGCATTAATAAAAAAGAGCTCTTCGGAGCTCTTTTTTGTGGGTCAGGCCTTTAATTAAGGCAGTACTGAGAACACCATACCCTCTCTCGGCTGATTATTGAACACGTAGCGATTTTGGGCTGTCACTTCATACTGAGCACCACACGCCAGAGCGAGTTTCTGACTGGGCAGGTTGGCTGGGTCACACACAATTTCGACTCGGGTGACTTTCAATTTTTCAAAGCAAAAATGAATCAGTGCCTGCAGCGCTTCACTGCCGTATCCGTTGCCCTGATGGGCGTCAGCAATCCAGTAACCTAAACTGACCATATTGAAGGTATGATACATCTCGTTGATGGCCACCATGCCAAGCAGTTGATCGTCAGAGCGGCGGAAAACACCAAACCCATAGGCTTCGCCTTTGACCCAGTTAAGTCGGGTGGCGAGCAGGAAACGCTCGGCTTCTTTGGCACTGAAATCGGCGCGACACCAATCAACCCATTGATGCAGGGAAGGGGAGTGTTGAATGGCGTGGCAAAGTGTCTGAGTCTGGTCGGGTTCAATTAGCTTGAGAACCAGACGGGATGAGATGATTTGGAAATCCGGGCTCATGGTATTCGATAAATAATCGCCCTCCAGAGAGGGCGAATACGTTAGCCTGCGCGACGAACCTGGATAATCATGCCCATCAATGGGTTATCCAGATAGTGGATCTCGCCGCTGCGCATGCGACGTTTCTGATCCATGCGGTAGCTCTTCAGGAACTTAAGTTCTTCAACCGTTGGTGTGACGTCTTCCAGGTTGCCAACCTGTACGGTGTCCCCGTTGTCAAATTCCGCCATGGGCTTTTGCGGTAGCATGATCTCTTTGACCACCGGCTCTTTGACGTCCAGCATCACATCGGCATACAGATAGTGTTCCACATACACCTGCATTCTGCCGTCCAGTTGGTAAACCGGGCCGTTTTGAGTCTCTTCGCTGACACCGTCAATACTGGTGAGTGCGGTGCTGCCTTTCGGGCTACCATCTACGTTGTACTGGCTAGAGTAGTTCTTGCCGCCTTGAATATGAAAAACCGGTGCAGATAGGCGACCCCGACCGCTCTGGCGCCATGCGGTGTGCATCAGCACCTGGAAGCCAGCGTGGTTGCGCAGAGCTTGCTCTTGTGGATTAAGGCGGTACGAAGAGCTTGGTAACAGCTGCACGCCTTTTTGAGCGCGATAGTTGGCATCGTTCAAGTTGCCAGCGTTGTCCATGCTGATAACCGGCAGTTGATCAGGCCAGGATTCCGTGGTCTGTTCCGCATTCACGGTACGCTTAAATATGATCACTTCTATATCAAATTGTCGGGCCATGGTCGGCAAAGAGACAAAAAAGAGTAGTAGTGGGATCAGCTTTTTCATTTCGACTCCGTCGTAGGTGCAGGGCACCTGAATTTAAACTTGGATACTTATCTGTTATGCGCTGGGCAACAAGTTTTGTTGAAACTCAGTCAGCATATCTGAAACAAATTGGATACGCTTGCGTCTGTCGACCAATGGTACCGCAAACTTAAACTTGGTTGGGCCTTCCATCGCAAATTTTTGTGGCTGTGATTGCAATAGTTTAACCAAAAACACTGGATTTATGTCAGCGTCCGGATAGAACTCGATGAAGCCACCCTTATCGTGCGCTTCAATCTTTCTCACTTTCAGCATGGCCGCGTCCAGCTTGAGTTCAGTGACAGAAAGCAAATTTTTGGTCGCGTCCGGCAGCAAGCCAAAGCGATCTATCAGTTCTACTTTCAGCTCTTCCAATTCTTCATTGCTCGACACGCTGGCGATTTGTTTGTACATCGACAGGCGCGTGTTCACATCCGGAATATAATCATCGGGCAACAGTGCGGGTAAGCGCATTTCGACTTCGGTCTGCTCGCGCAGCAACTCATCCAAAGAGGGCTCTTTGCCTTCACGCAGAGCGTCGACTGCTTGTTCCAGCATCTCCATATACAGGGTGAAGCCGACCGACTGGATTTGTCCGCTCTGCTCATCGCCCAGTAATTCACCCGCTCCGCGGATTTCAAGATCGTGTGTTGCCAGCGTGAAGCCGGCGCCCAAATCTTCCAAAGAGGCGATCGCATCAAGCCTTTTGATCGCGTCTTTGGTCATGGCTTTCGGGTGTGGAGTCAACAGATAGGCATAAGCCTGATGGTGCGAGCGACCGACGCGGCCACGCAGTTGGTGCAACTGAGCCAGGCCGAGGTGATCGGCGCGATCCATGATGATCGTGTTGGCGGTCGGCACATCAATGCCAGTTTCAATGATGGTGGTACATACGAGCAGATTAAAGCGCTGGTGATAGAAATCATTCATGATGCGTTCCAGCTCGCGTTCGCGCATCTGACCGTGAGCCGTGGTAATACGCGCTTCGGGGATCAGTTTTTCCAGGTCAGCGGCTACTTTTTCTATGGTGTCAACCTGATTATGCAGGAAGTAAACCTGGCCACCGCGCATGATCTCACGCAGAACCGCTTCGCGGATGATGCTGTCGTCCCGCTCACGCACAAAGGTTTTGATGGCCAGACGCCGCGCCGGTGGCGTTGCAATAATCGACAGGTCGCGCATGCCACTCATCGCCATGTTGAGGGTCCGTGGGATAGGGGTGGCGGTCAGAGTCAGAATATCGACGTCAGCGCGCATCGCTTTCATCTTTTCTTTCTGGCGCACTCCAAAACGGTGTTCTTCGTCTACGATCAACAGGCCGAGGTCTTTAAAACGAATATCGCTCGAAAGCAGCTTGTGTGTGCCAACCACCAGATCGACTTTCCCGTCTTCAATGTCTTGAAGAATCAGTTTCTGCTCTTTGGCCGATTTAAATCGTGACAGTACTTCGACCCGGATGGGCAAGTTAGCAAATCGGTCGCGGAAGTTTTCAAAATGTTGTTGTGCCAGCAGTGTGGTCGGTACTAACACGGCCACTTGTTTGCCATTGTCGGTGGCCACAAACGCCGCCCGCATCGCCACTTCGGTCTTGCCAAAACCCACGTCGCCACACACCAAACGATCCATGGCTTTGGGTTGGCACATATCTGACATTACCGCGTTAATCGCCATTGCCTGATCATCGGTTTCCTCAAACGGGAATCCGGCTTTGAACGTCGCGTACTGGCCGCGGTCGAGCGCAAACTTATAGCCTGGTTTCAGCTCGCGTTTGGCGTACACATCCAACAGCTCTGCCGCCACATCACGCACTTTTTCCGCAGCGCGGCGACGAGCCTTCGCCCAGGCTTCTCCGCCGAGTTTATGCAGTGGTGCGGCTTCTTCGGCGCCACCAGAATAACGGCTGATAAGGTTGAGTGACGCAACCGGGACATATAATTTGGCGTCGTTTTGATACTCAAGCGTTACGTACTCGGTGGTCATGCCACCCGCTTCCAGCGTTTGCAGGCCAATGTAGCGGCCAATACCATGATCAATGTGGACCACGGGTTGCCCGGGTTTGAGTTCGGCCAGATTACGGATAACCGCGTCACTGTTGGTTACTTTGCGGTCTTTGCGACGTCGTTGAATGACGCGATCGCCCAGTAAATCGCTTTCACAGATAAACGCGATGTCCGCCAGAGAATGAATGAAGCCGTGCTCGCTGGCGCCCAGTACCAGAGTAAAACGTTCCGGGCTGTGCAGCGCTTCGTGCAATGATGCGCAAGCGACAGGACGCAGTTTAATGCGCTGCAGTAACTCCAGCAGGGCTTCTCGGCGTCCTTCCGATTCAACTGAGAAGATCAGTTTGCCGCTAAAGGACTCACTGAACTGGCGCAGCGCTGCGAGAGGCTCTTTGTTCTGATGCTGTACGGCCAGCTCCGGCAGTGCTTCCAGAGGCGGATTGATTCGCCCGGCCTTTTCACTGACGCTCTCCGCGGACAACACAATTTGCGGCAGCGACTTGAACTGTGCGTACAGTTCATCTTTCTTCAGCCACAATTCATGCGGTGGCAATAGAGGGCGGAGTGGGTCTACCTTACGCTGGTCGTAGCGATAATCGACATCATTGAGGAAGGTATCAATGGCAGACTCGATATCGCCAACGGCAATCAATTGGCTGTCGTCGGCGATGTAGTCGAATAAGGTTTCACTATGATCAAAGAACAGCGGTTGCCAGTATTCAATCCCGGCTGGCCAGGTGCCTTTGGAAACTTGCATATACACTGACTCTGGCTCGCGACGAGCTTCGAACCGCTGACGCCAGCGAATCCGAAATTCTTCAATGGCCGATTCGCTGGTGGGGAACTCGTGTGCTGGCAGCAGACGGATCTGCGCGATGTCTTCAATGGAGCGCTGCGTTTCCGGATCAAAAGTCCGTATCGTATCGATCTCATCATCAAAAAAATCGATTCGGTAAGGATCGCTCGATCCCATCGGAAACAGATCCAGAATGGAACCGCGACTGGCGTATTCGCCCGGACCAAAGACCTGATCGACATGACGGTAGCCGGACTTTTCCAGTTGCAGGCGCAGTTTCTCTAAAGAATAGAGATCGCCGGTTTTGACCATCAGCGTATGCTGCATCAAAAATTCGCGCGGCGACTGACGTTGTAACAATGTACTGACCGGCACAATGGTGATACCGCGGGTTTGCGTCGGCAGCTGATACAGACGGGCTATCCGATCTGAAATGATTTCCTGGTGTGGTGAGAAGTTGTCGTATGGCAGCGTTTCCCAATCCGGAAACAGTGCGACTTCACTCTCACTGAACTGTTCGATTTCCTGCTGCAATTTGAGGGCGGTCTGTGGATCCGGGACCGCCAGCAGCGTATGGCTGCTGTGTTGCGCTGCCAGCTCGGCGATCGCCAGTGCCAGACTGGCGCCCTGAAGATTGCCGACGTGTTTTTTGTCTCCGGCGCCGCTTGGGTTGGCCAAAGCAAGTAAGTGGGATGTAGTCATGGTAATGCTTATTGTTTTTCTCGGGTTAAAGAGCGCTGACGCAACAGTTTTTGTTGTTGGAAAAGCGCGGCTTTAATCAGCAGATCCTGGTCGCTGTCTCTGAGGCGTTCATATTTCATCGTGATCAGGAAGTCATTCTCCTGAGCGTCACAGCCCGTTACGCGGCCATAACAATAGATCGCTGCCGAAGGATGTTCCAGAAATAGTTTCACTCGGGCCTGCATGTCAGTTGGCATCGCTTGTGCGCTACGAAACGTAAACTGACTGGCACCAAATGACTCGGTGGTATAACGATACCTGGGATCATCCTGTTGTGACAGCATGTACGTCAGCAGCAGGTTCAGTTTGGCGTTTTGATTTTCCAGCAGTTCCACGATTTGGCGGATATCTTTGTTCTGCATATCCAGGCGAGCGTGTTCATTGGCTTGCTCAAGATGACAAAACTCACTGGCCACTTTGAACGGAACGGGAATTTCAGCGTCGAAGTCATTACAGGAAGGAAGCGTGACACCGTCATCCAATGGTTCAACATTGGCGGTCATGTGATGATGGACGGTGAAATATTCTTGATCGGACATACGTATCTTCCTTTGTCTAATGATCTGATTATCGACATACCGGTCAACTTATCAAGGTATGTCGTTACTATTCACAGACTTAATTACGTAATTTAACGCTGAATTGGCAAAATAGGGCTACATATGCGCGAGATTAATCGTTACAGTAGCGATAATTTTTATCTAGGTTGACTAGTTATGTTTCACCCAATTTCGACTTTTATCGGTCTGCGCTACCTGAGAGGGCGCTCAGGCGACAGGTTCAGTCGGTTTGTTTCTTATATGTCCACCGCAGGCATCACCATTGGTGTGATGGCGTTGGTGACCGTTCTGTCGGTCATGAATGGCTTTGAAGCACAGCTTAAAAGCCGGATTCTTGGTGTCTTGCCTCAGGCTGTGATTGCGCAAGGCGATGATCGCACCAGCTATACTGCCGAACCGCCGGCATTTATTACCTCGTTGTCAGCGGCAAAGAAGCCAGAGCCTATTGTACGCAGTGAAGCGGTCATTCAAAGCGCGTCAGAGTTGAGCGCAGGCTTGATGGTTGGGATTGAGCCCGGTGATGATGACCCGATCGAAAACTATCTGATAGCTGGCCGGATATCGGCGTTGCAGCCGGGTAAGTATCAGGTTTTCCTTGGCCATACCCTGGCGCGTAACCTGAACGTTTCGCTGGGCGATAAAGTCCGCCTGATGGTTACCAGTGCCAGTCAGTTTACCCCGTTGGGCCGGATTCCGAGCCAACGTAACTTTACCGTTGCCGGAATTTTCAATACCGGCTCTGATGTCGATGGCCAGCTAATGGTGACACACCTGCATGATGCAGGTCGCCTATTGCGCTTAAAATCCGATACCATTTCTGGCTGGCGCCTGTTCTTTAACGATCCGTTTGTCGTCAGTGAGCTGGCAACCAAATCGTTGCCGGACGGCTGGCACTGGAGTGACTGGCGTGAGCAGCGCGGCGAGTTATTTCAGGCCGTGCGAATGGAAAAGAATATGATGGGTTTGATGCTGGGGCTGATTGTCGGTGTCGCAGCATTTAACATCATCTCTGCGCTGATCATGGTGGTGATGGAGAAGCAGTCGGAAGTGGCTATTTTGAAAACACAAGGCATGACCAGCAATCAAATCCTGACGATTTTCATGGTGCAGGGGGCAAGCAGCGGCGTGATTGGTGCGGTTGTCGGTGGTGTCCTCGGTGTCGCACTGGCTGCCAATCTGAATACGTTGCTCGACACCATGGGCGTCGCGCTATTGTCCATTGGTGGAGAGCTGCCGGTGATGATCAGTCCATGGCAGATCTCGGTCGTGGTTTTACTGGCGGTTGCACTGAGCTTACTGGCTACCTTGTTTCCTTCTTACCGCGCATCTTCTGTTAAACCCGCTGAGGCTTTGAGATATGAATAACCTTTTACACTGTCACGATGTATGTAAGACCTACCGGGAAGGTGGGTTGGACACACAGGTTTTAAAAGGCGTCAGCTTTGACATCCAAGTAGGGGAGCTGGTCTCGATCATCGGTTCGTCCGGATCGGGCAAAAGTACGCTGCTGCACATTCTGGGCGCATTGGATGATGCGAGCCGGGGTGGGGTCACTTTTCTTGGCCACGATCTCTCGGCGCTGTCTTCCAATAAACAAGCCAAAATCCGCAATCAACATTTGGGGTTTGTGTATCAGTTTCACCATTTGCTGGCGGATTTTAGTGCACTCGAAAATGTGGCGATGCCGCTGTTGATCGGTGGCGCTAAGGTCAGCAATGCGAAACAGCAGGCCAGTGAGTTGCTGGAAAAAGTTGGTCTGGGGCATCGGATGGAACACCGCCCGGCAGAGCTGTCTGGTGGGGAACGTCAGCGTGTGGCGATAGCCCGTGCCTTGGTCAACAAGCCGGATCTGGTGCTGGCCGATGAACCTACCGGTAACCTGGACCATAAAACCGCACTGGCGATTTATGATCTGATGCGTGAGCTGAACAGGGAATCTGGTACCGCGTTTCTTGTCGTCACTCATGACGGTGAACTGGCGGCGAAAATGGATCGTCAGTTGCACATGCAAGATGGTCTGTTGCTGAACGTGGAGGTGGCGTAAGTGTTGTCCTCCCTGTCGTTGTTTATTGGCGGGCGTTTCAGCCGCGCCAAACAGCGTAACAAAATGGTGTCGTTCATCTCGCTGTCTTCCACCATCGGCATCGCTGTTGGTGTGGCGGTGATCATCATTGGTTTGTCTGCCATGAACGGTTTTGAGCGTGAGCTGGAAAATCGGGTTCTTTCCGTGATTCCTCACGGCGAATTTGAAGGGGTGCGTAGCCCGATTGAAGATTGGTCTTCGGTGATCAAACAGGCTGAACAACATCCACAGATCACCGCAGCAGCGCCCTACGTGAAATTTACCGCACTGGCAGAAAAAGGCCAAAAACTCAAAGCGATAGAAGTACGTGGCGTGGATCCCCAAAGTGAAGCGACTGTGTCAAAAATTGCTGAGTTCGTCGACCCGTCTGCCTGGCAGGCATTTAAGCCGGGACAGAAACTGGCGATTTTGGGGCAGGGCGTAGCCGATTATCTCGGCGTGAAAAAGGGGGATTACCTGACCTTAATGATCCCGACCAGCAATACCACCAAGCAGGTGCAAGCACCAAAGCGAGTTCGGGTGCAAGTGGCAGGGTTATTGGCGCTCAATGGTCAGATCGATCATAACCTGGCGATGGTGCCTCTGGTCGATGCACAGCAGTACGCCAATATGGGCAGTGCGGTTACCGGGGTGTCGGTCAAAGTGTCCGATGTCCTCAACGCCACTCAGATCGTGCGTGAGGCGGGAAATACGCTTAACGTCTATGTGTATCTGCGCAGCTGGCAGCAGAAATTTGGTTTCCTGTATCGAGATATTCAGCTGGTACGTACCATTATGTATCTGGTAATGGTATTGGTGATTGGCGTCGCGTGCTTCAATATTGTCTCGACTCTGATGATGGCCGTTAAAGATCGCGCATCAGAAATCGCGATACTTCGCACAATGGGGGCCACTGACGGGTTAATTAAGCGCATATTTGTCTGGCAAGGCGTGTTCTCCGGTGTACTGGGGAGTGTTGTTGGCAGTGTGATTGGTCTGGCTGTAGCGTTCAACCTTACGCCGATGGTGAAAGCTCTGGAAAGCCTGATTGGGCATCAGTTTCTGTCTGGTGATATTTACTTTGTGGATTTTCTTCCCTCACAGGTGCATCTGGACGACGTTGTGTTGGTGTCAGGAACCGCCATCATACTGAGCCTGCTGGCGACCTGGTATCCCGCGTCACGAGCGAGCCGGCTCAACCCAGCCAGCGTGCTGAGTGGTAAATAACAAAAAAAGGACCATACGGTCCTTTTTTCATACTTGCTTAACGCTTTTTGCAGTCAGAAAAATATCCCTGATCGCAATTGTCTGTTTTCGGCCTTCTGTCACGTGAGGTGGTGAACTACCGTTGCTGACGTTTCTGCCAGCTTCTCACGACAGAGTAGCGCCACAAACCTTTAATGCCAAAGTAACCCACGATGGCACTGACCACGCCGCAAATCATGCAGCCGAGCAGGAATGGCGGTCCGATGGTTTGCATCTGGTGCAACAAAAATTCCCACGAAAGTTCGAAATGAAAAGGTTGTGGCGGGACATGCATCACCCAGGCGCCAAGTTTGTAAGCAAAATAGAACAGAACCGGCATGGTGATCGGATTGCTGACCCAGACCAGTGCAACGGACAGTGGCAGATTGACACCGCATGCAATCGCCAGTCCGGCTGACATGATCATCTGACTGGGGAGCGGAACAAACGCCATGAATAAGCCGACCGCAAATGCGCCGGCGGCAGAGCGGCGGTTTAAACACCACAGGTTCGGGTTGTACAGAACATTGCCAAAAATTTTCAATGCCTTCTGACGTTTGATGACCTCGTGATCTGGCATGAAACGCTTGATAAATTTTCTTGGCATGGGGCGATGACTCTCTTATCAAATTATTGGACGTTAGCTTCGTTCAGTCTCACACTCTTAACGTCACCACACTGGCTGACCCTGCCCTGTGGGTTGTGGTGTGTCCCTGTTCTGATCGTCTTGATAACAAGTCTGAAGTACAGAAAGTTAAGATGCCTGACAGGAAGTTTAGCTGCAATTCTCGTTATCCTCTTTCAAGGCAACGTACTGCGATGGCAAGCAGATTCTCTGTTCCTAGCAGGTCAGGATATTACCATAAAAGCCGACGTTGACAGCTTTTTTAAGCAAATAAGTCACGGATATGATGGAAAAGTGGTGATTACCGCCATCAATGGCCAACCCTTGTCGTACTTTCAGCAGCCACGTGTTCAGTTGATTGCGCCGCGTCCGCTAATGCCAGGTGAGGTAGTGACGGCGCAAGTGTCGTTGAAGAGTATGATCGGGCTCAGAAATGAAGTCGGTTTTGATCGCGAACGTTACGCGTTCAGTCAGCGCTTGTTGGCGCGTGCAGTGATTGTTAAAGGTTCATCCTGGTTCAGTGAATCATCCAATCACCTGCGCAGCCGGCTGTTCACACTGATTCGACAATCGTTAGCGGTCAGTCCGGAGCGTTCACTGTTGTTGGCTCTGACGTTTGGTTACCGAGGTGAGATTGAGCCTGACTTATGGCAGTCGCTGCGCAATAGCGGGCTGGCACATCTGGTGGCCATTTCCGGTTTGCACATCGGTATCGCTTTCTCCGTCGGGTTCATGATGGGCACGCTGTTGTTGCGGTTGTCGTATCGTGCGCTATTCTTGCCCTGGCTCCTGGGCTGCGTGGCGGCCGCTTGTTATGCCTGGCTGGCGGGGTTTTCGCTTCCCACCGAACGGGCGCTGATCATGTGTCTGCTCAATGTCTTGTTCTCGTTGCTGAACTTACGGGTGAGTCTGGTCGGGCGGATATTGGCGACGCTTGCGTTGGTGTTGCTGTGGGATCCGCTGGCTTCGCTGGCGGTCTCGTTTTGGTTATCCTTTCTCGCCGTCACGGTGGTGTTCACTTATCTGGCTCGCCAGTCTGTGACTGACAACCTATTCATCAGGCTGACGAAAATGCAACTCTGGCTGGTGACTTGTATGCTGCCAGTCAGTTTATGGTTTTTCGATGGCATTACCCCGGCCAGCGCTTTGTATAACCTCATTTTTGTGCCCTGGTTTTCCTTTTTTGTTGTGCCCTTAACCTTAGCCGGGCTGACGTTCAGTGCGGTGCTACCCGATACAGCGACGGTGCTTTGGAACGGCGTTGCCTGGACGCTGAAACCGGTTATCTACGCGATTGACTGGGTGGGAGAGCTCTGGTGGACACTCAACGCGGTTTGGATTCTGAGATTCGGGATGATGTTTGTCGTGGCACTGTTGTGGCCCTTGCTGAGTGGCTCTGCGCGACTCTGGCTGTTGATGCTGTGTGTGATGGCGGGCTGGTTAGCCGACAGGCCGCAAAGCGTGAACCGATGGCGTCTGGATGTCCTGGATGTCGGCCATGGCCTCGCTGTGGTGATCGATAAAAATCGCCGGGCCATTGTTTATGATACCGGTTTGGCGTGGGAAAACGGCAGTATGGCCGATGCGGTGATTTTGCCGTTGCTGCGTAAACGCAATATTCGCTCTCTGGACGGACTGATTCTCAGTCACATGGACTCCGATCACTCGGGTGGCTGGCAACAGATTCAACGTGCATGGTCACCGGGTTGGATTCGTGCCAGCCAGGACTCTCCCGTTTTTTCACCATGCATTGCTAAGCAAACCTGGCGGTGGAACGACCTGGACTTTGAGGTATTGTGGCCGCAACGAGGGGTGATGCGCGCGTACAATTCGCACTCGTGCGTCTTGCGCTTAAGCGATCCTGTTTCCGGCGTCAGGGTGTTGTTGACGGGTGACATTGATGCACTGGTCGAGTGGATGCTGGTCCGTCACCCGCAGTTATTGCGCAGTGAGATAGTGATTGTGCCGCATCATGGGAGTAAAACTTCGTCAATCCAGCCGTTTGTCGATGCGGTCGGGGCTCATTATGCTTTTGCCTCTTTAGCTCGGGACAATCGCTGGGGAATGCCTGCGGATCAGGTGGTATCGCGTTATCAGGCGGCGGGTACCACTTGGTTGGACACGGGTCACAATGGGCAAATTTCGCTCTTGGTTGAGCAAGGCCAGTGGCGGGTGGAAAGCCTGCGACAAAGCGAGTCTTGGTATAGGCATATCTTGCGGAAGCGAGTAGAATAGGAAGATTAATACAATCAAAAGTACCATTCGTATATGTCATTGAATCAAGACGAGACCACCTGGCAGACGTTCCGTCGCTTGTGGACTTACATCCGCTTATACAAAGCGGGACTGGGTGTGGCGGTTGTCGCCCTGGTGATCAACGCTATCGCAGATACTTACATGGTTTCTCTGCTCAAACCGCTGCTTGATGAAGGGTTTGGCGACACTCAATCCAATTTTCTCAAAATTCTGCCATTCATCATTTTTGGCATGATGTTGGTGCGCGGTGTGAGTAGCTTTGTTTCTGACTATTGCCTAAGCTGGGTTTCTGGCAACGTGGTCATGCTACTTCGCCGAAAAATATTCAATCATTTCATGCATATGCCTGTGTCTTTCTTTGACAGAGAGTCCACCGGAGGCTTGCTTTCACGCATCACTTATGACACCGAGCAGCTGGCAGGAGCGACCAGCAAAGCGTTGGTGAGTATTGTACGTGAAGGTGCCAGCATCATTGGTCTGCTGACCCTGATGTTTTGGAACAGTTGGCAGTTATCACTGGTTCTGCTGGTGGTTGCGCCTCTGGTCGCTTGGGCGATTGGGATCGTTTCTAAGCGTTTTCGCAAGATTTCCAAGAACATGCAAACCACGATGGGCCATGTTGCAACTTCCGCTGAACAAATGCTGAAAGGCCACAAAGTGGTGCTGAGTTACGGTGGTCAGGATGTCGAAAGCGCACGGTTTGACTCAGTCAGTAACCGCATGCGCCAGCACTCAATGAAGTTAGTGTCAGCGCAGGCTATCGCCAACCCGGTGATTCAGATTATCGCCTCTATTGCGCTGGTTACGGTACTTTTCTTGGCGAGTGTGGACTCCATCCGTGAAACGCTCACTCCGGGGACATTTACGGTCGTGTTCTCGGCGATGTTTGGTTTGATGCGCCCGCTGAAAGCGCTAACCAACGTGACGTCGACATTCCAGCGCGGTATGGCAGCAAGCCAAACACTGTTTGCTCTGATCGATCTGGATACGGAGCAGGACAACGGTGATTACGAAATCAAGCAAGTGCGTGGCGATATTGAAGTGAAACACGTGACGTTCACGTACAGCGGTAAAGAAAAACCGGCGCTGCGAGATGTCAGTTTCAATATCCCACCGGGCAAAACCGTGGCTCTGGTTGGGCGGTCTGGCTCAGGTAAGAGTACCATTGCGAATCTGTTTACTCGTTTCTATGACGTCGATTCTGGTTCGATACTGCTTGATGGCCACGATATTCGTGAATACAAGTTGACTAACCTGCGTCAGCATTTTGGTCTGGTGTCGCAGAACGTGCATTTGTTCAATGACACCATCGCCAACAACATCGCCTATGCGGCGAAAGAGCAATACAGCCGTGAACAAATTGAACAGGCGGCCAAGCTGGCTCATGCGATGGAGTTTATTGACAATCTGGACGAAGGCCTAGACACCATGATTGGTGAAAACGGCGCCAGCTTGTCTGGCGGGCAGCGTCAACGTATCGCCATCGCACGTGCCTTGTTGCGTGATTCGCCGGTGCTGATTCTCGACGAAGCCACCTCGGCGCTTGATACAGAAAGCGAAAAAGCGATTCAGATGGCGCTGGATGAGCTGCAAAAAGATAAAACGGTGTTGGTGATCGCTCACCGACTGTCAACCATTGAAGCCGCCGATGAGATTCTGGTGGTGGATGAGGGTGAAATCATCGAGCGTGGTTCGCACGCTGAGTTGATAGCCAAAGATGGCGCCTATGCTCAGTTGCATCGTATTCAGTTTGGTGAGTAAGCGTGATTGAGAAAATCTGGTACGAAAATCATCCACTCAAATATCTGTTGTGGCCACTATTGTGGCCGCTAAGTCAGCTGTACCGCCATATCAGTGCTGGACGAAAACAGGATTATCAATCCGGCAAAAAGCACAGTTATCGGGCACCGGTTCCGGTCGTGGTCGTTGGCAATATTACCGCGGGTGGGAATGGGAAAACGCCGATGGTGGTGTGGCTGGTTGAGCGTCTGCAACAGCAAGGTTATACGCCCGGTGTGGTGTCCCGTGGTTATGGCGCTAAAGCGCCCCAGTATCCTCTGGTTGTCACGCCAGAAACGCCAGCGATTCACTGCGGCGATGAGCCTAAGTTGATTGCACAACGCACCGGGGCACCCGTTGCAGTGTCTCCGGTACGTAGCGACGCCGTAGACGCGTTGCTGCCATTAGGCGTTGATATCATCATTACCGACGATGGACTGCAGCACTATGCGTTGCAGCGTGACATTGAGATCAGTGTTATGGATGGTGCTCGCCGTTATGGCAATCAGTCTTTGATCCCGTTAGGACCACTGCGTGAGCCGCTCAATCGTCTTGAAGAGGTTGATTTTATCATCAACAACGGTGGTGACCCGCAGCCGGGTGAAATGGCAATGACACTTAGCCCGGGCCTGGCGGTGAACTTAACGCACGCCGACAAAACTTTGGTTAGTCAGTTGAAAGCGCTGGTGGCATTCGCCGGTATTGGTCACCCGCCGCGGTTTTTTGCCACGCTGGAAAAGCTGGGCGCTGATCTGGTCGTAACCAAAGGGTTCGCGGATCATCAGGAATATCAAGCGTCTGAGCTGGAAGCACTTGCAAGCCAGGGGACGAACGTCATAATGACAGAAAAAGACGCAGTAAAATGTCGTGAATTTGCAGCGGATAACTGGTGGTATTTACCAGTTGATGCCAGGTTTAGTGAACAGGATGAGCTGCGAATCTTAAATCGAATTAAAGAGGTTATGGAACAATATGGATCACCGTCTGCTTGAGATCGTTGCCTGCCCGGTATGTAAAGGCAAACTGACTTACGATAAAGACAGCCAGGAACTTATCTGTAAACTGGATCGTCTTGCCTATCCGATCAAAGATGGCATCCCGGTATTGCTCGAGCCTGAAGCGCGCACCATGTCGATGGATGAGGGAAGATAATGGCTTTTACCGTTGTTATCCCTGCACGCTATCAGTCTACTCGTTTACCAGGTAAGCCGCTTGCTGATATCGGTGGCAAACCTATGGTGCAGTGGGTTTATGAGCAGGCGAGACAAGCCGGGGCGGATCGTGTGGTTGTGGCAACCGATGACGTACGTGTACAACAAGCCGTCGAAGCGTTTGGCGGTGAAGTGTGCATGACCTCAGCCGAACACGAATCTGGTACCGAGCGTCTGGCGGAAGTGATTGAACGGCTGAAAATCGATGCCTCACACATTATCGTGAACGTTCAGGGCGACGAACCCCTGATCCCACCAACGATCATTGCTCAAGTGGCCAACAATTTGGCCAACAGTGACGCGCCAATGGCAACGCTGGCGGTTGAAATTAGCGATGAAGCGGAAGTGTTCAATCCCAATGCGGTTAAGGTCGTGACTGATAAAGACGGCTACGCGTTGTATTTCAGCCGCGCCACGATCCCATGGGATCGCGACCAATTTTCTTCGCAGCCGGCACATATTGCTCAGCCACTGATGCGGCATATTGGCATTTACGCTTACCGTGCTGGTTTCATTAACACGTATGTGAATTGGGCACCGTCGGCGCTGGAAAAAATTGAGTCTCTGGAGCAGTTGCGCGTGCTGTGGTACGGCGAAAAAATCCATGTGGCCGTTGCGCAAGAAGCGCCAGCAGCGGGCGTGGATACCCCAGAGGACTTGGATGCAGTGCGCAAAATTGTAGCCTCCAAGTGATTCGATCCAATAATAAAAAGCTCCCCTAGGGAGCTTTTTATTGGTTTGAGGGTGACCTTAAGTTTGACAATATACAAACTCAAATTTTGGTGTCGTAGTCATTGCGCTGCGGACACGTGGCTAAAATCTCTCTTCTTCCGGTATCTTTGACCTCTTCTAAAATGACGTCAAATCCCCACAAGCGGTAAAGGTGTTTCAACACTTCGTTATAGCTCTCATCCAGTGGAACGCGATTATGCGGAACGTACTGAAGGGTAAGAGAACGGTCACCGCGAACATCGACGTTATATACCTGAATGTTTGGTTCGAGGTTGCTGAGATTGTATTGGGCAGCGAGTTTTTCTCGGATCTGCCGGTAACCCATTTCATCATGGATCGCACTCACTTCAATGAAGTTTTTCCGGTCGTCATCGACAATGGAAAATAGCTTGAAGTCGCGGATCAACTTGGGTGACAGGTATTGACTGATAAAGCTTTCATCTTTGAAATTATGCATCGCAAAGTGAACGGCTTCCAGCCAGTCACTGCCAGCCAGATCCGGGAACCACTCTTTGTCTTCATCGGTCGGCTCTTCACAAATCCGTTTAATATCACGAAACATCGCAAAACCGAGCGCGTAAGGGTTGATACCGCTGAAATACGGGCTGTTGTAAGGCGGCTGCGCGACCACGCTGGTGTGGCTATGGAGAAACTCCAGAATGAATTTGTCCGATACCAGGCCCTCATCGTACAGATGGTTCAGAATGGTGTAATGCCAGAAGGTGGCCCAGCCTTCGTTCATTACCTGAGTCTGTTTCTGAGGGTAAAAATACTGACTGATTTTACGCACGATCCGGACGATCTCACGTTGCCAGGGCTCTAGCAGGGGAGCATGTTTTTCAATGAAGTACAGGATGTTTTCTTGCGGCTCGCTCGGAAAGCGTTGCTTCTGATCTTCCGCTTTAATTTTAGACTTTGGCACGGTTCGCCACAGCTCGTTGACTTGAGATTGAAGATACGCTTCACGCTCTTCCTGACGAGCTTTTTCTTCCGCAATGGAGATTTTTTCCGGACGTTTATAGCGGTCCACGCCGTAATTCATCAACGCGTGACACGAGTCGATCAGGGCTTCGACTTCCGTGACACCGTATTTTTCCTCGCATTCGACGATATAATTTTTCGCAAATAACATGTAGTCAATGATGGAGCTGGCATCAGTCCAGGCCTGGAACAGATAATTACCCTTAAAGAAGGAGTTGTGTCCATAGCTGGCGTGCGCCATAACCAGCGCCTGCATGGTTACTGAATTCTCTTCCATCAGGTAGGCGATACACGGGTCCGAGTTGATGACTATTTCGTAAGCCAGTCCCATTTGACCGTGTTTGTAGCCTTGTTCGGTTTGAATGAATTTTTTACCGAACGACCAGTGATTATAATTGATTGGCATACCAATACTGGAATAGGCATCCATCATCTGCTCTGACGTGATCACCTCAATCTGATTGGGGTAGGTGTCAAGGCGGTAGTGTTCGGCTACCCGCTTGATCTCTTTGTGATAACGCTCAAGCAGGTCGAACGTCCAATCGGGGCCATCCGGCAGGCACTTAGTGTTTTTTTTCGCTTTTGTTCTTGTGGTCGCTGTCATAACGGCCTCCCTAAGCGGTTTCTTTCCTGAATAGCTCCCTGAACACAGGGAAGATGTCGTCAACAGTGCGGATGTTTTTCATTGCAAAGTTGTCGAACTGGTTTTCTATTTTCTCGTATTCATGCCACAGCGTCTGATGGGATCGGCGGGTAATTTCAATATACGAGTAGTACTGACAGTTAGGCAGCAAGTTATTTACCAACAATTCTTTACAGCGTGGTGAGTCGTCTGCCCAGTTGTCGCCGTCGGATGCCTGGGCGGCATAGATGTTCCACTCGCCAACCGGGTAACGTTCCGCAATGATCTCCTTCATCAGTTTCAGAGCGCTTGAAACGATGGTGCCCCCGGTTTCCTGAGAGTAGAAGAATTCATGTTCATCGACTTCTTTGGCTTGTGTATGGTGACGAATGAACACAACATCGACGTTTTCGTAGGTCCGGGTTAGGAACAAATACAGCAGAACATAAAAACGTTTGGCGATGTCTTTGGTTGCCTGATCCATTGAGCCAGACACATCCATCAGACAAAACATCACTGCCTGGCTGGACGGAACCGGGCGTTTTTCGTAATTCTTGAAGCGCAGGTCGAAAGTATCGATAAATGGTACGCTTTCGATTTTTTGGCGTAGCTCTTGAATCTCTTTTCTCAGGCGTCGTTCTTCCAGAACCTGAGCTGGTTCTTGATTTTCAATTCGCTCCAGTTCTTCCTCTAACTCCTGGAGCAGACGTTTTTTGCTGGCAGTCATAGCCGTGCGGCGCGCAAGAGATTGCTGCAGCGAACGCACGATAGCAATGTTTGAGGGCATGCCTGCGGTTTGGTAACCCGAGCGATGGGTTTTCCATTCTGTGATTTTATTAATTTGGTTTTTTTCCAGATTAGGCAGCTCTAAATCCTCGAAGAGTATGTCGAGGTATTCGTCTTTTGAAATCTGGAATACAAATTCGTCCTGACCTTCGCCGTCCGGGCTGGCGTCGCCTTCTCCAGCTCCACCGCCTTGGCCGCCTCCTTTGGGGCGTTCAATTTTGTCGCCAGTGATGAACTGGTCGTTACCGGGATGAACACGCTCACGCATGCCGCCGCGGCCCTGGTGAAAGGTCGGTTCTTTGATGTCCCGGTGTGGAATAGACACATCTTCGCCGGTCTCGGTGTTCGTAATCGAACGACGATTGACTGCGTCTGCAACTGATTCTTTTATCTGGTCTTTATGACGGCGCAGGAAGCGTTGCCGGTTCACTGCACTTTTATTTTTGCCATTCAGACGTCTATCAATGAATTGCGCCATAAGTGACCCCTTAATGTCCGTATACACCTAGAAAGAGGCGGGTGCGAGTGCCCACGAGCACTCACACTGACCATGTCTCCGCGTTGTAGGTGCTGTTAAGAGGATTTACGTACGCGCAAATACCACTCAGACAACAACCTGACCTGTTTCTCGGTGTAGCCTTTCTCCATCATACGATTAACGAAATCGTCGTGTTTCTTCTGATCTTCCGAAGAGGTTTTGGCATTGAAGGAGATAACAGGCAGCAATTCTTCCGTGTTGGAGAACATTTTTTTCTCGATAACCGTGCGCAGTTTTTCGTAACTGGTCCACACCGGATTTTGCCCATTGTTGTTGGCGCGGGCACGCAATACGAAGTTAACGATCTCGTTACGGAAATCTTTAGGGTTGCTGATACCAGCTGTTTTCTCGATTTTTTCCAGTTCACTGTTGAGTGAGGCACGGTCAAACAACTGTCCGGTTTCTGGATCTCGGTATTCCTGATCCTGGATCCAGAAGTCTGCATAGGTAACGTAGCGGTCAAAGATGTTCTGACCGTATTCGGAGTAGGACTCAAGATACGCGGTCTGAATCTCTTTGCCGATAAACTCAATGTAGCGTGGTACCAGATACCCTTTCAGGAATTCCAGGTAGCGCTCAGCGGTTTCCTGTGGGAATTGCTCTCGCTCTATCTGCTGCTCAATGACGTAAAACAGGTGGACTGGGTTAGCCGCCACTTCCGTTTGGTCGAAGTTGAACACACGAGAAAGAATTTTGAACGCGAAACGGGTCGACAGGCCACTCATGCCCTCATCCACACCAGCGTAGTCACGGTATTCTTGGTAGCTTTTCGCTTTGGGATCGGTATCTTTCAGCGTTTCGCCGTCATACACCCTCATTTTCGAATAGATGGATGAGTTTTCTGGATCTTTCAGGCGTGACAGAATACTAAATTGTGCCAGCAAGCCAAGCGTGCTTGGCGAGCAGGGCGCTTGAGCCAGTTCGGAATGATCCAGCAGCTTCTGGTAGATTTTGACTTCTTCGGACACACGTAAGCAGTAGGGCACTTTAACAATGTACACCCGATCCAAGAAGGCCTCGTTGTTTTTGTTGTTGCGGAACGTCTGCCACTCTGATTCGTTGGAGTGCGCGAGAATCATACCGTCAAACGGCAGCGCCGAAAGTCCTTCGGTCCCGTTGTAGTTGCCTTCCTGTGTGGCGGTTAGCAATGGGTGCAGAACTTTGATCGGTGCTTTGAACATTTCGACAAATTCCATTAACCCTTGGTTGGCTTTACACAGGGCACCGGAGTAACTGTACGCGTCGGGATCGTCTTGTGAATAGTGTTCCAGTTGACGAATATCGACTTTACCCACCAAAGATGAAATGTCCTGGTTGTTCTCATCACCAGGCTCCGTTTTAGCTATGGCGACCTGATCCAGAATCGATGGACGAACTTTCACCACTTTGAACTTAGAGATGTCGCCACCAAACTCATGCAGGCGTTTGGCCGCCCAAGGAGACATGATCGAGCGAAGATAGCGTTGCTCGATACCGTATTCTTGCTTGAGCAGCTCACCGTCCTCATTGACGTCAAACAGACAAAATGGGTGGTCGTTAACCGGGCTGCGCTGGCCGTTCGCGGATAGCACATAAATAGGAAGTTGCTGCATTAACGCTTTCAACTTCTCGGCCAGTGATGATTTACCGCCCCCGACAGGACCAAGTAAGTACAGGATTTGCTTGCGTTCTTCGAGACCTTGTGCAGCGTGTTTTAGGTACGACACAATTTGTTCAATTGAGTCCTCCATGCCATAAAAGTCCTGAAAAGTTTTGTAGCGGGAGATGACCCGGTTCGAAAACAGCCGGCTGAGGCGGGGATCGTGTGAGGTATCGACGAGCTCGGGCTCACCGATAGCCATTAGAAGGCGCTCAGCGGCGTTCGCGTAGGCACTTTTGTCCTCTTTACACAGCGCCAGGAAGTCTTGTATGGATAACTCTTCATCCTTGGCAGCTTCGTAGCGTGCTTGATAGTGGTCGAAAATACTCATAATCAATTCCCCTCTGAACCTGTCACAGTGACAAACAACTCGCAATGGACTACAAATCCTTTACTTCTAAGACTAGTTGGTATTTGTAATTTTGCTTAAAAAATATGTGTTTATTTACGATCGGTTGCGTAAATTTGTGCAGTCGCTCCGTTCATATTTGAGCTGAATATTTTCAGTATCTTGACGGCAGATAAACGACTGGTCTGCTCAGTTAGTGCAGGTGTAAACGGCTGGATTCACTATCACTGATCTGAATACAACCAAGTATTCGGGTGACCTTACGAGTGATTACGCAATGAAAAGGCAAAATGATCAGAAGCGAGGAGTGCGGACGTTCTAATAGGGTGAATAACGTATTTTTGTTTATCAGCCAGATAATTAGGTGGGTGGGACAGGAAAAAGGCGACGGTCGCCGCCTTTTTGACTCAGAGGCGTAAAATGGAGCTTAAGCGTTAAAGATCTGCTTTAATTCGGTGGTAGACAAATGATATTGACGTGGGCAGTGACGCCAGGTGGTCAACATACGACGATATTTGTCGAACATCGGGGTTTGACTATTGAAATGGTGATCGCCTTTATCAAACTGAGGATAGAGGCCCTCTGACTCAACCAAAAAACGCACGTAGTGAACCAATTGGGATTCTGTTGCAATGTCAAAGCCAAGAAACTGCAATCGGCGCGCGTCGACGTCTTTTTGCTGTGTTGCATCGAGCATGTTAAATGACTCCTGCATCGCATGATACATTTCCATCATGTCGATGATTTCGCGACACTTTTCTTCCGGTAGGCAACCGAAATCTTTATTCAGCTCGCGCATTTGCAGTTCATACCCGCGTTCAACGATGGTTTGCATTCGTCGATACTTGGTCGCGTTGTCCGGATCCATCTGAGACATCAGATAATACTGGTTAGACAAAATCAGGCGTTGAGCGTTGGTCATTTCCATGGGGGCCCTCACTAAGAAACTATGATTATTTGCTGTAGCCAGATTACCAGCAAGTCTCTGCGCTGAAATATGATCTCAACACGGATTTAATATGAAAAGTGTAATAAATCGCCACCAAAACGCGATTTATTTATTACGATGATGGTGGTTATAAATGTAATCACGGTCGGAGAACGTGCGCAGCCACTCTGGTTTGAAAACGGACAGTATTGCCAGTGACATGCCGTTCAATAACCCTTCCGGAAAGGCAAGTAAGGGGACCAGAATAAGGTAGTTATCCCGCACCGTCTGCCAGTCGTAATTGCCCAGGATCATTTGATAGGCGGTGTTAATCGTCAGATGCAGGCTGCCGGTCAGTCCGCCGTTAAAAAATCCGGCAACAAAGATAAACACGAAGATGTTGCGCGGCAGGCAGCGATAGCTCAGAAGAAAGACGCCATAACTGATCAAAATAGGAATCAGGCTCGACAACATCAGGTATTCCGGAATATCGACCAGTGTCAGTTTTCCGGTTAACGCGAGCGCAAAAGCAACTGGAATGGTGAGCAAAAATGCAATACGCCAGCCGTACATCAAGCTCAGGGTTGTTAGGGCAACAAAGTGAATCGTAAGGCCTTCTTTAATGCCTGCCTGAGCAGACCAAAGTAGAAAAAGGGCAAAAATCACCGCGTATGTCAGGTGCTGAAAGCTTTTTTCGGTCGTGAACTTGGGCAGAAACGCTGCACGAAAATCACCGAGAGCGACGGCCACCGCCAGGCATACCACCACCAAAGCAAACAGTTCTTCGAGAAACAACCCTGACTCCTTTACAAAAATACCAGCGATGAGCTGGTATTTTTTACGAAACCGGGGACAGTTGGTATCAGTATTTTACGTTAGAGTGATATTGCTCAAGAATTGATACGACTTTATCCATGGTTTCTTTCGTCGGTGGCTGCACGCCTTCTAATGGATAATCTAGGCCTAACGCCTCCCATTTGTGTGCCCCAAGTTTGTGGTAAGGCAACAACTCGACTTTCTCAATATTGTCCATGTCTTTAATGAACTCACCCAGCATATGGGCAGCTTCATCATCATCGGTGTAACCCGGCACCACCACATAGCGAATCCAGGTTTTCTGTCCGATTTTATGTAGGTAGCGGGCAAAATCCAACGTACGCTTGTTCGAAACACCGATAAAATCATGATGAATTTCATCTTTCATATGCTTGATGTCTAGCATCACCAGATCGGTTGCGTCCAGCACGTCGTCAATCACCTGCGTATGTTTGCGAACGTAGCCGTTAGTGTCCAGACAAGTGTGGATACCTTCAGCCTGGGCTGCCTGAAACAGATCGCGGACGAATTCTGGTTGTAGCATGGCTTCGCCACCGGAACAGGTGATGCCTCCACCGGAGGCTTTCATAAAATGCCGGTACGAGCGAGCTTCCTGCATGATCTCGTCGACGCTCACTTCCTTGCCACCATGCGTGTCCCATGTATCCCGGTTATGGCAGTACATACAGCGCATCAGGCAACCCTGCATGAAAACAATAAACCGAATACCAGGTCCGTCGACTGTACCGCAAGATTCGAATGAGTGAATACGACCCGTTGTTGACATGTGCTCATCTCTCGTAAGGATTCAAGCTGTTATTTTATTACAAAAAGTAGGGATTAAATAGGGTTAGCGAGATCTCATTTCCGCCATTTTGTAAATAAAGAAAAATACGTTTCGTCCGATACAGTTTATGTTATAAAGTTGTTATAAAAAGAATAAATACTAATCAGTTGAGAATGTAGATATTTGGCTCCAATCAGTGGTTCATCATAAACGATGATAAGGATGTTGCATGGACGCGCTTGCACTATCGCAGAAACACAAAATTACGCTGCTTTTGATCATACTCTCTCTTGGCTTCATCAGTCTGGGAGTATTCACTTCAACCCGCCTGGGTTCTTTGGACGCTCAGTATCAGAGCAGTTCCGAGGTTAATCATGGGGTGGTTTCCATCTATCAAACCCAAACCGAGCTTATCTCACTGGCGTCACAAATGAGCCAGTTGACTGCGCAGCAGGTGCCGTCAACTCGTCAGGCGTTGACCACTTTGCTCGAAAAAGTGGAGGGGAACCTCGCGTTTCTCAACCAGATAGGATTGTCTGATAACGCTGAGCAGGTCAAACGAGCGGCCGGTAGCTTCGAGCAGGCATTGTTGCCATGGCTTAACCTGAAAACCGAGCTGGGGTTTAGTGTTGACGATGGCAAGCTTGGCACGCTGAAGACACTTGCAACTACAATCGAGAATAAGATAGCGGAAACCGGAATGGTGACGCTGAATTCTGATTTTCAGGCGATGATAAAAGCCCAGCAGAATTACCTGTTGCAGCCGAATGAAGACAACCTGAAACGTTTCAATCGAGCTGTGGCCGGGTTTGAAAACATGTCCAATACTTACGCCATGTTGGAGTTGTATGAACAAGAGATTGAGCAGTTCAAAGCGACATTCGTGCAAGTCAGTGAGTTATCCCAACAACTCGGCGATATTGAAACTCAACTGGTCCGCAGTGAGCAGGCGTTTGTGGGCGTGATTGAAACGGTCACCAGTCAGCTAAGTCGCATTAGTGACGATTATCAGACTCAGGCGCTGGCCAGCAGCAGCTCAACGAAATGGTCAGTGCTGATTGCGTGTGCAGTTCTGGCTTTACTTATCTTTGCGATGTTCCTCAGTATCAGCGTATCGATGACCCGTTCGCTTAGTCACATCACTCTGGCCATTAAAGCGATTGCTCGGGGGGATCTGTCGCAGCGTCTGACAGAAACCAATAATCGCAACGACGAATTTAACCAGTTGGCGATTGCCATCAATCAGAGCTGTCAGAATCTGGGCGAATTGGTTCAAGGGGTGCAACAAAGCAGTCAAGCCTTGTCCGGAGATGCGGCCAAACTGAACCTGGAACTGGACAATCTGGCCACCAGCCAGACAGAGGTGCTTGGTCAAACCCAGCAACTGGCTTCCGCGACAGAGGAAGTCAGTGTGACGACTCAGGAAGTGTCTAATTCGCTAGAGTTTGTGGCTGAAATCAGCCAGTCATCCACGCAAGCAGCGGAACAGGGAGCGACAGTGATTGGCGCTGCGATTAATTCGATAGAAGAGATCGGTGTCATTTTAAATTCCGCCGCTGGTCACATTCAGCAATTGGAAGAGGCTTCAACCAAAATTGATTCCGTAATGGACATCATCAACGACATCGCTGAGCAGACGAACTTGTTGGCACTGAATGCCGCCATCGAGGCGGCGCGCGCCGGTGAGCAGGGGCGTGGGTTTGCGGTTGTGGCGGATGAGGTACGCAGCCTGGCGGTCAGAACGGTCGATGCGGTATCGGAAATCAGTGAAACGATTGAAACTCTGAAGAAAGAGAGTGCGGAGGTCATTCATTATATCGGCCAGTCGGAGTCATCGATGAATCAGGGCCGGGAGCGTGGTAGCCAGGCGATGAGTGCGCTATCTCATATCACCACCAAGGCGGAAGAAACCGCGCATCAGACAGACGTGATTTTTGCCTCAATCAAAGAGCTGGCGACCACCAGTCAGTCGATGGCTGACAGCATGACGCAAATTTCGTCTGCTATGGAAGCTCTGGGGCGCAATAATGAACACTTGCGCGATACCAGTCAGGCGGTGGATCAACGCTCCTCCAGCCTGAATTCCGATTGCCAGCGTTTTACGGTGTGAGTCGGGCTGTCACGAGGTGTACCGGAACGGCTTCGTTATTCAGCATGAAAGTAACTGAGACTTGGTCTGAGGCGCAGAAATAAAAAAGGCTCGCCAATTGGCGAGCCTTGACAGCACTTTAGATCTTACAGAGATTCGGTGAAAGTACGGGCAATAACGTCTTGTTGCTGCTCAGCAGTCAGAGAGTTGAAACGTACAGCGTATCCAGATACACGGATAGTTAGCTGAGGGTATTTCTCTGGGTGTTTAACAGCATCCAGCAATGTATCGCGGTTAAGAACGTTTACGTTCAGGTGCTGCCCACCTTCTACACCGGCTTCATGGTGGAAGTAACCGTCCATCAGGCCAGCCAGGTTAGCACGTTGTGAGCCTTCGTCTTTACCCAGCGCATTCGGTACGATAGAGAAGGTGTATGAAATACCATCTTGTGCATCCGCAAACGGCAGTTTTGCCACGGAAGTCAGAGACGCTACCGCACCTTTCTCATCGCGACCGTGCATTGGGTTTGCACCTGGTGCAAATGGTGCACCCGCACGACGACCGTCAGGCGTGTTACCAGTTTTCTTACCGTAAACTACGTTTGAAGTGATAGTAAGAATTGACTGAGTAGGGATCGCATCACGGTAAGTCTTAAGCTTACGGATTTTACCCATGAACACAGAAACCAGTTCACATGCGATGTCATCGACGCGAGGATCGTTGTTACCGAATTTAGGGTAGTCGCCTTCAATTTCGAAGTCGATTGCCAGACCATCTTCGTCACGTACAGGTTTCACTTTCGCGTACTTGATGGCAGACAGAGAGTCAGCGGCAACAGACAGACCTGCGATACCACAAGCCATGGTACGTTTCACGTCACGGTCATGCAGCGCCATCAGAGAAGCTTCGTAGCTGTACTTGTCGTGCATGAAGTGGATGCTGTTTAGTGCAGTCACGTACTGCTTAGCTAGCCAATCCATGAAGTGGTCCATTTTTTCCCACAGCTCGTTGTAATCCAGGTATTCGCCTTCGATCTTGCCCATCTTAGGACCAACTTGGATTTTCAGCTTCTCATCGATACCGCCGTTGATGGTGTAAAGCATGGTTTTTGCCAGGTTAGCGCGCGCCCCGAAGAACTGCATTTGCTTACCAACAACCATTGGAGATACACAACACGCGATGGCGTAATCGTCAGAGTTCATGTCTGGACGCATGAGATCGTCGTTTTCGTACTGGATAGAAGAAGTATCGATAGACACTTTGGCACAGAACTTCTTGAAGCCTTCAGGCAGTTGTTCAGACCACAGAACCGTAATGTTTGGCTCTGGGCTTGGACCCATAGTGTACAGGCTGTTCAGGAAGCGGAAGTTGGTGCGTGTTACCAGAGTACGGCCGTCAAGACCCATACCACCCATAGATTCGGTTGCCCAGATTGGGTCACCCGAGAACAACTCATCGTATTCAGGCGTACGCAGGAAACGAACCATACGTAGTTTCATGACGAAGTGGTCGATCATTTCCTGAGCTTGTTCTTCAGTCAGTTTACCAGCTTCGATATCACGTTGAATGTACACATCCAGGAATGTAGAAGTACGACCCAAAGACATGGCTGCGCCATTTTGAGACTTAACAGCGGCCAGGTAGCCGAAGTACGTCCATTGGATAGCTTCTTGTGCTGTTTCTGCTGGTCGAGAAATATCGAAACCGTATTTCGCAGCCATAGATTTGATTTGACCTAGAGCGCGGTGTTGCTCAGCAATCTCTTCACGAAGTTGCATGGTCATTTGTAGGTCTTCGCCGCTCTCAAATTTCTCTTGAAGAGAAGTGAACTGAGCCAGTTTATCCTTCATTAGGAAGTCGATACCGTACAGCGCAACACGACGGTAGTCACCGATGATACGACCACGACCGTATGCGTCAGGAAGACCAGTTAGTACACCAGACTTACGACATGCAAGGATATCAGGAGTGTAGATATCGAAAACACCCGCGTTGTGAGTTTTGCGGTATTCGGTGAAGATTTTCTTAACTTGAGGGTCTAGTTCACGATTGTAGGCTTTGCATGAACCTTCAACCATGCGAATACCACCGTTAGGGATGATCGCACGTTTTAGAGGCACTTCAGTTTGTAGACCTACGATAGTTTCAAGATCTTTTTCGATGTAGCCTGCATCGTGAGCAGTGATGGTAGAGATAACAGAGGTATCAAAATCAACAGGAGCGTGAGTTGCGTTCTCTTGTTTGATGCCTTCCATTACTTTAGCCCAAAGCTTGTTTGTTGCTTCAGTACCTTCAGAAACCAGGAAAGATTCGTCGCCTTCGTACGGAGTGTAGTTCTTCTGAATGAAATCACGAACGTTTACTTCGTTTTGCCAGTCGCCTGCTGCAAAACCTTCCCAAGCTTTAGCAAATTGCTCTGCCATGACATACCTACCTTTTTAGTAGAAAAAAATACGTACCTTTTAACCGTTGAGCCAGTTAAAACCTGCGTTGCGGGCCGGTACACTCTTTATGAATAACAATATGTATAGTCGATAATCGCGGTCATAGGACCATAAATATTGTTACTACTCTTTAGGGCTAATTCTCTGTCCACAAGTACAAGTTAAACTAAAAAAAACCTGCAAACCTTAAACTAAATCAATAAATGCTAAAAAAAGTTGATAAAAAGTGGGTGGCGATAGACACCACCCACACATTTTTTTAATCACAGCCAAGCTTTGATGCCATATTGGCTCTCAAGCATACCAACTGCAAGCATAGCAACTAAACAGATAACAAGTACGCTTACCGGGATCACAATCTTGTCGACAAATGACAGACGAGCCGCGCGCTCTTTGTCACCAATTAAGCCGTTGTTATCTAATAGCATCGTGAGTGCCCAGGCGAGGACAGGGTTAACGACTGCAGAACCAAAGATACAGATGCCTGCTGCTTGTGAGTCTTTCGAGTCTTTCACCATCTGCATGCCTGCTTCCAGTAGTGGCAGAGATACGCCCACCAGCAAAGCAACGCGCATGACAGGTGGCCAGACTGCGATGTCCATAGGGAAACCAAGGATCGCAATGATCATCACCAGCAGACCAAGAAGAATGGCACCACCAGGGATAGGACGTTTTGCAATGGCGGCTGGGATCATGTAAGTCCCCCAAGAAGAGGTAATGTTACCCCCACCGACAGCGGTACCGACCATTTGGCGGACAGAACACATGGTCATGGTGTCATCCACGTCCATCAACACTTTTTCAGTCTTTTTAGGGTAGTTCAGCTCTTGGAAGATGCGGTGGCCAAGAAAGTCTGGTGACCACATTGCGACAGCAAGGATCGCAAACGGTAATGATGCAATGAAGTGTTCCATGTTAGGAAGACCCAGCATCCAACCTTCTTCAGTGCCGCCCCACCAGTAAACAGGGTTGAGGTTTGGCAAACCTGTCTCAGTCACAAATTTGATATCAAAACCGGCACCGAGTACCAGAGCAATAACAAGACCAGTGAAAGCACACACAGGAATTGCCAGCCAGCGCTTGTTCACTTTGGCAAGGAACGCATAGAGCGCGATAGTGACCGCAAGTACGATCAGGCCAACGTAACCCATGCTACCCGCTTCAACCGTCGATGATTGCAGGCCGACCGCCCAATCCTGGATAGAGGTAATCTGGCTCATGGTGCCTGTCAGACCAAGGAAGATAAGCAAGCCACCGGCAGTACCCTCAGAGGTGAGGTTCACCAGTTTGGAACCACCTTTAAGAAAGCTAAGCAGAAGACCGAATACGCCGATGAGGATTGCCAATGCAAGAGGGTGAGCACCAGCGAGAGCTATGGTACCGATAAGAGGGATCATTGGACCGTGGTTACCAGCCAGGTTGGCTTTAGGGTTAATAAAACCAGAGGCAAGCACACAGAAAAGAAGTGCAGGGATGAGCATTTCTACACGGGCAACTTCGATAGCGAAGTCTTTACCCAGATTGACATGATCCCATGCAGCGGTAAGGCCCTCAGCCCAAGACATCATCACCGCAGAGTACATTGCGATGATACCGATTGTACCTGCAAGCGCAGGGACCAGGTCTTCAAGTTCAAAACGGAAGTCGCGGCCTGGCAAGTTGAGACCAAAGCGACGTGGTTTCATGATTTGCAGTTCATGGTCCAGATAGTCTGAACGGCTGGCAAACTCGGATGCCGGACGGTGCAGCTCACGGTAGCTTTTGTCCTCAATGTCCGAATCAGAGTGCGGTTTCTTAACGGCGTCTGACATAGATTCCTCGTATCAAAAATAAAAAGTTCATTGGTTTTGTTGTTATTCGCATCCTGCGGCATGTCTGAACGGCGTATCAGGCACGAGGTTCGTCGTGCTTAATGGTAGTCAACCGTGGCGACAATGCTGGCCTCAGAGGGCTTTTATCTTGTTGGCGAGTGTAGCTTGCTTACCCTAAAGGGTGATTGATTTAGATCAGCTTATGAAAGAATGTGAAAGAAAACTACACAACCTATAATCAACATGAATGAACACAAATTGAACGGCGTAGTTTTTTTACAAAACGTGATGTTAATTAGACGCTTAGACAAGAGATTTTGTTGTCGCAGCCGGATATAACCTCAAAGGGTGAGGAGGGTCTTGTTTTTATCAATTTGTTAATAAGCATGATGGCGAGAAATGTTTTGTTGATGTGGGTTTTATGCGGGTTTATAAGTTTAAAATGCTAATTTATGAATTGTTAGTCATATAAAGTGGCATAGTATCCAGAAATGACAGGTTAATAATTTGTTGCGTAATTCTTTTTGGGGTGCTAGTTTGTAGCGAAATGCAGGTGGGAACTGCATAAAAACTGCATACAGGGAGTAATAGCGCAATGAATGATGTACCAGCGCTGAATATTAAGGATCTGCACAAAACCTTCGGTCAAAACGAAGTCCTGAAAGGCATCTCACTGGAAGCTCATAAAGGTGATGTCATTTCCATCATCGGCTCTTCCGGTTCAGGTAAAAGCACCTTCCTTCGTTGTATCAATCTACTCGAAACGCCTACCGCAGGTGAGATCTGGGTAAACGGTGAGTTGATTCAGATGAAAAACAACCGTTCCGGTGAATCTGTCCCTGCTAATGAAAAACAAGTTCAGCGCATCCGTTCGCGTCTGGCGATGGTTTTTCAGGGATTTAACCTCTGGTCGCACATGACCGTGTTGGAGAACGTCATTGAAGCTCCGGTTCACGTGTTAGGTGTGCCTAAAAAAGAAGCGATTGAAAAAGCGGAAGTGTTGTTGAAGAAAGTCGGTCTTTACGAGCGTAAAGACTACTATCCTGGACACTTGTCCGGCGGTCAGCAACAGCGTGCGGCGATTGCTCGCGCATTGGCGGTTGACCCAGAGGTGATGCTGTTTGACGAACCGACCTCGGCACTCGATCCTGAGTTGGTGGGTGAAGTATTGGGCGTGATGAGAGATTTGGCAGAAGAAGGGCGTACCATGCTGGTGGTTACACATGAGATGGCCTTTGCCCGTGATGTGTCTAACCACGTCATGTTCTTGCATCAAGGACTGGTGGAAGAGCAGGGCGATCCAGCGAGATTGTTCACAAATCCTGAATCTCAACGACTGCAACAGTTTATTTCGTCTATCTATTAAATAGACCTTTTCAGCTGCGCGTGTTCTCAAGGCGTGCCGCAAATACACAACATGAATAAACAAAAAATTACAATCACAGGAGTATGGAAATGAAAAAGTGGTTACTTGTTGCAGCACTCGCTGCTACTGCATCAACCGGTGTCGTTCAGGCGAAAGAATGGAAAACAGTTCGCTTCGGTATTGAAGGTGCTTACCCTCCATTTAGCTGGACTGAAGCGGATGGTTCGCTGAAAGGATTTGATGTCGACATGGCGAACGCGCTGTGTAAAGAGATGCAAGTGGAATGTAAGATCGTTCCCCAGGATTGGGACGGCATTATTCCTTCACTGCTGGCTCGTAAATACGATGCCATTATTGCCGCGATGTCGATCACCGAAGAGCGTAAGAAGAAAGTCGACTTTACTGGAAAGTATGCGCAGATTCCGAACAAGTTCATCGCGAAAAAAGGTGCTAATCTGAATTTCGATAACCTTGATGGCGTAAAAATTGGTGTTCAGCGTGCTACGACGCACGATAAATACCTGACAGATAACTATGGTGAAAAAGTTGAAATCGTACGTTACGGCTCATTCGATGAAGCGTATCTGGATCTGGCTAATGGCCGTATCGCAGCGGTTTTGGGTGATGCATCTGCACTGGAAGAAGGCGTGCTGAACAAAGCTGGCGGTGAAGGCTACGAGTTCGTTGGTCCTTCGTTGACGGATCCTAAGTGGTTTGGTGAAGGCATGGGTATCGCTGTTCGTAAACAGGATAAAGACCTGACTCAGAAACTGGATGCTGCCATTCTTTCCCTGCGTGAAAAAGGCATCTATCAGGATATCGCAGCGAAATACTTTAACTACGACGTATACGGCAAATAAGCCGTAACGTGATCCCGGCTGCTGGTTTCTGTTCCTAGAGGTATCCGGCAGCTGGTTTCAAGTTTTGAGTTTAGGGATCAGGAACTCACCTATGCTGAATTTACAGGGATATGAAGCCTCTATCCTCAAAGGGGCCGTTCTGACGATAGAAGTTGCTGTTCTGTCGCTACTGCTTGCTATGATACTCGGTATGCTCGGCGCGCTGGCGAAATTGGCGCCGTATCGCTGGGCACGAGCTATCGCCACTCTTTACACCACCATTATTCGCGGTATTCCCGATCTGGTTTTGATGATGCTTATCTTCTTCGGCGGCCAGATCATGTTAAACAACAGTTTGTACGCTGTGAATGAATGGCTCAACAACTGGTTTACAGCCAGTGACCCGAATCACGAGTGGGTCTCCTACCTGCCTGACTACATTGATGTCAGCCCGTTCATCGCGGGTATTCTGACCATCGGCTTTATTTTTGGGGCTTACATGGCGGAAACCTTCCGTGGCGCGATCATGGCTGTTGATAAGGGCGAGCTGGAGGCGGCAAAAGCCTATGGCATGAGCTCAGCACTTGCGTTTCGTCGCATTCTGTTGCCGCAAATGATTCGTCACGCGCTTCCGGGGTTCGGTAACAACTGGTTGGTGCTGCTCAAAACGACGGCGCTGGTATCGATTATCGGTCTGGAAGACATGGTTCGTATGAGTTCTTTGGCTGCGGGATCCACCAAAATGCCCTTTACTTTTTACATGGCGGTGGCGTTGATCTTCCTCTTCTTTACCAGTGTTTCAACCGGTTTGCTGAAATTGGTTGAGCGCAAGTTCAGTATTCACGCGAGGTAGATATGGATTTTTCTCTGATTGTCGATAGTTTTCCTATCTACCTGAGCGGTTTGTGGACCACAGTTTGGTTGGTTGCATTGGCCTTGGTCATCGGTTTATGCGTGGCGATTCCATTGGCCATCGCCCGAAACAGCCCCAACTATTTTTTTAACGGGCCGTCCTGGGCGTTCATTTACTTTTTCCGTGGTACACCGCTTTTGGTGCAGTTGTATCTGATTTACTACGGTATGGATCAATTTTTTCCGGTCAAAGACACCTTGTGGGAGAATGCCTGGTTCTGTGCTTTGGTTGCGTTTGTACTGAATACTTCTGCGTATACGGCGGAAATTATTCGGGGCGCGATCAATGGGTTGCCGAAAGGTGAAGTGGAAGCGGCAAAAGCCTATGGGATGAGTACATTTAAAACTTATCAGCGTGTGGTACTGCCAAGTGCGTTGCGTCGTGCGTTGCCAGCTTACAGTAATGAAGTGATCTTCATGCTGCATGGCAGCGCGGTAGCGGGCATCATTACCATCATGGATCTGACCGGGGCTGCTCGATTGGTGAATTCACGCTATTACGCGCCATTTGAATCCTTCCTCACGGCGGGTATGTTTTATATGTGTCTGACGTTTATTATTTTGTGGTGTTTCAAATACGCTGAAAAACGTTTCCTGGCCTATTTGAGGCCGAGAAGTTAAGCGCAAAAAAGCCGATACACCGTTGTGTATCGGCTTTTTTATTGGAAGCGGGGTGGCATTATTGAGTCAGAGTTTTCTGATAACTTGAGTATTGCACTTTGTTTCGTAGACTCGCAGTATTTTGCATTAACTTGAAGTGTGACCATGCTGCGACGTTTTATTTTCCTCATAATCGGTGTGTTGCTGTTTGGCTGCGGTGGATCCGATGGCTCTGACAGTAAAAGCGACCAAGGTAGCGCCACCACCATCACTCCATCGGGCGACGATGGGTCTCAATCGGAAGCGGATGCGAGTCCTTTACCGGACTCACAATCCCGGCTTGAACAGGCGCTGTCTTCGGGCCATGCCTTACTGGTCGCAGATCCCAACCAATTCATTCAGGAAAGCCGGCGCTATGTCGCGGAGCTGGCTGTAGAGTATGACGCCATCAAAGCACAGTTATCTGGAGTATCGGATGGTCAGTCGCTTGATGGCTTGTACTGGGATCCAACCCATGATGCGGCGTTGCTACAGGCTCAATTTGGCTTCAATACGCCCATCTTGATGACCAACAAAGCCATGGTCAGTGGCTACGACGACCAGAAAATGACGCTGGGCGTGGCAGGAGAGCAGTCCTCCGCGCGCTACGCCGTGTTAGGCAGTAACCCGTTTCGCACTAGTTTTATGTCGCCATCCAGTGTCAACGAACCCATGCACCAATGGCTGGACAATCTGATTGGCTGGCTGACGCAATCAACGTCCGGCAACAAGATGCGAGTGGTGCTGGCGCAGCTGGATCAATCTTATTACTTCAAAGACGAACAAGGCACAAGAGCATGGCTGGACGCTCGCTATCCTGGTCAAGTCAGCTACAACGAGCAGGACGCATGCGATGGTCAGGCTTTGGCGGCCTGTTTGAGCGCTGACCCGGATTTATTGATCCTTTCGCAGCATTCGACGGCTGGCGCCAGTGCACAGGTGGTAACCAGTGCGGTAAAAGAGGCCATGGCGCGAGGCATTCCGGTGTTGTACCTACATCTGAACGGGCACATGGACCCGCTGGGTGAGGCGTTATTTGAGCTTTTGCATGTGCGTTATGTTGGGGACAATTATTGGCGAAAACTGGGTGTTGATGGCTGGGATGCGACAACACTGAATGGCCACTTACCAGAAGATATTCAGGCTCAGCAGACGCTGCTAGCGCGTTTCGAGTCCGGTGATTTTGGTGTCGACCTGTCTCAATGTGACGATAAAACTTGCGCCGCAGCGTCGCAGATGGATGGGCAGTTTTATCAGGCAGTAACGTCAATCCAGCAGCAGTTAATGGCGCTGGATCGTCAGAACATCGATCTGTTTGCTTCTGAGGATTATCGCTATGAGAAACTGTTGTTGCTGCTGGCAGATCATTATCGTCATCATGTCCGTTTTCCGATGGATAAGCTCACCAGTGCGGACGCTGACTTCTTACGAGCTTACTTCGCTGACTATACGCAGTACTACTCACGTGACGTCAATCCGGCACAACCTGATCTGGGCAACTTTGGTCGCAGTACCTTTCCTAATGTGGCACGCATCACTCAGGAGGTGACGCTTAATGCCAAGCGCAATTTTCGTGCAGCAGGCGTGTATGCTTTTCCGGGGGAAACTGTGGTGGTGACACGACTGGATGATAGCCCGGTCGCCACCGCGGTGGCATTCAATACTCTCAGAAGCGGCGCGACACATGAATTTTCCGACCAGGGGTACAAACGACCCAAGTTTCTTACGTCGCCGCAGTTCCCGTTAGCGTCAGGCCAAAGCATTCGCCTCACGTCAGCGTACGGTGGGCCGCTTCAGGTGCATTTTGATGACAATGACCATTCTGTCCGTTTACGCTTTGAAAACATCGGACTGCATCCGGTCTGGCGTGGCAGCGAAGACAATCAAACGTTTATCGACGCGCTGAATGCAGACCAATACGACTGGGCTGAGTTGATCACCGCAGGTTTTGAAGTCCATTCGACGGCAAATAAAATGAAAGAATCGCTCAATGCGGTTACCTGGCCGACGCCAGCGGACATGGCGATGGCGACCGAACGCTATGTCAGTAACTTGCCTCATGCTCTGGCAGGCTTCCAAGGCCCGGGAATTGATAACATCAGTGACATTTACGATTTCGGTCAGGCCCAAGGCTGGCAAATAGACACCATAGATATGGTGAAACACATGAACGCCGATCAGGCTAACTGTGGTTATGGCTGTTCAGGAAATCCTTACGATGCGTATTGGGCATTTAACCCGGTGGGGCATGGTGATTTGCACGAACTGGGCCACGGTCTGGAAAAAAGCCGCTTCCGCTTTGAAGGCTGGGAAGGGCACGCCAGTACCAACTTCTACTCTTACTACAGCAAATCGCGTTTCTATCAGGAAACAGGTCAGGATCCGGATTGTCAGTCTCTCGACTTCAAGGCGTTGTTTGAGTTGTTGCAGAGCAGTCGCAACCAACCGGAGCCACAAACGTTTATGCAGCAACAAAATTTGACTGGTTGGAGCTGGGGGGCGCGTATTTATATTCAGATGATGATGTCAGTGCAATCGCAGCATGTCGTCAGCAATGGCTGGCACTTGCTGGGGCGTCTGCACTTGCTAGAACGCGAGTTTAATCGTCTTGATAACTCGGTTGAGATGTGGGACAGCGGCCGGGCAAGTATCGGCTTTGCTCAGTACACGCTGGACGAAGCCAAAGCGATGAGTCGCAACGATTGGCTGCTGGTGGCATTGTCTAAGGTGGCCACACGCGACATGACCGTTTACCTCGAAATGTGGGGTTTTGCTTTTAGTGATAAAGCGAAACTGCAGGTCAGCAGTAATGGGTATGCTGCTATGCCGTTGCAGTTTTTTGCCACATCCAAGACGGGATACTGCGCCACGGAGTTCGCAACACGCCCGGTCAATGTTGATGGTATCGCTCAGTGGCCTTTGTAAGGTTCATAAAGGGAGGCTTATGCCTCCCTTTGTTTTTAGCGAAAGACTGACCAGATCGGAGCGTGATCTGAGGGTTTTTCGATACCACGCAACTCATAATCGATACCCGCTTCCTGACATTTTGCCGCCAGTGATGGCGTTGCGAGGATCACATCGATACGCAGACCGCGGTTATCGTCAAAGCCTCTGGAACGATAATCGAACCACGAGAACTGATCGTCGACGCCTGGGTGCAGTTTACGGAAGGTGTCTTCAAATCCCCAGTCAAGCAAGGTTTTCAGCCATTCGCGCTCTTCCGGTTGGAACGAACATTTACCGGTTTTGAGCCAGCGCAAACGGTTTGGTTCACCAATGCCAATATCGAGATCGATCGGGCTGATGTTGATGTCACCCATGACGATTACCTGCTCATCCTGAGTATGGAAACCATTGAGGTAGGTCATCAGATCTTTGTAGAACTGGCGTTTATAAGGGAATTTGGTTTCATGGCTGATGTTGTCGCCCTGCGGGAAGTAACCGTTCAATACGGTGACTTTTTCGCCTTGTTCATTGAGAAACGTCGCCATGATCATGCGTTTTTGATGTTCTTCGTTATCGGTCGGGAACCCTTTACGTACTTCGATTGGCTCCTGCTTACATAACATGGCAACACCGTAATGTGCTTTCTGACCATGAAAGTAGACTTTGTAGCCCATAGCTTCAACCGCTTCAAGCGGGAATGCTTCGTCGTGAACCTTGATTTCCTGCAATCCGATCACATCCGGCTGGTGTTTATCTATCAGAGCCTGTAACTGATGCAGGCGTGCACGCAGGCCATTGATGTTGAAACTGATAACTTTCATTTTCTATCCTTTTGTACGCTTTGTTTCGATGGTAACACAGAAGCTCGACTTGAAAATATTCCCCTGAGCTTCGTCGCGGACGTTTTAAACACTTAATTGATGTTTAACATTTTTATAAACTTTCGATTGATATAAAAAAACAATGTGGTCTAATTTATAAACAATGCAAATTGCCGGTGTAGAACCTAAACGCTGGTAAAGCGCTTTCAGATCATTTAGTTTGCGATAAGGATGTTGTATGCGAACGCTTTCCGTACAGTGGAAAATCACGCTATTGGCAGGATGCTGCCTGTTACTGACTTCTCTCTCTTTGGTCGGATTTTCCGTTTATAACGCCGTCACGAATCAACAAATCATTAAAAAACAGAGCTCGGCTTCGGTGGCAGAGAAATCCAGTCAGTTACTTGAAACTCGGGCTCTGCTCAATGCAACCGAGGTAACGGAATATTTAAATGAAGCGATTTACCGCTCAGAAATGTTGGCGGCCAATGCTCTGTTTACCAAAACCAATAGTGAAGAAAACTTTGGTGCCAGTGAAGATTTGCGCACGGCCTTAGACGAAATGGTTCGTAAATCTGTGATCAACTTTGAGTCGATTCGTGGCGCTTATCTGGTGTTTAAACCTCAGATGCTGGATGGGGAAGACAACAACTATGAAAATGCAGATTACGTCGGTTCAAACGAAGCGGGTCGATTTGCTGCATACTGGCAGCAGTCGGTTGATGGTGAGAATGTCTTACCTCATGTCCTGTCTGAACAAGCGATCAACGACGCCGCCAACAGCGAGCGCTTTTTCTGTCCTGTATCGACTGGCGATACCTGCGTGTCTACTCCCCGTTTGGTGGAAAGTGAGCAGGGCACGATGCTGACGGCATCGATCTCTGTACCGATTTCCATTGATGACACGCCGATAGGCTTTTTTGGTATTGATCTGAATCTTAACGGACTGTCATCGGTGGCCAGCGCCTCTGACGCCAGTCTGTTTGCTGGACAGGGACAAGTTTACATTCTCAGTTTGAGCGGTGCACTGATTGCCAGCGATAATTCAGCGTTGAAAGCGGGTGACCCTTTCAGCAGTAAATCGCTTCCCTCAGACAAGCTTACCGATTTGTTGTTTGGTGGGGAAGTGGCCAGTTTTTGGAGTGAGGATCGGCGCTGGCTGACCGTCTTTGCACCGATCAAAGTGGCAAACCAAACCTGGGGAGTTATTTTCCAGATGCCGGACAGCAGCGTCCTGGCGGATGCCAACTCTCTGGATGCGACCATCAGCCAGCAAGTTGCTGGTGGTGTGCAAACCGAGTTAATTGTGGGAGGTGTACTGGTATTGCTGGGGTTAACGGTCATCACTTTGTTGGCCATACGTATTGTCAGACCCATTCGTGAAGTGGTTCACCGCTTGGAAGACATCGCGTCCGGTGAAGGGGATCTGACCCAACGCCTGGAAACCCATTCAGGGGATGAAATCGGTCAATTGGCGCAGGGATTCAATCGATTTTTAGATAAGTTACAGGGCACGATACGCCAAGTGGTCGACAGCACGCACCAAGTGGCGGCGATCTCTGAGCAATCTAAAGTAGCCGCACAGCAAACGCGCAGTAGCAGTGAGGCTCAGTTTAAAGAAGTTGACATGGTGGCCACTGCCGCCGAAGAGATGACCCAAACCGCGGGCTTGGTTGTCAGCAATGCGGAAGTGGCCGTTGAAGCGGCGGAATCCGCTCAGCAGTCTGCGGACACCGGTCAACAAGTGATTGGCCGTTCGCAGCAGGAGATGGTGAATCTGGTCGAGCGCATGACCCGAGCAGTCCCCATCGTCGAAGAGCTGGCGGCAAACAACGCGAACATTACCGATATTCTGGCGGTGATTGAAGGCGTTTCAGAACAAACGAATTTATTGGCTCTGAACGCGGCAATTGAAGCTGCGCGAGCGGGCGACCAAGGTCGGGGATTCGCCGTCGTGGCGGATGAGGTACGCAGCCTGGCCAGCCGGACTCAGGATTCGGTGGGGGAAATTCGCGACGTGATCGATAAAGTACAACGCGGAACTCGCGATGTGGTGGAGGCGATCCAAGAAGGCAATCTGCTGGCGAATCAGTCCGCGAGTCAGGTGAATGACGCAGTGGCTGAGTTGGAACGCATTCTGCGATCTATCGCTTCCATTCATGATATGAACAGTCAGATTGTTAAAGCGGCAGAAGAGCAACAAGCCGTCAGCAGTGAAGTGAATCAAAGTGTGGCTAACATCCGTGAACTCAGCGCTACGATTTTGGATCAGGCGGGAGAGTCTGAAAGCGTCGGGGCTGAGATCAGTCAGATGTCGGAACGCCAGCAGAGTCTGGTGTCACAATTCAAAGTTTAGATCTGCGATGTAAAAAAGGAGCCTTAAGGCTCCTTTTGTAATCAATATTCTGGAAAGTACCAGAATCCTTTATTGACTAACTGAGTCAGTAACTGAAACGTTTCGAGTGACTGATGGCTCTCCAGATCGTCCAGAATCACACTGTCCTCATTGCATAAATGTTGTAGCAGCGGTGCCTGGTCGTCAGTAACATGAAAGACTTCGCCATTAATAAAGGCCGTCAGAGGCTCGTTTTCATGATAGAGCGCGCGAAGCCCGGAGACTTTGTACAGCGCGTCGCCTGCATACAGGTTGCTCTGGATTTGTTCTTCAAGATACGGCTCTTCTGGCTCTACCACATCCAACTGATGACGAGACTGGCTGAGCATACAGCCCATGAAATGACGAACTGTCTCCGGCGAGCGCAATGCAGCATTTAGCATGGTATCCAGTTGCGCCAGATCCGTCTGGCTGATAGCACCATGCGCCTGACGTGCCTGCAATTCGGGGTTGTGCAGGTGGGCATCACCCATATCGTGCGCCAGTACATAGTCGGCGAAATTACTCAACAGCTCTTGTTCTTTGGGTGAACGGAACCCAACCGAATAGCTCATGGACGCTTCCAGCGCTTGGCCTTCATGTGGGTAACCGGGTGGAATGTAAATAATGTCGCCCGGTTCGAGCACATCATCAATCACGGCATCAAACCCTTCGATTTGACGCAGCGCATCTGTGCGGCATTGTTCCTGGTATTGCCCTTCGTCCAGCGCTCCTACTCTCCAGCGACGTTTGCCTTGGCCCTGGATAATAAATACATCGTATTGATCAATATGTGGGCCGACACCGCCACCGGGTGCTGAGTAACACACCATGACGTCATCAAACAACCATTGAGGCATGGCTTTGAATGGCTCAACGAGTTGAGCGGCGCCCGGATGCCAGTGGTTGGCGGCCTGTACAATGAGTTGCCAGTGGCTGTCGCCCAACTGAGTCAATTTTTCTTCATCAAATGGGCCGTGTTCCGCACTCCACTGACCATCGAGATTAGAAACAAAGCGAGAATCGATTTCTTCTTCCATGGTCAGGCCAGCCAGTTCATCCGGACTGATGGGATCGACGAAGTCTGCAAATCCGCCTCGGATAACGACGGGTTTTTTTTGCCAGTACTGGCTCAGGAATTGGTCTAGAGAAAAACTAAGTTGGAGCATAATTTATGAGCTTCTTTCAGCGAGTTGGTTTTCCAAATCCGATTTAACGATGTCGAGCGCTTTCAGCGCAACTTCAGGATCGATTTGGTTAGATTCGAGCAAATAGATAAGATCAACCGCCAGTTTGACTTCTTCTGGCGCGTTTTCCAGTGAATTAGGGTCTGACATGACTACTGATGCTTCTCCCGGTAGGTGATCTGTTTTTCCAGTTTAACTTTCGCTTCCTGGCATCGTTTCAGACGTTGTTCTGTGGCAAGTAACGCCTTTTGCACTTCGTGCTGTTGGAACGAAGGTGCGGTGCTTAACGCACGTTCCTTTTCTCGGACCATATCAATCAGTCGCCGTTCCCATTCCTGATGCTGAGCCAAATCTTGGTATAGCTCATTTATCGGTTTGCGGAAATGATGGTGATGTCGAGGCGCGTTTTTGCGGATGTTTTGTGTTGAGAGCTCGCGCTGAATGGCGCTGATCTGAGCGAGTAAGTGCTCGGTCAGATATTCGGCACGTCCGGCGGTTAGCATACCGGCCTGCTCTTCTCGCAAAATCGTGTCGAAGGTTGACTTCGCTTCTTCTGCGCATGGCACCAACAGACGGCCTTTGCAACGAAACAGGCGCTCGTCAAACAGTGGTTGATACTGTTCGCCGCGCTGGCGATCCAGTTGCGCGGCATCCAGTGCCAGTTGTGTCAGCGTGCTGCTTAACTGTTCAAATTTGCTCATATATTTACGAACCACGCATCATAAGCGAGTTTGACGGCAAGGATGCTGACGACGCTGACGAAGATTGGACGGATAAACTTGGCTCCGAAACGAATCGCAGAATGTGCACCGACAAACGCGCCAGCCATCAGGCAAACGCCCATGGTCAGGCCCAGCACCCAGTCTATATGACCAAGAATGGCAAAAGTAATCAGAGAGGTAAAGTTGCTGGTAAAGTTCATCGCTTTGGCAACGCCGGATGCCAACAGAATGTTCAGACGATAGAGGGCCATGGAACTGACCGTCCAGAAGGCGCCCGTCCCAGGTCCGGCCATCCCATCGTAGAAACCTAAAATCAGCCCCTGACCATACTGTTTTTTGTGGAACTTACCGCAAGGCGGTGGGGTGGCATTATGGCTGACCGACGGCGTTTTGTGCCAAATGGTGTAAATCGCCGCTGCCAGAATAATCAATGGCAGAACTTTTTCTAACCAGTCGGTGCTGATCATGTCAACAAACAGGGTGCCGAGCGCCGCCCCGATCAAGGTAGCAATAAAAGCTCGAAACCAGCATTTGGGCTTAAACAGCTTTTTGCGATAATAGGTGAATGCAGCCGTGGAGGAGGCAAACGTCGCGGCCAGCTTGTTAGTACCCAGTGCGATATGAGGTGGCAATCCCAAAGAGAGCAGGGCAGGTACAGTCAGCATGCCTCCGCCTCCGGCTACGGCATCAATAAAGCCGGCCAGAAATGCTACAAGCGCTAAAACGATGAGCAAGCTCGGCTCAATTAATTCCATAAATCTCTTTTAATCTGAGGCATCACGGCATCGATACGCGATGTGGTTAGTATTCGATAGTTCGCTTAAAAGGCGGCAAAGAGTCTAGCAGAGCTTTGCCGTAGCGTTTCGTAATGATTCGTCGGTCAAGGATGACGACTCTACCAGAATCGCGCTCCTTACGCAGCAGACGACCTACGGATTGTATCAGCTTTTTGCTCGCTTCCGGGACGGTGATCTGCATAAACGGGTTGCCGCCCCGAGCTTCGATGTACTCAGAGTGTGCTTGTTCAACGGGTGAAGTTGGAACGGCAAAGGGGATTTTAGTAATGATCAGGTTCTCCAGCAATTCTCCTGGAAGATCTAATCCTTCAGAAAAACTGCCTGTTCCAAATAAAATACTGGTTTTTTGACATTGAACCAGCGTTTTATGTTTATTTAGAATTTCTGTTCGGGACGAAGTGCCTTGTATTTGTAGAGACCAGCCCCTTTTAACGAATTCTGTTGATAGCGCATCGGCTACCTGATTCATCTGCCAATAGGAAGCAAACAACACAAGGTTGGCCCCACGGTCTTTGATCAGATCGGGCAGTATTTCCACCAGATAGTCGGTAAACTGTGGTGCCTGAGGTTCATATTTGAGCTTCGGCAGATACAGTTCTCCCTGATTTTGGTAATCAAACGGTGAGGCCAGAGCCAGAAAACGGGTTCCATACTCTTCTTTTTGGCTGATTCCGGCTTGATGACAAAAGTAGCTGAATGAATTAAGCGCTCGCATCGTTGCCGAGAGCAATATCGCTCCCACGCAGCGACTCCAAAGCTGTTGATCGAGCTGCCATCCTATTTCCAAAGGGGACACGTTGACGATAAAATCGCCTTCGCGATCGGGGCTCAGTTCAAGCCAGCGCGCCAACGGGGCGCCTTTTTCCCGCTTAGGCTCAGCCATTAATTTCCAGACCTGAGCAAGGTTATCCATACGCTGAATGTAAAAGCCCAGTTCAGCCAATGCGGGCTCGGCCAGACGATTCGCTAACTCACCATCTTTTACCCGTTCCGCTATCAGATCTGCAATTTTTGCTACTGCTTGCGCGCCTTTTTGAGAGTACCGTTTTAGTTCTTGTGCTTCTTTTTCCAGCCAGTCGGGAAGATCGCCGTTTTCAAAGCGATAAATCTTATCTTCAAAATGAGTGGGGTCGAACTGACGAGCCAACTGACTGAGCGATGGAATTAAAACTTGTGCTGAGTCCTGAACTTCACTCAAAAACCGGTTAACTCGTTTCGCGTCAGCCAGGCCGGCGAATTTCGATACCGTTTGATTCAGTCGTTCCAGCCAGGCCGAAGCGCCTTTCAGGCTGGCTGCTGCAGAGGCGTGGTCACGAGCTACATGTGGCAGATGATGAGCTTCATCAAACACATAAATGGTATTTTCCGGTTCAGGTAGTATCACCCCACCACCTAAATCACAATCCGCCATCACCAAACTATGATTGGCAATAATAACGTCGTTTTTATCCAGTTCAGAACGCGCTTTTTGGAACGGGCAGCCACGATGGGCTGGCATACTGTTATTACAACTGTGTTTATCACTGACGATCAGTTGCCAGAGTTCATCCGGAATGGGCTTTGGCCAAGAGTCTCGGTCGCCGTCCCATTTTCCCTGAGCCATGCTGCGATACATCGTCTCAAGTAACTCAATGTCTTTCTTTTTGGGTTTTGTTTCAAACATGGCCATTTGACCGCCATCGACACCGCTGGCGGTCGCGAGTTTTTCGGCACAACAGTAACGTTGACGTCCTTTGGCAAGAATGAATGAAAACTCTTTATCGGTGAGGCGACGATAGAGGGGCAAATCCTTGTTGACCAGCTGTTCTTGTAAAGCAACGGTGGCCGTAGAAATGACCACTTTGCGATTATTGAACAAGGCTACGGGGATTGCAGCCATTAAATAGGACAGGGATTTACCGATGCCGGTTCCGGCTTCAGCCACCAATATGCGATTTGACTTGTGATACTCACCACATAACGTCTTGGCGATTTCCGCCACCAGATAATTCTGAGCGCGACGAGGTACAAAGTTATCCAGCTGCTCTTTGAGGTTCTGATAGCTGTGGTGAATATTTTTTTGAATGTTACTGGTTAGCATATTGTGACCTACGTTACGGAGCCGCGATGTTAGCACAAATTGCTAAACAGTACTTAGTTCACGAAATGGAATTCTTTTCGACTAAAGGTCGATCTCGTTCACAAAAAAAAGCTGAACTATCATGTTCTTGGAATAATTTCGAAATATAAAAAATATAAAACTCCAAAAACATATAACGAGTGGGTTTTTATTCTTTTTATTTATGATTGATTTGTTATTTTTTGGGTTTTTATTCTGATTGTATGAGGTTTTGTTAACGTTTCATTGCGTTGCAAATTGGCTCGATATTGCTCGAAAAAACAACACGTACCAATGCAAGTGTTTGATAATTAATGTTTTTATATTTTTTTATGATACGTTTTTAGTTTGTTTGACATGCAGAATAATCTTTTGCAATCTAGCTCTCGAATTAAATCAGGGTTCGAATTTCACCATCAAAGAGTGAAAACGAGCTCATCAAAACAAAGGGACTCGGATAAGGATGTCCCATCTAAGAAAAGGCAGTGGATCATTATGAAAAAGACGCTATTAGCTTTAGCAGTAGCTACGGCAGCTACGTCTGTAAACGCAGCAGAAATCCTAAAAACTGAAGACGGTTCTGTAGACTTTTACGGTCAACTACGTACTGAACTTAAATTCCTAGATGACAAAGATGCGACTCTGGGTTCTGGTTCTTCACGTGCAGGCGTTGATGCAACTTATACCGTAACTGATGGCTTCGACATTCTGGGTAAAGTAGAATTCGGCCTGAAAGACAACAGCGATATGTACGTTCGTAACCACATTTTCGGTATCGCGACTGACTACGGTACAATCAAACTAGGTAAGCAGTGGACAACTTCTGATGACGTTTACGGCGCAGATTACTCTTACTTCTTCGGTGGCACAGCTCTACGTTACATCACTCTGAGTGACGCTCTTCACGATTCTCAAATCAAATACTCTCTAGAGAAAGACAACTGGTGGGTTAAAGCGGGTTACGGCCTTGACGAAGACGACACAAACCAAGAGCTGGCTGAGCTGTTTGCTGGTGCTTCTTTCGGTGACCTAGCTCTACACGTTGGTGGTGGTAAAAACACTGACAACTCTTGGGGTGAAAGTTCAGATGAAGTGTCTAACACGTACTACGAAGCCACTGCAGAATACACTATCGGTGATGCTCTGATCGGTTTCACTTACTACCATGCGAAACTTGAAAACGAAGACAACAACCACGAAATCAAAGAAAATGGTTACTCTTTGGCAGGTACTTACAAAGTAGCTGACAAGACAACTGTCTACGGTGGTTATGAGTACACTGAGCAAGATCCAGATTTCGCAAGCGATGAAGATGGTACTCTGATCTACGCTGGCGTTGAATACAAGTTCGCTAGCTGGGCTCGCGTATACGCTGAATACGGTTACGCTGACGGCACGACTCTGGGCTACAGCAACAAAGGTTCAGATGCAACTGTTGAAGCAACAACAGTTGATAGCGAAAACAACTTTGCTATCGGTGCACGTGTATACTGGTAATCTCAGTTAATATACAATCTAAAGCCCAGCGTAAGCTGGGCTTTTTTAATGGTATATCAGTAAATATATAAGAAAGGACATCGTATGCAGTACCTCAAGTATCTCCTGGCCACTCCGGCTCTACTATTCAGCGTTGCTTCGTTGGCAGAAGTAAAACTCATTGTTCCTGAGCATGTCGATGTACTTTCCGTAAACATGCAAAAACCTAAACTGGATGGCAAGCTCTTCTCCAGTGAGAAGTCTATCGCCTTGCCGGACGGTGAAAACCAAATTGTTTTTCAGTATCAGCCAGCGTTTGAAGTGGATGAAAATCTGCGTCGTGCGTACGGTGAAATCATTATTGCTAAATTTGATCAGTCCAATACCGAACTGACGTTCAAACTGCCGGAATACCGCAATTATCGCGAGGCGGAAAAATCGGTTCATGATCTGGACTGGTCGTTAAATAACCCACAAGGCCAGCAGGTTGAAGTGGCTTCCGATATTCTTAAGAGTGAAGGGGTTCAGATAGGCCGCAATTACTCTGAAGAAGCTGAAGAATACAACCGCAAAGGCGGCCCGGCAGCGGTGGCTGTGTCTTATATGGTCGTCAGTAACCAGGTTCACGCTGCGGCGCCTGTTGCGGCCACGGTTTCTGCCCCTGCAGCAGCCCCAGCATCGGTTGAGAAAGTGGCGGTGCCGCAAACGGCAGGCTCTGAAAATGTCTCACAACTTCAATATTGGTACTCCAAAGCATCAGCAGAAGAGCGAAAAACGTTCCGCCGCTGGATGATTGACCAAGAATAATCGTGAATAAATAAATGAAAAAGGTTGAGCAAAGCTCAACCTTTTTCATTTTAGATCAGGGGTTACTGGAAACAAGCAGAGTCAGACAGTGCTTCTTCTACAGCCTTAATCAGAGTCTGAATGTGTTCAGCCGTCGCAATAAACGGTGGCATCATATAGATAAGCCGACCAAAGGGACGGATCCACACACCGTGTTGCACAAATTTTTGTTGTATGACTTCCATATTAACTGGTTGAAGCGTTTCAACCACGCCAATAGCACCAAGCCAACGGACATCGCTCACTTGTGGGTAACTCTTTAACGCAGGCAACAAGCTTGCAAACTGCGCTTCAATCATCTCAGTTTGTGCTTGCCATTGTCCGGTCTCAATTAAGGTGAGGCTGGCGTGGGCAACTGCACACGCTAGCGGATTCCCCATAAACGTTGGGCCATGCATAAAGCAACCCGCTTCTCCGCTGCACACGGTATCCGCGACATGCTTGCTGGTCAGGGTGGCGGACAATGTCATGTAGCCACCGGTCAAGGCTTTCCCTACGCACATGATGTCTGGCTGGACTGCAGCGTGTTCACAGGCAAAGAGTTTGCCCGTGCGACCAAATCCGGTGGCGATCTCATCCAAAATCAACAATACCCCAAACTGATCGCACAGTCGGCGTACACCCTTCAGAAACTCGGGATGGTAAATCCGCATGCCACCGGCTCCCTGAACGATGGGCTCTAAGATCACGGCGGCAATGTCTGAGTGGTGAAGAGAGAGCTGATGCTCGAAATCCTTCAAATCATCCGCATTCCAGGTATCGTAAAAACCGCTGCTTGGCGAGTCGGCGAAGATGTGTTCAGGCAAAAAGCCTTTATAGAGAGAGTGCATCGAATTGTCGGGATCTGTGACTGACATGGCAGCGAACGTGTCGCCATGATAACCGTGGCGTAATGTCAGAAACTTCGGACGCTGTTCGCCTTTTGCGTGCCAATATTGCAATGCCATTTTCAGGCTGACTTCAACGGCGACTGAACCTGAGTCAGCCAAAAATACTTGCTGAAGATTCTCGGGTGCCAGACGAAGCAGTGCTTGACACAATTCAATGGCCGGCTGGTGTGTGATGCCGCCGAACATGACGTGCGCCATTTTGTCGATTTGATCATGCGCTGCCTGGTTCAGCAACGGATGGTTGTAACCGTGGATCGTTGACCACCAGGAGGACATACCGTCGATCAATCGAGTGCCGTCCTCCAGTTCCAAATAAACACCTTCTGCGCCTATTACTGGAAAGCAGGTCAGAGGAGTGAGAGTAGAGGTGTAAGGATGCCAGATGTGCTGGCGATCGAATGAAAGATCCATTGAAAATTTCCGTCTCGAATTTGGTTATTATTTAATCGACTGTAAACTTGTTTAATTTTGTTTTGTTGACAGTTTATCGCGTGCAGATAGACTAGCCAAACTATTAACGTATAAAAAATCAAAAGGATTACACGTGGAAGTTCGTCATAACTGGAGTGTGGCAGAAGTCAGAGCCTTGATGGAAAAGCCATTTATGGATCTGCTGTTTGAAGCTCAAACCATTCATCGCCAATTTCAGCACGCGAATCATGTTCAGGTCAGCACACTGCTGTCGATTAAGACCGGCGCCTGTCCGGAGGACTGCAAATACTGCCCCCAAAGCGCGCGCTACACCACGGATGTTGAAAAAGAACGTTTGATGGAAGTGGAGCGAGTATTGGATGCGGCGCAAAAAGCCAAAAACGCTGGTTCGACGCGGTTTTGTATGGGAGCGGCTTGGAAAAACCCGAAAGCACGCGATATGCCCCTGCTTGAAGACATGATCCGTGGTGTGAAATCCATGGGATTGGAAACCTGTATGACGCTGGGCATGTTAACCCCGGAGCAGGCCACGCAACTTGCCGATGCGGGGCTGGACTACTACAACCACAATTTGGATACATCGCCGGAATACTACGGCAATATCATTACCACCCGAACCTATCAGGATCGTCTGGATACCTTGTCACACGTGCGTGACGCCGGCATGAAAATCTGCTCTGGTGGTATTATCGGCATGGGGGAAAGCGCTAATGACCGTGCGGGCTTGCTGGTCGAGTTGGCCAATCTGCCAACACATCCGGAAAGTGTGCCGATTAACATGTTGGTCAAAGTAAAAGGCACCCCGCTTGAAACGGCTGAAGATGTTGACCCATTTGACTTTATTCGTCTAATCGCGATCGCGCGTATTATGATGCCCAAATCGGCGGTTCGACTGTCGGCCGGACGCGAAAACATGAATGAACAGATGCAAGCCCTGTGTTTCATGGCCGGTGCCAACTCGGTGTTTTACGGATGCAAGCTGCTGACCACCCCGAACCCGTCCGAAGATAAAGACATGCAGTTGTTTGCGAAGTTGGGAATCAACAGTCAGCAGGTGTCGCAAAAGCCCGATGAAGTTGAAGAGAATGAGCTGCTTGACCGCGTCGTTGAGCGGGTAGCGACTCGTCCGGCAAAAGACGATCTATTCTATGATGCCAGCGTTTAAGGCACGTATTGCCTCTGCGCTTGAAAGCCGCCGCCGCCAGGGGCTCAATCGGTCTCTGGCACCAGTGTCGCACGGCAATCGGACCGCTTTGTCTGCTGAGGGGCGCAACTATATCAATTTTTCCAGTAACGATTACCTCGGTCTTGCCAATGATGAAGCGTTGAAGCGAGCCTGGCAAGACGGGATAGACAGGTTCGGCAACGGGAGTGGAGCCTCACCGCTGGTGACGGGGTTTCATACGGAGCACCAGCGCCTGGAGTCAACGTTGTGCGAATGGCTGGGATACGAACGGGCGGTATTGTTCAACTCAGGTTTCAGTGCCAATCAGGCGCTGTTGTTCGCTTTGCTGGAAAAAGGCGATCGGCTGCTGCAGGACAAACTTAACCATGCCTCATTGATGGAAGCGGGAGTGCATGGTCCTGCCACGATGCGGCGTTTTCGCCACAATGATGTCTCGCATCTGGAGGCTTTGTTGGCAGAAGAGAGCAACAGCTTAGTGGTGACCGAAGGTGTGTTCAGTATGGATGGCGATCTCGCCCCACTTGATGCGATCGCTAAACTCACAGCGCAACGAGCCTGGTTGGCTGTCGATGATGCACACGGGATTGGTGTGTTGGGGAGCGAGGGGCGAGGCACATCCAGTTACTTTCAGGTCACACCAGAGCTGTTGGTGGTGACTTTTGGTAAAGCGTTTGGCTTGTCGGGGGCGGCGATCCTGTGTGACGCTGAGACTGGCGAGTATCTGACCCAGTTCGCCCGGCATCATGTCTACTCGACGGCGATGCCACCTGCCCAGGCACATGCATTGACTCAGGCGACTGGCATGGTCCGTCAGCAACAATGGCGCCGTGATAAGCTCAGGGAACTCAGTGAAGTTTACGATCGCGTTCTGAGTAACGTGCCGGGATACGTCAAAACACAAACACCGATCAAACCTTTTGTGATTGGTGAGGCGCAACCCACAGTGCAGGTCGCCAACCATTTACGCCAGCGGGGTTTCTGGATGACGGCGATACGTCCACCAACGGTCGCTAGTGGCTCGGCCAGGTTGAGGATCACACTGACCGCTGGTCACAGCGCAGCGCAGGTAGAGCAGATGGCCACAGCGGTACGACGTTTCATCGAACAGGGAGAGATCGGATGTTAGCGCTTTCCAGTTCAGCGTCAACACAACACGATAAACAAGCCATAGCGGACGCGTTTGGCAAAGCGGCGCAGACGTATGATCAACATGCGGCGTTTCAACGTGATGTCGGTCAGCGATTACTGGACCAAATGCCAGCGGATCTACAGGGTAAGGTAGTGCTGGATCTGGGTTGTGGCACCGGATATTTCTCACACGAGCTTTTCAAACGCGGTGCCAGGGTGATTTGCGCCGATTTATCTCCGGACATGCTGAGGGTCAGTCGCCAGCGATGCGGCCGTGAACGCATGCGTTACGTTCAGGTAGATGCTGAGCGGATGCCGTTTGGCGCATCGAGTGTCGATTATGTGTTCTCCAGTTTGGCGCTGCAATGGTGTGACGATCTTGCTGTACCGTTAGCCGAGATCCGTCGGGTATTGAAACCGCAAGGACAAGCCTACTTTTCTACGCTCTTGGATGGTTCTTTGCATGAGCTTAAGACCGCTTGGTCGAAAATTGATGCATATCAACACGTCAATGAGTTTATCAGCGTCAATCAGTTAAACATTGCGTTAGCGCAAGCTGGTTGCCACCGCCATCATCTAGACTTGCCCACGGTTACCGTATGGTACCAGCGCGCATTTGATCTGATGCGTGATCTTAAAGGTATAGGTGCAAACCATGTTAACGGTCGCTCGCACGGGCTGACCAACCGGAAAGCGCTGCTTCAGGTGGAGCACGCGTACCGGGCTTTCGAAAATCATAATGGGCTTCTACCTGCAAGTTATCAGGTTTGTTTAGGGGTTATTTCGCATGATTAATGCATTTTTTGTTGCCGGTACGGATACCGATGTTGGAAAGACGGTCGCCTCCAAAGCGATCCTTCAGGCGCTGGGAGCAAAAGATTTAAACACAATTGGCTACAAACCCGTTGCTGCGGGGAGTGAAAAAACTCAGCAAGGAATGCGTAATTCCGATGCCTTGCATTTGCTTAAAGCGGCGAATATGGAATCAGATTACGATGACGTAAACCCTTATGCGCTTGAGTTACCCGCCTCGCCGCACATTGCCGCCCGACACGAGCAGATCGTAATAGATAAACAGCTGTTATCGAACAAACTGGCGCTGCACAAACAGCGTGCCGATGTTGTGCTGGTTGAAGGTGCCGGAGGGTGGCGTGTTCCACTGTCGGACAACGAATTCTTGTCCAGCTGGGTGCAGCAGGAACAATTGCCGGTAGTGTTGGTGGTCGGGATCAAGCTGGGTTGTCTGAGCCATGCGATGTTGACGGTCGAGAGCATTAAAGCGGACGGTCTGAATGTGGTTGGCTGGATTGCAAATCGGGTTAATCCGGGAACGGAGCACTATGCGGATATTATTGCAATGCTGGAACAGCAAATTGATGCGCCAAAGCTGGGTGAAATTCCTTACATCCCCAGTGCCAAGCGCACAGATTTAGCCAAGTATATTGACGTCGCACCGTTAGTCGGGTGATGACAGTGAACATCATGAAAAGGGCTGCCATTCGGCAGCCCTTTGTTTACCTGTCTGTCGGGGTGCAACTTACTTCTCGGTTGCAATACCCATTAATGCCTGCTGCGTATCGGACACTTTTTTAAAGATGGTTTCTTCGCTTAGTCCGAGTTGTTGCTTGGCTTCTTCTTCTGAGATGCCTAAGTGACAACAAAGCAGGTCAATCGCCATTTGATAGTTGTTAGCCTCAGCCATTTGAATATCCCTAATTCACCGGAGTTGTTCCTCTGCATCCGAATGTAGGGTGTTTCGCTGGTTGGCTCAATAAGACTAAAGTCTAACTTGGTAGAGGTCTGACCTGGTTTTTCTGGTAGGTGGTTGTTTTTACAGGAGGCTCCAGTTTCATTGCAAAACGTCATATTTATATTTCAGACATCAAATGTTGCAATTTAACGCTTAACCTTGTTTTTCAAATCTTAGACTATATCTATAAGACAAAGCAGTCTGAGCACAGGCTCAGGCAATAAGAAGTAAGCTTCCTGTTTGGAGAGAGTAAATGAAGCGAGTTTTATTATTCCTGGCAACGAACTTGGCCGTGATTCTGGTCCTGAGTGTTGTTTTGAATATTGTTTACGCGGTAACGGGCATGCAACCGGGCAGCTTGTCTGGTCTACTGGTTATGGCGGCCGTATTTGGTTTCGGCGGTTCCTTCATCTCTTTGATGATGTCAAAGAGTATGGCGCTTCGTTCTGTTGGCGGAATGGTGATTGAGAGCCCGCGTAACGAAACCGAACATTGGTTGATGGAGACAGTAAGTCGTCAGGCTCAACAGGCTGGTATTGGTATGCCGACTGTGGCGATTTACGACTCTCCTGATATCAATGCGTTTGCTACTGGTGCAAAACGTGATGATTCGCTGGTGGCGGTGTCAACCGGATTGCTGCATAGCATGACCCGAGATGAAGCGGAAGCGGTATTGGCACACGAGGTCAGCCATATCTCCAACGGTGATATGGTGACGATGACGTTGATGCAAGGTGTGGTGAACACCTTCGTAATTTTCTTGTCTCGCTTTATTGCCAACCTGGTGGCATCCAATGATGATGAGGAAGGTCAGGGTAGTAATATGATGGTGTACTTCGGTGTATCGATTGTGTTGGAACTGGTGTTTGGTTTCCTGGCAAGCTTTATCACGATGTGGTACAGCCGTCACCGTGAGTTTCATGCCGATGCCGGGGCTGCTCGATTGGTCGGCAAGCACAAGATGATTGCGGCATTAGAGCGTCTGAAGATGAGTCAGGAGTCTCAGTTGGAAGGTTCTATGATGGCCTTTGGTATCAACGGTAAGCGTACCATGACCGAATTGCTGATGAGTCACCCACCACTGGACAAACGCATCGCCGCTCTGCGTAACGCGTAAGAATTAATAGATTGAAAAGGCTTGGTTTTTACCAAGCCTTTTTTTGATCCCTTTTTAGCTGAGCAGCGTATGAACAGTGATAAAAAGTTATACAAAAAATTATTTGTACAACTTTTTAACTCATACTATCTTGTACATAATTAATATTTGTATAGCTTTGTAAGGGTCATGTCTATGGATGTAGAAACCGTTGGGCGAGTGTACAACCAGCTAAACAAGCAGACGCTGCATTTATTGAGGGACATCTACCACGAGGAAGTGGTGTTTGAAGATGCCGCCCATCGTCTGCACGGGTTGCCTGCTCTGCACGATTATTTTGATTCACTCTACGCCAACGTTACTCGCTGTGAGTTCTCGATTTCTGATCAGCAACAGATCGGTGACACCGGATTCCTGATTTGGACTATGCACCTCCAACATCCTAAGTTGCAGAAAGGCAATCCGATCCAGGTCAATGGTGTCAGTCACTTACGGTTTTCACAGCACAAGGTTATCTATCACCGCGACTACTTTGATTTGGGTGAGATGCTGTATGAGCACTTACCTTTGTTGGGCGCTGTGATTAAGACGGTGAAAAAAAGGCTAGGACAATGAACGGTGTATTGATTACAGGGGCAACCTCCGGCATTGGTATGCAGTTGGCGAAAGATTATGCCGATGACGGCTGGCATGTGATTGCCTGTGGTCGCAATGAGAAGGTGTTAGGTGAACTCGAGTTTTACTCGGATTTAATCAGTGGATTGCGCTTTGACCTTACGAAGCGTGAGCAAACGATAGACGCATTGGCGCATTTGCCGTTCAGACCCCAGCTTTGGATTCTCAATGCCGGTGATTGTGAGTACATCGACAATGGTCATATTGATGCTGGATTGGTTGCGCGGGTAATGGACATTAATGTGACTGGTATGGCGAACGCCATTGAGGGGATACAGCCACACTTCTCTGCGGGTCATCGTATAGTGATGGTAGGGTCCATTGCCAGTGAAGTGGCTTTGCCGCGCGCGGAAGCGTATGGCGCGTCGAAAGCGGCCGTAAGTTATCTCGCCAGAGCGCTGGCTTTGGATCTCAAAAGTCAGGGCATAAGCGTGACGACGGTATTTCCGGGTTTTGTGAAGACGCCGCTCACCGATAAAAACGACTTTCCTATGCCCATGCTTGTCTCTGTTGAACAGGCTTCTCGGTCGATTCGTCGCGGTGTGGCAAAAGGCCGGCGAACACTCTATTTCCCGTTTTGGTTTACCGGTTTTTTCCGTCTGATGTCTCTGCTCCCATACCGTTGGCAAGGCACTTTGGTATCGGCATTAATGAAAGGATAACAGTTATGAATATTGCCATTATCGGCACAGGGATATCCGGTTTGACCTGTGGTCACTACCTGCACGAACAGCACAACGTGACGTTGTACGAAGCGAACGACTACATTGGTGGTCACACTGCGACCGTTGATGTCGAGCTTGATGGCCGCACTTACGCTGTGGACACAGGTTTTATCGTTTTCAACGACCGTACGTATCCACATTTTAACCGCTTGATGCAACGCATTGGTGTGAGTGGCTTGCCGACCGAGATGAGCTTCAGTGTCCACAACCAAACATCAGGTCTGGAATACAACGGCCACACGCTGAGCACACTGTTTGCTCAAAAGCGCAATTGGCTGAACCCTGCATTCTATCACTTTATCTTCGAGATCATCCGTTTTAATCGTCTGGCTAAAGCGCATGCAGAACTAGATTACGCACACACACACACGCTAGGTGAGTTCCTGCATGAGCAGCGTTTCAGCCGAGCCTTCTGTGACAACTATATCCTGCCAATGGGAGCGGCGATCTGGTCATCGACACTGGCTGACATGCGAGCATTTCCGCTGACGTTTTTCCTGCGCTTCTTTCTCAATCATGGCTTGCTTGACATCATTAACCGGCCTCAGTGGTTTGTCATCCCGGGCGGATCCCGACAGTACATCGCGCCGCTCATTCGTGGGTTTGAGGACAAAATACGCCTCAGCTCACCCGTAACTCAGGTGACCCGTCATGTTGATGGTGTGTATGTAGAATCGAATGGGGTGACGGAAAAATACGATCAGGTAATCTTTGCTTGCCACAGTGATCAGGCGCTGGCGATGCTGGCTGACAGCTCGCGAGCTGAACAGGCCATTTTGGGTGCGATGACGTATCAGGCCAATGATGTGATCCTGCATACCGATACGACCTTGTTACCCAAGCGTAAAACTGCGTGGGCGTCGTGGAACTATCGCCTCAACGGGCAATCCGGTGAGGAAATACGCAAGCCGACGTTGACGTACAACATGAATATTCTGCAGCACCTGGACGCTGAGCACACTTTCTGTGTTTCGCTCAACTGCCGTGATGACGTCGCACCAGACAAGGTACTGCGTTCATTTGTGTATCATCACCCAGTATTTACCACCGAATCCATTGCCGCTCAGCAACGCAAAGACGAAATTGATGGAGTTCGTCGAAGCTGGTTTTGTGGTGCTTACTGGCACAATGGTTTTCACGAAGATGGCGTGCGCAGCGCACTGGATGTTGTGGCGCAGATTGAACGTTGTGCATCTGATGTGGTGCATCAAGGGGCAGCCTGATGGCAGAAGACCTCAACAGCCGTTTGTTTGTCGGCACTGTTCGTCATCGACGTTTCACTCCGTTGCAGCATGCTCTGCACTATCGCCTGTTCATGCCGTGTATTGATCTCGATGAGTTATCTCGACTGGAGCAACGGGTGTGGTTATTTGGCCGCCGATGGTTCCACTGGGCGCGCTTTCGTCGTGAAGACTACCTTGGTCAGGGTGACCTGAAACACGCGGTACGAGATAAAGTGTTTGAATTAACCGGAGTCCGGTGTGCCGGCCGGGTCGAGGCGGTGATTCATCTGCGTTACTTGGGTGTGTATTTCAGTCCGGTCAATTTTTATTACTTATATGACTTGGATGGTAACTGGTGTTATTTGCTGGCCGAGGTGAGTAATACGCCCTGGAACGAACGACATTATTACGCAATACCCGCGCAAGGTGGCGATGCAAACCAACATTGGCAACATCAGAAAGCATTTCATGTCTCGCCGTTTAATCCGATTGGCCAGCATTATCAATGGCGGCTTAAACCACTGGTTAAAAGTCTTGTGGTTCATTTGGAGTGCCATCAAGACGGCAAGGTGTTTGATGCCACTCTGGCCATGAAACCCAAGCCTTTTCAATCTGGACGTTTGCTGTTCGAACTGATCAAAACGCCAGTGATGGCGGTAAAAGTAGTCGCTGGTATTTACTGGCATGCGCTGAAGTTATGGGTGAAAGGGGCACCGCTTTATTCTCACCCGAAATATCACTCTAAATCGCAGAAGAAATAGAACAATAAAGGAGTATTGCAATGTTAAATACGAATTCAATGACGCTGCCTAGGCAACTGACCAGCGTTCAGAAAACCGCGCGTTCACTGTTATTTAAGAGCCTTCATCAACTGAGTGTCGGCTGTCTGACTGTTGTGGAATCGTATGGCGAGGCAGAAGGGCAAGACACCTTTTACGGCGGGGAACATCATGATTTGCATGCGGTGATAGAGATACATCATCCGGGCTTTTTTCTGCGTGTTGCGCGCGGGGGGAGCATTGCCGCAGCGGAAGCGTATATGGACGGTTGGTGGGACAGCCCGAACCTGACCCGCTTGATGGAACTAATGGCTCGTAACCTGACTGCGCTAGATGATATGGAGCGTCGCAGCAGTTGGTTAACCCGACTGACGTATCGCGTAGGCCATTGGCTGAACCGCAATACATTGCAACGCTCCAAGCAAAATATTCATGCTCATTACGACCTCGGCAACTCGCTCTACGAGACGTTTCTTGATCACAACATGCTGTATTCGTCAGGCGTGTACCTGAGGGATAGCGATACGTTGGAGCAAGCTCAGAACAACAAAATGGCCAGATTGTGTGAGCAGCTCAAGCTCAGCGCTGACGATCATGTGATTGAAATCGGTACTGGCTGGGGTGCGATGGCAATTTATATGGCGAAGCACTTTGGCTGTCAGGTGACGACCACCACCATTTCAGACGAGCAATACCTATACACCCAAGAGGCTGTGGCTAAAGCGGGGCTTGAAGATCGTATAACGCTGCTAAAGCGAGACTACCGGGAGCTAGCCGGCCAGTACGATAAATTGGTGTCGATCGAGATGATAGAAGCGGTCGGACGCGAGTTTCTTCAATCCTATATTCAAAAATGCCAGTCACTGCTCAAACCCGGTGGCTTAATGGCCATTCAGGCGATCACTATTGCCGATCAACGCTACGATTACTATGCCGACAATGTCGATTTTATTCAGAAGTATATTTTTCCGGGAGGTTTTCTGCCGTCGGTCACTGCATTGACCTGCGCGACCACTCGACACAGTGATTTGGTATTGCGCGATCTGTTCGATATTGGCAGCAGCTATGCACGGACCCTGGCAGATTGGCGTCAGCGTTTTGACCAAGCAGAAATGCACGTCCGGGCGCTGGGTTACGATGAACGGTTTATCAGGATGTGGCGTTACTACTTTTGCTATTGCGAAGGCGGGTTCCTGGCCAGAAGCATCAGTACGGTGCACATGACGTTTGAGCGCCCTTAGCTGAGGAAACGCAGTATGTGGCGGCTGATCATTGCTTCAACCTGGTTTCAACTCTTGTGGTTTCTGGCGGTCCTTGGTCAGACGGCTTACCAGTACTGGATGCTCGCGGCGGTCGCTTTGACGTATCTGGTTTCCTGGCAAGCTCTGTCCGTGAGAGGGCGTTGGATTGGGGTAATAGCGCTGCTGGGTTGTGGTGTTGACTGGGTAAACAGTCAGGCCAACGTACTGATCTTTCCACAAGCGTCTTTGCCTGTGTGGCTGGTGGCATTGTGGTTCATCTTTGCCTGGTATGCCACGTTTCTGGTGCCTGTAGTGAGCCAATATCCGCTGCGGTTCGTATCTATAGTAGGAGGAGTTGCTGGGAGCCTCAGCTACTGGGCGGGCTTCAAGCTCGGAGCAGTACAATTTGGCTTTGACACCTTCTGGAGCCTGTTCTTGTTGTGGTTAGAGTGGGCAATACTGGTTGCAATCATCATCAGGGTATTGAGTCATGAAAAGAACAGCTTGGTACAGGGGCGCGATTAGTATCGTTTTGCTGTTGTTATCGTCATTCTCCTTTGCGGTCGTTGCGTCCTCAGGGAGCGAGCACACTTCAGTGCAGTGGAAGAGCTGGCCGACGGTCGGCAAGGCACAGTTGTCCTGGTTTATGTTCGATATTTATGAATCTCGTTTGAAAGCGCCGGCCGGGACGTATCAACTGGCTGACGATATTACCCCTCACGCTTTGGCGCTGCAGATCGATTATCAACGCAACATTTCCCGCGATGAACTGCTTAATGCGACAGCCGAACAGTGGAAAAAACTGGGCTATTCATCAACCCGTTATCGTCCCTGGCTGGCAGCATTGTCTGGATTGTTTCCGGACATTTCCAAAGGGGATCAACTGATTTACGTGACCGACGGTGTAGAGGGGAGCTTATGGTATGCCGAACGCAATCATGCACCGAAAGTGGTCGGTTTGGTATCTGATGAGACGCTGAACGATGCCTTTTTGTCTATCTGGCTATCCCCGCGTAGCCAGTATCCGGAATTAAGAAAACAACTCATAGGGATGCACACGAAATGAAATGGATGGTGGCCATGGTATCCAGTCTTTTACTGATGGCTGGTTGCTCGACCGATGTCGGAGAGTATCAACAAGCGACACCGCGTTTTGATTTGTTTGAATTTTTTCAGGGAGATTTAACGGCCTGGGGCATGATTCAGGATTACAGTGACAAACAGACACGCCGTTTTGAAGTGCAGATACAAGGGCAGGTTGATGGCGATACGCTCACACTGGTTGAAGACTTTGTGTTTGATGATGGAGAAACAGACCAGAGGGTATGGGTGATTAAGAGTGTCGGAGATAAGCGTTATCAAGGGCAGGCGGATGACATTGTTGGTGTGGCCAGCGGAGAAGAAATGGGTAATGTCTTGCAGTGGAAGTACGATTTCGAATTACCGCGCGGCGACTCAACGGTGACCGTAACGTTTGATGATTGGTTATATCGTCAGGATGACAAACGGGCCTTCAATGTGACCAAGATTCGCAAACTGGGGTTTGAGGTCGGGCGGTTGACGATCTTCTTTGAAAAACAATAAAAAAGGCTTCCCTCGGGAAGCCTTTTCTGCTTTTGGCAAATTACAGTTTGTCGGTCAGCTCAATAGCCTGACCAATATAGTTTGCCGGGGTCATCTCTTTAAGACGGGCTTTCTCGTGCTCAGGCAGCTCAAGACCGTCGATGAAGTTACGCATTGCTTCACCATCGACACGCTTACCACGAGTCAGTTCTTTAAGCTTTTCGTAAGGCTTCTCGATACCGTAACGACGCATCACGGTTTGTACTGGCTCGGCCAGCACTTCCCAGTTCTGATCCAGCTCTTTCAACAGGGCTTCACGGTTCACTTCTAGCTTGCTAATGCCTTTCAGTGTCGACGTGTAGGCAATCACGGCGTAGCCAACACCGACACCCAGGTTACGGAGAACGGTGGAGTCAGTCAGATCGCGCTGCCAGCGTGAAATTGGCAGTTTCTGTGCCAGGTGACCAAAAACAGCGTTAGCCAGCCCCAGGTTACCTTCAGAGTTTTCAAAATCGATTGGGTTGACTTTGTGTGGCATGGTCGAAGAGCCGATCTCACCAGCAATGGTTTTTTGTTTGAAGTGGCCAAGTGCAATATAACCCCAGACATCACGGTCGAAGTCGATCAGAATCGTGTTGAAACGTGCAACGGCATCAAACAGTTCCGCGATGTAATCGTGTGGCTCGATTTGAGTGGTGTATGGGTTCCAGGTTACGCCCAGAGATTCTGTGATGAACTCTTCAGAGAATTTGTGCCAATCCAGTTCTGGGTAAGCAGATAGGTGTGCATTGTAGTTACCAACCGCGCCGTTGATTTTTGCCAGGATCTCAACGTTTTCGATTTGCTTATATTGACGCTCCATACGGTACGCCACGTTTGCCATCTCTTTACCCATGGTTGATGGAGACGCAGGCTGACCGTGTGTACGTGACAACAGAGGGATATCACGGTATTCGACTGCCAGTGCTTTGATTGCATCAATCAGGTTACGGATTTCTGGCAGAATAACCGTCTCGCGCGCTTCCTTGAGCATCAGAGCGTGCGAGGTATTGTTGATGTCTTCAGAGGTACAGGCGAAGTGGAGGAACTCGTTCACTGCGTGCAGCTCAGCCACGTCGGCGACTTTCTCTTTCAGGAAGTATTCAACCGCTTTAACGTCGTGGTTGGTGGTGCGTTCAATCTCTTTGATGCGCATCGCGTCGGCTTCAGAGAAGTTCGCGGCCAGATCGTCCAGGAATTGGTTTGCCTGTGCACTGAATGCTGGTACTTCGGCAATCTCAGCAGTGGCTGCAAGTTTTTGTAGCCAGCGGATTTCAACGATAGTACGGTATTTTAGCAGACCGTATTCACTGAAAATTTCGCGTAACGCAATCGTCTTGCTTCCGTAACGGCCGTCTACTGGTGAAACAGCAGTCAATGCTGACAGTTCCATGATGTTCTCCTGAATTGGGTTTCTAAATTTCGTGAGCTTTATACCAACATCGGTGGCAATTGTCACGAATATTGCGCAAACGTTTGCGCGAGAGTGGTTTGTATCGAAAAAAGAGCTCGCGATAAACGCGAGCTGATCATTACATTCTGGCGAGCAGGATTTGTGCCTGCTGGACCATTTTCTTACGTCCGAAAATCAGGTGACGACGTTTGCCGCCAACCTGGCGCCATAAGACGGCGCAGCGGATACCCGACAGCAGTAGGGCACGGACTTTATGCTGATTCGTGGTTTGTTGCAGTACCGACGGGGTTCCTGTTACCTGAATTCGCGGGCCGATTGGGCTGATGACATCCAGATAAACACTGGCCAGATTGCTGATCATATTGTCGTCAAGCAAATCGTAGTGCTCCAATTGGCGTTCCAACATTTGCAGACGGTCACCCAGTTGAGCCATGGCATCACGGCGTCCGGCCAGTTTGCGCTCCAAGGCCATCAGACTGATGATGTAGCGGGTAATTTCGCTGCCAGTAGGCGTACTGTCGATGCCTTGCACCAAACATTCGAGGCCCACTTTCAGATCGGTTTCACGGCCAAAGACCTCCAGAGTTGAGCCTGGGTTGATGTTCAGCACCGCTTTCAGGGAAGTTTCAAACGCGTCCGAATCACAGTCACCGTTTTTCGCTACCTGTTGAACCAAAGCAACGGCCTGGCAAATGCCGGCAAAAGCGATAGTACGGTCGTAGAGTGTGTTAGCCACGTAGTAGTACTCCTCAATTCCTGTTAAATGCGTTCTTCGATGATGCCACCGCCAAGACACACTTCGTCTTTGTAGAAGACGGCGGACTGGCCTGGTGTCACCGCGACCTGCGGTTCATCAAAAATCACTTTGATGGTTTCATCGTCAACCGGGATGATGGTACATGGAATATCTTGTTGACGGTAACGTGTCTTCACGCTGCATTTCAGTGGTTCTTTTATCGCCACACGGTCGACCCAATGCAGTTGTGACGCGATCAGGCCTTGTGATTTCAGCAGCGGATGATCGGCGCCCTGAACGGCAATCAATACATTGCGTTTGAGATCTTTGTCTGCCACGTACCATGGTTCTTCATTGCCGCCACCGCCTTTTTGGCCACCGATGTGCAAGCCTTTACGCTGCCCCAAAGTGTGATACATCAGACCTTGGTGTTCACCGATGACATGGCCTTCCGGTGTCTCAATTTTACCCGGCTGAGCTGGCAGATAGCGAGACAAGAAGTCAGTAAATTTGCGCTCACCGATAAAACAGATACCGGTCGAGTCTTTTTTCTTGGCTGTGATCAGGCCTTGCTCTTCTGCGATACGGCGAACTTCTGGCTTCTCCAGCTCACCGACCGGGAACAAGCTGCGGCCAATTTGCTCGTGGCTAAGTGTATATAGGAAGTAGCTTTGATCTTTGTTGCTGTCTTTGCCACGCAGCATCTGAGGTTTTTCACCTTGTTGTGGGAAGGTACGACGCACGTAGTGACCCATGGCGATATAATCCGCATCCAGAACTTCGTCTGCAAACTCCAGAAACGCTTTGAACTTAATTTCTTTGTTACAAAGGATGTCTGGGTTGGGAGTCCGACCCGCCTTATATTCCGCCAGAAAGTATTCAAAGACATTGTCCCAGTATTCTGCAGCGAAATTAATGGTATGAAGGTGAATGCCAAGTTTATCGCAAACTGCCTGTGCGTCGGCCAGATCTTCTGCCGCCGTGCAGTATTCTTCGTTGTCATCTTCTTCCCAGTTCTTCATGAACAGGCCTTCAACCTGGTAGCCTTGCTGCTGGAGAAGATAGGCAGAAACGGAGGAATCCACACCGCCGGACATGCCGACTATGACTTTCTTTTGGCTGTTATCAGACATTACTTAACACCACTTAAATAAACTGGACGCAAATTCTATCAGAAAGAGTTTAGAGGCGACAGATCCGAGAGGTGCATCACAAACAACTTTCTGAGCAAAAGCTCAATGGTTTTCAGGATAAGTTTCTATATATGTGGCATAGTGGCGGGAAAACAATACCAGGACCGAAAACATGAGCGAAAAAAGCGAATTTATCGAAGAAGGCGAGTTGATTGAGATCGTCGAAAACCAACTCGAAGACGGCAACCCACTTAAAGTCAAAGAGACGCTGATGCGTTTGATGATGACAGGGACTTCGCGCGAAGACGCCGTGGCGATGATGGCGTGCGCGGTCTCGATAGAAGTCTTTGATGTGATGAAGAACGGCGGTGAGTTTAATCTCAAACGTTATTCTGAGCACCTGGAACGGCTTCCTGATTTGAGCTTCATGGAAGGTGAATAAAAAATAACAGTCGCAATCGTTTGCTATAATTCCCTTTGTTGCCGCGCCTTAGTGTGCGCGGTAGAATCCGGCATCCTTTCATCCCATACTCAATACAAACACTATGAAATTTCCAGGACAACGTAAGTCTAAGCACTACTTTCCCGTCCATGCGCGCGATCCACTGGTAAGCCAGGCGCAAGACAGCAAAACCATGTCTCGTACCCATATTATTGGTATCGATCAAACATTGGTCGATATAGAGGCGAAAGTCTGTTCAGAAATGATTGCTAAATATGGATTGAGTAAGGGACACTCGTTAGTGATCGATGATGACAGTGCCGAAGCACTGTATAACGAGTTAAAAGAAAGCAACTTAATTACCAATGAATACGCCGGCGGCACGATTGGTAATACTCTGCACAACTATTCCGTGCTGGCGGATGATCGCTCCACTTTACTGGGTGTGATGAGTCAGGACATTAAAATCGGCAGCTACGGCTATCGTTACCTGTGCAACACCTCCAGCCGCATGGATCTCAATTATCTTCAGGGCGTTGAAGGTGCCATTGGCCGCTGCTTTGCACTGATCACAGAAGATGGTGAACGCACATTCGCCATCAGTGAAGGTCAGATGAATAAGCTGAGCCCAAGTAGTATTCCGGAAAAAATCTTTAAAAACGCGTCAGCCCTGGTACTCACTGCGTATCTGGTGCGCTGTAAAGAAGGCGATCCGATGCCGGAAGCCACAATGCGTGCGATTGAATATGCCAAGAAATACGATGTGCCAGTGGTACTGACGCTAGGCACCAAGTTTGTCATTCAGGATGATCCTGAGTTCTGGCAGGCATTTCTGCGTGAGCACGTTTCTGTGGTTGCGATGAATGAAGACGAAGCGGAAGCATTAACTGGCGAAGCAGACCCGTTAGCGGCCTCAGACAAGACGCTTGATTGGGTGGATTTGGTACTGTGTACTGCCGGACCTATCGGCCTGTACATGGCGGGCTATACGGAAGATGAAGCGAAACGCGAAACGTCTTTACCGCTTCTACCGGGATGTATTGCTGAATTTAATCGTTACGAATTCAGCCGTCCGGCGGTTAAAGACGCGTGTAATAATCCGATACGTGTTTATTCACATATTGCCCCTTATATGGGTGGTCCAGAAAAAATTAAAAATACGAATGGTGCTGGTGACGCTGCATTGTCTGCTTTATTACATGATATGGCTGCAAATAAATACCATAAAGAAAATGTGCCGAACTCAAGTAAACATTCTTACACTTTCCTGACATATTCTTCATTTTCTCAGGTATGTAAATATTCAAACCGTGCGAGTTACGAAGTATTAGTGCAACATTCTCCACGTTTATCACGCGGCTTACCTGAGCGGGAAGATAGCCTGGAAGAAGCGTACTGGGAACGTTAACTCAAATTGTTTATTTAACATTTAAAAATAAAAAAGGCTCCGCAAGGAGCCTTTTTTAAACCAATCTTACGATTAGATAGCGAAGTCTTCCAGAGACTTACCTGCATCCAGTTGCTCTTGAATAGCAGAAGGAGTACGGCCTTGGCCTGTCCAGGTTTTCTCTTCACCGTTAGAATCGATGTATTTATATTTAGGCGGGCGAGGTGCGCGTTTTGTCTTCGCTTTACCTTTTTTATTTTCACCAGCCAGCGCATGAATCAGCGCATCAACATCAATACCGTCTTTAGCGATCTGGTCTGCGATAGCAGCTAACTTAGCCTCTTGCTCTTCACGAGCGGCCATTTCAGCTTCTTCTGCTTCTTTGCGCTCTTGTACAACAATTGTCAGTTTATCCAGGGCTTCTTCCAGCTGTTCAACAGTTAATTCACGTGCATATGCACGCAGACTACGAATATTTAATAGAGTTTTAGTTAGTTCCGACATGACCATTCCTATGAATTTAATAAAGTCGACGAGATAATAATAAACCTCATCAGATATTATGACAATAATCCAATTTCAAGAATTACGTAAAATAATTAATTCAAAACCATTTTTTATGTGAGTGAACATCACGTTTTTCACGTCATCATAAATAAACTTTATACACCTTGCACAAATATAGACCGTTCTTTAGCAGTCTACTACTAACGAAGTACTTTTATTTAAGCTATCGTTCTAATTGTCCGATGCTATGCGGTGAATAGATATCAGAATGTGCTTACATAGATAAGACTTAAAATTTAGTTTTGTTGTCTCAAATGTGATAATTATTGCGTAATAATTTAAATGCTATGCTCTTAATTGCATTTATTTGTGATGAATGTTTTTGTTAATTCCTTAATGATCTCGTGGTCATCTTAGGTTGCAATGCCATTAATGATAAGTACAATAGCGTCCACCTAATGCACAGGCTGGTTAGAAATACTGCAGATATAGATATCATGCAGTTCGATATCCGGCATGTGCGGTAGAGGCGCGAATTGAATGAGTAGTTGTCGTTGGGGTGATGCCGATGAACGATGATGAAAGGTCTGTTCGCCGAAGTGACAGCGTCGATCAAAACCTGTTGCTGGGGTTGAACTCGAAGAGGGTCAACACTGCCATAGTCTATAATTTTAACTATGGAGCGCTACTGTAGGGGTTGGGTGGAGTGTTCACTTCCCTGTCGCTAAGTTCAACATGAGCTGGTCTGATTCGGCTGGTTTGTCTGCAGTAGATCTCTAACCAATATTATCTGGTTTTTGAAGATCATGAATTTAATTGATTTCGCATCATCTCCTTTATCTCTTTTGCCTCCGATAGTGGCATTGAGTCTCGCGATCATTACGCGACGTGTACTGGTTTCTCTGGGCGTCGGTATTTTACTCGGCGCTATTTTGCTCGCTGATTACTCGGTTGGCGGAGCGATGGGTTACGTGGGTACTACCGTGTCCAGTGTCTTTATAGAAGACGGCGGCATTAATACCTGGAACATGAGTATCGTTGGTTTCCTTATCCTGTTAGGCATGATGACCGCATTGCTGACGTTGTCAGGTGGCACACGTGCTTTTGCTGAATGGGCTCAGGTCCGGGTGAAAAGCAAGCGCGGCTCAAAGCTGCTGGCGGCTTTCCTGGGTGTGTTTATTTTTGTCGATGACTATTTTAACAGCTTGGCTGTGGGGTCGATCTCCCGCCCTGTTACTGACCGTTTTTACGTCTCTCGGGCCAAGTTGGCGTACATTCTGGATTCCACTGCGGCACCAATGTGCGTGGTGATGCCTGCGTCAAGCTGGGGCGCGTACATTATGACCATCATCGGTGGCATTCTTGTATCACATGGCATCACTGAGTATTCCGCTCTGGGGGCATATCTGCGTCTGGTTCCGATGAATTTCTACGCGATTTTTGCACTGCTGATGGTCTTCGCCGTGGTGTGGTTCCAGCTTGATGTTGGTCAGATGCGCCGACATGAAATTCAGGCGTCTCAGGGACGCGGTTTCGACTCAGATAAAGAAAACGATGCTCAGGAAGCCCATGAGTTGAATGAAGAGCTGGACATCACTGAAAGTGAACATGGCAAAGTTTCTGATCTGATCCTGCCGATTGTGTTGCTGATTGTGGCGACGATTTCGGCAATGATCTACACCGGAGGCCAAGCGCTGGCTGCGGACGGCCAAACGTTCAACATCCTGGGGGCTTTCGAAAATACCGATGTAGGCAAATCACTGATTTACGGTGGTTTGGTTGGTTTGGTGATGGCGCTGTACACCGTCGTCAAGCAGAAGCTGCCGGTGTCAGATATCGCTAAAACGTTGTGGATCGGCGCCAAATCGATGTTTGGTGCGATCCTCATCCTTATTTTCGCCTGGACAATTGGCTCTGTGATCGGCGACATGAAAACCGGCGCTTATTTATCGTCGCTGGTGCAGGGGAACATCAACCCGCATTGGCTGCCGGTCATTCTGTTCTTGTTGTCTGGCCTGATGGCATTCTCTACCGGTACATCATGGGGCACGTTTGGGATTATGCTGCCCATTGCAGGGGACATGGCTGGCGCGACCGATTTAGCGTTAATGCTGCCGATGCTGAGTGCAGTGCTGGCGGGGTCGGTCTTTGGCGATCACTGTTCTCCGATTTCCGACACCACTATCTTATCGTCGACTGGTGCGCGTTGTAACCACATTGATCACGTGTCAACGCAGCTGCCTTATGCTCTGGCGGTGGCTCTGGTTTCGTCGATCGGCTTTGTGGTACTTGGGATGACGGCGTCAGTTGCGCTGTCTCTGGCGGCATCAAGTGTGTCTTTTGTGCTGGTTTGTGTCGTGATGTCGATGCTAGCCAAGTCGAAGATATCACGCTGTGAAGCGGCGTAACGGTGACACGGTCAAAATGAAAACTCCGCCTCAGGCGGAGTTTTTTGTTTGTAGCCAAAGCTGTGGCAATAACCAGATTTTCCACAAAGGTGTGTGGTGCGTGCTACAGCTGCAAATTGTGCTTTTTGATCAGGCGATACAAGGTGGTTCGAGAGATACCTAGCTGGCGAGCGGCGGCACTCATGTTGTGCTTGTTGTCGGAAATGGCTTGCAACAGATAATCGAGATCAATTTGATCGCTGGCAGGCAACATCTGACGATCAATGACTTCCAGACCGAAGTCAGCGGCTTCCAGGTTGTCATCGTCGCTCATGATCAAGGCACGCTGAATGACATTTCTCAGTTCGCGTACATTTCCCGGCCAGGCGTGTTTAATTAACTGTTCCCTGGCATCTTCGGTAAGGGAAACCTGACGTGAGGGCGCAATTTTATTCAGGAAGAAACGGGCCAAGACTAAAACGTCAGCGCCGCGTTTTCTCAATGGCGGAATTTCGAGCGGAAGAATATTCAATCGATAGTATAAATCTTCACGAAAATTGCCTTGAACTACTTCTTGCTTCAAGTCCACGTGGCTGGCGGCGATTACCCGGCAGTCGACAGAAATTACCCGTTCGGCCCCGACTTTGTGGATCTGCTTACTTTCCAGAAAGTGGAGCAGGTGGATCTGTAAATCAGCTGGCATGTCGCCAATTTCGTCCAGAAACAGCGTGCCGTGATTGGCTTGTTGAATGAAACCAGTGTGGTCTGAAACCGCACCAGTAAAGGCGCCTTTCTCGTGCCCGAACAGCTCTGAAGCGATCAGCCCACTGGGGATGGCGCCGCAGTTAACCTCCACAAAGGGGGCCAATCTTCTTGGCGACGCTTGATGGATGAGTCGGGCACACAAACCTTTGCCTACACCTGTTTCCCCCTGGATAAGCACTTCAGCGTCACATTTCGCGTATTTTTGAATCGCACAATGTAACCCTTTAACGCTTGGACTATCACCAATTAAAGGATACAGGTCAGCTTCGGATAGGTAATGAACTTTATCAGAATGACATCTACTCACGGTTCGACACTATTGGTTAGAACTCACACAGTAATAGTAGTCAGACCGTTCGTATTTGAGGTACGAAAGTCGTATCAATAATGAGAAGAGTTGGTAAATCTAAACTTGCTTTATACAACGAATAGCTTAGGTCAGTTTTGTCGTACATGGCAAGAAAGTTCACACCAAATAATAGGATTAGCGTGTCTAACGTGTTGATTCTTGAATTGTATAATCAATAATTTTCAATAGGTTACGCTTGTCTGTGGACAAGGGCAAAAAAAAACATAAATTACTTGTTGAAAAATAAAATGACCTTAGTTAGTGTTGTAATCATCAAAACGAACACAACAGAACGTAAATAAGTATGCGCAATTTTGTAATGAACATTCATCATCACCATCATCCTGCTTAGTCTTTCGGGAGATGCGCGCATACCCGGGGGGCAGGAAACTCCCGGTGTTTAAAATCAAAGAATTCAGATTTAAAACCCTCGGGAGACCAGAATCTTCCGAGGGTTTTTTCGTTTAACTGGTTTTTTAATTTTAATTATCAATATCTTACACAGGGAATACGTAATGCAGACACAACGCCTAAGAATTGCCATCCAGAAAAAGGGCCGCCTGAGCAAAGAGAGTCAGGCTCTGTTGAAAAAATGTGGCGTCAAGTTCAACATCATGGGAGAGCGTCTGGTTGTTCACTCTTTGAATATGCCGATCGATTTGCTGCTGGTTCGTGATGATGACATTCCAGGCCTGATCATGGATGGGGTGGTGGATTTGGGCTTCATCGGTGAAAACGAACTGGAAGAAGTTCGCCTGGATCGCAAAGCCTTGGGTGAGCCGTGTGAATTTGTGACTTTGCGTCGTCTGGACTTTGGTGGGTGTCGTCTGTCCGTCGCCATTGATAAAGACGAGCAGTACACTGGCCCGCAGGACCTGGCCGGAAAGCGCATTGCGACAACTTACCCTCAATTACTTAAAGCCTACATGGACAAGCAGGGGGTGCCATACTCAGCGTGTATGCTAACGGGGTCCGTCGAGGTTGCACCACGTGCTGGTCTGGCGGATGCGATTGCCGATTTGGTGTCGACCGGAGCTACGCTCGAAGCAAATGGCCTTAAAGAAGCGGAAGTGATCTTCGAGTCGAAAGCGACTTTGATCCAGCGTATGGGCGAATTTGATGAGGATAAAAAGGCACTGATTGAAAAGCTGTTGACGCGTATGCAAGGTGTGATTCAGGCCAAAGAGTCTAAATATATCATGCTGCACGCCCCGGTCGATAAACTGGAGCAGATCAAATCATTGCTGCCGGGTGCCGAGGATCCAACTGTACTGCCGCTGTCTGCGGAAAAACAAAAAGTTGCCGTTCATTTGGTGAGTTCTGAAAACCTGTTCTGGGAAACCATGGAACAGCTCAAAGAACTGGGAGCCAGCTCTATTCTGGTTCTGCCAATTGAAAAAATGATGGAGTAATGAATCATGAGAACGGTAGTCTGGTCATCGTTAAGTGAGTCGCAACAAGACTCAATTCTGGAACGCCCTGCGATCGCAGAGGGGGCCAACATCACGGCCGCCGTGGCGGACGTGATTGCACAAGTCCGTAAAGGCGGCGACGCAGCTTTGTTGGAGCTGACAGCAAAATTCGACAACGTCACTCCTGCGTCGATCCGGGTTCCGACTGAGGAGATTGCCGCCGCTGCAGAGCGTCTATCCGACACTATGAAGCAAGCCCTGGATCAGGCGTATGCCAATATCGCTAAGTTCCACAAAGCGCAAAAGCCACAACCGATCAAAGTAGAAACCCAACCCGGCGTGGTGTGCGAACAGGTTACGCGCCCGATTCAGAAAGTAGGCTTATACATTCCGGGAGGCAGTGCGCCACTGCCATCGACGGTGTTGATGCTGGGCGTTCCGGCCAAAATTGCCGGTTGCCGTAAAGTGGTGCTGTGTTCTCCACCGCCGATCGCCGATGAAATTCTGTACGTTGCCCGTTTGTGTGGTATCGATGAAGTGTACAACGTTGGGGGTGGTCAGGCGATTGCGGCCATGGCGTACGGCAGTGAAACGGTCAGCAAAGTCGATAAAATTTTCGGCCCGGGCAACGCTTATGTCACGGAAGCGAAGCGCCAGGTCAGCAATGATTTTCGTGGCGCGGCCATTGATATGCCCGCGGGGCCATCAGAAGTTTTGGTGCTCGCGGATGAAACGGCCGATCCTGATTTCATTGCCGCAGATTTGCTGAGTCAGGCAGAGCACGGCCCGGATTCTCAGGTAGTGTTGGTGACACCATCGCCGGTACTGGCTGACCAGGTAACGGATGCGGTCAAACGTCAGCTACAAGCGCTATCTCGCGCCCCGATCGCGCAGAAGGCATTAGCATCCAGTCTGATCATAATTGCGGAATCGCTGACACAAGCGGTGTCGATTTCGAACTACTACGGACCAGAGCATTTGATTGTACAAACCAAAAATCCGCGTGAGTTGCTGCCGTTGCTGGACAACGCAGGCTCGATTTTCCTGGGTGACTGGTCACCAGAGTCGGCGGGAGATTACGCGTCGGGAACGAACCACGTGCTGCCGACCTACGGTTACACCCGGACATATTCCAGCTTAGGACTGGCCGATTTTTCCAAACGCATGACCGTTCAGGAACTCTCTGCGCAAGGGTTGCAGAATTTAGCGCCGACCGTGGTGGCGATGGCAGAAGCTGAAGGGTTAGACGCGCACAAACGTGCGGTCACCATCCGAGTAGAAAAATTACAGAAGGAGCAGGCGTAATGGAAAGGCTGGCCCGAAAACAAGTGCAACAACTGACGCCTTATCTGTCGGCTCGACGTATTGGTGGTAGCGGGGATGTGTGGCTTAACGCTAACGAATCACCGTTCGACAATGAATATAAAACAGATTTCGCTCGCTTAAACCGTTACAGCGAATGCCAGCCGACCGCATTGATCGAAGCGTACGCCGCGTACGCGGGGGTTCGCCCGGAGCAAGTGCTGACATCACGCGGTGCGGACGAGGGGATTGAGTTGCTGATCCGTGCTTTTTGTGAGCCGGGGGAGGATGCAATTCTGTTTTGTCCGCCAACCTATGGGATGTACGCCATCAGTGCGGAAACCATGGGGGTGGAACGAAAAACTGTGCCGTTGACACCAGAGTGGCAACTTGACCTGCAGAACATCGAAGCCAATTTAGATAATGTTAAGTTGGTGTTCGTTTGCAGCCCGAACAACCCAACCGGTAATCTGGTTAAACGGGATGACATCCTTCGTTTGCTTGAGATGACGCAAGGCAAAGCGATTGTCGTGATGGATGAAGCCTACATTGATTTCTGCCCTGAAGCATCAACAGTGGACTTGTTGCAACAATATCCGAATCTGGCGATTTTGCGCACTTTGTCCAAAGCGTTTGCGCTGGCGGGGCTGCGTTGTGGGTTTACACTGGCCAATGAATCGTTAATCAATGTGTTGCTGAAGGTGATCGCGCCTTACCCAGTGCCTGTGCCTGTGGCGGACATTGCGTTACAGGCGCTCTCTGAGTCGGGATTGGCTCGCACTAAGTTTCAGGTGCTGGATTTGAATGCCAACCGAGCGTATCTGCAAGTCGGATTGTCCATGGTCGCCGGGGTCGAAGTATTTGAAGGTTGGGGAAACTATCTGCTGGTGAAATTCCCGGATGGTGACGCTTTGTTCAAAGCCGCGTGGGACAGCGGCATTATCTTACGTAATTCGCCGATAGAGAACTGCGTGCGCATCAGTGTTGGGAATCGTGAAGAGTGTGAAAAAACCGTCGCATTTATCCGAAATTACTACCTATCCCTATCCGCAATGTAACCGTAGCTAAGATAATCAAATAAAACACGGTACAGAATTGAATTGCTCCTGGTTGGCAGGAGCCCAGGAATAAAAAGGAAGTTTGAGTGAGCACACAACAGAAGATTTTATTTATCGACCGTGACGGGACATTGATAGAAGAGCCGCCAGTGGACTTTCAGGTAGACCGCCTCGATAAGCTGAAGCTGGAACCGAACGTGATCCCGAGTCTGCTGGCGTTACAGGATGCTGGCTACCGTCTGGTAATGGTTACCAACCAAGACGGTCTTGGGACCGACAGTTACCCGCAGGCTGATTTCGATGCGCCGCACAATATGATGATGGATATTTTTACCTCTCAGGGAGTGAAATTTGACGATGTGCTGATTTGTCCGCACTTTGAAGAAGACAACTGTTCATGCCGCAAACCTAAGCTGGGCATGGTCAAAGACTACTTGCAGGGGGGCAAAGTCGACTTTCAGCAGTCCGTTGTGATTGGCGATCGTCAGACGGACCTGCAACTGGCTGAAAATATGGCTATTCGTGGCATTCAATACCACCCTCAAACCATGAACTGGTCACAGATCCTAAAAGAGTTAACGGTTAAGGCCCGTATGGCCGAGGTGGTACGTACCACCAAGGAAACCGACATTAAGGTCGCGGTTAATCTTGATGAGCAGGGCGGCAACCAGATTTCCACCGGGTTGGGCTTTTTTGACCACATGCTGGACCAAATTGCCACGCACGGTGGATTTCAGATGAAATGCCAAGTGGTGGGGGATTTACACATTGATGATCACCACACGGTCGAAGACACGGCGTTGGCCTTGGGCCAGGCGTTGAAGGAGGCCCTGGGTGACAAACGAGGTATCGGCCGTTTTGGTTTCAGTCTGCCGATGGATGAGTGTCTGGCGCAGTGTGCGTTGGATCTGTCTGGTCGGCCTTACCTGAAATTTGACGCCAAATTCAGCCGCGAACAAGTCGGGGACCTATCGACTGAAATGGTGTACCACTTCTTTCGTTCGTTAACCGACACGCTGGCGTGCACACTGCATTTATCCTCCGCGGGTGAAAACGATCACCACATCATTGAAAGCCTGTTTAAAGCCTTTGGACGTACGTTACGCCAGGCGGTTAAAGTGGAAGGCAACGAACTGCCGAGCAGTAAAGGAGTGCTGTAATGACCGCTGCAAAGATCGTCATCATTGATACTGGTTGCGCTAATGTTTCATCGGTTCGGTTTGCAATTGAGCGTCTCGGTTATGAGGTGACGGTGTCGAAAGACCCGGATGTCGTGCTGAATGCCGACAAACTGTTTTTACCCGGTGTCGGAACCGCCAGCGAAGCAATGAAAAACCTCGAAGAGCGTGACCTGATCACCCTGGTGAAACAGGTAGAAAAACCGCTACTGGGCATTTGTTTGGGCATGCAGTTACTGGGCAAGGTGTCTCAGGAGAAAGGCCAGAAAGCCGACGAATTGGTTGAATGTCTCGGTTTGTGTGACGGTGAGGTTAAACGCATGCAAACCGGCGACTTACCACTGCCTCACATGGGGTGGAATACCGTGACAGCGCAGCCAGGGCATCCGCTATTCACTGGCATCGAATCTGGTGAGTATTTCTATTTTGTACACAGTTTTGCGATGCCGGTGGGCGACTACACCATCGCTCAATGTGATTACGGCAATCCGTTTTCTGCGGCCGTACAAAGTGGCAATTACTATGGGGTGCAATTCCACCCGGAGCGCTCGTCGAAAGCCGGTTCACAACTGATTCAAAACTTCTTGGAATTATAAAAAGGGAATGCGTACGTGATTATTCCAGCACTCGATTTAATTGAAGGTCAGGTGGTTCGCCTTTATCAGGGCGATTACGGCCAGGTGACCGAGTATAAAGTGGATCCGGCGCAGCAGTTCGCGCTGTATCATCAGGCTGGCGCCAATTGGCTGCACCTGGTGGATCTGACTGGGGCTAAAGATACCTCAGCGCGTCAGCTTGATCTGATCGCCAAGCTGCTGGCCAGTACTCCAGCCAATATTCAGATTGGTGGTGGTGTCCGCACCGAACAGGATGTAATTGATCTTCTGGAAGCTGGCGCACAGCGTGTGGTCGTCGGCTCAACGGCGGTGAAACAACCCGCTCTAGTGAAAGAATGGATGGAAAAATACGGCGCAGAGAAAATTGTGCTGGCGTTGGACATCAATATCGACCAGGACGGCACGCGAAAGGTCGCGATCTCGGGCTGGCAGGAAGACAGCGGCGTGACGATCGAAGCCCTGCTGGACGATTATCTGACTGTCGGGCTGAAACACGTGTTGTGTACTGACATTTCCCGCGACGGTACGCTGGCAGGATCCAATGTCGAACTGTACGTGGATCTGTGTCAACAATATCCTCAGGTGCAATTCCAGTCGTCGGGCGGCATCGGTTCGCTGGCGGATATTGAAGCGCTTAAAGGCAGTGGTGTGGCAGGTGTCATTGTTGGCCGGGCGCTGTTGGATGGCAAATTCACCGCAGAGGAGGCATTTGCATGTTGGCAAAACGCATAATTCCGTGTCTGGACGTTCGCGATGGTCAGGTGGTGAAAGGCGTTCAGTTCCGCAATCACGAAATCATCGGTGACATCGTCCCGTTGGCCCAGCGCTATGCTGAAGAAGGCGCAGACGAACTGGTGTTTTACGACATTACCGCATCGAGTGATGGTCGCGTGGTCGATAAGAGCTGGGTTTCCCGGGTTGCTGAGGTGATTGATATTCCGTTTTGCGTCGCGGGCGGCATCAAATCCGCTCAGGATGCGGCGCGTATTCTGGAGTTTGGTGCCGACAAAGTCTCCATCAACTCGCCAGCACTGGCAAGCCCGCAGCTAATTACTGAACTGGCGGATAAGTTTGGCGTGCAGTGTATTGTGGTGGGCATTGATTCCTATTACGACAAAGACACGGGCAAATATCAGGTCTACCAGTTCACCGGTGACGAAGCGCGCACTAAGGCTACACAATGGGAAACGCGCGATTGGGTGCAGGAAGTGCAACACCGCGGCGCAGGCGAAATTGTGCTGAACATGATGAACCAGGATGGCGTGCGCAATGGCTATGACATCGCGCAGCTAAATATGGTGCGTGAGGTGTGTCATGTACCTTTGATCGCATCGGGGGGGGCTGGCGCCATGGAGCACTTTGCTGAGGCTTACCAAAAAGCCAATGTGGACGGGGCACTGGCCGCTTCGGTCTTCCATAAACAGGTCATCAATATTGGTGAGCTGAAACAGTACTTGAAACAACAAGGAATCGAGGTGCGACTATGAGTTTTGAAGCCGCAGAAATAAGCGCACTGTCTGAGCGTATTGACTGGGAAAAAATCGACGGTTTGATTCCAGCAATAGTACAAGACTTTCAGTCCAGCCAAGTGCTGATGATGGGCTACATGAACCAAGAGGCGTTAAACAAAACTGGTGATACCGGTCAAGTAACGTTTTTCTCACGGACCAAGGGGCGATTGTGGACCAAAGGCGAAACGTCCGGCAACGTTCTTCGTCTGCAAAACATTGCGCTAGATTGTGACAACGATACCTTGTTGGTCAAAGTGAATCCCATTGGTCCCACTTGTCACACCGGTACAACAACATGCTGGGATGGCGATGTACAAGAGGAGTCACAAATGGTGTGGCTTCATCAACTTGAGCAGTTACTGGCTGCCCGCAAGAGTGCCGACCCGGATTCTTCTTATACCGCCAGTCTTTACGCCCGTGGTACCAAGCGTATTTCGCAAAAAGTGGGCGAAGAGGGCGTTGAAGTCGCGCTTGCGGCGACGTCGGGTGATAAGGCGGAGCTAGTGTGTGAATCCGCGGATCTGATCTATCACTTGCTGGTGCTGCTGCAGGATCAGGGGCTGTCGCTCAATGATGTGATCAACAAACTCAAAGAGCGTCACAAGTAGCGCTGCGCTTTATGATATAGTTTTCTCAGGCCGTAAGAATTTGGCTCTTACGGCCTTTTTTGTTGTACTTTGTTCAGCATACGATCTGGGTATGCTGACCCAAGAGAAATGAGGAATCCAATGGCTGGTCATAGTAAATGGGCGAACATTCGCCACCGAAAAGCGGCTCAAGACGCTAAACGCGGGAAGATCTTCACCAAACTGATTCGTGAAATTGTGGTGGCAGCGAAAGAAGGTGGTGGTGACGTGGAAAATAACCCGCGTCTGCGTGCGGCGATCGATAAAGCACTGTCCAATAATATGACCCGGGATACCATTAACCGAGCTGTGTCTCGCGGTGCCGGCGGGGAAGGGGACGACAACATGGAAACCGTGATCTACGAAGGCTACGGTCCGGGTGGCACGGCGGTCATGGTGGAATGTATGACGGACAATCGCAACCGAACGGTTTCTGGCGTACGTCACGCCTTTTCCAAAGCAGGCGGAAACCTGGGTACCGATGGCAGTGTAAATTACCTGTTTGATAAGAAAGGCGTGATTTCTTACGAACCGGGATTGGATGAAGACGCGGTGATGGAAGTGGCGTTGGAAAGCGGTGCGGAAGACATCGAAACCGCTGATGACGGTGCGATTGATGTGTACACCACACCCGCAGAGTTTGGTGTGGTCAAAGATGCGCTGGATGCGGCGGGCTTTCTGGCGGCGAACGCGGAAGTGTCACTGGTTCCGTCAACCAAAGCGGACCTGGATGCTGACACCGCGCCTAAGCTACTGCGTTTGATTGATGCACTGGAAGACTTGGATGACGTGCAGGAAGTCTATCACAACGGCGATATTTCCGATGAGGTAGCCGCCACGCTCTGAGCCATCAGAATATGCAGCACTGACAGGTACGCATTGCGTACCTGTTTTAG